>NZ_CANLTC010000001.1 GCF_947493865.1 uncultured Halomonas sp.
TGGGTCTGGTTGGCGGCAGGCCGCCAGTTGCTCAGCCGGCTGACTAATCCGGCATGATTTTGTAAACACCCTCTTAGGCCAGCCTAACAAAAAGCGATAATCTCTTGTGCCACACTTAAGCGCTTCGCAAGGCAGGAATGCAAGGAGTACGACATGACGATCCAACGCCCCAGCGCCACCCCCACGGTGCAACTGGACAACGACCGCGTGATCGTGACGCGCTGGGACTTTCCGCCCGGCGGGGAAACCGGCTGGCATCGCCATGAATACGACTATGTCGTGGTGCCCATGGCGGATGGTGTCCTGAACCTAGAAACCCCGGAAGGCCCAAAGGAAGCGATCCTTTCCGCAGGCGTGTCCTACACCCGCTCGGCGGGCACCGAGCACAACGTCATCAATGGCGGAAAAGAGGCATTTGCGTTTGTGGAGATAGAGCTTAAATAAGAAATCACCGCAGGCCGCGAAACGCATCCACCACATGACCGGCCAGCACCTCGCTGGCCGAGCCTATATTGGCGCCATGAATCAACAGCACCTGATACTCGCCAAGCGAAGGTAGCCCGGCCTCATTTTTCAGTTCGCGCAACGGTCCGCGAACCATACTCTGAGGCAGGGGTGCTATCGCCAGATCCGCCAGCAGCGCCGCTTCCTGGCCTGCGCAGTTTTCACTGGTATAGGCAATGCGGTATGCCAAGCCGCTACGATCCAGTGCGGAAAGCGCCATGGTGCGCCAAGCGCAGCCTTGGTTAGCCAGTGCCAAGGGGAGCGGTGAACGCTGCGCTGCGACACCGCCCTCGAGGCAGGCCCAAACCAGCGGCTCGGTATGCACGATCTCGCCACGCTCAGAGTCCACGCCTTGATTACCCGAGGTTACCAGCACCAGATCAAGCTCTCCTTCATTCAGCCGCCTCAGCATATCGATACTGCGCCCAACCACCACATCCACCTGCACCGCCGGGTGGGAACGGGCGAATTTCGCCAACACCCCAGGCAGGATGCGGGACCCCACATCGTCGGGCGTGCCGAAACGCACCGTGCCTTCCAGCGAAGGCGCGAGAAATTGAGTGACCGCTTCCTCGTTGAGCTTGAGCAAGCGACGCCCGTAACTCAGCAGCACCTCCCCTTCCGGCGTCAGTCTCACCCGCCGCGCCTCCCGCAGAAACAGGCGTTGCCCCAGGATTTCTTCCAGTCGCTTGATCTGCATGCTCAAGGCAGAGGGGGTACGGAAGACCTGTTCGGCGGCGCGGGTGAAGCTGCCGCTTTCGGCGATCACGACGAAGGTGCGCAATACCTCCGTATCCAATAGCGGCAAGGCACTGTTTCGAATCGGTGCTGCAGTAGGAAGTGTCATACCACTCACCTTTCAGTTTTTCTTAAAGGTAAATGTAGTTCTTTTCGTTTGATTGAACAAACAACCAGGACCATGGTGATATCCGAGGTCGCGACCCTCATCGATTCCACAACCCTATAAAGGTGGCCAGCGCCGCTCAATGGCCGCTATCCGGAGGTGTCGTCATGTCCAACCTCAAGCAACTTCATTCCGTGCAATGCGAAGTGAAAACACCACTTAACGAGCCATCGATCCCCAGGCCACCGATGCCGGATTTCTATATGCCCGCCATGCCGCCCATGGGGCTGATCAACGCCATCGAGAATTGGGTCAAAGCCTTGTTTCGCCGTCGATGCTTTCGTCAGCGTTTCCTGCCGCTTCTCGGCTACGATGATCATATCCTCGAGGATATGGGCCACAACCGAGAAGATATCGAATGAGCATCGTGTCTGCCCTTGTGGGAGGATGCCTTTCAGGCGCTGCAACGCCGCAGAGACCAACGCCAGGAAAAACAACAACGTTCATGTCAGTGAATGAAAAAACGACTAACGCGGGGATAGCTCTGAACAAAAGCACACCGCTTTCCACACCGCTATCTACTTCAATGTGGCTCCGCGTCGCGCTGGAGCTATTCCTGCTGCTGTGGTCGCTGGGGTTTCCGGTGGCAAAGGGCGGCACGAGCTATGTCGATCCCATCATCTTCCTGGCGCTTGCTCTGGTGAGTCCAAGGCGCCAGCTCAACCGCTGAACCGTGCCTGCCCCAGGCGTTAAATCAGTAGTGATAGCGGAGTTGCGCAATAAGGAGGGCGTCATCCGTGACTTTGTAAACGATCCTATGCGCATCGGTGATTCGGCGAGACCAATAACCAGCCAGGCCGTGTTTGAGTGGCTCCGGCTTGCCAACTCCTTCAAATGGAGTGCGCTGAATCTCTTTGATCAGTTGGTTGATTCTTCGAATCACCTTTTTGTCGGTTTTCTGCCAGTACAGATAATCTTCCCAGGCGTGTTCCGAAAACGTGAGTTTCATTCAATCAGTTCTCGCTCCTGACCCTCGCCTCGCTCCAACTGGCCAACGGATTCGAGAAGCCGACGTGCATTTTTAGGGGACCGTAGCAGGTAAGCGCTTTCTTGAAGCGCCTCATAATCTTCCAATGACATCATGACCACGGAGGACGCTTTGCTTCTGGTGATGATGATAGGGGCATGATCTTCACAAACCTGCTCCATGGTTTTTGCCAGGTTGGTGCGAGCAGCCGTATAGCTGATGGTGTCCATAAAATGCTCCAGTTCAAATTTATGTACATGTACAGAATATAGTACTACTCGAGATTCAACAATCAGCCCTTTCAAACACGTTAACTCAGCAGCAGCATGCCCTGCTCGATATCCGCACTGATCGCCTGGCAGAACGCCTCACAATCGCCGTTCGACAATGCCTGGGTAATCTCGCGGTGATGGTCGTCAGCGATAGTGGAAGCCCCCCAGCGGGTACAGATATAGCGCATGCTCGGTCCGTATTGCAGCCAGAGAATCTCGATCAGCGGCAGAAGCACCTGGGAATTACTGCGTCGATAGATCAGAAAATGAAACTGGTAGTTGCCGCGCATGTAGCGAACGATATCGCCCTGAGCGATGGCGCCGTTGATCTGCTCATCGATGCGTTTCAGCTCATCGATATCGGTTGCGGTGATATGGGCGAAGGCCTGACGCGAAACCTCGGTTTCCAGGTTCTTGCGCGCGTACAACACTTCCTCAAAGCGTTCGCGGCTCAACTCGGGCACGATGATCTTGCGGCTATCGGAAAACACCAGCGCCCCCTCGGTGACCAGCCAGCGCAAGGCCTCCCGGGCCGGCATGGCGCTGGTGCCGTATTCCGCGGCAATACGTCGAATCGAAATCACCTCGCCCGGGGTAAAGTCCCCTTCACACATCCGCGTGCGTAGCGCTTGATGCAAACGCGTCGAGGCGGTATCCGGCGAGAAAGCGGCTCGTCTGCCAGTCAGTTGCGTGACCATGTTGCGCTGTCGGCCTCTCTATTATTCCTATCTGAATTGAAAGCATATCTCAGCGCGGCTTGTGGGTGACAATCCTAACTTGTCGCTGTTGTAAGCCTCTGCTAGTGTGATCACACACATGTGATCACAGCATCCAATCATACTATCTGAAACCACGCAGGGAGACGTCATGCCCGAGCCACGCAGCGCTTCCTATTACACTGCCACGATCACCGAAGAATCCGACTATCCTCGATTGGAAGGCGAACATCGTGTGGATGTCGCCATCGTCGGTGGCGGTTTCACCGGCGTGGCTACGGCGGTGGAACTTGCCGAACGCGGCTATCGGGTGGCCGTCATCGAGGCGCACAAGATCGGTTGGGGGGCCAGCGGACGCAATGGCGGCCAGGTCACCGGCAGCCTGTCCGGTCAGGACGCCATGACCAAGCAGATGCGCAACACCTTGGGCAATCAGGCCCGGGAGTTCGTCTGGAACCTGCGCTGGCGCGGCCACCGGATCATCAAGCAGCGCGTCGAGAAATACGCTATTGCCTGCGATCTCAAGCACGGCCATTTGCAGGCGGCTTACAAGCCAAGCCACGTGAAGGAGTTGAAACAGGATTTCGAGGAATCGCAGCATCACGCGATCGGCGAATACGTCCACTGGCTGGAGGCCGACGAGGTGCGTCAGGTCGTCGGCACCGAGCTTTATCACGGCGCCATTCGCAACGACTACAACATGCACCTGCACCCGCTCAATCTGTGTCTAGGCGAGGCCCGCGCCGCAGCAGGCCTGGGCGCACTGATCTTCGAAGGCTCGCCGGTCATCGATATCCAGCATGGCGACACGCCGGTCGTGGTCGGCGAGCAGGGGCGCGTCACGGCGAATAGTGTGATTCTCGCGGGTAACGCCTACCACCGGCTCGAACGCAAGCGACTCAGCGGCAAGCTGTTCCCGGCGGCCTTGGGTATCGTCACCACCGCGCCGCTGGATCAGGACACCGCCTTGGCGATCAATCCGGATGATCTGGCTGTCTACGATACCCGCTTCGTGCTCGACTACTACCGCCTGACCGCGGACAAACGCCTGCTGTTCGGCGGCGGCGCCAACTACTCCGGCCGCGACTCTCAGGATATCGCCGGGGAGCTGCGTCCACGCCTCGAGCACACCTTCCCCCAGCTCAAGGGCGTGGATATCGACTTTCAATGGCAAGGCATGGCGGGCATCGTCATCAACCGAATCCCGCAGCTGGGCAAGCTCTCCGACAACGTCTACTACGCCCAGGGCTACTCCGGTCACGGCATCGCCACCTCGCATATCATCGGCGAGATCATGGCCAATGCGGTCAGCGGCAGCCTGGAGGAATTCGATACTTTCGCCAAGGTGAAGCATATGCGCATTCCGCTCAACGACCGACTGGGTAACACGCTGCTGGCGGCCGGCATGTGGTATTACCAGTTGCTCGAAAAACTGCGTTGAGGAAACACTGAATAAATGGCTGCACGTACGAATCACTGAACTCAACCCGAATGCACAACAACAAGATGCTCGAGGTGATATACGATGGACATCAACGGCCCCCTGGTGCTGCTCCCCACCACAATCGTGCTGGTACTCGCCCTATGGACACGGCGCGCGCTTGAACCACTCGTCTTCGGCGCCTTCGTCGGCACCTTGATGATCGACCCCGGCAACGCCTTGAGCAGTCTCTCCGAGAACCTGCTGGAGGTAATGACCGACGAAGACGTCGCCTGGGTCATCATCGTCTGTGGACTGATGGGCAGCATCATCGCCCTTCTGCTCAAGTCCGGCTCCTCCAAGGCGTTCGCCAACAGCCTGATGCGCTACACCACCAACAAGCCTCGTGCGCTGATGGGGTGCTGGTTCATGGGCATCATTCTGTTCGTGGACGATTACCTGAATTCGCTGGCCGTCGGCACCTCGATGCGCAAGGTGACGGACCGCTTCAAGACCTCTCGCGAGATGCTGGCCTACGTGATCGACTCCACGGCAGCGCCGATCAGCGTGCTGATCCCGATCTCGACCTGGGCGGTATTCTTTGGTGCCTTGATCGAGAAAAACGGCATCGCCGAGGATGGCCAGGGCATCTGGACTTACATCCAGGCCATTCCCTACATGTTCTATCCCTGGATTGCCGTGATTCTGGTGCCGCTTTTCATCTTTCGCTGGATTCCCGCCTTCGGCCCCATGAAGAAGGCGGAGCAGCGCGCCGAGGAAACCGGGCAGTGCGTTCCTCCGGGCGCGGAACATATCGACGCCGAAATCGGCCATCTCGAGGCGGACAGCGATCAGACAAAAGGCACCATCTGGACGTTTCTGCTGCCCATGGCGTCCCTGGCTTTCTTCACCTGGTGGTTCGATCTGGATTTCCTGATGGGGATCTTCGTTACCCTGGCGGGCATGATCGTGGCTTTCATCGCCCTGAAGAAGCTTTCCCCCCATCAGACCTTCGATAATATTCTGGAAGGTTTCAAATCAATGATCGATGCCCTGGCGGTGCTGGTGGCGGCTTTCCTGTTCAACGAGGTCAACACCGATCTTGGCCTTGCCGACTACGTCATCAACACCGTTCAGCCGCTGATCAACGCCCAGATGCTGCCTTTCATCATCTTCACCATCATGGGCTTCGTCTCCTTTGCCACCGGTTCTAACTGGGGCGTGTTCGTCATCATTCTGCCCATCGTCAGCGTGCTGGGCCAGAACCTGGGGGCCGACATGATCCTGGTGATCGGCGCCACCCTCTCCGCCAGCACTTTCGGCAGCCACGCCTGCTTTTACTCGGATGCCACGGTTCTGACCGCCCAGGCCAGCGGCTGCACGCCCTTCCAGCACGCCTTCACCCAGTTGCCCTACGCCGCCGTGGCCGGCTGTATCGCTGCGGTGGGATATTTGATACTGGGATACATGTGATTCTGAATAAATGCCTGCGCGGACTTGTCAAGGTGGCAGTATGCAATCGGACATGCAGCATAATTTCTGGGCCTCTACCGTCGCCGAACGGCCCGAGCAGCGGCCGCGTTTGGAGGCGAACACTCAGGCCGACGTGGCCATCATCGGCGCTGGCTTCACGGGATTGTGGACCGCCTACTACCTGAAAATGCACGCGCCCCATCTGGCTATCGTCGTGCTGGAAGCCGAGCGTGTCGGTCATGGCGCCTCCGGGCGTAACGGCGGCTGGGTAGTGGGCAATCTTGCCGGCCTGGAGCGCCATGTCGGCAAGCTGCCGATGGAACAGCGGCGCGAATGCTGCCAGGTGCTGGCGGACAACGTCGATGAAATCGGCCAGGTGCTGGAACGTGAGAGTATCGCCGCCGACTTCAACAAGGGCGGTGCGATCTATGCTGCGGCACGCTATCCGGATCAGATCGCCATTCAGAAAGACTACCTGGCGCACCTTCATGCGCTCGGCCACGACGAAGCGAATTGCTCCTGGCTGGATGCCGACCAATTGGCGGAAAAGGCGCGTTTCCGAAACGGCTACGGCGGCATCTATCACCGTCAGGTCGCGACGGTAAATCCTGCCAAATTGGTTGCTGGTTTGGCCGAGACGGTCGAACGTCTAGGCGTGACGATTCACGAACACAGCCGGGCAACGACGATTAGCGATCACACGATCAACACCCACCATGGCAGTGTTGAAGCCCGCAATATCGTCTGTGCTACCGAGGGCTATGCCGACGATTTTTACGACTTTAGAAAACATGTCATTCCGGTGCAGAGTCTGGTGATCGCCACCGAACCGCTAACTGACGATGTGTGGCAGGAGATCGGCATGGCCGAACGCCCTGCCTTCGCCGATGCCAGCCGCCTGATCAACTATGGGCACCGCAGCGCCGATGGACGACTCGTGTTCGGCGCCCGGGGCAGCTACGCCTTTGGCGGCAAATCCAAGCACTCCATGGCCATTTCCCCGGAAGATATTCGCCTGCGCCACGATCTGCTGGCGGATCTGTTCCCCGTGCTAAAGGACGTGAGAATAAGCCACGGCTGGGGCGGCTCCCTGGGACTATCACGTAATTTCCGCCCCCATGGGATTCTTGATCGTGAAAGCGGCATCGCCACTGCCGGCGGCTATGCCGGTGAGGGTGTCGCCGCCGCACACCTGTTCGGCAGGACCCTGGCCGACCTGATTCTCGAACGTGACTCTCGATTGGCAAGCATGCCTTGGGCCTTTGCCAACGTAAGCCATCGCCATTTGATCAAACGCTGGGAACCCGAACCGCTACGCTGGCTTACCGCTCAGGCAATTACCTATAGCTATGCAGGCGAGGAAGCGCTGATGAAACGCAACAAGCCGGCACCTCTGATCAAGCCGGCCTTGATGAAAGCGAACGATTTTTTTGCGTCGCTTATTGAGTAAATAGCTGGCTTAATTGTTAAATCCCTGAATAAAAAAGGAAAGATCATGCTGACATTTCACTCGGAAGACACCAAGAAGCGCCGTGCCAAGACTGAACTCTATGGCGGCAAGCTCATCGCGCCCTTTGAATGCCCGGAGCGGGTCGATATCGTTATCGACCGTGTGCGCAAGGCCGGCCTGGGCGAGGTGCGTGCGCCCAAGGCGTACGGGCTCGACCCGGTATTGGCGGTTCACGACCCTGGCTATATCGAGTTTCTCGAGCATGCCTGGGATGAATGGGTGGCGGCTGGCTTCGAAGGCGAACCCATCGCCTCGATATGGCCTACCCGGCGCATGCGCGGCGACGTGATCCCCGACAACATCGACGGCAAGATCGGCTACTATGCGCTGGCTACGGAGACCTCTCTCTGCCCCAACACTTTCGCTGCCGCCCAGGCCAGCAAGGACATCGCTCTCTCAACTCTGGATCACGTCATCAATACCGGCGAACCCGCCTTCGGTCTGTGTCGCCCACCGGGGCATCACGCCGCCGTCGATCAGTTCGGCGGTTACTGCTTCTTCAACAACGCCGCCATCGCCGCTCAACACGCCTTGAACGGCGGCATGCGCAAGGTCGCGATCCTGGATGTTGATTTCCATCACGGCAACGGCACCCAGGACATCTTCTACGAACGCGACGATGTACTGTTCCTTTCCCTGCATGGCGATCCGCGCCAGGAATTCCCCTACTTCCTGGGCTTCGCGGATGAGACCGGGCGCGGCAAGGGCGAGGGTTTCAACGTCAACTACCCCCTGCCCAGCGGCACCGACTATGCCACCTGGGCCAAGGCGCTGGACGATGCCATTGCCCGCATGAGGGACTACCAGCCGGAACTGTTGATCGTCTCGTTAGGTGTCGATACCTTCGAGAACGATCCGATCAGCTCCTTCAAGCTGAAAAGCGAGGATTACCTCGACTGCGGACGGCGGCTCAAGGCGCTAGGGCTCCCCACCACCTTTCTGCTCGAGGGCGGTTACGCCGTGGAGGAAATCGGTATCAATGTCGTGAATGTATTGAGCGGATTCGAGGACGCCTGACCACAGTTCACATAGTACAAATGACAAACGCAATGCCAGCCATGCCGTACAAAAGCGGTGACAACAACGTCAATACAGGAACTGGCCACCATGACTACAACGACAACGAATCATCACAGCGACAACACCTCGCTAAAGCGTATCCTTGGTCTGCCCTCACTGGTGTTCTTCGGCCTCGCCTACATGGTGCCGCTAACCGTATTCACTACCTACGGCGTGGTTACCCAGGAGACCGCTGGACACCTGCCCACCGCCTACATAGTCACCCTGGCGGCGATGTTCTTCACCGCCTACAGTTACGGACGCATGGTCGAGGCCTATCCTGCTGCAGGCTCGGCTTACACCTACACACGACGCGCCTTCGGCGGCCGAGCCGGTTTCATGATCGGCTGGACACTATTGCTGGACTACATCTTTCTGCCGATGATCAACTACCTGGTAATCGGCATCTACATGAAGGAATATTTCCCGGCCATGCCGGCGGCGGTATGGATCGTTGGCGCAATTGCCATCGTTACCACGCTGAACATTTTAGGCATTCGCTTGGTGGCGAAAATGAATATCCTGATCATCGCCTTCCAGCTCATCTTCCTCGCGGTGTTCATCGCTATCTCGCTGAGTGCACTAGGTAGCAACGAGGCGCCATCGCTCATCTCACCCTTCTATAGTGCAGATCTGGCTCTCCCAGGAATAGTCGCGGGTGCCGCCATCCTGTGCCTGTCATTCCTTGGTTTTGACGCTGTCTCGACACTCTCTGAGGAAACCCGCGAGCCGACCAAGGACATCCCCCGCGCGATCATGCTTTGCACTCTCACCGGCGGCATCCTGTTCATCATTGCCTCTTGGGCCGGGCATATCGTATTCCCTGACTGGCAGAATTTCGGCAATGCCGATTCTGCTGCCGTGGATGTGATGCGCCGCGCCGGCGGCACCTTCATGGTTACCTTCTTTACCGCGGCCTATGTTGCCGGCTGCTTTGCCTCGGCCATGGCCTCCCAGGCCAGCGTTTCACGCATTCTCTTTGCCATGGGGCGCGACAAGGTGCTGCCTAGCAGCGTGTTCGGCACGATCAGCCAGCGCTATGCCACTCCCATTGGCGCCACCCTGGTGGTCGGTGCGATCTCCCTGCTCGCGCTGGTTATCAGTCTCTCGCTTGCCGCCGCCATGATCAGCTTCGGCGCGCTGATTGCCTTCTCCTTCGTCAATCTTTCGGTGATCAAGCACTTTCTCGTCGACCAGCAGCATCGTAGCGGAACGGATCTGATCCGCTACGGCCTGCTTCCGGGTATCGGTTTTTTGCTTACGGTATGGCTATGGACCAGCCTCTCGGCAACCACCTTCGAGGTTGGCCTGACCTGGATGGCAGTGGGTTTTGCATATCTACTTTATTTGACCCGGCTGTTCAGGCACGCAGTGCCGGATGTCGACCTGCAGGAGACGTAAGCGCTGGCAAATGAAGAGAGAAAAGTAAGCTGGTTTCGACGCTATGAACCCTGCTTATGCAGGATATGAGAGGCTGTGCTGAACCCAAGGTGTTACATTGAATTCGTTATAAAAGCCCGACACAGTGGATGGGCATCATACAATCACGTAGCACTCTTTTCATCGGCAAAAACGGCCTCGATGGGGCCGTTTCATGCTTCAATAATCCGCCGCCCAGCTCCCCCGCCCCAGTTCGATGACTCGCGTCACATCCTCCTCCGGCACCGCATCCGGGTCACCGAATTCCAGCGGATCGTAATGAAACACGAACAACCGTGACGCGAATTCCGCAAAAGGCAGCGAAGCTTCACCGTGGCGCTCGGCGTTGCCCTGGGTGGCACAGACGATGCCCTGGCCCCAGTCCTGTCCGCTGTCATTGTTGGGATTGAAGAAGTAGACCCGCATTTCGTTGCTGGCATCCAGCGCCACCCGCAGCAGGGTAATGGCGTGTCGGCCTACCAGGCGTGCCGCGCTGTCCGTGACCACGATGCCGGCGGGCTGGGGATGAATCAGCGGCATGTTGCCGTTGTAGAAAGGGTGATAGCAGGCGTAGAAATGACGGACGAACCCCTCGTAGTCCTCGATCGCCCCGGTGTGTATGTTCGCGATCACACGAAAGCCCTGCCCTACCCACCAGCCGTAGAACTCCGGGTTGATCCAGCGATGCAGGTCGTCGTCCCGCTCGCCGCACAAGCGCCCCATTTCCATGTAGAGACGATCGAGATGCGGTATCAGCACCACGGACACCGCATCCACGTCCAGGGGGGGCTCCTTGGCAAGACCGGCTTCAAGATCTCTGGAAGAAATGCGCTCTCCCTCGAAGCGACTCAGCACCTCATCGTCCCGCGCCGCCCAGGCCACCAGCTGCAAAAGATAGTCCCCGGCATTGTCCGCCCACATGGAAAGACCGATCACCGACTGACAGGTCGGATTATTACCCTGCCCTACGCCCAGAGGCTGGCCCAGCAGGCTCAACACGCCGGCGAGCAGGAATACCCGTGGTTCATGAGACTCGCCAAAGACACGACTCAGCGTCTGAGCAGTATCGCTGGAAAGCGTGAGGCGGATCTGTCGCCAGAGACCGGAAGCGATAGGTGCTGAAAAAAGCGCCCCGCGCTCGAGCAGCAAGGACAACCCATAAACCGCCTGACTGGTTTCAGGGAACAACGTCTCATCGATCAGCGCATACACCAATTGTTGGTAGCAAAGCAGGGTCTCACAGCCGGTACTGCTCAGCCCCAGCGCTATCAGCAACAGGTCGTCCCGATAGCCCCGCAGATAGCGAAGGAGCACGGGATGATACGGCGATACCAGGCCCGTATCCTGCATTGCCCGGGCAAATCCGGTGGCTTCTTCTAAAAGCGCGTTCTCATCCATCATCGCCAGGCGCTGCGCGTAGATATCCAGTCCGGGATCTTCGCGACAACCCGGCGTCGGGCCGAACAGCGCACGCACCAGGCGCGCCGCGCCAGCCGTTCCTACCGTATCGATCTCGGGGTCGTAAAGGCATTTGGCGATCTGGCTGATCATCTGCTTGATGCTGTCCGTCTGCAGCGGACGCTGGGCCAGCAAGCGCTGAATCTCGTCGACCAGGCTCTCGAGAATGCTCTCGTAGCCAAGGTGCGCAAGCAGATATTGATACAGCGCCTGCACGATCTGCCCCAGATTCCCGGGGCGCTCCCGATCCGCCTCGCTCATGGGCCCCGCGAGAAGATCCAGGTTCAGCGCCATCACCTGCGTCAGAAAGTTGCGCGCCTGCTCCGCAGAAATGCCGGGATGAAAATAGTCCCCGGCGATCACGGCCAGCAGACGAATCTCGCTGAGCGCCTCGATGGTGGTGATATCCGGCTCCCCTTCCCGGAGCGAACGCACCGCCAGGGCAGGTTGCAAGATGGCGGGTCGCGCCCAGTCCCTGCCGGTGAAGACACCCGCCGCTTCTATCGACGCAACCCGCGCATACAGCGCATCGAGTCCATCCGGCATCGCCATCACGGTTCTGGCCGATGACAGCACGTCACCGATGGGCGCTTTTGAGTCGGTTTGCCGATGCTGCGCCAGGCGCTCAAGCTCGGCGTCGAAGGTAATAACCGATGAATCCAGCGCTTCGGGAGAAGTTTCGAGAGTCATGACACATTTCCTATCGTCCATAATGGAAATACTGCCGAACCGAATGATGCAAGGCGCGGGAGATCGCCATCGCCGCGCGATAACGCCAGCGACAAGCTTGTAGGTCATTATGGCTTTAAACCATGAGAATAATCTTCCAAAAATACGCCTGACCATCACAGCGTGTGTTTATTGGAAAGATGTTTGTCGCCGACGTCCGGGACGACTATGCTGGCGTATCGTTATTGCAATGCACAATTTCCGGGCGAGTTAGCGCCCACGGGAGAACGATGAGTCAGGTCAAGGCAATCAATCTGGCCCTGCAGGGCGGCGGCGCCCACGGCGCCTTTACCTGGGGAGTGCTCGATTATCTATTGGAAAGCCCCCGCGTGCGCATCGAAGGCATCAGCGGTACCAGTGCCGGGGCCATGAACGCGGTCATCACTGCCGACGGTTTGCTGGAGGGCGATGAAGACCATGCCCGCCAGGCGCTCGAAAGCTTCTGGTTCGCGGTAAGCAAGGGCGCGTTGCTCAGCCCCATTCGCCGCACGCCGCTGGACATGTGGATGGGCAACTGGAGCCTGGACAACTCCCCGGGCTATCTGGCTTTCGACCTTTTCAGTCGGATGATTTCGCCCTATCAGTTCAATCCGCTGGGTATCAATCCGCTGCGGGACATCATTGCCGAACGGGTAGATTTTGAACGCGTGCGGGCATGCCAGTATCTCAAGCTATTCGTCTGTGCCACCAACGTGCGCTCGGGTCAGCAGCAGATCTTTCGCCGCCAGGAGATGTCCTTGGATATGGTCATGGCCTCCGCGTGCCTGCCATTTTTGTACAAGGCGGTTGAGATCGATGGCGAAGCCTACTGGGACGGCGGTTACATGGGCAATCCCGCCTTGTTCCCGTTGATGGAAGAGTGCGATTCACGAGACATCGCCATCGTGCAGATCAATCCGATCTATCGTGACAAGGTACCGCGCAGCGCCGCGGCAATCCTCAATCGCATGAACGAGATCACCTTCAACGCCTCGTTGATCAAGGAGGTGCGTGCCATCGCCATGCTCAAGCGTCAGATCGAGATCAGCGGTGCCGATATGGCCTGCTATCGGGACACCCATTTTCATCGCATCGATGCGGACGACTCCTTGCAGCAACTGTCCGTCTCGAGCAAGCTCAATGCGGAGTGGGCATTCCTGACCCATTTGCGCGATCAGGGCCGTCGCACCGCAGCCCGCTGGCTCGAGGAGAATTTTTCAGCCATTGGCGAGCGCTCGACGCTGGACGTCGATTCAGTCTACATGTGACTCCCGGGCGTGGAGTGGCTACTGGCTTTTTTGCTGCCTATGACGCATCTTGAAAAAACATACATCTACAGAGGAGGCGGCCGATAGAGTTTATAAGGAAGGCGACACCTTGGATGTCCATGCCATTTGAGTGGCATGAGTTGCTGCCAGTGTCGTTGTTGAGGTTACTGCCAGGAGTGCCTACGCGATGGTTCGAATCGACAAGAAAGTCACCCGCCTTTACGTACTCGACACCAACGTTCTAATTCACGATCCCGCCGCGCTTTACCATTTCGAAGAGCATGATGTGGTCATTCCCATGACCGTGCTCGAGGAACTCGACAAGCTCAAGAACGGCGTGCGCGATATTGCGCGTACCGCCCGGCAGGTCAGTCGCACGTTGTCCGAACTCACCAATGCCGTCTGCTTCGATGAAATCCAGCAGGGCATCCCCCTAGTCGACGCCGTCGGTCAAGGCGGACGCCTGCGCTTTCTGTGCTACAGCGATCTGCAACCTCTCGATCACCTGGAACACAACGCCGACAATCGCATTCTTGCGGAAACCTGCCGCCTGCGCGATGAGCGCCCGGACGCCTCGGTGATTCTCATCACCAAGGATATCAATCTACGGGTCAAGGCAGCGGCATTGAACGTGCCGGTGGAGGATTATCGTAACGATCGCGTGTTCAGCGACAGCGATGTCATGATCGAAGGGGCGAAGGTCTATACCATCGCCGGCAAGGACGGCGCGGGCCTATGGGAGTCGCTGAACGTCGAGGTCAAGGTCGAGCGCGTCGACCATCATACGTTCTATCAGCTCAGCGGCGACATACCTGCTGAGTGGCACGTCGGCATGCTGGTCTCGGACAGCGACAACGGCGCCGATTTCGAAGCCATCGTGCGGGAACTCACACCGACGAGCGCCAGACTGCAGCTGTTGACCAATTACCGCCACCATGCCGGCGTGTGGGGCGTACATGCTCACGACAGCCGCCAGAACTTCACCCTCAACCTGCTGATGGACCCGGAGATCGACCTGGTCACCATTGCCGGCAGCGCCGGGACCGGCAAGACCTTCATGACCCTGGCTGCCGCCTTCCAGCAGACCCTGGATACCAAATTGTTCGAGCGTATCGTGTTCACCCGGGCGCCGATCCCCATGGGCGAGGACATCGGCTTTCTGCCCGGCACCGAAGAGGAGAAGATGTCGCCCTGGATGGGGGCGTTCCATGACAACATGGATAATCTGCTGCGGGACGAGAAGGACGGCACCTCCACCTGGAGCGAAGGCGCCACGCGCCAACTGATCGGATCCCGGGTGCAGATCCGCTCGCCGACCTTCATGCGAGGGCGCACTCTCAACGACACCTTCCTGATCATCGACGAAGCGCAGAATTTTACTCCGAAACAACTGAAATCCCTGATCACCCGGGCCGGACGCAATACCAAGATCGTCTGCCTGGGTAATGTCGGCCAGATCGACACGCCCTATCTCACCACCAATACCTGCGGCATGGCGGCAGTCGTCGAGCGCTTTCGCGACTGGCCACATGCCGGTCATGTCACCTTGAAAAGTGTCGAGCGCTCCCGCTTGGCGCTGACCGCGGAAGAATTGCTCTAACCAATGTCCAATACAGCGTATGACGGCTCGCTATAAGCGAGCCGTCATACGTAAAACCGGGACGAGGTCTTGAGCCTCGAACAAGTCAAAGATCAGGATTCTCCTTGAAATCCTTGTTGGTGACTCGCTCAATCAGTTCTTCCTTTTCGCTCTTAGAGTCGTTCTCCAGACGCTCCTCGGCTTCCCGGTAAAGACATACGTAAGTATTGCAAGAGGCGCAGAACACCTTGTCATCCGGGTTCTTCTCTTGAGAGACACGCATGAGATGGCTGTCGCAATTGGGACAGGATTTGTCCATACGAAACTCTTCTGCGAAATCGGACACGGACATGGATAGCCTCCTTTCTTGGCCGGTCGGGACTCGATCGTAGGATCGGTTTTCAGCTACAGTGTTTGGGCCAGCACCAGATTAATCAAGCAAATACCGCTTACACCCTTTCTTATAACACTACTTTCGCAATACCAGGCTGAGATTGTTGGCGGGCATCTCGACGATGCGCTCGATATGCAGACCATGCTCTCCAGCCAGCGTTTCCATATCATTCATATCCCGGATACCCCAGCGCGGGTCGCGCCGGCGCAAATCCTCGTCGAAGGCCGCATTGCTCTCGGCAGTATGCTCTCCATCGCGTTTGAACGGCCCGTACAAATACAGCACGCCGCCCGTTTCCAGATTCTTGCCGGCCTCGGTGAACAACGCCTGCGTCGCCTCCCAGGGAGCGATGTGAATCATATTGATGCACACCAGGGCGTCAAAATCCTCAAGTGGCCAGGGGCGAAGGATGACGTCCAATTGTACCGGCGCGAGCAGGTTGTCGAGCGTTTCCGTCTTGCGCCAGGCGGCAATGGAAGCCAGCGCCTGAGGGTTGGGATCGCTGGGCTGCCACGAAATAGCAGGCAGATGGCGGGCAAGGTATAGCGCATGTTCGCCGCTGCCGCTGGCGATCTCCAGCACCTTGCCACGTTGAGGCAGCACGTCGCGCAGCACTGTCAGAATCGCATCGCGATTGCGCGCCACGGCGGGGCTGGAAAGACGTTGATCAGGCACGTTTTGAGACACGGATACAACACCTTCTAACATGCGTTCTCAGTGATGGAAGCGATCTGCTACTTCTCTTGCCAACTTCCGAATACCATCCCAGTCTTCTGCGTCGATCAGTTCCTTGGGGGTGATCCAGGAGCCACCCACGCACATGACATTGGGCAGTTTGAGATAACTCTCGGCGTTATCCAGAGTGATACCGCCAGTGGGACAGAAACGCGCCTCGGGAATGGGGGCACCGAAGGACTTGAGCGCCGCCACTCCCCCACTGGCCTCTGCGGGGAAAAACTTGAAGCGCCGATAGCCATACTGCCAACCGGTCATCAGCTCGGAAACGGTGGCCACTCCCGGCAACATCGGCACGGGGCTACTCACACCATAGCGGTATAGCGCATCGGTGGCACCGGGTGTGACCACGAAGTCGGCCCCTGCCTGTTCGGCCTGGCGATATTGCGCCGGTGTCAGCACGGTGCCTGCACCAATACTGGCGCGGGGCAGCGCCTCGTTCATGCGCTTGATAGCCTCCATGGCACAGTCGGTGCGCAGGGTTACTTCGATCACCGCCAGCCCGCCTTCCACCAGGGCGCGCCCCAAGGGGACGGCATCTTCCAGTCGTTCGATCGTCACCACCGGGATGACCTCGGCTCTAAGGCAGATGCTATCGAGTTCAGTGGTACGGGTTGATGGCAGTTGTTTTTCGATGGTCATGGTGTACTCCACTAGAAATTCGTCTCAAGGCGCCCAGTAAATGGCGAGGGGACAACTCAAGAACACACGAATGGGCAGTTCCCGTACGTCATCGCCTCCCATGGCCCGTGCCAATATCGCTCGCTTGTCGTCGCCGACGATGTGCAGCATATGGCGCCTTGCTCGATGCAGCCAGCCCGCGCTCAAGGAAATCCGAGGCTGCGGAACGCTGGGCGCCCGTACCGCGACCGTCGCTTCATCGGTACTCAACGCCAGACCCAGTTCGCCGCTGTCGGGAAACAGCGAGGCAGTATGGCCGTCTCCGCCCATACCCAATACCACGGCACTCGCGGGCCAGGAAAGTCCGGCAATACGCTCGGCAACCTCTACCGCGCCTTCCTCCGGGGTACCGTGGGTCGTGGTCAGCGGATGAAAATGCGCCTTGGCGGCGGGCCCTTGAAGCAAATGCTCCCGCACCAGCCGGGCATTGCTGTCCTGATGCGTTTCATCTACCCAGCGCTCATCGACAAGCGTCACGTCGACCCGCTCCCAAGGCAGATCCACCGCCGCAAGCCGGGTGAAGAACGGCACCGGCGTCGAACCGCCGGAGACCAGCAGCAACACCCGCTCCTGGTTGGTCAGATCGACCGCCAGCGCGCTGGCTACGGACTCCGCCAGTTGCATCGCCAGGTGCTCACGCGCCGGTGAAATTTTTTCAGACGCCGTTGCACTCATCAATAATCCTCGTACCAGGAACGACCATCCTGAGTGATCATGGCAATCGACGCCACCGGCCCCCAGGAGCCCGCGGGATAGCGGCGCGGCGGCAACTCGATTTCATCCCAGGCGGCTACCAGACGATCCGCCCAACGCCAGGCATATTCGACCTCGTCCCGACGCACGAACAGATACTGCTGGCCTTTCATGACCTCCAACAGCAAGCGTTCGTAGGCATCGGGAATCCGCGATTTGGGAAAGGCACTGTTGAAATCCAGATGCAGCGGCCCTGGGCGCAGACGCATGCCCTTGTCGAGCCCGCCGTCCTTGGTCAGCACCTGCAGAGCGATACCCTCTTCCGGCTGCAGACGAATGATCAACTTGTTGGAAGCCAGGCTGCGCTGATCCGGGTCGAAGATGTAGTGCGCCTGCTGGCGAAAATGGATGACGATCTGGGAGAGCTTCTCCGGCATGCGCTTGCCGGTACGCAGGTAGAACGGCACACCGGCCCAGCGCCAGTTGGCGACTTCGGTGCGCATGGCGACGAAGGTTTCGGTATGGCTATCCGCATTGGCTCCCTCCTCGTCGAGATAACCCGGCACGCTGACACCGTCGATCGAGCCGGCAATGTACTGTCCGCGCACCACATCCCGGGGGATCGATTCGGGGCTGAAGGGCTTGAGCGCCTTGAGTACCTTGACCTTTTCGTCGCGAATGGCATCCGCATCGAGATTCGAAGGAGGGTCCATGGCAATCAGGCACAAGAGCTGCAGCAAATGGTTTTGCACCATGTCTCGCAGCTGGCCGGCCTTGTCGAAGTACCCCCAACGACCTTCGATGCCGACCTGTTCGGCGACGGTGATTTCGACGTGGGAGATATGATTCTGATTCCACTGGGTGCCGAATAGCGGATTGGCAAAACGCATCGCGATCAGATTCTGAACGGTTTCCTTGCCCAGGTAGTGATCGATGCGATAGATGCGCGATTCGGGAAATACCGCACCAATGGCATCATTGATTTCCTGAGAAGATTCAAGATCGTAGCCAATGGGTTTTTCCACCACCACCCGGGTTTCGTCGTCAAGGCTGCCGCTTTTATGCAGGTTACGACAGATATCGCCGAAGATACTCGCCGGCACCGCCATGTAGACCGTCATGGGACGGCTACCTTTTCCTTTCGAGGCACTCTCTCGCCATTGGCGAATGACCTTGAAACCTTCGGTATCATTGAAGTCGAGTTGCAGATAATCAAGACGCTCGAGAAAGCGCTGAAGACACTCCTGCTCCAGTGACTCTGGCTTGACATAGGTCTTCAGCGTCTTGTGTACACGTTTGCGGAAGGCGTCCGTATCCATTTCGTGGCGTGCAAGCCCCAGAATGCGCGTACCGCTGGCCAGTAGATTGTCTCGATCCAGGTGATAAAGTGCCGGATACAGCTTGCGTAGCGACAGGTCACCCAAGCCACCGAACAAGGCAAGATCGACATCGGATGTGGAGCCTTGGACCATGAACCACCCCTCAAATTTATGGTTAAATTACTAATAAAGTACGCCACAGATGCTTCATTCCGCAAATAGTTTGGTAACTTTGACAAAAATACGGTAATGAACGTTTTGATCTTTTTGCCGGGATAGTGTCAAGTTAGAGTAACGGTCTCCTCATCAGATCACCACATAACAGTATGGTAGGAAACATTCCATGGTAAAGAACGCTGCCTGATGGCCAGCCATGATCTTCTGGAGCGCATTCGTCAACGTCGGGAAGCGCTGAACCGTTCCGAGCGCAAGGTGGCGGAAGTCATTCTTGCCGATCCGCTGACCGCCACAGGGTTGAGCATCGCCACCCTGGCCCGGCGCGCGTCAGTCAGCGAACCCACCGTGAACCGTTTTTGCCGCAGCTTCGAAACCAAGGGTTATCCTGATTTCAAGATAAAACTGGCCCAAAGTCTGGCAGGGGGCACCCCCTATATCAGCCGCAACGTGGAACCCGAGGACAACGCGGCCAGCTATGCGGACAAGATATTCGGTGCCAGCATCGCAGCCTTGGACGACGCCCGCCGTGCACTCGATTCTCGCAGCATCGAGCAGGCAGTGGATTACCTCATCCAGGCCAAGCAGATCAGCTTCTTCGGGCTGGGCGCCTCTTGCCCCGTAGCCCAGGATGCCCAGCACAAGTTCTTTCGCTTCAACTTGCCCGTGATGGCCTACGAAGACGTACTGATGCAGCGCATGGTGGCCGCGGCTAGCCATACCGGCGATGTTATCGTGATCATTTCCTATACCGGGCGCACCCGGGAACTGGTGGATATCGCCGAGCTGGGGCGCAACAGCGGTGCGGTAGTGCTTGGCATCACCGCGCCAGCATCGCCTCTTGCCGCGCAATGCACTGAAACCCTGGCAGTCGTCACCCCGGAAGATACCGATGTCTACATGCCCATGACCTCCCGCATGATTCATCTGGCGCTGATCGATGTGCTGGCAACCGGCGTGACCTTGCGCCGGGGCGAAGGATTCTTGCCCCATCTCAAGAAGATCAAGGACAGCCTTCAGGCGACCCGCTACCCCAACGACGAGGATCGGTGACCTAAGACCTGAAAGAGCCAGCTACGGCTGGTAGCGGGCTCTTGCCTGTCATGGTGTTTCAGTTCTGCTGCGTATTCGCCGAATCCTTTTCCGGCATGCCACTTTGATCGGTCGTGCTGATAGGCGCATCATCCTCCATCTTCTGAGTCTTGCTCTTATCCATGGACGAGCCTTGCTTCATGCCACCTTGGCCCTGCATTTTCTCGTGACCGGCCGTGTCCTTTTTCGGCATGCCACTTTGATCGGTCGTGCTGATAGGCGCATCATCCTCCATCTTCTGATTCTTGCTCTTATCCATGGACGAGCCTTGCTTCATCCCACTTTGGCCCTGCATTTTCTCGTGACCGGCCGTGTCCTTTTTCGGCATGCCACTTTGATCGGTCGAATTGACAGGCGCATCCTCTTCCATCATTTCGTCTTGTTCCGTCGCCAAGGCTGCGCTCGAAAACGCCCAGGCGGAAAGCCCAGCAAAAATGACCCCATAGACAGCTGTGCGAGTAGTCATGAATTTGCCCCTTTAGTCATAGTGGATACATTCCTTTACCCGTTAGCGTTGCTAACCAGTAAGTAATAGTCCAGAAACGCTGTATTCCACAAGCGGTGAGCAAAGTAGCCTATCGCTGGAGAGTCGCGTAGGGTATGCGCGTTGCGCAGTCTATGCTTGAAGCCCGGGAACAAAATGCTCGATGAATGACGCCTCGCTTATCCTCGAGGACTGGCGCGCCTGGCACCCTGGGCGTAAGCCTGCCCATGACCCTCGCCTATCCGTTGAAGAACGCCCCGCCGCCGCCCGGGTGGCGCCCATGCTGCGCCGCCGCCTCAATAACTTAGGGCGCGCTGTCTGCGACATGCTGATGGCGCTCGATCCCGGGGCGGAGTGCGTGCTTGTTCATGCCTCGCGTCACGGCGACTCGGAGCGTACCCTGGAGATGCTCTATGCCCTCAATGAAGACGTGCCGCTCTCGCCGGCTCGCTTTGGCATGGCAGTGCACAATGCGATGATCGGCGTGCACTCCATCGCCAGCGGCAATCGTCGCTCCCTGCAGGCCATTGCCGCCTCTGGCGCCGAAGTCTCGGCGCTGTTCAGCGAGGCACTGGGCTACCTCATGGAGGGAGAGAAACAGGTGGTCGTGGTGTTCAGCGATGCGCCCATTCCACCACGCTTTGCCGACCATGCACCAGGGCCCGCGACCACGACGGCGGTCGCCATGCGTCTAGCGATGCGCGCAGCGATTGCTGGGGAGCAGAGCGTTACCGCCCTCGGTGCCGACGAATCGGCGTGTCATGAGTACCGTCCACCCCAACCCGATGACGTGATCGCTTGGCTACTCGGTGAAACACCGTTAGTCTGCCCCATTCGCCGGCGAGTATGGACAATGGCATCATAATATCTGATCGGCTTATCATACTTCGCTTTGCTGGGGCGCTTTCGGTCGCGACGTTGTTCGCGGCCTGGTTCACCTTCATGTCCCAATAATTGCACATGCCCGCAAAGGCTCGGAAAATGAACGGTCATCCAGCCTCTACTTCAACCTTGATGGACAAGGACATCGCCCATGGCGGACGCTCTGGAACTCGAACTCAAACACTTGATCATCGACACCCTGGAACTCGAGGACGTCACTCCGGAAGATATCGACCGTGAGGAGCCCTTGTTCGTCGAAGGGCTGGGCCTCGACTCCATCGACGCTCTGGAACTGGGGCTGGCGCTGCAAAAGACCTACGGCATCAAGCTCGAAGCGGATAGCGAAGAGTCCCGTCGGCACTTTGCCAATCTAAAAAGCCTCGCTGCGCTGGTGGAGGAGAGACGCGTCGACTAATGCGAAAGAAGACGTAGCGCATGACCATCCCGATGAACGCCGGGCACCGTGCCCGCCCTGCCCTTGTCTCGTTGCTGTTCGGGCTGATGATGCTGGCCTGGCCGCTGCTGGTGTTCTTCCTGCTGCCCAGAGATGGAGGTTTGCTGCTGCTGGCACTAGCAGTGGCGCTGATCAGTTGGCGGCTTCCACAAGGATACAAACGCTGGGGCCTTTTGTTGACGGTTGGCGTAGTGATCCTGGCGCTGGCGGGCCAGGTGGATATCGGGGTACGCGCCTGGCCGGTATTGATCAATGCCGCGCTGTTCATTCTATTCGTCTGGAGCCTGCGCCATCCGCCAAGTCTGATCGAGCGCCTGGCCCGTCGACAGGAACCCGACCTGCCTCCCAGCGGCGTACGCTATACCCGCAACGTGACCGCGCTCTGGTGCGGTTTCTTTCTGGTCAACGGCAGCATCGCCCTCTGGACGGCACTTTACGCCGACCTGAGCACCTGGACCCTGTACAATGGTGGCATCGCTTACGGGTTGAGCGGCGCGCTGTTTGCCGGTGAGTGGTGCGTTCGCCAGCGCGTGCGCAAGGCTGCCCATGGCTGACGTCTCCCTCCTCAGCGCCCCCTGGCGCAATGCACCGCTGGATCAGCCGATAGGCTGGCGGTGTGCCGCGCCGCTTTCCCAGGCCGCCGTATCCTGGTCGGTTCTGCATGGCCGTATCGGCGCCTGGCAGGCACTACTGGACTCCCTGGCACCTCAAGGTCAGCGCTGGCTCCTGCATCTGCGCGAACCGCTTGAATTTGCCGCTGCCCTGCTCGCCTGCTGGGAGCGCGGCGATAGTGTCGTATTGCCCGCGGACGACCGGCCGGAAACTCTGACGGGAGTGGATCGCCTGACCCGGGGGCGCCTTGGCGACGTGGCGGAAGGACATCGCGCCGGCCCTGATGGCGGGATACCGCGCTGGGGAACGCTCGATGCCGATGCTCTCGCGCTCTCTTTATATACTTCCGGCTCCAGCGGCGATCCTCAGCGTCTCGACAAATGCTTTGCCCAGCTAGACGCGGAGCTTTCCATGCATGCACGTCTCTGGCCCCTGGAAGGACGGCTGGTGATCAGCCAGGTGAGTCATCAGCATATCTACGGCCTGCTGTTTGCCATTTTGCGGCCGCTTTGCGAACGGGCCCCCATGGCCACGAGCCTGTGCCGCTACCCGGAAACCCTGAGCGACTGGCTGGCGCGCCTGGCCACGATGCATCATTCAGCCTCTGCCGGCGTATCGTCCGATACCCTGGACGCGCCTCCCGGGGCGGTACTCATCACCGCCCCGCCGCCCCTCGAACGCTTGCCCAGGGAGCTGGACTGGCAAGCCGCGCCCCAGATGCTGTCGCACATACACTCCTCCGGCGCGCCTCTATCCCAAGCCGCAAGCGATGGCGCCTTGGAAGCGCTGGGCGTTCCTGTCAGCGAGATCTACGGCAGTTCCGAGACCGGCGGCATCGCCTGGCGTATTCAGCAGCAAAATTCATGCTGGACACCGCTTCCCGGGGTCGAGATTCGTGACGATGCCCAGGGCACGCTATGGCTGCGCTCCCCCTTTCTGGACTCCGCAGACTGGCAGCGTCAGGCGGATCGTATTTCTCTCGAGACGTCAGGCTTTCGCTTGCTCGGCCGCGTCGATCATATTCTCAAGGTGGGGGGCAAGCGCCTGTCCTTGACGAGCATGGATCGCACCCTTGGCACCTATCCGGGTGTACTTGGGGCACGCACGATCGCCCTGCCGGAGCGCAACACCCGCCTGGGGGCCATCGTTCAGCTGGAACCGGCGTTGATACCCCAGGATCACACCACCCGGCGCGCGCTGACAGAAGCCCTGCGGCAGCATCTACTCGAAACGTTTGAGTCGACGGTGATACCGCGCTACTGGCGCTTCGTCGATGCCTGGCCCTCCAATTCCCAGGGCAAGCTCGCTGGCGCCGTTGTAACGCAACTTTTCCGAGACCTGCAGAATCGCCGCGTGCCGCGTTGGCTGGGGGTCGAGTTCGAAGGCGATGAACGCTGTCGCGTAACCCTGGAAGTTCCCGAACGGCTGATCTATCTGCAAGGGCATTTCGATGCAAAGCCGGTGGTTCCCGGCGTCGTCATCGTGCAGTGGGCCATCGAACTCGCCCGGGAGCACCTGGGGTTGAAAGGCGAGTTTCAAGGACTCGAGCGAGTAAAATTTCCTCGATTGCTTTGCCCTGGCGACCGCGTCGAGCTTCTTCTTTTTTTGGCCCCCGACCCGCCCCGGGGCGAACGGAACGTCAAGCTGGCATTCACCTTGAAGGGTCGACAAGCCACCCATGCCAGCGGCAAGGCCCTCTTTTCAAGTAGTGGAGATAGATGATGTCGAGCAACCAGCCGGCTCGCCCCTGCGTGCTGATTCCCGTTTACAATCATGGCGCAGCGATCACCGCGACCTGCGCCGGGGCCCGCCGCCTGGAGATTCCAATACTGCTGGTGGATGATGGCAGCGATGCGGCGTGTGCCGGCGTACTCGACACTCTCGCCCAGGCAGAGGATGTGATCTTGGTGCGTCTGCCGAAAAACCGCGGCAAAGGCGCGGCAATCAAGGCGGGGCTCCGCGAGGCAGAACGCCAGGACTTCACCCATGCCCTTCAAATCGATGCGGACAGTCAGCACGACGCCAGGGATTTCCCGGCATTTCTGGAGGGATTGACCGGCGATCAGCAGGAGCTGCGGATTGCCTATCCGCGCTTTGATCGAAGTGTGCCCCGGCACCGCTTCTACGCCCGCTACGCCACCCATGCCCTGGTGTGGCTCAATACGCTTTCCTTCACCCTTCGCGACACCATGTGCGGGGTCAAATTGTATCCGGTTGCCGCGGTCAACCGTCTGGTGGCCCGTCACGGCTGCGGCGAGCGCATGCAGTTCGACACGGAGCTGCCGGTGCGCTGGCTATGGGCCGGTCTTCCGGTTGCGAATCTGCCGGTGCGGGTGCGCTACCCACTGGACGGTGTGTCGCATTTCGATATGTGGCGCGACAACGCGCTGCTGGCCGCCATGCATGGAAGACTGTTCTGTGGCATGCTGCGACGCCTGCCTCGACTGCTTCTCAAACGACAGAGAACACTGAACCACGCCTCATGAGCCGCTCCTCCGACGCCCCCCACCACTGGGCACGCATTCAAGAGTCCGGCTCCGTGGCCGGTATGCGCCTCATGGTGTGGATTCGCCGCCATCTCGGGCGCTTGCCCTTTCAAATAATGCTCGGCCCGGTCATTCTCTACTACTATCTTGGTCGGGCGCTGCCCCGACGCGCGTCGCGTCGATATCTCGAGCGTATCTGGCCGCTGTATGCCGGGTCGCCTCCGCGCTGGAAGAAGTGGCTCGGTCTCAAGCATTTCATGGCTTTCGGCCAATCCCTGATGGACAAGGTGGATGCCTGGAGCGGCATGCCCCTCGATGTGCGCGTGTCCCAAGAGGATCGCGCCTGCCTGGACCGGGCCATTCGCAGTGGCCGAGGCGGTCTGATGCTGGTATCCCATATCGGCAATCTGGAAATCTGCAGCGCCATGAGCGATAACCGGGACGATTTTCATGTCACCCAGCTCATGCATACCCGCAATTCGCAAAAATTCAACCAGTTGCTCGATCGCTCTATCTTGAGACGCGGCCCGGAGATCATCGAGGTAACCGAGATTACCCCGGCGACCGCCATGGCCCTGGCGGAGCGCATCAACGCCGGCGGATTCGTGGTGATCGCCGCGGATCGTGTGCCGATCAACGAAGGCGGCCGGGTGCGGCATATCGATTTTCTTGGCGCATCGGCGCCCTTTCCCGAAGGCCCTTTCTGGCTGGCGGCGTTGCTACGCTGCCCCGTCTATACGATGAGCTGCCTGCGGGAAGGCCAGACGCATCGGATCGAATTCCAGCCCTTCGACGACACCACGCATCTGCGTCGAGCCGATCGCGAAGCCTGGCGCCGGGACGCAATGCACCGCTACGTGGACTGGCTCACGGATCAGTGCCGTCGCTATCCGTTGCAGTGGTTCAATTTCTTTCCCTACTGGCAGGTAGACGACCGCTATGATGGCTGACCGCCACCCAACCCCGCTGATACTCGATGGCAGCACCGTCGAGCTCGAGTCCGTGCTGAGCGTCGCCAAAGGCCACACTCGCGTTCGGCTCTCGAACTCATCGACGTTTCGCGAACGCATCTCTGCCGGGCCAGCTTTCCTCGATCGACTGCTCGAGGAAGATGGCGTGGTCTATGGGGTCACCACCGGTTACGGCGACGCCTGTACCCGGGCGGTGCCAATGGCGCAGCACGCGGAACTACCGCGCCATCTGTATACCTTTCATGGCTGCGGGCTGGGCGAGATTCTCGATATCGAGTCCGCCCGGGCGGTGGTGCTGGTGCGCCTGGTATCCCTGTGTCGCGGTGTCTCCGGAGTCAGCGTCGAGCTTCTGGAACGCCTGGTGTGGCTGCTCGAGGAAGACGTGATTCCGGTGATTCCCAGCGAGGGTTCCGTGGGCGCCAGCGGCGATCTGACCCCGCTTTCCTATCTGGCGGCGGTGCTGTGCGGCGAACGTGAGGTGTTCGATGGCGGCCAGCGGCGTTCCACTGCCGAGGTGTTCGCGGAGCGCGGCCTGCCCCCCTACCGCCTGCGCCCCAAGGAAGGCCTGGCACTGATGAACGGCACCGCGGTGATGACGGCCCTGGCCTGTCTGGCGCTTGGTCGCGCCGAACGACTGTCGCGCCTGGCCACCCGTATCACCGCCATGAACAGCTGGGCGCTGGCGGGCAATCCCTATCATTTCGACGCGGATCTGTTTGCCGCCAAACCCCATACTGGGCAGCAGCGGGTTGCCGCGCGCCTGCGCCAAGACCTCGCCCACGACGCTGAACAGGCTAGCGACGACGAAACGCCACGCAACTCCTCGCGGCTGCAGGATCGCTATTCGATCCGCTGCGCGCCTCATGTCATCGGGGTGCTGGAAGACAGCCTGCCCTGGCTTCGCAGCTTCATCGAAAACGAACTCAATAGCGCCAACGACAACCCGCTGATCGACCCAGTCGTCGGCAAGGTCATGCATGGCGGACATTTCTATGGCGGCCATATCGCCTTCGCCATGGACTCTCTCAAGACCCTGGTGGCCAATATTGCCGACCTGCTCGATCGGCAGCTCGCGCTACTGGTCGACATCCGCTACAACCATGGTCTGCCCGCCAATCTGAGCGGTGCCAGCCCGGCCCGGGCTCCGCTCAACCATGGCTACAAGGCGGTGCAGATCGGTGTTTCCGCCTGGACCGCCGAGGCGCTCAAGCTGACCATGCCGGCGAGTGTCTTTTCTCGTTCCACGGAGTGTCACAATCAGGACAAGGTGAGCATGGGCACCATCGCTGCCCGGGATGCACTACGGGTGCTCACCCTGAGCGAGCAGGTGGTCGCCGCCCTGTTGCACGGCGCCTGCCAGGCGATGGATCTGCGCCAAGCACCTGACTCTCATGCTCAGGATTCTCATCTTCCGCCGGCCCTGGCGGACTTTCTGCGTCTGTGCCGGGAACATGTTGCCTTCGTTGAAGAGGATCGGGCCCTGGAAAGCGATCTGCGCCATGTATGCGCCCACCTGACCAATCTGACGGAGGGGATGTATGCGGACTAGATGGAAACCGTTGCGTCGAGCACTCGTATTGTTGATGCTCTTGCCCGGCCGGGTGCTGGCCTTCGAGCTGGCCGACCTGCAGGATCGGCTGAATCGGACCGAGGCGCTCAAGGGCCGTTTCGAGCAGCAGCGCTATCTCGCGGATCTCGATACGCGGCTGAAAAGCACCGGACATTTCCTCTATGAGCGGGACACTCGAATGATCTGGGTGTTGGAAACCCCGGTCGAGGATCGCCTGGTATTCACCGCCGAGAATGCGGCAGACGGCGCGGATGAGGGTTCTGCCGCGGGCACCGGCAACGACCGCCAGCGTCAGCAGGTCGGCACGCTACTGTTGCAGTTGCTGCAAGGAGACTGGCAAGCGCTGCAGGAGCGCTTCACCCTCGATGTGGCCGGCACTTCCGATGCCTGGCAGGTTACCCTCGTGCCCAAGGCCAAGGCGCTGCGCCAGCGCTTCACTCGTATCGAACTCAAGGGCGCCGAGCATCTCGACAATGTCGCGCTTTACGCCGCCAACGAGGATGTACTCAAGGTGCGCTTTTTCGATCAGCAGCCCTTCGACCCAGCGGCCACCGAGGCAGCCAATGGCCCCGCCATCCGCTGAATCGTCATCGCATAAAGCGGCGGCACTGCTGCGCCTGTTCGCCTGGCTGTGGGCACTGGTGCTGATTGCCTGCATTCTCGGTCTGAGCTGGCTTGTGCGCGATGGCCTGCCGGTGGATACACGCCTGACCGCCATGCTGCCCGAGGATCGTCAATCCCGCCTGATCGAGCGGGCCAATACACAGTTGGGGCGCGGCTTCGAGGATCGCTTCGTATTGCTGCTGTCGTCCCAGAATCTGAAAGCCGATACCCAGACGCTGGCCAGGGCATTGAGCGATGCAGGCCAGGATGAAGGCCACGACAAACCACGGCTTGCCAAGATCGACTGGCGGGATACCGATCTGATCGACAGCGACCCGCGCCAGGCATTGGATCGCTACCGTTATCGTCTTCTGACGCCAGAACTGCAGCACATCATCGACCAGGACGGCGGTGAGTCACTGGTCAAGCCAGCCCTGCGCAACCTGTTCTCGCCGACAGGGCAGCCCGACCCGGTTGCCGATCCTTTCGGCCTGCTAGAACGCTGGCTCGACGCCCGAGACATAAGCCCTGTGCAAGCCAGTGACGGCCTGCTCACCGTCACTTTGCAGGGCAACCCTCATGCGATGCTGATCGGTGATCTGGCCGGTAGCCCCTACGATATTGGCGCGCAGCAGGCCATGACGCGAACCCTCGAGGAGTTTGAGCAGGATCACCCTCAGGCCACCCTGCTGCGCTCGGGTTTGATCTTTCATGCCGCCGCCGGTGCGCGCCAGGCCCAGCGTGAGATCACCACCATCGGGCTCGGCGCCTTTATCGGCCTGGTCACGCTCCTGCTGCTGGTGTTTCGCTCGCCCCGGGTATTGGCCCAGATGATGTTGCCCCTGGCCTGTGGCCTGCTGCTTGCCCTGCCCGTGACGCTGATGCTGTTCGGCCGGCTGCACCTGATGACCCTGGCCTTCGGCGCCAGCCTGATCGGCATCGCCATCGACTACGCCCTGCACCTGCAGTGCGATCGCGCCGTGCACGGGCGCGATTTTCGGCTAGGCCGGCTGCTGCCGGGTTTGACCCTGGGGCTGGTCTCGAGTCTGCTGGCCTATCTCGCCCAGACGCTCACCCCCATGCCAGGGCTGCGCCAGATGGCTACCTTCGCCGCTCTTGGGCTGCTCGGCGCCTGGCTCAGTGTTGTGTTATGGCTGCCGCGCATGCGCCTGCCCAGCCCGGCGGCCACCCGGCGCCTCGCGGATACGCTATGGCGCTGGACGACACCCCGCCGCGGGCTTACCCCCATGAGCGCACTGATCGGGCTTTTGCTCTGTAGCGCCCTGATCGGCTGGCAGTTGACCAGCGATGACAGCCTGCGCCTGCTCAATCCTTCCCCGGAAACGCTGCTCGATCAGGAGCGCCAGGTGCAGCAGGCGCTTGGCAGCGATACCGGCAATCGCTATCTGCTGGTCACCGCTGCCGATGAGGCAGCCCTGCTCAGCCGCCTTGCGACACTGGGCGACACCCTGGATGACTGGATCGACGAAGGCACCCCCATGAGGATCACCAATCTGGCCGACAGCGTACCGACGCCCCGGGTGCAGCAAGAGAATCTGGCTCGCGTGACGCGCTTGTACGGGCAGCCCCTGGAAACATTGGTGCAACAGGCGGGCCTCGATGCCCGGGTCGTCGAGCGTGCTCTGTCGCGCCTTGATGACGTTCCGGTTCTCGATGTTGCCACCTGGCTGGATTCGCCCTTGGGAAGTTCTCAACGGCGGCTGTGGCTAGGGGGAGCGGAAACCCAGGAAAGCGTTCGTGTCGCCGCCGCCCTGCTGGTTCAATTCACGGGTAAAGATGGCCAGGCGTCATCGCTGGAACAACGGCTGACGATGCTGGCCGCTGAGGATGACGACGTCATCTACGTCAATCGCGTGGCGCGTATCGGCGAACTTCTTGGCCAGCTGCGAAAGAATATCGTCTGGTGGGTGGCGGCTGCGGTGGTGACACTGAGCCTGCTGCTGATCTGGCGCTATGGCCGGGATACCTGGCGGGTACTGACGCCGCCCCTGGGCGCCCTGCTGGGCACCTCGACGCTGTTCGCCCTGACAGGCATCCCCCTGAACGTCTTCAGTCAGCTGGGGCTGCTGCTGGTACTGGGCATCGGCCTGGATGCAGGCATCTTCAGCGTCGAGCACGGCCGTCGCGCCTCGACCTGGCTGGCGATCAGTCTCTCGACCCTGACCAGTCTGCTGGCCTTTGGCTTGCTTACTTTCAGCGCGACCCCGGCGTTGCACTACCTGGGACTATCCTGCCTGATTGGGCTGGCGATGGTATGGTGCCTGGTACCGTGGGTGCGACCCAGCCAAGAGCACTCCTGACAATCTTCGGCGGAGAAATCCCATGACACCTGAACACGTTCCTGGTTTCGATACTGACGTCATCGTCATTGGTGGCGGCCCTGCCGGCGCCGCCGCTGCCTCTCAGTTGGCAGGCCTGGGCCACGAGGTACGGGTGCTGGAGCGCAGCCACTTCCCGCGCTTCTCGATCGGTGAAAGTCTGCTGCCCCAGTGCATGAGTTATCTCGAGACCGCCGGCCTGCTCGAGACCGTGCAGGCCGGGGGCTATCAGCTCAAGAATGGCGCCGCCTTCACTCGCGGCGCCAAGACGACCGCCATCGACTTTCGCGAAAAGTTTACCCCGGGCTGGGGCACCACCTGCCAGATCGAGCGGGCGGACTTCGATCAACGCCTGATCCAGGCCGCTATCGAGCGCGGCGCAAAAGTGGACTTCGGTGTCACCGTGACGGATGTTCGACCCGACGACCAACGCCCCCAAGTGAGCTACGTCGATGAGAATGGCCAGACGACGACCGTGACCGCCCGTTTCCTGCTGGATGCCAGCGGCTATGGCCGGGTATTGGCGCGCACGCTCGATCTCGAGCGGGATCCACGGCTAGAGCCGCGCATGGCGGTGTTTACCCATGTGGAGGATCGTATCGATGACCCGGACTACGACCGCGAGAAGATCCTGATCGGTGTGCATCCCAAGGATGCCACCATCTGGTACTGGTTGATTCCCTTTGCCAACGGCCACGCATCAGTAGGCGTGGTGGGCGCCATCGAGACCCTGGCGCGGTATGGCGATAGCGCCGAAGCGCGCTGGCACACCCTGATCGACGCGGAACCCCGCTATCGCCAACTGTTGCGCAACGCCCGACCGGTGCGTGCCTTCAGCGAACTCAAGGGCTATTCCGCGGATGTCACCCGCCTGCACGGACCTGGCTATGCCCTGCTCGGCAATGCCGGGGAGTTTCTCGATCCGGTCTTTTCCTCCGGGGTGACCATCGCTCTGCGTTCCGCCAACATGGCCGCACCGCTGGTTGATCGACTTTTACGTGGCGAGAGCGTGGACTGGCAGACAGAGTTCGAGGCACCGCTGCGCCAAGGGGTGGCCACCTTCCGCGCCTTCGTCGATGCCTGGTACGACGGGCGTCTCCAGTCCATTGTCTTCAACGAGGCGCAGCCCGATGGGCTCAAGCGCATGATCAGCGCGGTGCTGGCGGGCTATGCCTGGGATCAGGACAATCCTTTCGTTACCGCCGCGGACAGACGACTGACGGCCCTGGCCCAGCTTTGCGGCTACAGCCCGCTCCAAGCCCAATCCAGCTCTACGTAAAGAGATCTGTACCAAGAGAGGCGTGCATGAAGAATCACCTGCTCACCCCATTACGTCCAGTGATGCTACTGATGTTACTGACGCTGCTGAACGGCTGCTCGCTGCTGCCCTCGACAGCGCCCTCGCCACGCTTCGAGAACCTCCCTCTGGCCGATACCCTCAAGCGCCGCCTGACCTTCATCCCGGAAGAGGCACCCGACAAGGCGCGCACCCTGATTGGATTGATCCGCCTTGAGAAAGGAGAGCTGCGAGTAGTGTTTCTGACGCCCTACGGCCAGCGTCTGACCACCCTGATCCACGACGCCGAAGGCAGCCGTTTCGAGGAAGGCGACGTGCCCGAAAAAATGGTGAAGGAGGCATTTCCTGTCTCTCCGGCGTGGCTGGCATCGCGTCTCGAGTGGAGTCTTTGGCCGGCGAAGGCGCTTGAAGAGGCCTTCATCGATAGTCCCTGGTCGGTGAGCATTGCCGGCAAGGCCAGGGAGATCCGTCGTCATGACACCCTCATTGCCCGCATCACCCCGGCGATGACGGATGCCTCCCGGGAAGAGACGGTGATACTGGAGGATTGTCAGGGCCGCTATCGCCTGCGCATTGAGCCGCTCGAGGAGCCTGCTTCATGAGTCGCCAAGAGAATTTCACGGCCATGCCCTGCCGGCTCTCGGTCCCAGGCGTGGTGTGCAGCCTGGGTGACAGCCTGGACGCCATCGCAGCCGCCCTGTTCAACGGCCGGCGCGGCCTCGTGCCAAGCGATGCCTATACCCCCGGGCGCATATTGCCGCTGGGAAAGGTGACCAGTGCCCTTGCTGATGACGCCGGCTGGCACATGGAGCACCGCAGCTACAATAATCGGCTACTGGCCACGGCCCTGCAGCGCCTGGATACATCGTCACTGCTTGCCAACCATTCGCCTTCACGCATCGGTGTCGTCATCGGCACCAGCACTTCCGGGATCGGTGAAACCGAACAGGCCCTGGCAATCTCCGGGCGCCAAGGACCGCTTCCCGACAGCTTTCGCTATGCACAGCAGGAACTCGGTGCACCGGCACAGTTCGTAGCCCGACAGCTGGGACTCGAAGGCCCCGCCTATGTGCTGTCCACCGCCTGCAGTTCCAGCGCCCGAGCCTTGGCCAGCGCCCGACGACTTCTGCGCTCCGGTGAATGCGATGCGGTGATCGCTGGCGGTGCCGACACCCTGTGCCGCTTGACGGTCAATGGCTTCGCCAGTCTGGAAGCGGTCAGCGACGCCCCCTGCCTGCCCTTCTCCGCCAACCGCAACGGTATCAATCTTGGCGAAGCCGCGGCGCTGTTCGTAGTGACACGAGACCCCGGCGGCATCCAGCTCGAAGGCGCCGGGGAAAGCGCCGACGCCCATCACATCTCGGCACCCCGCCCGGATGGCAGTGGTGCGCTGGCGGCCATGGGCGCCGCGCTGGGACAGGCCGGTCGTGGCATTGATGAAATCGACTATCTCAACTTGCATGGCACCGGCACCCCCCAGAATGACCTCATGGAGTCCCGGGCAGTGGCCGAGCTGTTCGACACGCCGCCGCCATGCAGCTCCACCAAGGCGCTTACCGGCCACACACTGGGGGCCGCCGGCGCCCTGGAAGCCGCCTTCTGCTGGCTTGCCTTGCAGCACGGCAAACTGCCGCTGCATGTCTACGACGGGTATTACGATCCGGTACTCCCCCCTTTGCCTCTGGTCGATAACGCCAGCGCCAGAGCGCCGCGACACGTGATGAGCAACTCCTTCGCCTTTGGCGGAAACAATGCCTCGCTGCTGTTGAGCAAGGCAGAGTAAGGCTGAGCGAGACCGCGCAAGGCCATGATCAAGAGGAACTGAAATGCATTCGACGTCCTGGCCGGAACTGCCCTGTCCAATCGCAGCGTTCGTGCCTCAGAGTCACGGCATGTGCCTGCTGGATCATATCCTTGTGGTGGATGATCACGGCTTGGTAGCCGACGTGACCCCAAGCGTTGCCAACGTATTCGCAACCGATGCAGGCATTCCGGGCTGGACGGGGCTCGAGTGGCTGGCCCAGGCCGTTGCCGCCTGGGCTGGCTGGCATGCCCGGGCCAATCACGAACCTCCCGCAATCGGCTTTCTGATCGGCAGCAAGCGTTTCGAGGCATGCCGTAACTCTCTTGCAGTCGATCGCACCTATCAGGTAAGCGTTCGTCTCGATTTTCAAGCGGATAACGGCCTCGGTCATTTCCAGGGCGAAATCATCAGTGATGACGGCACTCGGCTTGCTCACGGCACGCTCACCGTCTTCCAGCCATCCGCCGAGGAATACCCCGAACAAGCCGTCGAACAGGAGGCCCCTTCATGACCGATACGATACTCGTCACCGGCTCGAGTCGCGGCATCGGCCGCGCCACCGCTCTTCGCCTGGCACAGGACGGCTTCGATATCGTGGTGCACTATCGTCGCGAACGCGAGGCCGCCGAGTCGGTGGTCGCAGAAATCCGCGCCCTGGGTCGAGAGGCGCGCATGCTGTGTTTCGACGTCACGGATCGTGATATGGCACGTCAGGTGCTCGAAGCGGATATCGATACCCACGGCGCTTATCATGGCGTGATCTGCAATGCGGGCATTACCGCGGACGGCGCTTTTCCTGCCCTGACTGACGAGGCCTGGGACAGTGTCATCCACACCAACCTGGACGGCTTCTATAACGTGATGAAGCCGCTGGTCATGCCGATGATCAGGCGACGCGCGCCAGGGCGCATCGTGGTGATGTCCTCGGTATCGGGAATCATGGGCAATCGGGGCCAGGTCAATTACAGCGCAGCCAAGGCGGGATTGATCGGCGCGGTGAAGGCGCTTGCCACTGAGCTTGCCAAGCGGCGTATCACGGTCAATTGTGTGGCGCCGGGGCTGATCGATACCGACATGACGGGTGAAATGAGTGAAGAAGCCCGCAAGCTCATTCCCATGCAACGTATCGGGACTGGTGCCGAAGTAGCTGCTGCGGTGAGCTTTCTCTGCTCACCTGATGCCGCCTACATCACGCGTCAGGTGATCGCGGTCAATGGCGGGATGTGCTGAGCCATGAGCAAAGTCTGAGTGATTTGGCACCTAAGCGATCTTGATCCACGTTAATATACTAACTTTTCGCAGCGCTGATTTTTATCGCGACGATTATCTATCGCCCTTCATTTACACCGTTCAGGAATTCGTTCATGAAATATCTCGCCTCGGGACTCTTGTTATTGTGTTCGCTTCACGCCCAGGCCTTTGAGCTGGATGAGTGGCAGGAATGGCAGGCCGCCACCCCCGCCTTTCAAAGCCAGCTCGAGCAAAGCCGCTGGCTCGAGGAGGCACAAATCCGGGTCCATGCCAGCGGACAGATGTTGTTCACGCCCTACGAGGCGATGGTATGGCGCTGGATTTCTCCAGCGCCACGCCTGGTCGAACTCGACAAGGCAGGACAACTGCTTGATTTAAGGCCAGAGGGCGATGAGGCTCCGGCTACACCTCCCTTGGAAAGAAACGACGACAACCTGCCCGGCGAACAGCAGATCGCTACGCTCTTGATGCATGCCTTGAGTGGCGATCTGGCCGCCTTGAAGAAAAACTATCATCTGTTACTGGAAGGCGATCGCGACGATTGGGAAATCATTCTACTGCCCCAGGATAGAAGCGAGGCCACCCCCAAGACGCTTACCCTCAAGGGTGGGCGCTTCATCGACGAGCTTACCGCCACCTCCTCGGAAGGTAACAAGCTGACCCTGGAACTTTCCGATCATCACCGCCTGGTGAAGGCCGAAGGGCCACTGCACCTTTTTCAAGTCCAGCAGAAAGAGGCGTTAGCGCAACAAGATGACGAGAGTGGCGGCGAAGAAGGTGAAGATGAGGATTAAGTTGCAATCCGCGAGGCCGATAGAACAATAAGCGGCCCCTTATTTGATATTGATTGCCTGATATTGCCTGGTATCGACGACGGGTCCTCATGAACCAGGAGCATGAATCAGGAGAACTGCGTGCGCATAGCAATCATCTTCATCCTGCTGGCCACCCTGGCACTGGGTGCGGCGGGCATTACGGCCAGTGATCTGCACTGGCCATTGACCCAGGATGCATTGATAACGGTCAGTCTCTATGGGCTCGTTCTGGTCGCAGCCATGGGGTTACTGGCACTCATGACAGCGCTCGTGCTTACCCTGAGCTCGCAACAGCGGGCACTGCAGCAAAGTCTTGATGCGCAGATGGATCAGCAACGGTACCTGGTCATCGTTCAACTTACCGAGCGTTTCGTGCACCAGGCAGAGACCTTGCTCGAAAAGGAGAGCCTCGACCCCAATAAGCGCAGCGTGCAACGCTGCCTGGCGGTCGATGCGCTGCGCGGCAACAGTGGCCGCAGCGACCCCAATTATCAGCGCCTGGCCAGACTGTTCGAATGGCTGGCAGAAGAAGTTGACGCCGCCCGAGATGACGACTCCAGCAGGCGTCTGTTCGAACCGATGCTGCGCCATTATGCTGAAATCGCCGATCAGCTTTGCCGTATCAGCGAGACCGACGAAAAACGGCTGGAAGCGTTTTTACGCTACCAGCCGCAGGTCGAGAAACGTGACGAAGAACCGGTTTAGGAATTCTTGATTGCGGCGGTCACGGTAATCTCCACCTTCAACTCTTGCGCCGGCATCTGGGCCACCACGCAGGTGCGTGCCGGGGCATGCCCTTCCGGCACCCAGGCATCCCAGATTTCGTTCATGGCGGCTATATCGCTCCCATCTTTCAGATAAATCGTGGCGGAGAGCAGATGCTCACGGTCGGAGCCGATCTCTTCGAGCAGTGCATCGAGGCGCGACAGCATGCTGTTGGTCTGCTCATTGATGTTGCCGTGGCGTACATCGGGGCCAGCTACCTGGCCACACAGATAGGCAACGCCGTTGTGGATGACTGCGCGACTCATGCGAGTCTGGGTATCGTGACGCTGAAGGGTCATGCGGGTTCCTTTTTTTGACGTGTATGTCCATTGTCAACGGACGGTTGAAAACAGAATTAGCGTAATAACAACAAGGGGATATCCGCCTTGCGCAACATGGCGGTGGTGGTGCTGCCCACCAGCAGATGGCGAATGCGCGAATGCCCGTAGGCGCCCATTACCAGCATGTCGATATCGTTTTCCTGCTGATAGGCACGCAGCGTGGCCTCGACTTCTCCGGCACGAATGGCGCCCTGCACCCCAAGACCGGCGCGTCTCAACGTATCCAGCGCCCAGTCGAGCTGAGCACGATAATCCGCCACCCCAGCGCCGACCATCACGATGTGAAAACTGACTCCCTTGAACAGCGGACTGGCAGCGATCATCTCGATTCCCTTGCGCGTGCTTTTTCCACCATCGAAGGCGATCATGACACGCTGAGGGGCACGAAATGTCTCGGGGACCATCAAAATAGGCCGATGTAACGCCCGCACCACACGCTCCAGGTTGGACCCCACGTGCTCACTGGCCAGATGGGCGGACTCGCCACGCTTGCCCAGTACCAGTAGACGCGTCTCGCTTTCCAGTTCGCTCAATGTCTCGACCAGTTCACCATTGCGCTGACGTGCCAATGGTTCTTCCACGCCCTGCTCGCGTGCCCGCTGCCGCGCCGCGTCCAGCATCGAACGGCCCTGTTCCTGAGCAATCCGTGCGCGTCGCTCATCCAGGGAAGCCAGCTCCTCGAGTAGATGCTCCCGGCTACCCAGGCCGATGTTGCCGGAAAAATCACCTTCGTCAGGCGGCAGATGATTATCCAGCACGTGCAGGAAGGTCAGCGGCGCCGCAAGACGTTGACTGGCCCAGACGCCATAGTCGCACACCGCCGTGGAGTATCCGGAGCCATCGATACAGGCCATTACGTGTTCGCTCATGCTGGGCTCCTTCCTTTGTCTTTTTCGGCAACGTCTTGTATCGGTTCTAATCTATCTCAGGATCGATGAACAGGTCTAATGCCCACCCATCAGTTGCTCGACGGAATCCGGCTTGTCATGAACCGCGAAGCGATCGACGATAGTGGCGCTTGCCTGATCCAGGCCCACCACTTCGACCTCGGTGCCTTCCCGGCGAAACTTGATCACGACCTTGTCCAGGGCGCCCACGGCGGTAATATCCCAGAAATGTGCTCGGGATAGATCGATCTTCACCCGTTCGACGGTCTCCTTGAAGTCGAAGGCGTCGGTAAAACGCGTCGCCGAGGTGAAGAACACCTGGCCAACCACGGTGTATTCCCGGGTGCGTCCATCGGTGCTCATTTCACTACCGATATAAAGCACCTGACCCACCTTGTTGGCGAAGAACAACGATGCCAGAAGCACCCCGACGAACACGCCGATGGCCAGGTTATGGGTTGCGACCACGACCGCCACCGTCGCCACCATGACGATATTGGTGCTCATTGGATGCTTCTTGAGATCCCGCAGGGACTCCCAGCTGAAAGTACCGATGGAGACCATGATCATCACCGCCACCAGCGCCGCCATGGGAATCTGGGACACCCAGTCGCTCAGGAACACCACCATCAGCAGCAGCACGACACCGGCCACCAAAGTAGACAGCCGAGTACGGCCGCCGGATTTCACGTTGATCACCGATTGGCCGATCATGGCGCAACCCGCCATGCCACCCAACAGGCCGGCGCCGATGTTGGCGATGCCCTGGCCCTTGCACTCCCGGTTCTTGTCACTCGGCGTATCCGTGAGCTCATCGACGATGGTCGCGGTCATCATCGACTCCAGCAGGCCGACCACGGTCAGCATGACCGAGTAGGGAAAGATGATCGTCAGCGTCTCGAAGGTCAGCGGCACGTCCGGCCACAGGAATACCGGCAGGGTATCCGGCAGCTCGCCCATGTCACCCACGGTACGTATGTCCATGCCGCTTATCATGTAAACGGCGGTAAGTACCAGAATGCACACCAGCGGGGATGGCACCGCGCGGCCGATCTTCGGCAGCAGCGGGAACAGATAGATGATGCCGAGGCCGGCAGCGGTCATGGCATAAACGTGCCAGGTGACACCGGTCAACTCAGGTAACTGAGCCATGAAGATCAAAATTGCCAGGGCATTGACGAAGCCGGTGACCACGGAGCGGGAAACGAAGCGCATCAGATTCGCCAGGCGCAGATAGCCCGCGATGATCTGCAGCACGCCGGTGAGCAGCGTGGCCGCCAGCAGATACTCGAGCCCGTGCTCTCTGACCAGGGTCACCATCAACAGCGCCATGGCGCCGGTGGCGGCGGAGATCATGCCGGGGCGACCACCGACGAAGGCAATGATGACGGCGATACAAAACGAGGCGTAAAGACCGACCTTGGGATCGACCCCTGCGATGATCGAGAAGGCGATTGCCTCGGGAATCAATGCCAGGGCGACGACGATGCCGGCCAGCAGATCATTCTTGATATTGGAAAACCAGGCGTGGCGGATGGATCGAATCATTCTTGGTTCCGTTGGGTTGCTCTAGCGCGCAGCCTGCATCGAACGCACGAAGCGCCGCGCCGCGACGAACAAGGCGATGAATACACATCAGGAAATGGGAGCGCATTCTATCAGCTAGCCGATATCACTTCACCCCGACGGCTTCAGTGCAAGCGCTTCTAACCGGCGCCTTTCGATACGCCGATCGATGAGCCCCTTGACCAGCAAGGTGCCGATGATCAGAGTGCCGCCAGCAAAGGCCAGATTCGACGGCTGCTCGTGAAGTATCCACCATACCCACAGGGTGCCGGCGACGGTTTCCAGCAGGAACAACAGGCTGACTTCCGCGGAGGGCAAATAAAGTGGGCCTCGCTGGATCAGGGTAAAGCCCATGGGAATCAAGATCAGGCACAACAGCACCAGTAAGCTGGCTTGATCCGCGCTGGGCAGAGCCACCCCGCCGCTGGCAAGCAGAGGTGCCGTTGCGGCCACCATCAGCCCTGCTAGAGTCAACATCGGGCTCATGTCGATGCCTGGGCGAATACGGCACAGGGTAAAATTGGCCGCCAGGGAAAACGCCGCCAGCAAGGCAAAGCCGTTGCCGACCCAGGAGCCGGCCCCTGCATCGTCGAACACGATCAATGACGTGCCCAGCAGGCACAAGGCGATGGCGATCCAGGTTCGAAGGGGCAGATATTCCTGCAAGAAGAAACGTGACAGCAACGCCGCGATCAAGGGGGCACCAGCCAGAATCATCAATACGTTGCCGCCCTTGGTGTACTGATTACCCAGCACGAAGCCGTAATTCGACAGAGTGAAAAGCACTGCCACACCGACACCGACCCAGCCACAGCGCAAAAACGAGTTAACGGTATAACGCCTTTTGCGCAGTGCCACGATGATCAGGAAGCCCAACGCCGTCAGCAGGCCTCGCCAGAACAATATCTGGCTATCCGGCAGGTCGATCAGCTTGATCAGCAAGGCGTCCGGGGAAATGATCAGCGGGCCTGCCGCCGTCAGCAGCAGGCCTTTTTGGCGAAAGGAAAGAGTGGAAAACAAGGCGTCCTCGGCGGCAACTCAAGCAACGTTCAAGCCTGCTCAAATTGCGCGCCGAAAACAAGCTGTTAAATCATATATCCCGTGAGGATGGGCCGCTGTCGTTCCGGGTTGGTTTTGGGTCACTCTCGGTTGGCTCAGGCGTCGAGCTAGACGCTGGCTGCGGGCTACCACCGCCCTTAACCATCGTCTTGAACACATCCATGATGTCCAGGGGCAGCGGGAACACGATGGTTGAGGCGTTCTTGTTGCTCATGTCGCTCATGGTCTGCAGGTAGCGCAACTGCAGGGATGCGGTATTGCCGGACATGACATTGGCGGCCTCGACCAGTTTTTTCGATGCCTGCAGCTCCCCTTCCGCGTGAATGACCTTGGCGCGCCGCTCCCGTTCCGCTTCGGCCTGCCGGGCGATGGCGCGAATCATGCTTTCATCGAGGTCCACGTGCTTGATCTCCACGTTGGCCACCTTGATGCCCCACTCCTCGGTCTGGGTATCGATGATCTCCTGGATGTCATCGTTGAGCTTGTCCCGCTCGGAGAGCATTTCATCCAGATCGTGCTTGCCCAGCACCGAGCGCAGGGTGGTCTGAGCCAACTGGCTGGTCGCAACGGTGAAGTTCTCCACCTGAATGATCGCCTTCTCCGGGTCAACCACGCGAAAATAGAGCACCGCATTGACCCGCACGGTGACGTTGTCCCGGGAGATCACGTCCTGCTCCGGCACGTCCATGGTGACCACCCGCAGATCGACCACCTCCATCTTCTGGATGATGGGAATGATGATGAACAGACCCGGCCCCTTGACCGCCTGATAGCGGCCCAGGAAGAACACCACGCCACGCTTGTACTCCGGCAGAATGCGAATCGATGCCGCCAACAGCAGCAACACCAGCACTACGGGAACGAGATAGGATACCCACATGGAAACATCTCCTCGGATCGCCTCGAGCAGAGGCTGGATTGATTCATTCATGACGTCGACGCATCGGAATCGGACTCCACCCGGTAAGGCGCCACTTCGACGGTCAAACCGTCGAGGGACATGACCCTTACCCGCTGATTCTTGCGTACCGCTTCACCGCTACGGGCATTCCAACGCTCGCCGCGCAGCCGCACATGCCCCTGATGATCGAAATCCTCCAGCGCGATTGCCGTCATCCCGATCATCTCTTCTTGACCACTGCGCGGGGGTTTCTTGCGCAGCCGTGCAAAGCGTATCGCTACCCACAGCAACAAACCGGCGGCCACCAGCGCCACCCCCGCTATCAAAGGAATCGATACCGCCATGTTTTCGTCATCCATCAGGATTATCGAGCCTGTGACAAAGGCAACGATGCCGCCTATACCGAGAATGCCGAAACTCGGCATGAGCGCTTCGCCGACGATTAGCCCCAGCCCCAATAGAATCAATGCAAGTCCGGCGTAGTTGATCGGCAGCACCTGAAAGGCGAACAGCGCCAGCAGCAAACAGATGGCGCCGATGGTGCCCGGCACCAGGGCACCGGGATTGATCAATTCGAAAATCAGGCCGTAGATGCCGATGATCATCAGGAAATAAGCGATGTTGGGGTCGGCGATGATCGACAGGAGCTCCGTGCGCCAATCCGAATCGAAACGCTCGATGGCGAGGTCCGCGGTCTGTAGCGTCTCGCTGCCGTCGCTCATGACGACCTCGCGACCATCGATCTGAGTCAGCAGATCCTGCACGTCCGTCGCCACGACGTCGGTGACGTTCTGCTCCAGCGCCTCTCGCGCAGTGAGATTCACCGCCTCTCGCACCGCCTGCTCGGCCCAGTCCGCATTACGCCCGTGACGTTCTGCCAAAGTACGGATATAGGCCACCGCGTCCTCGAGCACCTTGCGCTCCATGGCGGTTTCGCCGCGACGCTTTCCATCGCCGGCTTCCTCGGCCTGATCCTGCTGTTCATCTTGCTCTCTATCGCCGGACGATGATTCTTCGGGTTGTACGTCCTGATCAGACTGATTGGAGGGCTTCGGCGAACCAGATTCGTCCTCTTCGGAACCGGGCATGCCACCGCCGCCGAGCTGCACCGGCGTGGCCGATCCCAGGTGCGTGGAAGGCGCCATGGCAGCGACGTGACTGGCCAGCAGCAAATAGGTTCCGGCGCTGGCGGCCCGGGCCCCGGAGGGCGCGACATACACCGCTACCGGCACATCTGATGCAAGCATGGCGCTGATCATGCTCCGCATCGAGGAGGCCAGCCCACCCGGGGTGTCGAGTCTCAGGATTGCCAGAGCGGCATTCTGCTCTTCCGCCATCTCCAGGCCACGCTGAAAATAGTCGCTGGTCGCAGGATTGATGCTGCCCTCGATGGTCATCACCAAAGCATTTTGACGCTCGGCTTGGTTCTCTTCCTGGGCGCTGGCGAGAAAGGCGATCACTATGCCGCTCACTAGGCACAGTAGCCACAGGAAACGATGACACTTGGACAGGATATTACGAGTGCCTGGCATGGCGTCCCCGCTTGATAACTGCCGGCCGTTTTTCAACGGCCAGTCAGTGTTGCTGTAACGCACTCAATTTGGCGTTTGAAGCTTCTTATACAGACCTTGGGAATCCTGTCGGGTTTCATTATTGGCGCCGGGATTGCCATTGGCGCCGCTGTTTTCAGGGTTCTGGCTTTCACCGGCGCTGCCATCACCGCCACCTTGAATCACCTCGCCAAGGGTTTCGATGGGAGAGGAGATCAGGTTCTGCAACGCCTTGCGAATGGCCTGACCGGCGATATCGCCAAATTCGATGGAGCCGGATTTATCCAGCGGAATGGTGATGGGGATTTCGAGCTCGATGGTGCCATCGTCGTTACGCAATACGCCGATCAAGGTCTTCACCGGCAAATCCGTGGCGGAGGCATCGACTTGCTCGCCCAGCCTGATTCGACGCAGCATGAGCTGATTGTCGGTTTTGAGCCGGCCATCCTCCAGGCGGTAATTAAGATCAAGGGTCACCTCGCCCTGTTCGATTTCATAGCCCGCAAACCGGCGCAGATAAGGCGCGAAGGTCGCCAGACGCATTTGTTCGAAATGCATCTCGAAATTGCCCTGCCAGGGATCGCTCAATGGATCATAAATACCTTGGATATTCAGCGGCGAACCATCCGAAACCTGGCCCTTCAACGAGAGCTCACCCCCATCCTGCTGTGATGAAGAGAGCGCTTTCCATTCACCTTGAAGCGCTGAAAAATCGATCTCGAAAGGCTGTGACAAGTGCCGATCGGCAAAGGCCATCGCGCCCTTTTCCACCAGAAGTTCGTCCAGGGCGTAGCGCATCGACGAAGAAGATTTTTGCCCGGTTTCTTTTCGTTCAGGCGTTTTCTGATTCTGAACCTCAGGGGGCGTCCAGGCCGAGAGATTGGTTCCCAGCTGCTCGTTGACGACCACCTTGGCCCAGGGTTCCCGGAGGATGATGCGGTCAGCCTCGAGCCGGGGCCGATCGAGCTCGAACAGAAAACCATCGATATCCGCATGGGTTACCCGGGCGATCTGCTGCTCGCTGTCGGGTTCGAGCATCACCACATCACGCAGATCCGTGTCACCGCTGATGCGCACCCCGGCATCCGTTGCCTCTCCTGCCTGCATTCGCGCCTGGGTGGCTAAGGTTCCCTGCTTCGCCCGGGCGCTCACCACGTTGTCCAGATAACCGGAAAGCGCCGTCAATGGCAGCTTTTCAGCGGTCATGTCCACATCCAACCGCCAGGGCGAGAACCCCATCCTGCCTTGCGCGCTCAAATCCGCACCATTGAGCCGGGACTGACTCTGCAGCGAAAACGGCGCGTCGGAGGTGTTGTCGTACCCTTCGGCCTCCAGACTCACCTGCTCGAAGGAGAGCGTAACCGGCTCCTCGGGTCGCCGATTGATCCAGTCGAGCCGACCGTCATCGGCGGTAATCCGCTCGATCAGAATGGGGGTGGGTTGTTGATCCTTGCTCTCGTCATCGCCGGCCAACATCTCTACCAGGTTCCAGTTGCCGTCTTCCTGCCAGATGAGCTGCAGACGAGGCGACCGAAGATCCAGGTGCGTGAGACGCCACCCCGGCGACCAGAGCGAGCGCCAGGCCACATCCGCCGTGATACGTTCGCTGGACAGTACCGGCGTTTGTGCTTGACCCGCGACCTGTACATTCTCAAGCGTCAACTCCAGGGTGAATGGATTATCGATCGCAACCTTCTCGATGGTAGTCTCGCGCCCGGTGATGGATGAGAACGTCGACTCCAGGCGCTGCTCGATGTAATACGGCACAGCCCATAGCCAGGCGATCAGCAGCAGCCCCACCACAACGATCAAAATCGATGGAATGAGCCACCAGCGCCTGGACGAACCCTGTCGTGTCGTTGTCATCGAACTTCCCTTTAAAGCAGCAGATCATGGATAGATTCTAAGGATGGCAGCAGAATCTCGTCTTGCCCAATCACGACAATGCTTCTCGCCAGGCACATTAGGGCCTGTTGACGTTTCATCGCGAACCGCGTTGCTGCATCAAAAAGTGTCAGTCAAGGCGCGAAACGCAGGGAAGGGTTATTCCCTTTTCACGTTTCGCAACGCAGAATGGCGCTTTTTGCTGCGCAACCCGACGGGCTGGGCCAGTTTTTATCCGCTGCTGCGTTAGTCGTCGTTCATTTGGAATAACCAAATTTCTCTCCTCCTGCCTTGCCCCGAATAAAAACTGGCGCCAGCGCGGCCGTGAATGAAACGTCAACAGGCCCTAGATGGAAGTACTATCGCGGCGTCCTTAATCGTGATTAGAGATCACTCCCCATGCTACTTGGACTCTCCTTGTTTTATGTCGGCGCCGTGCTGATTCTCAATGGGCTATGGATGCTGGGTCACATTAGTGACAAGGAAATCAGCGTCATCAATCTTTTTGTCGGGGGGTTGTCCCTGATCATTGCGCTGTACTCCGCCTTTGGTCCCAACACGGATGCGGCCACGATCAAGTCCGCCGCGCTGACGCTGCTGTTCAGCTTCACCTATCTGTGGGTGGCGCTCAACCGCTTCAACGGCGCCGACGGAAGAGGCCTGGGCTGGTTCAGCCTGTTCGTCGCCATCACGGCGGTCCCGGTAGCTGTGCAAACCTTTCTTGCAGGAGATTCGGTGTGGAGTGTGTGGTTTAGCCTATGCTGGGCGGCCTGGGCCGTTTATGGTTCATGTTCTTCTTGCTGCTGGCGATGCGAAAGCCCATTGCCAGAGTCACGGGCTACATGTCCTTGGTTCAGGGCGTGCTGACAGGCTGGCTACCGGGGTTTTTATTGCTTAATGAGGTGGTGGGATAACGCCTGGATCACGCATAGGATCGTGCAGCCTGGGCACGTTTCTATATCATCTCCGCTGGCCTCCAAGACTGACGAAAGGAATTGCCTGCATGCTTCGATCATCTTTTTTTCGGCTTTTTGTGCCGCTGTTTGCCTTGCTGACAATCAGCGCATCGCTGCAGGCGCAGGGTCTCGACGACTGGGCATCAATCGAGGCCGAGGCCAAGGGCCAAACGGTTTACTGGAACGCCTGGGGCGGCGATTCAAACACCAATGACTACATCGCCTGGGTGAGCCAGCAGCTGCAGTCTCGCTTTGATATCGACGTGGTGCACGTAAAGCTCGGCGATACCGCCGAGGCGGTGTCTCGGGTGGTAGCCGAGAAGGCCGCTGGCAACAGTGAGGATGGCGCCGTCGATCTGATCTGGATCAACGGCGAGAACTTCGCGGCCATGAAAAAGAACGGCTTGCTGTATGGCCCCTGGGCGGAGCAGCTACCCAACTTCGCTCTTACCGCTCCAGGCGACAATCCCGAGATGCGCAACGACTTCACGCTGCCGGTGGAAGGCCTCGAAGCGCCCTGGGGCAAGGCACAGCTCACTTTCTACTACGACAGCGACCGGGTAGAGTCGCCACCCCGGGGCATGCAAGCACTGTTAGATTGGACTCAAGACAATCCCGGTCGCTTCACCTATCCACTGGTGCCGGACTTCCTCGGCAGCACCTTCCTCAAGCAAGCCTTGCTGGGTCTGGTCGAGAATACCAAACCGCTTTATGAACCGGTCAGCGAAGCAAATTTCGAGAGGGTTACCGCACCGCTATGGGAGTATCTCGATTCGCTGCACCCGCACCTGTGGCGCGAAGGCAAGAGCTTCCCAAGCAGCGGTAGTGCGCTGCGCCAACTGATGGGCGACGGCGAACTCAGCCTGGCGTTCACCTTCAACCCTTTGGAACCCGCCGCCGCGGTGGCGAATTATCAGCTACCGCCGACCATCCGCAGCTACGTGCTCGACGGCGGCACCCTGGGCAACGTGCATTTCGTGGCCATTCCCTTCAATGCCAGCCACAAGGCCGGCGCACTGGTGCTGGCCAATTTCCTGCTTTCTCCCGAAGCCCAGGCGCACAAGCAGGATATCCAGGTATGGGGCGATGCCACCGTGCTGGCCATGGACGCCTTGAACGAGAAACAGCAGCAGGCGTTCGCAGCACTGCCGGACAACCCCGCCACACTGCCACTCGGAGCACTCCAACGCACCCTGCCCGAGCCGCATCCGAGCTGGATGGAACGCCTGGAACGGGCGTGGCTTAGCCGTTACGGAAGCCGCTAATGCCCTCTAGCTACGCCCTGGGTGTACGTCTAGCGCCCTGGCTAGCGATCACGCTGCTGAGTCTACCGGTGGCCGGCGGTCTAGCCGGCGTCATCGCGCCGGCCTTCGGCTTTCTACCCGCCCTGGGTGGCAATACCTTGACGCTTGCCCATTGGCAAACGCTTTTGAACCGGCCGGGGCTGGGGCAAATGATCCAGCTAAGCTATGTGACTGGCCTGGTCAGCGCCGCCGTCTCGCTTGCCATCGTGGTGCTGTTTCTCGGCGCCTTCATGCATACGCGCCTGTTCAGCGCTGTCCGCCGACTGCTGTCGCCGCTTCTGGCCGTGCCTCACGCGGCAGCGGCTATCGGATTGGCCTTTCTGCTTGCCCCGTCGGGACTATTTAGCCGCGCCCTGTCGCCCGGGGTGACCGGCTGGCAGCACCCGCCGGACATCCTGTTTCCCGGTGACCCTTTCGGCCTTGCGATGATCGCCGGCCTCGTGCTCAAGGAAGTACCCTTCCTGCTGTTGATGAGTCTGGCGGCACTGCCCCAGTGCCAGGCCAGCGAACGCCTGCGGATGGCCCGGGCCTTGGGCTACGGGCCGCTTTCGGCCTTTCTCAAGGTCGTACTGCCGGGACTCTATCCACTCCTGCGACTGCCGATCTACGCAGTAATCGCCTTTGCCTCCTCCACCGTGGACGTGGCGCTGATCCTGGGACCCACAACCCCGCCGCCGCTAGCGGTCGCGGTCTTGCGCTGGCTCAACGATCCGAATTTGTCGATGCGCTTCATGGCCTCCGCCGGGGCCTTGCTGCAACTGGGTGTGACCCTGGCCGCTCTAGCCAGTTGGTGGCTGATCGAATTCCTGGTGCGTCGGCTGGCCCGGGACTGGCTGATGAACGGACGCCGCCATAATGGTGATGCCTTTCTGGGCGGTATCGCACTTGGCGCCGTTTCGCTTTCGCTGCTGCTGATTATGGGCAGTCTGGTGGGGCTTATGCTGTGGTCACTGGCCGCCTACTGGCCCTTTCCCGAAGCGCTACCCCAGCCCCTGACGCTACGCAACTGGATGGGGGCAGCCGGCAGACTGGGTGACCCACTCATCCAGGCCGCGACGATCGGCATCGTCGCGACGCTGCTGTCATCGATACTGGTGGTTGGAGCGCTGGAGGCCGAAACGCTGCACGAACGCCCGACCCGGCCCTGGGCACAGCTGATTCTCTATCTGCCTTTATTGGTGCCATCGGTAGCGTTCCTGTTCGGACTGGTGTTGATTCAGGTCCAAATAGGCGCGCCACCGGGAATAGCGGCGGTGATTCTCGGCCATGCGGTATTCGTTCTGCCCTATGTGTTTTTGTCATTGGCGGAGAGTTACCGCCGGCTGGATCCGCGCTGGACGTATCTGGCCCGCAGCCTTGGCGCCAGCCCGGCGCAGGTCTTCTGGCGGGTACGACTGCCGATGCTCAGCGTTCCGCTACTGACCGCCGCCGCGGTGGGTTTTGCGGTGAGCATCGGGCAGTATTTGCCCACGCTGCTGCTGGGCGCCGGGCGAGTCAGCACCATTACTACCGAGGCCGTCAGCTTGGCCGGCGGGGGCGATCGCCGCCTGACCGCCGTCTACGCCCTGCTGCAACTGGCCATGCCTGCGCTGGGTTTCGCATTGGCGCTCGGTCTGCCTCGGCTGGTGTTTCGACGGCGTAGTGGGCTTTTGACATCAGCATGACGGCGTACCTACGCCACTTTTCACCCTTGCGCCCTTCATTCTTGTGAGGTCTATGCAGCCACTGATTCTGGAAAACGTGCACATCACCCTTGAGGGCAATCCCTTGTTGGGTATCGACACCACCATTGCCCCGGGCGAGGTGCTGACGGTAATGGGTCCTTCCGGGGTGGGCAAATCGACGTTGCTGGCCTATATCGCTGGCTTCCTGTCACCCGCCTTCTCCGCCCGGGGCAGGATTTGGCTAGGCGAACACGAACTCACCCGGCTGCCTGCGGAGGCGCGCCGGGTGGGCTTGCTGTTTCAGGATTCGCTGCTATTTCCTCACCTGAGCGTAGGGGGCAACCTGGCGTTCGGCATGACCGCCGATGGCTCACGACGCAAGCGCCAGCAGCGGGTTGAAGCGGTACTCAAGGAAATTGGTCTGGAAGGATTCGCCAGCCGGGACCCCGCCACCCTGTCCGGCGGTCAGCGTTCCCGGGTGGCGCTCATGCGCGTACTGCTTTCCGAGCCACGGGCGATGCTGCTCGACGAACCCTTCTCCCAACTCGATACCGCCTTGCGGGACGAAATGCGGCAGCTAGTCTTTCAGCGCGTGAAGCAGGAAAACCTGCCAACATTGATGGTCACCCATGACGCCGCGGACGCCGAAGCGGCGGGGGGACGTGTGATCGAACTCGCCATCTGAAATCACGGCGTCGCATCAGGCTGAACCTCCGGGGCAGCCCGAGGATCACATCCCTCAATTTGACGATATCGACAGGGTATTGAGTCAGACAACAGGCAGGCGGCCAGCGCCTGAACGCCATCACAGCCAGGAGCCCTTCATGAGCCAACTTTCTCAACAAAAATGCGAAGCCTGCAGCATCGACGCCCCCCAGGTCACCCAGACCCAGCTCGACGAGTTCAAGAACGCCATCCCCGACTGGGACCTCGTCGAACGGGACGGCATTCCGCAACTGGAGCGGGTGTTCACGTTCCGCAATTTCAAGCAGGCACTAGAATTCACCAATCGCGTGGGCGAGATCGCGGAAGAAGCCGGCCATCATCCGGCGCTGCTGACCGAGTGGGGCAAGGTGACGGTGACCTGGTGGTCTCATGCCATCAAGGGCTTGCACAAGAACGACTTCATCCTGGCGGCCCGAACTGATGAACTGGCGTCGTAAGAGAACGCTTCAGGAACCTGCCGCGGTCTCGGCCACGTCCTGAAGAATCTTGGTGATCTTGTCCAGCGGCAGATCGCACGCCTGCAAGCCGTGGCGCTCGGCCAGATAGGCAGGATCGTTCCACTCGATGCGGGTGCCCTCGTCGGTTTCGCGCAGCACCATCTTCTGGGGTAGATCCAGCGCGGTGCTGCCCTGGCACTGCATCAATGGCGTGCCGGCCTTGGGATTGCCGAAGATCACGGTCCGCGTGGGCGGCAACTGCATGTCCACCTTCTCAGCATTCTGGGTATGATCGATCACGGTGAATAGCGTCAGCCCCTTGGATTTCAGCGCATCTTTCAAACGCGACTCCACCTCGGCGACTGAATCTTGGGTTGTTACATGCTCGATGCCTGGAAAGACATTATCGGATTGGGCCACGGCAGTGTTAACCGCACCCGCCAAAACCAGAGCCGCAAACGTGGTGGACAGTCGATTATTCATGCTGTGTTCCTTGGATTGCTGAAGAAGTAGCCAAAGCCTTCAAGCGATACGATTCACCAATTCATTCAAGTCGGAAACGGTCATGTCTGGATCGCCGCCCCAGGTATCGAAGGGCGCCTCGGCGCTGCGGCGTATCCAGGCTGCGTGCAGGCCGGCGTGCTTGGCGCCGATCAGGTCGAAGGGATTGGATGAGATCAGCCAGATATCCTGGGCAGCCACTTCCAGGCGGTTGTGCAAATGGGCGTACACCGCCGGATCGGGTTTGAAGCGCATGACCTCCTCGACGCTGACGATGTCCTCGAAATGTTCGAGAATGCCCGCCTGCTCAAGCAACCCGGTCACCGCCTCGCGACTGCCGTTGGAAAACGCCACGCAGCGAAGCTTGGATGAATCCGCCAGGCGCGCCAGCGCATCCGCCGCATCGGAAAACGCTGGCAATCGCCCGTAAGTGGCCATGAGCGCATCCTTGTCATTGTCGGAAAGCTGCGTTTGCAGGGCGCGATCGCAGAACTCCAAGGCGTCCCGAGTGCACTGGGAGAAATCCGCGTAGGCGCCCATCAGGCTGCGGCGAAAGGCATACTCGAGTTGCTTGTCGCGCCAACGCTGGGAAAACGTAGGGGTTTGATCGCCGACCAGCTCCTGCAGCTGCTCGTTGATCCCTTGGGTATCGATCAGGGTGCCGTAGACATCGAAAGCCAGAACCGTAGACATCGCGCCCTCCTTGGTAGAAATTCGGGTTCGGCCTTCAGTCTCGCCCATGGCTGGGATGATGTCGACAGGGATTGGTTCGCTGCAGATGGCCGAGAGGCCCGCCGACCAGCATCTCCCGCTACGCGGGCTTGCACGCCAGCATGGTAGCGAACTGTAGTCGCGCACCGTTGTGCATCGTGCCGACATCCTCGTTGTACTTGATCAGCTCCCAGCCACTGTAAGCCTCATGCAACTGCCCTGCTCCAAGGGTGAAGGGGAAGCCAACCGGGCAAGGGTGCTCGTCGGTGTTCATGGCACAGACAATCGTGTTGTAGCCGCCAGGCAGAGTGTGCTCCTGCATGTCGGCAATCACCGCTTCAACACGGCTTGGGTCGAGAAACATAAGAGTGACGGTACAGACAATCCATCCATACTCGCTGCTCAGCCCCGCACTATTGATGTCGTACACCTGTGGCTTGATGTTACCGATTCCCTCCCGGTTCACGATCTGCTGCAGCATGTCGATAGCCGCAGAATTGTTGTCTACCGCGGTCACATCAAAGCCATGCTGGCTCAGGTACAGAGCATTGCGCCCGTTGGAGCAGCCCATGTCCAGAACGCTGCACGGCGCCACCACCCGGCATGCCTCAATCACTTCGCTATGCGTCGGATTCAAGCCATAGCGGCTATTCAGATCAGCTGACATCGTATCGCCCCTTGCTTCTGCATAATATGCATATACTTTACTACTTTATTGGCGCAGCGTAATAGCGCTAGCCATAAATTGCGAGGGTCGAGTCATCACCCGCCATCGGTTAGGAGAGATGGTATCTAGAACCTTGGGTTGATACTCAACGAAAGCATGGCCGAGAGCTGGCACAGCGGTCTTCCTGACACCTGCTGCAATGCATTGAAGGCATCCTGTACACGCTGCCTGTCGCGCTGACTCGTCGGCGTCTGGTCGATCACCCCGGCGGCCACCAGGCGTGCCACCACATCGCTGGTCAGCAGAAAGGTATCCTTGCCGACAAGTCGCAGGAAGCCGGCAGCGGAGCGCCCGCCCAGCCGAGCGCCACGCTTGGCCAATAGACGCCACAGGCCGATGATGTCGGCACTCGGCCAGTTGGCAATGAACTCGCCAAAGCTTGTGCCCTGCTCCTGGCGAATATCCAGGATGAACTGGGCATTCCTGGGGATGGTCTGCAGCTTGGTGCGGTGACGGATAATGCGGTCATTGTTCATGTAGCCGTCGATCTGCTCCGGGCTGAGCAACACGAGCTTCTCCGGGTCAAACCCCCAGAAGGCCTCCTCGAAGGCAGGCCACCTGGCATCGACCACCGAGTGTGTCATGCCGGCCCGAAATACCCGCAGGCTCATGGCGGAAAGGTAGCGGTCATCGCCCTGTTGCTTCAGCTCGTCAGGCGTCAGCGGGCTGGGCAGGAAGGCTTCCATGGCGTCGTCAGAGTCGAAGCGTTTGCGAACCCTGTCATGGAGCCAGCGGTAATCCAGTGTCATGCCTACCTCACTCTACCTGTGCCGTCGTTGACTCTTGCTAAGCGCATGATCAGAAGTTTTCGTGTAATATTTATGTCAGGATCTCTGACGTGGACGGAACCATGGCTAGGCGCTTCGTTGCCTCTCTCACTGCAGCTGAACAGCAGACGCTGACTTCGACCTATCACCATGGTGAGAAGCCCGCCTTACGTCGCCGTGCACATGCCATCCTGCTGAGTGATAAAGGTCATACCATCAACCAAATCAGTGAGATACTCCAGGTCCGGCGCGATGCCGTATCACGCTGGCTCAAACAGTGGGAAACGTCGGGCCTCGACGGGCTGATCGACAAACCCCGTAGTGGCCGCACGCCGATCCTGGATGAACACGACCACCAGCGACTGCAGGAACTGGTCGCCGAGCAGCCTCATCAGATTCGAGCCTTGAGGCTCGCCTGCAAGAAGAGACCGGCAAGACAGTCAGCAAGGTGACCCTTCGCCGGGCGTTGAAAAAAAAATCGCCATAGCTTCAAGCGCATTCGGCATTCACTGAAGGCACGGCGTGCCGAGACGGCTTTCCGCAACACTCAGGGCCTCCTCAAGGCGCTTCACCAACGGGAAGACCAAGGCGAGCATGAGCTCTATTACTTTGATGAATCAGGGTTTTCGCAATCATCGGCAGTGCCGTACGCCTGGAGTCCCATCGGTAAACCCTGCGAGGTGACCGCCTACTCACACAGCCGAAGGTTGAACGTACTGGGGTTTCTCAGCCGAGCCGGGAAACTGATCTACCACACCACCACCGAACCCGTGACCACCGAGACAGTCATCGAGGCGTTTGACCATTTTGTGGCCCAGAAAGCCTCCGATACCTTCGCCGTTGTAGTGCTCGACAATGCCAGCATGCATCGCTCCAAGACCTTCAGACGGAAGATCGTGGAGTGGATGTCGCATCGTGTGTACCTGGTCTACCTATCGGCTTACTCACCGGAGCTGAATCTGATTGAGATCCTGTGGCGGCAGATGAAGTACGTATGGCTGCCACTGAGTGCGTACCTCTCGTTTGACCGCCTCTATGATGAGGTACACCGCCTGCTGGGTGGCTATGGAACTGATTGCGCGATTAATTTTGAATAAGCACTTAGCATTTTCGCTTATACCCATACGTAGAATTTACACTTTAGATTAAGCCTTCAAACTCCTACTCATCAACTACCTGTCTCTCTTGTATACATTTTCTCTATGCCAAAAGCACTGAAAACGCCATAGATAAAGACTATCACCAGCAGAACAAAAGAGATAAACGCTAGAGGTTTATCAATGAAGCTCTTTTGATCAATAACAACACCGGTAACTTTTAGAGCATAATTAGTTATGCCGCTAACCGTATGGAGGATTAAATAGAACCATACCCAGAGAGTCACGCTAAAACTAGTTATAAAACATGACATCATTTGAAGCAGCAAGACTTCCTTAATAAATGGTTTGGCATGAAACCAAGAGCCAAATTGTATCCCCAAATATTTATGAGCCGCTGCCAAAACACCAAAAATAGATGCAATCAATATATCAATTATTAGTATGACAAATACTATGATGATACCTTTGCCTATTGATTTTCGTAATAAAGCACGAGTTGCTGAAAAACTTAAATAGTCCCAAACAAAATTAGTAAATAAAACTGAGAATGGAAAAACTAACGGGTACCAAATACCAGACCAAGTAATACCATAATCAGCAACACTACTCGAATAAATCCATAATAAAGTAAATGGAACACCCACAAGGATGAAACCTGATACAGATGTATGAATAGCAGAAACAACTAACGCACGTTTTGAAAAATATCTTTCCCCGAAAGCTTTGTCTAGTATCTGATTTATCTGATCTTCCCAGGAAACCGGTTTAAATTCTTTGAGAGCAAGAAAGATCAACCCTATATGAGTCTCTACCTTTAAGTAGAGCGATTTAACCCTATTTCCGAACAGATAGCATGCCAAGCCAATAATAACCGTTGACAGAGCGATCAATGTGTTTAAGTTGTTCAAGATATCCATATTTGTCTTTTATGCTAACGCCGCGCTCACCAACAATTTTGGAGCGCAGCGTAAAAATTGTCCGTGTGCTGCGCCTTGTTAGCTGCTAGTTGCATAGATATCAGTCATCTTAGCTTTGATTTTGTCGAATTCTGAACCATCGATATTAAATGAATATCCACCTGTCCTTTCGTCAGCCGGATATCGCAAATGCTGGTCCATAAATCTTGGCTTAAACTTTGAGACATGTGCTACATACAGATCATCTTCGTCCGGATTCAATTCGGAAGTACAATAATCTGAAAAGTCGAAAGGGTGATCAAGCTTATAGCTGGGATCGGGATAAAGTCTGGCATATTTATCTTCAAGCTCCTTTAAATCATGAATGTGAGGAACTGATCCAGTTTTATTTTTTACCATTTGCTTGTAGAAGAGCTCGACAGCATGAAATAGCTGATAAGCTATAGCATTCTGATAATCAGCATCATTTCCCAGCTCAGTTTCAGCCTCGGCTGCCACCTTTCCTATTTCCAAATATGCAATAGCCATTGATATAAATTGGTAGTTATTCGTACCATCAGTCTCTCGTTTACTTTTCGGTGCCATTCTCAAACACACTCTTCATGGTATTCCAATCTATTTCGCCACCATAATCTTTTACAGCTCTTATAAGCATCATTCGACAACTTTCCATGTGGAGTTTTAATGGCGGTATGGATATATAGACTCCTGCCTTAGCAAGCTCGCAAATTTTAATGACCTGCTTTTCAGAGAGAATTAAGCCCCAACAACCACCTAGGTTTAGAGAAGTTAAATTGGGCAGATCAAATATCTCATCAGGAAGTTTGGTCAAGTCAACCTGCCAATCCAATGTAATATCTTCTAGACTTTTCATTTTTTTAACATCAGAAGAAACATGTGTAATTGACCACTTTTCGACGTCCTTGACCCCAGTGTTTTTATTCCAGACACGCAGTTTTTTAATTTGAGACAAATTGTAGAGTGGGCAAGGAATCTCATGAAACGACTCATCGACCGTTAGCCATATTTCTTTCAATTTCTCTAAGTATGTCATGGCAGCACAGGCAGCCATGTAATTCTCATTTTTAAAGTGTTCGCCACGTAACATTAAACACTCGAGATTTTTCCAGCCTCTAGAAGACCCTGGTAGCTGACCTTGCTCTACCAAAGTCATATTCATTTCAGTCCATTGAAGCAAAGTGCCGGCCCATGCAGTTTGAAAATTTCTCTGTAACTTTCGTTCTCCTCGGACTGCAATGAACTTGCCGGTGTAATTACCTCCATCGTCGATTCGTTCGTCACTTCGGTTATACCGAGTTCCTGTTCTAACCGTAGATTCTTTCTTGAATACGTAATATCCCTTAAGGCTATCAGCGGACGGATGAATCTTTGGTGTTTGCTCGACCGGCAGGGGCATTGCTGTAGGCAAGGAATCTGCTAATGGATGCGTCCCCACCTCGAACAGCTCTTTGTCAGCCGAGAACATCGCACGAATTTCTTGAATTGTAGGAATACGCCAATCTGTATACCCTGCGTAACATAAATCATTCAGGACTTCAGCATAGTCATTTCGGGTCGATTGGAGATAGCTAAATGTGGCCCATTGGAGTCCTGTACCAAGGTGCAGCCAAGACAAAACACCATCTGTAGCAAGAATTCTTCCAGAATGATGGTGATTTCTAACGCTTTCGTACTGGCCTAGGAGTTTTTTGATTTTTGCTAGACGCTCTTCGCTACAGGACCGACTATAAAATATGCCGTTATCCAGAGGAGGCATCTGGGTAAATACACAACGTCTATCCCCCTGAGAGGGGTAATAATCCCAAACATACCAATCTTGAATTTCATCAGCATCATTATAACTACGTTCACTATCTAACTGCTGTTCGATTTCGAAGCACAAGTCACCAACCGTTTGTACCACACCATTCCTTTTACAGACATCAGAAGGGCGAACCCAAAACATGTGATTAACTGGTGTTTTAATCGCAAACTTTGATCCCTTCAGCCACTCAATCATTTGGCTAGATTTTTTCATGTGGAGATTAAATCCTTATGCCGCCGGGGCAGCTAACAGGTATTACACGAAACGCTCTGATATTGAATGAACGCGCTAGTGTGTTCAACAATGTTATCTAGCACGTCTTTCTTCGCCTAACCCATTGATATCACAAAGTATTGAGAATAGCTCGGCAGCCTATGCAGAATTCGCGCGCTTGCGCGTTTTGCCAGGAGCAATAATGCTGTATGTATATATAGCAAGAGACACCATATAGATACGCACAGCAGACCGCCGAAGCTGATGGGGCGTGTAAAGGCCACCATGCGAGTTAAGCGCTATAGTCAACGTATCGAGAAGTCCTACTGCTACTGGATACGTTTCTTCATCCGATTTCATAGCGTGCCCAGTCCCCTCGGGTAACGAAATCGGGATGTCGATGCCGGGCACGCTACCGCCCCTATCTGCCCGTGCATGATAGTGATTCCTACCGCTTCAGAGTCCAAGCTGCTCTATTGTATGAAGATGCGCTTGCCGCGTAATGTAGCAAGCCGCTATTTTCCGCTTTTATGAATTTGCACCTTGTTCACCCATCAAACGCCCCAGCGCAAAGTTGGCGATCGCCGTGTCCTGTACGCCGGTGCCGGTCAGGTCGCACACCGTGATGCTGACATCCGAAAGGCGCAGGTGCTGCCCTTCAGCAATTACCTTTCCCAATTCGTAAACCTTGAATGGCGGCTTGCCATCGGCGCCGAAGTCCGCCGGGCCGCTCAATGCTCTCGAATCCGAACGCGCGCGCCGGGAAAAGGCCTTGAGTTCGCCGTTGGTTTCGCTTTGGGCACGGGTATCGCAGACGAAGGCATCGGCGCGGGTCATCAGCGATTCATCCAATTCGCGCTTCTCGGGGCTGTCCGAGCCCATGGCGGTAACGTGGGCGCCTTCCGGCACATCCTGGGCGGTGAGGATCGGGGTTCGTGAGGGAGTGGTGGTGACGATGATATCCGCCTGGGCACAAGCGGCCTTGACGCTGTCGTGCACGTTGACCGTGAGACCTAGGGTACGCATACGCTCGGCGTAGGATTCGGCGGAGTCGCGCTTGCGCGCCCAGACATCGACGCAGTCGATATCGCGCACCAGTTGCAGCGCTTTCACCTGCAATTCCGCCTGTTCGCCAGCCCCCAGCACGGCCACGCGGCGGCTGTTCTCCCGTGACAGATGCCTGGCCGCAATCGCCCCGGCCAGGGCGGTGCGTATCGCAGTGAGATAGCCCTCGTCGAAGAGCACCGCATCCACCAGCCCGGTCTTGGCGGAGAACACCATCATCAGGCCATTCAAACTCGGCAAGCCGAGCTTGGGATTGTCGAAGAAACCGGGGCTGACCTTGATGGCGAAGCGCTCGAAGCCGCGAATGTGGGCGGTCTTCACATCCACCTCGCCATTGGATTCCTCGATGGCCATCGAGAGGATGGGCGGCTGGATCACTTCGCCACGGCCCAGCGCTCGAAACCCCTCCTCTATTGCCTCAAGCGCTGCATGGTCGAGTTGCACCGCGCCACTGATAACGTCGCGATTGAAAAGCTGCATGAAGAAGACTCCCGGTCATGTCGATGTCTCTCCATTGTCGCCAATCAACCGCTGATCGCAAAACTCCCCGCATTCAGCCATAGGTGGGTCAGAATGCTGGCAACGTAGCCAAGGAAGATGGCCGGCGCCCATTTCAGGTGACCCATGAAGGTGTAGGAGCCACGCGCATGCCCCATCAACGCCACGCCAGCGGCGGAACCGATGGAGAGTAGGCTGCCGCCAACACCCGCGGTCAGGGTGATCAACAACCAATGACCATGAGACATGTCCGGCTGCATGGTGAGTACGGCGAACATCACCGGGATGTTATCGACCACCGCCGAGACCACGCCGAGGATGATATTGGCCCAGGTGGCATCCCATTGGACGTAGAGCAGCTCCGAGAGCATCGATAGATAGCCGAGAAACCCTAGCCCACCCACGCACATGACCACGCCGTAGAAAAACAGCAGGGTATCCCACTCCGCATGGGCGACGCGGTTGAACACATCGAACGGCACGACGCTACCCAGGCGCTGGAGCTTGCGCTGATCGCCCCGCCGCGAATAACGCTCCCGCTTGCGCTCCAGGGAGCGCGGCAGGCTCTGACGCAGGTAGTAACCGAAGAACTGCAGATAACCAAGCCCGGTCATCATGCCCAACACCGGCGGTAGCCCCAGAAGCGTATGACAGGCCACCGCCGAGGCGATGGTCAGCAAGAACAGCGCGATGATGCGTTTCCAGCCACGCTTGAGATCGACAACGTCATCCTGCGCTTGCGGACGACGCTTCTTGACGAAGAAGCTCATGATAACGGCCGGCACCAGGAAGTTGACCAGCGAGGGCACCAGCAGCTCGAAGAATTCGTAGAACTCGATTAGACCGGCTTGCCACACCATCAGGGTGGTGATGTCGCCAAACGGGCTGAATGCGCCCCCGGCGTTGGCGGCAACCACGATGTTCACACAACAAAGATTGATGAAGGCCCGATCGCCTTCGGCGACCTTGATCACGACGGTACACATCAAGAGTGCCGTGGTCAGGTTGTCCGCTATCGGGGAAATGACGAAGGCAAGAACGCCGGTCAACCAGAACAGGCTGCGATAGCTGAACCCCCGGTCTACCATCCAGGCGCGCAAGGCATCGAATGTGCGTCGCTCATCCATGGCATTGATGTAGGTCATCGCCACCAGCAGGAACAGCATCAGCTCGGCGAATTCCAGAAAGGTCTCGCCGAACGCCTCTTCGGCGGCATGGGGCATACCCGCCTGAACGTATACCCAACCGATCAGCGCCCAGATGATACCTGCCGCCACCAGCACCGGTTTGGACTTGCGCATATGAAGCTTTTCTTCAAGCATCACCAGCGCATAAGCCAGGACGAAAACCACCAGGGCGATCATGCCCACCGCTGAACTGGTCATATCCAGCTCACCGCTGACTGCCAGCGCAGCGGGAGAGACGAGCCACAGGGTGAGTAACGACAACAACCAAGGAAGAGAACGAAAGCGGGGAGGCACAAGCAAACGACGAATCATGGGTACATTCTTCTTACGCAAGGAGGAAGGGAGCCACTATCTTGCCCAAGATACTAACAATCCGAAATGCTATGAAAGTTGATGATGATCACTCTTTTCCTACATTTGTTCATTTTCGTTCGAAAAAATTGACATGCCTCGGCGGAGTTTGCCTCCGCCGAGGGCATGCAAATCAAGCAGTTCCGGCCAAAGTGCGGGCGCGATCGAAGGTTTCCAGCGACACGCCGTTACCCGAAACGATCAATGCCACCTTCTGACCTTGCACATTCATGCCATGCTCCTCGATGGCGGCCAGGCCGATGGCGGCGGCGCCTTCCACCAGCATTTTCTCGTGCTCCAGCATGCTGATCATGGCCCGGGCGATGGCCGGCTCGGATACCTGATAATGATTGTCCATCACCTCGGATACCAGATCGAAGGTATAGCGGTTGTTCAGTCCGATGCCGCCGTTGAGTGAATCCGCCAGACTATCGCTCTCCTCGACATCGACCGGCCGGCCGGCCTCCAGGCTTTCCCACATCGCCGCCCCCTGAGACAGGCTCACCCCGGTCACCCAGGTATCAGGGCGAATCGCCTTGAGAGCTGCCCCGATACCCCCCAGCAGGCCACCTCCCGAGAGTCCAACGATCACCCGGTCGAGATAGGGCTGATCTTCCAACAGCTCCAGGCCGATGGTGCCCTGCCCGCTGGCAATCAACGGATCATCGAAAGGCGGAATCAGCGTCATGCCCTGCTCCTCGACCAGACGTGCGACTTCCTCGAAGGCCTCGTCCTGGCTCTGACCGACACGCTTCACCTTGGCTCCCAGCACCTCGATTGCCTTTACCTTATTATCGGGCACACGCTCCGAGAGGCAGACCGTCGCCGGTACGCCAAGACGCGCCGCTGCAAATGCCACCGCCCGACCGTGATTGCCGGTAGACGCCGTGACGACCCCCCGGCCAAGTGAATCCTTGCCGTGCTTTTCGATCAGCGCAGCGATCATGTTGGTCGCCCCACGCAGCTTGAAGGCGCCGGTGGGTTGGCAGTTTTCCAGCTTGAGAAAGATCTCGGCATCAAAACGCCGAGACAGCGCCATGGAACGAAGCAGTGGTGTACGTACCACCTGCTCCGCGATCCGAGCACGGGCCTGGTAGATCGACTCCAGGGTAACGGAATGATGACCGGGATCAGGCACGGGGAACTCCTTATATATCTTATGTTATTGGCATAGTAGCGCCGCAAACGAATTGTGTCTTTCTCTTGGATTCTCACAATGAAAAAAGCCAGGCCCTCTCGAAAATCTGGCTTTCGAGAGCCTGGCTTTTGAATGCGGAAAAAACGTCGCTTATTTCAGATCACCGGAACGGGTCAGTTCATCGGTGACCTTGTCCACGGCGCGCTTGGCGCGAGCGATGATTTCATCGACCTCGGCACGATTGACCACCAGCGGCGGCGCGAAGCCGAGGATGTCGCCATGCGGCATGGCCCGGGCGATGAGGTTTTCCTCCATCGCCGCGGCACTGATGCGCGGGCCGACCTTGAGCGCCGGCGCAAAATGCTCGCGGCGCCCTGGGTTCGGCGAAAACTCCAGTGCCGCCAGCAGCCCAACGCCGCGCACGTTGCCCACCAAGGGGTGCTCAGCGAAGGTTTTCAGCATCTGTTGCTGCAGATAGGCACCGGTCTCGGCAGCGTTCTGGGTCAAGCCTTCGCGTTCGATGATCGCGAGGTTAGCCAAGCCGGCAGCGACGCCCAGCGGATGACCGGAATAAGTCCAGCCATGGCCGATCGGGCCATATTCGCCAGTCCCTTGTTCGAGTACCTGCCACACCTTGTCGCCGACGATCACGCCGGATAGCGGCTGATAGGCGCTGGTCAGGCCTTTGGCTACAGTAATGAGATCCGGCTTCATGCCGTAGAAATGCGAGCCGAAGTCGGTACCGATGCGTCCGAAGCCGGTCACCACCTCGTCGGCGATCAGCAGCACGTCGTACTTGTCGAGCACCTGTTGAATCTCGTTCCAGTAACCTTCCGGCGGCGGGACGATGCCCCCGGTGCCCAGCACCGGCTCGCCGATGAAGGCGGCCACGGTATCCGGGCCTTCGGCAAGGATCATTTCCTCGAGCTTGGCGGCGCAGTCCTTGGCGAACTCGCGCTCGCTCATGTTCGCCTGAGCATCGCTGCGCCGGTAATAGTAAGGCGCCTCGGTATGACGAATGGACTCGATGGGCAGATCGAAATGGTTGTGGAAGGTCGGCAAGCCGGTCAGCGATCCGGAAGCGATGCCGGAACCATGATAACCACGGCTACGCGAGATGACCTTCTTCTTCTGCGAACGGCCCAGCACGTTGTTGTAGTAACGCACGATCTTGAGCTGGGTCTCGTTGGCATCACTACCAGACATGCCGTAGTAGACCTTGGACATGTTCATGCCGGCGAGCTTGATGATCTTCTCGGAAAGCTCGATCAGCGGCTCGCTGGAGTGGCCTACATAGGTGTGGTAGTAGGACAGTTCAAGCGCCTGCTGGTAGATCGCCTCGGCCATTTCGGTACGGCCGTAGCCGATGTTCACGCAATACAGGCCGGCGAAGCCGTCGATCATCTCGCGGCCATCCTTGTCGACGATATTGATGCCCTTGCCGCCGGTGATCACCCGGCCCGGCGCATCGCCATGGGCAAAGTCGCGCAGATGGGTGGACGCATGAAACGTCACCTTGCGATCACGATCGATCAACTCCTGATGGGTACTCATCAACTTCTCCTGAATAAGCTTTTTTAAGAAAATTATTGGTCATTAAATGCGGTGTTGCCCCAACTGAAACCGAGCGAGCGAAGACCAGGCTAGGCGATTTGCCGGCGGGAAAGCGGAGTGGACTGGTGTCCATGAGCATTTCACGCCGGCGAATCAACAACGCCTGGTCGAGCGCAGCCGGTTTCAATCAACTCCCCGATAAAGAGCCGAGACCGCCAAGGCAATAATATTTCGTGTCCAGATACTCCTCGATGCCGGCAGTGCCCCCCTCACGCCCCAGCCCCGATTGCTTCACCCCACCAAAGGGAATCGGTGGGCCGGTCATCTTCACGCTATTGACCGAGACCATGCCGTTCTGGAGCGCACGCAACATCTTCCAGATACGACGGATATCGTGGGTGTAGACATAAGCCGCCAGGCCGTATTCGGTATCGTTGGCCATCTCGATGGCTTCATCGTCGCTCGAGAACTTGGTGATGCCAGCCACCGGCGCGAAATTCTCCTCTCGCCAGATTTGCATGTCGGCGGTCACGCCGGTCAGCAGCGTCGGCATGAAGAAGTTTTCACCCGGCGCCATGGACTGGTCGCCGTGAATCAGAGTCGCCCCTTTGGAGATCGCATCGTCGACAATACTGGCAGCCTTTTCCACGGCCCGTTGATGAATCAGCGGGCCAAGATCGATTTCACTGATCAAGCCATTGCCGACCTTGAGAGCCTTCATGCGCTGGGTAAAATATTCGACGAATTCGTCGTGAACGTCTTCATGCACCAGGATGCGATTGGCCGCCAGGCAGTCTTGCCCTGCGGTCTGGAACTTCGCTGCCACCGCAGCAAGGGCGGCCTCCTTGGGATCGACGTCGGGGCCGACGATAAACGGCGCATTACCCCCCAACTCCAGCGACACTCGCTTGACGGTGCTGGCGCACTGCTCCAGCAGCAGCCGCCCGACCGGTGTGGAGCCGGTGAATGAGAGCGCCTTGACCCGCTCTTCCTTGCACAGCACCTCGGAGACTTCCGCTGCCTCGCCAAGCACCACGTTGAACACGCCTGCGGGGATGCCGGCGCGTTCGGCCAGTTCCGCCAGTGCCAGGGCGGAGAACGGCGTCTCGCCAGCAGGCTTGACGATCACCGGACAACCCGCGGCCATGGCCGCCGCGGCCTTGCGAGTGATCATCGCCAGCGGAAAATTCCAGGGGGTAATCAGCGCCGCCACGCCTACCGGCTCCTTGAGGGTGCCGAGCGCCGCATTGGGAATATGGCTGGGAATGGTCTGGCCGAAGGTGCGCTTGCCCTCCTCGGCGAACCAGCGAATGAAGCTGGCACCATATTCCACCTCGCCCCGAGCGTCCGGCAACGGCTTGCCCTGCTCGTGGGTCATGATGATGGCCAGATCCTCGCGATTGGCCTGCAGCAGGTCGTACCAGGCCAATAGACGCTCACAGCGCTCATCCGCCCGCAACGCCCGCCATTGGACGAAGGCGTTGTCGGCAGCCTCCACGGCATCGCGAATCTGCTCGGGTTCGAGCAGGGGTATGTGCCCTAGCGTCTCGCCGGTGGCCGGATCGATCACTGCCATCTCACGGCCACCATCGCCGTGGGTCCACTTGCCATCGACATAAGCATACTGGCGAAACAGGCGCGGATCGTTGAGCTTCATGGGTGCCTCCTTGAAACAAAAAGCAGGCAGCGGTCTGCCTGAATACAGCCTCAGGTTACTACGTGTCTCGACTGGATAATTTTTGTCCCAAGGGCTGCTGGCACGAAGTTCTTTTGGAGTTGTCCGCAAGAGTTGCAGAATTTTCTGTGACTGTTGGCACTGGACAGTTCTGACAAAACACGCTTGGATGCCCTCAAGGCAGCACGAAAGGATCGAAGGGATATGGAGTTCAAGGATTATTACCAGCTCATGGGCGTCGAGCGAGACGCGTCCCAGGACGAGATCAAGCGCGCCTATCGCAAGCTGGCGCGCAAGTATCATCCGGACATCAACAAGGAGCCGGACGCCGAGGCGAAATTCAAGGAGATGGGCGAGGCGTACGAAGTCCTCAAGGACCCGGAGAAGCGCGCCGCCTATGATCAGCTCGGGGCGGACTGGCAAGGCGGTCAGGATTTCCAGCCGCCGCCGGACTGGAACGAGGACTTCGCCTTTCATGGCGGTGGGTTCACAGATTCAAACACGGATCAGTTCAGCGACTTTTTCGAGAGTCTGTTCGGTCGGGGCAATGCCGGGGGTGGCTATCGGCCTCACTCGCAACGTGAGTTTCATATGCGCGGTCAAGATAGCCATGCCAGGGTGATCATCGATCTACAGGATGCCTATCAGGGTGCCACTCGTACCCTCTCGCTGACCCAATCACAGCCTGGGAGCGATGGTCGTCTGCATTCACGGGAGCGCACCCTCAACGTCAAGATTCCCAAGGGCGTACGCCCAGGCCAGCATATTCGCCTTGCCGGGCAAGGCGAGGCAGGCCTGGGCCAGGGTGAATCCGGCGATCTGTATCTGGAAGTCGAATTTCATCCGCATCCTTTCTACCAGGTAGAAGGCAAGGATATATTTCTGGATTTACCTGTAGCGCCTTGGGAAGCGGCACTTGGAGCAACGGTCAAGGCGCCCTTGCCTACGGGGTCCGTGGATTTGAAGATCCCTGCCGGCTCTGCGACGGGACGCAAGTTGCGTTTGAAAGGACGCGGCCTGCCCGGGAGGACGCCGGGAGATCTTTACGTGATAGTTAAGATCGTCTTGCCGCCTGCGGACGATGACGCCGCCAGGCAAGCCTACCGCGAATTCGAGAAGGCCTTCACGTTCAACCCGCGCGCGAATCTGGGGGTATGATCATGACAAAACGAGACCTACCGACATTGTCCTCCGAGGTGCTGGAAGAGGACATCGAATTGACCTTGGCCCAACTGTGTCGCACCTGCCAACTGCCTGCGGATCAGATCGTCGACCTGGTTGATGAAGGCGTCCTCGATCCCGTCGGGCGTGACCCGTCCGGCTGGCGTTTTTATGGCATCAGCGTGCGTCGAATTCGCTGTGTCCAGCGGCTCAGGCAGGACTTGGGTGTGAATACGGCAGGCGCCGCGCTAGCGCTGGATTTGCTCGAGGAACTGGAACAACTGCGTGCTCGGGTGCAGCGACTCGATCAATAAGCCCCGAGCGGCAAGGTGGCCTGGAAGCAACCCTGGAACAATCATCCCTGCTCGATCTGAATTTCGGGCGTCGACGCCTTGACCGTCTTGGTGACGATGTACGTGAAATAGCGTTCGATGCCCAGGTCGGACATCAGCCAGTCATCGATCATACGCTGATAGGCGTCGATGGAGGACGCCTCGACCTTGACCAGATAATCCACGCCGCCCCCGACCGCCACGCACTCGGTGACTTCCGGCGTAGCATGAATGGCGTTCTCGAAGCGTAGAAAGCTTTCGGCATTGTGCTGCTTGAGTTCGATCTGCATCCATACCGGCGCACGCTTTTGCAGCACGCGAGCGTTGATGCGGGCACCATAGCCTTCGATGATGCCCGCTTTCTCCAACCGCTTGACCCGCTCCCAGCAGGGGCTGACCGAGAGATTGATCGCCTCGGCCAATCGCGACTTGGTGATCCGGCCGTCCCTGGCCAGAATCTCGAGAATCTTGATGTCGTAACGGTCGAGTTTCATCTATCAATCCAACGAATCGACCAGGACACCAATCACCGCGATGGTATCCCCCATATTGACCTGGGACGGGAAGCGTCGTGCTATCAACACGCCATCCCGCGCGGCGCGGTACTCCACCGGCTCGGCACCGGTTCGGGTCATGTCATAGACCCGGGCGATCACCTCGCCTTCTCGTACCGCATCGCCAATGGCCAGAGTCAATTCAAGCAGGCCGGTGTGTTCACTCTGCACGTAGCAGGTGGCATCCGGCATATCCATATAGACCTGGGGGTTTTCCGGCAGCGTCAGCTCTCCCTCGATCAGGCCATAGTGAATCAGAAAATTGCGCACGCCCCGCTCGGTGATCGCCAGGCTTTCCGGTGTTGTGGTACCCCCGCCTCCCAGCTCGGTAGCAACGAATATCTTGCCCTGGCTTTCAACGGCAGTGTCGAACAGCTTGGCGGCATCGAGTTCGAACATCAGCATCGCCGTCGGGGCGCCGAAGGCCTTGGCGCCTTCCACTGCAAGGCGCTGCTGCTCCTTGTCGTCAAGTAGATGCGAGGCGGCAAACGGTATGATATCCAGGGTGCGACCACCGGAATGCAGATCCAGCACCACGTCCACCAGCGGTACCAGGGTACGAGTGAAGTAGTCGGCGATCCTCTCGGTCACGTTGCCATCCGGATCGCCGGGAAAACTGCGATTGAGATTGCCACCATCCATCGGCGAGGTGCGTCGCCCCACCTGAGCCGCCGGCATGTTCATCATCGGCACGATGATCACGCGACCCTGCACGTCATCAGCCTTGAGGGTATTGGCCAGCTTCATCAGCGCGGTGATGCCCTCGTACTCATCGCCGTGATTGCCACCGGTAAGCAAGGCGCTGGGGCCTTCGCCGTTCTTGACCACGGTGACGGGAATCATCACCGCACCCCAGGCGGACTCGTCGTTGGAGATCGGCAGCTTGAGAAAGCCGTGCTGAACGCCATCCGCATCGAAATCGACGGTGGCGGAAATCGGGCTGGGCCGCTTGCTCATGACACCTCCTTGTTATTTGATAAACACCTGTTACTTGACGAACAGCTGACGCGGGAAGTTTGCCAGCGGCTCGGCACCTCGTTCGGTGATCAGAATGCTCTCGGTAATCTCGAGCCCCCAATCGTCCATCCACATCCCGGGCATGAAATGAAAGGTCATGCCGGGTTCGAGTATGGTTTCGTCTGAAGGGCGCAGGCTCATGGTACGCTCGCCCCAGTCCGGCGGGTAGCTGATGCCGATGGGATAACCGCAGCGTGCCCCGCCACGGTCGAAGCCGTACTTGTCCATGGCCATACCCAGCGCCATGGCAATATCCGCACAGCGATTACCGGGCCGGGCCACCGCCAGGCCGTTCTCGATCCCTTCGAGCAGTGCCGATTCACCGCGCACGAACTCTTGCGGGGGCTTGCCGAGGAATACGGTCCGCGACAGAGGCGCATGATAGCGCTTGTAACAGCCAGCGATCTCGAAGAAGGTGCCCTCACCTTCGCGGAACGGTGTATCGTCCCAAGTCAGATGTGGTGCAGCGGCATCGGCACCGGTGGGCAACAGCGGCACGATGGCCGGATAATCGCCACCGTGTACCACGCCGTCCGGGGCCGTCCAGCCCTCGATGCCTACCCGATAGATTTCCGAGACTAGCTTGCTCTTGGCAAGGCCGGGTTCGATCATCTCCAGGATACGCGAATGCATGCACTCCACGATTCTGGCCGCCACCCGCATGTACTCGATTTCCTGGGGCGACTTGATGGCGCGGCACCAGTTGACCAATGCATTGGCATCCTGAAACCGGGCATGGGGCAGCTCCCGTACCAGGCTCTGATAGGCCTTGGCGGAGAAGTAGTAGTTGTCCATCTCCACCCCGACCACGCCAAGATGCCAGCCGCGGTCCGGCATGATCGACTGGGCCAGATACTCCATTGGGTGCATGTCCGGATTCTGCACGTAGTAATCCGGGTAGTAGGTAATGTTCTCGGGATCGATCCAGCAGGTACGCAGAGCGCCGTTGCTGTCCTGACGACGGCCGTACCAGACTGGCTCTCCTTCCAGGCCCAGCAGCACACATTGGTGCACATAGAACGACCAGCCATCGTAGCCGGTCAGCCACGCCATGTTGGAAGGATCACTGACGATCAGCACGTCGATACCGCGAGTCGCCATCTCCGTACGCACCTTCAACAGGCGCTGAGCATATTCTTCACGCTTGAATGGCAGGGCAACCTGACTCATCGGCCTCGTTCCACCAGAAAATTGCAAAACCGGCTATCCATCTACTCATGGAAAACCGTCCCTTTATCGTAAAGCATTCTTGCCGTGGCCAACGTGAACATCACCAACGTCAATCGCTTGAACCCGCCCCACTATGTATCAATGTTTCCGCGCTGATACTAGGCTCCGATAGAAAAATGCTTGTGTCTTTCCGGCGCCATTCAATCGGCTGCATTTACTATTGATCACTTGCAAGAAGCTCGGCTTCGAGCCTAGCGTATCCTTAAACGTGAGAGCATAAATAAGGAAACAGAATGCGAGTATTGGTTCATATCGATGACGCTAACACATGGCGAGAGGCACTCGCCAAGCGCCTCCCGAATGCCGAAATCGTCACCAGCGAGGGCGACAGCGATACGCCGGCGGACTATCTGGCGGCATGGAAGCCTCCGGCTGAACTGCTCGAAAAACAGACGCAGTTGAAGGGTATCGTCAATCTCGGCGCCGGCGTCGATGCCCTGCTGAACAACCCCGCCTTGCCCGCTGGCGTGCCCATCGTCAAGCTGCGTGATGCGGGCATGGGGCCGTTGATAGCGGATTATGTGCGTTTCGGCGTGCTCTATTTTCAGCGGGGTTTTGATCGCTATTTCGCCCAGCAGATCGACGCTCACTGGCAGGAATATCCGTTGATCGACAAGGCGGACTGGCCGGTGGGCGTACTGGGGCTTGGCGCGATCGGCGCACATGTGGCCAAGGCGTTGGCCGCTGACGGCTTTCCGGTTTACGGCTGGAGTCGTTCGCCCAAATCACTTGAAGGCGTGACCTGTCATCATGGGACTGACGGCCTTTCGCATCTGCTGGGCAAGGTACAAACCCTGGTCACCCTGCTGCCGAATACCGTCAGTACTCGCGGCATCATCAATGCGGACACGCTCTCGCAGTTGCCCGAGGGGGCCAGCCTGATCAATCCCGGTCGCGGTGCGCTGATCGACGAACAGGCGTTGCTTGATGCCCTGGGCCGAGACGAAGGAAATAATCAGCCGCAGGGCCGTTTGCGCGGTGCCCTGCTCGATGCCTTCACCGAGGAACCGCTTCCCGACTCCAACCCACTCTGGTTGCATCCACGAGTGCGCATCACCCCGCACATGGCCGGGCCAACACCCGTGCGCGATGCCGCCGGTCAGGTAGCCGAATTGATCAAGGCCATGGAGAATGGTGATCCTATCGATACCGTCGATCCTAAAGCCGGTTACTGACTCATCATTTCTAGCGACTATTTATGCCCATTCAGAAAAGCATCGTTCATCTCATCGACAAACAGCCCGACGGCCAGCCCGCCACTCTGCACGCTCGGGACAGCGCCCTGCCCAACTCCTCTGCCATGGAAACACTGCTGGCCGAATTGAACGACAGCTACAACGCCAAACAGAAGTCCTGGGGCTTCTTCAATGCCGACCAAGAGACCTACCCGTTCAGCAACTGGCTGGGCCAGTACCTGAAAGGCGAGGAAGATTTCGTCGCCTTCACCCGCGAGGCCGCGGAGCACTTGAAAACGCTGATGGAGGGCAACAATCTCTCCGTGGGCGGACATGTGCTTTTCGCCCACTATTCCCAGAGTGACAGCGACTACCTGGCCATTGCCCTGCTGCATCACAGCGAGGGTGTGGGCGTCACCGACGCGCTGGACTTGACCCCGGCCCGCCAGCTCGATCTCGGCTCGTTGCACCTGGCCGCGCGGATCGACCTGACCGACTGGCGCGGCACCGAGCCGTCGCGACAGTACATCTCCTTCATCAAGGGCAAGGGCGGCAAGCGCATCGCCGACTACTTCCGCGACTTCATCGGCTGCGAGGAAGGCGTGGATGCGCCCAGCGAGACCCGCACCCTGCTCAAGGCCTTCAGCGATTATGTCGAAAGCGAGGACTTCGCCGAGGAACAGGCGCGGGAGAAGACCGACACCCTGATCGACTACGCCAACAATCAGGCGCGATCAGGCCAGCCGATCACCCTGGATGAGCTTTCCGAACTGGTCGACGACCAGAAGCCCAAGGCCTTCTACGACTACATTCGCAACCAGGATTACGGCCTCGGCGCCGAGATCCCCCCGGACAAGCGCACCCTGCACCAGTTTCGCCGCCTCACCGGTCGCGCCAACGGCCTCTCGGTCAGCTTCGAGAGCCACCTACTCGGCTCCCAGGTCGAATACGACGAGACCCGGGATCAACTGATCATTCATCAGATCCCGACCTCGCTGCGGGATCAGATCAAGCGGCGCAGTGAGTAGACAACCCATCCAGCCATCCGGCTAAGCGTAAGCAGCAACGGTTACAGCGATGACTAGGGGCGGGCACGGGAATGTCAGCGATCGTAGCGGTACGTTTCCTCACCATAGCAGCCCAGGAAAAACTGAATGGTGAAATGCCGCAAACAAAGCTATAGTGACACCATTAACGGTTTCTATTTTTTCAAGATAAAGCAAGCCATGAGGTGAATGCCATGATCTCCCGGGACGATATGCAAGTGCTGGAGAAAGCAGGTATTCCCGATATCGAGAGTCTCGCGGCGAGTGCGGCCGAGTTTCTTCGCGAACACCCGGTATATGAACAGGCCAACCCGACCAATGCCTTGTCAGTAAATGAGGAACGCCTTCTCATGGCAGGAGGCGCCGAGGGAGTTGGTGAGTCGAATCGCATGGCATCGCAGTACAATCTGCGCTCAGCAGTCACGCAGTATGCCCAACTGGTCAAGCGCGCTTATCGCCAAAGCGAGGTCGCTACATTACTGGAGGTCACGACCAGCCGCATTCGGCAACGTACCGACGAAGGCTCGCTCTATGCGCTGACCTCCGCCAATCGGCGCGTTTATCCTCGCTGGCAGTTCGGCGAATCGGCCACCCTGCCCAATCTCGAGCCGGTATTGAACGCCCTCAGTGTCAGCGCTCATCCTCTCGCCGTGGAGCGCTTCTTTCTCACGCCACATGCGGATTTCGAATCGGACCTGCTGGACGCCATACTCAGCCCCCGCGACTGGTTGCTGGCCGGGCATTCCCCGGAACCGGTGATACGGATGGCCCGCGAGCTGTAGATGATCAAGACCGACGAGCCGTTGTCGTTGGAAGCATTGCGCGCCCTACTTCCGGTAAAGGCTACTCTGGAAAAAGGCGAGCAGGTATATCGACTCTTCTTCGCCGGGGGCGAATATCCCACCAACTGGGACAGCTTCCGCTATTTTGGCCCTACCGCCTCGCGCTTCGATCACCACTTACCCGATGGCGACGGTGGGGCCTATGAGCAGTCGCGGGGCATCATGTACTTGGCGACCGGGGCAGAGGCCATTCCTACCTGTCTTGCGGAAGTCTTTCAGACAGCGCGAGTCAACGATACACGATCCCGCGCACCGGTGTTGTGCTGTTTTGCCCTGGACGCCGACATGACCCTTCTGGACCTGACCGGCGCTTTCGCCACCAAGCTTCGTGCCTCCACCATCGGAGGTTGCGATCGCGCCCTGGCGCGCCGCTGGGCACAACGGCTCTACGACGCCTACCCTGACACGGACGGGATTCTCTACACCTCCTCGATGCATCCCGGTCGACCCGCTACCGCCCTGTTCGAACGAGGAACATCAGCCATCGCCACACGTCCCCTCTTCCACCGTCAACTGCAGGACGTAGCACTCACCAGCGTCATCGAGCGAACCGCGCAGAAGATCGATTATCTGGTGGTGTAAAATCAGTCACGCCGGGGCCCAAAGAAAATCACCCAGGTTCTGAAATCGTCGGAAAATTCGACGAATCGATGCTCTGCCCCCGCCGGCACGAAGAAGAAGTCGCCTTGCTCGAAATCGAACAACTCATCTTCAAGACGAAAAATACCGTGGCCCGAGGAAATGATATAGATCTCGTCCTGAGCATGAGGTGTTTGCGTATCTACGCCTCGCGGAGAAAACAGCTCAACGGAAACGTCGCCCCGCTCGAATAGAACGGCAAAGGATTCGGGCAGCTTAGGGAGCAATTTCGCCGCGTCGCTTTCATCGATGAAGTTGACGTTCTTTGTTTGTGCCATAGCTTGCACGCCTCGTTATTGTTGACGGTCGAGAGTAGAATTCTTTAGTGGACTTTATTCGCCATGATGAAACAAACAAAGGCATGAAGGTATTGCCATGATCGATTTAGGCTACTGGTCCGTATTCCTCGGCGCGGCGATCGTGCTCAACATCTCGCCGGGGCCGGATCTGATCTACATCTTGTCGCGCACCATCGCCAATGGCCGCCGGATCGGTATTGCCTCGTCCCTGGGTGTGTGTTCCGGCGCTTTCGTGCATGTAGTGGCCGCCGCCGCGGGTATCTCGGCAATCCTGATGACCTCCGCCGTGGCCTTTACGGTCGTGAAGTACATCGGTGCCGCCTATTTGATCTATCTCGGCGTTCAAGCATTGCGTTCTAGCGGAGCAAGCTTCGATGCCGCAGCGGCGGATAAAAAGCACGTCACCGCCTGGGGCGCCTACAAGCAAGGGGTCATGATCGATGTGCTTAACCCCAAGGTCGCCATCTTCTTCATGGCGTTTCTGCCGCAGTTCGTGCGTGTCGATGCAGGGCCGGTGGCGCTACAACTCATCCTGTTGGGGCTCGCGGTCAATATCATTGCCGTGATCATCGAGTGTTCGATCGTATTGCTGGCGGCACGCACTACCACCTTTTTCCGCAACAGCTCGAGACTGAGCAAGTGGCTCGATCGGGTGCTGGGGACCGTGCTGGTGGCATTGGGCGTGCGACTGGCGTTTTCAGAACGTGCACTTTGAGGGTTTGCGAGACAAGTGCTGCGTCCAGCGTTAGGCTATCAGGATCATTCACGCCAGTATCGTCAAGGACGTCATCATGAACGAAGAAACCTTCAACCTCAGTATTCGTAAATTTCTGAAGAAAGTCGGTATCGGTTCTCAACGGGAGATCGAACAGGCGGTGGGCAAGGCCATCGAGGAAGGCCGACTGAAAGGCGACGAGAGTCTCCCCGCCCGCATGACACTGGAAGTCGGTGATCTCAATCTGAAAATCGATTTCGAAGGCAACGTCGAACTCGAGTGAACGAAACACGGTCAATGCTTACCTAGTATCATATCCAATCTCCCCGCCATGGCAGCTTCGCCATGGCGCTCTTTTCGCTTCATCACGCCGTCATAGGTTGCAATGTTTCGTTTCTTCGAAAAGCTGGTCGACCCTTTCCCCAAGGCACAACCCCAGACACCACCCCAGGGCTTGCTGGCGTTTCTCTATCACTACTCCCGGCCGGTACTGCCGCTGCTGATCCTGATGTCATTGCTGACCGCGGCGGTCTCGAGCGTCGAGGTAGTCTTTTTCGCCTACATGGGCAATCTGGTCGATTGGCTCAACAACACGCCCCGGGAGTCATTCTTTGCCGAGTACGGATGGGAACTGGTGGGCATGGCAGCGCTGGTGCTGGTGGTGTTCCCGCTGCTGGTACTGGCGAGTTCGCTGGTCACGCATCAGGGTGTGTACGGCAACTATCCGATGATCGTACGCTGGCTCGCCCACCGCTACGTGCTGGATCAGAGCCTGCCCTTCTTTCAGGATGAGTTTGCCGGGCGAGTCTCCCAGAAGATCATGCAGACGGCACTGGCGATTCGCGAAACGGTGATGAAGCTGATGGACGTCTTCGTCTACATCGTCGTCTATTTCGCCGGCGCCCTGATCCTGATGGGCGGCACCGAGCCCTGGCTGATGCTGCCACTGGTGCTGTGGCTTGCGGGGTATATCGCCATTTCGGTGTTTTTCGTGCCACGCCTGCGCAAGATTTCCATGGCCCAGGCGGACGCCCGCGCCGAGATGACCGGTCGGGTCGTGGATAGCTACACCAATATCCAGACCATCAAACTGTTCGCCCATACCCGCCGTGAACAGGCCTATGCGCGGGGCGCCATGGATGGCTTCATGGGTACGGTCTACAAGCAGATGCGCCTGGTCACCCAGCTCACCGTGTGCCTACAGACCCTCAACTCCCTGCTGCTGGTGGCGATCGGCGGTATCGCCATCGTCGCCTGGCACCAATCCTTGATCTCGCTGGGCGCGATCGCCGTGGCCATCGGCCTGGTGATGCGCCTGCGCGGCATGTCTGACTGGATTCTATGGGAGGTCGCCAGCCTGTTCGAAAACATCGGCACCGTGCAGGACGGTATCAACACCATCGCCCAACCGGTCACCGTTGCCGATACACCTGAGTCGAAGCCGCTGACCATCACCCGCAGCGAGATACGCTTCGAACAGGCCGACTTCCATTACGGTGAGCCACTGGCAAGCGGGCAGTCCCAGCGCGTCATCGAGGACTTGTCGCTGACGATCCGCCCGGGGGAGAAGATCGGCCTTATTGGCCACTCCGGCGCGGGCAAATCGACCCTGGTCAACCTGCTGCTGCGTTTCTACGATCTCGAAAGCGGGCGCATCCTGATCGACGGTCAGGACATCAGCCAGGTGACTCAGGAATCGCTGCGCCGCCAGATCGGCATGGTGACCCAGGACACCTCGTTGCTGCACCGCTCGGTGCGAGACAATATCAGTTACGGTCGCCCGGAGGCCTCGGAAGCCGAGATCATCGATGCCGCCCGTCGTGCCCATGCCCACGAATTCATCGGCGCGCTCTCCGATCCTCAAGGACGTACCGGCTATGATGCCCACGTGGGTGAGCGTGGTGTGAAGCTCTCTGGCGGTCAGCGTCAACGCATCGCCATTGCCCGCACATTGCTCAAGGATGCGCCGATTTTGATTCTCGATGAGGCCACCTCGGCGCTGGATTCCGAGGTCGAGGCGGCGATCCAGGAACAGCTCTACACCCTGATGCAGGGCAAGACCGTCATCGCCATTGCCCACCGGCTGTCCACCATCGCCATGCTCGATCGTCTGGTGGTGATGGAACACGGCCGTGTCGTCGAGACTGGCACCCATGACGAACTGTTGCGCGAAAACGGCCTTTATGCGCGACTGTGGCGCCGCCAATCTGGTGGTTTCCTGAACGATGCCCCGGAGCCGGTTGCAACAAAAGACCAAACGTCTCGTTCATCCAGCCATTCACCCAGTTGAACGTTTGCGGTAAATACCCTGGACGATCACTATCCTTTTTCGACAAGGACACTGCATGTCATCGGTCATTAGCGTCTCGCACCTGTCCAAGACTTACGCCTCGGGCTTCAATGCCCTCAAACAGATTGATCTCGATATCCAGCGCGGTGAGATTTTCGCCCTGCTCGGCCCCAACGGCGCCGGGAAGACGACCCTGATCAGCATCATCTGTGGACTGGTCAACCCAAGCGAGGGCACGGTGCTGGCGAATGGTTTTGATATCGTCAAGGAGTATCGCAAGGCCCGCTCCCAGATCGGCCTGGTGCCCCAGGAGCTGACCACGGATGCCTTTGAAACCGTCTGGAACACGGTGAGCTTCAGCCGTGGCCTGTTCGGCAAGGCGGCGAGTCCGGAGCACATCGAAAAGGTGCTCAAGGACCTGGCCTTGTGGGACAAACGCAACAACAAGCTGATCACACTTTCCGGCGGCATGAAGCGCCGGGTATTGATTGCCAAAGCGCTGTCCCATGAGCCGCAGATCCTGTTTCTCGACGAACCCACCGCCGGCGTGGACGTAGAGCTGCGCCGAGACATGTGGGAGGTGGTGCGCGGACTGCGCGCCAATGGCGTGACCATCATCCTCACCACCCACTACATCGAGGAGGCCGAGGAAATGGCGGATCGCATCGGCGTGATCAGCAACGGCGAGATCATCCTGGTGGAAGAGAAAGCCGCCCTGATGCAGCAACTGGGGCGCAAGCAGTTGACGCTGCAGTTGCAGGAACCGCTCGAGACTATTCCGGGCAATCTGAACGGCCACGATCTACAGCTCGCCGCAGACGGCCATGAACTGGTCTACACCTACGATTCCCAACAGGATCGCACCGGCATTCCGGGTTTACTCGGCGAACTCAGCGCGGCGGGCATCAACTTCAAGGATCTGCGTACCCATCAAAGCACCCTGGAAGAGATATTCGTCAGCCTGGTGAGGGAGCGCCCATGAACCTTCAAGCCGTCGCCGCCATCTACCGTTTCGAGATGGCCCGGGCCAGGCGCACCCTGCTGCAGAGCGTGGTGTCGCCGGTCATTTCCACGTCGCTTTACTTCGTGGTCTTCGGTGCCGCCATCGGCTCGCGCATCACCCAGGTCGAGGGGGTCAGCTATGGCGCCTTCATCGTACCCGGGCTGATCATGCTGATGCTGCTGACCCAGAGCGTCTCCAACGCCTCGTTTTCGATCTTCTTTCCCAAGTTCTCGGGCACGATCTATGAGTTGCTGTCGGCGCCGGTGTCCTACTTCGAGATCGTGCTTGGCTATGTCGGCGCGGCGGCCACCAAGACCATCGTGCTGGGATTGATCATCCTGGCCACGGCGAACCTGTTCGTGCCGCTGCGCATCGAGCATCCTTTCTGGATGCTACTGTTTCTCGTGCTCACGGCGCTGACCTTCAGCCTGCTGGGGTTCATCATCGGCATCTGGGCGGACACCTTCGAGAAACTGCAGCTGGTGCCACTATTGATCATCACCCCGCTGACGTTTCTGGGTGGCAGTTTCTATTCGGTCAACATGCTACCGCCGATCTGGCAGACGATCACCCTGTTCAACCCGGTGGTCTATCTGGTCAGCGGCTTCCGCTGGAGCTTCTACGGCATCAGCGACGTCAGCGTGGCCGCCAGCCTAGCCATGATCCTGCTGTTCCTGGGGCTATGCCTCGGCGTGGTGGCCTGGATATTCAAGACCGGCTATCGCATCAAGCCTTAGGGGTTGGGGTAAGCAATGGCATGACCAGCCTGATCGCCAACCCGCCAGAGATGCCGTTCGCGGCCTCGACGCTTCCTCCATGAGCCGCGAGAATATCCTTGGCGATGGCGAGCCCTAGCCCCCAGCCTTTGCCGCCCCGGGCCTGATCCGAGCGGAAGAAGGGCTCAAACAGCTTGGTCAGGTCCTCATCCCGCACGCCGGGGCCTTCGTCGCGAATCTCGCAGACCAGCCGTTGTTCTTCCAGGGTCACCTTGATATCGATCTCGGACCCTGAGGGTGAGTGATCCAAGGCGTTCTGCAATACGTTATCCAGGGCGCGATGGATCAGATCGGCGTCACCGTGGATTGTCGCCTCGTCTGCATCTTGCTCTACACTCAACTGGCAATCTACGCCGCGCTGGGAGGCGTAATCCGCCACGCCATCCAACACTTCTTTCAGCACGTTGACGAAACGCAGCGATTGTCGCGCGATCGTTCCGCCCTTCTCGCTCACCCTATACAGCGTGAGAAGCTGGGCGGTCATCGCCTCCAGTCGTTCGTTCTGACGCAGGATGGTCGCCATCAGCTCCGGTTCCTGTCCGCCGTCCACTGCCAGCTCGATGGCCACGCGCTGGCGCGCCAGGGGCGTGCGCAAATCGTGGGAGACATCGCGCAGGAGCTGATGCTGGCGTTTCAGCAGCGTATCCAGGCGGGTGGTCATGGCATTGAAAGCGCTTGCCAGGGCGCCGATCTCGTCACGGCGATCGACGACGGATGCGCTCACCCGCAGCGAGGTATCGCCCTCGGCAATGGCGCGAGCGGTGGTTTCCACCTGGCGCAGCGGCCGGCTGATATGGCGGGCGATCCACCAGCAGGCGAAGGTAATCAAGCCAAACGTCAGGCCCAATTCAAGCGAACGAAACCAGCGAGGATCGAGCCAGCCCTGGCCACGTCCACCGCGCGGCCAGGCCAGTAATTGATACCCTTGCGGCGCGGCGATCACCGCCGGGCGCTGGGGGTAACCCTCTCGACGACTGCGAGGATGACTCCTCGGACCGACGCCTTCAGTTTCATCTCCCTCCAGCAGAATCAGCTGCAGTTGCAAGCGCTGACCTTCCCGGTGGAGAAACCGCCGAGCAGCACGGCGCTGGTTCGAGGTTTCCAATTCGACCGCCTGCCGAGCCAGCCCCAGGAGATCCTCGCGCTGTTCGAGCTGGACACGTTCCCTTCGAGCCAACTCGTGCAGCGCCATGTTGCTGGCAAACACGGCGACAATCATGGCGATCCAGATCAGCAGGAAGATGCGCCAGAACAGCGGCCAACCCAGACGACGCGTCATGTCGGGCTCCGATAGCTGTAGCCAAGACCACGTACCGTCTCGATACGCGACGGCTCTCCACCTTCGAGCTTGCCGCCGTCCAGCTTGCGACGCAGATTGCTGACGTGCATGTCCAGGGTGCGATCATGCGGCGTCAATCGCCGTCCCAAGGCCCACTGCATCAGATCGGTCTTGCGCACCACCGAACCAATCCGGCTCAGCAGCACCTGAAGGATCTCGTATTCCGTGGCGGTCAGATCCAGCGGCTGCCCGTTCTGGAAGACCCGGCGCTGATCCGGTTCGACACGCAGATCGCCAACGATCTGGACGTCATCGATATCGGTTTCCCGATCCCAGGCAACGCGTCGCAGCGTGGCCTGAATGCGCGCAACCAGCTCCCGCGGGTTGCAGGGCTTGGGAATATAGTCGTCGGCACCGACCTCGAAACCGACGATGCGATCGGTTTCCTCGCCACGCGCCGTGAGCAGGATCACCGGCAGGCGCGTTCTGCCACGCAGACGGCGCAGTACTTCCAAGCCATTGATATCCGGCAGCATGATATCCAGCACCACCAGATCGACGAGTTCATCCTGGGCGAGTGCCAGTCCATCGAGACCATTGGCAGCCTCTCGCACGTCCAGTCCTTGCCCGCTCAGATAGCGCGCCAGCAGACTGCGTAGTTCGTCGTCGTCCTCGATGAGTAAAATGCGGTTCTGCACCCATTATTCTCCGCTTGAAGCCCGTTTCGATTGTAGCGTGCTCCGTCGACGCCATTCTCCGCTTTACTCAATCTTTACATCGTCCTGACGGCACCTGACACCCCAAGCGGTACGCTGTAACCAATCCAGAGCGATCGCCCTGGCCACAGTGAACCACGAGGAGAACATCATGAAACTTCCAACTTCACGCAAGCTGATCCTGCCCCTGGCCATTGCCGCCACACTGAGCGTCAGCCCGCTGGCACTGGCCTGGTCCGGTGGCGGCTACAACGGCGGGGGCGACGGTTACGGCAAGCACTCCGGCATGATGCATGGCTCCCAAGGCAAGATGTGCCACCACCGCTTCGAGCATATGGCCGAGCGTCTGAATCTGAGCGAAGATCAGCGCGACGCGATGCGTGATATTTTTGAAGAAAAGCGTGAAGAGCGCCGTGACCAGCGCCGGCAGAAGCAAGACCAGGATCGCCCCCAGTTGTTCAGTGGCGACCCGACCAGCAGCGACTACCAGGCCAGGGTTGAAGAGGCGGCGGACAGGGCTGCCGAAATGGCCCGTCAGCGGGTTCAGTCCCGCGCGGATACTTACGCCGCCCTCTATGAAGTGCTCGATGAGGAACAGCGCGATATCTGGGCCAAGATGCAATCCGAGCGTCAGGAAATGAAGGCTGAGCGCATGGAGCAGCGCAAGGATAGTGAGCGCCGTAACTGATTCCAATAGAATCTGGCTTTGAGAAAAGGGGGCGAGTCTATCGCCCCTTCCTCTGTTGCTGCTACTCCCGCTTCAGCAACCTGTTGAATCGCCTGAAGCATAGTGCGGGAACGTTTATCCCTCCTGAGGCGTCCTAACGTGGTAACAACGAACTAGGGCCTGTTGACGTTTCATTCACGGCCGCGCTGGCGCCAGTTTTTATTCGGGGCAAGGCAGGAGGAGAGAAATTTGGTTATTCCAAATGAACGACGACTAACGCAGCAGCGGATAAAAACTGGCCCAGCCCTTCGGGTTGCGCAGCAAAAAGCGCCATTCTGCGTTGCGAAACGTGAAAAGGGAATAACCCTTCCCGCGCTTCGCGCCTTGACTGACACTTTTTGATGCAGCAACGCGGTTCGCGATGAAGCGTCAACAGGCCCTAGTGACATGGGAGACAATGATGAAACTGGCCGTGCGCAAGGCATTTGCACTCGTCATATTGCTGACAGCAATCATCCAGACTGGGCTGATTCAGGCGGCGCAGACTCAGGTGATGCCGACTCCGTTCGAAGCCACCTATTCGCTTGTCATCAAGGGCTGGCCCGATACGCGCATTCAACATCGCCTATCGCAACAAGGGGCTTTATGGCAAAGCGAGATGAGCGCCTCCATTGCCACGGCCAAAGGCGACGAGCTTGGCCGTTTTCGTCTTGATGGGAATACTGTCGACGCCCAATCCTACACCAGCGGCTATCGCTTTCTGGGCTTCGGTGATCGCTACCGGCTGAATGCAGAGGAACTGAGCGAGCTACCGGATCGGCAGACGGCGCTGTTCATGCTTTCTCGCGACGCCAGGAACGCGCGCTGCACCCATGATCAGGTCGCGCCCTGCACCTTGCGTTACCTGAACTACAAGGGGGAGGAAACACGGCTCAAGTACCGCGTCACCGACCGTGATGAAGTGCGTCTTCCCGCCGGCATCTTTCCCCGCTTTACCGTCGATGCCTGGGATCCCGACAAGCCCGACCGCCATCTGATCTTTGGTTTCCATTCAGAAATTCCCGGGCTCATGTTGAGCTTCGAATATCGCAGCGAAGGCGAACGCAAGAGTCGTCTCACGCTTCAGCGCCTGACACTGGAGACAGGGTCCGATCAGTCCCCCTGATGGGGTATCAGCGAAACTCGCTTACGGGTTGCTGAACTAACCGCTAAAGTAGATCGCCCTGTTCACTGCTGGAAAATCCCGATGCTGGCTGGTCTGTTACTGATTCTACTGCCCCTGATTCTGGGCTACCTGGTGCCGGTGCGCGACGAACGCGTTCTTGCTCTCATCAATCGCGGCGTCAATCTTTCCGTTTATGTCATTCTGGGGCTAATGGGCATCAGCCTGACCGGGCTCGAGAATCTCGGTGAGCAATTGACCCGCATGGGCGGCCAGGCACTTCTGCTGTTTGCCATCATCACACCTGTCAATCTAGCGGCTTTATGGTGGCTATCCCGACGTAGCCGCCTGCGCGCGGGCACGTCTCCAGTGATCAAGGATGCCCCGACCAGCAAGCTGGCCGCCATGGCGGGTTCCCTGGCCCTGGCTGGCGTAGTCGCTCTGGGTGTAGTGGTCGGTGTGGTGTTGGGTAAGCTGGGTTGGACGTCCGTGGCAGCCTTGGCTGAACAGCTGGCGGAGTGGGTGCTCTATGTGCTGCTGGCACTGATCGGCTGTCAGCTACGTAATTCCGGCATGAGTCTGAAGCAGATTCTGCTCAATCGTCACGGTCTGGCAATTGCTGTCACGGTGGCGGCCAGCTCCCTCGTTGCCGGGTTGCTGGCCGCGCCGCTGCTCGATTTGCGTTGGAATGAAGGCCTGGCGATGGCCGCCGGCTTCGGCTGGTATTCCTTGTCCGGCATTCTGATCGGCGATCAGTTGGGACCGGTACTCGGAGGCGCGGCGTTCTTCAACGATCTGGCCCGGGAACTGCTGGCCTTTCTGTTGATACCGCTGGTCATTCACCGCGCCGCGCCGCTGGCGATCGGCTACGGTGGTGCCACCTCGATGGATTTTACTCTACCGGTCATTCAGCAGCATGGCGGGATTGCCTGTGTGCCCATCGCGGTGGTCAGCGGCTTCATCTTGTCGTTGTTGTCGCCGCCGCTGATCCTGTTTCTCCTTTCGTTATGAGCGTGTATCAGTAAGCCTCGCTGGTCTTGCGGCTTACAGGTGCGAGCGACTGTCCGGCGTGTTGCGCCACCGCCTGTGCCGCATCGGCACTGACCTTGAACTGCTCGATGACACCGGCCATCTCCTCGGACTGCTCATCCAGCGACTTGCTCGCCGCCGCCATCTCTTCCACCAGGGCGGCGTTTTGCTGAGTCACTTCCTCGAGCTGCGACATGGCCTGATTGATCTGCTCGATGCCCGAGGATTGTTCGGTGCTGGCTGTGGTGATTTCACTGACCAACAACGCCATCTTCTTCATCTGCTCGGAAATGGTCTCGAGAATGTCGCTGCTATTGCTGACCAGCGCCTCGCCTTCGTTGATCTTGTTGACGTTGTTCTCGATCAGTTTACGAATCTGGTTGGCCTCTTCCGCACTGCGGCTGGCGAGATTTCGCACCTCGGATGCGACCACTGCGAAACCACGCCCGTGCTCCCCTGCCCGAGCCGCTTCCACGGAGGCATTCAAGGCCAGCAGGTTGGTCTGGAACGCGATGGCATCGATCGCCTTGATGATTGATGTGACCTCCTGATTCGACTCATGAATCTGGGTCATCGCCTTACGCGCCTTGCCGGCGACTTCACTGGCCTGAGATGCCTGCCCTGTCACTTCTGTAGACATGGTCTGAGCCTGACGCGCATTATCAGCGGTCTGGTGCACCGTGGCGGTAATCTGTTCCATGCTGGCTGCGGTTTGTACCAGAGAGGCGGATTGCTCCTCGGTACGCTGGGCCAGATCCTGATTGCCCATGGCGATTTCACCACTGGCCACCTTCACCGACATCGCTCCCTGCTTGACGTTGGCCACCAATTGCTCGGTCGTGGCCGTGGACTCGTTGAAGGCCTGATAAAGCTGAGACAGTTCGTCGCTGCCCGGCACATCGAGACGCTGGGTCAGATCACCGCCACGGCTAGAGATATCTTCCAGTGCCCGCTTCAGCGGCACCAGGATGCTGCGCACGATGGCAAATGCCAGGAATATTGCAAGGCCTGCCGCCAGGGCTGCGATCACCAGGTACTGCATCAGCGCATTGCGTGCCTGCTGGTAGAGGATGGCAGTCGTCGTCAGAACGTCTTCGGCCATGACATCTTCGACTTCCTTGAGAAGTTCGATCTTGTCCGTCTGCCAAGAGAACCACTGCTGCGGATCGACGCCAAAACCGCCCTGGAGGCCACGCTCGATCGCCAACTTGCGCAGATTGGAAACCCGCTCGACCACGGGGCCTGAAAGCAGTTCATCGTAACGTACCTGGACATCACTACTGGCCAGCGCATGAAAGCTTTTCAGGAAGGCATTTTCTTCGCCAAGAATAGTAAGAAATTCTTGATAAAGAACAGGGCTGAATACATCACTGCTGAACGCATTGGTCAGCACGGCGCGCTCGATGCCAGCTCGCTCCTTGACCTCCAGAAAGCTGTTGTAGGCAATGAGACGCCGCGCGACGCTGGCTTGACGGGTTGCGTGACTCAAGCTGCTTACGAGATCGATGAGTTCACTATTTATTGCAGTGTAGTGACCAATTGCCCTGGCAGCGGGAATCGATAACGAATCGACCTGTTGACGTATCGACGCGGTGTTTTTCAATAGCGTTTGCGCTGTCCCGATCTTGGCATTCAAGGCATCATCGAGCATGCCCTCATCGAGACCTTGCAGAAATTCTTGAAAGACGCGTTCTTGAGTATTGGCATCCTGGCGTTTCGGGCCCAGTTCCTGACGGAAGTCTTGCCCTTTACTGCCTAGAAAGCCCGCCGTCATGCCGCGTTCTTGCTGTAGTTCATGCACCAGATTGCTGGCCTTCTGGGCAAGGGCCGTCAGGGATTGCAAATCGGACATTGTACTGGTCGTTCGTTGACGTTCGACGATGCCGGTAATGGCAAAATACGCCATGGCCAGTATCGGCAACGCCAGTACGAGCAAGAACTTTCTGCTCATGGAAATTCGGTGCAGCAATTGGTTCATTAGTAGCCTCAAGGTCGGGAAGGGTCATTGGTAAAGGCAAATATTGTTGTGCCATACACACAAATTCATATGCTCTACTTTCTATATCGACGCCTTGACCAAGCTCTTGAGCGTGCTATCAGATTATTTTGATCAAAATCAACTTATGTTCTGTTGACAGCTAGCCAGCATCCCGCTTTCGGCGTTTCGTCCTGGCAAGAACCGCTTGCGTCTTGCTTGCACAATTGGCTCCCCTGCCTTGTGGCTGGCAGTGATACGCTGAGCCATTCTATTTTGGAGGTAGCCTGATGGGTTCTCATCGCCCAGTCATTACTCGTTTGGGCGTCAAGCTGTTTGCCATCATTCTGATCGTCAATGTGGCGATTTCAGGGTTCGCATTCCTGGGTGTTTCCCGAAGCATTGACAAGGGCTTTATCGACTATCTGGAAGACACCCAGATAAATCGCGCCAAGATACTGGCCAACACCCTCGGTGAGCAGTGGTTCCGGCACGGTAGCTGGCAGTGGCTGCGCGACGATGCCAGGGCCTGGGAAGACCTGGTGCAGCAGCTGCTCTGGCCCGGGCATAGCGAGCCCCCACAGAGCGTGGAAGGTGCCTTGGGCGATGCCCGGGATTTTGTCTTGCATGATGCAGGTAATCTACCCGTGATCGGCCTGTCGCCCCGGGGCGATAAGGACGATCCGGTCGTCCTCAACTGGTTGCATATCACCTACGAAGGGAAGCACGTCGGCACTCTAGGCTATCGCGCGCCTTATCAGATGATGGCCGATATGGATCGCTTGTTCCTGTCTCGTCAGCAACGCAATCTGGCCGCCATCATCGCCTCTCTCGTGCTGGCGTCCTTATTGCTGGCAGGGGGTCTTGGCTGGTGGCTGGGACGACGCATGCGCGGCATGACCCTGGCTACCCGTCGTCTCAGGGGAGGCGATTACAGTACCCGCTTGAGCGAGCGTGGCCGTGACGAACTCTCGCGGCTGGCCCGGGATTTCAATGGCCTGGCAGCCACATTGGAAGCCAATCGCGCCGCGCGACAACGCTGGGTGGCGGATATCGCTCATGAATTGCGCACACCCTTGGCGGTACTTAGAGGCGAGATCGAAGCCTTGCAGGATGGCATTCGTCCCTTGAATGAAGACAGCCTGCACTCGCTGTCTCAGGAGGTGAACCAGCTCGAGTGGTTGATTCGCGATCTTCGACTGTTGGCACAAAGCGATGCCGGCGCGTTGGACGTGCAACTGGTCATCATCGATCTTGCCAGCGCTCTCAGAGAGCGACTGGAGGAAGCGCGAGGCTGGCTCGAAAGCGCCGAGATCGATCTGGAAATCGACATAAACGGCCCTGCATTCGTATCCGGCGACCCCCAGCGTCTGCGTCAGCTATGGAATAATCTATTGTCCAACACCCGTGCTTATACCGACGCACCGGGACGCTTGAAGGTTAGTCTTTCATTGGTGGACAATCAGGCTCGGGTGATCTGGGAGGATAGCGCCCCAGGGGTCGACAGTGCAGAATTACCACGTTTGACCGAGCGTCTTTATCGTGTCGATGGGTCACGTAACCGGCGACGGGGTGGAACTGGATTGGGTCTTTCCATCGCTGCAGCCTTGGTAAAAGCTCATAATGGCCGCTGGGAGGCAGCGCATTCATACCTGGGCGGTGTGCGCTGGACGCTATCGCTACCCTTGGCCGAGCGAGCGATAGTTGGACCCATGCCGATCAAACCAGAACCGATGGCACTGACGTCGTCTAAATACGGGAAGAAGATATGAACGAGTCCATTCTGATCATCGAGGACGAAATCAAGATTGCCCAGTTGATCGCCGATTATCTTACCGCCAGTGGCTATACCCCCCATCGTCTCGAGAATGGCGACGATGTCATTCCATGGCTTCAGGATCGCCCATCCAGCGCCCTACCCTCGCTGGTACTTCTCGATCTCATGTTACCGGGTACCGATGGGTTGACGTTATGTCACCGCATTCATGATCAATGGCCCCAATTGCCGATCATCATGATAACGGCCCGAGTCGAAGAGGTTGATCGCCTGCTGGGCCTGGAGCTGGGCGCTGACGACTATATCTGCAAACCCTTCAGCCCTCGAGAAGTGGTTGCCCGAGTCAAGGCGGTGCTGCGACGGGCTCATAGCCGGGATTCAGTTGGCGATGATGCTCCCAATCAGCTGGTACTGGATGAAGAAGGCTGGCGTGCCCTGGCGGATGGAAAGGACATCGAACTGACCGCCGTCGAATTTCAGCTACTCAAGGTGATGATGAGTGCGCCGGGGCGCATTTTCTCCCGGGAACAGTTGATGGATCATATGTATCGCGATCACCGCATCGTCTCCGAGCGAACCGTCGACAGTCACATCAAGAAATTGCGGCGCAAGATTGCCGACGCCTGGCCGGAGCGCGAAATCATTCGCTCGGTCTATGGCGTCGGCTACAAGTATCAGCCCGAGGAATGACCCCGCCCTGCAAGCACCTCGGGTCAGTCGAGGTCCTCCTGAACGCTCGTTTCAACAGCGCCCCGTTGCTGCAGCCAGCGCGCGATCAGCCAGCACAGTGAGGCCCATACCGCTCCGGCAGTCCAGCCTGCAAGCACATCCGTCGGCCAGTGCACTCCCATATAAACGCGACTGATGCCTACCAGTACGGTCACCAGCAGAGCCGCCAGCAGCAAATAGGCTTTTAGACGCCACCGAGGCTGGATACGAATGAGCAAGGCGGCCAATGTCAGGTAGGTTACCGCAGCCATCATCGAGTGGCCGCTAGGAAAACTGGCGGTGTAGACAATGGAGCCGTGTGAGACCAGATCCGGTCGCGGTCGATCGAAAAGCAGCTTGAGCAGCGTGCTTGCCAACAGCCCTCCGCCAACGGATGCCAGCAGAAACATCGACGCCCGATAGTAGCGCGAAAGCAGCAGAAACCCGAAGGTGATCAAGGTGATGAAGACCAGCACCCCGACCCCGCCAAGCGCCGTGAAATCCCGTCCTAGCTCCTCGATCCAGCCCGGCCCGAGGGGATCGGTGAGATCGCCGGGGGTGCGAAAGGCCAGCAGGATTCGCTCGTCGAGAGAACGCGTCTCGCCTTCCATGACCGTGTCCGCAAGCTCGATGAACCCCCAGACACCCCCAAACAGCACCACCGCACTAAGCAGGATCGAGAACTCATAACGTCCCAGCCAGGTAAGAAAGGTAAAGGGATTTCGACGTGACTGGCGGCTTTTTTCCGGCAGGCGGGACATGGGGCATCACTCCTTGTGGTATCCACGAAACACGTCCTTGCCGTTACCGACAAGGACGTGGGTTGACTATGCTTCACGAATCAGCGTGCTTCATGACAAGCAGTGCGCGAGTGTTTCCTTAGGGAAGCGCTGACAAATCGGCGAGCAGTATCAAGAACAAGGCGCCCGGAGCACAGGAACCGCAGCATATGGGTATATGTGAGGATTCCGAGCACCGCGTAACGCAGTGCTTGAAGTGCGCAGCCATTTATTCAGTGTTTCCCTTAGCCGTCCACATCGGCCCGCACCACCATGCACTCCATCCCCTGCTGGATGAGTTGTGCGCAGGAGCGCCGCGCCTGGCCCTCTTCCATATCGACGAGTTGAGCGCGAAATACGCCCTGCTCTTGCGCGGATGGCGTTATTGCAACCCGCGAGTTGTTCAAGGAGGCATCGAGCTGCCTAACAGCCTTGTCCGCCAGCGACTTGGCGCCGTTCGGGTCGCGAAATGCACCGACCTGTACCGCCCAGGCATCCATCGAACGTAGAGAGTTGCCGTCGGCCTTGGCGATCAAGCGCTGAATGGGATCGTCCACGGCTTGTTCTTTGGTCTCGGTGCCTGCGCCGTTAGCGACAGACGTCCTGGCAGGCGCATTAACGGTGTTCGCCAACGCCAGCTTTCTCGCGGAACTTGTACGGGTTGCAGGCCGCGTTATCGCATTGGCGCTGTCGAACACATCGGCGCTGGCGACCCAATCATGGCGGTTCAATAGACCGGCGCGCACGAAACCGCGATCAAGCAGATCCGCCGTGTGAATGTCGCGTGACTTGGCAGTAAAGCCGCCCATGACCACCGTGAGAAGGCGTCGATCATCCCGTACCGCCGAGGTGGCGACGTTGAATCCGGATGCACGAATGTAGCCTGTCTTCAACCCATCCGCCCCTGCATAGCTATCCAACAGATTGTTGTGCCCGGTATGGGTCTTGCCGTTGTAGACAAAACGGGTCTGGGAAAAATAGTCGTAATACTGCGGGAAATCCTGCATCAGGCTCAAGGAAAGCTTGGCCATATCCTTTGCCGTGGTGACTTGTAGATCATCCGGCAAACCCGAAGCATTACGAAAGATAGTTCCGGTCATGCCCAGCGCATGCGCCTTGTCGGTCATCTGTCCGGCAAAGGCTCGCTCACTTCCTGCCAGGCCCTCCGCCACCACGACGGCCACATCGTTGGCAGAACGCACGACCAATGCAGGAATTATTTCCTTGATACTGATCTTGTCACCGGGACGCACCCATAACTTGGAAGGCGGTTGTGCCGCAGCCCGAGAAGAGACCGTAAAGGTGTCGTCCAGCGTCAAGGTGTTGTCTTCTATCGCTTCGAACAGAAGATAAAGCGTCATCATCTTGGTAAGGGAGGCGGGATAACGTGGCGCATCAGCGTTGGAGGCGGACAATACTTCTCCACTTTCCACGTCCAGAACGATGGAGGCGTAACGTGGGTTGGCCGCCTCGGCCTGTAACGGCATGAGAAGTGCCGTGCTGAAAACCGCGAAAGCGATGACGGTACCGAGACCGCGCGAGAGGACAGAAAAGGAGTTGAATGCCATGAATTTTCCCTTGCGCTTTTTATGGTGATGATAAGTACTGCCGCGGCGGCATCATTTTTTCTATCAATTTGTAACTTCATGATTACATAAAAACATCACTGTAACCAAGGTGTCAATGTCCGAATCAAAAAATGCTTCGAATGCAGTTTATAGAAGGCATTGTCCCGATATGCGGGGCGCTGCTCAAGTTTTCCTGATTGAATACTGCCACTATCGTATGGGAGGTATCAGCTTTTTACACGAAACCATTGCTGCCCCCCGGCTAAATAACTGCCTTGATCCGCAAGAGCACCTTTTAGGTATTTAGTTTTTTCATTTCAACACACGGGTGCTCGGCTGCATCGTGAAAACAGCACTCCTTAGTGGAGTCTATTCCGGTCATGAAAGCCCTGTTGCTTGCAACCAATCGATATTGACAATGACCATGCAGCAAGCCTCGAGGGCAATTTAGCGCCACCAGAATACTCCCATAGCCCCCGCCTATTACATGAATACACAATTTAGATAAACAAACGTTACACCTATTATGCCATACGCCGATAAGAGTAATCACGAATGCCTGCCACTGCTCGCAGACATTACTTACTCAGTAAATGCGGAGACACAATTGTGAACGGTATTTCCTCGGCTATAAAAAACATGAAACTCAAAACGCGGTTGATGGCGGGCTTTTCCACCGTTCTCATCCTCATGATCGTACTGACCAGCATCGGAATCTTTCAGGTCAGAGCCATCGATCAAGGACTGACGACCATCAACGACGTAAACAGCGTGAAGCAGCGTCACGCCATCGATTTTCGCGGCAGCGTGCATGACCGCGCCATCGCCCTGCGTGATATCACCTTGGTCGAGGATCGCGCCTCTCTCGATGCCTTGCGGGCACTGATCGCCGAACTCGAGGCCGACTATCAGGCAGCGGCGACAAGCATGCAGACGATGTTCAACGAGCGCAGCGACATAAGCGCCAAGGACCGCAGTGCGCTGGCGGCTATCGAAGAGGTCGAGAACCGTGCCAAACCCTTGGTGAAAACCCTCATTCAGCAACGTATGACGGGAGACATCCAAGGGGCGCAGACACTTCTTCTAAGCGAGGTCGGCCCCCTCTTCGCCAACTGGCTGAAGACCATCAACGTGTTCATCGACCTTCAGGAATCAATGAACCAGATCGAAACGGCTGCGGCTCGTGACATGGCCAGTGGCTTCCAGACGCTGATGCTGGTGCTGTGCGGTGCAGCGGTTGCCATCGGCCTTGGGGTGGCCTTCATGTTGACGCGCTGGCTGCTGCGCTCCCTCGGCGCCGAGCCTCGGCAGGTCAAGGGCTTCGCCGAAGCCATCGGTCGCGGCGAGTTGGCAACAAAGGCTCGGCTGCGCCAGGGAGATCAGCACAGCATCATGGCCAGCCTAGTGATGATGGCAAAGCAGCTACAGTCCACCGTCTCGAATGTACGCGCTTCGGCGCAATCGGTAGCAGCCAGCAGCGAGCAGATCGCCAAGAGTAACAATGAACTGACCTCGCGCACCGAACAGCAAGCAAGCTCCCTGGCCGAAACCGCCTCCTCCATGGAGCAGCTCGGCAGTACCGTGCATCAAAATGCCGATAACGCCCGTCAAGCCAGCGAGCAGGCCCATAATGCCTCACGGGTCGCTGTGCGCGGTGGCGAAGTCGTGGGTCAGGTCGTCGACACCATGAATGATCTCAACGAGCGTTCAAAAGAGATCGTCGACATCATCGGCATGATCGATTCGATCGCCTTCCAGACCAACATCCTGGCGCTCAACGCCTCGGTGGAAGCCGCTCGCGCCGGCGAACATGGCAGAGGCTTTGCCGTGGTGGCAAGCGAAGTACGCCTGCTTGCCCAACGCAGCGCAGATGCTTCAAAGCAGATCAACACGCTGATCACCGGCAATCTCAAACGCGTCGAGGAAGGTTCTCAACTGGTCGCCGAGGCCGGACGTACTACCGATGAGATCGTGGCGTCCATCAAGCGGGTTACCCAGATCATGCAGGAGATCAGCAGCGCCAGTGCCGAACAGAGCGATGGTGTGCAACAGGTCAGCGAAGCGGTCACGCAGATGGATCAAACCACCCAGCAGAACGCCTCCTTGGTAGCAGACAGCGCAAGTGCCGCCAATCATTTGAGCAATCGTGCTCAGCAACTCATTCAGGCAATGGCGATCTTCAAGTTGGAGGAAAGCGGCTCACACAAGCCGAACCCGCGCGAATTCTCGAGGACTAACGCCAGACCGCTCAGCCCCAAGCCGCTTGCCAAGACTAGCACTCATGCCAAACCCGTTACCCAGGAGGACGATTGGCAAAGTTTCTAAACCTTTACAGCCAACCATCAATAAGGGCGCGACATTGTCGCGCCCTTGCTCGTTGTAAGCCCAACACCAACTGGTTTCTTGTCAGAAGAAGCCCATCGGATTGATGTCATAGCTAACCAGCAGATTCTTGGTCTGCTGATAGTGCTCGAGGGCCATCTTGTGGGTCTCGCGACCGATGCCGGACTTCTTGTAGCCGCCGAAGGCCGCATGGGCCGGGTACTGGTGGTAGCAGTTGGTCCATACCCGCCCGGCCTGGATGCCGCGCCCCATGCGGAAGGCGACATTCATGTCCCGGGTCCAGACGCCGGCACCAAGGCCGAACTCGGTATCGTTGGCGATCGCCAGCGCCTCCGCCTCATCCCTGAAGGTGGTCACGGAGACCACCGGGCCGAAGATCTCCTCCTGGAACACGCGCATCTTGTTGTTGCCCTTGAGCAGGGTCGGCTGAATGTAGTATCCACGGGAGAGTTCCGAATCGAGGCGCTCCTTGCCGCCGCCGGTCAATATCTCGGCCCCTTCCTCCCGAGCCACATCCATATAACCCATGATCTTGTCGAACTGCTCCTCGGAGACCTGGGCGCCGACCTGGACGTCGGTATCCAGCGGGTTGCCGCGCTTGATCGCCTGGGTACGCTCCATGACCTTGACCATGAAGGCGTCGTACATGCTCTCCTGCACCAGCGCCCGGGACGGGCAGGTACACACCTCGCCCTGGTTCAAGAAGGCCAGCACCAGCCCTTCCACCGCCTTGTCGATGAATTCCGGCTCGGCGTTCATGATGTCGGCGAAATAGACATTGGGCGACTTGCCGCCCAGCTCCACGGTGGAGGGAATGATGTTCTCGGCGGCGCACTTCAATATGTGCGAACCCACCGGCGTGGAGCCGGTGAAGGCGATCTTGGCGATGCGCTTGTGGGTGGCCAACGCCTGACCGGCCTCCTCGCCATAGCCGTTGACGATGTTGAGCACGCCCGGCGGCAGTAGATCGCCAATCAGCTCCACCACCTTGAGGATCGACACCGGCGTCTGCTCGGCAGGTTTCAATACCACGCAGTTGCCCGCCGCCAGGGCCGGAGCCAGCTTCCAGGTCGCCATAAGGATGGGGAAGTTCCAGGGGATGATCTGCCCTACCACGCCCAGCGGTTCATGGAAGTGATAGGCCACGGTGTTGGCGTCGATGTCCGCCGCGGTGCCCTCCTGAGCGCGAATGCAGCCGGCGAAGTAGCGGAAGTGATCCACCGCCAGGGGCAGGTCGGCGTTCAGCGTCTCGCGTACCGCCTTGCCGTTGTCCCAAGTCTCGGCGACGGCGAGCATCTCCAGGTTCTGTTCGATGCGATCGGCGATCTTGAGCAGGATGTTGCCGCGTTCGGCGGAGGAGGTCTTGCCCCAGGCCGGCGCGGCCTTGTGCGCTGCCTCAACGGCCTTGTCGACATCCTCGGCGGTGGAGCGTGCCACTTCGCAGAACACCTCACCGGTGACCGGAGTGACGTTGTCGAAGTACTGGCCCTTGACGGGATCGACGAATTCACCGCCGATATAGTTGCCGTAGCGTTTCTCGAAACTTACCAGTGAATCGCTGGTACCGGGATTGGAATAGATCACGGGGTGTACTCCTATCGTTGGAAGGATGGGAGCTCGGCAGTGATCATGTCATTTGGCGACAGGCGTCATGTCTACGCGGCATGCCGAGCATGCTCTAAAGCGTAGCGGAAATTTTCTTGTTCCACTTTACGACCCAGAAGCGAAAAGCGACGTTCTTTGGTCGTACCTTCACTCCAGAATCACCAGGCGGTTGGGCAATTCGTCGCGCTCATGGGTAGCCGGCACCTCGCGCTTGAGATGGTCGCCACAGGCCTCGATACAGGTCAGGAACCCTTGCAGCGTATTGCCTTCTTTCACCTGCCGGGTGAACGCTGCCACGATGGATTGCCAGGTCTCATCCTTCAGGCGGCTCGAGATACCCCGGTCGACCAGAATTTCCACATAGCGCTCCGCCTCCGAAACGAAGATGAGCATTCCGGTTTCACCGCTGGTGTGGTGCAGGTTCTGCTCCAGAAACTGGCGCCGGGCCAGGTTGGATGCCCGCCAATGCCGCACGCTGCGAGGAATGAGCCGGGTGGTGACCTTGGGCATCCTGAAGAGCAGCCCCAGCAGGATGAAGGTGCCCCATTGGACCAGCAGCAATTCCGCAGCGCTCAGCCAACCGGGAAAATAGTTGATGGCGCCGGGCACCACCAGCGCCAGAATCCCCGCCCATAGCAGGGGAATATAGGCATAATCGTCCGCCTGGGCGGCAAGCACGGTGACCAGTTCGGCATCGGTCTCACGTTCGATGCGATTGATCGCCTCCGCGACCTGATGCTGTTCGTCTTCACTCAATAAGGCCATGATTTTTATACTCTGAAATACTGGGAGTTGCTGAATGACATGAGAATAGCGCTTGAACTACCAGCCACCGGACGCACCACCGCCGCCAAAACCACCACCTCCGCCAAAACCACCACCTCCGCCGCCGAAGCCGCCGCCACCTCCGAATCCACCGCCAGAGCCACCACGCCCCAGGGCGGAACCGAGCAGCGCGCCGGCCAGCAGCCCACCACGACCTCTACCCCGTCCACGCCCGCCTCCACCGCCACGGGAAATGAGCATGACGATGACGAACATGACGAAGAACCAGATCGACGCAGGCCCGCCCTGCCTCTCGGTATTTACGGAAGCACCGCCTTTCGGTTCGGCCAGGGGATCGCCGCCCAGCACCTGAATCATTGCCGCCGCCCCCTGGGTAATACCCACGGCATAGTCGCCCTGCTTGAAGGCAGGCGTGATGATCTGATTGATGATGACCGAGGACTGGGCATCGGTCAGCCGCCCTTCCATGCCGTAGCCGACCTCGATGCGCAGCTTGCGCTCCTCGGGGGCGACGATCAGCAAGGCGCCGTTATCTTCGCCTTCCTGGCCGATACCCCAGTGGCGACCCAACTGATAGCCGTAGTCCGCAATATCATAGCCTTGCAGGCTCGGCACGGTGACCACCACGACCTGCTCGGTGGATTGCTGTTCATGCGCCTCGAGCATCTCGCTCAGCCGGGCTTCAGTCTGCTGATCCAGCAGTTCGGCCTTGTCGACCACCCGACCGGTCAGCTCAGGGAAGTCAGGCTGCTGGGCCTGGGCGCTCAACGCCCAGGCCGGCAATAAGAAAAACAGAAGTAGCGCTATTGGCGAGCGCAGCCAGGTAGCCATCAGAATTCCACCTGGGGCGCCTGTTCCGCGTTCTCGGCGGTGGCCTCGAAGTTCTCGCGTATCGGCATGTCGCTGTAGAGAACGCTATGCCATAGTCGGCCCGGGAAGGTACGAATCTCGGTGTTGTAGCGCTCGACGGCAGTGATGAAATCGCGCCGCGCTACCGAAATACGGTTTTCAGTGCCTTCCAACTGGGATTGCAGCGCCAGGAAGTTCTGGTTGGAGCGCAGCTCCGGGTAGCGCTCCGAGACCGCCATCAAGCGACTCAGCGCACTGGTCAGTTGCCCTTGCGCCTGCTGGAATTGCTGCATCTTCTGGGGATCGTCCAGGGTGTTCGCATCGACTTGGATGGAAGTCGCCTTGGAGCGCGCTTCGACCACCGCCGTCAGGGTTTCCTGCTCCTGATTGGCAAACCCCTTGACCGTCTCTACCAGGTTGGGCACCAGGTCCGCACGGCGCTGATACTGATTCTCGACCTGGGACCAGGCTGATTTCACCTGCTCGTCCAGGCGCGGAATGTTATTCACCCCACAGCCCGCCAGCACGAGCACCATGAATAGAAGCAGCGCCGAGCGCCAGAGATATCGGTAAGAAGGCATCACCTGTAGCATTGACATGGTTGCGTTCGTTCCTATCGTTACGTAATCAACAGGTAACAAAGGTACAGGTCGGCGCTCCAAGAAGAAAGCGCTGGTTTGGCGACGTTTTAACATACGGCTTATAGTGCTTGCGCCATCGTCAACCAATCAACGCGGGAATAGCCATGATCAGGTCATATGCCGGACGGGGAGGACAGTCAGAATATTGCGCCTTTTTTCGCGGCCTTGTGATATTTGCCTTGTTGAGTCTTGCTTTTCTTGCCCAGGCCAGTTCGGGCATGGAAAAGCCGCGGGTCAGGATCTTTGCCGCCGCCTCATTGACCGACGCCTTGAACAAGGCCATTGAACAATACGAGTCCCAGCATGATGTGGATATTGTGTCGGTCTATACATCCTCTTCCACCGCCGCACGCCAGATTGCCAGCGGCGCGCCCATCGACCTGTTCTTTTCCGCCAATGCGCAATGGATAACCTGGCTCGAGGATCAGGGTATCGAGCTCGGTTCGCGAATCGATCTGCTACGCAACCGTCTGGCGCTGATTGCACCCCGCGGGGGAGAACACCCCTCTTTCACTCCAGGGAATGGAGAAGCGCTGAGTGCATTATTGGGTGACCAGGAACGTCTGTCGGTTGGCGATCCGGACCATGTGCCGGCGGGTATCTATGCCAAACAGGCACTGCAGTCCCTGGAGGAATGGGAAACGCTGCAACTGCGACTGGCCCGGGCCGACAATGTACGCGCCGCCCTGGCACTGGTGGAGCGAGGCGAGACGCCATTGGGCATCGTCTACCGGACCGATGCCGAGGCCAGCGACAAGGCCGATCAACTTGGCCTTTTTCCCGATGACAGCCACGAGCCGATTCTCTATCCGCTGGTCCTGGTCAATCTGCCTGCCAGTGAGCCTGCCCAGGCATTCTTCCAGTGGCTGCAAAGCAACGAGGCCCTGACGATCTTCTCCGAAGTCGGCTTCTTGCCCACCGATGATGCCAGTCACTAGCCAGGAAGCACTACCATGCTGTCCAACGCCGAATGGGAAGCCATCCTGCTCAGCCTTCAGATTGCGGGTACCGCCGTGGGTTGGATTCTGATCCCCGGCGTGGCGCTGGCCTGGTTCATGGCCCGCTTTGAGTTTCGTGGCAAGGCGCTGCTCGATGGCCTGCTGCATCTGCCCCTGGTACTTCCCCCGGTGGTGGTCGGCTATCTATTGTTGATTTCACTTGGCCGCCAGGGATTTCTGGGCCAATGGCTGAACCAGTGGTTCGGCATCACACTGCCCTTCACCTGGCAGGGTGCGGCGATTGCCGGGGGCATCATGGCCTTCCCGCTGCTGGTACGCGCCGTGCGGCTGTCGCTGGAAGCGGTCGATGTGAAACTCGAGGCGGCGGCCAGCACGTTGGGCGCCAGTCGCTGGCGGGTGTTCTTCACCATTACCCTGCCGCTGGCGTTTCCCGGACTCTTGACCGGTACGGTACTGGCATTCGCCCGGGCGCTGTCCGAATTCGGTGCCACCATCACCTTTGCCTCGAACATCCCCGGCGAAACACGCACCCTGCCGCTGGCGCTCTACACGCTGATCCAGTCTCCAGGCAAGGAAGCGGCGGCTGCGCGCCTGTGCGTCATCGCCATCCTGATCGCCATGCTGTCGTTGCTGATATCGGAATGGCTGGCGCACAAGGCCAAGAAGCGGCTAAGGGAACGCGATGATTGACGAACCCCACGACGGACCCGCGCTTATGGCTCAGAGCGGCAGCGAGCCCCCTGCCCGACACGAACCCGCGACGGGGCTCAGTGTGAAAGTGGACAAGCGCCTGGGGAACTTCTCGCTCAGGGCCTCGCTTACGATCCCGGCTCGGGGCGTCACCGCGCTATTCGGCGCCTCGGGCAGCGGCAAGACCAGCCTGCTGCGCCTGATTGCGGGGCTCGACACCCCGGACAGCGGCGTCATTCGCATCGGCGAGCAAACCCTCGTCGACACTCAGCGGAGCGTATTCATACCGCCCCACAAGCGCCGTTTAGGCGTCGTCTTTCAGGAAGCGCGGCTATTTCCCCATTACCGGGTACGCGGCAACCTCACCTACGGCATGCGCCCGAGTGCACGTTCGCGCTTCGATACGATCGTCGCCTTGCTGGGCATCAAATCCTTGCTGAACCGCTTTCCCGCCACTCTCTCCGGCGGCGAAGCCCGGCGCGTCGCCATCGGCCGGGCCCTGCTCACCGAGCCGCGCCTGCTTTTGATGGACGAACCCCTGACCGGTCTCGACGGCCCCCGCAAGCAGGAGCTGTTGCGCTACATCGCCCGTCTGGCCCGGGACATCGACATTCCCATCGTCTACGTCAGCCACGACCCGGACGAACTTATCGCCATTGCCGATCATCTGGTGCTGCTCGATCAAGGCCGCCTGCTCGCCCACGGCCGCCTGGAAGAACTACTGATGCGCTTCGATCTCACCGAATACCTTGGCGGGTTCGATGCCGCCTCGGTCATTACCGCCAGCATCGTCGAACACGATCATCATTACGCCCTGTCTCAGCTACGGTTGGAGGACGGCCAGCGCCTGACCATCCCCATCGTCGACAAGCCCCTCGGCACCACGCTACGTCTGCGTATCCCGGTACGCGACGTGGCCCTGGCCCTATCAACATCCGAGCAGGTTAGCTATCGCAACCAGCTCAACGCCAGCGTCGAACAGATCGGCCTGGTGGCCGGCAACAAGACCTCCATCGAACTGCGCCTGAGGATCGGCGAGCAGGTTCTGCGCGCCCGCCTGACGCGCAAATCCTTCGATGAACTGGGGGTGAAGGAAGGCATGCCGATCGTGGCGCTTATACGCAGCGTGGCATTTGATACGCGGTAGAAGTAGCGACGACCACTAGCGAAAAATCCTATCGGCGGCGACACTGGCAGAAGAGAAACATCCAGGAGACCAGCATGTCGAAACTGCCTTTTGCCAATCGTCGCGCTGCCGGCCAGGCGCTTGCCAAACGGCTCTCTGCCGAGGCCGATGCGAAAACCCTGGTGCTGGGCCTGCCCCGGGGTGGCGTCCCGGTGGCGGCGGAAATCGCCCTTGCGCTGGACGCCCCTCTCGACGTCATGGTGGTGCGCAAGCTCGGCGTGCCGGGCCACGAGGAGTTCGCCATGGGCGCCATCGCCAGTGGAGATGTGACGGTGCTCGACGACGCACTGGTCAAACGACTGAATATCGACGAGAAGCGCCTGCAGGCGGTGATCGACGCCGAGCGTCGCGAACTCGCTCGCCGCGAAACCGCCTATCGTGGCGAGCGGCCCTATCCCGACCTGCATGAGCGCGAGATCATCCTGGTGGACGACGGCATCGCCACCGGCGCCAGCATGCGTGCGGCGATTCAGGCCGTCCGTCAATTGGGCGCCGCGCGCCTGGTGGTGTCGGTACCGGTGGCGCCCCAAGAAACCCTGGAACAGCTGACCGGAGAAGTCGACGAGGTCGTCTGCGTGGCAACGCCGTCGAACTTTCGCGCCGTGGGCCAGTGGTACGTCGATTTTGGTCAGACCAGCGATATAGAGGTGAGCGAGTATCTGGGTAAACACAACTAACGCTCCCCGTTTCCGGCACTGTTCGCCGCATGGTCAACGACCTGTAACAACGGGTATGCTGGTGCTTTTCCGGCAAGCAAGGTGCTGACCATCCTTCATGGACGATAGCGTTTCCAATCCACTTCCCGATGTTCTGGCCGGTCCCATCCTTCGCCGCGTCGAGCCTCAACGCCTGGTGCTGTGGCTGGCGGCAACGCGCCCTCTGACGCTGAACCTCGTACTCCACCCGGATCGGCTCGATTCCCGCAGAATCATCTTCGACGAGACGCTGTGTCGATGCGTGCCGGTAGGCCGGCATGCCTACGTCCATCTGATCGAGGTGACGCTGGACGCTCCCCTACCCCAGGACGTGACGATCGGTTACGACCTGCGCATCACACAAGCCGAAGGTGGTGATGCCGGTATCGCCGACTGGGCGCCACACCTGTTGTATGGCGATGAGCCGCACCCGAGCTTCGTGATCAAGTCGCGACTGGACGGCATCCTTCACGGCTCCTGTCGCAAGCCGCACTACGGCTCCGGTGATGGCTTGGCTCGGGCGGATGCCTGGCTGGATGAGCGCCACGGCCAACCGCTTGAGCGCCCTGCGCTGCTGCTGCTCACCGGCGACCAGATCTACGCCGATGACGTCGCCGGCCCCATGCTTTCCGCCATCCATGAACTGATCCAGCGTCTCGGACTCTGGGGTGAGCGGCTGGAAGGCGCGGTGGTGGATGACAGCGAAGCACTCTATGCCGCCGAAGATACCTATTACCGGCGCCAATGCTTGCTACCGCAGTTCGAATCTACCGAAGCGCTGCGGGAGCGCTTCTTTGGCGGTGTCAGAAAGCCGGTGTTCACGACGGACAGCGCCGCCAACCACCTGATCACCTTGAGTGAAGTGCTTGCGATGTACCTGCTGGTGTGGTCGCCGGTGCCCTGGCGTTTGATTCAGCGCGCTGAGCCACCCTTGAGCGAGGAGCATCGCGGGCGCTTTGCCGCCGAGCGTAAGGTGATCGATGCCTTCGTGGCGGAACTGCCGGCGGCGGCCAGACTCCTGGCCCAGGTGCCGACGCTGATGATTTTCGACGATCATGACGTCACCGACGACTGGAACCTGACCGCCGCCTGGGAAGAGACCGTCTACGGGCACCCCTTCTCGCGTCGCATCGTCGGCAATGCGCTCGTCGCTTATCTGCTTTGCCAAGGCTGGGGCAATGCGCCGGATCGACTGTCCGCACCGATTGATCACTTGCAGCAACTGCTCGACGGGCGCAGCGCTGAGGGCTTTCTCGCTGCAGAGAAACAGGATGGACTAATCACAGAACTCTTGCGTTTCGAAGGCTGGGGATTCTGTCTGCCCGGGCCGCCCAAGCTGGTGGCCTTGGACATTCGCACCCGGCGCTGGCGTAGCGAGCGCAAGCGTCATCGCCCGTCGGGATTGATGGACTGGGAGGCGCTGACGGAATTGCAGCAGGAGATGCTGGACGAGCCCTCGATCATCATCGTGTCGCCGTCACCGATGTTCGGGGTCAAGCTGATCGAAGGCGTTCAACGCCTGTTCACCTGGGCCGGCAAACCCTTGTTAGTGGATGCGGAGAACTGGATGGCCCATCGTGGCGCGGCCCAGGTCATGCTCAATATCTTTCGCCATACCCGCACACCGCGCAATTACGTCATCCTCTCCGGCGACGTGCATTACTCCTTCGTCTACGATGTACGCATTCGCCATCGCGATGCGGGGCCGCACATCTGGCAGATCACCAGTAGCGGGGTCAAGAATGGCTTTCCCGACACGCTGCTGGACTGGTTCGATCGCGTCAATCGCTGGCTCTACGCCCCCTGGTCGCCGCTCAACTGGTTCACCAAGCGCCGGCGCATGGAGGTACGCCCATTCATTCCGGATCGGGCCAAGGCCGGCGAGCGCCTGTGGAACGGCTCGGGCATCGGCCTTGTGCGCCTGGACGAACAGGGCCGCCCGTCAGAAATCAACGAGCTCGGCGCCGACGGCATCACGGTACGCTTTCATCCCAAGCGGGACTGAACGTCTCGCCCCCATTCAGGAGACCGTTTCCTCACGCGCTGGATGCAGCATCAGCACGCTCAAGGGCGGCAGACTCAAGGCGAGGCTTGCGGACTGACCGTGCAGGGATTCGTCCCGGGTGGTGAGTTCCCCCAGATTGCCCTGGTTGGAGCCGCCATAATGCTGCGCATCGCTGTTGAACGTCTCCTCCCAACGCCCGGGCAAGGGCACCCCCAGACGATAATCGTCATGGGCCACCGGCGTCATGTTGGCGACGACCAACAGCGGTTCACCCTCAGCGCTCCAGCGCAGCCAGGCAAAGACGCTGTTGCTGGCATCGTCGCCGACCACCCAACTGAAGCCCGAGGGCTGTGTGTCCCGTTCATGCAGCGCAGGCAACTCCCCATAGAGCCGATTGAGGTCGCGCACCAAACGTTGAATGCCTTCGTGACGCGGCTCGCTGAGCAGCGACCAGTCGAGTTCCCGGTCATGACTCCACTCTCGCCACTGGGCGAACTCACAGCCCATGAACAGAAGCTTCTTGCCGGGCTGGGTCCACATGATGGCAAGATAGGCCCGCAGATTGGCGAAGCGCTGCCATTCATCACCGGGCATCTTGTTGATCAGCGAGCCCTTGCCATGTACCACCTCGTCATGGGAGATGGGCAGCACATAGCGCTCGGAGAAGGCGTAGACCAGCGGAAAGGTCATGTTGCCGTGAGCGTAGCTGCGATAGAGCGGATCATTGGCCATGTAGCTCAGGGTGTCGTGCATCCACCCCATGTTCCACTTGTAGGCAAAGCCGAGCCCGCCCTCCTTCGTGGGCTGAGTCACCCCGGGCCAGGCGGTGGACTCTTCGGCGATCACCGCCGCACCGGGCACCTCCTCGGCGATGACATCGTTGAGATGACGCAGGAAATCGATCGCTTCCAGATTCTCGCGGCCACCATGGCGATTGGGAATCCACTCGCCGTCATTGCGAGAGTAGTCCCGGTACAGCATCGAGGCCACCGCATCCACCCGCAGAGCATCCACGTGGAAATGCTTCACCCAGTGAAGGGCTGACGCCAGCATGAAGCCATGCACTTCCCGCCGTCCCAGATTGAAGATGTAGGTATCCCAGTCCTGATGGAAGCCCTCGAAGGGATGCTCGTACTCATACAGTGCCGTGCCATCGAAGCGCGCCAGGCCATGCGGATCCGTGGGAAAGTGTGCCGGCACCCAGTCGAGGATCACACCGAGTTCCGCGGCGTGACAGGCATCGACGAAACTGGCGAAATCCTGGGGGCTACCGAAGCGCCCGCTGGGAGCGAACTGACTCAGGGGCTGATAGCCCCAGGAGCCGCCAAAGGGGTGTTCCATGATCGGCAGAAGCTCGAGATGAGTAAAACCCAACTCCTTGACGTAGGGAATCAGGTGCTCGGCAAGATCCTGCCAGCTGTAAAGCTCGCCATCATCGCCGCCGTGCTTGCGCCAGGACGCGGCGTGCACCTCGTAGATGGCCATGGGCTTGTCCGGCGCCTGATGCTTGCCACGCTTTTCGATCCAGGCCTCGTCCCGCCAGGTGAAGGGCGTGGTATCCGCCACCACCGAGGCGGTATCCGGCGGCATCCGGGTCGCCAGGGCCACCGGATCGGCCTTCAGCGTCAGAGCGCCCTGCGCATCGATCATCTCGTACTTGTAGGCTTCACCGGGTCCAAGACGCGGCAGGAAAAGCTCCCATACGCCAGCCGGGTGGCGCAGACGCATTGGATGGCGCCGCCCGTCCCAGCTGTTGAACTCCCCGACCACGGATACCCGTTGGGCGTTCGGCGCCCACACCGCGAAACGCACGCCTTCCACCTCGTCGATGGTCATGGGCTGTGCGCCCAGGCAGTGGCCCAGGTTGCGATGATTGCCCTCGCCGATCAGGTACAGATCCATCTCGCCCAGCAAAAGACCAAAGGCGTAGGGATCTTCCGTTTCCTGCTCATCACCCTGAGGCCAGCGGATACGCAGCTTGTAGGGGGCGCCGTGGGGCAACTTACCGGCGAACAGCCCTGGAATCTGCACCGGCGTCAGGCAGCAGCGAAACTCGCGGCCGTCACGATCCAGCACGTCCACTCCCAGGGCGCCGGGCAAGTAGACCCGCAGCAGCGGGCCATCTTCGGGATTCCCCTGCAAGCCAAGTATCGCAAAGGGGTCCGCGTGGGTGCCGCGCGCCAATGCTTCCGCGTCATCCGCGGGCAGTTTCAGGCGCTCGTCACTTGTGTGCTTCGCGTATTCGACGCGTTGGTTACTCATTCGCTCCCCCCGTCCATTGATCGGCGATAGTCATCAGGCCTCGCAGCGGCACGCTCAACCAGGCTGGACGATTGGCGGCCTCGTAGGCAAGCTCGTAGACCGTCTTTTCCATCAGGAATAGATCCAGCGCTGCCTTTGCCTGGGCGTCATCCTGCAGGCGATGCGGCAAGTCCTCCGTGGCGTGTCGATAACCTTCGAGGAAAAGATGCCGGCATTCCTCCAGAATCTGCTCTGAAAGCGCACGGGAATCACTGCTGCCGCTTTCCCCCTCCAGGCCGATTTGCCCTTCCTCGAGCTTCACGCCAGCGTAATCGAAAGAGCGCAGCATGCCCGCCACGTCCTTAAAGGGGCTATCCTTGGCGCGACGCTCTTCCAGCGTCCGGGCAGGCTCACCCTCGAAATCGATGATGAAGGCGTCCCCGTTGGCCACCAGCACCTGCCCAAGATGCAAGTCGCCGTGGTTGCGAATCAGCAGGCTGCCCTTGGCTTTCCGGGCCAGGGGCGCGATGGCATGCAGCAACCGGTCACGACCAGCAAGAATCCTGTCGATCATGTGCTGCTCGGGTTCTGCAGCCTCGCTTCTGTAATGCGACAGCAGCTCGAGCGCACTCTCCACCTGATGCTGTATGCGTCGAGTCCACGCCTCCACCTGCTTCTCGTCCGCGATCTCGGGGCTGAAATCAGCGTTCTGAGTAGCAACAGCCAAGGCCTGGTGCAGCTCACCCAGGCGCTGGCCCAGAATCTCCGCAAAGGATTTCAGTTCACCTCGGGGGCCAAACCCTTGGTCCGTGGTCTGGGCTTGGCTTTCCTCATCCGCGTCTCGCAGGGCGCGTTCCAATGTCGTGCGGGTCCAGGACCAGGCATCTCCCTGATTGTTGATATAGCCTTGCAGCAGCATCAGGGTCTGGGAGCCTTCCTCTTCGATGCGCGCCACTTCACCGTACAGCGGCGCCATGTTGGCAAAGCCCTGCTCGCTCAGATAACGGCCCATTTCCGCTTCCGGATGCTGACCGCTTTCGAGACGCCGCAGCACCTTGAGCACGACCTGGTAGTTGACGATGATCGAGCTGTTGGATTGCTCCACCCCTTGCTGTACCACCTCGGGTTGCTCCGGCAGTTCGAGTTCGTTCATCAGGGAGGTGGGCAAGAAGCGTATCTCGCCGGCTGCGCTGGGCAAGATAGCGGCGTTGCGTATGGCTTCCACCACCGCCAGGGCGAATGCGTCCCGGGTGATGGCGTCCGTCAGCAGGCCGACCTGGTTGGCGCGCCGCACCCGGGCCAGGGCCAGCTGCCGGGGAAGCACGCGATCCTGCTCCTCTTCGCCGAGAAACGCGAAGGGCAACTGATAGCGCTCCAGCCCCTGGGCATGGCGTACTTCGATTTCACTGAGCAGCCCGACACGCCCGGAGTTCGTAAGGGGCGTGGCATAAAGCAGCGTCACCTGTTCGATGCGCTGCTGCTTGGCGGCAAACCAGCGCCGCTTGGGCAAGTAGCTTGGCAGTATTTCGTTTTCGAGCAGTTTGCGCGGCGTGCCCTCGAGAATCTCTTCGAGCTTGCGCTTGACGATCAGGGTAGCGTAGTCCGGCATCGGCTCCGGGGCAGGCACATGCCATTCCGGCATGGCGGTTTCCGGGGCCAGATAGAACCAGTAGAACCCGTAAGGGGGCAATGTCAGCAGATAGGGCAGCATGCCCACCGGCGGAAAGGCGCTACCGCCGACCATCTCGACCGGCACCTGGCCGGCGAAGGCGCTCATGTCCAGCTCCACCGCCTGGGCGGAGCGGGCCAGATTGGCCACGCATAAAAGCACTTCCGTCGTGCCATCGTCCAGAGTCATCTCGCGCAGGTAGGCCAGCACATGTCGATTGGCGGGATGCAGTGTACGCATGCTGCCGCGACTGAAGGCTCGGTGCTTGCTGCGTACGTCCAACAGGCGGCGCATGCTGTTCAACAGCGAATGAGGATCCCGGGACTGGGCTTCCACATTGATGGCCTGAAAGCCATACAGCGGATCCATAATCGGCGGCAATACGAGACTTGCCGGGTCCGCCCGGGAGAAGCCACCGCTGCGATCCATGGACCACTGCATGGGCGTGCGCACACCGTCACGGTCGCCAAGATAGATGTTGTCTCCCATGCCGATCTCGTCGCCGTAATAGAGCACCGGCGTGCCGGGCATGGACAGCAGCAGGCTGTTGAGCAGCTCGATGCGTCGACGATCCCGCTCCATCAGCGGCGCCAGACGCCGCCGAATGCCCATGTTGATGCGAGCGCGTCGATCCGCGGCGTAATGATTCCACAGGTAGTCTCGTTCCTTGTCCGTGACCATTTCCAGGGTCAGTTCGTCGTGGTTACGCAGGAAAATCGCCCATTGGCAGACCGGTGGAATCTCGGGGGTCTGACGCAGAATATCCGTGATGGGAAAGCGGTCTTCCTGGGCGAGCGCCATGTACATGCGTGGCATCAGCGGGAAATGAAAGGCCATGTGGCACTCGTCGCCGTCACCAAAATAGGGCCGGGTGTCCTCGGGCCATTGATTGGCCTCTGCCAGCAGCAGGCGATCCGGATAGCGCTCGTCCAGGGCTTGCCGAATCTTCTTGAGCACCACATGGGTCTCCGGCAGGTTCTCGTTGTTGGTGCCCTCCCGTTCCACCAGATAGGGAATGGCGTCCAGGCGCAGACCGTCGACTCCCATGTCCAGCCAGTAGTTCATGACCTTGAGCACTTCCTCGAGCACCTTGGGGTTGTCGAAGTTGAGATCCGGTTGATGGGAGTAGAAGCGATGCCAGAAATAGGCGCCCGCCACCGGATCCCAGGTCCAGTTGGAGGTTTCCGTATCGAGGAAGATGATACGGGTGCCCTGATAGGCCTGGTCCGTGTCCGACCAGACATAGAAGTCCCGTTCCGGTGAGCCCGGTGGCGCGTTACGGGCACGCTGGAACCATTCGTGCTGATCCGAGGTATGGTTGATGACCAGCTCGGTGATTACCCGAAGGCCGCGCTTGTGGGCCTCGTCGATGAAGCGCCGGGCGTCTTCGAGGGTGCCGTAATCCGGGCTGACGTTGCAGTATTCGGCAATGTCGTAGCCGTCGTCCCGCCGGGGGGACGGGTAGAACGGTAGAATCCAGATCGTGTTGACGCCGAGGCTGACGATGTAGTCGAGCTTGTCGATCAGGCCCTGGAAATCACCGATGCCGTCATCGTTGGCATCGAAGAACGACTTGACGTGTACCTGGTAGATGACCGCGTCCTTGTACCATAGCGGGTCGTCCAGAAAATTGAGCGTATCGACGCTGTGGGTTTCGCTGCTAGCATCCATCATGTGCTGTATCTCCCTGCCAGTTCTGTTCCCTGCGAGCGGTTCTTGCGACTGCTGCAGCATCTAACCCAGCGGCTGAATGCGCCAGATGGCAAAGGGCAGATGCGCCGGATCGAGCCGCATCCACTGCTGTTTGCCTTGCCATGCAAAGCGCTGGCCGGTCATCAGGTCCTCGACGCGAAGTGTTGCTTCGTCGGGCAAGCCCAGCTCCCACAGGGGCAGTTCGAAACGCCCCTCCTGAACGTCAAAGGGATCGAGGTTCACCGCGACCAGCACGAAATTACCCCGCTCTTCGTCGCGCTTGCCGAAATAAAGCAGCCGCTCGTTGTCGACCGAATAAAACGCTATTCCCAGATGGGTCTGGAGCGCCGGGTTCTCCCGGCGAATGCGGTTGAGTTGAGCGATCTCGTAGATGATATTGCCCGGCGCAGCATAGTCCCGCGGGCGTATCTCGTACTTCTCGGAATCAAGATACTCCTCCTTGCCCGGCACCGGTGTGCCTTCGCACAGCTCGAACCCCGAGTACATGCCCCAGAGCCCGGAGCCCATGGTGGCCAGCGCCGCCCGAATCAGAAACCCGGGCCGCCCGCTGGACTGCAAAAAGTAGGGATTGATGTCCGGCGTATTGACGAAGAAGTTGGGCCGATAGCACTCCCTGAGCGGTGATTCGTTGAGCTCGGTGAGATACTGGGTAAGCTCGGCCTTGGTATGGCGCCAGGTGAAATAGGTATAGCTTTGGGTGAAGCCCACCTTGCCCAGACGCGCCATCATCGGTGGCCGCGTGAAGGCCTCGGCAAGAAACAGCACTCCGGGATCACGGCTTTTGATATCGGCAATCAGCCACTCCCAGAAGGGCAAGGGCTTGGTGTGAGGGTTGTCGACCCGGAAGATGCGCACCCCTTCATCGACCCACAGCTGCACCACGTCTCGCAGAGTCAGCCATAGCTCGGGAACCGCGTCTTCGGCGTAGAAATCGACGTTGACGATGTCCTGATACTTCTTCGGCGGGTTTTCCGCATAGCGAATCGAGCCGTCGGGCCGCCAGGAGAACCAGCCCGGGTGCTCCGCGAGCCAGGGGTGATCCGGGGAGCATTGAATGGCGAAATCCAGGGCGATCTCAAGACCGTGACACGCCGCCGCCTGCACCAGCTCGCGAAAATCCTCGCGACTGCCAAGCTCGGGGTGTATGGCCTCGTGGCCTCCGTCCTGGCTACCGATGGCGTAGGGGCTTCCCGGGTCCTCCGGGCCAGCCTCCAGCGTATTGTTGGGGCCCTTGCGATGGGCACGCCCGATGGGATGAATGGGCGGAAAATAGAGCACGTCGAAGCCCATGTCGCGGATCATGGGCAGGCGTTTTTGCACATCGGCAAACGTACCGTGGCGGCTGGGGTCCGTCGTTTCCGAGCGGGGAAACAGCTCATACCAGCTGGCAAAATTTGCCGCCCTGCGATCCACCTCCAGCGGATAAACAACGTCGCTACGGCTCAAATGCGGACGCGTGTCCGCTGCCGCCATCAGGCGGGTCGTGTCCGCGTCAAGCAGCACGGCCACCCGCTGGCTGTTGTGTTCAGCGTGTGTGAAATCCGCCAGCACCCCAGAGAGCTTTTCGCCCAGCTCGTCTTCGCTGCGCTGGGCTGCGCTTTCCACCAGGCGGCGCCCTTCCTCGAGTTCGAGTTCGATGGGCACCCCGGCCTGATGCTTCTTGGCAAGCTCATCCCGGTAGGTGGCATAAATGTCCCACCAGGCCTCGATGACGAACTGATGGCGCCCTATCCGGGTCGGCACGAACTGGCCCTCCCAGACATCCAGCCCCAGGGGGCGGACCAGCTTCAAGGGGACCTGCCGGCTCACACCTTGAGGGTCGGTCCAGCTCACCTGAGCGGCCAGCACGTCGTGACCATCGGCAAAGATGACTGCCGACACGGACACGGAATCATTAACCACGGCCTTGGGTGCAAAGCGGCCGTCGCCAAGACTGGGCGTCACCGCCTCGATGGCGATCCGCGATGAACTTGCCGCCCCCAGCACGTCGGTGCTCTTCGTTTCAGCGTCATTTGTTTCAGCGCCATTCATTCCAACATCATTCGTTTCAATGTCATCTGATTCGATGTTTTGAACCTCGGCGGCGTCTTTCGACATCCGAGAACGAGATGAAAGACTCATCGCGACATGCTCCTTATGTCTTTTCGCGCAAATGAACGATCAGGCATCGATCTAGCGTGGCATTGACCTAAAGCACGGGTGGCGATTGGGTCGCACGCACCAGCTCGAGCATCACCAGGGTATATGCCGCCACCGTATAACTGTCGCCCACGTCGTAATGCCTATTATCCACGTCAAGACCTTGGCAGGTATCCAGGCGGCAGATCCAGCGGTCGCTGCCAGGCACTTCCGGCAGTACGAAGCTTTCCTCTTCATGACTGGCATTGAACAGCAGCAACAGAGTGACATCGACGCCGGCCCGGCGAATACCCGACGGGCGTGCGCGGCCGTCGAGCAAGAGACCCAGGCTACGCGCCTGAGGGTCTTCCCAGCGCTCGACGCTCATCTCCTCGGCCTGAGGCGTGAGCCAGGTCACTTCCCGAAGCCCCATCTCCTCGCTGTACTCGCCGCTCAAGAAGCGTCCGCGTCGGAGGATGGGATAGCGCTCGCGCAATTCGATCAGCCGACGCAGATACTCGATCATGGCATGAGCATCGCCCGCCAGATTCCAGTCCACCCAGCTGACTTCGTTGTCCTGACAATAGGCGTTGTTGTTGCCCTGCTGGGTACGCAGCAACTCATCCCCGGCCAGCAGCATGGGCGTGCCCTGGGCAAACAGCGTAGTGGCGAGGAAGTTGCGGATCTGACGCAGGCGCAGAGCGCGAATCTCGGGATTTTCCGTCAGGCCCTCTTCACCGAAATTCCAGGAACGGTTGTCGTCGTGACCGTCGTTGTTATCCTCGCCGTTGGCCTCGTTGTGCTTGTCGTTGTAGGCGACCAGATCGTACAGCGTGAAGCCGTCATGGGCGGTGACGAAGTTGACCGAGGCAAAGGGGCGGCGACCGCGACGATCGAACAGATCCGCCGAGCCGGTCAGACGGGCGGCAAGCTCCGGCAAGGCGCCTTCATCGCCTTTCCAGTAGGAGCGCACGGTATCCCGGAAACGATCGTTCCATTCCGCCCAGCCCGGCGGAAACTTGCCTACCTGATAGCCGCCGGGGCCGCAGTCCCAGGGCTCGGCGATCAACTTGACCTGGCTTAAAACCGGGTCCTGGCGAGTAGAGTCGAGAAAACCGCCGCCTTCATCGAAGCCATGGGTCTCACGGCCAAGGATGGTGGCCAGATCGAAGCGAAAACCGTCCACGCGCATCTCGGTGGCCCAGTAGCGCAGGGAGTCCGTCACCATCTGCAGCACCCGCGGGTGGCTCATGTTGAGGGTATTGCCGGTACCGGTGTCGTCGATGTAATAACGCTTCTGGTCCGGCAGCAGCCGGTAGTAGGAGGCGTTGTCGATACCCTTGAGAGACAGGGTCGGCCCCAGCTCGTTGCCCTCGGCGGTATGGTTGTAGACCACATCGAGAATGACCTCGAGATTCGCCGCGTGAAAGCGCGCCACCATCTCCTTGAACTCGTTGATATTGTCGCCGGCCATGTAGGGCGCATGGGGCGCAAAGAACCCCAGGGTGTTGTAGCCCCAGTAGTTGTGCAGCCCTTTCTCCTGCAAATGCTGATCGTCGACGAAGGCGTGAATGGGCAACAGCTCCACGGAGGACACGCCGAGAGAGCGAATGTAATCCACCACTTCATTTTCCATCAACCCGGCGAAGGTGCCCCGCAGCGGCTCCGGCACCGCGGGATGGCGCATGGTATAGCCCCGGGCGTGGGTCTCGTAGACAACGGTACGATCCCAGGGCACGTGAACCTGCTGCGCTCGCCCCCAGGTGAAGGCCGGATCGACGACCCGGCAGCGCGGCATGAACGGGGCGCTGTCCCGTTCGTCGAAACTCAGATCGCCATCCTCATGGCCGATGGTGTAACCGAACAGCGCCTCGTTCCATTTTATTTCCCCGACGATCTGCTTGGCATAGGGATCGAGCAGCAACTTGTTGGCATTGAACCGGTGTCCTTCTTCCGGCGCATAAGGGCCGTGCACACGATAGCCGTAGAGCTGGCCGGGACGCGCATCCGGCAGGTAACCATGCCAGATCTCGTCGGTGTATTCCGGTAGTTCGATACGCTCGATTTCGTGCTCGCCGCTGGCGTCGAACAGACATAGCTCGACCCGGGTGGCATGGGCGGAGAACAGGGCAAAGTTCACCCCCAGACCGTCCCAGGTGGCGCCCAGCGGAAACGATTTGCCCTCGCTCACCCGAGAGCGATCCATCACACCGGGCGATTCAACGCTGGTAACACTCGGTTCATTGTCTTGGACGGTATTCTCTGTATCCATGGTTCATCCTTGGAATGACATGCCTGGCCCTACCCGCGAAGCGCGAGACGCCCCGCTGGGCAAACGGATCCTTCGTTAGATATTCAGGTCTTGCGCGATCGGGTGGTGGTTTTCCCTGCCGCCGGTGTCTTGGCTGCAGAAGATTTCTTTGCGGCAGGCTTGGCTGCCTTTTTTGGCGGTTCCTTGCCTGCGGCCTTCTTGCCGGTGGCTTGCTTGCCCGTGGCGCTCTTGCTCGAACGCGCCTTGGGTACGCGCTTGAACTCGACTTCCGACCCGACGGAGGACGCATTCACCTCGACGGTGTTTTCACGCGGTTCTTCCGTGGGCTCGGCCCGATCCTGTACCGGAACGTCCTGGGTGATGACCGTATCATCCCGATAAGGCATTTCCTCGAGGGTTGCGTCACCCTCGGGGTCGAGCATGGAATCAGCATCTGGATCTTCAAGAGGTAGACGGTTCTCCTCGATGCCTCGTTCATCCTCTTCAAGAGGCAGTTCGTCGTCCAGAATGGGCTCTTCTTCCTGGATTTCCCCCTCGTCTTCCAGCTGCGTTTCATGACCGGCGTCTCGTTCCGCCTTCACGATCTTCAACGCCATGTCCCAATGGCGCTGCTGCTGGCCATCCGGGCGCCCTTCGGACTCCCAGATACGATAGGCCAACTGGCGTACACGCAGTTCGTCATCCGTCATCTTTCACCCCCCCTGCACTAACGCTGACAAAAACGCCGGCGGTAAAATGTGCCAGCAATTCACTGATCATTACCGTTTCTTGATTCAATTCCACGACAGCACCATTCAGCACGTCATGCCATTGGCCTTGCAGTGATTTCGGTATCTGAAACCGCGTGTCACGCCATTCCTCGTGGGGTATCAATGGCAGAGTAGCGGGTTCCAGCAACGCAGCAGGCAACCGGGGCACGACCACCAGCAGCGTCTGTTTCCCGTGCTTACGAACAAAGGCCAGCACATGCTCCTTTCGGTCACCCTCTATTGTCATGGCAGTGTAGTCGCCCTGGGCAAAAAGCGCCGGACTCCTCTGGCGCAGTGCAAGCAAGCGCGCGATGACCGCTTGCTTCACCCGTCCATCGCGCCAATGCGCCAGCGCTTCCCGTAGCACGGGACTTTCCGCGAGTGCCGTTTGACGCGCCTGATGATCGACGCTGCGACGATTGTCCGGGTCCACCAGACTGTAATCCCAGAACTCCGTTCCTTGATAGAGATCCGGCACCCCGGGCACGGTCATGCGCAATACCACCTGCACCAGGCCATTGACCGCGCCAGGCAAATCCAGAGTTCGCGCGGCATTGCTCAACTCATCGCGCAAGGCGGGGTCTTCGAGCAACCCAAACAGGAAATTCCGGCAGGCTGCCTCATAGTCGCTGTCAGGCCATAGCCAGTGACTGCGCAGCTTGGCCTCACGTAGCGCTTTTTCTTGCCACTGAGCAATACGCTCGGCAAAGCCGTCCATGGCCTCATCATCTTCACGATCAAGGTCGGGCGCCCAAGCCCCCAGTAGCATCTGGTAAAGAATCAGCTCATCAGCCGGCGAGGGCGCGACACCCGTACTCTGCTCTTCCCGCAGGAAGGAGGCATTCTCGTGCCAGCGGCCCACCTGTTCTACAAACGGTTCAGGCAGCTCACTGAGTGCCGCCAATCGGGCGCGCACGTCCTCTCCCCGTTTATGATCGTGGGTGGCGGTGGTGACAAGGGATAGAGGAAACTGCTCCGCGCGCCAGCGACACGCCTCATGGAAATAAGCCGGGGTATGGCTGAAATGCTGTGGATCGAAGCCCACGTCGTTGCGCGAAATCAACACCGCGGAACGATAGCCCGCCGTGTCTTCCACCGCCTTGGCAGCCACTGGCGAAGTCAATTGCTGAAAGCGCTGCATGGCGCGCAGCCTCAGCGCACGTGCTTCTTCATCCTGACAGTCATTGGGTGCTTCTTCTCCCAGCCAGCGATCGAGCTGATCGAACAGATCCCGCTCCGGTGGGTTAACGTCACCACGCGCCTCGACCTTGGCCTGTTCGAAATGCGTTCGATCGGCATCAGGACGCCCTTGCGCATCCGCGTAGGTGCGATAGACCGGAAAATGCACCACCAATGCCTTGAGCACCCGTTCGATGGCGCCGAGGGTGATATCCCGGGTAGCCGTATCATGCCGTGCCAGGGCCAGCAGTGCCCGAGCACAGGCGTGAAACTCGCTGGACAAGGCGCTTTCGAGCATTTCTGCCCTGGCCTTGCGCACCTCTTTGATAAAATCGCTGCTGCGGCCGCTGGTGTCCCGCCACAGCGCCCGTAGCGGAGCCGCGCCCTCCGGATCATGCTGCAGGCCGGACACCTCGTTCATGAATTCATAACCGGTGGTACCGTCCACCCCCCAGTCCGTGTGCAGGGTTTCTCCCTCCGCCAGAATCTTCTCGACGTAGAGCGCAACATAGCGCGGCACATCATCCGGGCGATGTTCCGCCAGATCCTCCAGGCACTGGCGCAGCTTGCGGCAATAGCCCCCAGGGTCCGCCAGACCATCCACATGATCGACCCGCAAACCGTCGACCCAGCCTCGCTCCACCAGGCGCAGGATTACACTGTGAGTTGCATCGAAGACCTCGGGTACCTCGACGCGAAGCCCCCCCAGCTCGGTAATATCGAAAAAGCGCCGCCAGTTGATCTCATCGGATGCGGTGCGCCAGAAGGCCAACCGGTAGTGCTGCTTTTCGAGCAGGCCGTGCAGCGCAGCGGCGCCCTGCTCGCCCGACGTATCGAAATGCGCCAGGGCACGCTGCAATGCAGCCTGGGCGCCCGCTTTCTCGCTGGCGTGGGCAAGACGCTCCCGCGCCTCGATAAGGACGCGTTGAGAATCAGCGCTGGCCTGTGCCTCGTCGAAGCGTGTCGCCAGAGACTGCAGGGTATCTTCATCGGCATGACGCAAGATGGCACCGTAGTGCATCGGATCGATAGGGAAATGGTGCTCGTGATAGGCGACATAAAAACCTCCCGTCGTCGCCTCGTAGCTCAGCTTCAACTCTCCGGAATACAGTACTTCGCCATAGGGGCCGCCGAGAAACGGTAGCAGCACCTTGCCACTGAGCAAGGGGTCCGGCGAGTGCCAGTCGATATCGAAGTACTTGGCGTAGGGGCTTCGCTGGCCCTGGGTCAATACATCCTGCCACCACAGATTTTCGGAGCCGCCTACCGCCACATGATTGGGCACGATGTCGAGTATCAGTCCCATGTCCCGTTCGCGCAGCTTGACGACAAGACGCTCGAGCGCTTCTTCGCCGCCCAGTTCCGGGTCGAGCCGGGTCGGGTCGATACCGTCGTAGCCGTGGGTCGAGCCGCTACGCGAGGCCAGCAGCGGCGAGGCATAGACATGGCTGATGCCCAGATCCGCGTAGTAGTCGATCCAGGGCAGCGCATCGTCCAGGGTGAATCCGGCATGAAACTGCAGCCGCACGGTGGCGCGAATACTGCTCTTCAAAGATGACCTCCTCGTTGCATTTCCTGCTGTGCTACCGGCGCTCAGCTCATCACGCTCGCGGGACGCTTGCGCCGGAATTGCTCGTTCCAGAGCCTCTTTCCTGGAAGAGGAATTTTTGTGTGCGCCGCGACGCGCCGTATCGAGTCCACTCAGGCGCTTGCGTATCGCGGCATCGGCAAGCAGTTCCTCCGTCGGCTCAGACCAGCGCCGACGCCAGTTGGGGTGCTCATCCACGGTGCCCGGCAGGTTGGGCTGCTGTTCGAGACCCAGCACATCCTCCATGGGCACCACCACCAGGGGCGACGGGGTATGGCCAAGGTAGGCGACACTGGCATCTAGTATCGTTGCAAGAGGAATATCATCCGCGGCCAGAGTGGCGGCGTTGGCGGGGGCATCGCTTACCTCTAGCGCTCGTGCCAGGCTCACTCGCTCTCGCTCCCGCTGACGGTGCTCCATGGCTGCATCCTGCTCATCCCCAAGCAGGCCGAAACGATCCCGCAGATCGATGTCATACCCCGACCACCAACCCGCCACGGTGGGCAGATCATGGGTCGAGCTCATCGCCACGGCCTGGTTCGTCCACTCTGTTGATGCGATGAAATCATCCTGTTCGTCGCGCTCGAACCACAGCACCCGCATGCCCAGGATGCCACGCGCCGCCAGCTGATCGCGAAAGCCCGGGGCCACGGTACCCAGGTCTTCCCCGATGACGATGGCACGATGACGCCAGGATTCCAGGGCCACCAGACGCAGCATGTCGTTCAAGGGAAAGCGGATGTAGCCGCCTTGCCTGGGCGAGGCGCCATGAGGCACCAGCCATAGGCGCAGCAGGCCCAGAATATGATCGATACGTAGCCCGCCGGCGTGACGAAACGCCGTGCGCAGCATATCGATGAAACTGCGAAACCCGGAGCGCACCAGGCCGTGGGGCGAAAAGGAAGCCAAGCCCCAATCCTGCCCATGCACGTTGAACGAGTCCGGCGGCGCACCGATGGAGACGCCTTCGAGCATTTCTTCCTGGCGACTCCAGGTCTGGCTGCCGGCACCATCCGCCCCGACCGCCAGATCGGCGATCACTCCAAGCGCCATGCCAGCATCGCGCATGTTGTCCTGGGCGTACTCCAGCCCTTCCGCCACCAGCCATTGCAGGAAGGCATGGAAAGTCACTTCCTCCGCATTTTCCTGGGCAAACTGCGCAACTGCAGGACTGCGCGGGTCGCGCAGCGCTTCGGGCCAGTCGCGCCAGTTGCCTTCGGGACGCGCCATTTGCAGGGCTTCGAAACGACAGTGATCCTCGAGGAGTTCGCCGCCGGCGACACGAAAGGCAGTGAACCTGCGTTTGAGCGCATCGGTGTCATGCTCCTGATCACGGCGTTTCTGGAACAGCACGAAAAGCTCACGCAACCAGGTCAACTTGGCCTGAGCCGCCGCCGGCCAATCGATGAGTTCTGCCGACTCGAGACGCGCGAGTTCCTCCTGCAATCCGCAACGATCGATGGCCTCTTCGACCAGCTCCTTGCCCAGCACGATTTGTGGCGAGGCATACAGAATGTTGAATAACAGCCGGCTGGACGGAGAATAAGGACTGTAGCGCTGGGTATCGGCGCTGAACATAGCATGCATGGGGCTGATGACCAGGGCGTCCGCCTGGCGTTCGGCGGCGGCGCGCCCCAGCGCTGCCAATGCCAGGATATCGCCGATGCCTCCCGCGCCGGTACGACGCAGGGAATACACCTGTACCGCCAGCCCCCATGGGTGTGGCTCGGATTGAGTCTTGGCATCGGCGCTGGCACATGCATCCGCCACGCCATAGCAGCGCCGGGGTGCCACGGCCAGTGTCACTGTCGTCCCGCCCAGCGCCAGGCGATGATAGCCCGGACGCTCGATGGCGGGTAAGCGGCCCTGGTCATCGACTTTTCCCGTGCGCTCTTCGCCGGTTTCCAGTATCACCGTGAACGTCGTGCCTGGCGCAAGCGTGCATGGCAGTTCGATGGGTGCTGCGCAATCCGCGCTGATCAGTGGCGGCAATTCATCGGGACCGTCAGGGTGATATAGCCGCCGCAGGCGTTCGGTGCTGGCACGCATTGCCTCTTCATCGTCGACGTCAAAGCCTAGTGCCTCGAGCAGGGTATGGCGCGTCTCGTCGTCAAGACGACATTCGTTGCCTTCGCTATCTTCCCATTGCTCGATCAACCCGACGGCATCGGCGAGTTCTCTCAAGGCCGCATCGTTCATACCCATCATCCTTGCGTATCGGTGTGCAACCAGGCAACGGCACTGTACCTGTCAAGCCGCCCTTTTCGTGCGCTCGCTGCCATCCCTTCCTGGGTTTCATGAAGAAGTCCTGACATCGTCGTCAGGCCATCCACTGCGACGCTATCGCCTCCTAGATTCAATGCGATGACGAGTTGGCTACCATCATTCATGCGCCAGCGGGCAAGCCATGCCTTTTCTGCCAACACCTCGACGCCTTCCGAGACGGTGCCGGGCAGGCGAGGCACGATCTCGCGTTGACGCAACGCCAGCAGCTTTCGATAACGTGCCAACCACTCGGCATGAGACGGCGTTTCCCGGTAGTCGAAGTCCGGAACGGAATCGAGGAAGGTCTGGCGATCGTTGGGATCCGGGATCGCTTCTCGTGTGGCTGCATCGCTGAAAGCGCTGAAGGCGGCGAATTCGTTACGCCGGCCTTTGCGCACCGCCTCGGCCAGTTCGCCATGATGAGAGGTGAAGAAGCAAAAAGGCTGGGTCGAACCCCACTCTTCTCCCATGAACAGCAGCGGAATCATCGGCGAGAGCAACAAGGGCACCGTTGCCGCAGCCAAGGCCTGTGGTTCGGCCAATAGCCCAAGCCGCTCTCCCAGGGCACGATTACCGACCTGGTCGTGGTTCTGCAGAAAGATCACAAAGGCGCTGGGAGGCAGATGCGCGCTGGCCTCGCCTCGAGCATGACCGCCGCGGGTCGTCTCGCCTTGATAGATGAAGCCTTCGCCCAGGCAGCGCGCCAGTCGCGCGGTGGCATCTTCGGTAAAATCGCTGTAATAACCTTCGTATTCGCCCGTAAGCAGCACATGCATGACGTTGTGCCAGTCGTCATTCCATTGTGCATCGAAGAGCGTCGGATCGAGCAGGCTGGCCTGGTTGCCCTCGTTCTCGAGTATCAGATGCACATGACGCCCGGGTTCCACCTGCGCACGAATCTCCCGGGCCATCTCCGTGAGAAAATCCTGTTCGCCAATGGCATGCACCGCATCGAAGCGAAGGCCATCGAAGCGATACTCCAAAAGCCACATCAAGGCGTTGTCGATGAAGTAACGACGCACCTGAGGCTGACGGAAATCGATGGCAGCACCCCAGGGGGTGGGCAGGTCTTCACGAAAGAAAGTGCTGGCGTAGGCGGCGAGATAGTTGCCATCCGGCCCGAAATGGTTGTAGACGACATCGAGATATACCATCAGTCCATGACCGTGTGCCTCATCGATCAGCGCTTTCAGATCATCCGGATCGCCGTAGGAGGCTTCCACCGCGTAGGGCAGCACGCCGTCGTAGCCCCAGTTGCGCCCACCGGGAAACTCCGCCACCGGCATCAGCTCGATGGCGGTGATGCCCAGAGAAGCAAGATATGCCAGACGCTGACGCACCCCTTCAAAGCCGCCAAGCGTTCCGACATGAAGCTCATAAATGACGCTTTCGCGCCAGGGCCGACCTTGCCATTGGAAATGACGCCAGGCGTAGCGTTCAGGGTCGACTACCAGGCTGGGCCCGTCGATGTCATCAAGCTGGGCGCGAGAAGCGGGATCGGGTATCGCAAGCCCTTGGGGGTGTTCGTCGCTGAACACGCGGTAGCGATAACGCGTTCCCGCCGGGCATTGAACGCTCAACTGATAATGGCCGTCTTGCATGGCCTGCATTGCCTGGCTGTCGTTCCCCTCGATCTCGAGCCACACCTGCTCTGCCGTGGGCGCCCATAGCGTGAAGCAAGTTCGGCCATCATTCTGTAATCGAGCACCGACGCAGGGTGCAAACCGAAACCTGGCCGTAGGTGTATCATCCGTGTTCATGCCGGCCAATCTCCTTGTCTCAAGAACAACGCCGCCAGGGGCGGCAGAGTCAACGATACGGATACCGGTAAACCATGGCTCGGCTCCAGCAGGGCCTCGACGCCATTGGCGTTGCCCACGTTCGAACCGCCATAAAATACGCTATCGCTATTGAGCACCTCATGCCAGGCACCCAGGGTCGGCACACCGATGCGATAGTTCTCAAGCACGTTGGGGGTGAAGTTGATGACGACCAGTAGCGGCGCGGTGCCTTCTGAGCCATAGCGTAAAAAGGCGATGACACTATTGGTGACGTCATCCCCTATCACCCAAGTGAAACTACTGGATTCGATGTCGCATTCATAAAGCGCCGACTCGTTGCCATACAGGCGATTGAGATCCGCCACCAGACGCAACATGCCCGCATGGAAGTTTTGATCCAGCAACTCCCACTCGAGGGATCTACCAGGCTGCCATGCCTGCCCTTGTGCAAACTCGCTGCCCATGCTCAAAAGCTTCTTGCCAGGATGCGCCCACATGTAACTCATGGCGGCCCGTAAATTGGCGAACTTCTGCCAGGGGTCTCCCGGCATGTGCTCGAGCCAGCTTTGCGGTTCACCTTCCGATGCCTCGTCCGGCAGCGGCAAGAGAAAATGCATGTCGAAGGCCGTGCCCATGTTTTCATGCAGCAAGTGGTGTTCCCTGCCCCGCCACTGTGCTGGCACGCGTAGATAATTCAAGGTATTGCGCGACCAGTGAGCATTGCATACCAGTACCCGGGTCAACAGATGAACTGGCATGTCCACCGGATGGTCGATCAAGATGAGAACGTCGTGGCGCCGCTGCGTGATGCCCTGTATCAAGTACTCGATGAGACCGTCACCGCTCTGTTCGGTGCGTTCCTTCAGATAAAGCCCATCGAGATGATAGCGCTCGACCCATTGGAGTGCTTGATGCAGCGCGGCAGCAAATGCCTGGCTGCCATCACCGGCTGCGTATTGCGTATCCGGGGCGACGTTCCAATCCAGAATCACGCCGATATCGCTTTCATGGCAGGCGAGAATGAAAGTGGCAAATGCGTCGTCGTCGACTTGCGTTACATTCACTTCGGTCAATGCGATGTGGGTAAAGCCAAGATCCGACACATAGGGCAAAAGACGATCGATCAGCGTCATCCAGGACAAGGGCCCCCCGAACTCGTCCAGACGCCAACCCGATGGGCTGAAGCGATAGACGGAAAGAGGCGCCGAGGTGAAATCCTGACGGCTTCGGCGCAATAACCATTGGCCGTCGTACCAGCGATCCGCCGGCGCCAAGGGGGGCAGAAGTTGCGGCAGACTCGAGACGGTTCTTCGATTGGGCGTGGGCGATTCCTGGTCCATTTGTAGCGTCACGTCAATTGACAGCTTGCCCATGGGAAAGCTCCATTTCGTCGAGGGTCGCGCTATACAGCTGGTTGTAGGGTTCGATGGACTGGCACCAGTGGTAACGCCCCGCCATGGCAGCACGACGCATGGCATAGAATAGATCCGTCGCACGAAAGACCTTGAAAGCACGATCGATGGCTTGCATATAGCTTGCAAACGTCACTTCGTCGAACAGGAAACCGGTCACCCCATCCTCGATGGTATCCACCAGGCCACCGGTACGATGGGCGATGGGTAGTGAGCCAAAGCGCTGAGCGTACAACTGACTGAGCCCGCAAGGCTCGAAACGCGAGGGCATCAACAGGAAGTCGCTGCCGGCGTAGATACAACGTGCTTCCCCTTCGTCGAAACCGATATTGACACCGATCGCGCCCGGGAACCGATCCGCCAGGTTGCACAATGCGCGCTCGGTCCCCCGTTCGCCACGACCGATGAAGACGATCTGCCCTCCCCGTCGAACGATGGACTCCGCCACACCAACGGTCAGATCGATCCCCTTTTGATGTACCAGACGAGAGACCACGGCAAACAGGGGGCCGGTACATAGTGCCAAACCGAACAGCTGGCGCACGTAGTCGGCATTGGCGCGCTTGCCGCGCCAGTCGTTCATGGCGAAAGCCCGCGCCAGATGTGCGTCGGTACGCGGATTCCAGCTTTCATCGATACCATTGGGTATACCGACGAGGCGCCCCTGCTCGGCCTTGGTGCTCAGCAACCCTTCGAGCCCGCAGCCAAACTCCGGCGTGGTGATTTCCTGGGCGTAGGTGGCGCTCACCGTGGTCACTCGACCGGAGTAGGCAATACCGGCTTTCATGTAGGACAGCTGGCCGTGATACTCCACTCCTTCAATGGTCATCGCCTCTTCCGGCACACCGAGAGCCTTGCAGCGTGAAGCGTCGAACACGCCTTGATAGGCAAGGTTGTGGATGGTGAAGATGCAGGGCGTCGCTTCCCCCCACCACTTCAGATAGCCGGCGGTCAGCCCACAGGTCCAGTCATTGAGATGCAGAAGCTGAGGGCACCAATTGAGACCCGCGTTGCCTGCGGCGATTTCAGCGGCAGCCAGGCTCAGGCGCGCGAAGCGTATGTCGTTGTCTTCCCACCCGATTCCAGCATCATCGCAATAAGGGTTGCCCTCCCGCTCATACAGCTCCGGGCATAGCAACACATAAAGAATCAGACCGTCGGGATAAGTAATTTGACCTATGTCGCAGGCGGGAATATCGGCCAGTGCGGGGAGATGCCCGACCACTTCGATCCTGCGCTCCGACTGGATGACTTCACGATAGGCCGGCAGCAGAACGCGCACATCATGATGCAAGCGAAGCGCCCGGGGTAACGCCGAAGAAACGTCTCCTAGCCCTCCTACCTTGACCAGATCGGCTATTTCCGGCGTGACGTACAAAACGTCATATTCGTTCTTGCCGTTCTTATCGATACGCTTGGGGGGCGTTCTTGCTCTGGCCGCCTTCTCGATGACGGCAGGGAAAGCGGTTTTTTGCTGGTTCTTCGCAAGTGGATCATCCGTATCCACATCGACTGAGACCATTTCTTGCGAAATGCTGCGCAACGCCGTGTTGCCCATAGAGCAACCTCCTTGTACGACTACGACTCACAAGTCCTTCATAATCCAATTAAAGCAAAAAATCCTTAACTTCAGTGATCATGGCGCTTCTATTACGAATTAACCATTCTCTAGAATTAGATGCCTCATACCCCCTAACGTTGTTCATTTGCGCGTATCTTTAAGCATAGACGAACGGCAGCCGATATTTCCAATCTCATACCACCTCATGTGAAACAGCGGTTTGCAAGTGTTTTTAGCGGCTGATCAGTGTTGCAGGACTAGCCCGTAGTACATATGGCCAACCTTTTCCTTTTGATACTGCTCAAGCTATCCTCGACAAACCATCGCTGACCTATTTTTTTACTAGCTTACTTGCCACTTACTTCACCAGCCCTACAAGTCAGCAATTCATGAGTAGCTGACAGCTTTCCACTAATGACATGTTGCTAACGGCTTCTTTCATATCGAGGGGTGAGGATGACCGCGAACAAGAAAATCGAGGATTACGGTTTTATTGGTAATATGCAAACCGCCGCCCTGATCGACCGGAATGCGTCCATGCAGTGGTTGTGTGTGCCGCGCTTTGACTCGGATGCCTGCTTCGCGGCGCTATTGGGCGATGATGATAACGGCTATTGGCGAATCGTGCCCGAAGAAGCGATTCGCTCCAGAACTCGCCACTATCAAGGTGAAACCTTGATTCTGGAAACTCGGTTCGAGACGGCTTCCGGGGAAGTGGCGGTGATCGACTTTATGCCACTCAGGAATGAAGACGACGACAGGGTGGATATCGTACGCATCGTCAAAGGCTTGCACGGCCAAGTTCGCATGCAAACCAGTGCTGCCTTCCGCTTCTTTTATGGCTACATTGCCCCCTGGGTGCGCCACTATGACGGCAAGGTGATTGCCATTGCCGGACCAGATGCCCTACGCCTGCAAACCAGCGTTCCCTTGCACGGCGAGCAGATGAAAACCTGCGGCAGCTTCGAGATAAGGGCCGAAGAGACCATCTCGTTCGTCCTATCCTGGTACCCTTCTTTCAAGAACGAACCCGCCGACCGGAACGCGGAGCAGCTACTTGAAGAGACACGCGATTGGTGGCTCAAATGGAGTGGGCGCTGCCAGATAGCAGCGGCGTATCGGGAGCCGGTTGTGCGTTCGTTGATCACTCTCAAGGCACTGACCCATCAGGAAACCGGCGGCATGGTCGGAGCGGCAAGCTCCTCCCTACCTGAAAAGCCCGGCGGCCAGGCCAACTGGGACTACCGCTATACCTGGCTGAGGGACGCCGCCTTTACCCTGCATGCGTTGCTAATCTCCGGCTATCGTGAGGAAGCCGACGCCTGGCGTAAATGGTTGCTACGCGCCGCCGCGGGTGATCCGGAAAAATTGCAGCCTCTCTACGGTATTGCAGGAGAGCGATGGCTCGCCGAGTACGAACTCGACTGGCTGAAAGGCTTTAACGACAGTCAGCCGGTGCGTATCGGCAATGATGCCTTCAAGCAACAGCAACTGGATGTTTATGGGGAAGTAATGGATGGCCTGCATTTTGGTCGCATTCACGGCCTTGAACCCGATGAGAACATGTGGCGTATTCAGCGTCAGTTGGTGGGTTATTTAGAAGATCACTGGCAGGAAAAAGGCGCCAGCATCTGGGAATTGCGTGGTGACACTCAGCGCTACACCTACTCTGCGGTCATGGCCTGGGTTGCCTTCGACCGGGCCATCGAGGCGGTGGAAAAATTTAACCTGGAAGGCGATGTGGAACATTGGCGCGAGTTACGTCAACGCATTCATGACGAGGTATGCGAAAAGGGCTTCAACCGACGGCGCGGGACCTTTGTGCAGTATTACGGCTCCCAGGCTCTGGATGCCTCACTCCTGCTACTTCCCCTAACCGGCTTTATCTCCGCCAAGGACCCCCGCATGACCCAAACCATCGAGGCTATTCAGCAGGAGCTGACCCACGACGGTTTCGTCTATCGCTTCAAGACCGGCGCCAAGGAAGAAAGCCTGGCCGAAGGCGAAGGCGCCTTTCTGGTCTGTTGTTTCTGGCTGGTGGACAACCTGATTTTGCTGGATCGTCTGGAGGAAGCCGAAGCGCTATTCGGAAAGCTTATGAACGTGCGCAACGACCTGGGCTTGCTTTCCGAGGAATACCATCCAGTCGAAGGCTGCCTGCTGGGTAACGTACCCCAGGCCTTCTCGCACGTGGGCGTGATCAATAGTGCTCATAACCTGGCCAGGGCACGCAAAGAACTTCAATAACCGGACTACCAGGACAGAAAACAACGGTTTGTTACAAAAAGACATAGGAGTTCCTCCGTTACTTTACCTAGCTTTTGAGAAGCAAGCGTTCGTTTATGGTTCAGTAGCAAGGAGGCTATGGCAATGAGTGACAACGTCAGCGATTTTTTGCTCAACCGCCTGGAACAATGGAACATCACCCGCATCTACGGTTACCCCGGGGATGGCAGCAACGGTCTCATGGGGGCGCTGCGTCGCGCCCAGGACCGCTTCGAGTTCGTCCAGACTCGCCATGAGGAAATGGCGGCCTTCATGGCCTGCGCCCATGCCAAGTTCACCGGTCAGGTCGGCGTGTGCACCGCTACCTCGGGGCCTGGGGCGATCCACCTGCTCAATGGCTTGTACGATGCCAAGAAGGATCATCAGCCGGTGGTCGCCATCGTCGGCCAGCAGGCCCGGGCCGCCCTGGGTGGCGACTATCAGCAGGAAGTGGATCTGGTGTCGCTGTACAAGGATGTGGCCCACGAGTACGTGCACATGGCCACCAGCCCGGCCCAGATTCGGCATCTGATCGATCGCGCCATTCGTATCGCCCTGGCGGAGCGTACCGTCACCGCCATCATCGTGCCCAACGACCTTCAGACCCAGCCGGCGGTGGAAGAGCCCGCTCATGCCCACGGCACCATCCATTCGGGCGTCGGTTACTCGGTACCGGTGACGGTCCCCCAGATCGATGACTTGAAGCGCGCGGCGGCGGTGCTCAACGAGGGTAAGCGCGTGGGCATTCTGATCGGTGCCGGCGCCCTGCATGCCGGCGATCAGGTCATCCAAGTGGCGGAGATCCTGGGTGCCGGCGTCGCCAAGGCGCTGCTGGGTCGCGCCGCTCTGCCCGATGACCTGCCCTTCGTCACCGGCTCGATCGGCCTGCTGGGCACCAACCCGAGCTGGGAAATGATGTCAAATTGCGACACCCTGCTGATGATCGGCTCGGCCTTTCCTTACTCCGAGTTCCTGCCGCCGGAAGGCCAGGCCAGGGGCGTGCAGATCGACGTCGACGGACGCATGCTGAGCATCCGCTACCCCATGGAAGTCAACCTGGTGGGGGACAGCGCCGTCACTCTGGAGGCGCTGCTACCTTATCTCGAGTACAAAAGTGACCGTTCCTGGCGCGAGCATCTCGAAAAGAGCATCAAGCAGTGGTGGGAAGTGCTCGAGGAGCGGGCCATGGCGGAGGCCAACCCCATCAACCCGCAGCGGGTATACTGGGAGCTGTCGCCACGGCTGCCGGATAACTGCATCATCACCAGCGATTCCGGCTCCTCTGCCAACTGGTACGCCCGGGATCTCAAGCTGCGCCCGGGCATGAAGGCCTCGCTCTCCGGCGGGCTCGCCACCATGGGCAACGGCGTGCCCTATGCCATCGCCGCCAAGTTCACTCACCCGGATCGCGTGGTCATCGCTTTGGTCGGAGACGGCGCCATGCAGATGAACGGCAACTCGGAGCTTTTGACCATCGCCAAGTACTGGCAGCGCTGGACGGACCCGCGCCTGGTGATCATGGTACTCAACAACCAGGATCTCAATCAGGTGACCTGGGAAATGCGCGTCATGGAAGGCGATCCCAAGTTCGAGGCCTCCCAGGACCTGCCGGACTTCCCCTACGCCGAGTACGCCAGACTGATCGGCCTGGAGGGCATCCGGGTCACCGAGCCGGAGGCTCTGGCCGGTGCCTGGGAGCGTGCCCTTTCCGCGGATCGCCCGGTGGTGCTGGAAGTCGTGACCGACCCGGACGTTCCGCCGCTGCCGCCGCACATCAAGCGCGAGCAGGCCCAGGCCTACATGTCGGCATTGATGCATGGCGACCCGGATTCCATCGGCATCATTAAGGCCTCCTTCAAGCAGTTCGCCCGGGATTTCATTCCAAAGGCGGGCAAGCATTGAGGATGACGTGTCATGGGCAAACACGATATTCCCATTGTCTCGGTACGGGTCTCGGCCTACGAGATTCCCACCGATTCGCCGGAATCCGACGGCACCCTGACTTGGGACTCGACGACGCTGGTGCTGGTCGAGATCAGCGCCGGAGGGCATAGCGGGCTCGGCTATACCTACAGTCACCAGGCCTGTGCGACGCTGATCCGGGACAAGCTCGCCGCCCTAGTCGAGGGCCAGGATGCCTTGGCCATAGCAGACAACTGGTGGCGCCTGGTCGAGGCCATTCGCAACCTCGGCCGGCCGGGCATCGCCTCGATGGCCATCGCCGCCATCGACGTGGCGCTGTGGGATCTCAAGGCACGCTTGCTCGACCTGCCGCTGGTGACGCTGCTGGGTTCGCTGCGTTCGGCGGTGCCGATCTACGGTAGCGGCGGCTTCACCTCCTACGACGATGCACGCCTGCAACAGCAGCTGGGCGGCTGGGTCGAGGCGGGTATCCCCCGGGTCAAGATGAAGATCGGCCGTCATCCCGAGCGGGATCCCGAGCGTATCCGTCTGGCCCGGGAGGCGATCGGTCCCGAGGCCGAACTGTTCGTGGATGCCAACGGTGCCTTCGATCGTAAGCAGGCGCTGGTCTTGGCCGAGAATTTCACCGCTTGCGATGTGAGCTGGTACGAGGAACCGGTGACCTCCGACGACCTGGACGGCCTGCGTCTGCTGCGCGACCGGGCACCTGCCCCCATCGAGATTTCCGCCGGCGAATACGGCTTCGACCTGCCCTACTTCCGGCGCATGCTCGACGCCGGCGCGGTGGATGTGCTGCAGGCCGACCTGACCCGCTGTGCGGGCATCAGCGGCTTTCTCGGCGTCGCCACCCTATGCGAGGCCTACAAGATTCCGCTGTCGGCTCATACCGCCCCGGCGCTACACCTGCATCCGGGCTGCTGTGCCAGGCCCCTGCGTCACCTGGAATATTTTCATGATCACGTGCGCATCGAATCACTGCTCTTCGACGGCGTGAGCGAGCCGCACCAGGGACGACTGCAGCCCGATCTGTCACAGCCCGGTCTGGGCCTGACATTCAAGCGCCAGGATGCGCAGCGCTACCGTCTCTAGGGAGCCCATTGTCATGGACGAAATTCACAACGAGATAGTGACCAGCGACAGGCCGGCGCGGGACGACTACCACCGCCTGGCCGAGGAACTCGCCGAGGCCATCGAAGGCGAGGTGCGTTTCGATGCGGGCAGTCGTGCCCTTTATGCCAACGACGCCTCGAACTATCGCCAACCGCCTATCGGCGTCACCATTCCCCGAACCACCGAGGATGTCATCGCCATCCAGCGCATCTGCCACACTCACGGCGTACCGATTCTCTCCCGCGGCGCGGGCACCAGCCTGTCGGGGGAGACCGTCAACCATGCGGTGGTGATGGATCATTCCAAGTATCGTGACGCCATCGACATCGACGCGGCCAACCAGCAGGTGACGGTGGAGCCCGGCGCGATCAACGACAAGGTCAATCAGGCCCTCGGGCCTTACCAGCTGGTGTTTCCGCCGGACCCCTCCACCCATGAGTGGTGCACCATCGGCGGCAACATCGGCAACAACTCCTGCGGCGTGCACTCGGTGCAGGCGCAGTGCTACGGCCATGGCCCGCGTACCTGCGACAACGTGGCCGCCCTGGATGTGCTGACCTACGACGGTACCCGCATGACCTTGAAGGATGGCTACAGCGAGGAGCAGATCGACGCCATCATCGCCGCGGGTGGGCGCCAGGGCGAGATCTTCGCCGGGCTCAAGGCATTGCGCGATAAGTACGCCGAGCGCATCCGGGCGTATTATCCGCAGATTGAGCACATGCCACGGCGGGTTTCCGGCTACAACCTGGACGATCTGCTGCCGGAGCGCGGCTTCAATCTTGCCAGTGCTCTGTGCGGCACCGAGGGCACCTGCGTGACGGTGCTGCACGCCACCCTCAAGCTGACCCGCGACGTCAGGCACCGCATGCTGATGGTGGTGGGCTTCGACAGCGTCGAGCACGGCGGCGATCACGTACCCGCCATCATCGACGTCAAGCCCATCGCCCTGGAGGCCATCGACAAGGAGCTGTTCGAGTACGAGGCCGAACAGCACATGAACGACGATACGCTCAAGCAATTGCCCAACGGCAACGCCTACCTGCTGATCCAGTTCGGCGGTGAGAACGCCGAGGAGTGTCGGACACAGGCTCGGGCGCTGATGGACAAGCTCGAGGCCACCGCCAACGGTCCCAAGAGCCATCGGATCGTCGAGGACGAAGACCTGGCCAAGGGCATCTGGGCGGTGCGCAAGGCGGCGCTGGGCGCCACCGCCTTTCCGCCCAATCAGCGCGCCCACTGGCCGGGCTGGGAGGATTCCGCGGTGCCGCCGGACAAGGTCGGCGACTACGTGCGCGACTTGAAGAAACTCTACCGAAAATACGACTATCACGGCCCCATGTACGGCCATTTCGGCCAGGGCTGCATTCACTCCCGAGTGGATTTCGACCTGCAGACGGCAGACGGCGCGAAGACTTATCGCGCCTTCGCCGAGGAAGCCGCCGACCTGGTGGTCTCCTACGGCGGCTCGCTATCCGGCGAGCACGGCGACGGCCAGGCCCGAGGCGAGCTGCTGGAGCGCATGTATGGCGCGGAGCTGATCGAAGCCTTCCGCGAGTTCAAGCGCATCTGGGACCCGGACTGGAAGATGAACCCGGGCAAGGTCATCGACCCTTACCGGCTCGATGAGAACCTGCGTATGGTCAACTACCATCCGGCGCCGGTGACCACCACCTTTCAGTTTCCCCAGGAGGGCGGCGGCTTCGACAAGGTGGCCTACCGCTGCGTCGGTGTCGGCAAATGTCGCAGCGACAGCGGTACCATGTGCCCCAGCTATATGGTCACACGAGAGGAGAAATACTCCACCCGCGGACGCGGGCGGCTACTGTTCGAGATGATGCAGGGTGACGTGATCACGGACGGCTGGCAGTCCGAAGAGGTGCATGACTCCCTGGAACTATGCCTGGCCTGCAAGGGCTGCAAGAGCGACTGTCCGGTCAGCGTGGACATGGCCAGCTACAAGGCCGAGTTCCTGTCCCACTACTACGGCCCTAGTGCCCATCGCCGGCCGCTGATGCATTACGCCTTCGGCTTCATCGACCGCTGGTCGCGGCTGGCCTCGACGCTACCGGCGCTGACCAATTTCATCACCCGCGGCTCGCCCCTGGGCAACCTGATCAAGGCCATCATCGGCATGCCGGCGCCACGCCCGATCCCCGAGTACGCCCCTCAGACCTTCAAGGCCTGGTTTGCCCAGCGCCCTGTTATCAACGAGACCGCGCCACCGGTGATGCTGTGGGCGGACACCTTCAGCAACCACTTCTATCCCGAGACCGCCCGGGCCGCCACCGAGGTGCTGGAAACCTCGGGCTATCGGGTGCTGATTCCACCCCAGGGCCTGTGCTGCGGGCGTCCGCTCTACGACTTCGGCATGCTCGACGATGCCAAGGCTTATCTAGGGCGGGTGATGGAAACGCTTGACTGGGTCATCGACGTCGAGATGCCCATCATTGGCCTGGAGCCATCCTGCATCTCGGTGTTCTGCGACGAGTTGACCAACTTGTTTCCCGATGATGAGCGCGCCAAGCGGCTGAGCGCCAATAGCATGATGCTCAGCGAGTTTCTGCTCAATCGGGCCATGGAATTTAAGCCGCCGCGACTAGAGCGCCGGGCACTGGTGCATGGTCACTGCCATCACAAGGCTATCATCGGCATGAGTGCCGAAAAGACGCTACTGGAGCGCATGGGCCTGGAGGTCGAAATGCCGGATACCGGCTGTTGCGGTCTCTCCGGCGCCTTTGGCTTCGAGCGCGACCATTACGAAGTGTCGATGGCTGCCGGCGAGCGCGTGCTGCTTCCCGCGGTGCGCGAGGCCCGGGAAGACACCCTGGTCATTAGCAACGGCTTCAGCTGCCGGGAACAGATTCAGCACGCCACCGGGCGACGTCCGCTGCATATCGCCGAGGTGCTGCAACTGGCACTGCGGAGCGAGGCCACCGAGACGCTGCCGGAACGCCTGATCGAAGAACGACGCGCCTTGGCGCAGCGCCAATCCAATCGCCGAACAGCGGCGGCCGTCGGTCTAGTGATCGGCACAGGTCTGCTGCTATGGGGATTGAACCGTCAGCACTCCCAGGATCATTCATCACTTTGAGCACAGCAAAAGGCACATAGGGTTATGAAAAAACGTCAGGAAATCGTTGTCATCACTGGTGCCAGCGCGGGTTTGGGCCGCGCCACGGCTTGGGAATTCGCCCGGCACGGCGCGAGCCTGGGCCTCATCGCGCGAGATACCGCGCGCCTCGAAGCCGTGAAGGAAGAGATCAAGGCGCTGGGCGCCCGTGCGGTGATCTACAGCGCCGACGTGGCGGATGCCGAACAGGTCGACAAGGCGGCGGAGCACATCGAGAAGGAGCTCGGCCCCATCGACATCTGGGTCAACGACGCCATGACCACGGTGTTCTCGCGTTTTCATGACATGAGCGCCGAAGAGTTCCGCCGTGTCACCGAAGTCACCTATCTGGGCAACGTGTACGGCACCATGGCGGCGCTGAAACGTATGCGCCCGCGCAATCGTGGCACCATCGTCCAGGTGGGTTCCGCCCTCGCCTATCGTCCGATTCCGCTGCAGACTGCCTATTGCGGCGCCAAGCACGCCATCAAGGGCTATACCGAAGGGCTGCGCTGCGAACTGCTCAACGAAGGCAGCAAGGTACACGTGACCATCGTCGAAATGCCCGGACTCAATACCCCTCAGTTCGACTGGTGCAAGAGTCATCTTCCCAAGCGTGCCCGGCCCATGGCACCGGTCTATCAACCCGAAGTGGGCGCGCGCGCCATTTACTGGGCTGCCCATCATCGCCGGCGCCAGCTTTATGTGGGAATTTCTTCAGTCCTCACCATCTGGGGCAACAAGTTGTTTCCCAACCTGATGGATCACTTCCTGGCCCGCAATGCCGTGGGGGGCCAGCAGACCGATGAAGCAGCCAGCCCTGAGCGACCCGACAACCTGTGGCAAGCGGTCGGTGGCGATACCGGCGCTCAAGGGCGCTTCGGCAACGAAGCCCATGACGATAGTGCCCAGCTCTGGTTGACCACTCACCGCCGCCAGGTAGGTCTGGCCGCCGGTGTGACACTGCTGGTGGGCACCGCCCTGCTCGGCAAGCGGCAGCAGCGGCGTCGGACTAACAGGTTCAGATCTACCCGGTTCAGCCGGCTCAGATGAGAGACGCTTGAATAAACAAGAAGGAATCACGTCATGGACAAGACATCAATCGGCCATCGCTGCTGGGCCATTGCCGAAGGCCATATTCCCGGCAACAGCACCGGACCCGCGCCGCAGATGACCAGCCACGAGACGGCCTGTCTGCTCAATGCAGGAGACGAGGACGCCAGGGTGCGCATCATGCTCTACTTCAGCGATCGCGAGCCGGTGGGGCCCTATGAGATCGAAGTGCTCGCCCGTCGTACCCGGCACGTACGCTTCAACGACCTCGACGACCCGGAGCCAATTCCGCGCGATACCGATTACGCCAGCGTCATCGAATCCAACGTACCCATCGTCGTTCAGCACTCACGCCTCGATTCCCGGCAGAGCGAGCTGGCTCTGCTGAGTACGGTAGCCTATCCCATGACCTGACGAGAAAATGTTTCTCTTGGATGGAAGACATTTTCATGAAAAAAGCTGCGAAAAAACAAAGACCCGCCGCAGCGGGTCAAATCATCACCTTTGATTCTCGGCACCTCCTTGTACCGACTTCTTCCCTGAAGTCCGGGCGTGGCGACGTCATATTCCTTATAGTCGCTCCTTGAGAACCTTGGCTATTTTATCGCCATATTCGGTGTAATTGCGCTGAAGCTCATTGAATAGTTGAGCCGCATCATTATCACCTTCCTGCTCAGCATCCTTGGCATACTGCTTGCACATTTCCGATCCCTGGGCCAAGTGATAAAGCGAGCTTATCATATCGTAATTCTTGTCCTTCACCGGGTTATCCATAACCACCTCCGAGTAAAAATTACGAAACAACAAACTACTGCATATAGGCCGTCCATGGCTCAACATCTATCCTTAACCTTATAACTTGGTTCTTACTTCTTCCAGCCGATTAGCCTAGCCATTTCCGCCGCTATGCTTGCCGCCTTTCTTTCCGGCTTCGGAAGCCTTCTGCGGGTCATTGGCGAAGTTGCCGCCGCTATGCTCACCGCCTTTCCTGCCGGCTTCGGAGGCCTTCTGCGGGTCATTGGCGAAGTTGCCGCCACTATGCTCACCGCCTTTCTTGCCGGCTTCAGAGGCCTTCTCGCGATCTTCAGCGAAGTTTCCTGATCCACCACGATGTTCTGCCATTTTCCTAGCTCCTTATGCTTACAATAAGTATCAGAAATTCAATGCTTTAAAAGCCTGAATATGCTCTGCTATCTATATAAAGCAACGTCACATTCCAATGTGACAACTAAAAATTAGTAATGCCAAAGCAAGATGTCAAACCTTGGATTGTAAAAAAAATTATACGTTATTTAACTTAGTATAATCCTTCCGCAGTCTTGATTTTAGTCATTAAATTGACGCCATCGTCCGTTATCTATTCACATCGGAAGCCATAAAAACGGCATACGTCTTGGCGATAGTTATTCAAGCCTGGAGCGCCGCACTGCGTTGGCCATTAGATAGGAACTGAAATCATCACCGCCGGTCGCCTTCGCGTCCGACGGTGCACTCTCGATTTTTCAATGATGCGTTCCGACTTTAGCATGATCGCCGCCTACCAGATCCTCATAGGCATGCCAGCTGGCGTAACCCAGCACCGGCAGGATCACGGCGAGCCCGAGATAAAAAGTGACGAACCCAAGGATCGTGCAGCCGGTCAGGATGAGGGCCCATAGCAGCATGACGCGGAAGTTGTTCGTGACACTTTTCACGCTGGCCTCGATGCCTTCCATGAAGGTCAGATCGCGGTCCATGAGCGTGGGAATGGCGACCACACTGATGGCGAAAGCGCCGAACGCCAGGCTACCTCCCAGCACCGTTCCCGTCAGCATCATGCCGTAGCCTTCGGCGGTGGTGAAAAAGGCGATGAGCAGGGCCTCGGGGCTGGGGGCCGCCAGGCCGAAGAACAACGCAAACAACATCATCGATAGATTGAACCAGGCGACGAAGAACAACAGCAGCATCAAGCCAATCATGGCCAGTTGCCCGGTGTGCGACGTCCATGCCTTCAAGGCGTCGCCCAACGAGGCTTGTTGCCCTTGCCCAAGACGACGGCTGATCCCGTAGCAGCCCACCGCCACCAGCGGGCCGACGAACATGAAGCCGCCCAGCAAGGCGGGTAGCCAGTGCCATAGCCCCAGCAGATAGGCTTCCACCGTGATGGCCATGCTCACTGCCACCCAGATCAACCCGTAAATTAGACTAGTCACGGGAACGCGCCGAAAATCATCGATCCCTGCCATGAGCCAACGGCGTGGATGATCGACAGTGACACGATGAATGGTCAACTGCGACCCTCGAGGCGTTGAGATGTTCTTGTTAGTATCCACCATCATAGCGCTACCCCTTGATACTGACTGCTCATTGCCGGTCCCATCCGCCTAGACAGCATCTCTGACACGCGGATGGCTTGTTCGGGATGAGGGAGCGGCACATCCGGAGATGTCGCGAAGGTGTTGGAGCAACGAATACGCCGGTCGCCAGCATGCCCACTTTTACTATAGTCGACCTTGCTGATCGCTGCATGAATGCCGACTAGGCTTCGCTGGTTTAACGAGTGACTCTGCTGCAAGCATAAAAAAACGCCCGGCAGCATGAGCTACCGGGCGCTGTCGATATCACGTCATGTCAGCGAACGATCAACACCGATACGCCAGAGTGGCGCATGACATGCTCGGCGTTGGGACCCAGCAGATAATCCGCAAACCGGCGTTTGTTATGGGACGCCATGACGACCAGGTCGGCGCCTACCGCCTTGACCGATTTGATGATGCCCTCGTAGGGGGAGCCATCGACGATCATGCAATGAGTCTCGATTTCGGCCGGAACATGCTCTTTCACGAACGTCTGCTGGGTCTCGGCAAGCAACCTGTGCGCTTTTTTATGGAAGTCCGCAGGAAAATAACTCCCCACCAGGGGCATGCGGTAATCCGGCAAGACGGTAACCACGAAAAGCTCGGCATCAAAGGCCTTGCACAGCGCCAACGCTTCCGGCAAGGCTCTCTCCCAGGACTCGGCAGCGTCGAGATCAATGGGCAACACGATCTTTTTGTGCATGGTCGTTTCCTCTTCTTAGGCGGTAGCCGCCTGTGTGCGACGCCGACGCCGCTGCAGCAGTACGACTAGAGCAAATACCACAAGCCCCGGGATCCACATCCACTCCTTGTCCCAGCGCTCCACCGGCGCCCTTACGGATACGATTTCCTGATCGAATTCAAAGCCCAGCTCTTCGGCTTGACTGCCGAAGGTGGTCATGTCCACCAGCGTACGATCATCCTCCTGCATCAGCTCAAGCCCGAGGTTTTCCATCCGCTTGGCACCAGTGTCGCCTTCAGGTACCGGCACAAGCACCACGAAGCTGGTGGGATTGCCATAGGCATCGAGACCATCGATACGTACACGCAGGTTGCTGTTCTTGTCCACATTGCCCAAGGCCTGCTCGAACTGGCTCGGCGGTACATCACGGTAAGGGTCGTGAATCATGTCCATCCAGAAACCGGGGCGGAACAGCGTGAAGGCGACCAGCAACAGCAACAGGCTCTCGTACCAGCGGTTACGCGTCAGCATGTAGCCCTGGGTCGCCGCGGCAAAAATCAGCATCGCAAAGGTTGCGACAATGAATATCACCACACCCTGCAAGGGACTCACATCGATCAGCAGCAGCTCGGTATTGAAGATAAACAGGAACGGGAGCGCGGCGGTGCGCAGGCTGTAGTAAAACGCCTGAAAACCGGTCCGAATCGGATCTCCCCCCGACACCGCCGCGGCCGCAAAGGATGCAAGTCCTACTGGCGGCGTGACATCCGCCATGATGCCGAAATAGAACACGAACAGGTGCACGGCAATCAGCGGTACGATCAGGCCGTTCTGCTGCCCCAGGGACACGACGACCGGTGCAAGAAGCGCCGAGACCACGATGTAATTGGCGGTGGTCGGCAACCCCATGCCGAGAATCAGGCTGAGCACGGCGGTGAGCAACAGGATCAGCAGCAGATTACCCATGGACAGGGTTTCGACCAGATCCGCCAATACCAATCCCACGCCGGTTTGAGACACCGCGCCAACGATGATACCCGCTGCCGCAGTGGCAATACCGATCCCGATCATGTTGCGCGCGCCGGCAATCAATCCATCCCACAGCTCGACAAAGCCGCGCTTGATGTCTGCCGCCATGTCGCTTTGACCACGAAAGAGCGCATTGATCGGGCGCTGGGTGATCATGATGAAAATCATCAACATGGTGGCCCAGAAGGCGGAAAGCCCTGGGGATAGGCGCTCTACCATCAGACACCACACCAGCACGACGACCGGCAGAATGTAGTGCAACCCGACCATGACCGTGGGTTTGGTCTGGGGCAGCTCGGTAATATCATCATTGGGATCGTCTATCTGAAGTTCTGGATATTGCGCACCCAGCTTCAGCAGCAGTACATAGACGATGGCCAGCACGACAGCCGCGACCCAGGGGGTAGCCTCCCCCAGCACTGGCTTCAACCAGCCCAGGCCATAGTAGACCGCAAAGGACAAGGTCATCAGCAGCAATAGGCCTGTTAGAAAACCAATGATCTTGCGCAACCAGGGCTTGGCCGGATTGCTGCTTTCGAGCCCTTTCATGCCCGCCTTGAGCGCTTCGAGATGGACGATATAGATCAAGGCGATATAGGAAATCAGGGCCGGCAGGAAGGCGTGCTTGATGACCTCGACATAGGAAATGCCGACGTACTCCACCATCAGGAAGGCGGCGGCCCCCATGACCGGCGGCATGATCTGGCCGTTGACGGAGGACGCCACTTCGACCGCACCGGCCTTCTCGGCGGAAAAACCGACGCGCTTCATCATGGGAATGGTGAATGTACCCGTGGTCACCGTATTGGCAATCGAGGAACCCGAGATCAGGCCCGTCATGCCCGAAGCCACCACCGCTGCCTTGGCGGGCCCGCCGCGATAATGACCCAACAGGGAAAATGCCACCTTGATGAAGTAATTGCCCGCACCGGCCTTTTCGAGCAAGGCGCCAAACAGCACGAACAGAAAGACGAAGCTGGTCGATACCCCCAGGGCGATACCGAAGACCCCTTGGGTCGTCAGCCACTGGTGATTGACCAGGCCATACAGACTCACCCCTTGATGGGCAAGCATGGCCGGCATGTACTGGCCGGCAAGAGAATAGATCAAAAATACCAGCGCCACGATCATCAAGGGTGGGCCGAGCGCGCGCCGGGTACCTTCGAGCAGCAGCACCAGCCCCATCACCCCAACGATGACATCCTGCAGGATGGGTGCCCCAGGGCGCTGCGACAACTGATCGTAGAAAATATAGATATAGGCTGCGGCAAACGCCGCCGCAATGCCCAGGACCCAGTCCAGAAGAGGCACCCGATCCCGGGGCGAGCGTTTGAGCGCCGGATAGGCCATGTAGGCCAGGAACAGCGCAAAGGTCAGATGGATAGAACGCGTTTCGGTAGCGCTGAAGACGCCAAACCCCACCATGTAAGGAATCGGCGACGCTATCCATAGCTGGAATAGTGACCAGGCAGTCGCAAGACCCAAGAAGAGCTTGTTGGGTACGCCGCTGAGCGAGCGGGACCCTGTATCGGTGGAAAGCAGATCATCCAGATCCTTCGATGAAGAAGACGTCTGCTGTTTATCTTCAGCCATGTTGTTTCCCTACTTATCGATAGCGGCACAAGAACATTGTAGAGCTCTCCTGCAACATCCCCTAGACCAAAAGATGCGCGAGGCCAATTGGCGCCCGCGCATCCCTGTCATGTCAACGACCGATTACCGTGGTCGATGTCATAAACACTATCATTCGATCCAGCCACGCTCCTTGTAATAACGCTCTGCACCTTCATGCAGCGGCGCAGTCAACCCTTCGCTGACCATCTGCTCGGGCTCGAGGGTAGAGAAAGCGGGATGCAGACGCTTGAAACGATCGAAGTTATCGAAAACGGCCTTGACGGTTGTGTAGACCACATCCGCATCCGTGTTGGCATCTGTTAGAAGGGTCGCTGCCACACCAAAGGTTTCGGTATCCTCATCGTTGCCCTTGTACAAGCCACCGGGAATTGTCGACTTGGTGTAGTACGGATACTCCTCTACCAGCTTGTCGACTTCCTCGCCAGTGATCGGCACGAGATTGGCATCTACCGTGGTAGTGGCTTCCTGAATCGAACCGTTGGGGTGACCCACCACATAGGCCATGGCATCGATGTTGTTGTCCGCCAGAGCAGAGGCCATTTCGGCGGCGGTCAGCTCCGAGGCCAACGAGTAGTCGTCCATGGTCCAGCCTTTGGCATCCATCAGCACTTCCATGGTGGCGCGCTGTCCAGAACCGGGATTGCCGACATTGACTCGCTTGCCCTTGAGATCGTCAAACGACTCGATATTCGCATCTGCCCGGGCCAGTATCGTCAGCGGCTCACCGTGCATGGCGAAGACCGAACGCAACTCCTCGAAAGGCTGATCGAAGTTGTCTTCACCGTTATAGGCGCGATAAGCCACATCCGATTGCACGACACCCATGTCCAGTTCACTGGACTTCAGGCCGTTGACGTTGGCAACCGAACCGCCGGTGGAGGGCGCATTACATTTGATGTTGGCGTCCTTGACGCGGTTGACCATCCGACAGACCGATTGGCCCACCACATAATAGACCCCGGTTTGCCCTCCGGTACCGATGGTAATGAACTTCTGCTCCTGGGCCATGGCTGGCGCAGAGAACATTGCTGCACTGAGTAGCGCACCTGAAGCTAATGCTGCAGAGAAGAAATGACGTTTCATGCAAGATACCTCATGAATTTGCATTATTGTAAAACACTGGTGTGAAGCGTTATTCGCAATCGCCTACAAGTATTCGCCTTAGTCGATTCCGCTGCAATCGCATCGCCTTGAAAGTGCTTACCAGAGGTTTGCATCCTTTTTGGCGATTCCGTTTGCAGCAGTGACATCGACGGTTACCGGCATTGCGTACCCTGATTCCCGACCAAGCCGACCATCCATCTGGCATCGGGTATCGTTTTGCAAACATACCGACTCTACCGACCTGGTGCAAAAGGCATTGCTAAACTTGCATTATAAACATCAACCCGGTTACGGGTAGGTTCTTTTCAAAGGATAGCCCAGAGACAGGGTTTACAACACGTTAAACTTGCGTTGAACCAACGTCGTATCTCGAAGTCGAGAGCGCCCTTCCCGCCATCGAAACCGCACTGGAATTGCCTGTTCACCGCTCTGGCCGTACCTAAGGCAATGGCACCGCACCGATCTTTTCGCGACTGAAACCACCGACTAAACGGAATAGCCCAGCACCCGGGGAAGCCACAGGGCAATCTCCGGAAACAGCGCCACCAGCAGCAATGCACCGCCCATGGCCACGACGAACACCAGCGCCCAGCCCAGGGTCTGCTCGAGACGAATCTTTGCCACTTCCGTGGTCACCATCAAATTGACCGCGACCGGTGGCGTGAACTGGCCGATGGCAATGTTCATCGCCAACAGAATACCGAACCACACCGGATTCCAGCCGAAATGCTGCATCACCGGTACCAGAATGGGCATCAGGATCAGATAGATGGAAATGGCATCCAGCAACATGCCCGCCAATAGCACCGCCAGCATGATCAATACCAGCAGCACCGCGCCATTGTCGGACAGGGCGATCAACCACTGTGCCATGTGCCGGAAGGTACCCAGCATGGTGCCTGCCCAGGCAAAGATGCCCGCCAGGGCGATGATCAGCATCACCACCCCGGAGATCGTCGCCGCCTCGCCGAATAGCCGCCACAGCTCGCGCCAGTCGAGTTCCCGTGTAATGAACAGGCCCACCAAGACCCCATAGGCCACCGCCACCACCGCCGCTTCCGTCGGCGTGAACAGGCCGCTGCGCAGCCCGCCCAGGATGATCACTGGAGCGAACAGCGCCGGCAACGCCTGGCGAAAGCTCTGCCCCAGCGGCGGTCGTTCAACCTCTGCGGGCGCTTCCCAACCGTAACGGCGCGACAGCCAGAAGGCCGGCACCAGCAGCGAAAGCCCGGCGAGAATGCCCGGAAACAGACCCGCGGCGAACAGGGCGCGCAGATCGACACCCGGAACCACAATGGAATACAGGATCAATGCTACCGAGGGGGGAATGAGAATCGCCGTGGAAGCCGAGGCGGCAATCAGCGTGGCGGAAAACGGCTTGGGATAGCCGGCCCGGGTCATGCTCGGCAGCATCACCATGGCAACGGCAGCGGCATCCGCCGGCCCGGAGCCACTCATGCCGCCCATGATCATGCACACCAGCACTGCTACCAGGGCCAAGCCACCATGACGCGGGCCGATCAGGGCCTGAGCGAAGCGCACCAGCCGCGCCGCCACCCCGGCCCGCTCGAAGATCAAACCGGTAAGGATGAACAAGGGTATGGCGATCAGCGGATACTTGGCGATGCTGTTGTAGGTGTTGGTGCCCAGGGTGGCCAGCATCATCGGCGACAGACCGCTGACGATCCCCACCGCACCGGCAAGCCCCAGGGAGAGCGCCACTGGTATGCCAGCGATCAGCAGTGCCAAAAAACTCAGAATCATCCATAGATCAGGACTCATCGTCGAGCCTTCCACGCAGGCGATCCAGGGTCTGCTGCGCCAAGCGCAGCAGCATCAAGGCGGCCAGTATCGGTAGCCAGATCAGGTACCACCACTGGGGCAGGCCAAGCCCCGGCGATTGGGTCTGCCACTGGTACTCTTCCAGGGTCAGCTTGGCGCCGAACCATAGAATCAGACCCAGCACCGCAGCCCCGGCAAGCCCCTGAAAAACGATCAATACACGACGTGGCCCTTCCGGCAGGGCGCGCTCCAATAGGCTGATGCGCACATGACGATTGCGCCGCAGGGCCACCGCCGCGCCGGCGAACGTCAGCACCACCAGCAGAAACACCGAGATTTCCTCGGTGAAGGCGAAAGACGCATTGGTCACATAGCGCACCACCACGTTACCCAGGCTGATCATGGCGATGACCACCAGCGCCAAAGTCGCCAGGATTCGCTCGAGCCGAGCATCCGTTTGGAGTTTCATGATTTGATCCCTTGACACAAGACCGGCCTCGTCTCGAGGCCGGTCAGTTACCATCGAAATAGCAGGCAGTGTTTCAGCGCTTTTCCACTGCCTGGCGCGCCGTCTCGACCAGCTCCTCACCGATCTGCGGCGTCCACTCCTCATACACGCTATGAGTCGCATCCACGAAGGCCTGACGCTGCTCCTCGGTAAGTTCACTGACCTCGACACCACGCTCCTTGATGGCTGCCAGGCGATCATCCTTTTGCTCACGGGACATCTCGATTTCCCATTGGCCCGCATCGATCGCCGCCTGACGCAGAAGCTCGCGGTCTTCTTCGGAGAGTTGCTGCCAGATTCGCTGATTGACGGCAAAGATAAGCGGGTCGTTCATATAGTGCCACAGGGTCAGGTATTTCTGCCCCACCTGATCGATGCGCGCCACGTCGAACACGGACAGCGGATTCTCCTGGCCATCCACGGCGCCGGTGGTCAATGCCGGCTTGGCATCCGCCCAGCTCATCTGGGTCGGGTTGGCGCCAAGGGCGGTGAAGGTATCCTGGAACAACGGCGAGCCGACCACACGAATCTTCAAGCCGTCGAGATCAGCCGGGGACGTAATCGGCTGTTTCGAATTGGAGAGTTCGCGAAACCCATTCTCGCCCCAGGCCAGGGGCATCACGCCACGGGATTCAATGGCATCGAAGACCCTCTGCCCGGCCTCGCCGCCGGTGATGGCATCCACCGCGTCGGTGTCCGGCATCAGAAACGGCAGCGAGAACAGATTGAGTTCCGGCACCTGGGGCGACCAGTTGATGGTCGAGCCCACGGCCATGTCGATCAGCCCCTGGCGCATCGCCGAAAACTCCCGGGTCTGGTCGCCATTGACCAGCTGGGAATTGGGATAAACGCGCAGGGTGATCTCACCCTCGGAGCGCACCTCGACCAGTTCCGCCCATTTCTCCGCGGCCTGCCCCCAGGGGAAGTCGGCGGAGAGGACAGTAGAGACGGAATACTCCCGCGCCTGAGCGCTCAGAGAAAAGCAAAGGAGCCCGGCACTCAAAGCGGTGGCGGAAAGAGATAGCAAGCGGCGGGTCAACATGGGCGATTTCCTTACGTAGGCCGAGCAGGCAGCCTGTTGTTGTCGGTTGGACATTCATTGTAGAAAAAGCACGCTCATGGGGGAAAGCGCATTTTCAAGGAAGCATCAGACGGTCTCCGACCTCGATGCCGCGCGCGTCGAAATACCCCGCGTTGACTTCAAGCGCCGCGTGAAACGGCACCCCGGCAGGATAGGAGGGGCACCTTGCAGCCTGCTCGCTTTCGCAGGGCGGCATGGTGTGAATGGCGCGGATTTCACCGTCATCTTCGAGAAAAGCAATGTCCAGCGGGATGCGGGTACGGTACATCCAGAATCCGCTAGCGGAGGGCTGCTCTTGCTCATAGACGAACAGCATGCCGGCATCATCCGGCAAATGATCGCGCTCCATCAGGCCGAAGGAGCGCTGCTGGGGGGTACGGGCGATCTCGACGTCGAGACGATGCCGTCCATTTTCCCCTTCGATGACGATGTCACCTCGTTCTAGCGCCCAGGCCGGAAACATGAGGCAGGACGCGGCGAGTAATATCATCGAGATAATAGAAAAACCAGGTCGTTTGTTTATCTTGTCCATGCCACCTCGCCAAGCGATGTTTATTCGAAACCCCTTCTCCAGGTCTCTATACTGGCGCCCGCCTTACCTTTCAATCAAGGACGATTCATGCCTCTCCGCGATCTGCTGCTCGGCCTGGTGGTCATCGCCATCTGGGCGCTCAATATCATCGTCATCAAAGTGGGTGTGGCGGATATGCCGCCGCTGCTGTTGATGACGCTGCGATTCATGCTGGTGGCAGTGCTGGTCGTCCCTTTTACGCGGATCAATCGAAACCAGTTACCGTGGCTGCTATTGCTGTCGGTGACCTTCGGTGGCCTGCACTTCCCACTGCTCTTTATCGGCCTGGGGCAGGCAGAAGCCGGCACCGGCGCCCTGCTGGTGCAGATGGGCACACCCTTCGCCACGCTATTGGCCGCTGCCTTTCTCAAGGAGCGCCTCGATCTGCGTCGTTGGTTGGGGCTGATAATGTCGTTTGCAGGGATCATCGTACTGGCAGGCGGCCCCTCGCTGCCGGCGCCCTTGCCTACGACACTGCTACTCGCCAGCGCTTTTTTCTGGGCGGTCTCCAATCTACTGATCAAGGTTGCCCCGCATATCCCGCCCTTCACACTCGCCGGCTGGATCGCGCTGTTCGCGATTCCACAGGTGGCGCTGGGCTCCTGGATCTTCGAGAGCAATCAACTCGCCCTCTTGTCTCGCGCAAGCTGGGCCGGCTGGGGAGCAGTGTTCTATACCGCTGTCATGTCCTCGATCCTTGCCTATACGCTGTGGTATCGACTCCTGCAAAAGCATCCGGTCAGCCGGGTCGTGCCTTTGTCTCTATTAATGCCGGTTTTCGCGGTACTGCTGGGAATGTGGCTACTGGGCGACCCTTTGGGCATCAACAAGCTGGCAGGCGGCATCATGGTGATCCTGGGACTGGCGATCATCAACATCCGGTTTAGAAGACAATACTGATCCCGCTCGAACCAAGCCTTATGACACACCCTGGGGCCTGTGCACCAACGCAAGCGGGCCGCCGGTTAATCACCGGCGGCCCGCCAATATCCCGTGTCCATCACGGGATCACGACATCTTACTTGGTCGCTTTTTGAACGTTCTGCTGTGCAGTCTCGTTGGCAGACTTCACGTTTTCTTGAACCAGCTGCTGGCTCTTCTCAGCGAATTCCTGGTTCATCGCGACAACTTTCTGAGTATCGCCCTTCAGACGCTCACCCATTTCCTGAGCGACTTTCTGCTGGCTTTCGACGAAAGAGCGCAGATCGTCGGAATTCTTGATGTTGAGCATTGAACGCGCCTGGCTGAAGCTGGCGTTTGAGTAGGCCTTGGCAAACTCATATTGAGTATTGAGAACGCGCTCAGCATATTCTACGGTCAGTGATGCATAGGAACGCATCGGACCAAAGAACAGAGATTGAAACTGCTGGTTCATTTGGTTGGCTTGCTTGTTCATGCGATCAGTATTTGTGTTGGCCATGTGGCACCTCCATTGAGTGACGTATGTAAGGGCCTCGCCCTTTGCTGCTATGCACAATAGCAAAGACATTGCTGCAGTGCAATAACGAATTTGGGTTTTTCCAAAAGCGGCCCTTTTCTATGATGATCGTTCTCTCGCTATCGATCGGAATGGCGTAGAATACCCAACGTCATCATGGCGAACACGACGCCAATCCGAAGCACACCGCTGCCAAAAGCCAATGCCGCACAGTTGATCCAGAGATACAGCATGGGACTAAGAGAGATAGCGCTGGGAGGGATCTACTTCAGTCCCCTACTCCTGTATGCCCTTCTTGGTGTCTTCTTTGCCGGCGTGCTGCGTACTTTCTTGCACCGCTGGCTGGGCTCCCGAGTTCTCTGGTTCGAAGCCTGGTTCGATCTGGCACTATTCGTGATCGCCACGGCCGCAATCGCCTTTCTGTTTTCGTCGACCTGGTAACTTTATTCATGCGCACGTCACTACGCCTCTTGATTACCCTGGTGGTGGTCTTGCTTGCTCTCGCTGCAGGCGCCTGGCTCTGGCATTACTACCTTTACACCCCCTGGACGCGGGATGGTCGTGTGGCCGCGGATGTCATCACCATTTCCCCGGATGTCAGCGGCTGGATAGACGATCTTGTCGTCGACGACTCGGTGCAAGTCGAGCAAGGTCAAATACTTTTCACGCTGAACACGGCACGCTACGAGGCGGCGGTGAACGAGGCCGAAGCCGAGGTTGCCAACCGCAAGGCGCAACTGGAACTGAAGCGCCACGAGGAGAATCGGCGCAGTCGATTGAGCAACCGGGCCATCAGCAAGGAAGACCGGGAGGTGTCGCGCATCAATACCCGCCTGGCACAAGCGGAGCTGGCGAAAGCCGAAGCTCAGTTACAAGAGGCGCGTCTGGATCTTGAGCGCACCACGGCCAGGGCGCCGGCTGCAGGTCATATCCTCAATCTGCAACTCACTCAAGGCGATTATGTTTCTCGCAGCGAGCCGGTCATGGCGCTGGTCAAGACCGACTCGTTCTATGTCATCGGGTATTTCGAAGAAACCAAGATGGCCCGGATTCATCTCGGCGATGCCGCTCATGTGCTTTTAATGAACGGCGATACTCGACTGAAGGGTCGTGTCTCGGGAATCGCGCGGGGCATCGCCGATGACAACCAGCGACTCGATGCGCAGCTGTTGCCCCAGGTCGAGCCGACCTTCAACTGGGTACGTCTGGCCCAGCGTATCCCGGTACGCATAACCCTCGACGATGTGCCCGAGGATATTCTGCTGAGCGCCGGCATGAGTGCCTCGGTTCGCATTATCGACGATCCCGACCTCCTGCAGAAATAGAGCGTCATCATGTCACCTTTTCTGCAAGCCTTTCTGATGCCTTCCTCCACGGCGGTCAAATTCGCACTCAAGGGTGTGATCGCCATGTTCCTGGCGCTTTACATCGCGCTGTGGATGGATCTGGAGCGTCCTTACTGGGCAATGATATCCGCGGCCTTCCTGCAGATACGCCCCATGAGCGGCATGGTGATCGAAAAGGGACTATGCCAACTGGGAGGCACGATCATTGGCGCTCTGGTTGGCATCCTGATCATGTCCCTGTTCGCCCAGGCCCGGGTGCCGGCGCTGATGATGCTGACCTGCTGGATCATGCTGTGCATCTACAGCGCGTCGCTCACGCGCAACAACTTTGCCTACGGTTTCATCATGGGCGCAGTCACGGCAATGCTTGTGGTAGTCATTTCCCATAGCGGTGCTTCCAGCGTTTTCGATGTCGCCGTGTCGCGTATTTCGGAAATAGGGTTGGGCGCGCTGTGCGCCACTCTCATCAGCGCCCTGCTGTGGCCAACTCACGTACGCCATCATCTAGCCAGGCAGGCGGATGAGACCCTGAAGCAGGCCTTCACCTACACCGCGAGACGGCTCGAAGGCCATGGCAGCCGTGAGATGCTGCCAACCTTGACCGCAAGCCTCGAACCATTGATGACTCTGGAAACCGACAGCCAGGCCGCTCGCTATGAAGATCCTTCTGGCCCGGGGCGGGTACGCGGCGCCCATCTGCTGACCCGGCGCACCATGCGCCTGCTGGCCACCACGGAAGCCCTCGATCAACTGCTGCGCGATCCGCATTCTCCACTGGATGTCAGCGTTCGACACCTGGCCCGGGAGACGTCGACGATCTTTCTGGAGGCAAAGGCCATGGACGACCCGGCGGCTGCACGTGAACGCCTGCAGCAACAGCGCCATGTCACCTACGAACTCGAAACCGAAGCGCTTTCCACCCTGTCGCTTCGCGTACTGCTCGGGCTAAGAGAGATACTGGGGCATGCCTCCATCATGCTCGAGGCCCGAGCCACCATCGATCATCCCGAGACGCACCGTCTGCGTAGCCCCTCGCTTTCCTGGCATCGGGATCATCTGGTGGCTGGCGTGAATGGCCTGCGTGCCGGGGTGGTATTCAGCTCCGTGGCGGTGTTCTGGCTCATGACATCCTGGACCAGTGGCACCACCGCGCTGCTTCTGGCAACGCTTTTTTCCGGCATCTTTGCCAGTTACCCCAACCCTGCCAAGGTAGGCACGGTGCTGCTCAAGGGGATGCTGGCGGCAATACCCAGCGCCTTCCTGTTCGGCCATGTGCTGCTGTCCCAGGCCAATGGTTTTCCCATGCTGGCCATGCTCATGGGCGTGCCCTTGTTCATTGGCCTTCTCGGCGCAGGCCATCCGGTCACCATCGGCTACAGCCTGCCCTTCACCGTTGCCAATATCCTGCTGACCATGCCCGGCAACGACATGAGCTTCGCCATCGACAGCTTCCTCAATCGAGGGCTTGCGGTGGTAATCGGCGTCTGCGCCATGGTCATGGGGTTTCGTCTCATTCCCGCCTTCAGCGAGAAACTCATTCGGCGGCGCTTGACCGCCGCCACGACCCGGGATCTGGACCGGGTGGCGCGCCGCCCCCCGCGGCAGACGGATATCTGGTTCAGCGACCGCATGGCGGATCGCTTGTTGAAACTGGCACGCCACGACGAGATGCTGCCGGAGGATCAGCGCCACCTGCTCGCCCTGGGTCTTTTCGGACTCGACATGGGACGCGCCTGCCTGCGCTTGCGCCGGCGCCTCGACGACGTCGACGATGCCAAGCTGCAAACCGCTTATCAGGATCTGCTCGAACGCTTCGCCAAGAGCTTTACGCAGAGTTCAAATGGCCAGGTACCGCACGACTTCATCGACGCCGCCCATACGCTGCGTGAACGCGTGACGAACTGCGAGATCTTGTCTACCAAGCGCCGTCTGCTGATCGATGGCCTTGTCGAGCGCATGGCGCTCTCCTTCGAACGACAAGCAGGCCAGATGGCGAAGGCCTTGGCTCAAGCCTCTTGAATATCGATGCTACGCAAGGCCTTGCGCCCCAATCCGTCATGCAGATCCAGCATCCGCTCGATCCAGCCATGCACCGGATCGGTGCTGGAGACCAGCTCGGTACTGGAAACATTGCGTGCCCACATGAAATGACCGAAGAGTAGATAATCCGCCCCGGCCGGTGCAGCGCCATCCAGAAATTCGGCTTCTTCCAAGCGGCCACGCAGCGGGCCGAACGCCTGATCGAGCATGCTCAATCCTGTACTGGGGTCATGCATTTCCTCAAGCGTACAACCCAAGGCCTTCTCTCGACTTTGACGAAAGTAGTCGCGATCCTTCGGGTGTACCGCATTGAACAGATCCATCACGACGATCCGCAGGATGCCGGGCGCCAGAGAGCGCTCGCTGTAGAACTTGAAGAACCGCGCCCGGGCTTCGGCCTCACCCTCGCCCAGCAGCGGCTTGTCTGGATAGCTGCGATCGAGATGGCGAAAGATAGCGTAGCTATCGACCACTGTCGTTTCGCCATCGACCAGCACCGGCACCTTCCCCTGCTCCGAGAACTCGAGCGTCTCTTTTTCCGTGAAATGCCAGGGCCGTGTTTCATAGGTCAACCCCTTGTGAGCCAGCGCGTACTTTACTCGCCAGCAGTAAGGGGAAAAACGCAATTCATCATCGATACCGCATAGATCGTAAAGTAAACGGGTCATGCAATGTCCTCGAAATTAGCTTATCGCTCGACGCTAACACTACCCAGGCAAGGGCGCCAATCCTCTATCACGAATATTTCCTGACTTGTCTATTGGTCTAATAGACCGCCCCGGCCGCTCTAACCATTCATGACGCTCGGATGCCGAAAAGCAACTTATCCTTTAAAAATCAACAATATAAAACAAATAAAGCGACTAATGCTTAGCGCTTTTCTAAATGTCCGCACAATGGTAAAAAACGCAACTGGCGATTATTGTTCCGCCATCCCAGAATGCGACAGTTGCTCGACACCATGCATGAACCACGATGCATGAACAACAACAAGCGAGGCTTCCCCATGAATCAAACGCTGCTGGCTCTGCTAGCCTTCACTCCCCTGCTGTTGGCGGGGATTCTGCTGATCGGATTTCGCATGGCGGCGAAAATCGCCATGCCTATCGTCTTCCTGGTCACGGCCCTGATTGCGCTATTGGCCTGGGACATGACCTTTACCCGGGTACTGGCATCGACCTTTCAAGGGCTGATGCTGACCGTGGCGATCCTGTGGATCATCTTCGGCGCCATCTTGCTGCTCAATACGCTCAAGCATTCCGGGGGCATCGCCGCCATCCGCAACGGCTTTTCCGGTGTCAGCCCGGATCGCCGCGTGCAGGCCTTGATCGTCGCCTGGCTGTTCGGTTGTTTCATCGAGGGCGCCTCGGGATTCGGCACCCCGGCGGCGGTCGCCGCCCCGCTGATGGTGGCCCTCGGCTTTCCGGCACTTGCCGCCGTGGTGGTGGGCATGATGATCCAGTCCACGCCGGTCTCCTTCGGTGCGGTAGGCACGCCCATCGTGGTCGGGGTTACCGGCGGCGTCGATAAAGCCGGTATCACCGAGCAGCTCATCGCCAATGGCGCCAGTTGGGAGGGCTATTTCCGCCTGATCTCTTCGGAGGTGGCGATCACCCACGCCATCGTCGGGGTGTTCATGCCCTTGATCATGGTAATCGTCATGGTGCGCTTCTTCGGCGCCAATCGCTCCTGGAAGGAAGGGCTCGATATCGCCCCCTTCGCGCTTTTCACCGGGGTCTGCTTCGTGGTGCCCTACGCCCTGGCGGGGGTGCTTTTGGGGCCGGAGTTCCCGTCCATGATCGGTGCCATGGTGGGTTTGGCCATCGTCGTGCCGGCGGCGCGCAGAGGATTCCTGCTGCCCAAGACGACCTGGGATTTCCCGGAATCCACCTCCTGGCCGGACGAGTGGATCGGCAAGCTCGAGATCAAGGTCGACCAGATTGCCGGAAGCACGCCCATCTCCACCTTCATGGGCTGGGTGCCTTATGTACTGCTGGCGGCACTGCTGGTGATTTCTCGCACCGTCGAGCCGATCACGAACGCCTTGAAATCCCTGGCCCTGAGCTGGAACGACATCCTGGGCGAGGCCGGCATCTCCGGCAGCATCCAACCGCTTTACCTCCCCGGCGGTATCCTGGTGATCGTGGTGTTGATTACCGCCCTTCTGCACCGCATGCGCGGCGGGCAGCTTGGCGCGGCCTTGAATGAGTCCACCAAGACCATTCTGGGGGCCGGCTTCGTGCTGATCTTCACCATCCCGATGGTGCGTATCCTGATCAACTCCGGGATCAATCAGGCGGATCTGGTCTCCATGCCAGTCGCCATGGCCCAGGCGGTCGCGGATGGCGTCGGTGGCATCTATCCGCTCTTCGCACCTGCCGTGGGGGCACTTGGCGCCTTCATTGCCGGCTCCAACACCGTGTCCAATCTGATGCTAGCGGACTTCCAGTTCAACGTTGCCGAACAACTCGGGCTCTCCACCGCGATGATGGTCGCACTACAAGCCGTCGGCGCCGCTGCAGGCAACATGATCGCCATTCACAACGTGGTAGCCGCCTCGGCCACGGTCGGCTTGCTCGGGCGCGAGGGCACGACGTTGCGCAAGACCATCCTGCCCACCATCTACTATGTGCTCTTTACCGGCATCATCGGACTGATCGCCTTCTACGGCATAGGGGTTGCCGATAGCTTGCTGAATGGCTGATTCGAACAAAAGCCACACCGGCGCACTGCTGGCGTGGCTTTTCCTTCATCAAGAGAATGGCTCGACTGCGGTGTTTCGACTGCGCGCATAGCGACGGGCCAATATGGCACAGACGAATAGCTGTATCTGATGGAACAGCATCAGCGGCAGGATGACGCTGCCCACCTGCGAGGCGGAAAACAGTACATGGGCCATGGGTATCCCGCTGCTCAGGCTTTTCTTGGAGCCGCAGAATACGATGGTAATTTCATCTTCTTGCGAAAATCCCAGCCAGCGGCTTGCCTGGGTCGTAATGATCAATACGGCTGCCAGCAACACGCAGTCGACGATCACCATGACTGTCAGCGCCTGAAGCGACAGCTGCTCCCAAAGCCCGGCGACTATCGCCTCGCTGAACGCCATGTACACCACCATCAGAATCGCTCCGCGATCCACCAATCCGACCAGGCGTTTATGCCGAGCCATCCATGCCCCCAGCCAGCGCTGCACTATCTGACCGAGCAGAAACGGCACCAGCAATTGCAGCAGAATGGCGCCTAAGGCATCGAGAGAAACGCCCCCGGCCTGGGCACTCATCAAGAGTCCTACCAGCAACGGGGTGATGAACATGCCGAGAATGTTCGACGCAGAGGCCGAGCAGATCGCCGCCGGCACGTTACCCCCGGCAATGGAGGTAAAGGCGATGGATGACTGGATCGTCGACGGCAGCACGCACAGGAACAGAATGCCCATGGCCAGGGCGGGCGGTAGCAAGCCAGGCGCCAACAGGCCAAGGATCAGACCCAGTATCGGAAACAGCACGAAGGTGCTGGCGAACACCACTAGATGCAGACGCCAGTGAATCATCCCCTTGAGTACCGTACGCGGCGACAGCTTGGCGCCGTGCAGAAAGAACAGCAGCGCGATGGCCAGCTTGGTCACCAGAGAGAATGCCTCTGCGGCCTCACCGCGCACGGGCAGCAGCGAGGCGAGGATAACCGTGCCGAGCAGCATCACTACGTAGTTGTCGATGTTCAACCGTCTGAGTAGCGTCACAAGAAACCTTTACGTCGCAGATCCGGGAAGCGGCAAGCATCATACTAGGAGCGAAACGCTGACGCTTGCTTTCGCTCGCTCAGGCACTCCTTCGGCGCTCCTCCAGGTAGGAAACCAGCCCATCGAAGATCCACTATTTCGTGTATTTTGGAAAATATTTTCATAAGTTAGACCAATTACTGCCCCAGCCGATGTTTCAGGGGCTGGACACCGCCTTCAGTAACGCTCAAATTGAAGAGCATCTTGAGACAACATGCCGAGGCGATCATGAACATTCTCTACGACGAACGAATAGATGGCGTGCTGCCCGCCTCGGACAAGGCGAATACACTCCAGCGCTTGCAACAAGCCCTGCCCGACATGCTGCTGCTGCATCGGGAAGAAGATCTACGCCCCTTTGAATGCGATGGACTTTCTGCCTATCGCGTGGTGCCGATGCTGGTCGCCATGCCCGACACCATCGAGCAGATCGAAACACTGATGCGCACCTGTTCTGAGCTGGGCGTGCCGGTGGTCACCCGGGGTGCAGGCACCGGTCTTTCCGGAGGTGCCCTGCCGCTGGAAAAGGGCGTTTTGCTGGTCATGTCGCGCTTTTCACGCATTCTCGGTATCGACCCGGACGCCCGCATCGCTCATGTGCAGCCCGGGGTTCGTAACCTGGCCATTTCCGAGGCGGCGGCGCCTTATGGCCTCTATTATGCACCGGATCCATCGTCGCAAATCGCCTGTTCGATCGGCGGCAACGTCGCCGAGAACGCCGGCGGCGTGCATTGCCTGAAATACGGTTTGACGGTGCATAACGTGCTCAGGGTCGAGGTCGTCACCATCGAAGGCGAGCGCATGATCCTGGGCTCGGAAGCCTTCGATGCCCCCGGCTTCGACCTGCTCGCCCTATTCACCGGTTCCGAAGGCATGCTCGGCGTGATCACCGAAGTCACCGTGAAGCTGCTGCCCAAGCCCGAGAGCGCCAAGGTGCTGATGGCCAGCTTCGACGACGTCGAGAAGGCCGGCAAGGCCGTCGGTGACATCATCGCCGCAGGCATCATCCCAGGGGGCCTTGAGATGATGGACAAGCTGGCGATTCAGGCCGCCGAAGACTTCGTCAAGGCAGGCTACCCGGTGGAGGCCGAGGCAATACTGCTGTGCGAGCTGGACGGCGTGGAAGCGGATGTCGACGACGACTGTGCCACGGTACGCAAGGTTCTCGAGCAAGCCGGCGCCAGCGATATTCAACAGGCCCGGGACGAAGCAGAGCGTGCGCTTTTCTGGGCCGGCCGCAAGAATGCCTTCCCTGCGGTGGGGCGCATGTCGCCGGACTACTACTGCATGGACGGCACCATTCCTCGCCGGGAGCTGCCCAGGGTGCTCAAGGGCATCGCCGCTTTGTCGGAAGAGTACGGCCTGCGGGTCGCCAACGTCTTTCATGCCGGCGACGGCAACACCCACCCGCTGATCCTGTTCGATGCCAACAAGCCCGGAGAGCTGGAAAAGGCCGAGACCATCGGCGGCAAGATACTCGAGCTGTGTGTCGAGGTGGGCGGTAGCATCACCGGTGAACACGGCGTGGGGCGTGAAAAGATCAACCAGATGTGCACCCAGTTCCAGCCCGATGAGATCACCACCTTTCATGCGGTAAAGGCGGCCTTCGACAGTGCGGGCCTGCTCAATCCGGGCAAGAACATACCGACGCTGCACCGCTGCGCCGAATTCGGTGCCATGCATGTACATAATGGAGAGTTGCCGCATCCCGAGCTGCCCCGCTTCTGAGGACGAATCATGCAGTACGAACAAGACCAGCACCCCGCTCCAGCGGAGCCTCGGCAGGCGTCTAGCCAGAATGACGCCGATGCACTCTGCGAGCGGGTGCATCAAGCCAATACCGACAAGACATCGCTGCGAATAGAAGGCGGCGGCACCAAGGCGTTTTACGGCCGTCGGGTCGAGGGTGATGCACTGTCCCTGACCGGGCATCGCGGCATTACCCATTACGATCCGGTGGAACTGGTGGTTTCCGTACGCGCCGGCACCCCGCTTTCAGAACTCGAAGCGGCGCTGGATGCACAGCACCAGCAACTGAGCTGTGAACCGCCCCACTTCGGCCCTGCCGCCACCGTTGGCGGCATGATCGCCAGCGGCCTGTCCGGCCCCCGTCGCCCTTGGGTGGGGGCCGTGCGTGATTTCGTGCTGGGCACCCGGCTCATCACGCATGAAGGCAAGCATCTACGCTTCGGCGGCGAGGTAATGAAGAACGTGGCCGGTTACGATCTATCGCGCCTGATGGTCGGCGCTCAGGGCACTCTTGGCGTCATCACCGAGGTCTCGCTCAAGGTGTTGCCCAAACCCAGCGCGACCCAAAGCCTGCGCCTCGAACTGCCTCTGGATGAGGCATTGCAACGACTTGCGCAGTGGGGACGTCAACCGCTCCCGATTACCGCCGCGGCCTACCATGACGATGCGCTGCATCTGCGCCTGGAAGGCGGCAGAAGTTCCGTGGCCGCGACTAGTGAGCGACTGGGCGGAGACGATCTCGACAGCCGCTTCTGGCAAGATCTGCGCGAACAACGTCTGGCTTTCTTCGACAAGACCGATCCGCGTCCGCTGTGGCGCCTATCGTTGCCCAACAACACGCCACCGCTGGCATTGGAGGGTGACACGCTTTATGACTGGGCCGGCGCCCAGCGCTGGCTGCGCAGCGACGCCGAGGCAAGCACGCTGCGCAAGACCGTCACCCAGGCTGGCGGCCATGCCACCTGCTTCACTTCCGGTCACACCGAGCCGTTCACTCCGCTCTCGAAGGTCGTTGCCAACTATCATCGACGGCTCAAGACCCAGCTCGATCCCAACGGTATCTTCAATCCCGGCCGGCTTTACCCGGAGTTTTAAGCATGCAGACCAACTTCACTGAAGCAGACCTGCAAAAACCGCATATCCGCGAGGCGGATCGCGTACTGCGCACCTGTGTGCACTGTGGCTTCTGCAACGCCACCTGCCCTACCTACCAGCTGCTTGGGGACGAGCGCGACGGTCCTCGCGGGCGCATCTATCTGATGAAGGAACTGCTGGAAAGCCGCGACGACGATGATCAGATAACCAAGGAGACTCAGCTCCACCTGGATCGCTGCCTGCTCTGCCGCAACTGCGAAACCACCTGCCCTTCCGGGGTCGAGTATCACAAGTTGTTCGACATTGGCCATGCGGAAGTCGACCGTCGCGTGGGACGTACGCCCAGGGAACGCGCCTTGCGCTACGGCTTGCGCCACGCCCTGGTCGATCCCAAACGGTTTGCAATGTTACTCAAGATGGGGCAGGTCTTTCGCCCTCTGGTACCTGGCGTTTTCAAGGACAAGATACCGTCCAAACCGGCGAACCCTGGCAAGCGGCCAGAAGGAAAGCAGCATCCCCGGCAAATGCTGATTCTCGAGGGTTGCGTTCAGCCCGGACTTTCTCCCAATACCAATGCGGCCACCGCCCGGGTGCTGGACAAAATAGGCATCGGCCTGACCCCGGCGCCGGACGTCGGCTGCTGCGGCGCCATTGATTATCACCTCAACGCCCATCAAGCCGGTCGGCAACGCATGCGCCACAACATCGATGCCTGGTGGCCCCATGTCGAGGCCGGCTGTGAAGCCATCGTACAAACCGCCAGCGGCTGCGGTGCGTTCGTGAAAGAGTATGGCGAGGTACTCGCAGACGATCCTGCTTACGCCGAGAAAGCCAAGCGCATCAGTGCCTTGGCCAAGGACCTGGTCGAGATTCTGCGCGATGAAGATCTCGAGGCACTCAAGATCGAGGAATCACGCAAGCTGGCCTTTCACTGCCCTTGTACCCTGCAGCACGCGCAGCGCCTGGGTGGCGTGGCCGAGAATATACTCACCCGGCTCGGTTTCAGCCTGACGCCGGTGCGGGACGCGCACCTTTGCTGCGGCTCTGCGGGTACCTACTCCGTCACCCAGCCGGAACTGGCAAAACAGCTGCGGGATAACAAGCTCGACGCCTTGGAAGCCGGCAATCCCGAAACTATCGTGACCGCCAACATCGGCTGTCAGACCCATCTCGACGGTGCAGGCCGAACTCGAGTCCGGCACTGGATCGAGATCGTCGACGAGGCACTAGCTACAACGTGAATCCGATCACAAGATTTCAATCAAACGGAGTGACAAGATGCAACAAAAACCCGTACTGACACTCGACGATGCCAACGCCATCCTCGATGCCGCCCAGCAGGAAGCCGAGGCCAATGGCTGGGCAATCACGGTCGCCGTGGTAGACGATGGTGGTCATTTGCTGGCCTTGCGCCGCCTCGATGGCTGCTCGCCCATTTCCAGCTACATCGCCAACGAGAAGGCACGCGCCGCTGCCCTGGGACGCCGTGAATCCCAGGCATACGAAGAAATGATCAATAACGGACGCACTGCATTTCTTTCGGCGCCGGTATTGCAAGGCATGATGACGGGCGGCGTGCCGGTGCTAGTGAACGGCCAGGTCGCGGGGGCTGCAGGCGTTTCCGGTGTCAAACCCGAGCAGGATGCCCAGGTGGCCAAGGCAGGTATTCAGGCGATCAGCAGTTGAGCCAACGACACGTCTCCTGAGAAACGAAAAACGGAAGACCTCCAGGAGGCCTTCCGTTGTCATTCTTGCTTCCCACATTCCATCGGCATCGCACCAATGGAACATCACCTGCAATCAGCGCCGGGCGATGATCCAGATGGCGTGAATGATTCCCGGAATGTAGCCAAGAATCGTCAGCAGAATGTTGATCCAGAAGTGCAGCCCCAAGCCTACCTGCAGAAACACGCCTACCGGGGGCAGCAGAATGGCAAGAATGATACGAACGATATCCATGTAAAAACCTCCTTGTTGTCGATTGTGTGCCAATGAAATTGGCGACTGACCGGACCCATCATACGTGAGTGTTTTCTAGTCGTCATTCTCCTGCCGGGACGCGCGAGGGTGGATCTTCTGCGTGAGACGCCCTGAGCCCTTTGCCAATTGATCATGATGGCGCTCCCAATCCTCCCAATCGAAGGGTGTCCCGCTACGTGGCGGGTGGCTGCCTGCCTCCCGTGCTCGCGCCCAGGCCAGCTCTTCGAGGGTTTGGGGCTTGGCATCCTCCCTGTCCAGATCAACCCCTTTCTTGGCCATGTAATCCCGTGCATTCATTACTGGACTCCTGAGATAAAAATCACCATGAGTTGAAACGTGGCGAGCGAGTTTTCGACTCGCCAGACCTTACATGGCGATATTGCACTGGCAAGTTTCGTCTATAACCACTAGCGTTTGGATAAGCGTACGGCGGGAAGGTTCAGCCCATGCTCATGCGAAGCAGGTCAGCGCCTTGCGATGCATGAAATATGGCGTACAAACTACTGACAGAAGGAACGCTTCATGAGCAAGAAAGCCCCCACCACTGTCGGCGAGATCATGTCCCGGGACTGCTTTCGGGTATCGGGATCGACCTCCGTGGCCACGCTGGTTGCCGGTCTCACGCTTCATCGCTTGCCCGGCGCGCCCGTCGTGGACGAGCACGATCGCCTGATCGGCTTCATTTCGGGACAGGATATTCTGGGCAAGCTGCTCGACAGCGCCTATCACGGTGGCCAGCCCGCCCTGGTAAGAGAGCTGATGCGCGAGGAAGTGCTCACGGTTTCGCCGGACAAGGGCATCGTCGACTTGGCTCAGGAAATGCTCGGCAACAAACCCAAGATCTATCCGGTGGTCGACGAACATCGTTTGCTGGGAATCGTCACACGCCGTGATATTCTGAACGCCATCGCCTCGATGCGCGGCGGTCTTTAAGCAGGCTTATGTGATGTACCGCGCACAAAAAAGCCCGCCGCGTCGATGACGCGGCGGTAAAGGATCGAATACAGTAAGTAAAGACGCAATATCCAGCATGTGTAGGAACGTTGCGCTGTTCTTATGACCCCAAGATATGGAAAATTCTCCCTGTAGGATTAAAGTTTTCTGCGGCCGTGTCGATTTCATGAATTTCGCGACCCTTGCAGGAACACTCGGAGATTCACTATCATGCGCCTCAAGGCGGGTATAGCTCAGTTGGTAGAGCATCAGCTTCCCAAGCTGAGGGTCGAGGGTTCGAATCCCTTTGCCCGCTCCATGTGGCACTTGGTGACGCTGTCCAGCGTCTAATCCACCCCCGGATCGGCCTCTTTGGCGTCGTCCCAGACATTGCGATTGGAACTTTTCATGCTTTCCACTTCGTACTGCGCATCTTCATAATTGTCGTATACGCCCAACGAAGTACCGGTATCGCTGTCATATACTTCATAGCGCACCGTCGCATCATCTGAATCCTTCAATTCACGAATTTCGATCGCGTCGTTAAGCATCGGTACTCCTCGTGGCAGTGAATTGCGCTCGACTCTTGTCCTGCAGGGTGTTTGAGTGAGGCAACAATGAATCGTTCCCGACAATGATACAGGGGCAAGGATAATACAATGCAAGTTCACATGCGCCACGCCACGCCGGCTTCGGTTTGCCACTCGAGACCCGCACCGGCGCACGATTCCAACAGCCCGGGTTGATCACCATGCTCGTGTACCTTGTTGCCTTTGCTGTTTGCCTGCTGGTGATCGGCATCAGTATGGCCTTGCTCATGGGGATGAGTACGCCGCGCTACCGCACCGAGCCACAGCACTTGCTCGGGCTCTTCGATCGGGTGTTGAATCATCAGGCTTCGGAAACCGAGTGGCATGCTCTGGTGGGCTATCCCATTCGTCATGACGAGTCTCTCGAATCCGTCCGACGCGGCGCCCAGGATATCATGGACGATCATGGTCGCCCCTGGCAGGCCGCCCAAGGGGGGTGCCTGTTATCTCGCAGCGGACGCGAGGAGTTGACCATTCTGCGTGATGAGCTGGCTTCCCGCATGCTTCAGGAACAGGGCAAGCAACCGTTTTAAACATGCAGACCGCCATTTTCATTCCGCCGATCCGATGTTACGAGGCCATTTATGACCAGTGCCATTCGCCTGATACCCCTCGATAACGCCATCAAGCATCATGCCCACAGCTACCATCAGATCGTGATTGGTCTCGAGGGCCATGCCGAGTTCGAGATCGAAGGCTTGAAGGGACGCATCGCACCCTTGTCTGGGTGCATCGTACCCGCCAACCACACTCACCACTACACCGGCGTCGGTGCCAACCGCCAACTGATTTTCGATCTTCCCGAGAACGTCCTGGCGCTTTCGGGAGGTCATTCCGCACTGGTCCATCTGTTCGACGCACCACGTTTTTTCACGCTAGACGATTCATTGCAGGCCTATCTGCGCTTTTTGGTGATGGAGATGGAACATCCCCACAGCGCTCCAAGGGAACTGCTGGCAACCACCTTCCTGGGCTGCCTGCATGCGCGTCTTGCCACCTCTTCGGCTTTCATCAAAGCGCCGCGATTCGATATTTCCATCATCGATCGTTACATCCAGTCTCATCTAGCCCAGCGTCTGAGCGTCGCCGATCTGGCGAGTCTTGTCTGCTTGAGCCAGGCACATTTCAGCGACTGCTTCCGCCAGCAGACGGGCCTTTCGCCCTATCAGTACATATTGCGCCAGCGCCTGGCAACCGCTCGTGAACTCCTGAGCTTCTCTCGGTTGCCGTTGAGCGAGGTAGCCGCCCGCACCGGCTTTTCCAGCCAGAGCGCCCTGTCCCATGCAGTTCGTCGCGCCTTTGACAGGACACCGAATCAATTGCGCCAGGCGAGCCCCATACGACGCTCGGGCGCAATGGCTCTCGTTTAGCAAGCATTAGACCAACGTATACGTTTTTCTCCATTGCCACATTTTTTCCGCGATTTATGCAAATGTAACCGGGGAATTGGCAAGACGGGGAGCTATCGTCCACCCTAGATTCGACACGTCGCGCGATTCATGCGCTCCTGAACGGTACCGCTCTCGCCATTCGTGGCAGCGTCTGTCGTCTATCTGTTAACGACGACAAGAGATTCGGGTCGGGAACCACGATGAGAGGTCATTTCATGCTTACTGCCAAGACCATGCTGGATACTGCCACCTGGCAACAGGATCTGAGCGCACTGCTCACGTCCGTCAGCGACCATTACATCGTCGATGAAGAGCGGTTCGTCGCGGAATTCGTCGATCTTCTCCAAGCCGACGAGGAGGACTTCACGCGGATCGCGAAGAAGACCGCGGAGCTGGTGCGGGAAGTGCGCGGCATGGATACGGCAGTGGACTCCATCGATGAACTGCTGCAGCAGTATAGCCTCGACACTCATGAAGGCCTGATGCTGATGTGCCTGGCGGAAGCCATGCTGCGCATTCCCGACAAGGCCACCGCGGATGCGCTGATCGACGATCGTCTCGGACCGGCGGACTGGAAATCCCACCTGGGCCAGAGCGACTCCTGGTTCGTCAACGCCTCGACCTGGGGGCTCTTGATGACCGGCCGGGTGCTGCAGATGGACAAGCCCAAGGAAGGCAAGCCCGCCAACTTCATCAATCGCATGACCAATCGCATGGGCGAACCGGTCATCCGCAAAGCCATGTATCAGGCGATGAAGATCATGGGCCGCCAGTTCGTGCTGGGCCGCACCATCGATGAGGCCTTGAAGCGCTCCCAGCCACTGTTCGACAAGGGGTACACCTACTCCTACGACATGCTCGGCGAGGCCGCCCGCACCCGGGAAGACGCTCGGCGCTACTTCGAGGACTACGCCCACGCCATCAAGCAGGTCGGGGCCACCAGCCAGAAGCTCGACGACAAGACCCCTGAGCCTTCGGTGTCGATCAAGCTCTCGGCACTGCATCCTCGCTACGAATTCGGTCGGCGCGAGCAGGTGCTGGAAGAACTTGTGGGCACGGTCAAGGAACTCGTGGTCATGGCTCGGGAGCGCCAGGTGGAGCTCACCATCGATGCGGAAGAGGTGGATCGCCTGGAACTCTCCCTCGAGGTCTTTCGCGCCGTTTATGAAAGCGAGGCCTGCAAGGGCTGGGGACACTTCGGTATCGTCGTCCAGGCCTATGCCAAGCGCGCCCTGCCGGTGCTGCACTACATCAATCGCCTTGCCGATCTTCAAGGCGACGTGATTCCCATGCGTCTGGTGAAAGGCGCCTACTGGGACACCGAGGTCAAGGAAACCCAGATGGTGGGGGTGGATGGCTACCCGGTGTTCACCCGCAAGGCCAGTACCGATGTGGCCTATCTGGGCTGCGTGCACTTCCTGCTTTCGGAAAACACCCGCGGACGCATCTTTCCGCAGTTCGCTACCCACAATGCCCATACCATCAGCACGATCCTGGAACTCGCCACCGAAACCACTCGCCCCTTCGAATTCCAGCGCCTGCACGGCATGGGCGAAGCGCTTTACGACGCCGCTCTCAAGCGCGCCCCCGAAGGCACCTATTGCCGCATCTATGCGCCGGTCGGTGCCCACAAGGATCTGCTGCCCTATCTAGTGCGCCGCCTGCTGGAGAACGGCGCCAACTCCTCTTTCGTGCATCAACTGGTCGATCCCAAGGTGCCGGTGGAGTCGCTATGCGTGCACCCTGTCGAAACTCTCAAACAGTACGACACCTATTACAATCCCCAAATCCCGCTTCCCCCGGATCTCTACGGCACCAAGCGGCGTAATTCCAAGGGCATCAACCTGAACATCTGGAGTCAGTACCAGCCCCTGATGGACGCCATGGCCGAATTCATGGACAAGACCTATGATGTCAAGCCGCTACTGGGAATCGATGTCGCCGAGGACAACGCGCAGCGCCACGAAGTCATGAGCCCGTTTGATACGACACAGCAGGTCGGCAGCGTGCAGTGGACCAGCGAGGAGCAGGCGCGCAAGGCGGTGGATGTTGCCTGGAGCGCCTTCCCAGGTTGGCGTGATACGCCGGTTCAGGAGCGAGCGCAGATCATCGAGCGCTTCGCCGATTCCCTGGAGACCCACACGCCCGAACTGATGACCCTGTGCTGCCGGGAAGGCGGCAAGCTCTTGACCGATGGGGTCGATGAGATTCGCGAAGCGGTGGATTTCTGCCGCTACTACGCCACCCGCGCGCGCGCACTGTTCGGCGAGATCACGCTGCTGCCAGGCCCCACCGGTGAGATCAACGAACTATCCATGAGCGGCAAGGGGGTGTTCGCCTGCATCAGCCCCTGGAATTTTCCGATAGCGATCTTCTGCGGCCAGATGGTGGCCGCGGCGGTATCCGGCAACAGTGTACTGGCCAAGCCCGCGGAGCAGACCTCCCTGATCGCCCATCGCGTGGTGGCGTTGCTGCACGAGGCGGGCATGCCCCGGGAGGTGGTTCAGCTATTGCCCGGCGACGGCCCCACGGTAGGCAGCGTGCTCTCCTCGGACCCACGCATCACCGGTGTCGCCTTCACCGGCTCCACCGCCACCGCGAATCTCATCAATCGTGCATTGGCCGCTCGGGAAAACGCACCCTTGCCGGCGCTGATTGCGGAGACCGGCGGACTCAATGCCATGATCGTCGATTCCACCGCCCTGCCGGAACAGGTGGTCGTGGATGTCGTTCGCTCCTCGTTTCAGAGTGCCGGACAGCGCTGCTCGGCGCTGCGCATCCTCTATCTGCAGGAAGACGTGGCGGATCGGGTCATCGAGATACTCAAGGGCGCCATGGCGGAGCTCAGCATCGGTGATCCGCGTATCCTGGGCACCGATGTAGGGCCGGTAATCGACGAGGAGGCGCGCGAAAACCTGCAAGCCTATATCGACAAGCTCAAGGGCGAGAACCGGCTGTTGGCAGAAACGCCGCTGACCGGCGATCATATCGATCACGGCAGGTTCATCGCACCGACGGCCTTCCAGGTATCGGGCATCGAGGAACTGGAGAGCGAGCAGTTCGGGCCGATACTGCATATTGCCCGCTATAAATCCGCGGAAATCGACAAGGTCATCGAAACCATCAATGCCAAGGGCTACGGTCTTACCTTCGGCGTGCATAGCCGCAACGACTCCTTCGCCAAGGCGGTTGCGGACAAGGTGCGGGCGGGCAATGTGTACATCAACCGCAATATCATTGGTGCGGTGGTCGGTGTGCAGCCTTTTGGCGGTCAGGGATTTTCCGGTACCGGTCCCAAGGCCGGTGGTCCTCACTATCTCTTGAGCTTCGCCACGGAAAAGACTCGTACCAACAATACCGCCGCCCTGGGAGGAAATGCCTCACTGCTTGCCTTGGGCGATGAGTGAAGCACGAGAGTAGCGACGACGAACGCCCTGATGCAAAATCGAGAATAAATAACAATCGGATAGGAAACGACTCATGATCGAAAACAGTATGTCCATCGCCATAACCTTCGCCCTTTATCTGCTGCTGATGCTGGCAATCGGGTTGATCGCCTGGAAGCGTACACACGACCTTTCGGACTATATCCTGGGCGGACGCTCATTGGGCCCCTGGACGACGGCAATTTCCGCTGGCGCCTCGGACATGTCCGGCTGGCTGCTGCTGGGCCTGCCCGGCGCCGCCTATATCAGTGGGCTATCCGCAAGCTGGATTGCCATCGGCCTATTGGTGGGTACCTGGCTCAACTGGCTGATCGTGGCCCGGCGGCTGCGCATCTACAGCTTCGTGGCCAGCGACTCACTGACGCTGCCCGAGTTCTTTGCCCAGCGCTTTCGCGACAACTCCCACCTGCTGCGCGTGATCTCGGCCATCTTCATCCTGCTGTTCTTTCTGTTCTATACAAGCTCGGGGCTGGTGGCCGGTGGCAAGCTGTTCGAGACGGTATTCAGTCTCGATTATCGCATCGCCGTTACCGTAGGCACGATCGCCATCGTTTCCTATACCTTTTTCGGGGGGTTTCTCGCGGTCTCCTGGACCGACCTCATTCAAGGCTTGATGATGGTGGCGGCATTGGTGGTGGTTCCGGTGATCGCCCTGGTGGATATGGGCGGCTTTTCAGAAGCAGCCAGTCGTATTACCGCCGACAGCCCGCAGCTACTTTCCTGGTTCAAGGACGCCTCCACCGGGGAAACGCTGTCGGTGATCGGCATCGTCAGCTCGTTGGCCTGGGGCCTTGGTTATTTCGGGCAGCCCCATATCCTGGCGCGTTTTGCCGCCATTCGCAGCGACAAGGATGTACCCACTTCGCGGCGCATTGCGGTGATCTGGTCCGCTATCGGCCTGGCTTGTGCCGTTGGTGTCGGCTTGCTGGGGTTGGCCTATGTGCCCAGGGATCTTGCTGACAGCGAAACCGTCTTCATGGTCATGGTCAATGTCATCTTCCACCCCCTTGTCGCGGGGATATTGCTGGCGGCCATTCTTGCGGCGGTCATGTCCACCGTGGATTCACAGTTGCTGGTCTCTTCCTCTGCGTTGACCGACGACTTCTACAAGGCGATCTTCCGCAAGAATGCCTCTTCCAAGGAGCTGGTCTGGGTGGGGCGTTTTGCGGTCATTGGTATCGCCATCATTGCTTATATCCTGGCGCTCAACCCCGACTCCACGGTGCTCGGGCTAGTCTCCTATGCCTGGGCCGGCTTCGGTGCCGCTTTTGGTCCGGCATTGATCATGGCCCTGTTCTGGCGGCGCATGAATCGCTGGGGCGCCCTTGCAGGGATCGTCGTCGGCGGTGTGACCGTGGTGCTATGGAGCATGGTCTCCGGCGGAATCTTCGATCTCTACGAAATCGTGCCCGGTGTGGTCCTTGCCTACCTCGCCATTGTCGTCGTCAGCATGGTCACGGCGGAACCGAGTGCCGAGATCACGGCGGAGTTCGATAGCGTCAAGACCACTTGAACTGAAAGGTAGCGGTGTACAAAAAGCGGGCCCACGGTCGTGGGCCCGCTTTTTTTATGGCAGTTTTCTGCGTTTTTACCAACTTCTTATCAATACGATCACATAAAGAAGTAACAGCAATAGCCAGCACAGGGGAGCGCCCAGCAGGTGCTGCATCCACCCTCTCCGCACCAATCCCATGCCATGAAAGAAGCCTGCACCCACCGACCATACACCCAGCAACCATAAGGGTAGGCGCCAACCCAGACTCAAACCGCTGATGATCGCAGGATTGATCAGTAGCCATAACGCCATGAATGACGCTGCCAACAGCGACAGTAATTTACCCTGGCTGCCATGACGGCTCCGGCGGCCATACCCATCTTTTGCCCTAATCATTGAAGCGGCTCCTTTCGCTACAATATTCAGCTATTTATTTGCCAGTAAACGTCAAAGGTTACATTCAGGGCAATCAGTGAAAAGTGCTAATGAGTCCAATTAATCGTATTTAATAGTTTGATAACAAAAATCTACGTGACAAAGCGAACAGTGTTTCCTATACTTGCCTCCAGTAATGAAACAACGTTTTCTATTGATAGTTGTATCAACGCACTCACGTCTGGTCAGACGCGAAGAGCAAAAGGAGAGTTTCATGTTCAGGACTAAATTGATTTCCAGCGCAGTCTTGGTTGGCGCCTTGTTCGGTGCTTCTCAGGCAGCCATGGCTTATGAAGCAGGCGACATCCTGGTTCGAGGCAACGTGGTCAAGGAAGACCCGGACAGCGGCCGGATCGATACCGACAAGACTTACGGTGGTAGCGTCGGTGTCATGGTCATGGATAAGCTGGGCGTAACCCTGGGTAGCAGCGGTGAGTTCGAGCACGCTCTCGACAGCGGTGACAGCTTCAGTAGCCAGCCCATCGATCTGATGGCCCAGTTCTACCCGCTGGGTGGCATGGATGCCCGTGTCCAGCCTTATGCTGGCATCGGTGCCAACTACACACGCTTCTCCGACGAGAGCGACGGGCTTCGCCTCGACAACACCTGGGCGCCCAAGGCCGAGCTGGGGGTCGATCTGATAATCACCGATTACCTGGCCGTCAATGGTTTCGTCAACTACACCGACATCAAGGTCGACTACACGCAAGACACTGCAACTGGCAGCATGAGCGATGATTTCGACTACGATCCCGTTGCCATAGGCGCTGGCGTAACGTTCAGCTTCTAAGTAAGAGTTTTCTTTTTTGAGCGTCGGGCTTCGTGCCCGGCGTTTTTTTTGCTTGTCAGTTCGGAACGGGATAGACAGGCCCCCGCAAGACATTCAAGCCTCTGTCACGATGCGGTCGATATCCGCAACTGCCTTGACCACCAGCGCCCGGGTACTGGGCTTGGATTGCTGCAGATAGACCTCGACGGCAGGCGCCACCTGACAACTGGCAGGCAACGTTGCCTTGGCGTCCACCAGTGCTTGCAACCGGGGAATGAAGACATAACGTAGCCACTGAGGTAGCTCCATGGTGTCCACGCAGAAAGGCTCCTGGCTCTCGAAGGCCCCCACCTCGGGCTGAGGCGTCCTCCATAGATCGACGCTACCTAGCGTCGCTTCAAGTCGCTCGAGTGCTTGAGCAAGTTCGGCATGCGGCGTCATGGCGTCTCCAGATCAAGAAATGTGCAACGATTATCCCTTGCCGAGATGGTACTGGCCAGATGCTCCGCCCTGTTGCGACCTCACGAAGCATTCACCAAGGCGCCTGGGTCGCCAACACCTTGCGCAGGAAGCTCTTGGTACGCTCGTCCTGGGGCGTCGAGAAGAGCTGCGAGGGCGGCCCCTGTTCGACGATGCGACCATCGCTCATGAAGATGACGCGGTCCGCCACATCCCGTGCAAAGCTCATCTCATGAGTGACTACCAGCATGGTCTGCCGCTCCCTGGCCAGCTGCTTCATTACCCCAAGCACCTCTTCGACCCATTCCGGGTCCAGGGACGAAGTCGGCTCATCGAACAGAATCACTTCTGCCTGGGCGGCCATCGCCCGGGCGATGCCGACTCGCTGCTGCTGACCTCCCGAGAGTGAGGCGGGATAGGCGTTTGCCTTGTCGGACAATCCGACCCGCTCGAGAAGCTCTCCCGCTCGCTCCCGTGCCTGGGGTTTCTTCCAGCCATTGACGACAATCAACCCCTCGGCAACATTGTCGAGGGCCGTCTTGTTGGCGAATAGCGCGTAGTTCTGAAACACGAAGGCGGTTCGCCGCCGCAGCGCGAGAATTTCCTTCCTGCTCGCCTGGGTCACATCGACACTCAGATCACCTATCTGAATCCGACCGCCGTCGGGCTGCTCCAGAAAATTCATGCAGCGTAGCAAGGTCGACTTGCCGGTTCCCGAAGGTCCGATCACGACGATGATTTCACCCTGCTCGATAGACAGATCGATACCGTCGAGAATCGTTTCATCGCCGAAACGCTTGATGAGGCCCTGTAGCGCAATCATCGTTGGTAGGCCTTGTTGAGTCGGGTTTCAAGGCTACGCTGCAGCCAGGCCAGCAGTTCGACGACCCCCCAATAGATCAGCGCCACGCTGATGAAAGCCTCGAAATAGAGAAAGCTGCCCGCCGCCTCTTTCTGTGTGGCTCCCATCAATTCGGTGACGCCCAAGGTAAAGGCCAGAGAGGTCGCCTTGATCATATCGATGAAGTAGTTCATCAGCGTCGGCACCGCTACCCGCGTCGCTTGCGGCAGTACGACACGGCGCATCGTCTGCCCGCGGGTCATGCCGATGGACAAGGCTGCATCGGTCTGGCTGCGATCGATGCCGACGATAGCCGCGCGAATCGACTCGGCCATATAAGCAGAAAAATGCAGCGTCAATCCCATGATGGTGGCGGTAACGCCATTGATCTGAGTCAGCGCGCTCATCAACTGGGGCAGGCCGTAATAGAACAGGAACAACTGCACCAGTAGCGGTGTCCCCCGGAAGAACGAAATGAAAAGTAGCGTGAGGGCATTGAGACCGGGGATCTTCAACACCCTCACCACCGCCATCAGACAGGCGAGAATCAGCGCCAGCACCATGCCCGCAGCGGCCATTTCCAGTGTCAATGGCAAATAGCTGAGCAGGATCGGCATCAGGCCCAGCATGTAGTCGATGTCCAGGGCGTTCATCTAATAGTCGATCCTTGATCCTTGCAAGAGACATGGCCGATCAAGAAACACTGCGGCCTGGCAAGAGGTTCATGGCTGGGTGATATCACTGCCGAACCACTCCTGGGATATCTTGCCGAGGACGCCGTCTTCTCTGAGCTCGTTCAACGCCTGATCGACGCGATCGCGCATCTTGCGGCCTTCTTCATCGTCCCGGAACGGCAGTGCATTGCGTATTTCCGAGAAAGGTTCGCCCGCCAGTTCAAGTGGCAGGGGTTTTTCCTTGATCACCTGGCTGGCGCTGACCCGATCCATGACGAAAGCGTCTACCCTGCCTAGCGCGGTATCCTGCTCGATGTTGCTTTCGTAGGTGCGGATATCGATCTCATCGGAATAGGGCAATTCCCGCAGCAACTGCTCGTAGTTCGAGCCCAGGTTGACCGCCACGGTCTTGCCGCGTAAATCTTCGACCCCGGCAATATCATCGTTGCCGCGCTTCACCACGACTTGCGCGCCATCGTAGACATAGGGCTGGGTAAACGCGTATTTCTGCTGCCGCTCGTCGGTAATGGTAATTTGATTGGCAATGGTATCGATACGCCCTGAACCCAGCATGCCGAACAGCCCCGAGAAGTTGGCGGTGGCGTACTCGACGTCGATCCCCAACCGTTCGGCCACCGCGTCCATGACATCCACTTCGAAGCCCTTGAGCTTGTCCTGCTCGACGAAGGTGAACGGAAAGTACCCACCGGACATGCCGACCTTGAGCGTCTCGTCGCTATCTTGAGCAATGGCCTGCCCCGTTACGCCAAGAGAGGCAAGGAGCAAGGCGGTTCGCAGCATATTACGCATGGTTATCTCCACTTGGGTGAAAACGAATAAGAATACGGCCTGAGTATTCCTTTTGGTTACATAGCCTAAAGAAAAGCACAGCCGATGACCAATAGAGTCTTTCAATTTTCCAGATCATGTTTGACTTGATTCAGTCATTCACACAAAGCGTGCACCATCCTGTGGATAACCACTGAAGTAATTTCGTTTGCTCCCAAGGCATAAGGACTTGTAAAAAATGCTTATTTTTTGATCAGCAAACGACTGGTCAGTGAATGTTTGTCGAGCTACAGTGCGTCCCTGACCATGGGAGATGCCATGCAACCGATACATTCTCTCGGTGAATTCTTTGGGCGTATTGGAGCACCTTCTCGCTTTTATGCCCTGGGCCGACAAGTCACGCCCTGCTCTGCCTCTACACTGGAAGCCTTCGAGGCAGGCGAACTCGCCTGGCCCTGGCCGTGGCTGGATCGCGCCCAGTTGGCCTGTGTCTTTCAGGTTGGCAACAGCGACGATCCATTGATCTGGTTCTTGTCCTTACCCCTGGATGAACAGGGACTGCTGGATCCCGCGCCTCGGGATGCCTTTCTCCAGCGATTGCTGGAAACGATTGGGCGCACCGCGTCACAGCGAGGCGATGATGCCACCGAGCGCGTCAACAATCTGATACAAGACAATCCCTTGACGTTTACCCCGCACATGACCCAACGCGCCCTGTTGCATGCCTATGTAAGCGACGACCTGGCCCGAGGAGCAAGCGAATATTTTGAGTTTGCCGAAGCCTATCTGACCGGTCAGCTAGCCGATGGACAATGGCAAGCTCTGGGGCTGCAGGGGCTTGCGGATTTTGTCGTGCGCCACGATGCCGAGCAGGGCAATGCGTTAGCCGCGCAGCTCGATGCCTTGCCCCTGGAAGTGTTGCGTCCGCTATGCCACTGTCTAGAGCACAGGTCTTTATCGACGACATTGACGCGATCATTGATTGCCCGTGGCGAGAGAGCCGCCAGGGAAGGTGATATCGAGACTTTCTGCGACTGTGTCCGCGCCGTTGGCCAAGGCGATCGAGACATCGTGGGTGCCTGGTACGATGAGTTGCTCGAGGATCAGGCAGCCTGCGGCCCGGACTTGTTTGCCGCCATCGCCGCACGGGGCTGGCCACAACTCGAGGATGCGAAGCGCCTGCCACGCTTCATCGAACGACTGGCTGAAAATGAACACGCCGACTTTGCCGTGCTGATTCGTAGTCTGGCCGTGATTCCACGCTTGCGCCTGCCGCTGCTTATCAGCTTGCGTCAGGCCGCTCCAGAAACACGGACTCGGCAGCGGTTGAGCGAACTTAGTCTTGGAAGAGCCTGAATCATGAAAGCATTACCCTATCAAGCCAAGGCCGTCGTCGGCCGTCGGGAGATGGTGGAACTTCCCGAACTGGGTCTGACCTTGTGCTGCAAGATCGATACTGGCGCACGCACATCGGCACTGCATGCCGAGGACATCGACAGTTTCGAAGACGACGGCCACATGTGGGTCAGTTTCGTTACACGAGGTGGCGGGCCGGAAAGCCCGGCGCATCCTGTCAAGATGCACTTGCATGACCGACGCAGAATCACCAGCTCCAATGGTCATTCTCAGTGGCGTTATGTAGTGAGAACTCATATGCTGCTGGGGGAGCTGGACTATCCGGTGGAGCTGACCCTGGTCGACCGCCGCGAGATGCGTCACCCCATGCTGCTGGGACGCCGTGCAATGCGTCGTCTTCTGGTTGCTCCGGGGGCGGCATTCTTACACGGTGAGCCCTAGCACTCCTTACTTGTCGTCGGCCTGGAGAATCATATGCATATCGCCCTGCTATCGCGTAATCGCAACCTGTACTCTACGCGCCGCTTGATCGAGGCCGCGGAGAGTCGTGGTCATAGCGCCCGAGTAGTGGATACCTTACGCTGCTACATGAACATCGCCTCCCACCGCCCATCGATTCATTACAAGGGGGCGCAACTGGAGCCCTTCGATGCGGTCATTCCGCGCATCGGCGCTTCAGTCACCTTTTATGGCTGCGCGGTATTGCGTCAATTCGAGATGATGGGCACGTATGTGCTCAACGACAATGTGTCGATCACTCGCTCCCGGGACAAGTTGCGCTCCCTGCAGCTACTCTCTCGCAAGGGACTGGGATTGCCGATCACCGGGTTTGCCCACTCGCCGGACGACATTCCTGATCTGATCACCATGGTTCGGGGCGCCCCCCTGGTAATCAAGCTGCTCGAAGGTACGCAAGGTATTGGTGTGGTACTGGCAGAAACCAACCAGGCCGCCGAGTCGGTGGTTCAAGCCTTCATGGGCATGAAGGCCAACATCATGATTCAGGAGTACATCAAGGAGGCCAAGGGGGCCGATATCCGCTGCCTGGTCGTTGGCGACAAGGTGGTGGCGGCGATGAAGCGCCAGGCAGCCGAAGGCGAGTTTCGCTCCAATCTGCATCGCGGCGGCAGCGCCACCGTGATTCGCATTACCCCGGAAGAGCGCTCAACGGCGATTCGAGCTGCCAAGGCCATGGGGCTGCAAGTGGCAGGTGTCGATCTACTGCGTTCGAATCATGGGCCCGTGATCATGGAGGTCAACTCCTCCCCGGGGCTCCAAGGTATTGAAACCTCCACCGGCAAGGATATCGCCGGATTGATCATCGAGCATCTGGAAAAGCATGCCGCCACACCACGCAAGAAGCCTTCGAAGCCCAAAGGGTGAATAATCGTTGGAAAGACTGAAGGGAGCCAAAAGATATAAACGTGCAAACAAAAAAATTCTTCATGCAAAGACTAGTAAAACACTGTTTCCCATCGCACAATCTGCGTCACCTCAGGAGGTGATAGCTCATGTTTCTCGATAATCGCCAAGTGGCGATGGATAGTGTGTTGGAGGCGCTGGCAGATAGTCTCGATTACTTTCAAGACAATCTCGAACGTCTACGCCCTTCGCTGCGTGATGCACTGAAACCGCATTACGAAGAACGCGACAAGGCGATGCGCGAACTGCAAGCCCTGGCCAAGCAGCATCTCAACCTGCTTCCTCGAGATGCGGATGTGGAACGGGACGATTACCTCTGGCTATGGAGTCGTCTCAAGAGCTTTGTCAGCGACGACGGCCAGGTACTGGTCAACGAGTTGCTGGAGCAGGAACGCGTGCTGATGCAGGCATTGGCAACGCTGCATACCCATCCGCTTCCGGATCCGATCGAGCCTGCCATCGAGCGTTGCTGGAAAGGTTGCCGCGCGCTGATACGTGAGCTGTATCGTTTACAAAAGGACAAACCCAAACCGCGTCGACGGCGCTGAGGCCATCCCGCGCGTTTCAGGTTTTTAGTGCCTACGGCGCGGTTTTCTCTTTCAGGAACAACGCCATGCGAAAAACAGCGCTTCTGTGTCTGACGTTGTTGACCGCACCGCTTGCGGTAGCGAGTCCAGCAGAGAACATGTTCGGCTATCGCCAAGGCGTACTCTCCTATAGCAAGTGTCTGCTTGGCCACCGTGGCGATACGCTGCCCGATAAAGCCTATGCATCGCTTCTGGAACATGCCGATGAAGCGCTGGAGCATTCACTCTATTCCGTCGTGGACAAGACGCAGCTACCCGCTAGCGGCAACCGCCACGACTATTTCAGCTTTGCTCCCTATTGGTGGCCCAATCCCGAGACCGTCGACGGTCTGCCCTACGTTCAGCGGGATGGTGAATACAATATGGCGACCAAGACCAACGCCACGGACAAGCAGCGCATGATCAGCTTCGCCAGGGATGTGCGCCAGTTGGCCCTCGCCTACTACTTCTCCGGCGATATCGACTACGCCAACAAAGCTGCCCAGCAACTGGTCAACTGGTTTGTCACGCCAGCCACTCGCATGGCGCCGAACATGGCCTATGCACAAGCCATTCCGGGGCGTGTCGATGGCCGCGACATCGGTATCATCGACAGTCGGTTACTCATCGATGTGGCCAACAGCGTGGAACTCCTTCGCGACACCCCTGCCTTGAGTCAGGACGAGTACACATCGATCAAGAGCTGGTACACCGAGCTTCTCGACTGGCTGCTTGAAAGCGGCAACGGCCGCGAGGAAGAACAGGCAGATAACAACCACGGTACTTGGTACGACGCCCAGGTGGTGGCCTTTGCGCTTTTCACCGATCAACCCGAGTTGGCACGAAAACAGCTCGCTATTACCCAACAGCGCATCGCCGACCAGTTCGATGCTCAAGGGCGTCAGCCGGAGGAACTCGAGCGTACGCGCCCTTGGCACTACAGCAATTTCAACCTCGAAGCCTATGCACGGCTGGTCGACTATGCCGGCAGGCTCGGCCTGTCACAGTGGCAGGACACCAATGTCGAACGCGCGTTGCGCCGCGGATTCAACTTTGTTGCCGAGCATGCGCTACAAGATGAATCCTGGCCCTACGAGGAGCTAGATGGCTTCGAACCCGGGACTGCGCTCGGTGCCATGATGGCGGCTGCTCTGCTGTTCAACGAGCCCGCGATCACTCAGGCTGCGGCGCAGCTGGCAAAGCAGCAGCCCGGCGCAGTGGAACAGCTGCTCTACTCCCCCTTTCATGCCCTGCCGGGAATATCGCAATGCGTTCTACCCGCGGGTAAGTAAGCGCATCAAAAAGGGGTCACTTGCAGCGGCTCCCGCGGCCCCAGAAAATAAGGCTGACGATCCCATAGATAAAGATCGCCCAAGGTGCCAGCCCGGGCAAGCCATTCCCGAATTCTTAGCCGCCACGTGCCCGCGGTAGGATAGGTCGGAATTGCACAGCCAGTGGCGTTCATTCCCAAGGCATCGGCGATGAACAAGGCCCGCGGCAAGTGCCAATCCTGAGTGATGAGCAATACCCGATCCACATCGAAGATCTTCTTGGCCCTGGTCAGGCTGTCAAAGGTGCTGAACCCCGCATAATCCAGTGTCATATCCGCGCTACGCACGTTCGCCGAACGTAAATCCCGCCACATGGTCACCGGTTCGTTATAGAAGCGCGTACGATTGTCACCAGAGAGCAGTAGATGCTGTATGCGCTGCAGGCGTAGCAGGCGTGAGGCAGCGTCAATTCGCGCCGTGTAATAAGGGTTGCGCCCACCGCCCCGGGTCCAGTAGGACGTACCGAAGACAAGGCCAACCGGCTCGGCGGAGCACAGGAGAAGATCGCTCTCGATGCGATCCTGAGTGCGCGCCACTATCCAGATATTGGCCGCGAGAATTGCCCCGCCAATCAAAAAAATCAAGGCGGTCAATCCAAGCGCGCTTTTTTTTAGTATCGATACTGCTGCCAGCCGCATCGCATTTCTCATCCAGGTCTACTCAAACGGCTGGGATAACAGTGATAAGCAAGACTTACAATTCTCTAGAACATGCCCAGCTCCAGCCGTGCCTCTTCGCTCATCATTTCCCGACTCCAGGGAGGGTCGAATACCGTCTCGATATGCACCCGAGATATTTGCGGAGCGCCGAGAATCTTGCGCCGGGCGTCTTCGGCGATGACGTCCCCCATACCACACCCCGGGGCCGTGAGGGTCATGCGGACGGTCACGATGCGCTCCCCGGTCAAAAGGTGCTCGATGCGACAGCCATACACGAGCCCTAGATCGACGATATTGACCGGAATCTCGGGGTCGAAACAGGTCCGTAGCTGCTCCCAGACGAACTGCTCGATCTCTTCTTCGCTTGCCTCTGCCGAAAGCGTTGGACGCGGTAGAGGCTCCAGCCCCAGCGCGTCGAAGTCGCTACCCTCGACCAGGAAGAGTCGTCCCTCGTAAGCGACGCTGATCGTGCTGCCTTTAGCCTGCATCACGGAGACGATGCTGTCTTCAGTGATGGTGACGCCCTTGCCAAACGGAATCGAAATCGCCTCGATGTCGCGTTGCAAAGGTATCTGCTGTCCTTTGTAGAGCCCTTCCAGTTGCTGCATGTCTGCTCCGTTTCAACGTACCATGCCGATGACACGCTCAAGTGACTCAACAAAAAGATCGATCTCCTCTAGGGTGTTGTAGGCGGCAAAGGATGCGCGACAGGTCGCCTCGACGCCGAAACGCTGCAATAGCGGCTGAGCGCAGTGATTGCCGGTGCGTACCGCCACCCCAAGCTGATCGATCAGAAGCCCGATGTCCTGGGCGTGGGCACCCTCCACCACAAACGAGATGACGCCGGCTTTATGTGGTGCGGTGCCTAGAATACGCATTCCCTCGATAGCCGTCATCTTCCGGGTGGCATGGGACAACAGCTGTTGTTCCCAGGAACCGATCATGGCGATACCGATGTCATTGACCCAATCGAATGCCCGGCCCATGGCGATGACCTCGGCGATGGCCGGCGTACCCGCTTCGAACTTGTGCGGTATATCCGCGTAGCTGGTTCCGGCATCGAAGGAGACGGTACGGATCATCTCGCCGCCGCCTTGCCAGGGGGGCATGGCCTCAAGCAGTTCTGCCTTGCCATAAAGCACGCCAACCCCGGTCGGCCCGTAGACCTTGTGACCAGAGAAGGCATAGAAGTCCGCATCGATATGTTGTACGTCCACCGGCTCATGGGGGGCCGCCTGGGCACCGTCCACCACGATCAACGCACCCTGTTGATGGGCGATAGCCGCCATCTCACGCACCGGATTGATGGTACCGAAGGCATTCGAGATGTGATTGACCGCGACCAGCCGCGTGCGCTCGGTGAACAGTTCCCGATAGGCAGCCATGTCCAGCGCCCCCTGCTCGTCCACCGGTATCACCCGAATGACAAGATCGAGCTGTCCGGCAAGCAGTTGCCAGGGGACGATATTGGAGTGATGCTCCAGCTGGGATATCAGGATCTCGTCGCCGGCCTTCAGATTTGCCCGCCCCCAGCTGTTGGCCACCAGATTGATGGCCTCCGTGGTACCGCTGGTGAAGACGATCTCGCGCCGATCCGCGGCATTGATGAAATCCCGCGCCTTGTCACGGGTCTGCTCGAAAGCCGCCGTCGCCTCATCCGCCAGGGTATGCAGGCCCCGATGGATATTGGCATTGTAGTGACGATAGTAGTGATCCAGCGTCTCGATGACCTGATACGGGGTCTGGCTGGTAGCCGCATTGTCCAGATAGATAAGCGGCTTGCCGTGTACCCTGCGCTCGAGAATGGGAAAGTCACGCCGAACCCGAGCGACATCCAAGGACAGATCGGTCATTACGGTCATGGTGAACTCCTTGCTTAAGCCTGATCTGCTGTGGCCACGTCGACCAGATCACCCAGATTGAAACGCTCGGGCAGCTTGCCCGCGACGGCACGCTCGACCCGCTCGGCTACCGTGTCCAGGGTGACCTTGTCCATGACCTCGCCGGCAAAGGCCAGGGTCAACAGGCCGCGAGCCGTCTGCTCGTCGATGCCCCGGGTGCGCAGCGCAAAGACCGCTTCCTCGTCGAGCTGCCCGGTGGTGGCGCCGTGCGAGCACTTGACGTCGTCTGCATAGATTTCGAGTTCCGGCTTGGTATCGATCTCGGCGCGATCGGACAGCAGTAAATTGGCGTTGCTCTGATGCGCCTCGATCTTCTGGCTGTCCCGCTTGACGATGACCTTGCCGTTGAACACGCCCCGCGCCCGATCGCCGAGGATGCCCTTGTAGTTCTCGTTGGAGAAGGTATGCGGCGCGTTGTGATTGACCAGGGTATGGTTGTCCACGTGCTGACGGCCCTGAGCGAAGAACAGGCCGTAATAGTTTGCTTCCGCATTCTCGGCATTGAGATCCGCCACCAGATCATTGCGCACCAGGGCGCCGCCCAGGTTGATGTTGAATGAGGTGAACCGGCTGTCTCGGCCCTGATCGACATGAAGGCTACCGATGTGAGCGTCTTGTAGCGATGCTTCCTGCAGAATGTAATGCGAGAGAATCGCACCGCGTTCGAGCAATACCTCGCTTACCACGTTGGTAAAGTTGGCAGCGTCCTCTTCGCCCACATAGTGCTCGATTACCGTGGCCTGACTGCGAGCGCCGGCTTCGATCAATACCCGAGGATGGCTCATCACCGGCTGCGCATTGGCACGGGAAAAGAACTGGACGAGGATGGGCTTTTCGACCACCACCCCTGAACCGATGCGAATCACCGCCCCTTCATCGGCAAAGGCGGTATTCAATGCCGTAAAGGGTGAAAACTCCACGCCAGCCAGACGCCCCAGACTACCGCCTACGGACTCATGATTGGTGCTCATCGCCCTGGACAAGGGCTCGACGCCGAGCCCCTCAGGCAAGGACGCCATATCGGACAGTTCAGCGGAAAACACACCATCGACAAAACTCAGGCGGATCGCGTCGAGCGGTAATACCAGCGTTGCTGCCGTGGATGGCGAGAAATCGGCATCTTGCGCCAGCGCAAAGTCGCCTTCGCTGATGCGACGCACGTCGGTGTACTTCCACGCTTCGTCGCGCCTGGTAGGAAAGCCCAGCGCCTCGAAACGGGCCGCTCCCGCCTGACGCCGTGCCGTAACCCAACTGGGCTCCGGCGTGGTGGCGGATTCGCGGCGATTGGCGATGCGTTCTTCCAGACGATCGAGAAAGGTGTGAGTTGCACTCATGCAGCGGACTCCTCCAGCACCCATTCGTAGCCCCGGGATTCAAGTTCCAGCGCCAGGGACTTGTCTCCGGACTTGACGATGCGCCCATCCACCAGCACATGCACATAGTCCGGGGTAATGTAATCGAGCAGGCGCTGGTAGTGGGTGACCATCAGCACGGCACGTTCTTCACTGCGCAGGGAGTTCACGCCGTCGGCGACGATCTTCATGGCATCGATGTCGAGCCCGGAGTCGATCTCGTCGAGCATGGCGAGCTTGGGTTCGAGCAACAGCATCTGCAGAATCTCGTTGCGCTTCTTCTCGCCACCCGAGAAGCCCTCGTTGACGGCACGCTGCAGGAAGCTCGCATCCATCTTCATGACGGCCAGCTTCTCTCTGACCAGCTTCATGAATTCCGGGGCCGGGATCTCGTTTTCACCACGCGCCTTGCGCTGGGCGTTGAGCGCCGCCTTGAGCAGATAGATATTCTTCACACCCGGAATTTCCACCGGGTACTGAAAGCCCAGCAGCAACCCCGCCTGGGCACGCTCCTCGATCTCCATCTCCAGCACGTTGCGACCCTCGAAGGTAATCGACCCGGAGGTCACCTCGTAGTCCTCCTTCCCGGCGATCACCGCAGACAAGGTGGACTTGCCGGACCCGTTGGGCCCCATGATGGCATGAACCTCGCCGACGTTTACCGTCAGGCTCAAGCCCTTGAGAATTTCGTTGCCTTCCACCGTAACGTGCAGATCTTTGACTTCGAGCATGTTGATACCTGTTTTCTGTCGAGCCGCATTAAGATGGCGATCTCTAAAAATTGACTTTACGCGCTCTTCATAACCCACTAGACGGCCTGTACTTCTCCGGCGGCAAGGCGTCGCAAGGGCGCTGTAAACCCTTCCTTGGGCGCTACTTTTGCCATCCATGGCAAAAGACCCTTGCTTTACCTTGCCCCCGGCGTCCAGCCCCGTGCAGCCGTTTCTTTAACCCACCGCGCCTTCAAGAGTAACGTTGAGCAATGCCTCTGCTTCCACGGCAAACTCCATCGGCAACTCCTGGAACACATCCTTGCAGAAGCCGTTGACGATCATGTTCACCGCATCCTCCTCGGAGATGCCGCGCTGGCGACAGTAGAACAGCTGGTCCTCACCGATCTTGGACGTGGTCGCTTCATGCTCGACGGTAGCGCTACTGTTGCCGATTTCCTGATAAGGGAAGGTATGCGCGCCGCTGCGATCACCGATCAGCAGCGAGTCGCACTGGGTGAAGTTGCGCGCGCCCTTTGCCCTGGGGCCGATCTTGACCAGACCACGGTAGGATTGTTCGCTGTTGCCGGCGGATATTCCCTTGGAGACGATCGTCGACTTGGTGCCCTCGCCGATATGGATCATCTTGGTGCCGGTGTCCGCCTGCTGACGCCCATTGGTCACGGCGACAGAGTAGAACTCGCCTACGCTATCCTTGCCGCGCAGCAAGCAAGACGGGTATTTCCAGGTGATGGCAGAACCTGTTTCGACCTGGGTCCAGGATACCTTGGAGCGATCGCCACGACAGTCGGCCCGCTTGGTCACGAAGTTGTAGATGCCGCCCTTGCCGTCCTCGTCGCCTGGGTACCAGTTCTGTACCGTGGAGTACTTGATGTAGGCATCTTCCAGGGCCACCAGCTCAACGATGGCAGCATGGAGCTGATTCTCGTCCCGCTGGGGCGCGGTGCAGCCTTCAAGATAGGAAACCTGAGCTTGTTTTTCGCATATGATCAGGGTGCGCTCGAACTGTCCGGTATTGGCGGCATTGATGCGAAAGTACGTCGACAGCTCCATGGGGCATGTCACGCCTTCCGGCACGAAGACGAAAGACCCGTCGGTGAAGACCGCGGAATTGAGCGCGGCGAAGAAGTTGTCGCCCTGAGGTACTACAGTGCCCAGGTACTTCTTGACCAGTTCGGGATATTCGCGAATCGCTTCGGAGATCGAACAGAAGATCACGCCGGCTTCGCCGAGCTTTTCCTTGAAGGTGGTCGTGACCGACACCGAATCGAATACCGCATCCACTGCCACCCCGGCCAAGGCCGCGCGCTCGTGCAGCGGAATCCCCAGCTTTTCATAAGTCTCGAGTAGTTTGGGATCGACTTCGTCCAGGCTCTGGGGCCGATCCTCGGGCTTCTTGGGCGCGCTGTAGTAAGAAATTCCCTGGTAGTCGATCGGGGGATAATTCAGATGCGCCCAGGAAGGCTCTTTCATCTTCAACCATTGGTGATAGGCCTCGAGTCGCCATTCCAGCATCCACTGCGGCTCACCCTTTTTTTGAGAGATGAAAGCAATGACGCTTTCATCCAAACCCGGCGGCACGGTATCGCTTTCGATATCGGTCACGAACCCTTGAGTGTATTCGCGCCGAACAAGCTGTTCCATTTCCTCGGTAGCCATGTCTTCTCCCCTCTGGGTGTTATGCTAGTAGTCTTTTTCAACTTCAAGATGGTGTTCGACGTCGACTGCTTCAGCCAATGTCACACTCTGTATAGGTAGCTGAACGGGTAACTTGATCGGATTCGGCTGAGCCAGGTGCGCCAGCGTGACGCTGTCAAGCAGCGTGCCCACCGCCAGGGACACGCGCTGCCAGTTATTGGCGACACCACAGCTATTGAAGAGATCACACTCGCCGTCCACATGACTGCATTCGGTCATCGCTATGGGGCCTTCGATCGCTGCGATGATATCGCTAGCACTTATTCGAGAAGCACAACGCGCCAACTGGTACCCGCCCTGAACCCCACGCTGAGACGTCAGCAATCCAGCACGAGCCAGCATCTTGAGCGTCTTGCTTACCGTTGGCCGTGGCAACTTGACCTTCTCAGCCAATTCTGTGGCCGCATGAGACTGTTCTGGATGACGAGCAATCTGAGCCATCACCACAGCGGCATAATCGGTTAACTTGGACAGCTTCAGCACGCTTTGAACCCCGGCGAAGGACATAATAGGACCATTTTAGTCCTATATGCACCAGAAGGGGAAGGGGCTGCATGGCCGCAAGGCTAAACGCGGCGTACCACCCTGAAAGGGAGCCATGACAAATAACCAGAGATCACAGCATAAGATGCTAGTTTTTTTCTGCCAACGGATCGAATGACGTCTATTTGCGACGCTCTTTATCCTTGCTGTCGTCGATATGCCACATTTGACGTATTGACAGGATATCTCTACGCTAACGCACCATATTGACTGCATGCGCTTATCAATAGCGCAGTTCATCGGGCGTTTATTGCTAAAAGCTTACCTCTACAAATATCTGATGCCACCCATCAGTTACTGCACATATTGATATGATTCACTGCAAATAATTATCGAACAGTGTTAGCAAATTAATTACTTATATATAAGCTCATTCAATAAATCATGGAAAGATTATGAAAATCACCATCTTTGGTTCTGGATATGTCGGACTAGTAACAGGTGCCTGTTTGGCGGATGCGGGCCATGAAATCGTATGCGTCGATGTTGATGAATCTAAAATCAGCAGGCTCAACAATGGTGAAGTTCCCATTTACGAGCCCGGGCTGGAGCCAATGATTCGAACCAACATGCAAGCCGGGCGCCTGAGTTTCACCACGGATGCTGAAATGGCCGTACAGTTTGGTCGTCTTCAGTTCATCGCCGTTGGCACGCCCCCGGACGAGGATGGCAGCGCGGATCTGAAATACGTATTGAAGGTTGCCGAGACGATTGCCGAGCATATGCAGGACTACAAGATCGTCGTGGACAAATCCACTGTTCCGGTAGGTACCGCCGACAAGGTGCATGCCGCAATCGGTAACGTACTCGAAAAGCGTGGCGTCAAACTCGATTACGATGTCTGCTCCAACCCGGAGTTTCTCAAGGAAGGCGCCGCAGTCGAAGACTTCTCCAAGGGTGCCCGCTTCATCGTCGGCACGGACTCCGAAAAAGTAAAGAAGGCCATGCGCGAGTGCTACGCGCCCTATAATCGTAACCATGAAAAACTGATGTTCATGGATGTACGCTGCGCCGAACTGACCAAATATGCCGCCAATGCCATGCTGGCGACCAAGATCAGCTTCATGAATGAAGTAGCCAACCTGGCCGAAAACCTGGGCGCCGATATCGAACAGGTACGCCATGGCATGGGCAGCGATCCACGCATCGGCTATCACTTCATCTATCCCGGCTGCGGCTATGGCGGCTCCTGCTTTCCCAAGGATGTTCAGGCACTCGCTCGCACCGCAAGCGATGTGGGTTACAACGCGGAACTGCTCAATGCCGTGGAGTCGGTCAACAAGCGTCAGAAGAGCAAGCTTTTCGAAAAGCTCATGCAGGCGTTCGACGGCGATCTCAAGGGCAAGACGATCGCGGTATGGGGATTGGCCTTCAAACCCAATACCGATGACATGCGGGAAGCGCCCAGCCGCGAACTGATGGAATCCCTGTGGAAGGTGGGAGCCAAGGTTCAAGCCTTCGATCCGGAAGCAATTGAAGAATGCACACGTATCTACGGTGAACGCGACGATCTCAAACTGACCGAAAAACGTGATGACACCCTCGAGGGGGCCGATGCCCTGGTCATCTGTACGGAATGGAAGGCATTTCGTACCGCCGACTTCGACAAGATCAAGCAGACACTCAATATGCCCATCGTGGTCGACGGAAGGAATCTATACGACCCCGAGACAGTCAAGTCTTCCGGCCTTCTCTACTATGCGATCGGACGCGGCGAATCGCTGCGCCGCAGCGCAAACTGAGCCACTCGGCTCAAGCTAGCCTGACCACAAGCCCATCTTGGCCATCAGGTCGATGGGTCTTGTGGGTAAGCTGTGCGTATGTTGTACGTAAGTAAGGACAGCCGGTTTTCACGGCATTATTTCAGGGAGCAACGATGCAAGCAGTAATTGCATTCACGATTGAGGATGCGGCCAGATGAATGGCTATCAACAAGGAAACTCCAAGACTCGCTGGGTAACCGAACTCACCGCTTTTCTGGTGGCTATAGCGACGCTGGTCATCATACTGACCGAACTCCCCCCGGAAGTATTTTCCACGGAATCGGAAAGCTTCATTCTGGCAATTGGTGTCATCGGTGCCTGGCGTTACTCCTGGTGGATGATTCAGGCAGTACGCTCCGTATGGTATAACCGCCTCGTTTTTCCCGAGATGCGCAAGAAAGCGGACGCGGTCAATGCCACTGAAAAACCCGACATGCTCTATGTGCTTTGCACCTCATATCGCATCGCGCCGGAAATCAATTTCGCGGTCTACGATGCGCTGATCAAGGATGTAATCGATTACAACGTTCCAACCCTGATCTTTGCTGCCATCTCGGATCGCAGCGATATCGATGTCATCGACCATGTGATGGCCGAGAACGACTGGCCGGGCCACATCGAAGTCCGATACATGTTTCAGAAAGGCGACGGCAAGCGCTCTGCCATGGCCGAGGTACTACGGGCCATCTCACGGCGCATGCCCTCCCATAACTCACTTCTCATCTCCATGGACGGCGATATCCAGATCGAACCCGGCACTCTTTCTCGCTCCCTGTCATTTTTCCTTCTGGATCAAGAGCTTGGCGCACTCACCACCAATAACCGAGCCATCGTCAATGGCGGCGACGTCACTCGTGAATGGTATGACCTGCGCTATGCACAGCGCCATCTGGTGATGAGCTCCATGTCGCTCTCCGAGCGTTTGCTGGTATTGACCGGCCGCTATAGCGCCTTTCGTGCCGAGCTGGCCACGCACCCCGACTTCATCGATCTGGTCGAGAACGACTATGTGGATCACTGGCGCTTTGGCAAATTCAAGTTCCTTTCCGGGGATGACAAGTCCACCTGGTACTGGCTGCTCAAGAATCAGTGGAAAATGCTCTACATTCCCGATGTCTATGTCTCGGGTTTCGAGGAGCTTCCCGACAAGGATCGCTTTTTCCACTCTACCATCGACCTGATGAAGCGCTGGTTCGGCAACATGCTGCGCACCAGCGGCCGCGCCATTGCCTTGGGGCCACGGCGCATGGGGTTCTTCACCTGGTGGAGCCTGGTGGATCAGCGGCTTTCCATGTGGACCACCCTGATCGGACCGACGGTGGCCATTCTGGTGACGTTATTCGTGCGCCCATCGTTCATCTTCGCCTACATCATCTGGGTCATATTCACACGTACCATCATTGCCTCGGTACTGGCGCTGCAGCGCAAGCGTTTCAGCATGCTCTGGGTACCCCTGCTCTACTACAACCAGGTCGGCGGCGCGCTGCTCAAGACCTACATCAGCTTTCGTTTCAATCGCCAATCCTGGTCGCGTCAGGGTATCTCCGCTGGAGAACCAAGCGACCCAAAGGCGGCACGTCGACAGCGCATCGGCGGTCATCTGATCCATACGCTGTATATGGGAAGCATGCTGACGATTCTGATCATGGTCGTCGGCGTGATGGTGCCCCCGGACAGCACGTCGATGTTCACCTTCGAGAAAGAGCTCGGTCTACGGGAGAGTGCGTCACATCGAGGCGACAGCTACTGGATCGCCCCTGCCCTAGCCGATGCTTTCCAGGGCGGCGAAGTTCGCCTGCCTCGAGGCAAGCACATTCTCGATGCGTCGCTATTCGATGAGATAGCCAAGTTGCACACCGTTCGCGCAGCCAGCATCACCGGGGACGCTTCCAGCACAGCGCAGACCACCTTGCTGGTAGCCCCCGAGATCGCTTCCAGCGTGCAGAATGGCGAAGGGCAAAGCTTGAGTGAAGAAAATCCGCTGCAGTGTGGTTCGCAAGGCGAATGCCTGCTGATGATCGATCAAAGCCCCATCGAATTACGCAATATGGAAATACGCATCGACCGCGACGCTTGACCTTTTGCAAAAACAGCTTGGCGCGACGCTGATGCGGCGCAGTCGAACAGAATCTACAGGAGACTCCATCCATGGCAGACAAGCACCGTCCTCGTGATACTCAGGACCGTAATGAGCCGACATTGGGCAACAGTGACACTCAGAAAGGCACGAGAAGCGAACCTCGTCAGCAAGAGGCGCGCGAGCCTGTCCGCGACAACGGCTCTCAAGCCACGCCTCGGGCAACTGACCAGACGACTCAGCAGTTGAATCACGAACGTCGCGACGAACGCCAGTTCGTCCGCGTCAGTGCGCCCTTTCAGGTACAGTTGGAGGATGGGCATACGCTACCCGGAGAAGATATCTCCCTGGGCGGTTTCTCCGTGCATAGCGATCACTCCTTCGAGCCCGATCAGGTCGTCAAGGTATCCCTGCTGCTGATGGCCGGCTCTGCCGAGTTGATCGTGCCAGTAGTGGCCAAGGCATTGCGTAACCATAAGGAACGCAGTGGTAACAGCCGTATTTCGGCTTTCGAAATCGTGCAGATCGATCAGCGCCATCGTGAACTGCTGCGCCGCATCGTTCGCGCGCATCTGAGTGGGCGTTACACTGCCGTAGAAGATCTGATCGAGCAGGAAGACCCGCAAACACCGCGCAAGCGGAGAAGCATGACAGCTTCGACCACCACCCAGGAGAAGGAAAAGAAGCCCCTGCGCCGCTATGCGGCTTTGATTGCCGCTGCTGTTGTACTCTTCATCGTCCTCGCCGCCACGATCTATCGCAACTTCATGCTGATCGAGCCGAGTTTCGCCGCCGTGACCGCACCACGTATCGATATCCTTTCACCAGGTGCCGGCCAGTTGAGCGAGCACTCCCTCTCCGCGGGCGATCGAGTCAATCGCGATGAGCTTCTGGCAAAAGTCAGCAACAGCAGTCTCGAAACCGATCTCATCCTGGCTCGCGCCGCCTATAACTATAATGCTCAGCTAATCGAAAACATGCGCGAGAGCTTTGGTGATCCCAACGTGGATCAGGTCAGCATGGCCCGCTCGACCACGCCGGTCGATGGGCGCCCCCCAAGCTTCGAGAACGTTTCGCCGGAAGTCGCCAGGATCCGTATCCAACAGTTCGAAACCGCCAAGGGCTATGAGAATGCACGGGTCGACGCTCTGGAGGCGCGCCTTTCGGCCAACAGCATCTACAGCCCTTGCGATTGTGTTGTCGCCTGGGCGCTGAGCAGCGCCGGTGGTACTTATATCAACGAAAGCGACCGCATCATGACCCTGATCCGTACCGATGACGACGACGTCATGATCGAGGCCCTGGTGCATATGAGCGATATCGCGGATATCGAGCCGCATCAGCGCGCCTATGTTGCCCTGCCCAATGCCTCCGAGCCCATCGTGGCCCGGGTACGGTCCGTCGCACTGGACGTGGAGCGCCAGCCTCGCGCGGGCTTCCCGGAATGGGTGCGTCAGCAGCAGAACGTTGCCAGCGTGCTGCTGGTTCCTGAGGAACCGTTGTCCGCCGAGGCCGTGGGCCTTCCGGTAGACGTGCGCTTTTCCGAGACACCGCTGGTCGATGGTCCCGTCGAGTGGGTCTGGCAGGGTGGACGCGCCATCATTCAGCAGGTACAGAACTTCTTCGGCGCTATCGCATCCTAGGGTCTGCAACTTTTGTATCGCAACCGGATCACATGCACGCGACACCATTCTTGCCTGTTCATGTCACTCACAGCAGGCAGGTCAATAAAGGAAGCCGTCATGCAAACCAAGAAGCCTCATGTCTCGTCAGGCCTTTCATCCGCTAGCCTCAAGGCAGCGATGGCGAGCACCAGCCTACTGATCGCCGCGGTCTCATCCGCCCCCTCCGTCATGGCGGGGGATATCGATGACGCGCTCAGCGTGCCCACTGTGCAGGCCTGTTCGTCTCGCTATCCCCTGCTGGCAGCACCAAGCCCTGAAACACGCCTGAAAGACATAGAAAGTGTCATTGAGCGGACCTATCAGGCTCAAAAGAACTGGGGCCTGGACAAGAATGTCACCCTGCTCTCTCCCGCCGAATCGGGGCTTGATACCTCTAGTCTGCGTGTCAGCTATCCAGCGGGCACCTCCTCGCCCAGCGACCAGGGCGAAGGCGGCGCGGGCTTCTATGCCAGCCTCAAGGAGCTACAGGGGGCGGAGCGCGCCTGTCTTCGCTACAAGATACGCTTCGAACCCGGGTTCGACTTCGTCAAGGGCGGTAAGCTGCCAGGCTTGTATGGCGGCGGAGCCCCCAGCGGAGGCGAGGAAGTTTCCGGCGAAGGCGGCTTCTCGATGCGCTTCATGTGGCGGGAAAACGGCCAGGGCGAGCTCTACGAATACATCGTCAACATGGATCAGGAGTATGGCCTTTCCGTGGGGCGTGGTGAGTGGTACTTCCCCACTGGACAGTGGGTCACCGTCGAGCAGGAACTCATTCTCAACGATCCCGATCGCGAGAACGGAATTGCCCGGGTCTGGATCGACGGCCAACCCATTCTGGAACAGCAAAATATCGTCTATCGCAGAACGGATGACGTGACAATCGATGGGGTGATGTTCTCTACCTTCTTCGGTGGTAACGGCGAAGAGTGGCGCACTCCCAGGGATCAAGTCGCCGATTTCGGTGCCTTCGAGATTTACGCGCCGGATAGCTGATCGATGACCAACAGCCGGGAAATCTCGTTTTTCTCGCTGTTGCACGTTTTTTCATTCAAGGGCATTTCATGTATTCAGCCTTAATTTCGCTGCGACAAGCTTCCTTACCGTGGCTATGCGGCGCCCTCCTGGGCGCCGCCAGCCTCTATGCCAGCACGTCCGCCCAAGCGCTGACCTATGAGGAGCGCCAGGAGCTGGACCTCTCCTCTTACACGGTCACCGACACCAATGCTTCCTATTTCGATGTCGATCAACGCCGTGCACTGCTGAAGACAACGGACAATCCCATTCTGATCAACCAGATGGATCATCTTAGATCCGGAGAGAGCTGTCGCCAGCTGATGGCCATACCGACACTGGACGAAAAAATCCGCCTGCCCGGCTTCTATCCCAGTCCAGACGAATGGCGGCTGGCTTCCGAACCCATGTTTCAGTTCGAGGAGATGGTCACAAATCTGGCGGGAAGCTACATGGCAACCGGTGACGGCTACTATTCACACTGTCTCGTCAAGGTGCTTGACCGCTGGGCGAAAAGCAACGCCCTGTTCGACTTTCACTACTCCAGCGATGATCGGCAAGCCTGGTACGCTACCGAATCAATGATCTTTGCTGCCGCCATGGCCTATTCGATCATGCGCCCCGAAGTCGAAGGCATGGAGGAAGAGAAAACGCGTATCAATGCGTGGCTCAATCGCCTCGCTCACAACCACTCGAAGATCGTTGGAGGTCTCGACGGCAGCTGCTGCAACAACCACTTCTACCGGCGCGCGGTCTATGCCTCGATGATTGGTGTGTTGACCGAAGACGACGAGCTATTTCGTTTCGGGGTCAGTGCCATTTACTCCGCCTTGCACGATCTCACCCCGGAAGGCGGGCTGCCGCTCGAGCTGGAACGCGGACGACGCGCCACCCACTATCAAAACTATGCCTTGCTGTATCTGGTCACCAACATGCAGATCATTTCTCGACAGGGCTACGACATCTTTTCCCTTGAAGTCGATGGCAATGATATCCACGCTGCCGTCGACTATGCCATGGCAATCATCGAAGACCCCAGCAAACTCGGCGATTATGCGCCCCACGAGCAGTATCGTGGATTCATGGAAGATGGCCAGTACTTTTCCTGGGCTGAAGCCTATCTGTCGCATCGCAGCGATGCCGCACTCGAAGAATTCATACGGCCCTATCGGCCCATCGACAACCGAAGCGCTGGCGGCTACATGACCCTGTATTTCCTGGACCCAGAGTCACAACGAGTGGAAACCGTGAATGACACGGTGAAGGAAAAGGCCGACGTGATCATTCCAGACGCAGAATGAGTCGCTTGTTTCGCAACGATACAACCCGCTCCGAGAGGGCACGCAAAGTGAAACCCATATTTACGAAATCTCGTTATTTCGACAGCAGCACTTCAAAGAAGCTTGCTTTGGTAGCGTCTCTTGCCCTGCTAGGAGGCTGCGCCACTGGCGGAAGCAGCCACATGGACGAGGTACGCGCCAGCCTCGATCCTCAATATTACGACTGGTTCGACGGTGGCACTCCGGTGGACATGAGTTCATTCGACTGGCAACACATCGATTTTGCCTATCAGGCGCTGGAGGCGGGCGACGTCGACAAAGCCACCAGCATCCTGCGCTCCATGCAGGCTCAAGGGTTTCCACCCGGCTATTATGAGCTGGGCCGCATGTACGACGATGCCATCGGTGTGCCGCGCAACCCAAGCAAGGCGGCGAGACTCTATGGTGAATCGCTGCGTAACCCATCGAACATTCTGGATAACGCCTCCTTACGCCTGGGCCGACTTTATCGGGATGGAGACGGCGTTGAACGCAATCCCACCCTGGCTTATTTCCTGATACGCCAGGCGGTAGAACAGGCCGAGGGTGACAACTCCAGCGCCAAGGTCGATCTGGCCGAAATGCTGCAGACCGGTCAAGGTGTCGAGGCTGATCCGGCCCGTGCCCAGGAGCTCTACGAAGAAGCCGCGGAGAACGACCAGGCCCGTGCCAACATAGCCCTGGCCGAAGCCTATGCGCCCGGTGGTTGGCTGGAAGAGAACCCGCAGCTTTCTCGCAAATACGCCGAACGCTACGCCCGGGCTCAAGAGGGACCCGCTCAGAACGGCGATGCCCGTGCCATGATCAATCTGGCCAGGGTGTATGCCGAAGACGGCCTGCTCGGCCCGCAGCCGATGCTGCATCAAAAATGGCTGCTGGCCGCCGCCGATACCGGCGACCCAGATGCAATGGGAGAAGCCGGAGAATTGCTGCTGACAAGCAAATCCGCCGAGGAGCGTCAACAAGGCCTGGAATTGCTGCAGCGCGCTGCCGAAGCAGGCGATCTTGAAGCCACGACCCAACTGGGGCGTGCCTACCTGGGCGAAGGCACGATTGCAAAGGATCCCGCCAAGGCGGAACGCTGGCTAAAGGCCGCCGCCGATAAAGGCTCCACCAATGCCGCGATATTCCTGGGCAGAGCCTACCTGGACGGCAATGTACTTCAACGCGACCCTCAACAGGGTATCCGCCTGCTCGAGCAGACCGCCCAGAAAGGCGATCCCCTGGCTTATGCCATTCTTGGCGATGTCTACCTCAATGGCGGTAGCGTTCCCGCGCAGCCCACGCGGGCTATCGGCTATCTGCAAAAAGGCCATGAGGGAGGCAACGAATATGCTACAGCGCTGCTGGGTAATGCCTACCTGAATGGCAACGGCGTGCCTCCGGACCCGGTCCGCGCCATCCAGTATCTCTCGGATGCCGCCCAACGCGGTCAGATATTCGCCACTCGCCTGCTTGGCGAAGCCTATCTAGAAGGCGAGGCGATGGAGTTCAATGCCGTCGAGTCCGAGCGTCTGCTGCGCAAGGCTGCGGCTGCCGGCGATACCCCGGCGGCCACCAAGCTGGCCGAAGCCTATTTAGATGGCACCATCGAGAGTGAACACGCCAATGAAGCGGTTGGCATGCTCGAGAAGGCCGCCAAGCAAAACGACGCCTATGCCATGATCGTGCTGGGTCGCGCTTATCGCGAAGGCACAGGGGTGCCGCGAGATTTTCAGCGCGCAGAATATTGGCTACAGCAGGCCCGCGATGCCAACCATCCCTCCGCGAAAGACGCATTGGCGCGCAATTATCGTGCCGAGGGCCAGTTGGGCGATATCAACGCGTTACGCAAGGCGGCGGAACTGGGCGACGTACCCGCCATGGCGGATCTGGGTCGCGCCTACCTCAATGGCATCGGCGTCGGAGCAAACTATTCTCAAGCCCGCCGCTGGCTGACTGAGGCGTCGGACGAGGGTCACGGCGGAGCTACCGCGACCTTGGGGCGCATGTACCTTCAAGGCAAGGGCGTGAACCAGAACTCTCAGCGCGGCATCAACTATCTGGAACGCGCCATAGCCCAAGGTCATTCCGGTGCCAAATCCGATCTTGGAGAGATACTGCTCAAGGGTGAACTTGCCCCTGCCGATCCACAGCGGGGCCTGGCATTGCTGGAAGCCGCAGCGCCTTATGAATCTTCGGCTCGCATCGTTCTCGGCCAGGCCTATCTGACCGGAAACGGCGTCCAGCAGGATGCCGCCAAGGGTAAGCAGTACCTTGTCGAGGCGGCGGACGGCGGCGATCCCTACGCCGCTCAGTTGCTGGGTGAGGCCTACATGCAAGGCAAAGGCCTTGAAGAAGATGGCGAACTGGCCGAAAAGTATCTCCAACAAGCGATTGCCGCCAACGATCAGACCGCACGTCAATATCTGGGACGCGCCCTACTTTACGGCAATCAAGCCGTCGAGCAGGATATCGAACGGGGGCGCACGCTGCTTGTCGAGGCCGCGGATGCGGGACACGCCGGCTCCATGGCCACCCTTGGCCGCGAATATCTGCGCGGCAACATCCTGCCCCAGGATCGTGAAAAAGGGACCGAATACCTGTTTGAAGCAGCTCAAAAGGGGCACCCTACGGCACGGCTCGCTCTCGCTAAAGCCTACCTGTGGGCCAATGGGCTAGAAAATGCCAGTCAGGAGCAGGCATTGGTATGGCTGGATACCGTGATCGATGGCGACAGCGGGAATGCCTTGGTGATCCTTCGGGAGCTTCTGACCAATCAGGAGGCGCTCGAAGCAGCGGCAGGAGAAAACCAACAGATCTAAGCGCCGGTGACGCCTGTGGCGGATTAGCCGCAGGCGCTGAAGAATCCGCATCTACTCAAGAAAAAGCGCTGACCCAACCAGGTTGAGTCAGCGCTTTTTTTGCGCGCAGCATGAGTTTTTCACATCAGCGATATGCTGATCAGTTGGCCTGGAATGGGTTCCGCAATACGATGGTTTCATTGCGATCCGGCCCTGTCGAGACGATATCGATCGGTGTACCGGTCTGCTCTTCCAGGAAGCTTATATACGCACGCGCATTGTCGGGCAGATCTTCGAGCCGCTTGATGCCAAGGGTCGAGTCGTGCCAGCCAGGCAAGTCCTGATAGATGGGCTCCAGCGCTTCATAGCCTTCTGAATCCACAGGCGTGTCGAGCTCGTCACCATCCTTGCTGCGATAGCCGATGCACACCCGAATGGTTTCCAGGCCATCGAGCACATCGAGTTTGGTCAGGCAGATACCCGATACCGAATTGATCTGTACCGCATGCCGCAATGCAACGGCATCGAACCAGCCACAGCGGCGTGGCCGGCCGGTGGTGGCGCCAAATTCATGGCCACGCTCGGCCAGATGGCGCCCAAACTCATCGAACAGCTCCGTCGGGAAAGGGCCTGAGCCGACCCGGGTGGTATAGGCCTTGGTGATACCCAGCACATAGTCGAGATACAAGGGCCCGACCCCGGAACCTGTCGCGGTACCACCCGCCGTGGTATTGGAACTGGTGACGAAGGGATAGGTACCGTGATCGATATCGAGGAGCGACCCTTGAGCCCCCTCGAAAAGAATGTTGTCGCCGGCCTTGCGCATGGCGTGTACCAGGCTGACCGTATCGCACACCATCGGACGCAGTTCCTCCGCCATGTTCATGGCCTCGTCCAGCACCTGCTGAAAATCGATGGGAGCTTCGCCATGATAATGCTGCAATACGAAATTATGATAATCCAGCACTTCGCCTAGCTTCGAGGCGAAACGCTCGCGATGCAGCATATCCCCCAGACGCAGACCGCGTCGCGCCACCTTGTCCTCGTAGGCTGGGCCGATACCGCGCCCGGTAGTACCGATCTTGGCAATGCCCCGCGCTTTTTCCCGGGCCTGGTCGAGACGCACATGGTAGGAAAGAATCAATGGACAGGCTGGCGACAGCCGCAGACGCTGGCGCACCGGCACGCCCTTGGCCTCGAGTTCACGGATCTCCTTGATCAACGCTTCCGGTGAAAGCACGACGCCATTGCCAATTACACAAATCTTGTCGTCACGCAGGACTCCTGAAGGAATCAGATGCAGTACGGTCTTCTCACCGTCGATGACAAGCGTATGGCCTGCGTTATGTCCGCCCTGGAAACGCACTACCGCCGAAGCCGATTCGGTGAGCAGGTCGACGACTTTACCTTTACCTTCATCGCCCCATTGGGTGCCTAATACCACTACGTTCTTGCCCATTGCTTCCTTCTCTTGATCGTCTGATCCGTCTTTTTACTGGAATGATCGCTCAACTGACCTCGAATACCGCGCCCATGGCATAACTTCATTACATCAATGAAGAAATATGCCAACCATCCTCCGTTTCTACCAGGCGGCGATTGCAGCGATGTTCCGCAGGACCGGTACTCTGCCCCGGAAGCGCCTGCACGATTCGCTCGCCAGCATCGCGCAGGCGAGCGATCTGCTCGACCAGGCGCTGTCTTGCCGGCTCGGTGTCGCATACCGGTGCCCAGATACCATCAAGTGCCGGCGGATGCTCCGCCAGGGAGGCCAATAATTTCAGATCCATCGAAAAACCCGTTGCAGGACGCGCCCTCCCAAATACCTGGCCGGTATCATCATAGCGCCCACCCTTGACCAGCGCCTGCCCATAGTGAGGTGCATAAGCGGCAAATGTCATGCCGGTGTGATACTGATATCCACGCAGATCCGCCAGGTCCAGATAAAGCGTGACCTCGGGATAACGATTTTTCACCCCTTGATACAACGCTTGCAGTTGATCGAGCGCTGTCATGAGCGTGCCGGATGCACCGGCAAACAACGCACGCGCTTCATCGAGCACCTCCGCACCGCCATGCAGGGTCGTCAAAGCCTTGAGCAGTGTTGCCAGTTGAGGGTTCTGAATTTTCCCGTCGACTTGTTTGGCTACATCGCCTGGCGATTTGCGTTCAATTGCCTCGAACAAGGCCCGTTGGCTCATGGGGTCCAGAGCTGCTGCCGAAATCAGGTCGCGATAGATGCCGATATGGCCAAGGGCCAGATGGATTTCCTCGGCGCCCGCGGTCGTTAGACTCGACAGCGCCAAGTGCAGAATTTCCAGATCGGCTTCCAGCCCTGCATGACCGAACAGCTCGACCCCTACCTGCACCGGGCTTCGCCCCCCTTGATTCTGATCCGCTTGAGCGCGCAGCACCGAGTTGCAATAACACAAGCGTGCAGGCCCCTTGCGCCTCAACGAGTGCGCATCCATGCGTGCGACTTGAGGCGTGACGTCAGCGCTCGCCCCCATCATGCGACCGGTCAGTTGGTCGGTAAGCTTGAAGGTTTGTAAATCAAGATCGGTTCCAATACCGGTCAATAGCGAGTCGAGAAACTCGACCGGAGGTGGCATCACCAGATCGTAACCCCAGCGATAATAAAGATCGAGCAAGGCGCGGCGCAGCTGCTCCATGCGTGTCGCCTGGGGCGGGAGCACTTCGTCCATGCCATCGGGAAGAAGCCAGCGGTCAGCGATGGTCATCGGTCTATCCTGCCAGAAATGAATGGCCGCAAAAAAACCGGGACTCGCCCGGTTGAGAAAAGATTTTATCATGTTTGCTCTGCGGGTGTACCCCGCAGAGCCATGTTGCCGGCTACTCTCCGTTTGAACTGGAACCGGAACCCTGAGGCCTGGGCCCTTGCAGATAGCGGAAGAAGTCGCTGGACGGGTCGAGTATGAACAGGTCGCTCTTGTTGGCGAAGCTCTCACGATACGCGTTCAGAGTGCGATAGAACCGGAAGAACTCCGCGTCCTGCTGATACGCCTCGGAATAGATAGCCGCAGCCTCGGCGTCGCCCTGACCACGCAGGGTCTGGGCGCGGGCCCCCGCCTCGGCAAGCAGTACCTGCTGCCGGCGATCGGCATTGGCACGCACTTTCTCGGCCTGCTCTTCACCTTGAGCACGATATTCCCGGGCCTCTCGGTTACGCTCGGTCTGCATGCGCTCATAGACCGCTTGCGTTACCTGATCCGGCAGATCGATACGCTTGATACGAATATCGATGATCGCCACCCCGAGTTCATCCCGCAGCAGCTTGTTGAGCTGCTCCGTGGGACCGGACATCAGGGCATCGCGCTTCTCGGCAATGATCTGCTGAAGTTCGAGACGACCGAACTCGTTACGCAGGCTTTCATCTACCCGAGGGGTAATCAGACGTTCAGCGGACAGTTCGTCTCCCGAAGTCGCTTCATAATATCGGGTGGGATTGACGATCTGCCACATGACGAAGGAATCGACGATCACCGCCTTCTTTTCCAGCGTCAGATAACGGCTGGTATCCGTGTCCAATGTCTTGATGCGCACATCGAAGTTGCGAATCGTCTGGGTGACGGGAACCTTGAAGTGCAATCCGGGCTGAATGTCCTCTTCGATGATTTCACCAAAGCGCAGCTTCACGGCACGCTCGGTTTCATCGACGATATACAGACTGTTGCTGCCTACCCAAGCGACCACGGCCAGACCGGCGACGATGAGCAGGGAACGATTATTGATCATTGACGGCCCTCCCTGCGGATGCTGTTGCTTGTTTGGGGCTGGTTGTTATTGCGCAGGCGGTCGAGAAGACGTGGGTCCATGCCCGCTTGGCCACCGGACTTACGTGCCGCATCTTCGCTGCTCTCAGCCGAACCACCCTGGTTCTTCTGTAGCTGATCCAGGGGCAATACCATCAAGGGGCTGCTTTCGCTGATATCCACCAAAACCTTGCTGGTACTGCTCAACACCTCGGACATGGTCTCGATATACATGCGATCGCGCATGATCTGCGGCGCGTTGCGGTATTCGGACAACAAGGAGTTGAAGCGATTGGAATTACCCTGGGCGTCCGCGACGACGGACTCGCGATACCCCTGAGCCTGTTCGATCATGCGCTGCGCCTGACCCTGAGCTACCGGAATGATGGCGTTGGCATAACCGATTGCCTGGTTGATGCTGCGCTGGCGATCCTCACGCGCCTTGATGACATCGTCAAAGGCTTCCTGCACCGCATCCGGTGCCGAGGTGGACTCGACGTTTATCGTCTGAATCGTCACGCCAATATTGTAGTTGTTGAGATAGGTTTGCAGACGCGTGGACACCGTGTCCGCAAGCAACTCACGACCGGAGGTCAGGATCTGATCCATTTCCGTGCCCCCCACGACATGGCGTAAGGCAGAATCCAGTGCGTTCTCGATGGTGATGTCCGGATTACGCACATTGAGCACGAAGTCTGCAGGGTCCGCGACACGATACTGAGCAGACATCTCGACTTCGACGATGTTCTCATCCTGGGTCAGCATCGACTTGGTCTGCGTGATCGAGCGCACTCGCGTGACATTGACCATGCGAACATCATCGATCAATGGCGGATTCCAGTGCAGACCGGGATTGACGATTTCCTGAAATTTACCAAAACGCAGCACTACGCCACGCTCCGATTGATCGACGAGGTAAAAACCGGTTGCCGCCCAGATGGCAAGAGCAACGATCAACAGCAGACCCGGCAAGGCAAACACGTTGCGCCTGCCTCCTCCCGTACCGCCATTGCCACCGCCACCGCCACCGCGCTTGCCTCGGCCACCACCGAGCATCTTGTTGATCTTGTCCTGAAATTTTTTCAACGCCTCATCAAGATCCGGCGGGCCCTGATTATTGCCACCGCCGTTGCCTCCGCCGCCGTTACCGCTGCCGCGTCGGCCTCCACCACTCCAGGGGTCGTGCTGATTGCCACCACCGCCAGGCTCATTCCAAGCCATACGTCGTCTCCACTAAACACTGTTTGCGATATGCATCGATTGTGTTGTTTTCAAGGCTCATCCATACCCGCCAGGGCCATCATGGAGCCTCTTTAGACCACCCCATCGACTCCCTGTCCTGTGGTGGCAGATAATCCTTGGCGTTTTCACCCAGCCGCGCAAGCAGCTGCATCAAATCGCGCCGTGGCAAGCGAACATCGAGCAAGATACGCCCTTGCTCGTCAAAGGCCTCTTCACGTACCGCACCAAGATCGTGTAGGCCAGCCCGCAATTTGCCTTGTTCCGGTAACAAGGTGAAGTGCGCCTCGACGACATCTCCAGCCAGGCGTTCGGATAGCGCTTGCGTCAAGAGATCGAGACCCTGGCCTTTCTGCGCCGAGAGCCAGACGACCTCCGGCAAACCATCACCGTTGCGCTCGATACGTGGCGCACTGCCGAGCAGGTCGATCTTGTTCATGACGCGCAGGCAGGGCACTTCCGAGGCGCCGATTTCCTCGAGAACGTTCTCCACTTCGGTAATGTTGAGCTCACGATCCGGGTCGGCAGCGTCGATCACATGTATCAGCAGCGCTGCCTCATTGGCTTCCTGCAAGGTCGCTTGGAAGGCCTCGACCAGCTTGTGCGGCAAATGCCTGATGAAACCTACCGTATCCGCCAGAATCACTGGCCCGACATCCTCGACCTCCAGACGCCGAAGCGTGGGATCGAGAGTCGCGAACAGCTGATCCGCGGTATACACCTCGGCGTCGGTCATGGCATTGAACAACGTCGATTTTCCCGCGTTGGTATAGCCCACCAGCGAGAGGCTGGGAATATCCGCCCGGGAACGCGCGCGTCGGTTCTGGTCACGCTGGCTGCGCACCTTGTCTAGCCGCTTGTGGATCGACTTGATTCGGCCTCGCAACAGACGACGGTCGGTCTCGAGCTGGGTCTCCCCCGGGCCGCGCAACCCGATGCCCCCTTTTTGCCGCTCGAGGTGCGTCCACCCTCTTACAAGGCGGGTGGACATGTATTCCAGCTGCGCCAGTTCCACTTGCAGCTTACCCTCATGGGTACGTGCCCGTTGCGCAAATATATCCAGTATCAACCCAGTGCGATCCAGCACTCGACACTTCAACGTGCGCTCGAGATTACGCTCCTGAGAGGGACTCAGCGCATGATTGAAGATCACGAGTTCGGCAGCATGAATGGCGAGCAACTCGCGTAGCTCCTCCACTTTGCCGCTGCCTATGAAGGCACGTGGATCAGGTCGGCGCCGACTGCCCTGCAACAAGGTTGCCGGTTCGGCGCCGGCGGAACGCACAAGCTCCAGAAACTCTCCTGGATCTTCGCGCTCCTGCTCGTCCTGAAAGTCGACATGGACGAGTACCGCCGTCTCACCGGCGTCAGGTCGTTCAAAAAACAATCAAGGCCTCGCGATCGGTTATTCCTGCCCTACCATACTTGGGTCCTGGGCCGGCAAGCGTACGTTACGCGAAGGCACTACCGTGGAGATGGCATGCTTGTAGACCATCTGGCTGACAGTGTTACGCAATAAAATAACGAATTGATCAAAAGATTCGATCTGACCCTGTAGCTTGATCCCGTTGACCAGGAAAATGGATACCGGGATGCGCTCCTTGCGCAGGATGTTCAGATACGGGTCTTGAAGGGACTGCCCTTTGGACATTTTGCTCTCCCTAACTGTCTCTATAATGTTGATATCGTTGTCGTCTGGTTTGCTTGGGCAAGATACCCAACGGTTCAATAGAATCGCTTACCACACCATCCTTGCGAAAGTAGTATCTTACGCTAAGTACCGCTCTGGCGCACGATCTTCAAGACGTTTTGTAACGCTGCCGCTGTATCCTCGGCATCCACCCAGTGAAGCCTGGGCCAACTGCGCAGCCAGGTCATCTGACGCTTGGCCAATTGCCGGGTGGCGACAACCCCTTTGCAAACCAGCTCCTCTTTATCGTAGTCCTTATCCAGGTATTGCCAAACCTGGCGATAGCCTACGCTTTTCATCGCCGGCAGCCCCAGGTGCAGATCCTTGCGCGCCTTGAGTGCCGCCACTTCATCGATGAACCCTCTTTCAAGCATGAGGGCAAAACGGCGCTCAATACGCTCATGCAAGACGCTACGCTGGGCCGGCGCGAGACCAATGGACAACGTTTGCCAGGCAAAGGTTTCTTTACGTTGCTCACGCCACCACTCACTCAACGGTTTTTGACTGCTGCGCTGGACTTCCAGGGCGCGCATCAAGCGTTGAGGATCGTTGGGATGAATGCGCCGAGCGGACTCGGGATCGACGCGTTCAAGCTCCGCATGCAAGGTGGCAAGCCCCGCATTGGCGGCCCACTTCTCAAGCTCGGCACGGATCGCCGGATCGGTGGCAGGCAGATTGCCCAAACCGCCGAGCAGGCTCTTGTAGTAAAGCATGGTGCCTCCCACCAGAAGCGGAATGCCCCCTGCCGCGCTGATACGTCGCATCTCACGCTGTGCATCCTCGCGAAACTGAGCCGCCGAATAAGGGTCCGCGGGATCGCGAATATCGATCAGATGATGCGGCGCACGCTCAAGCTCCACCGGGGTGGGTTTTGCCGTGCCAATATCCAGGCCGCGATAGACCATTGCGGAATCGACGCTGATCAATTCAGCTCCCAGATGATCCTGCAACGCCATGGCCAGATCGGTCTTGCCGGACGCAGTGGGCCCCATCAGCAGGATGGCAAGCGGTCGGTTATCTTTCATGCACGCACCGCCGTTCACTGGCCACGCAGAAACAACTTATCCAGCTCCCGCATCGACATCTCGGTCCAGGTCGGGCGGCCGTGATTGCACTGACCGCTACGCTCCGTACGCTCCATGTCACGGAGCAGCGCGTTCATTTCGGCAATACTCAGGCGACGATTGGCCCGCACGCTGCCATGGCACGCCATGGTAGAGAGCAACTCGTTGATATGCGCCTCGAGGCGATCCGAACGCCCGTAGCGTTCGAGATCCGACAGCATATCGCGGATCAATGGTTCCACATCCGCCTGGGCCAACAGGCTCGGCACCTGACGCACCAGCAAGGTCTCGGGACCCGCCACATCGAGCTCGACTCCCAGACGCGAGAACGCATCCCGGCTCTGCTCTGCGGTTTCCACCTCGGCGGCACTCACGGCCAGGGATACAGGCACCAGTAAAGGCTGGGCATTCAGCGCTCCCTTGTTTCCAGCGTCATTGCTGTCGCCACCAAGGCTATCGGCAAGGAATATCTGCTGCTTCATGCCTTCATAGGTAATACGTTCATGGGCGGCATGCATATCCACGATCACCAGCCCCCGGGCGGTCTGGGCAAGAATATAGACGCCATGAAGCTGCGCAATGGCATAGCCCAGGGGCGGCGCCTGGGTGGGGTCGTCTTGCGGTAGCGGGGGTAGCCTCGGGGCTGCCGCATCGACCTGGCCTTCATGAAGATGCTTCTGCGTCTCGCGCCCCTCCAGGACGGATGGCTGAGGCGTCAACAGGCGTTCTTCGTGCTCAGGATGCAGAGCCTGATAGCCAGCCATGAATTCCCGGACCCGCCCGGCGCTCGGCCGGGCGCTATCATCCTGGCCAGCTCGTAGCGCCATCTGCTGCTGCCAGCCTGGCTGCGCATGAAACGAATCGAGAGATGACGATGTCGGGGAATGATCTGCCTTTGCACCTGATGCCTGCTCGCCTGATGCCTGCTCGCCTTTACTGTCATCTTCCGGGGAGACGCGGGCATTTGGCCGCGCGTCGCCAAGAGCGCGATGCAGACTGGAAAACAGAAAATCGTGCACCAGACGGCCATCGCGAAAGCGCACTTCATGCTTGGTGGGATGCACATTGACATCGACCACCATGGGGTCGAGTTCCAGATAGAGCACGAACACCGGATGACGACCGTGGAACAGCACATCGCGATAGGCCTGGCGAATGGCATGGGCGACCAGACGATCCCGCACTACCCGGCCATTGACGAAAAAATACTGCTGGTCCGCCTGGGCCCTTGAATGCGTCGGCAATCCGACCCACCCCCATAGCCGTAACCCGGAGGCCTCGATGTCCAGATGCAGGGCGTTGTCGAGAAACTTGCTGCCTAGCAGCGCACTGATCCGGCGTTCACTGCCTGCCGCGTCGTTGGCAGGACGCAGCTGATGCAGCGTCTTCTGGTTGTGGCGCAGCGTCCAGCCTATGTCATAGCGGGACAGCGCCAGACGTCGAAAGACCTCCTCCACATGGGAAAACTCGGTCTTCTCGGTGCGTAGGAACTTGCGTCTTGCCGGGGTGTTGAAGAAAAGATCACGTACCGCTACCGATGTGCCACGAGGGTGAGGCGCCGGCGTGACCCGAGACTCCATGTCACGGCCTTCGACCACGACCCGCCAGCCGGCGGCAGGCTCATCCGTGGCGTTGGAAACAAGCTCAAGCCGGGATACCGAACTGATCGATGCCAGGGCTTCACCGCGAAAGCCGAGACTGGCAACTCCTTCGAGGTCCTCGAGGGAGTCGATCTTGCTGGTGGCGTGACGGGAGAGCGCCAGTGGCAGATCGTCTTCACCGATACCGCTACCGTCGTCACGAATCCGTATTAGCCGGGCGCCTCCCGCCTCCAGCTCCACCTCGATACGATGGCTACCGGCATCGATGGCGTTCTCGATCAGCTCCTTGACCACCGAAGAAGGCCGTTCGACTACCTCGCCGGCAGCAATCTGATTGGCCAATCGCGGATTGAGAATGTGGATACGCTGCGTCTGGGTCATCTTGTCTCACTGAGAGGGCATGAATCAGCCTCGCGGAATATGCAATACCTGCCCTACCCGAATCACATCGCCGTTCAACTCATTGGCTTGTCTTAGGCTCTGCACCGGCACCGAATGCTGCGAGGCGATCTCGGACAGGGTGTCTCCGGGCTGGATACGGTATTCGTTGGTCTCGCCGCCACGCTGACGATCGCGCTGCCAGGCCAGCATACTGGCCGGCGGCGGGTTGCGCCTGAAATGCGCATTGATGCCGGCAAAAATGGCCTTGGCCAGAGTGCGCTGGTAGCTCGAACTGCGCAGGCGCCCTTCTTCATCGGGATTGGAAATAAAGCCCGTCTCGATCAGCAGTGACGGTATATCTGGCGACTTGAGCACGGCGAAGCCCGCCTGCTCGACCCGGGGCTTGTGCAGATTGTTGATCTGACCCAACTGGTCGAGCACCTGTCCGCCGACCGCCAGAGAATCATTGAGGGTAGCGGTCATGGTAAGATCGAGCAGCACGCCACGCAGCACCTCGTCCTTGTCGGTCAGATCCAGATTGCCATCGACACCGCCGATCAGATCCGAGCGGTTCTCGCTGACTGCCAGCCATTTGGCGGTCTCCGAGGTCGCGCCACTCTGAGACAAGGCGAAGACCGAACTACCGCTGGGGCGTGGGCTCTTGAACGCATCCGCGTGAATCGAAACAAAGAAATCCGCTTTCTGATCTCGAGCCAGCAAGGTACGCTGGCGCAAACCGACATAGTAGTCGCCGTCGCGAATCATCACCGCCTTGAAGCCTGGCGTATCGGAAATGATCTTCTCGAGCTGGCGGGCGATATCCAGCACTATATCTTTTTCACGCGTGCCTCGCGGACCTATGGCCCCTGGGTCTTCACCGCCATGGCCAGCGTCTACGGCAATGATGATATCGCGCTTGGGATGCGGCTGCGCCTTTTCCTGCGCTACCAACGTCGCTTCTGCGGCACGGTCACCGCTCGCCTGGGCTTCTGCCAGGGCGCGGTCCGTTGCAATCTCCTGCTCACGAATCTTGGCTTCGATGGGATCGATGGGATTTTGTATCGCGCTCGCTCCCGGGTACTCGAGATCTACCACCAGACGGTGGCCATAGGTGTCATTGGGGGCCAGGGTGAAGTGCTTGGGATCGACCTCGCGACTCAAGTCCAGTACCACTCGTAGATCGTCGCCATTGCGCCTGCCGGTCCGAATGCCGCTGATGGCGCTTCCGCTCAGATCCAGACGGGAGGTATCCAGCTGCAGTTGACTGTCGTCAAGATCGATGACCAGGCGGTTCGGGTTGTCCAAGGAAAAAACATTGGCCTTCGTCGCACCGGACAGATCGAAGACCAGACGCGCGTGATCCGGTGCCGCCCAGATACGTAGATTATCAACGTCGCTTGCCAGAAGCGGCGAAAAAGAAAACATCATGAATAGCGCTGACAGCAGCATGCCCGACCATCTCGGACGGGGTCGGAATATTGAATGCAGACGGTGATGCACGTTGCTCAACCATTTCATGAAGTGTTACGGATCCTTTCCATAGCTTGCTATAGCTTGCGTGTAGAACAAGCGCGCTGAGACGACGGCGCTGAAACGAGCGCATCGAGCCGTGCAAGAACGTTTTCACCATGAGGCGAGTTCGCCGTCAATCGAGCTTCGCGTCCAGCATCGATGACGCACAACACGAGGACAAGATCGGCAGTTGGCAGCCAACCTTGACCGCGAACGGGCCATTCGATCAAATTCAGGCTGTTTTCATCGAATAGATCCCGGGCACCGATGAATTCGAGCTCCTCCGGGTCTCCAAGACGATATAGATCGAAATGATTCACCTGGACGAGGCCAAGCTGATACGGTTCCACCAAGGTATAGGTCGGACTCTTGACCGCCCCTTGATGCCCATAGGCGCGCAGCACTCCCCGGGCCAGAGTGGTTTTGCCCGCTCCCAGCTCACCCTGTAGATGTACCTGGCCACGCCCAGACAACGCCTGACCCAGCGCCTTGCCGAAGGCGATCTGTGCAGTTTCATCATGCAGAATATAAGAGGCGTTCATTGTTCAGTCGACCGTGCCTGGATTCGCCAGAAAACGCCCATAGGATGCCAGATCGCCCGCCAGCAGGCCACGTTCTCCCGCCTCGTAAGCGGCATGATCCGCCGCCAGGGCATGCAGGGTGACGCCAACGTGCGCTGCCTGCACCATCTCGAGCCCCTGGGCCACGAGGGCGCCTAGCATGCCGGACAGGACATCCCCCATGCCACCGCTGGCCATGCCGGGATTGCCATATGGGCAGACCGCTACGCCACCCGGGCCTGCCACCAGGGTGCCGGCGCCCTTGAGCACGACCGTGCCGCCGCGCTTTAGTTGCAGCGTCTGGACTGCCGACAGACGATCCGCCTCTATCGTCTTGGCATTGCAGTCGAGAAGCCGCGCCGCCTCGCCGGGATGCGGCGTCAACACCCAGTCGTCGCGTTTTTCATCGGGCCAATGGGCGGCCAGCAGATTCAAGCCGTCCGCATCCACCACCAACGGCTTGTTTGAGGCCAGGGCGACTTGCAGCATGCCCTGGCCCCAGGCGCCCTGGCCCAGCCCGGGTCCGATCACGATCACGCTGGCGCCTTCCAGCAGGGGCTTCACGTCGCTGACGCCACGCACGCCCCGCGCCATGATCTCCGGGGTGCGTATGAGGCTTGCATTCACATGCTCCGGCGCGGTTGCCAGACTGATCTTGCCGGCTCCCAGGCGCGCTGCGGATTCACTTGCCAGCAGCGCCGCTCCCCCGAACCCTGGCGCACCGCCGATGACCAGCACATGACCGAAATCGCCCTTGTGACTGTCGCGCCGACGTGGCGGTAGCGCCTTGGCGATCACTGATTTTTCCAACAACTCTGCCGCCGGTGGCAGGTCCTGATGCATCTGTGCCTCGATATCCAGAGAGCGGAACACGACCTCACCCACATGATCGGCGGCTTGACCGGTATGCAGGCCGAACTTGTCCGCAATGAAGGTCACCGTGACGTCCGCGTCTACCGCGCAGCCCAGCACCGCGCCGGTATCCGCGGCAAGCCCGGACGGGATATCGATGGCCAGCACCGGCAGATCGCTTGCGTTGATCGCCTCGATCGCCGCCGCGAAAGGTTCGCGCACCTCGCCACCAAGTCCGGTGCCCAATAGCGCGTCGATGATGACACCCCCCTCGAGCGCCATGCCTTCTTGCCAGCGTACTGCATACACACCGGCTGACTCGGCCATTTCGAGGGCACGAGCGGCGTCACCCTCGAGCTCTTGAGACTCACGCAAGGCAATCAGTTGCACCGAGAGTCCATCCCGGGCCGCCAATGCCGCCATTACATAGCCGTCCCCGGCATTGTTGCCGGCACCGCAGAACACGTACAGACGCTGCGCATTCGGCCAGCGCAGACGAGCCTCATCATAGGCCGCCCTGGCGGCGCGCTGCATCAGATCGAAACCCAGGCCTTCCTCGGCAGCAATCGTGCGTCGATCAATCTCGCGCACCTGCTCCGCAAGGTAAAGTGGATGTTCGTAATGCCGCGACATGGTGGCTTCCTCTTGAAATATGGGCACTCACGGCATGATAGTAACGACTCTGGCGAGCGCTTTTCAGTAAAAAAACGTCCCACGTCAGCGTTTGAACAGACTGATAGACAATGCGTATTAGTGTAGGGTGAATCGTCTCGCATCGGCCCAGTTCGCCGTTACTTCCATGGTTTTTCCACGCTCTCTCATTCTACTTTCTACGCGCTCATGGCACATCACTACAGCCCACCTGACACTGACCTGAATGCTCTCGCCCAGCGTATCAAGCGCTGGGGCCAGGAGCTGGGGTTTCAGCAGGTCGGCATCACCGACACCGACCTCGAGAGCCACGAGCGCTATCTCGAACGCTGGCTTGCCGCCGGTCATCAGGGTGAAATGGGCTTCATGGCCAAGCACGGTACCAAGCGCACCCGGCCCGAGGAACTGGTGCCCGGCACGCTGCGGGTGATCAGCGTGCGCATGGACTATCTGCCGCCGGAAGTGGAAACCACTCGCGTTCTGGGTCAACCGAACAAGGCCTATGTATCGCGCTACGCGCTTGGCCGGGATTATCACAAGCTGATGCGCAAGCGCCTGGCCACATTGGCAAAGGCCATCGAGGAGGAAGTCGGCGCTTTTGGCTATCGCGCCTTCGTCGATTCTGCCCCGGTCATGGAGCGCGCCCTGGCACAAAAGGCAGGGCTTGGCTGGTTTGGCAAGAATGCCATGCTGCTCAACCCAAAGGCGGGGTCGCTCTTTTTTCTCGGCGAGCTCTATACCGACCTGCCGCTGCCGCTCGACGCGCCTTTCGAGAGCGAGCACTGCGGCAAATGTTCCCAGTGCCGGATTGCCTGCCCCACCGGCGCTATCGTCGATGACAAGGTGGTGGACTCCCGGCGCTGTATCTCCTACCTGACCATCGAGTTACAAGGTAGCATCCCGCAAGAGTTCCGCGAGGCGATGGGCAATCGGATATATGGCTGCGACGACTGTCAGCTGGTCTGCCCCTTCACCCGGTTTACCCGGGCCAGCCAGGAAGAGGATTTCGCGCCGCGGCACGATCTCGACCGGGCGGAACTGGTGCGCCTGTTCGCCTGGAGCGAAGAGGAGTTCTTGAACAAGACCGAAGGCAGCGCCATACGGCGTATCGGCTATGAACGCTGGCTGCGCAATCTTGCGGTAGGGCTCGGCAACGCGCCCTGGAGCGAAGGAGTGGAAGCCGCACTGCGCGCGCGGCTAGCCTACCCTTCCGACCTGGTACGAGAACATGTGCGCTGGGCCCTTGAGCGCCAAGGCAAAAAATCCAGACAGGTCATCGCTACTGCCGTCTGAGCTATCTTTAATGCTTTCTTATTTGCTATCCGTAGTCGTTTCCAGGCGCAAGAACGTCTTCCGATAGTGCGCCAGCTCATCCACGGATTCGTGAATGTCGTCCAGCGCCTTATGGGTGTTGCGCTTCTCGAAGCCTTTCAATGCCTGAGGATTCCAGCGCTTGGCCAGCTCCTTCACCGTGGAGACATCCAGGTTGCGATAGTGGAAGAAATCCAGCAGTTCCGGCATTTCACGCTCGAGAAAACGCCGATCCTGGTGCACGCTGTTACCGCATACCGGGGAAGAGCCAGGCACGACATAGGCTTTCAGAAACTCCAGCGTCTTGCGTTGGGCTGTGGCGGTATCAAACTCGCTGGCCTTGACCCGCGCCACCAGCCCGGACTCGCCGTGAGTCTTGGTATTCCAGCTATCCATGGCCTCGAGCAGGCTATCCGGCTGCTTGACGGCGATCACCGGGCCTTCCGCAATCAGCTTGAGATCATTGTCCGTGATCAGTGTCGCCACCTCGATGATGCGCTCCTTGTTGGGATCGAGACCGGTCATCTCCAGATCGATCCAGACCAGCAGATCCTTGCGCGGGGTGATGGCGTGTTCAAACATATAACGGCTCCGTAGGGGAAGAAGTTAAGCGTTGTCTGACAAAACGGCGAGCGCAGACATTTTGCAGGCAGAGCGTGGAACGGACAGAAGTCGCCCTGCCGGTTACAATGCTAGCATTGTCGGCGCCCCATGAGGTGGTATGAGTAAACGTAAGCTATCGCGCCAGCAGCGCTGGCGTATCGAGAAGATACAGGCCGAGCGCGCCGCCCGGGCCGAGAAGCAGGCCGGCCGGGAAACCGATTCTCTGGAAGCCGGCGAGTATGGCCCGGAAGTGGCCGGGCGGGTGATCGCCCATTACGGTCGCACCCTGGACGTTCAGTCCGCAAATGCCACCCTGCACCGCTGCCATGTGCGGGCCAATCTCGACAGCCTGGTCACCGGCGACCGGGTCATCTGGCGCGAGGCCCAGGACGGCAGCGGCGTGATCGTCGCCCGGGATTCCCGGGACAACGTGCTCGAACGCCCGGACCCCTATCACCAGCTCAAGCCCGTCGCCGCCAATATCGATCAGATACTCATCGTATTCGCCGTCGAGCCGGCGCCTTTTGCCAATCTCATCGACCGCTATCTGGTAGCCGCCGAGGCTACCGGCATCACGCCGGCACTGGTACTCAACAAGACCGACCTGCTGCCGGAAGATGGGGGCGAGCTCGGCGCCCTGCTCACGCGCTATGAGCGTCTTGGCTATGCGGTTGTGCGGGCCACGACTCAACGCGACGATGGCCTGGATGCCCTGCATGAACGGCTCACGGACCGCACCTCGGTATTCGTCGGGCAAAGCGGTGTGGGCAAATCATCGCTCATCGACCGCCTGCTGCCTGACGAAGCCCTGCGTATCGGCGCGCTCTCGGAAGATTCCCGCAAGGGCACCCACACCACGACTACCGCGCGTCTTTACGCCCTTCCCGGCGGCGGCGAACTGATCGATTCCCCGGGCATCCGAGAGTTCGGGCTAGTGCATCTCGATGAGCAGCAGGTCGCTGAAGGCTTCATCGAATTTCGCGATCTGCTCGGGCACTGCCGTTTCCGCGACTGCCGCCATCGCAACGAGCCGGGCTGCGCTCTGATCGATGCAGTGGCGCGTGGCGACGTTTCCCGACAGCGCTTCGCCAGCTATCGGCGTATTCTCGAGAGCCTCACGTCGCGCTAATTGGTCGCCGAAGGACGCAAAGCTATGTCATCATCTAGGCATCCCCGCTTGAGCAAGGAGTGAGCGTCATGCGTTCCGAAACGAACCTGTTACCGCTGATCATCGAGCCGGAGCAACTCGCCGAGCATCTGGACGATCCCCAGCTATTGATCATCGATGTGCCGCTCAAGGCGGAAAGCTATGAGACAGGCCATGTGCCCGGCGCAATTTTTCTCGATCATCGCCGATTGATGCTGGGCCAGGGCGACGTTCCCAACGATGTGCCGAGCGATGAAACCCTTTCCGAGTTGTTCTCGTCCTTGGGATTGACCCGGGACACCCACGTGGTGGCCTACGACGACGAAGGCGGTGGCTGGGCAGGCCGGCTGCTCTGGACACTGGAACTGATCGGGCACTGCCGCTACTCCTATCTCAATGGCGGCATCCATGCCTGGCGCGCGGATGGCCATCCGGAATCGACGGAGACCTCGCGGCCCAAACCCAGCGATTACCAGGCTGAAATTCTCAACCCCGATGTCATGATCGAACGAGGCGAACTGGTCGAGCGCCTGGGCGAAAAAGGGTTTGCCATCTGGGATGCCCGCACGCCTCAGGAGTATCACGGCGAGAAAGGCCAGAACAAGCATCTTGGTCATATTCCCGGCGCGATCAACATGGAATGGACCGAAGCCATGGACCCGGAGCGCAATCTGCGCATCCGCGACTACGCGGAACTGGTGACGACCCTCGAGGCCCAGGGATTGACACCGGACATGGAAGTCGTCACCCACTGCCAGAGTCATCATCGCAGTGGCTTCACCTGGCTGGTGGCCAAGGCTCTCGGATTCAAAAAGATTCGCGGCTATGCCGGCTCCTGGCAGGAATGGGGAAATCGCGACGACACCCCCATCGAGAAATAATGTTGGCGAACATGCTTGCCTGCAGACGTTCATCGCGACGCGCAAGAACGAAACCCTGACATTCAGATGCCGACTTGCGTGTCGGCGTGGAACAAGATCCCTCTTGCCACGCCTCGATCGACATCCCTGTCGATCGCCACGCGCCATCATCTGAATGTCAGCGTTCTTGCTGATGTCACTCTAAACGCTGCACCAAGCAGCAGCCTACAAAGACTGGAAGCCGATACTTGTGATGCAAGACAAACTCTTCTCTCTTATTCAATACCCCCTGCCCCATCACTTGATCTCGCGTCTGGCGGGCACGCTTGCGGATGCCCGCACCCCCTGGCTGAAGGACATGATGATCAAGCGCTTCATCAGTACCTACGGGGTCGACATGAGTCAGGCGCAACAACCTGACCCCACCGCCTACGCCTGCTTCAACGATTTCTTCACCCGCGCCATGCATGTCGATGCGCGCCCCATCGGCGAGGGCATCGTCTCTCCCGCGGATGGTTTTTTGTCCCAGTTCGGGAGCGTCGAGAATGGCACATTGATTCAGGCCAAGGGGCAGACCTATTCCGTCTCATCGCTACTCGGCGGCGATGATCAGCGCGCCGCTGCGTTCCAGCAAGGAAGTTTTGCCACGGTCTATCTTTCTCCCAAGGATTATCATCGGGTGCACATGCCCGTGACCGGCACTTTGCGGGAGATGATCTATGTGCCGGGGCGTATTTTCTCGGTCAACCTGGCTACCGCGGATCAGGTGCCGGGGCTGTTTGCCCGTAACGAGCGCCTGGTCTGCCTCTTCGATACGGATCGCGGCCCCATGGCCATGGTGCTGGTGGGCGCCATGATCGTTGCGGCCATCGAAACGGTCTGGGCGGGCCAGATCACGCCCTTGTCGAAACAGATCCAGACGACCCGCTTCGACACGCCCATCGAGCTTGCCAAGGGCGCCGAAATGGGTCGTTTCAAACTCGGCTCCACGGTCATCCTGTGCTTCTCTGAAAAAGTCGCCTTTCGTGAAGGGCTGGATGTGGATGAAAGCCCGATGCGCATGGGCAAGACGCTGGGCGACTTTGTCAGCCGCAGCTAGAGAGGGCTTATAAAATGCCGATCAAACGCTTGAAGGCAATGTATGCACTAGCAGCTCTCTTCATTGCCATGGCGGGAACCACTAACGCCGCCGAAGACAAACTGAAGGTAGTGACCACCTTCACGGTGCTGGCCGAAATGGCGCAAAACGTGGCGGGTGATCACGCCAAGGTGGTCTCGGTTACCAAACCCGGAGCCGAGATTCACGGCTACGAGCCGACGCCCCAGGACATCGTCCGCGCCCATGATGCGGATCTGATCCTGTGGAATGGGTTGAATCTCGAGCGTTGGTTCGAGCAGTTTCTAGTGAACCTTGGTGACACCCCCTCGGTCACATTGACCAACGGCATTGAACCGATTCCGATTGCCGAAGGCGCTTACGAAGGCGAGGCCAACCCCCATGCCTGGATGGGCCTCGACAATGCCATGGTCTATATCGACAACATCGCTTCGGCGTTTGCAAAGTACGACCCGGATAATGCGAACGCTTACAGAGACAATGCCGACGCCTACAAGAACGAGATTCGCGACACGATCGAGCCATTGCGCAGTCAAATCGTCCAGATTCCAGCAGACAAGCGCTGGCTCGTTACCTGTGAAGGTGCCTTCAGCTATCTGGCGCGGGATTTCGACATGAAAGAGCTCTATCTCTGGCCGATGAACGCAGACCAGGTTGGTACACCCCAGCAGGTACGCAGCGTCATCGACGGCGTGACGGAAAACGATATTCCCGTCGTGTTCTGCGAAAGCACCGTCAATACTTCCCCGGCCAAGCAGGTGGCGCGGGAAACCGGTGCCGCCTTTGGTGGCGTTCTTCATGTGGATAGCCTCAGCGAACCGAATGGCCCGGTACCGACCTATATCGATCTATTGCGCGTCACGTCCCAGACAATCGCGGACGGATTGACGAAAAACATGCATCAGCAGTGAGGGCCATGTTGACCGTCTCTTGCAGTCTTCGCGAGCATTGTACACTTGATGCTGTTCTGCTCTGATAAATCGGTAGTTATACCAGGTAGCTACAATAGGAGAACTCGTTTTTGCACCCACCGAAGCAAACGCAGAACCAGCCTGAAGACACCAGCGGAGGCATCCTGGCACGGGATGTGACAGTCACCTACCGCAACGGGCATACTGCACTGCACAATGCCAGCTTCGAGATCCCCCGCGGCACCATCACGGCCCTGGTGGGCGTCAACGGTGCCGGCAAGTCGACACTGTTCAAGGCAATCATGGGATTCCTGCCCCTGGCAAGAGGTGACATTCGCCTACTCGATCGGAGCGTGAAAGACGCCCTGCGGGAGAATCTCGTCGCTTATGTACCGCAATCCGAGGAGGTCGACTGGGCGTTCCCGGTACTCGTCGAAGACGTGGTGATGATGGGGCGCTACGGTCACATGGGCTTTCTACGCCGGCCTCGGCGAGCCGATCATGGGGCCGTCGATGAAGCTCTTGAGCGTGTGAACATGAGTGAGTTTCGCCATCGCCAGATCGGCGAGCTCTCCGGCGGTCAGCGCAAGCGGGTTTTCCTGGCCCGGGCACTTGCCCAGGAAGGGCGCGTGATCCTACTCGACGAGCCCTTCACCGGTGTCGATGTGAAAACGGAAGATCAGATCGTGGAACTTCTGCGGGAACTGCGTGACGAAGGCCGGGTGATGCTGGTATCGACCCACAATCTGGGCTCCGTATCGGATTTCTGTGACCGCACCGTTCTCGTGAAGGGTACGGTGCTGGCCTCCGGTCCGACGGAAACCACCTTTACCCGAGAGAACCTCGAGCTTGCCTTTGGCGGCGTTCTGCGCCACTTCACCCTCGGCGGCGCCGATCTGCACGATGACGACGACCCGCGGGAGGTGCGCATCATCACCGACGACGAGCGTCCCTTCGTGCAATACGGTGATAGCCGCGATCCCAAGAGCACCATAAAGACGATCCCCAGCACGGCCAGGCAAGGCTCTCTTCCCGATGAAAGCGGCAAGGTAGACAAGCCGTGATCGATACTCTGCTCGAGCCGTTCGGCTATGGCTACATGAACAACGCCATGTGGGTGTCCGCCCTCGTTGGCGGGGTCTGCGCCTTTCTCTCGTCCTATCTCATGCTCAAGGGCTGGTCGCTGATCGGGGACGCGCTTTCCCACTCCGTGGTACCCGGTGTCGCGGGTGCCTATATCTTCGGCCTGCCCTTTGCGCTGGGCGCCTTTATCGCCGGCGGGCTCGCGGCAGGTGCAATGCTGTTCTTGTCCGGGCGCTCGGGGCTCAAGATCGACGTCATCATCGGTATCATTTTCACCTCGTTCTTCGGGTTGGGGCTGTTCATGATCTCCCTCAACCCGATGGCGGTCAGTATCCAGACGATCATCATGGGCAATATCCTGGCCATTACCCCAGAAGATACCCTGCAGCTCGCCATCATCGGGTTCGTCTGCCTGGCGGTTCTGCTGGCCAAGTGGAAGGATCTGGTGGTGGTCTTTTTCGATGAGAACCACGCCCGCTCCATCGGCCTGCGTCCGGACATGCTTCGCGTGATCTTCTTTGCCCTGCTCTCCGCAGCCATCGTTGCCGCCATGATCACCGTCGGGGCCTTTCTCGTCATTGCCATGGTGGTGACCCCGGGCGCCACGGCCTATCTTCTGTGCGACCGATTCCCGCGTCTCATTGTGCTTTCAGTGTTGATCGGCACCGTCACCAGCTTTGTCGGCGCCTATGCAAGTTATTTCCTCGATGGGGCAACCGGCGGCATCATTGTCATCCTGCAAACACTTATCTTCCTCATCGCTTTCGTCTTCGCGCCGAAGCATGGCCTGCTTTCGGCCAGACGCAAGGCTGCCAAGGCATTGGAGCTGTCACCTGATACCGAGTCGCCTTCAGTCAGGGAGACTCAAGGATGACTCTCGATACGTTACTGCTGCCCTTCCAGTTTCCGTTCATGCAGAACGCGTTCTGGATCGTGCTGATGGTAGCGCCGCCTACGGCTCTGCTGTCTTGCTTTCTGGTACTCAAGGGCTGGGCGCTGATGGGCGACGCGGTCAGTCATGCCACGCTCCCGGGTATCGTGCTGGCCTGGATTCTTGGGCTGCCGCTCATCATAGGGGCTTTCGCCGCGGGCATGATCTGCGCGCTTGCCACGGGGTACCTGTCTCACAACAGCCGGATCAAACAGGATACGGTCATGGGCGTGGTGTTTTCCGGCATGTTCGGGTTAGGAATCGTCATGTATGCCTCGATTCATACCAACGAACATCTTGATCATGTTCTGTTCGGCAACATGCTCGGCATCGGCAGCCAGGATCTTTGGACCTCAGGACTGATCGCCGTCATCGTCTCGGGACTTTTACTGTTGAAGTGGAAGGATCTGCTGTTGCACGCCTTCGATCCGGCCCAGGCCCGGGCGGTAGGGCTCAAGACCAAGCTCTTGCATTACGGCCTGCTGGCCAGCCTGTCTCTGACCATCGTTGCCACGCTAAGCTCCGTAGGCTTGATCCTCGCCGTGGCGCTGCTCGTCACGCCCGGGGCCATCGCGTTTCTGCTGGTGCGCAGCTTTGGCCCCATGCTGACCGTTTCCGTGGCAGTTTGTACGATCTCGATGCTAGCGGGCACCTATGCGAGCTTCTTTCTCGACAGCGCCCCTGCCCCGACGATCGTATTGATTCTGACGGGGCTGTTCATTCTGGCATTCATCTATCGCCTCGGGGTCACTCGTCGACGTTCGCGACGACTCATTGCCCGCTAGGTTGTGTCTGTAGCTAACTGAGCGGCGTGGCAAAGGCCATGACCTCCGCCACGCTCTGCTTTCCGAGCACCAGTTGAATCAGCCGATCGACACCCAGCGCCACGCCGCTGCCTTCCGGCATTCCTGCATTCAGTGCCGCCAGGAGCCGAGTGTCGACATCGACAAACGGCTTCCCGGCTCTCTCACGCGCGGCGTTGTCGGCGACAAAACGCAGCGCCTGCTCGTCAGCGTCGGTGAGTTCGTCATAACCATTGGCCAGCTCCAGACCTTGCACATAAACCTCGAAGCGCGCCGCCACTTCGACGCCATCTTCGGCATCGCCATGCTTGCGCGCCAGCGCTGCCTGACTGGCCGGGTAGTCGATCACCACGTCGATGCCCTCCTGGCCCATTATCGGCTCGATCACCAAGCTCATCAGCAGGTCCAGACAATCGTCTCGTGGGCTACCCGCCATATTCAGATTGCCACGCTCGCTTGCCAAACGGCGCAATTCGATAAGGGAAATGGTGAAGGGATCTATTCCCAGATAGTCGCGAAACAGCTCTCGATAGCGGCGCAACCGCCTGGGGCCTACCTCGGGTAGCAACAAGCGAATCAAAGCCTCGGTTTCGTCGATGAGGTCATTCAGCGAGAACCCGGGCCGGTACCACTCCAGCATGGTGAACTCGAGATTGTGACGGCGCCCCACCTCGCCGTCACGAAAGCTGCGCGCCAATTGGAAGATCGGCCCGCTGCCGGCTGCCAAAAGGCGCTTCATGTGAAATTCCGGCGAGGTTTGCAGCCATAGTCGTTCACGGCCCGCCGGCGTGGTGGCGGTCAGCGATAGCGAATCGAGATGCAGATCGGTGCTCCCGCCATGACCAAGCACCGGAGTTTCCACTTCCAGCACCCCGCGCTCAGCGAAGAAGTGGCGAATCTCTGCCAGGCAGCGGGCGCGTTCACGCAGTGTCTCGATAGCGGCGGTGGGCTGCCAGTTAATGTTGCTCATTAGGAATCCATGAAAAACGCCGAGCGCTAAGCTCGGCGTTTTAATATGCTGTAAATCCTGCTTCGAGCGAAGATCAGGTAAGGCGAATTTTGGCGACAAATCGGCAGGATTGCCGATTTGGGCAGCTTCGCTGCTCGAAGAGCGAGCAACAGGGATGTTGCAAGTCAACCAGCGGAGTTTACTTTAGTAAATGAGCATGCTGAGCCAGAATTCAACGACGCATGATCTAGCGCAGAAAGGATTTAGGCGCGCGAAACGTATTCGCCGCTTCTGGTATCCACTTTTAATACTTCACCCTGATTGATGAACAGGGGCACCTTCACCACCGCACCGGATGAAAGTGTGGCCGGCTTGGAGCCACCCTGAGCGGTATCACCCTTCAGACCCGGATCGGTCTCGGTGACTTCCAGCTCGATAAAGTTGGGCGGCGTCACGCTGATAACATTGTCATTCCACAAGGTAACGGTATAAGCAACCTGTTCCTTGAGCCACTTCTCGGTATCTCCCAGGGCCTTCTTGGCCACCGGATACTGCTCGAAGGAGCCGTCCGTGCGCATGAAGTACCACATGTCGCCGTCGTTGTAGAGATACTCCATCTCCAGATCGAGGACATCCGCGCCTTCCAGGGATTCGCCGGATTTGAAGGTACGCTCCCAGACGCGCCCCGTGTTCAGGTTGCGCAGCTTCACCCGGTTGAATGCCTGACCCTTGCCGGGCTTGACGAATTCGTTCTCGACGATGTTGCAGGGGTCGCCATCCAGCATCACCTTCAGACCGGCCTTGAATTCGTTGGTAGAATAGTTCGCCATGCTTCCTCGCTAATGATCTTGACGCGGCAGGCTCGATTGGTACCGCGCAAATGAACTCGATTTTGGTGCACAGATGATAACCCGAAGCCCGGCCAGTTTGCAGCGTGTTATTCCCACGACAACGGAGAAGAATGACCCGGGCTGGCAAGCACAGCTCAGTGGCGCGCTGCGCGACCCGCGCGTCCTGCTTGCGCGTCTGGAATTGGACGAAGGGTTGTTGCCAGGTGCCGAGGCCGGTCACGAACTGTTCGAGGTGCGCGTTCCCGAGGCTTATCTGGCACGCATTCGCCCCGGTGATCCCAACGACCCGTTGCTGCGCCAGGTGCTGCCCTTTAGCGCCGAGACCGACAGTGTGCAAGGCTTCGTCAGCGATCCCCTGGAAGAAGCCGAGCATACACCCCGCCCCGGGCTGATTCACAAGTATGCCGGGCGGGTACTGCTGATTGCGAGTCCTGCCTGCGCCATCAACTGCCGCTACTGCTTTCGGCGTCATTTCCCCTACGGCGAGAATTCACTATCCCGAGCACAGTGGAATGATGCCCTGGATTACGTGAGAAACGATACCTCCATCCGGGAAGCGATCCTCTCCGGTGGCGACCCCCTGGCCTCAAGCGACAAGCGCCTGGCCTGGCTGGTCGAGCGTCTCGACGAGATCCCTCACCTCAAGCGTCTGCGACTTCATACTCGGCTGCCGGTGGTGATCCCGGATAGGATCGACGACACCCTGCTCGCCTGGATGAGTGCCACGCGCCTGCAGACGGTCATGGTGCTGCATATCAATCATGCCCACGAGATCGATGATGCGGTCGTCGCGGCCTGCTCTCGCCTGCGCGAGGCCGGCGTGACCCTGCTCAACCAGAGCGTGCTGCTGCGTGGAGTGAACGACAGCGTCGAGACCCTGGCGGCGCTTTCCGAACGGCTATTCGAGGCCGGCATACTGCCCTACTACCTGCACGTGCTCGACCCGGTGAGCGGTGCCGCGCATTTTAATGTGCCGGACGATGAAGCCGTCATCCTGGTAAATGCCCTGCGTGAACGCCTGGCGGGCTTTCTCATGCCGCGGTTGGTGCGGGAAGTGCCGCGGGAGAAAAGCAAGACGCCGTTGTCATCGTGCAATTCTTGAAACTAATAAGTTATCGCTTTCCGCTTATGTGAAGCCAAAAACCGACTATTGTTAATTGTGGGCTTAATGAATTTGTATGAAACAACTGCAATAGGAACCGACGACATGGAAGATTATCGATCCAATAGTACAGACAAGGATGCTTCGTCACTGCGACGCATCTCCTGGGGAGCTATTCTAGCCGGGGTCGTTATCGCTCTGGTGATTCAACTCTTGCTCAATATGCTTGGTCTTTCCTTTGGCGCGGGAATCATTGACCCCGCCACGGAAGAAAACCCGCTGAGTGGCGTTGGGATGGGAGCAGGGATATGGCTTGCCATCAGCAGCCTGATCGCGTTGTTCGCCGGTGGCTGGACGGCAGGGCGTTTGGCAGGCATGCCTCAAACCATCGACGGAATTCTGCATGGTGCCGTGACCTGGGGCTTGATGACGCTCTTGACCTTCTGGCTCATGGGTTCCGCTGTGGGTAACGTCCTCAGCGCGACTACCAGCATGATTGGCCAAGGTTTTTCCATGGCCGCGCAAGGGGTTTCGGAATTGGCTCCGGAAGCCAAGCAAGCCGCCAAACAGGCGTTGCAACAGCAGGACTCGAGTTTCCAGAGCATTAAACAGGAAGCTCAGCAAATGCTGCAGCAAACCGATACCCAGGCCCTGCAGCCGAGCGAGCTGCGCGAAGAAGGTCAAGAGGCGGCGCAAACCGCTCAGCAAACCGCCAAGGATATTGTAAAGACACCCGGAGATGCTCTTGGCGATGTCAACCAAGCCCTTGATAAAATGTTCGCCTCACTGCAGGAGACGGCTCAGGAAGTGGACCCTGATGCGCTAGCTAGCGTCATTGCCGAGCGTACCAACAAGAGCCAGCAGGAAGCTGAAGCTATCGCCAACCGCTGGATACAGCAGTCAAAGCAGGCAATCAATCAAGCCCAGCAGGCTGCGGAACAAGCCAAGCAAAAAGCCATCCAGGCAAGCGAGGCTCTGGCATCCGCCATTTCCTCGGCAGCCCTATGGGCTTTCATCGCCATGGTGCTAGGCGCCATTGCTGCATCAGTTGGAGGTATAGTCGGAAGTCCTAAGCACCTACCTGCCGCCGGTGTGCGTCGCTGAGCCGCGCTCATGATAGCTCTTGGCTAGAAGCCCTTGAATAGCAGTACCAGTCTCTGCTGATGATTCGGCAGAGACTGGCTTGTGAAAGGGTTTCAGTCCTGCATCAAAGACCTTGATCTTTCGCCACTCCTCGATATCGAGAAACTCAGATCAAATATTGGCATCAGCGCTTGCAGCAGAATCGCTGGCAGATGCGGATGCAGTATTGAAGATGGTCAACAGATCCTGGGCCTGCATCGCGGCGTCACGCCCCAGCCCGGTAAGATAGCCACCATCGGCCTGCGTCACCAGGCCGCGCTCATATAATCGCGAGACGGCAGCAATCTTGGCGGGATCAGCACTGGAGTGAACCTTGATACCCTCCTGGGTCGTCGACAGATTGAATAGGCAAAGCACGTTGAGTTCTTCCAGTATTTCCTGGCTATAGCGCATGATCACCTCGATGAATCTACGTTGATGAAGACGTATTCCCAATCTAGGCTAAAAACCGGAATTCAGCCTCCTCTTCCGAACAGCTTCCGAACAGACGCCTCGTCGATTACTGATCGCTATTGCCCGGCATACCACTTTTCCATAGCGCAATCAGAGCCTCAGGTGTCTCTTCTTCATTCAGACTCAGAGACCACACGCAGAAGTCGGATTCTGCTGCATCCGGATGTTGCGGTTCTTCGACATGAACATGAAATACGCGGCGGTCGGCGCCAGGCGCGGGTGTAGCGCTACAGGTACGTGCCGCCAGATTCAACACGCCTTCCAGCTCCCGGCGCTGCTCATCCGTGTATTCGGCACAGTGAATCCTGCGTGGCTTCATCAATCCGGGGAAGGCTGCTACTCCGCCTTCCCGACGAATGGCAACGACACTCTTCGCTTGCAACTGAGCTTTCTTCAATTCGTCTGGCGATTTGTCATTCATGCGATCACCCCCACTGCCTGCCAGGCCTCACGTATCGCGATGGACTCTCGGCTTGCGGAGCCAAAGCGACGCTCGGCGTTCTCGACGATCAAGGTAGCGAAGGTGGCAAAGTCGCTCTCCGGCATCAAGCGCGAATCCAGCAAGGTGTCATACCAGACGAGGCCACAGGTCTCCCAGGCATACCCACCCAAAGCCATCGCCGCCAGATAGAAGGCATGATTGGGAATGCCGGAGTTGATATGCACCCCGCCGTTATCCGCTTCTGTTTCAACGAAGGCGTCCATGTGGGCAGGTTGAGGATCCTTGCCCAGGACCGGATCGTCGTAAGCCGTGCCAGGTGCCGCCATTGAGCGCAGCGCACGCCCCTGAACGCGCTCGGTCAACAGCTCCGCACCGATCAACCAGTCCGCCTCGGCAGCGGTCTGACCAAGATGATACTGCTCGGTCAGGCTACCGAAGACATCCGCAAGGGATTCGTTGAGCGCCCCGGATTGATAGGTATAGACAAGCCCCGCTTCCCGTTCGATGACACCATGGGCCAGTTCATGGCCCACCACGTCCAGTGCTTGGGTGAATCGATTGAAGAACTCGCCGTCACCGTCGCCGAATACCATCTGGGCGCCATTCCAGAAGGCATTTTCATAATCCCGGCCATAGTGCACCGTGCCCAGCAGCGGCATCCCCTGGTTATCGATGGAATTGCGCTCGAAGGCTTCCCAGAAGAACCGATAGGTCACCCCGAGCCAGCGATAGGCTTCATCGACGGCGGGATCACCGGTCTCATCCTGCCCCTCTTCCCGTACCAGGGTGCCGGGCAGTACCTCTTGATAGTTGGCTGAGTAGATATAGCGGGCGACTTGTCCCGGGTGCGGGCTGCCCTGGGGCATGGCCATCGCACTGGCGACATCCGGCGTTCGTTGGGCCCGAAAGTAACGATCCACTTCGAGAGTACGCTGGGCACGGCTTTGAAGTTGCATATCGCTTCGAGACGAAGCGATACGTTCGAGAATGAAAGGTGGCATGAACCCGGGACGGGTTGAATTGAATTCCGGCTTGCTCATCAGCATGATCCTCGTGGCAAACAATCGATACGGCTTCCCGCGCCGAGACTATTCATTTCGATGCGACTCGATACCATTGCCGAGAGTTCCCATGCTTTTTTACTGCTGACTTTTACTACTTATTCTTTCCTTTATTGCGACACGACTGGAGGTTCCTCCGTTTGTGCTATTGCTGCGGCAGCAACTCCGGAGCCGGCGCTTTCATCAAGGTCTCGATAGCGCCCAACGATGCGACTTCCCTGCCCTTGTACACCTTTGGCGTAGGGCTGATTACAGCGATCTGCAAAGGCACACCATTCTTATCGAGACGCTGAATCCAGCCATGTACCCCTGTCGAAAAACGCGCCAGGCTGCCGATGGGATGCAAGCCGAAGTGTCGAATATAGCGCTGTACCCAGACGCTATCGTAAAGCGCATCATTGATCAGCAGATGGCGATAGATCTCTTCCATCGACCAGACCGGGCGATCCGGACGCGGACGACTCATGGCGTCGATGGCGTCGACCACCATCGCCATGCGACTCAAGGTCGAGAGCTCACCGCCCTTGAGTTGTCGTGGATAACCACTGCCATCGAGACGCTCGTTGATCTCGCCGATGATGCTCTGAACGACCTGAGGTTCGAGCCAGCGGCAGTTTATCAGGCGTTCGCGAATCATCGTCACGTGGGCAGCGAGCTGCTCGCGCTGCTGCTGATCGAAGCTCGAGCTTTCGAGAAGGCTGTCGGGTAATAGCACCTTGCCCAGACCGTGCACCATGGCCGTGGCGACTACGGCCTTGAGCAACTTGCGAGGTATATCCCGGGAGCCGGCCAGATCCGCGAGACGAATCGCAACGCTCAATCCATGCTGTACCGGCAAAGGATCGCGGTGCAGGCAAACGATAGCGAACAGCAGGGCATCCCGATCCTCCTCAAGCAGACTCAACAGCTTGTCGCTGTGGCTGGATAACAGGGTGCTATCGATCGTTTCACCCTGTTGCAGTTGGATCATCTGACCATTGAGATAGTCGGCTATCTTGGCAAGTCGCCGAGCCATGGGCGTCGCATACTCCGCCCGGGGACGCCGGGAAGGCGGTGCCTGTGTCTGCCTCGAGGCCGCCTGAAACAACGTTGAAGGACTCAGGGTATTATCCGTCGATGGGGCAGACTTGCGCGCCCTTTCCCGCTCGATCTCCTTGACCAGAAACCAGATCAAGCGCTCGAATTTCGGTGTCATCATGCTGAATTCACAGCCAACGAGCGCACGCTTCCAGTTGCTATCCGTATGCACATGCCGGATTTCGCTACGAATGGCAAAGTTTTCCCCGTTGGGGAAGACTGCCTCGAGACGAGACAATATCTGCCCCGAGCGCAGCTTGACTGCATCATTCAAGGGAATTTCAAGCAGACACCCCCCCAGGGAAAGATTCGACAATCGACCGGTCAGCGGCCTTTGTTGCCCTTCAATCTCGATTGTCACGGCAACCTTCATGTTCGCATCCAGCTCGGCACGAAAGGCATTGCGCCGATGCCAGACATCGAGCCAATCAGGGTATGCACTGCCGAATCGCAGCCGCCCGGGCACGTCGTTGAGAGGTTCAGCAATCAAGGGTGGCGTCGTCACCATCGCACCGTGGGCTTGCCCGGTCAGGCGAAAGGCGCGCTGGGCCGCCAACGCGCCGGCAACGTCCGGTGACGCCGTCACATCGACGAGCAATCGTTCGCCGACGATCACATCCACCAGCAAGACATTGGCCGGTGTCATCATCTGCTCATCGAAGGTAAGCAACACCGAACCAGGGTGACTCATGGCGTCCAGCAGCTTTTCCATTTCGCCGGCGTGCTCGACCCGGGAAGGCGCTTCATTCATCGATTCCACTCTCTATTTCATCCTGCAGATACCGGCATACACTTGGTCCGCAACGCGTCATGGCATCATGTCTGTCAGTCACGTCCTGCAGTACCGGGTATGTGCTTGTCCTGTAGATCATCCTGGCGGTGCCCCAGCAGATACAGCATCGCGTCCAGTCCCAGTAGCGAGATCGATTGTCGGGCCTGACGCCGTACCAGCGGCTTGGCGCGGTAGGCGATGCCCAGCCCCGCGACCCCAAGCATCTTCAGATCGTTGGCACCATCGCCCACGGCGACGGTTTGCTCCAGCCTCAGCCCTTCCCGCTTTGCGATATCCTGCAATAACATGGCCTTTCGCTCGGCATCGACGATCGGCTCCTGCACCTCGCCGGTCACTCGACCATTTTCGATCACCAGCTCGTTGGCATGAATTTCATCGAAACCCAGCCTGTTCTTTAGATAGCCTGCAAAATAGCTAAACCCACCGGACAGAATCACGGTGTGGTAACCCAACCGCTTGAGATGTGTCATCAAGCGCTCCACTCCGTCCATCAGCGGCAGATTGTCGGCGATTTCGACGAGTACCCTTTCATCGAGCCCCTTGAGCTTCGCCATGCGCTCGCGAAAGCTCTGCTTGAAATCCAGCTCGCCTCGCATGGCACGCTCGGTAATCGCCGCCACCTCTTCAAACACGCCGTGGCGACGCGCCAACTCGTCGATGACCTCGGCCTTGATCAAGGTCGAATCCATGTCGAAGCAGACCAGACGCCGCTGATGGCGCCAGCTGGAATCTTCCTGAACGGCGATATCCACCTGCCGCATGGCTCCCAACGCCAGGGCTTTCTCGCGCAGCGATTCGATATCGACATCATCACTCTGCAATCGAAATTCAATACAGGCGCCGTGAGGCGGTATCCCCCCTTCCAGCGACTCGCGACCGGCAAGCCAGTCACGTTGCTCGACGCGCAACCCTTGATCCGCGATCAGTTCATCGACCTCAGTAATAACATCGGCAGAAAGGCGCGGTGCCAATAGGGTCAAGATCAACGACTGTGGTGTCATAAGCGTTCTATTCCGCCTCCAGCCATTCGACTTTCTGGAAGCCTCGCGGCAACTTGCTGCCGCGCCGCCCTCGCTCACCGGCATAATAGGCTAGATCATTCGGCTTCAATGTCAGCTTGCGCTTGCCTGCGTGAATCACCAGGGACGCGCCTTCTGGCAATACCACCAGATCACGCACGAACTCCTCTCGTCGCGCCGCCCGGGCACCGGGAATATCGATCATCTTGCTGCCCTTGCCCTTGCTCATTTCGGGTAACTGATCGAGCCCGAACAGCAGCATGCGCCCCTCGTTGGAGACCAGCGCAACACGCGCTCCTTCGTCTTCCGGTAGCCGTTGTGGAGAAAGCACGTTACACCCCTTGGGCGGTGACAGGGCTGCCTTACCGGACTTGTTCTTGCCGGTCAGATCCTCGAGCTTGACGATGAACCCATAGCCGCCATCCGAGGCCAGCAGATAGCGGCTCTCAGGAGGCGCCAGCATCAAGCCAACCATCTGCGCACCGGCACCGGGATTGATGCGACCGGTGATCGGCTCGCCTTGACTGCGGGCGCTGGGTAGATTGTGCGCGGCCAGGGTATAGGCACGGCCGCTGTCGTCGAGCAGCACCAAGGGCTGGTTGGTCTTGCCCCGGGCCGCCAGCTGAAAGCGGTCCCCCGCCTTGAAGCCTAACCCTGCCGGATCGATCTCGTGACCCTTGGCGCTGCGAATCCAGCCCTTCTCCGAGAGTACGACGGTAATCGGATCGGCGCCCATCAATTCGACCTCGGACAATGCCCGGGCCTCTTCCCTTTCGACAATCGGCGAACGACGGGCATCGCCATGCTCCTTGCCCGCCTCCCGCAGCTCCTGTTCGATCAGATCGGTCAGGGCATTGTCGTCGCCCAGCAGCTTCTTCAGGCGCTTGCGCTCCGCCTTGAGTTCGTCCTGCTCGCCGCGGATCTTCATCTCCTCGAGCTTGGCCAGGTGGCGCAAACGAAGCTCGAGAATGGCTTCGGCCTGCCGATCCGACAGATCGAAGGCCGCGATCAGCGCGGGCTTGGGCTCGTCCTCCTCGCGGATGATGCGGATTACTTCGTCAAGATTGAGATACGCCGCCAGCAAGCCTTCGAGAATATGCAGACGATCCTCGACCTTGCCAAGGCGATGCTCGAGACGCCGACGTACCGTGGCCCGCCGGTACGTCAGCCATTCACCGAGCATATCCGGCAGCGGCATCACTCGTGGACGCCCGTCGAGGCCGATGATATTGAGATTGACCCGCACGCTCTTCTCGAGATCCGTGGTGGCGAACAGGTGCGCCATCAGCCCTTCGATATCGATACGGTTCGAGCGGGGTTCGATGACTAGCCGGGTGGGGTTTTCATGGGTCGATTCGTCCCGCAGGTCGGCGACCATGGGCAGTTTCTTGGCCTGCATCTGGGCGGCGATCTGCTCCAATACCTTGGAGCCACTGACCTGATAGGGCACCGCGGTGACGATCACATTGCCGTCTTCCAGGGTATAGCGGGCCCGCAACTTGACCGACCCACGGCCGACCTCATAGAGCTTGGCCAGATCCTCCCGAGAGGAGATGATCTCCGCCTCGGTGGGAAAGTCTGGCGCCGGCACGTACTTGAGAAGATCGCCGACGCTTGCCTCGGGGTGACGCAGCAGATGGCAGGTCGCCTCCACCACTTCGCTGACGTTGTGGGGTGGAATGTCCGTGGCCATGCCCACGGCAATACCCGTGGCACCGTTGAGCAGCACATGGGGCAAACGCGCCGGCAGCACCGCTGGCTCGTTCATGGTGCCGTCGAAGTTGGGCATCCAGTCCACGGTACCCTGGCCCAGCTCGGCCAACAGCACCTCGGAGAACTTCGACAGGCGCGCCTCGGTGTAGCGCATCGCCGCAAACGACTTGGGGTCGTCCGGGCTGCCCCAGTTGCCCTGGCCATCCACCAGCGGGTAGCGATAGCTGAAGGACTGGGCCATCAGCACCATGGCTTCGTAGCAGGCGCTGTCGCCATGCGGATGGAACTTGCCCAGCACGTCGCCGACGGTACGCGCCGACTTCTTGTACTTGGCATTGGCGGTCAGCGACAGCTCGCGCATGGCGTAGATGATGCGTCGCTGTACCGGCTTCATGCCGTCGCCGATATGGGGCAAGGCACGGTCGAGAATCACGTACATCGAGTAGTCGAGATACGCCTTCTCGGTGTATTCGCGAAGGGAGAGACGTTCGACGTCGCCCTCTTCCACATGAACATCTATGGTCATTGCTATATGCCCTTGGTCAGGGTGTCTAGAAGTCGCTAGCGGCCAATGTGCGGCTATTCCGGCAACAGGTCTACGCGAAGGCGCTGTGAACCCATCCCTGGGCGCTACATTTGCCATCCATGGCAAATGACCTTCGCTGCGACCTGTCCCCGGCGCCGCTTAGGTATGCGCCATATATCAAATTCAACGTTAGTCAGAGAACATAGGCGAACGCAGGCATGTTCCAGTTCACACTTCTATATCCGCGAGATTGCCGTAATCCTCCAGCCAGCTTTTCCTGTCCGAGGCGCGCTTCTTGGCCAGCAGCATATCCAGCATCTCGCCGGTGCCGTCACCCTCTTCCCGGGTCAGCTGCACCAGGCGCCGGGTGTCCACCGCCATGGTGGTCTCGCGAAGCTGCAACGGGCTCATCTCGCCGAGGCCCTTGAAGCGCTGTACATTGGGCGTGCCGCGCTTGCCTTCCAGCCGCTTTAGCACCGCCGACTTCTCGCTTTCATCCAGGGCATAGAAGACCTCCTTGCCCAGGTCGATGCGGTACAGCGGCGGCATGGCGACGAATACGTGACCCGCATCCACCAGCGCCGGAAAGTGACGCATGAACAGTGCACACAAAAGCGTCGCGATATGCAGTCCGTCGGAGTCCGCATCCGCGAGGATACAGATCTTGTGATAACGCAGCTTGGATAGATCCTCGCTGACCGGGTCGATGCCGATGGCCACGGCAATGTCATGCACCTCCTGGGAGCTGTAGATGTCATGAGACTCGACTTCCCAGGTGTTGAGGATCTTGCCGCGCAGCGGCAGGATCGCCTGGGTTTCGCGGGCCCGAGCCTGCTTGGCGCTACCCCCGGCGGAGTCGCCTTCGACCAGAAACAGCTCGCTGGCCGCCGGGTCCTGACCGGAGCAGTCCGCCAGCTTGCCAGGCAAGGCGGGCCCGGAAGTGATCTTCTTGCGCGCCACCTTCTTGGCACTCTTCTGACGCCGCTGGGCGGCGCTGATCACCAGCTCCGCCAATGCCTCGGCCTGATCGACATGATGATTGAGCCAGAGCGAGAAGGCATCCTTGACTACCCCGGAGACGAAGCCGGCCACGGTGCGCGACGACAGCCGCTCCTTGGTCTGGCCGGCAAACTGCGGATCGAGCATCTTCACGGAAAGCACGTAGGAAACCCGTTCCCAGAGATCCTCCGCGGAGAGCTTGACGCCCCGGGGCAGCAGGCTGCGGTAATCGCAGAATTCCCGCAACGCCTCGAGCAGCCCGCTGCGCAGGCCGTTGACGTGAGTGCCGCCAAGCGGTGTGGGAATCAGGTTGACGTAGCTTTCCAGCACCGGCTCGCCACCCTCGGGCAGCCACTGGATTGCCCAGTCCACGGCTTGTTCGTCGTCGGCAAAATGACCGATGAAGGGCGACGCCGGCAGCACTTCGAATCCATCCGTGGCCTGGGCCAGATAGTCCCGCAGGCCGTCCTCGTACTGCCAGACATTCTCTGCGCCGTCGGTCTCGGTGAGTACCACCTTGAGCCCTGGGCACAGCACCGCCTTGGCCCGCAACAGGTGTTTCAGGCGCGGCAGCGAAAGTCTGGGCGAATCGAAGTAGCTCAGGTCAGGCCAGAAACGCACCAGGGTGCCGGTGGCACGTTTTGGGCAGCTGCCGATGACCGATAGCTCCTCGACCTTTTCACCTTTCTCGAAAGCGATGGCGTGGCGTTCACCTGCCCGGCATACCTCCACCTCCAGACGCCGGGACAGCGCGTTGACCACGGAAACCCCGACCCCGTGGAGGCCGCCGGAGAACCGATAGCTCGATTGGGAGAACTTGCCCCCGGCGTGCAGCTTGGTAAGAATCAGCTCGACCCCGGATACGCCGTGCTCGGGATGCATATCGATGGGCATGCCGCGTCCGTCGTCAACGACCTCGATCCCCCCATCCTCGAGCAGACGCACCTTTATCTCGCCGGCATGCCCGGCCAGTGCCTCATCGACACTATTATCGACGACTTCTTGAACCAGATGATTGGGACGTGTGGTATCGGTATACATGCCCGGGCGCTTGCGAACCGGGTCGAGTCCGGAGAGAACTTCAATCGATGTCGCGCTGTATTGCGTCATGCGTTATCCAGAGTGCTGTCGACGTTGACTAGGGTTATCGGCAAGGATGCCTCAATATTGATATCAGGATTCAGATATATGCCTCATGAATAGGGTTTCAAGCAATGCCCACCCTGGGCGAATATCGCCGGCAAGTGTTTCCCGATACGGCTGAAACCGTGATCGCCACCGGGCTCGATCAAGGTGCGACAGCCCGCATAGGCCTTGAAGGCATCGCGGCAATCCAGGGTCTCATCGGCAGTTCCCAGTAGCAGCAGATAGCGTCCCGGGCTTACGCGTGGCGGCACCAACCTTGCAAGTTCTTCGCCATGAGAGGCATCCACCGTGAAGTGTTCACCGGTATAGTCGTTGACGAATTCCGTACCCAGCAGATTATCGATCAAATGTGCCGGACGCACCGCCGGATTGAGCAGTACCGCGGCAAGATCGAAGCGTTCCGCCAGGCAAGAGGCCAGAAACCCGCCCATGGAACTACCCACCACCAGGGTGTTAGAACCCAGCGCTTCCAGTGCCGCCTGAGCGGCTTCGAACGCAGCTTGCGGGCGCTGGGGCAATTGCGGTGTAACACAGGGCAGCGACTCCCCCCGATGGACGATCCGCTTGCAGGCAGCCCGTATCAATTGCGCCTTGGGCGATTCGCTGCCGCTGTTGAAACCGTGCAGATAGAGCACGGCGTCCACCGGAGAGCGCGTTTCCTGAAGGCTCAGCATACCGCAAAACCTGTACGAACAGACAGTATCAAATAGTATCTTCCGTACGCCATACCGCCTCGATCAAGCCTCGGCTGGACGCATCGAGAGATTCAACCCCTTCATGGGACGCCAGTATCTGTTCCGTCTGGGTGGCGATCTTCTTGCCCAGCTCCACCCCCCACTGATCGAAGGGATTGATGTCCCAGATGGTCGCCTGCACGAACACCTTGTGTTCATAAAGGGCGATCAACGCCCCCAGGGTTTCGGGAGTAAGGCGCTCGAGCAGCAACGTGGTAGAGGGCTGGTTGCCTTGATAACGCTTGTGGCTGGGGCGCGGGCCGTCATCATCGATGGCGTCGTCACCCAGCATCAGCAGGCGTGACTGGGCGAAGCAGTTGGCCAGGGTCAGACGGTGCTGAACCTTCAAATGCTGGCGGGTCGCCTCGTCCTCGACCTGATCGTAGCGCCGCATCGGAGCGATGAAATCGCACTCCACCGCCTGGGTGCCCTGGTGCAGTAGCTGGTAGAACGCGTGCTGGGCATTGGGTCCCAACTGCCCCCAGAGTACCGGACAGGTGGAGTAGTGAACCTTCTCGCCGTCGTTGGTCACGGACTTGCCGTTGGATTCCATCTCGAGCTGCTCGAGATAGCTTGCGAAGAACTCCAGGCGGCCATCGTAGGGCAGGATCGAGTGCGCGCGAATATCCAGAAAATTGACGTTCCAGATACCCGCCAGGGCCAGCAGCACCGGCAGGTTGTCGGCAAGCTCAGCGGTGGCGAAATGGCGATCCATGGCATGGGCGCCGCTCAGCAAGGCGCGGAAATTGTCCATGCCGACGGTCAGGGCGATGGGCAGACCGATAGCGCCCCATAAAGAGTAGCGCCCACCGACCCACTCCCAGAACTCCAGCTGGTTGGCTTCACTGATGCCCCATTCGCACATCTTTTCCGGGCTGGCGGAGACGCCGATGAAGTGCTGACGCATCACCAGCGCCTTGTCGTTGTCGTTGCGCCCCAGATGCCCTAGCAGCCAATCCCGGGCGGTACGCGCATTGGAGAGGGTATCGATGGTGGTGAAGGACTTCGACGAGAGCACGAACAGGGTGGTCTCGGGGCTGAGACGCTCCAGATAATCCGCAAGCTGGGAGCCATCCATGGTGGAAGCGAAATGCACCTCCACAGGATGCACATCGCGAAGCTGATAGTCCGCCAGGGCGTGAGTCACCATCAAGGGTCCCAGATCCGAGCCGCCTACCCCCAGGTTGACCACGTCGGTAATCGCCTTGCCGGTGGCGCCCCGCCATTGACCGGACAGAAACTTTTCGACCATCATCTCCATGTGATCAAGGGTCTTGTGCACCGCGGGAACGACATCCTCCCCTTCCACCTCGAGTCGCGCATCCAACGGCAGGCGCAGGGCGGTATGCAGTGCCGGACGGTCCTCCGAATGATTGACCCGCTCGCCGGCAAGCAATCGCTTGATCGCCCCGGGCACGTCGGCGGCCCGGGCCAGCTCCAGTAGTTTATCCAGGGTCTCGGTGCGCCAGCGCTGCTTGGAAAGATCCAGCATCAACCCCGCGGCCTGGCGCGAGAAATCACCGTGACGACTTTGCGACTCGTTGAACAACTCCTTGAGATGGGTCTCACCCATGGCATCGGCGTGCTCCTTGAGTGCCTGCCAGGCAGTTTGACGATCGATCCGGGTTCTTGAAGTCATCAAGCATCTCTCCTTGAAAGCAAAGTCATAGGGTGTCGTTTATTACATCGGCAAAAGTGTTCGCGAGTGCAACATTACCAAACCCCACGTAAAATAGTGGCACTGCATGCTGCCCACCATTTAATTGATTGCGATTTCCATGAGTTCTGCATCTTACCGTGACGCGGTCTTTACCACACCCCTCGACCGGATTGCCTCGTTTTCCTTCGATGAACGGGTCGTGGCCTGCTTTCCCGATATGATCCGCCGCTCCGTGCCCGGCTACGGGCAGATTCTCGGCATGTTCGGGGTCATCGCCGAGCGCCATTTACGCCAGGGCGGCCATGTCTACGATCTGGGTTGCTCTCTAGGTGCCGTCGGTCTGGCACTGGCGGGGCGTTTGCCGCCGGAAGCCTTCACCCTCACCGGTGTCGATCTCTCCCCGGCCATGGTCGAGCGCGCTCGCGCTACATTGGGTGAAGAGTGCCCTGAACATCGGATCGAGATCATGGAAGGCGATATCCGCCATATCGATTACCGGCCTGCGGCGATGATCGTGCTGAATTTCACCCTGCAATTTCTGCCGCCGGCGGATCGGGATGCGGTGATCGGCAAGCTGTTCGAGGCACTCGAGCCTGGCGGCGTGCTGGTATTGTCGGAGAAGATCGTCGCCGCGGACGAGCAGGAAAATGCCTGGCTGGTGGAGCGCTATCACGACTTCAAGCGCGCCAATGGCTACAGCGATCTGGAAATCAGCCAGAAGCGCACCGCTTTGGAGAACGTGTTGGTACCGGACACCCTGGAGGCTCACCATGCCCGCCTGTCGCGCGCCGGTTTTACACGGGTAAGCACCTGGTTTCAGTATCTGAATTTCGCCTCGATGATCGCGTTCAAGGAGTAAGCCCATGGCCGAATTGAATGCCGCCGAGCGTGCGCTCTACCACGCCTTCGTCGAGCAGGGACTCACCCGCTGGCTGGCCCTGTTGCCCAAGCAACTGGCCCGGGGTCTCGACCGCAAGCGCCATGGCGATCTGCCTGGCTGGGAAAAGGCGGTAGCCAAGCTGCCACCCTTGCCGGATGAGCGAATCGTGCATCTCGATCAGGCGCGTGTGAGCGTCGAGGTGGATTTGTCCGATGCGGACCGGCGCCGCTGCAAGAATCTGCTGCGTAAGCTGATGCCCTGGCGCAAGGGGCCGTTTTCCCTGGGTGGCATCGAGATCGACACCGAATGGCGCTCGGACTGGAAATGGCAGCGGGTCGCGCCACATCTTTGTCCATTGAAAGGACGCAGGATTCTCGACGTGGGCGGCGGCAGCGGCTATCACGCCTGGCGCATGGCAGGAAAGGGCGCCGCCTTCGTGCTGGTGATCGATCCTTCACCGCGCTTTTATTATCAGTTTCAGGCGGTGCGCCATTTCATCGGCGATGCGGACGACAACCGCACGCATTTCTTGCCAGTGGGCATCGAGGACGTGCCTGAAGAGCTCGAATTCTTCGATACGGTATTCTCCATGGGCATTCTCTACCATCGCCCGTCGCCCCTGGATCATCTGCTGCAGCTCAAGGATGCGCTGCGCCCCGGCGGCGAACTGGTACTGGAAACGCTGGTGGTGGAAGGTGACGCAAGCACCGTGTTCATGCCCGGCGAGCGCTACGCCGCCATGCCCAACGTCTACTTCCTGCCCTCCTCTGCCGCGCTTTGCCATTGGCTCACACGCTGCGGCTTCACGGATACTCGCGTGGTCGATGAAGCCGTGACCGACCTTGACGAGCAGCGCGCCACGGACTGGATGACCTTTCAGTCCTTGAAGGATTTTCTCGATCCCGAGGATCACTCGCGCACACTCGAAGGCCACCCGGCGCCGCGCCGGGCGGTGATCGTGGCGCGCAAGCCGTGACGCGAATCAAAAGTAACGTCTTGGATTAAAGTCTCAGGGCATTGGCAAACGTCGAAACAGCTTCAGCAATACCGGCAACAGCAGGACCAGCAGCGTAAGACGCAGGAGATGGTGGGAGGTCACGAAAGCCGGATCGATATTCAGCGAGAGCGCCACCAGGCTCAGCTCGGGAGCGCCCCCGGGCATGTAGGCCAGCAGGGCTGCGGCTTGAGAATATCCGGTAAGCAGATGCCCGAGCCAGGCGGCGGCCAGGGCCATCACCAGCAGCGCCAATGCCTGCAAGACGGCCATCAGCAGATTATGGCCCATCGTGAGTAGCGAAACGCCGCCAAAGCGCGTTCCCACGGATACACCAATGACGATCTGGGCCAGGGCCACGATCAGAGGCGGCATGGTCGCATCGGTAACACCCGTCGCATGCAGTGCGCCGGAGAGTATGACCGGTCCGAACAGCAAGGGGTTGGGTAAATGCAGCCGGCGCCCTAGCCACATCCCCAGCACGCCAGCGCCGATCAGCAGCATCGCATCGTCAAGGGCCGGCATGGATCGCCACCGGGTAAGGTTCAGGGTGCTGGTAGACCCGATATCGACATGGCCCATCATGTTCAACATCGGCGGAATGGCCACCAACAACACCAGGATGCGCACCGCATGGGTCACACCCACGGCACGCAGATCTGCTTGTGTTTCCGCTGCCATGAGGGTGATGGCCGAGACGCCGCCGGGCACACCGGCATACAGCGCCGTCTCCAGGGAATACCCGGCCACACGGCGGCCAAACCATACTGAAAGCGCCATCATCGACGCAGTCGCCAGCAGCATGATGGCAAAGCTTGCGCTCCAGCGAGCAATATCGCCGCTCATGTCCGGCGTGAACGCGGATCCCAGCATGACGCCGATGATCACCAGCACCGCCTTGCGCGATCCGCCAGGCGAGCGCAGCCGCGCCCCCGCAAGGCTGCACACCGTGGTCGCAATCAGCGCCCCTAGTAGCCAGGGCAGCGGCAGGTGAAGCCAATAGGCCAGCACCCCGCCCAAACCACCAATGATCAGGGTGGGCAGCAGTCGCCCTGTCGCGACCAGATAGGCGGCAATGCGATCGCTCAAGCCTTGTCCGTCGCCTTGCCAGACAGCAACTTGGGCAATAGCCAAGGCAGCGTCAACAGAAGCGCCGCGGCAATCCACAGGCCGAGTGAAATACCCGACTGCCACAGGATGCCAAGATCGCCGCCGCTGATCGACAATGCCCGACGCAGATTGTCCTCCATCAGCCCGCCCAGCACATAGCCAAGGATCACCGGCGCCAGGGAGAAGCCCAGCTTGCGCAACAGATAGCCGACTATGCCGATGATCAGCATCAGGTAGATGGCGGTCAGATCGGAATGCAGCTGATAGACACCCACGAAGGCCAGAATGGCAATGCCCGGCACCAGCACCCAACGCGGAATGGTCAATACCCGGGCGAACACGCCGGCAAGGGGCAGGTTGAGCGCCAGCAACACGATATTGCCGATGTAGAGCGAGGCGATCAGGCCGCCGGCCACCTCGGGGCGTTCGGTGAACATCATCGGCCCGGGGGTGATATTGTAGAGCATCAGGGCGCCCAGCAGCACCGCAGTGGTGCCGGAGCCGGGAATGCCGAGGGTCAGCATGGGCACGAAAGACCCCGCAGCAGCGGCATTGTTGGCCGCTTCAGGCGCCGCGAGCCCCCGCATGTCGCCGGTGCCGAAGGTATTGCCCTTGTCGCTCAGGCGCTTTTCCGTGGTGTAGGCGACAGCGCCCGCCACGGAGGCCCCGGTACCCGGCAGCACCCCCACGATGAAACCGATCAGCGCCGAGCGCAGCATGGCCCACTTGCAGAATAGAAGCTCCTTCACGCTGACCATCACCCGCCCAAGCGGCGGCATGCCTTCATCCGCATCGGATCGATTGGCATGCTCCAGCATCAGCAGTATCTCGCTGATGGCGAACAGCCCGATGATCATCACCACGAAATCGATGCCATCGTAGAGCTCCGCCATGCCGAAGGTGTAACGCAGCACGCCGGTGCCGGAATCCACGCCGACCATGGCGACCATCACGCCCAGCACGGCGCCGATGGCGGTCTTGATCGGGTCCTTGCCCATCATCACCGACATGGAGGCGAAGGCGAACACCATGAGGGCAAAGAATTCCGCCGGGCCGAACATGACCGCCACTTCCGCCAGCAGCGGCGCGAACAGGGTCAAACCAAGGATGGCGATGGTGGCGCCGACGAAGGAGCTGACCGCGGACAGTCCCAGCGCAGGCCCGGCGAGACCTTTCTTGGCCAAGGGGTGGCCGTCGAGGGTGGTCATGACCGCGCCGGCATCACCTGGCACGTTGAGCAGGATGCTCGACATGCGCCCACCGTACTCCGCGCCGGTATAAACCCCCGCAAGCAGGATCAACGCCGACTCTGCGGGCAGGCCCAATGTGTAGGCCAGGGGCATGAGAATGGCGATGCCGTTGATCGGGCCGATGCCCGGCAAGGCGCCAAATAGCGTTCCCAGCAAGGCGCCGAGAAACGCCAGCCCCAGATTGAGCGGGCTCAGGGCGACACCGAAGCCTTGAATCAGAAAATCGAACATGCTGCAGCTCCTTACTTCAACAGGCGGCTGGAATAGGCTTTTGCCGAAGGCAAGCCTTCGGCGCCTATCATCACGAAGCGTTCGTTAATGAACTCTTAGCCCAGTTCAGGCATCCAGTAACCCCAGGGCAAGACGATATCGAGCCCTTGGGTAAACAGCAGATAGCTCCCCGCCGTCATCAGCACGGCGGCAAGCAGTGCCTTGAGCCAAGGGGCGTCGAACAGCCGGGCCAGGGCCAGCACGGTGAAGCACGTCGTGATCAAGAACCCCAGTCGGGTAAACAGCAGCGCATAGATCAGCAATACCACGAGCACCGCCAGCAACTTGAGCGAAAGGGTCTTGTTCGGCCAGCTTCCGCTCGGTCCTGGACGCAGCACCAGCACCAGGGACAACGCGGCCAGCAGAATCGCCAGGCCCAGTGGAAACGCCTTGGGCCCGACGGGTTCATAGCTGAAGGGGATCTGCAACTTCAGGGCAAAGATGGCGGCAAATGCCGCCAGACCGATCAAGACGATTCCCAGGACACGGTCGGCGGCAAGCTTCATTGAGTCAGACCCACTTCTTCGGCAAGCTGCTTGAACTGTGCAACCTGATCCTTGACGTAACCATCGAAGTCATCCCCGAAACGCGCCATGGGAAACAGCCCGCGCGCTTCACGCAGCTCGGCGAACTTCTCCTTCTCGGAAAGCGTCTTGAGCTTGTCTACCCAGGCCTGATAGGCCTCGTCGCTCACTTCCGGCCCCATGTAGTAACCACGCCAGATCGGCCACTGCACGTCATAGCCCTGCTCCGCGGCGGTGGGAATATCCGCATAAGGACCCTCCAGACGTTCTTCGGAGAGCGCTGCCAGCACCCGCACCTTGCCGCTTTCGAGCTGAGAGCTCAGCTCCGAAAGATCGCCGGTGAACACCTGGATGTGATTGCCAAGCAACGCGGCCAGGGACTCACCACCGCCTTCAAAGGCCACGTAGCGCAAGTCTCGGGGGGAGATATCCGCCGCCTTGGCGGTCAGGGCCGCCTTCATCCAGTCCTGACTACCCACGGTGCCGCCAGCGCCGAAGACGATCTCGCCCGGATCGGTCTGCAGGTCAGTCATGAGTTCTTCGAGGTTCTGCCAGGGTGCATCCGCCTTGACGACGATGGCGCCGTAGTCCGCGCCCAGGGCCCCCAACCAGCGCACTTCATCCGCGTCGTACTGGCCGAACTTGCCCAGGGCCAGATTGACCGCCGCGCCGGTGCTGGCGGCAACGATCAGATTAGGGTCATCTTTGCGCACGCCATTGACGTGATTGTAGGCCACGGCCCCGATACCGCCGGGCATGTAGCTGACCATCATCGGCTTGTCGATCAGATCGGTTTCCTGCAGGCCGTTGGCGGCGAGACGGCAGGTGAGGTCGTAACCGCCTCCGGGTTTTGCCGGCGCGATACACTCCGTGGCGCCAGATTGCGCCTGAGCGGTACCTGCCAGCAACGTCCCTCCCAGAGCGAGTAACGCGGGCCAGTAACATAGAGCCTTGTTGAATTTCATGGCGAACTCCTGTCTCTTTGTTGTGTAAAGTCATCGATACCCATGACAGCATCGATGCTATAAGTCGAACCTGTCATCAACCTGTCATCCTTGTGTTTTCTGTATGAGACTTTGGTTCAATGCGCCTGCTCGTCGTCGAAGATGATCCCTTGATCGCCCACTCCCTGACCGCTGCTCTCGGTCCGCTGGGAAACAACGTCGAGACGTTTGCGCTCCTGTCTCAGGCCAGGGCGGCGCTTGCCCATAGCCATTTCGACCTGATCCTGCTGGACCTGGGCCTGCCGGACGGCAACGGTCTGACGTTGCTGGCGGAGCTGCGTGATCGCAATGACGCCACACCGGTGCTGATTCTCACGGCGCGAGACGGCATCGAGGAACGGGTCAAAGGGCTCGATCTGGGCGCGGATGACTACCTTGCCAAACCCTTCTCCCTGGCGGAGCTTGAGGCCCGTACCCGCGCCCTGCTACGGCGCAGCCAGCAGCGCACGGACAACCGTCTGACATTCGGGCCAGTCTGCTTCGATCCTGCGACGGGCATTGCCACGCTGCATGGGCAAGCACTGGCTCTGCCACGCCGCGAACTGGGACTGCTGGAAAGTCTTCTGCTGCATGCCGGACGGATCGCGCCCCGGGAAGTGTTGGTCGATCGATTGTTCGGCTTCGGTGAGGTGGGCCCCAATGCCCTCGAGGTATATGTCAGCCGATTGAGAAAGCGCCTGACAGGCAGCGGACTGCGCATCCGGACATTGCGCGGGCTGGGCTATCGTCTCGAAGAAGAACCCGCGTGATAACGATCAATGGCACACTCAAGTTTCGTCTTGCCCTATGGCTGCTGATCGCCGTAGGTGGCCTGGGGATATTTCTGCTGATCGAGGCTTACACCAGCGCCCATCGGGCAGCGGATCGCGCGTTTGATAGCCAGCTCGAAGCCGCTGAGTTGACCATCGCGGACGCCATTCAGTGGCAGGACGGCCAGCCGGTCGTGGAAATACCCGCCGCCGCCTTTCAGATTTTGGCAACGAACCAGCAAGAGCGTGTCTTTTATGCGGTAATCGACGCCGCTGGCCAGGAAGTGACGGGCAATCTAAAAGGATTCGTGCAACCAGCCTGGCGTAAGGAAGCCAAGCAGAACCCGGTCTGGTTGACCATCCCCCAGGATGACGTCGCCATTCGCCTGCACGGGCGAGAACTCGACTCCGCTGGCTGGGAGTCTCAGGAGCCGGTTCAGATATGGGTCGGCCATACCCTGTCCGGGCGCCAGGCCCTTGCCAGCCAACTCTTCGAGCGCTCCCTGACTCGATTTCTCCTCATGGTGCTGTTGGCAAGCCTGCTGATGCTGCTGGCCATAAAATCCGCGCTCAGGCCGATACGCCGACTACGCCATCTATTGCGTCGCCGGGACGCGGATGACATTCGCCCCTTGCATGCCCAGGTACCCGCGGAGCTATTTGATCTGGCGGAAACCCTCAACTCCCTGTTTGCCCGCCAACGCGAAAGTCGCGACGCTCTTCTGCGCTTGACCGCGGACGCCAGCCATCAGCTCAAGACGCCTCTGGCGGGCCTGCAAAGCACCAGCGAACTCGCGCTACAGAGCACCAATCCCCAAACGTGGTATCAGGCACTGGAAACGGTGCACGAGAGTGCGGCGAGAACCAGTCGCCTGGCCAACCAATTGTTGAGCCTCGCCCGGCTCCGGCATGCCTCGGCACAAACACTCGAAAGTCTTGATCTCGGGACTACCCTGCGTGATTGCGTCATGGAGTGGGCGGAGCGGGATATCGCCCAGCATCACGATCTGGGCCTGGCACCGCTGCCATCGTCACCGGTCAGGATCAAGGCAGAGCCCTGGGCAATCAGGGAAATGATCGGAAATCTCATCGACAACGCCTTGCGCCATACGCCTCGAGGCAGCGAAATCACCCTGGGGCTTGAACGTGGCACCGACGAGGTGACGCTATTCATCGAGGATAACGGCCCAGGCGTAAGCGAGGCCATGCTCGACCGGCTGCACCATCCTTTCGAGCGCGCGGGCAGGCAGGATACCCTCGGTTCCGGGCTGGGGCTTGCCATCGTCGATTCCATCGCAAGACGCCATGAGGGGGTCTTGCGCGTGCAGCGATCAACGACGTCTGGACTACGCGTAAGCGTCCGCCTTTCTTTATCGGGCTTGAACGAGAAATGACATGATCCGCTTTCGACTGCACACGCTATTCCTGTTTTCGGGCCTGCTTCTCCCCTGCATTGCGCTAGCGCAAACGCCTCTGGTGATAGAAGCCGCTCTCGATCGTCAGGTCGTGGCGCCCTTGCTGGAAGCCTTTACCCGATCCCATCCGGAGATCGAACTGGATTACCGGGACCGCTCGACACTTGAAGTCGATCGACAGGCACAGCGAGCGCCGGCGCCGGATGTCGTCATAAGCTCCGCCATGCCCTGGCAGATGGCTCGGGTCAACGATGGACTGGCCCAGCCCCTCGAAAGCAAGCAGGCGCGCGACTGGCCTGCCTGGGCCAAGTGGCGTGACGAAGTCTTCGGTTTCACCTTCGAGCCCATCGTCACCGTCTACCGGCTGGAGCTGGCCCGGCATATGCTGCCGCCCACTACCCACGCCGCGTTATACAGGCTACTGGTAACACAGAAGAAGCGGCTGCACGGTCGCATTACCACCTATTCCCCTACGCGCAGCGGTGTCGGCTACACCCTGTTTCAACAGGATGCGCGCTACTCGCCGCGCTTTTGGGACCTGGTTGCCGCCATGGGCGCCACCGATGTCGCGCTTGAAAGCAATACACAGGATATGCTCGACGGACTCAGCGACGGAAAATACTGGATAGGCTATAACCTGCTGGGCTCCTACGCCTTGCGCTGGGCGCAGACCCATCCCGAACTGATCGTTCAAGTGCCGAAGGATTATGCCCTGGTCATGATGCGCATGGCGTTCATTCATCGCGACGCGCCTCACCCTGGGGCCGCCAAGACATTTCTCAATTTTCTTCTCGGGTCCGAGGGCCAACGCATTATTGCCGGTCGCACGCCGCTTTTCAGCATTCTTGCCGATGTGGTGGGGCCTTACACGGCGCAGCGCCTTCGGGATCAGGTGGGAGAACGGCTTTATCCGATACCTATCGATGCCTCGCTATTGGCGTTCGACGACGCTCAACGACGCGATGCTTTCTTGGCGCGCTGGAATCGTGAAATCAGGATTCTTGAACCATGACCAGACATGACTCGCCTGGCTCGAGATGCCTATCGTGGCCGACCGAGCACCTGGGTCCAGTAAGGCGAATATTTTGAATCCGGTACTTCGACCCGGCTCATGCCCATTTCGGTAAATGTTTTATTCATGATGTTGGCGCAATGGTCCGCACTTCCGAGCCAGCTTTCGAGAACCGCGTCGCCGGACTGCTGGCCCGCCGCAATGTTTTCCCCAACCGCCCGCCAGGTATAGCCTTCGGCCGTCACACGCTGCCCCACCCGGTCGCCGTCCGGGCCCGTATGGCTGAAGAAGCTGTTTTCCGCCATGTCATGCGAGTGAGCGCTGGCCGCTGCTTCGAGCTTGCAGCTCCAGGACAGCGGCTTGACCGCCTCGAAGCGCTTGTCGCCGCAGTGTCGGGCCTGGCTGCGGGCATCGTTGACCCGCGCAAGCCATGTCGCTTGCATGTCGTCAGGCTGGCACTGCGCTGCCTCCTTGTTCTGATTCGTGGCAACCGGCACGGCTTCCTGCTCGGCACTGGCATGGCGCGTGACGAAACCGCTCAGTGACGCACCTATAACGAGACAACACAGGAAACGGCGGTTCATGACGCATGATGCTATCTCAGCGATCCTGCCACTCATCGTCTGGCTCCTCCGACTCTCCCTGCTCGCCATCATCGTCACTACCCGTCCTACGAGCATTCTCCTCCAGGGCAGCGTCTATTTCCCGCATCACTCCCGCAAGGTCGGCGCTCTTCTCGCTGCGCTTGAAGGTGCCGGTCAGAGGCGCATCAGGGCTGAGGTTGCCCAATTGAAACAGCGACCAGATCTCGCCGGCATAATCGATGGATAGCAGCTCCGGGGCGAAGGCTCCGAAATAGCGCGCCATGTTGTCGACGTCTCGGGTCAGCATGCGTTCGGCATTGTTGTTGGCGGCGGCGTCGACAGCTTGAGGCAGGTCGATGATGATCGGGCCTTCCGGCGCCAGCAGCACATTGTATTCCGATAGATCGCCGTGAATCAGGCCGGCGCTGAGCATCTTGACGATTTCCCGCATCATCACCTGATGATAATCCCGCGCCTCGGCGGCGGTGAGTTCGACGTCGTTGAGGCGTGGCGCGACATCACCGTCGCCATCGAGAATCAGATCCATGAGCAGCACGCCATCGACGAAGCCGTGGGGCTTGGGTACGCGTACCTCCGCGGCAGCCAGCCGGTAAAGAGCATCGACCTCGGCGTTCTGCCAGGCCTCTTCCTGCTCGCGACGGCCAAAGCGGCTGCGCTTCTGCATGGCCCGTGCCTGGCGGCTGTTACGCACCTTGCGCCCTTCCTGATACTCGGCCTGATTATGAAAGCTGCGTTTGCTGGCTTCCTTGTACACCTTGGCGCAGCGCAGCTGATCCTGAGCTTTCACCACATAGACAGCGGCTTCCTTACCGCTCATCAAGGGTCTGAGCACTTCGTCGATGAAACCGTCATCGAGCAGCGGTTGTAAACGTTTCGGGGTTTTCATTCGGTTCGGGTAGCGTCCTGGCAAGTCATGTACTCATAGCATACCGTTTTGCACCCCAACACCAAAAGGCCCGCCGAGGCGGGCCAAAAATATACGATAGCTAAAGGTATCAAGCAGCATTCAGCGAACGAGACGGGCCGAAATGCTCGTAATGACGCTGCTCAGGAGCAATATTCAAGGTGTCCAGGGCTTGATTCACCGCAGTCATGAAGCCTTGCGGCCCCACGAAGTAGCACTCCACCTCGCCTTGGGGCAGGTGGTGAGCGATCAACTCGCGGTTGATGCGCCCAATACGCGCCAGCTTCTCGTCTTCGCTTCCCCGCTCGTAAAGGGTGACGCTGGTCAGCTGTTGCGGATAGTTGTCTTCAAGCGACTTCAGTTCGCTGGCGAAGGCGTGCTGGTCACGTTCCTGAGCGGCGTGCATGTAGACCACCTGGCGCCCCTGTTCCAGGGCACGACGTGCCAAGGGCAGCATTGGTGTCTGACCCACACCACCGCTGAGCAGCATTACCGGGGACTGACTTTCATCGAGAATCAGCTCGCCAGCGGGCGGCAGCAGCTCCAGAGTATCGCCGACCTGCAAGGTGTCGTGAAAATGGCGGCTCGCCTGGCCTTGCAGCTCGCGCTTGATGGAAAGCCGGTAGGTCTTGCCGTTGGGGTAGCCGGACAGGCTGTAATGGCGATAGACCGGTTCGCCGTCGATCTCGAGACGCACGCCGATGAACTGACCCGGCTGATAATCCGCTACCGCCCCGCCATCTTCCGGGGCCAGCACGAAGGATGTGATGACAGCGCTTTCCGGGGTCTTCTCGGCAATGCGGAAGGTACGCTTGCCGCGCCAGCCGCCCTCGCGCTTGGCAAATTCATGATAACGGCGATCCTCCAATTCAATCAGGAGTCCCGCCAGCTCATTGTAGAGTGCCGTCCAGGCGTCGGCGATTTCAGGCGTCACCGCATCGCCCAGCACCTCGGCCACCGCCGCCAACAGACACTCCCCGACGATGGGGTACTGATCGGGTTGGATATCCAGCGAAACGTGCTTCTCCACCACCGTTGCCAGGGTTTGCTTGACTTTCTCGGGCTCCTTGCGCAGCTGCACATAGGCCAGTACCGCACCGGCCAGCACCCGGGGTTGACCGCCATCCGCCTGGTGAGCCTGGTTGAACAGCGGCTTCACCTCGGGATAACGCTCGAACATCAGTGGATAAAAACGCTGGGTGATGGTTTCCAGATGTTCCGCCACCAGCGGCGCGGTGGCGTCGATCAACTGCTCCTGTTCGTGGGTCAGCATAAACGTCCTCAGGGTTGATTGCATTTAATGATGCTTTTTATATGCTTCTTATTATACCTGAGACATAGCTAGAATTGTCCATCCGACAATGTGTCACAGGCCGTTTACCTGCTAAAGGTAAATTCGCTCTTTCGGATTCAGCAGCTCTGCAACGCGGCATGATGTCAGCATTCAGGAGGCGCTCTCATGATCACAGTCCAATTGTTTCGCTATCACCCCGAGATCGACGATGAACCCTACATGGAAAGCATCGAGGTCGACGACAAGTATCGCCGGGCCATGGTGCTGGACGTACTGGAGCATCTGAAGCAGCGCGATGCCAATATCACCTACCGACGCTCCTGCCGTGAAGGGGTATGCGGTTCGGACGGCATGAACATCAACGGCAAGAACGGGCTTGCCTGTATCACGCCGGTCGCGGATGTTCTCGACGGCAGCAATGCCCTGGTCCTGCGCCCCTTGTCGGGAATGCCGATCATCCGCGATCTGGTTGTGGATCAGACCCAGTTCTTCCGCCAGTTCGAGAAGATTCGTCCTTACCTGATAAACGACGACACACCTCCGGCCATCGAGCGGCTGCAAAGCCCCGCCGACCGGGAAAAACTTGATGGACTCTACGAGTGCATCCTGTGCGCCTGCTGCAGTTCGGCCTGCCCTTCCTGGTGGTGGAATCCGGACAAGTACATTGGCCCCGCTGGCCTCATTCAGGCGTATCGCTTTCTGATCGATAGCCGTGACACCGCCACCGCGGAGCGACTGTCGCATCTGGAGGACCCCTTCAGCGTCTTTCGTTGTCGCGAGATCGGCAACTGCACCTGGGTCTGCCCCAAGGGGCTCAATCCGATGAAGGCGATCGGCCATATAAAAATCATGTTGCTCAAGCACGGTATTTGATTTTATCGCCGCCCGATCCTTGCCAAGCGCCTTGATTCTGCTTCCTTGAGGTGAATCCAGGGCGGCACTTCAGCGTAACCTGATAGGATAAGGGGCAACGCCAATAGCAAGGATTCGCTGAATGTCATACAACCCCTTGTCCTTGAAACTTCCCGGCATCGCTACCGGTCTGCGTGCCGCCTGGCGAGAAGGCTACGGGCTGGCCGACCTTCGCAAGGATGCGATGGCGGGCCTGACCATTGGCATTCTGGCTGTGCCGCTGTCGATGGCACTGGCCATCGCTACCGGCGTGCCTCCCCAGCATGGTCTTTATACGGCAATCGTTGCCGGTATCTTCATTGCACTGACCGGGGGAGCGCGCTTCAACGTCTCCGGGCCGACGGCTGCCTTCGTCGCCATCCTCTTTCCCATCGTTGCGCAGTATGGTCTGGGCGGGTTACTGATTGCCTCCATGATGGCCGGTTTTATCCTTGTGGCCATGGGCATCGCGCGCATGGGGCGACTCATCGAATTCGTGCCCTATCCGGTGGTACTGGGCTTCACGGCCGGTATCGCGGTAGTCATCGCGGTGTTGCAGATTCCCGACTTCCTGGGGTTGACCGTAGAGAACCTCGGCGAACACTTCGTCGAGAATATGGCAAGCATCTTCACTGCTCTCCCCACTCTCAATCCCTTCGAATTGGGTATCGGCGCGCTCACCTTGATTGTCATGCTGCTCTGGCCACGCTTGCACCTGCCGGTTCCGGCGCCCCTGGTGGGGCTGGTCGTGGGGGCCATTGCGGCTTATGGCGTCAATCATTGGCTCGGTGGCATGGGAGCCGAGGTGGAAACGGTGGCCTCACGCTTCACCTGGGAGATCAATGGCGAAACAGGAAATGGCATTCCCCCGATTGCACCAACATTCGCGGCGCCCTGGTTATTGCCCGGGCCTGACGGGGAGCCGCTCGAGCTGAGCTTCAGCCTGATACGCGCCCTGATGGGCCCAGCCTTTGCGATTGCCATGCTCGGTGCCATCGAGTCATTGCTGTGCGCTGTGGTTGCCGATGGTCTGGCCAAGACCAAGACCAAGCACGACCCCAACGCGGAGTTGATCGGCCAGGGAATCGGCAATATCGTTGCTCCGCTTTTCGGCGGCATTACCGCCACCGCTGCCCTGGCGCGCACCGCAACCAATATTCGCAGCGGCGCCCGCTCGCCTATCGCGGCGGTGATTCATGCACTGGTGGTGCTATTGACGGTGGTTGCGCTGGCGGGCCTCTTGGGTCTGGTGCCGATGGCCGCCCTTGCCGCACTGTTGTTCATCATCGCCTGGAACATGAGTGAAGCCCGACACTTTGTGGACATGCTGCGCTCCTCCCCGCCGGGTGATGTCTCCATCCTGATCATCTGCTTCGGTCTCACGGTGTTTTTCGACATGGTGCTTGCGGTGGCCGTGGGGATCGGGCTGGCGGCGGCATTGTTCATTCGGCGCATGGCGCTGCTGACGCAAACCAGCCAGGTTGATATCGACAATCATTCGACCATCCACGGGCTGCCTGCCGAGGTCGCGGTCTACGACATCAACGGCCCCTTGTTCTTCGGCGCCGCCGAAAAAGCCCTCACGTCGCTGCACCTGGTAGACCCCAAGGTCCGGATCATCATCATCGATATGCATGGCGTGCCCAGCATGGATGGCACCGCCATCGTGGCCCTTCGTTCCCTGATCGACGAGATGCAGCGCGATGGCATCGCGCTGATCCTGGTGGGCCTGCCGGCGCGGATCATCGTCAAGCTGCGCCGCGCCGGTATTCGCAAGACCCGCGGAATGCTGACGTACTGCAGAGGGCTACAACAGGCTCGCAATGTGGCACTCGCTTGGCATGAAAGACGTGACGATAGCGAGCTCTAAACCAATTCGGTGAAGTGGCTCCATGTCATAGACCGCTGGTAGTGCATGAACCAGCTTGCGCCCCCCGTTTCTGCTGCTATCTTAAAACATGCATGGAAAATACTTTATAAAAAGGAGTGATATTTATGGCCGGACTGCTACGACCTATTTTATTCGTGAAGAAAACCCGAAAGTTGCCATCGGCTGTTTTGATGACGATATTTCTCTGCCTGGACCTGGGGAGTTCGGCACTGGCCGAAGAGGGAATGAAGCAGAGCAAAGGCAGCGATGATTGGCTGCCGAGCCTGATCACCGAAACGCCCCAGGAAGGCTTCGCTCTAGCGGTAACGCTATCCCAGAAAGGCGTCGGCACCACCCAGCCTGACACCAGCGTGCGCAAGGCGTTGCGCGGCGCCTATGCGCATGATCCGGATAGCCTGATCGCTGCTTCACAGGTGATCGCCCTCCACTTCCAGACCGTAGCCGCGGCCAACGGTTATTGGAAGGAGGACTGAGGCACAGTAGACAGTTGCCACGGATGGCGACTTGCTGATGTAGCGGCTCTCACTCGCTGATGGAAAGATAGCCCACCCATGATCTCCGTGGTTTGGAAATCGGCTTCGGCCACATCGACTCTTTATCGTCTATCATGAGGCCATTTCCGCATACTCTCATGGAGTCAGTGAATGGCCATCGCCACCACCGCTGATCAAGCCCGGCCACAGTCCAATCGTCTGATCGGAATGAGTTGGGCGCATTTTCTCAATGACGGTGCCGCCAATTACCTGCCGGGCGTGCTGCCGGCAATACTGGTATCGCTGAACCTGTCGGTGGCACTGGCCGGCACGATCATGGCCGCCCTGTTGATGGGACAGGCCCTGCAGCCGCTGGTCGGGCTCCTGGCGGATCGCGTGGGTGGGCGCATCATGATCGCCTGCGGGCTATTCGGCTCGTCACTGGGTGGAGCGCTGGTGGGTTTCGCCTCCGATTTCTGGTCGCTGCTGGCGGTACTGATGCTGATCGGAATATCCAACTCTTTCTTCCATCCCCAGGCGCTTGCCGGCATCCCCAAACTGGGTGGCGACAAGCCCGGCATGGCCATGTCCGTGTTCATGGTCGGCGGTGAAGTGGGTCGCGGGGTATGGCCGGCTATCGCCAGCTGGGTGGTGGTCCAGTGGGGCCTGGCCTATCTGTGGATACTCGCCATCCCCGCGCTGCTGACGCTGCCGTTTCTATTGCAGTGGGCACCCAAGCTGCCTGCCCGCACGGCGGATGCCACGCCCATCGCCTGGCGCCGGCACGCCGGGCCGATGTCGCGGTTGGTGGCGTTTTCGACCCTGCGTTCGTTGATGATCTTTGCGGTCGTGACCTTCGTGCCGTTGATGTGGACCCAGGCCGGCGGCTCACTGACCACCGGGGCGAGTTTCATCACGGTCATGCTGGTGATCGGGGTGATCGGCAACGTGGGCGGCGGTCATCTGTCCGACCGAATAGGGCGGCGTCCTCTGCTGGTCGCCGCCATGAGCCTGTCCGTCGTCATGCTCGTCGCCTTCCTGCTGGCAAGCGGTGGCTGGCTCTGGCTCGTGCTGGGCATTCTCGGCATCAGCCTGTTCGCGACACTGCCCCTGGGCATACTCATTGCCCAGGACATCCTGCCCGAGAACCGATCGCTAGGCTCCGGGCTAGCACTCGGTCTCTCCAACGGTCTCGCGGCGCTGGGCATCATGGCACTCGGCCCTGTTGCCGCCCATTGGGGGCCGGCGGCACCGCTATGGGTGGCGTTGATCGGCGGAATCATCAGCGTGCCGCTGGCAATGGGGTTGCCGGAACACGAGCGTCCAGGCTGACATTTCCGTCATTCAGGATTTACTCATGACCCTCGACGACATCGATTTCGCTGCCCTCTATCGCCAACACATGGCGCAATCGAAGCGCCGGCTCAAGCCTGCCAGTGATTGGGACGCTCGAGCAGAGGTGCCCCATTACGCTGGGCACTGATCGACTGGGCGCCCCGCTAATCGCTACTTGATCAGCGTTCGCGCAGCCTCGAGATAGGCGGCGCCATGAGTGCGCACGCGCTCCGGTTCATTGGTTTCGGAGCCCTGATGCACTTCTTCCAGATCCTCGGCGATGCTATCGAGTTCGTCTTCGATCTTTTCCAGCGCGTTTTCCAAGGTATAGGACAGCTCGTGAATGCTGGCTAAATCGTTATTGCTCAATTCGTCTTGATCAAGCAGTTTGGCCAATTGACCGTTTGCTTCAGAGACGTTGGTCACGGCTTCATCCAATGTGTTGGCAGCCTTGCCTTCGAAGTGCTCGGGACGCTCATCGGCGTAAACGGCGGTAGCCAGCAGGCCGGTGCAAAGCATGGCCAATAAAAGCTTTTGCATGATGGGTTCCTTGGTGCATTTGGGATTGTTCCCAACGCAGCTTAAGCGTCATGATTTTAAATATCAATCATTACTATTTGCATATAATTGTTATTTGTGAAAATAAAGGAACCGAGTTCCGATCATCAGGGCAGCTGTATTGGTGATTCCCTAGTGCGGCTGTAAAAGTTTCATCCAGACTTGTTCTGACCGGCATCGGCATCCGGCCAGTAGTAACTATCGGGCAGCGGGCGTGGGCCGAAAATCGCCTGCCCTACGCGTACCAGCGTGGCGCCTTCTTCGATCGCCAGTTCGAAATCGCCGGACATCCCCATGGAAAGCGTGTCCATGTCGATGCCAGCCGGCAGTTGCTCGCGCAAGCGGTCGCGCAGTTCTCGCAGCCGAACGAAACAGGGCCGGACCCGGGTCGGATCATCCGAGAAGATCGCCAGAGTCATCAAGCCTTTCACCCGCAGACGAGAAAATGTCGGCAGCTCGTGAATGAAGGCTGCCGCCTCTTCCGGCGCCAATCCGAACTTGCTGGGCTCGTTTGAGGTATTGATCTGAACCAGAACGTCCAGGGTACGATCCTCGGCTTCAAGACGTCGCTGTAGCGCCCTGGCCACCCGCAGGCTGTCGAGCGCCTGAAACTCACTGGCAAAACGCGCCACATGCTTGGCTTTGTTGGTCTGCAGATGCCCGATCACCGACCAGCGCAGATCCGGAAGATCCGCCAGGGCTTCAGCCTTGCGTTGCGCCTCCTGCACCTTGTTTTCACCGAGTTCACGGCAGCCCGCCTGATAGGCGAGCCGCAGGTGCTTCTCATCCACGGTCTTGCTCACCGGTAACAGACGCACTTCACTGGGATCGCGGTTTGCACGATGGCAAGCTGCGACTATGCGCTCTTGCACGGCTGCGAGATTGTGTTCGAGTTCGGCCAGCGTGCGCCCGGGCGGATACGTCATTGCCTTATTACCTGCTTGTCATGAAAAACGTATAGTCGAGGTAACCATGATCCTTGCTCCTCCTCCATATCTGCCCACCGGCTTCCCGACAAGTCACCACAGCTTCTTGAACCGGTTGTTCAATCAAGCCGAAGAACGGAACGCGGTCGAGCAGGAATGGCCCGTCAGACGCACGGCAACCGCATAGCGGTACTCCATGACCCCACCTGTCGCGCTACCTAGCAGTTGGGCTAGCGGATCGCGCAAGCGAATAACGGGCACATCATCGAAGAAGTTAGGAAATGTCATGGCAATCTCCTGATAACATCCGCTTTCATGGGCACTCTCAACCACGCTGCATTAGTACGGGCAACGACGCAAAACCGCTAGCCGGATATTGCGCGCGTTCCGGTGCCGCATCGGGTGCCAGTTCGATATGTCGGGTTTTGGCCAGCAGGGTTTCCATGAACACCTCCAGCTCCAGCCTGGCCAGAGGCGCGCCGGGGCAGACATGCAGGCCGGCGCCATACAACAGGTTATTGTCACGGTTACGCTGGGGCTGGAAGTCATCGGGGTCGCCGAAAACCGCTTCGTCCCGGTTGGCGGACGCCCAGATCAGGGAAAGCCGCTCACCGGCGGGTATCTCGCGATCGCCGATCGTCACCGGTCGGGTAGTGATACGACGGTTGGAAATCAGCGGCGCATGAATACGCAGGATCTCGTCGATGGTCTCGGAGAGATTTTCTTGTCCTTGGCGAAGCGCCCTTTGCAGATCAGGATGCTCGGCAAGGTAGTGAATCAGGATACCCACGCTCGCGGCGATGGTTCCCAGTTCACCCACGGTCCAGTTGCGGATGATGCTGACGATCTCCTCATCGCTCAGCCACCGACCTTCTATCTTTTCGTGCAATAGCCGAGTCGTGGCATCCGCCGGGGCCGCGGCCCCTGCCTCTCTGCGAGAGATGAGCTGTTCGCTGATATAGCCGTCGAACTCGAGGGCGATCTTGCTCATGGCCTGGCGATCCCCGGCCCGTGTGGCTTGATGGTTCTTGCCGATCCACTGGCGCAGCGGCTCGTGCAGGCTGTCGGGCCAGCCCATGAAGGCGCATTGATTACGCACGGCGAAAGGCTGGGCGAGCGCGTTCATTACCTCCACTTCACCATCTCGAGGCAAGTCATCGAACAGCGACGCCGTGTTGACTCGGCATACTGGCTCGAACTCGCGGATGTGTTCTTCCGTGAAATACTTTTCGACGATACGCCGATAAGGCGTATGTTCCGGCGGATCCATGGCATTGGGAATGGAAAGATGGCGCGAGGCGGTATTGCTGAAAGTGTCGTGATCCATGAGTGCCCGCATCACATCCTCATGGCGGAAAAGCGACCACTGAAGATAGTCGCTATAGGCAACGGGACAACGCTTACGCATCCCATCGTAGGCCTTGATCTGGTCGTCGAGAACCTCCTGAGCCCGGGGATCCCAATCGACCGATGAACTATCTTCCATGACTTCCTCCTTTATCGGGGCAGCGTGAGCAATCCTTGGTGCCGACAGCTCAAGAATGCATTTTATATGCATCTTAATACTACGCGGCATACCCCTCGTCTAGTCCATCCGACAGGTTGTCGCAGGTACAATAGGTAACTAACGAATATCCCGCAGCAAGAGCCCGAATGCCGCCTGCTCCGGGTCGATGGCGTCGCCTGGAAGGGGCAGACGCACCACATGCCCGGAACCCGGCGCCACTTCGATTGTTTCTCCGCGCGTGCTCTCCAGCGCTTCAAGGGTAAACCGGCGATTACCGCCGGATAGCATCAGCTCCAAGGTGTCGCCCAGGGCGAAGCGGTTCTTGACGTCGATCTCCAGCCAGCCGCGACACTCATCGTAGTCGATCACCTCGCCGACGAACTGCTGATGCACGCCGATGGAGTGGCCGCGCTCGTAGTTCTGGTACTCGTCGTGCACGTGGCGGCGATAGAAGCCTTCCGTATAACCGCGATTGGCCAGGTTCTCGAGCTCGTCCATCAGCGTCATGTCGAAGGGCCGCCCGGCCAAGGCGTCGTCGATGGCGCGGCGATAGACCTGGGCGGTGCGCGCCACGTAATAGTGCGACTTGGTGCGCCCCTCGATCTTCAACGAGGTCACGCCCATCTCGACGAGCCTTCCTACGTGCTGCACGGCACGCAGATCCTTGGAGTTCATGATGTAGGTGCCGTGCTCGTCCTCGTCGATGGGCATCAGCTCGCCGGGGCGGGTCACGTCCTCGATCAAGGCCGCCTGAGCAGGCTTGAGATCGCCGGTCGCATCAGACTCTGCAGCGATGGTGTTGTACTTCCAGCGACAGGCATTGGTGCAGGTACCCTGGTTGGGATCACGACGATTGAAGTAGCCGGACAGCAGGCAGCGCCCGGAATAGGCGATACACAGCGCGCCGTGCACGAAGGTCTCGATCTCCAGATCCGGACACTCCCGGCGGATCTCGCCGATCTCTTCCAGGGAGAGCTCGCGGGAAAGAATGATGCGGCGGATGCCCTGCCCTTGCCAGAAACGCGCCGCGGCATGGTTGACCACGTTGGACTGCACCGAGAGATGGATCGTCTGCTCCGGCCAGCGCTCGCGCACCATCATGATCAGCCCCGGGTCGGACATAATCAGTGCGTCCGGGCCGGCCTCGATGACCGGCTCCATGTCGCGCAGGTAGGTCTTGAGCTTGGCGTTGTGGGGCGCGATGTTCGAGGCGACATAGAACGCCTTGCCTTGGGCATGGGCTTCCTCGATACCGCGACGCAGATTGGCGAGATCGAAATCGTTGTTGCGCACCCGCAGGGAATAGCGCGGCTGGCCGGCATAGACCGCATCGGCGCCATAGGCGAAGGCGTAACGCATGTGTTCAAACGTGCCCGCAGGAGAGAGCAGTTCAGGCACGGCGAAGGCAGGAACTTCCTGTGTGATAGTGCTCATGTTGTCCAGATCACGATATCAAAAATGAGAACCGATTATGGTCCTACCCCTCCTTGCCATCCACCCGGGCGCTGAGCAGCGGCTTGGTGTAGAGCAGTAAAAACGTCGCGTAGGCAAGGCACCATAGCAGGATGCTCAGGCTCAGCATCCAGTGGGTGGCCTGGGGCCATAACGCCGGCACCAGTGCGCGGAAGAACGCGGCGGCCAGCATCAGACCGAGGGCCAGGCCGATCCCCGGCAAGGTTTCGATGGGTCGACCGGTATGGCCCAGCGATACCCGGGAGATCATCGCCAGGATCATGGTGCTCATGCCGCCTACGGTCAGGGCGTGAATCCCCAGGGTGGCGGGAAGTATACCCAGATGCGCCAGGCCGACCATCAAGAGTCCCAACGCCACGAAACCGTAGCTGACATGAAGCCCCCACAGCAGTGGTTCATGCAGGGTGCGCCAGCCTCCCCAGCGTGCCAGACGCCAGAGATTGGTGCCTCCAGCCAGTAGGGCAACGAGGGCGGTGACGATAGCTGGCACGTTCAGCCCCATTACCGCCAGCAGCATAATCACAATCAGCGCCGCGACGCTGCCGATGGCGAACTTTTCCAGTGTCGGCAGCGGCTCAGGCTTCTGGCGCTTCAAGCGTGAGGCAGTAAAAAACGGGATGACCCGACCCCCGAGAATGACTATCAACTGGGCGATCAGGAGCACCGCCAGATAAGCCCCCTGACGCACAAGCTCGCCATCGCCGCGCAGCACGCCGGCATGCATCAGGGCATTGGCCACGAACAACAGCGTCAGTACTGGCAGGAAGACCAGGTTGCGCCACTGCTTCACGCGGATTACCAGAAGCGCCATGATCGTCGCGACCACCGGCAAGAAAGCCAGGTCGACCAGGGCGATCACCAGCGGATCGAGATCGCCCAGCGCCTGAGGAAAAGCCAGCAGCAGGCGCCCCGCGAGCCACAGCCCGACCAACCCCAGCAGCGGCCAGCCCTTGATGCTTGGCTGCCCGGTCCAGGTCTGCACTGCGGTGAGCAGAAAGCCGCTGACGATAGCGATCACGAAACCGAACAGCATCTCGTGCTGATGCCACCAGATCATGCCGCCCACGGGTTCGAGCAGTATCGCGCCATGCCAGAAGCCGCCCCACACCAGCATGGCCAGGAGACTGAACAAGGTACCCAGCAAAAACAGCGGGCGAAACGCCAGCCGCCACAAAGGCATGAGATGAGTCAACTGAGCAGGCCGGGCGAGGCTTCGTTCATTCATGGTGGGTACTCAAGGGAAGCGGTTTAATATGCTTTCTAAATACATCTTATTATAGCCGACCAACGCCGAGGGTTGTCTACCCTCGGCGAATTCCTAAAGCCTACTCCTCAATGACTCGTGCCCTCCTCGTAGCGCGTCTTGTTCCATACGTTGTACTTGCCCGAGGGTTTGTCCATGGGAATGCGCTTTAGCTCTTCCAGGCTCTGGGCGTCGTAGACGATCACCGCACCGTCCCGGTCCCAGATGCTGAGCAGCAATTTCTCGCCATAGCGATCGAACTCGACATGGGCGGCAACCTTGCCCGGTGCCGGTGTCAGCGTTTCGACGATCTCAAGGCTCTGCTTGTCGATCACATGCACCTTGTCGCTGTTGGGGCCGAAGAACACGTCTACCCAGGCATAGGGCGAATTCTCGTGGCTGCGCATGAAAAAGCCCGGCCCCGCGGTTTCGAGGGTCTTGATCAGCGACCAGTCCTGCATGTCGATGATCGATACCGCGCCCTTGGTCAGGTGCGGGATCGCCATTACCCGACGCTCGTCCAGCATCCAACTGACACCGGAGCCCAAGTGCGGCATGCCGGCCAAGGGGAGGTCGGCAACTTTATTGCCACTGTCGAGATCAATCACCATGGCGCCCTTGCCGCCCCGGGCGGCGCCGATCACATGGCGATACTCCGGATCGAAGAAGAAATCGTCGAGATAGTCCGGCACGGTGATGCGACGCACATCGAAATTGGCAGTGTCATGGCTGCGTAGCGCGACGATGGGTTCCTTCATGTGGCCCGTGGAAACCACCGGCGAGGTCGGTATTGGCCAGGGGATTTCCCACACCTCCTTGATGTCCTTCAAGGCGGCAATGAAGCTGCCCCGAGGCGGGGCGGCATAGACGGCGCTTACCCGGGAGGTGTCGCCGTTCTTGCCTTTTGCCGGATAGACCTTCATCGGAGCCAGGTCGTGAGCGTCGAACAGTACCAGGCTGTGCGGCAGGTAATTGGCGGCCATCACGTAGCGACCATCCCCGGAGACCGCGATGTTGCGCATGTTGATGCCCGCGCGCACCTCCGCGACCATCTCCTGATTGTAGATATCGTACTTGCTGATCCAGCCGTCCCGGGAGCCGAAGAAGACATAGCGGCCGTCCGGCGTGTACTTGGGCCCGCCGTGCAGGGCAAAACGGCTGGGGAAGCGGTCGATGCGCTCGAAGGTATCGCCGTCGAGCAGGCTCACATGATGATCACCGGTCTCCACCACCAGGAACAGGTTCAGCGGGTCCGCATCGAAGGTCGGCTCCTCCGGCAGGCTGCCGAACGGATGCATGACCTCGTGGCTCTGCTTGATATCCGCCATGGTCCAGGTCGGCGGCGCATCCGGCGGCGTATATATCCACTTCGCCACGGCTTCGCTTTCGGCAGGGGTCAACACGTCGTCGAAACCCATCATCTGGGTGGCCGGGCGCCCTTCTCGAATCACCGTGATGGCCTCGTCCTGCTTGAGCCGCGATAGATTGCCGGGCAGCAATGCTGGCCCCATGCCTCCTAGCCGGTCGGTGCCGTGACAGCTGGCACAGTGGGTCTGGTAAAGCGATTCGGGGTCGGTCTGCTCCGCCAGGGCTGGCCAGGGCACTAGCAGCGCACTCAGCGAAAGAGCCTGAATCACAGCATGCTTCACCATGCCACGGCTCCCAGCACCTCATGCGCCTCGGCATGCACCGCCTGGGGCTGGACAACTGCCAGGGTATCCGCCAGGCGCACCACTTCGCCGACCACGATCAGCGCCGGCGGCTTGAAGGCTTCCCGCTCGATAGTCGCCACGAGCTCTTCCAGCGTGGTCAGTATCTGGCGCTGCTCGGCGGTGGTGCCTCGCTCCACGATGGCGACCGGATGGCTGCCAGGCAGGCCGTGGCGCTGCATTTCTTGACTGATCAGCGCAGCGTTGGCCAGGCCCATGTAGAACACCACTGTCTGATGCTCTGCTGCCAGGGCTTGCCAGTTGAGCGCCAGGCAATCGTCGCCCTTGCAGTGGCCGGTGACGAAGGTCACGCTCTGGGCGAAGTCGCGATGCGTCAGCGGAAAGCCGGCGTAAGTCGAGCAGCCTGACGCCGAGGTAATACCCGGCACCACCCGAAACGTCACGCCATGAGTGATCAAATACTCTGCCTCTTCGCCGCCGCGCCCGAAAATGAACGGGTCGCCGCCTTTCAGACGCACCACCCGCTTGCCTTTCCGGGAGAGGGTCACCATCAGGGCGTTGGTCTCGTCCTGGGTAAGCGCATGACAGCGCGACGCCTTGCCGACATAGTAGGTTTCGGCATCCGCAGGCGCCATGGCCAGAATGTCTTCGGACACTAGCCGATCGAACACCAGGCACTCGGCCTGCTGCAGCAGCGACAAGGCACGCAGGGTCAAAAGCCCCGGATCCCCCGGCCCGGCACCGACAATGGCGACTTCACCTTCGGCCAGCGGTGTTTCGGTGAGGTGATAGCAAAAGCGTCGCGTTTGCGTGGTCATGGTCTTTCTCCCCTGATCGTATTCTTTTTTTGAATCTCAAAGCTCAACGGCCTGGATGGTGCTCATGGGTGCATCCACGCGCCGTGCGTCGCCGCGCACGCCGATTTCTTCGTTGGTCAGATAGCAGCCCGGATCCTCTTCCCAGGGGTCGCCGCTGACCTTCCAGGCCCGCACCCGGGTGTTGCCATTACAGATCGCCAGATATCGGCATGCGCCGCAGCGCCCCTTGACCGGCCGTGGACGCTGTCGCATCCCCAATACCAGCGGGTCCTGGGTATCGCGCCAGATCTCGGAAAATGGCTTCTCCCGCACATTGCCCAATTCATGATCCCACCAGAAGGTGTCCGGATGCACCACCCCAAGGTTGTCGATGTTGGCGATATGCTCACCGGAAGCGTTGCCGCCCCACTGCTCCAGACGCTGGCGCAGCGTTTCTGCCTGATCGGGAAAATGGTCTTGCGCCCATTGCAGCAGGAAAGGCCCGTCGGCGTCGTTGTTGCCGGTGACGTATTCCCGCTCGACGCCGCGCTCGAGTTCGCTCAGGCAGTGGTCGAACAGCATCGTCATGGCGTCCCGGGTCATTTGATACCAGGCATCCTGCTTGCGATGACGATGACCGCGCCCACCATAGTTGAGGTGCGACAGGTAGAACTTGTCCACGTCATGCTCGTCGAGCATGGCGAGAATTTGCGGCAGTTCCTGATAGTTGTGCTGGGTCAGGGTGGTGCGCAGCCCAACCTTGATGCCATGGGCCTTGCACAGCGCTACCGCATGCATGGATTCGCGAAAGGCGCCCTGGCGCTGGCGGAAGACGTCGTGGGTCGCTTCAAGACCGTCGATGCTGATGCCGACGTAGTCGTAGCCGACATCGACGATCTCGTCGATATTGTCCTCGGTAATCAAAGTACCGTTGGTGGAAAGCCCGGTATAGATACCCAATTCCCGCGCGCGCCGGGATAGCTCGAAGATATCCGGACGCATCAGGGGTTCGCCGCCTGACAGGATCAGTGCCGGCACGCGAAAACCCTTGAGATCCTCGAGCACGGCCAACGCTTCTGCGGTGGAAAGCTCGCCCTTGAAATCGATGTCCGCCGAGGTGGTATAGCAGTGCTTGCAGGTCAGGTTGCAGCGACGGATCAGGTTCCAGATCACCACGGGTCCCGGTGGCTTGCGAGCAGGACCCAGCGGCGTCGGCTCCAGCAGCGTCTTGATGTAACGGGTGACGCGAAACATGGCGATCTCCTTGTTCGGTCAGGTGCGCCCTGGGCTGTTCACGGCCAGGCGCAGTCCGGTCTTCTTGAGAATGCGCGAACTATAAAGAATGCGGTGATCGCGGCAGGCGGAACCCAACAGCGCTGCAAGCGCTTGCGCTTGCCGCTCGACCTCTTCCCGGCTGCGGCCGTGCAGCATGGCGAACAGGTTGTAAGGCCATTCGGGCAGGTGCCGTGGACGGCGGTAGCAGTGGCTGACCCCGGGATGACGCGCAACTTCGCGGCCCAGCCGATCGATCTTGTCATCCTCGATATCCCACACGGTCATGCCGTTGGCGACATACCCCAGGCGATAATGGTTGGGTACCGCGGCGATACGCCGGATTATGCCGGACTCCTGCATGCGCTGCATGCGTCGGCGGACGTCCTCGGCGCTCATGCCCACTTGCGCGCCTACTGCCGCCCAGGGGTCGGAAACCAGAGGCAAACCGGACTGGGTCGCCAGCACGATGGCGCGGTCCTGTTCATCGAACCCGGCCCCAGCAGATGACTCAGACCGGGAGGTGGAGTCGGACATGAAATTCCTCCTGCTTGGGCATGTTGTAGACCGGATAGCCGGTAGCAGCCTCGATCGCGGCGATCACTTCAGGAATGCGCTCCGGGGTTTCCGTCGCCAGCACGAACCACATGTTGAGGCGATGCTCGCGGCGATAGTTGTGGGCGACCTCGGCAAAGGCATTGACCTCTTCGGCGACGGCATTGAAATAGATTTCCGGTATAGCCATGGCAGCCAGGGTCAGCCCACCACCCAGTCGTTCAGCGTGATACATGGGGCCGAAACGACTCAGCACTCCGCTTTCACGCAGGCCGTGCAAGCGTTCGAGCAGCACCTGCTCTTCTATGCCGAGCTCCTTGGCGACTACCGCGAAAGGCGCTTCGACGATCGGCAGGCCATCCTGTAACCGGTTGATGACCTGACGATCGATGTTGTCCAGCTCGGCGATGTCGTTTTTAGTAGTTGATGCTGACATGAATTGTTTTCCTTGTCCGTCGGCTCATTCACTGATATAGCGCGCACCATGCTGGCGATAGGCATGCGTACTGAACAACACCTGACGAGGTATGGCGTCGAGCTCGTGGCGCCTAACGATGGCATCAAGCTCCTGCAACACCCGCTCACGAGCGCTGCCATGAATCATGCAAAAAAGGTTGAATGGCCAGTCCGGCAAGCGCCGTGGCCGTCGGTAGCATAAGGTAACAGCCGGTTCCTCCGCCAGGCACCGCCCAAGCTCGGAGATCCATGCATCCGGCACATCCCACACCACCATGGCGTTTGCCCTGATACCCAGTGGCCGATGCTTGACCACCAGCCCCAGGCGCTTTATCAGACCTTCTGACTGCCAACGCTCGACCGTGGCCATGACCTCGGTCTCATCCATTCCGCACTGCTCGGCCAGGGTTAGCCAGGGCCGAGGCGTCAAGGGTAGCCCCTTCTCTATCAGCGCTCGCAAGCGTTGTTCGGCCTCGGTATCCATGCATAGCTGAGCGACCTGGTTCATGCGTTTTCCAGCTCCTGCCAGGGAATGGGGAAACTCAGATCGATATGAAAACCCTCGAGCATCGGCAGCCGCAGAATCGACCGATCGAGTTCGGCTTCCAGATGATCGAGCCGCCTGCCGAGTTGTTCCTCGTCAGCGGCGGTCATGACGAACCACAGGTTGTAGTCATGCTCTCGGGCGTAATTGTGATTCACCCCGGGAGCGCGATTGATGAGCTCTGCACATGCCTCTTGCTCGTTCTTCGGCACCGCGACGGCCGCCAACAGGCTGGCACCGGCCCTGGTGTGCTCGAATACCGGCCCCACCCGACTCAGCACGCCGAGTGTCTGCAAACGCTCCAGACGCGCGAGCATTTCGCTCTCGGTCATGCCCAGTTCGTCGGCCATGGCGGCGTAGGGGCGCTCGCAGACGGGAAAACCGCGCTGATACGTATCGATCAGGCGGCGATCCAGCGTATCGAGTTGGTGAATGAGATGAGGCATCGGCACAGCTCACTTGAGAATCATTGATTGAAGGAGGTTGTTCGCAGGCAGGTCTCCGGAAGGCCGGCCCCGCGCGAAGGCGCTGTAAACCCTTCCCTGGGCGCTACTTTTGCCATCTGACCGCCATGGATGGCGGAAATGCCGGAATTGCATGGAGCCTTTTCCGGCCTTGGCAAAAGACCTTCGCTTCGACCTGCCCCGAACCTCTCCTTACGGAGTGCTTAGAAAGCCACTCCTAGTAAACGTCGTGCTGCGTGTTGTAGACGTTGAACTTGCCGGTCGGCGTGACCAGGCGGTCATCCTTGATGACCTTCTTGAGTTCACGGGTCTTGTCGTCGACAACCACCAGAGCGGACTTCTGCTCCATGCCGTTCCACACCGAGAACCACACCTCGTCACCGGCCTTGTTGTACTCCGGCTGAACCACGCGCTTGGGTCCTTCACCCAGGTCCGCCCACTCGGCGATGGGCAGCACCTCATAGCCCGCATCGAGATTGTCGATGTCGTAGACCGCCACGCTCTGGCTGAGGTCTTCGCCCGGGTTCAGCGGGGTATCCACATAGAGGTTGCTGGATTCCGGGTGGGTCTTGATGAACAGCGAACCGCCACCCTGACCTTCCAGAGTGCGCACCACCTTCCAGGCGTTGTCGCCATGCCCTTCCGGATCGGTACCGATCAGCGAGATGGTGTTGTCCCCCAGGTGACTGGTCGCCCAGACCGGCCCATGCTCCGGATCCTCGAAATTGGCGCCGCGCCCTGGGTGCGGGATCTTGCCCACGTCGATGATGGCTTCCAGCTCGCGATCCTTGGAGTCGATGACCACGATCTTGTTGGATTCGTTGGCCGCCGTCAGGAAATAGCGCTTGGAGCTGTCCCAGCCGCCGTCATGCAGGAAGCGCGCCGTGTCGATCTCGACGATATTGATCGCGTCCAGGTCTTCGTAGTTGACCAGCTGAATCTTGCCGGTTTCCTTGACGTTGACGATGAACTCCGGGTGCTCGTGAGAGGCGACGATGGCCGCCACCCGGGGTTCCGGGTGATATATCTGCTCATCCACGGTCATGCCGCGGGTACTGACGATCTTCTTCGGCTCAAGGGTCTCGCCATCCATGATCACGTACTGGGGCGGCCAGTAGGCGCCGGCGATGGCGTACTTGTCTTCAAAGCCCTCGAACTTGGAGGTCTCCACGGAACGCGCTTCGAGGCCGATTTTCAGCTTGGCCACGGTGGTCGGCTCTTCCATCCACAGATCGACCATGTCGACGACCGCGTCGCGCCCGATGACGAACAGATAACGACCCGAGGCGGACATGCGCGAGATGTGTACCGCGTAGCCAGTCTCCAGTATCTTGACGATTTCCTTGCTGTCGCCATCGATCAAGGCGATCTGACCGGCATCGCGCAACGTCACCGAGAACAGATTCTCGAGTTCGAGATCGTTCATCTGTTCGGTGGGTCGCTCCTCCGGCGGCACCATGACTTCCCAAGTCTCTTTCATCTTGTCCATGCCGAACTCCGGCGGTACCGGCGGTTCGTGCATGATGTACTTGGCCATCATCTCGACTTCATTCTCGGTCAAGTCACCCGAGGTACCCCAGTTGGGCATGCCCGCCGGTGAACCGTAGGTAATGAAAGCCTTGAGATACTCGAGCCCTTTCTCCTGGGTAAGATCGGTGGTCAGCGCCTTGCCGGTTGCGCCTTTTCTCAATACACCATGACAACCGGCACAGCGCTGGAAGTAGATCTCGGTCGCCTTGTTGAAATCCTCCTGTGCCATATCTGGCGCGCCAGGCGTGGTCATCATCTTGACGTCACCCGGCTGGAGCGGAGAACCACCGGCACCCCGGTAAGCCTGCTCAGCGGCATCACCGCCATGCTCCTGCTTTGCTTCTTGCTTGGCCTTTTGTTCAGTTGAGTCTTGTTGAGCCATGGCAAAAGTGCCAACGCCCAGCGATGCCATGGCAACCGCCACGACCAGTGGTTTTAAATATCCACTTGTGGGTTTCATCTTTATCTCCCTCGATGCTCGTTGAGAACCACATTTGCCACCAGGTCACATGCGTTGTTATTCGGTGCAGGAGCAAGCCAGCCAGCAATATCAATCCGCTGGACATCACGCCCTGTGCTTAAAAGGTATTTATTTTACTTCTTATGCGGAAAACGATTTCACAACACAAGAAACGCCTTGCCTGTTCAACCTTTTCCCTAGCTTTACTGAAATAATCCTGACAGCAGACAACCAAGGGGTTATTGATCAGAATCAAGATTCAACCGGTTAATCGATGTAAAAATCCAAACATGTATATTAAAAGCATTTTTATTCTGCGAGGTTTGCACATGCGCAAGCGCCACTGGGGAATCGCGTCGTTGCTTTTGCTGGTAGCGCTCACCGTCTCGGCGGATCCGGCGCCAGGCCGGCAGACCGAACTCGAGACGCTGCTCTACCAGGATTGCGGCTCCTGCCACGGCATGACCCTGCGCGGCGGCCTCGGGCCTTCGCTACTCCCCGAGCGCATGGCGCGTTACGACGTTACCGCCCTCACCGCCATCATCTTGCACGGTATCCCCGGTACCGCGATGCCGCCCTGGTCTGAACTATTGACGCGACAAGACGCAGCCTGGCTTGCCGAACAGCTCAAAAAAGATGCTTCCCCCCGCTGACCCAAGGAAACCCGCGATGCCTTTGCCGTCTTCTTTCAAATCACTGGTGCTCGGTAGTGCGCTTGCCTTGCTGGTAGGTTGCCAGACGCTGACGCCGGATGCCGAGCTACGTGGCACCGGCGATCTTGGCGTGGTGGTTGAACGCGCCACCGGAAGTCTTTTGATCGTCGATACCAGTGAACACACGATCTTGAGGCGCATCGAAGGGCTGGGCGATCTTTCTCACGCCTCGGTGAAGTTTTCTCGGGATACACGCTACGCCTTCGTCTTCGGTCGCGATGGCGGCTTGACCAAGGTCGACATACTCACCGGCGAGATCATGGGGCGCGTCATTCAGTCCGGCAACAGCATTGGCGGGGCCATCTCCCAGGATGGCGGCTACGTGGCCGTGGCCAACTACGAACCCGGCGGCGTCAAGGTCTTCGAAAGCGCCGGCCTCGATCTGGTGGCGGACATTCCCGCCACCTACCGAACGCCAGCAGGCGAGACCGAGCGCTCAAAGACCGTGGGGCTGGTGGACGTGCCGGGCAACGACTTTGTCTTCAGCCTGTTCGATGCCGGCGAGATCTGGAGCCTGGACATGACCCACGACCAACCGGAGATCACCCGCTTCGAAGATATCGGCGAGAAGCCCTACGACGCCCTGATCAGCCCCAACGGACGCTACTATATTGCGGGGCTGTTCGGTGAGGATGGCCTGGCATTGCTCGACCTATGGCACCCGGAGCAAGGCGTCGAGCGCATCCTGCCGAACTATGGGCGCGGCGAGGAACGCCTGCCGGTGTACAAGATGCCGCATCTGGAAGGCTGGGCCTTGGCTGGAAAACAGGCTTATTTCCCGGCGGTGGGTCGCCACGAGGTGCTGGTAGCGGATACCACTGACTGGACACTGGGCAAGCGCATCCCCGTGCAGGGGCAGCCGGTATTCGTGATGAGCCGCCCGGACCAGCGCCAGGTGTGGGTCAGCTTCGCTCATCCCAAGAACGACGTCGTCCAGGTGATCGACACCCGCAGCGAAGAGGTCGTCAAGACCCTGGCCGCCGGGGATTCCATTCTGCACATGGAATTCACTCCGCGCGGCGAGCACATCTGGATCTCGGCTCGGGACAGCGATCACGTCAAGGTCTACGATACCGACACCTTCGAGGAATTGGCCACGCTACCCGCGCAGTCGCCCAGCGGCATCTTCTTTACCGACCGGGCGCATCGTATCGGGCTGTAACGTTATTCAATCGGCAGGCTTGACCAGTGGCTTGCCTTCCTTGATCCATTTCGATCAGGGTCTGAGGAGGCAATGGCGCCGTCTACTTCAACTCCCGCACCAGCAGATCGGCATTGATGTCGCTGATGGTCCTTGCCCCGGTCAGCACCATCGCAACCCGCATCTCCTTCTCGATCAGATCCAGAAGGTTGCGCACTCCGGCTTCGCCGTGGACTGCCAAGGCATAGATATAGGCACGCCCCAGCATCACGCAGTCGGCGCCAAGGGCGAGCATGCGCACCACATCCAGCCCGGTGCGAACGCCGGAGTCGGCAATCACCTTGATCTCTCCTTTCACCGCATCCGCAATCGCCGGCAATGCGCGAGCGGTGGAGGGCGTACCGTCGAGCTGGCGCCCACCGTGGTTGGAGACCACCACCCCATCGGCGCCGAAAGACACTGCGTCCCGGGCATCATCCGGATCGAGAATGCCCTTGATGATCATCGGGCCGTCCCAGAACTCGCGAATCCACTCGAGCTCTTTCCATGAAATGGAGGGGTCGAAATTTTCCCCCAGCCAGCCAATGTAATCCTGAAGGCCTGTCGGATTGCCGCGATAGGCAGAAATATTGCCCAGGTCATGGGGCTTGCCCCGCAGGCCCACGTTCCAGGCCCAATGCGGGTGGGTCATGGCCTGCAGTACCCGGCGCATTGCCGCATTAGGACCGCTCATGCCCGAGTGGGCATCGCGATAGCGAGAACCCGGTACCGGCATGTCCACGGTAAAGATCAGTGTGGTCACCCCGGCGGCCTTGGCCCGCTCCAGCGCATTACGCATGAAGCCCCGATCCTTGAGGATATAGAGCTGAAACCACATGGGCCGATCGATTGCCGGCGCGACCTCCTCGATAGGGCACACGGACACCGTGGACATGGTGAACGGAATACCCTTCGCTGCCGCGGCCTTGGCTGCCTGCACCTCGCCCCGACGGGCATACATACCGGTCAGGCCCACCGGCGACAAAGCCAGGGGCATCGCCAAGGTCTCATCGAAGAAGCGGGTCGTCAGATCCAGTTGCGACATGTCGTTGAGCACCCGCTGGCGCAGGGCGATATCCGCCAGGTCATCGACGTTGTGCCGCAGGGTATGTTCGGCGTAGGAGCCGCCGTCAAGATAATGAAACAAAAAAGGCGGCAACCGGCGTTTGGCTGCCGCCCGGTAATCCGTGGAGGCGGAAATGATCATCAGGCAAGTCCCTATGTGGTGGCAGGGTCGACGTCTTGGCTAATAGTACATTTCCTTTACACCTTGGCGCCATCTGAAGGCATCATCCTTGAGAACCGCCTGTTCGGCTCTTACTGGTCACTTACGCTCAGCTTTTATTGATCGCTTACGCTCAATTGGGGCCGTGGGGTTTCGGCAGTACTAGCCGGAAGAATAGGATATTCCACCCGAGGCTGCGCTCCGGTCAGGCTGTGGAGAAACTCAGTGATCGCCATTACTTCATCTTCGCTCAACTCGATACCAAGCTGCGACGCGCCCATTACCGCCACCGCCTGTTCCAAATCCCAGGCCTTGCCACTATGAAAATAAGGGGGCGTCAAAACAATGTTGCGCAGACTCGGCACCTTGTAAACATATTCATCCGAGGCGGACTCCGTCACCGCAAAGCGTCCTTTGTCATCCGGCGGCAGAAAATCAGCGCCAGGCTGCTCGATCACCCCAAAGGGCTGGTACTGGCTGCCGCCAATATTGATGCCGTTGTGACAAGCGCTGCAGCCCTTGTTGATGAACAGCTCGAGTCCTGTCTTCTGCGGCTCGCTCAAGGCGTCGGCATTACCTTCCAGATACCGGTCGAAGGGTGCATCAGGTGTGATCAGCGTCGCCTCGAACAAGGCAATGGCATTCTGCACATTGTCGATACTGATCGGTTCTTGTGTATCAGGGAACGCCTTCTCGAAAGCAGGCTGATAGCCCGGAATGGCCTGGAGAGTCTTCACCACATCAGCATGGGTAGTAGCCATTTCGACTGGGTTGATCAGAGGCCCGCCAGCTTGTTCAGCAAGATCCTTGGCGCGCCCATCCCAGAACTGAGCGGTATTGAATACCGCGTTGAGCACCGTGGGAGAATTGCGGCCACCCTGCTGCCAACGATGGCCAATCGACGTTTCCAGCATGTCGGTACCACCCAGACCCACCAGATGGCAAGAATTGCAGCTGATTGTGTTGCTCTTCGAAAGTCGTGGTTCAAAATACAGCATCTTGCCGAGCTCTACTTTGGCCGGTGAGCTAGGAATGCCTTCAATCTCGGGAGGATCATGGGGGATCGGTTCGAACAGCCCTTGCGCTCGGCTCATCAATTGTTCATCCGCGGCCGTTGCCATACTTCCCAGCGTCATGATGATCGCCATCCCCAGCATACTTTTGATGTGCATAGCGCCCCTCCCAGTCGTTGCCTTTCTAAAACAAGCTACCGCAAATCAGCTTTTTTTCATTGACATAAATCAATAATATGCCGAGTGCCGCATTGTGACCCGGCCCCCATATACGCTGGAAGAAAGCAGGCGATTCTCATCCTTTCCAAGTGACCAGCTTCTTTCGCAGCAGTACTGCTGCACCTATCGACTTATCCCGTTGGGCGTCGTCGTTTTATCGCTATCAGTCATTTTATTGACTCGAGTCAATCTTTCCCGATGACAAACCTTTTAGGCTGCGCACACAACATATAGTGTTTTACAAACATTCAGACAGCACATATAGGTAAAAACGTGAATACACTCGCTACCGAGGCCGGTACGCCGCGTCGCCTGAACGTTGCCTCCACCGTCAATGAGTACTTGAATCGCGCGGACTGGCGGGTGCACGCCAACGCCAATCAGGGCTACTCCCTGGGTGGGCTGATTCTCAATGTCTCCGGCAAGCTGATCGCCAATTACTGGCTGGATGAGGTGTATCCTCAGGCCGTCGGTGAGGCGCATCGTGAGGGTGACATGCATATCCACGATCTGGACATGCTTGCCGGTTATTGCGCCGGCTGGTCGCTGCGCACCCTGCTGAATGAAGGCTTCAACGGCGTGCCGGATCGCGCGGAAAGCACGCCTCCGCGGCACCTGACCAGCGCCCTGGGGCAGATGGTCAACTTCCTCGGCACCCTGCAGAACGAATGGGCCGGCGCTCAGGCCTTCAGCTCCTTCGATACCTACCTGGCGCCCTACGTGCGCAAGGACAATCTGGACTACGCCGCCGTCAAGCAGGCGATCCAGGAGTTCATCTACAACCTCAACGTGCCGTCCCGCTGGGGCAGCCAGACGCCCTTCACCAATCTCACCTTCGATTGGGTGTGCCCGGCGGACCTGCGCGAGCAGGTGCCGGTGATCGGTGGCAAGGAACAGGATTTTAGCTACGGCGAGCTGCAGGCCGAGATGGACCTGATCAATCGTGCTTACCTGGAAGTCATGGAAGCCGGCGATCGTCAGGGGCGCGTGTTCACCTTTCCCATCCCGACCTACAACATCACCCCGGACTTCGACTGGGACAGCGACAACGCCGAGCGCCTGTTCGCCCTGACTGCCAAGTACGGTCTGCCCTACTTCCAGAACTTCCTCAACTCGGATCTGGAACCGCATATGGTGCGTTCCATGTGCTGCCGCCTGCAGCTGGATCTGAGCGAACTGCTCAAGCGCGGCAATGGCCTGTTCGGCAGCGCCGAGCAGACCGGCTCCCTGGGGGTGGTGACAATCAACTGCGCCCGGCTGGGCTACCGTTTCGCCGGCGACAAGGCCGGGCTCTACGCGGAACTCGACCGTCTGATGGAACTCGCCCGAAACAGCCTGGAACTCAAGCGCGAGCGCATTCAGCAGTGGATGGATGCCGGGCTCTACCCTTACTCCAAGCGCTACCTGGGGACGCTGCGCAATCACTTCTCGACCCTGGGGGTCAACGGGCTCAACGAGATGGTGCGCAACTTAAGCGAAGATCGCCTGGACATCACCGACGAGGAAGGGCGCGCCATGGCGCTGGAACTGCTGGACCACGTGCGCGAGCGGATGAAGCAGTTTCAGGAGCAGACCGGGCATCTCTATAACCTGGAGGCCACTCCGGCGGAAGGCACCACCTATCGTTTCGCCAAGGAAGACGCGCGCCGCTATCCGGGCATCCTTCAGGCCGGCACCGAAGAGGCGCCCTACTACACCAACTCCAGCCAGCTGCCGGTAGGCCATACCGACGATCCTTTTGAAGCACTGATTCATCAGGACCCGCTGCAGAGTCGCTACACCGGCGGCACCGTGCTGCATTTGTACATGCGCGAGAAGCTCTCCAGCGCCACCGCCTGCAAGACCCTGGTGAAGCGAGCGCTGTCACGCTTCCGGCTGCCCTATCTGACCGTCACCCCGACTTTCTCGATCTGCCCGGTACATGGCTACCTGGCCGGCGAGCACGAGTTCTGCCCACGCTGCGACGAGGCGCTGCTGGCAGATCAAGCCCAGGCCTCGGCCTGAAAACCCTGACCACGATCTGCCGCGCGATCGTGAACGAAGCACCACCATCGACAAAGGAATCATCCAATGAACCATCAAACTTCACGCGACATGCTTCCCAACGACCAGCGCCAACGCTGCGAAGTCTGGACCCGAGTCATGGGCTATCATCGCCCGGTCAGCCAGTTCAACGTGGGCAAGCAGTCCGAGCATCGCGAACGGCGCCACTTTTGCGAAGCGACGTTGAATTCATGAGTATCGATGTTCGCCGGGAGCCTTGCTCCCGGCATCATGACAATATCGGGCAGGATGGCATTCACCTGCCCGTGGCGGGCCTGACGCCGATGACTACTCTGGACTATCCGGGCCATCTGGCCTGCGTGGTCTTCCTGCAGGGCTGTCCGCTGCGCTGCGGCTACTGCCATAATCCGCAGATGCTCCCTGCACGTCGGGGCAAGCGCGAGGAATGGGAAAAAATACTCGGATTTCTGGAAAGTCGGCGCGGCCTGCTCGATGGCGTGGTATTCAGCGGCGGCGAACCCACCCAGCATGCCGATCTGGCGCCGGCCATGCGTGACGCCAAGGCGCTGGGTTTCAAGGTGGGATTGCACACGGCGGGAGTCTATCCGCGACGCCTCGAGACACTGCTGCCCTGGCTCGACTGGGTGGGGCTCGACGTCAAAGGACACGCCGACAATTTCGAGCGCATCGCCGGTCGTCGTGGTATCTGGAAGCGCCATGCCCAGAGCCTGGCACTATTGCTGGACAGCGGTATCGACCTCGAATGCCGCACGACGATTCATTGGCGAGACTTCGATCTCAAGGCCATCGAGCGTCTGGCACTGAGCCTGGCCGACTGTGGCGTACGCCACTACGCCTTGCAATTGGCTCGCACCGATCAATGCCTGATCCCCGCCTACGCGCAACCGATTGCCGATGCCCCACTACCGGAAGCCATGGCGAGACTCGTCAGGCGCCTTGCCCCCCGTTTCGACCGGCTGACGCTACGCGAATGACGGCTTCCCGATATTCTCGGGGCCGGAGGCATCCGGCAGCAGGTCTTCCATTGTACTTCCGCAGTCGTCGGCCACGTCCACCACGTGGCGAGGTAAGGCTGCCAACATCAGCCTTCCTATGCCAGAGCAATGAAGAAGCCAGCGATCGTCGCGGACATCAGGTTGGAAAGCGTGCCCGCCAACACTGCCTTGAGGCCCAGGCGTGCGATATCGTGACGGCGGCTCGGGGCGATACTGCCAAGCCCACCCAGCAGAATGGCGATGGACGACAGATTGGCGAAGCCGCACAGGGCAAACGACAGGATCGCCACGGTGTGAGGAGACAGCATCTCTCCCGTGGCCGCCACCACCGCCCTGCCGTCGATATAGGGTGCCAGGTTGACGTAGGCGACGAATTCGTTGAGCACCAGTTTCTGGCCGATGAACGAGCCGGCGAATACCGCTTCATCCCAGCCCACCCCCAGCAGAAACGCCAAGGGGGCAAACAGCCAGCCCAGAATCAATTCGAGACTCAACGACTCCATGCCGAACCAGCCCCCGATGCCGCCCAAGATACCGTTGATCAGCGCGATCAACCCGATGAAGGCCAACAGCATGGCGCCGACGTTGGCCGCCAGTTGCAGACCCGAGGAGGCCCCGGTGGCAGCGGCGTCGAGCACGTTGCTCGGCTTGTCCTGCTCTTCGATCACTGCATTGGCTTCATTGACGTCGTCCACCACTTCCCGAGTCTCGGGCATGATCAGCTTGGCGAACAGCAATCCTCCCGGCGCGGCCATGAAGGAGGCCGCCACCAGATACTCCATGGGAATTCCCAGGGCAGCGTAGCCCGCCAGTACCGAACCCGCCACCGAGGCGAGTCCGCCGCACATCACCGCGAATAGCTGGGATTGCGTCATGCCGGCGATGAAGGGGCGCACCACCAGCGGCGCCTCGGTCTGACCGACGAAAATATTGGCCGTGGCCGAAAGGGACTCGGCGCGGGAGGTGCCAAGCGCCTTTTGCAGCGCGCCGCCGAGAATGCGCACGACCCACTGCATGATGCCCAGGTAGTAGAGCACGGCGGTCAGCGACGCGAAGAAGATGATCACCGGCAGCACCTTGATCGCGAAGACGAAGCCGACCGATTCCACGCTGGCCAACCCGCCGAACAGGAAATCGATGCCGTCGTTGGCGTAGAGCACGACCTGACTGACCGCATCGGAGATTGCCTTGAGCACCGCCTGACCAAAAGGCACGTAGAGCACGAAGGCGCCAATGCCTGCTTGAATGGCGAAGGCGACGCCCACGGTCCGCAGGCGTATCGCTCGCCGGTTGGTGGAGAACAGCAGCGCGATAAGAATCAGGGTCGCCATCCCGACGAGGCTCATGATCAATGTCATGGGGAGTCCTTGCTGAGCGAATTGGAAAATGCGCTACAGAATATTGTATTTGAGGCTATAGATCATGATATTACGCGCCAAACGCTTTTTCAGGACAGCACTTCGGAGGAGGTGTCGGGGAAGATGTTGGGGAGGGTGTCGTCAAGAAAACTGGACGTCATCTGCGCCCAAGATTATCGATGGGCTTGCGCCCTAGCCCCCTGATCACGAGATTGCGGATTGCTCGCAGCGGCGGATACAGCAGACGTGCCCGAGTGGGCGAACGAAATATCCAGTGATTGAGGCGATTGAAGATGCCCGAGCGGCTACTCATCAATGCCACCCGGTGCATCGCGTCGCCGCCGTGATACAGCTTTCCGTTCAGCTTGAGCACCATGCCCTGGTCGATGTCCAGCCCGGCGTGGCTGATCTCGCCCATGATCGCCGGCGCTTCCCGGGCATCGACCAGTTGCAGATGACCGACAGTGCCCCGCAATCGCACCAGACGCGCATAGTTGGCACAGAAAGGACACTGGCCGTCATAGACCAGCACGGCTTCGTCATTCCCGGTGTTCGTTACGACGCCCTCTTCGACTTTCTTTTCAAAATCATGCCCTTATCGCCAGCGGCGAAGACATCGCCCTGGGCCGTCACTCGCACCGCGCGCAGGCCGGTGGTGGTGCCGGAGTTTTCCGGATGCCACTCTCCCGCCTCATGGCGTAGGATATTTCCACCGGTGCCCACCACATAGGGGCCGACACTTGATGAGCCGTCTATCGCCAGCAGATCGTCCCGGGCCCGGGCCGGGGTCAGCATCCAGCGCGTGCCGTCGAAGTGCCCGAGGGTGCCGGACAGCCCGATGATGAAGATGTTGCTCAGGCTATCGCCCCAGACATCGTAGAGGAAGTTCTCGGTACCAGCATGAAACTCCGCCCAGTTGTCGCCATTCCAGCGCAGGATCAGACCGAAATCGCCCACCGCCAGGATATGTTCATCGTCCATGCCCCAGATATTGTAGAGCGCGGACTTGGTGCCGCTGGTCATGCGTTGCCAGCCCAGGCCATCGAAGTGCAGGATCAGCCCTTCATCCCCCACCGCATAGATCGAGTTTGGCCCGGTGCCCCACATGGCCAGGATAGTGATATCCAGATGCAGATCGTAGTGCTTGTCCCACCGCTCGCCGTCGAAGCGAAATATCTGCCCCATCTGCCCACCGGCATACAGGCCACCCTGGCCCGCATCCCATACGCAGTGCACCGAGAGCTCACTGGGGGCAGGCAATGTTTCCCAGCGATCACTGTCATCGTGGCTGGCGTGGCGCAACACGACACCGCCTTCACCACAGGCATAAAGCGTGCCATCCGGGCTCGCCCACAGGCCCCAGAGCTGATGGCTGGTACCGGAGTCCATGGCTTGCCAATCAACGGCCTGTTCCGCGTTCGGGTCCACCACCGGCGCCAAGGCCAGGGTGAAGTCCGCCGCAGCGGTCATGATGGTACCGAAGTCCCCCACCGCCAGGGCTTCCCCGGTGGGCAGCGGCACGATATCCATCAGATCATGACGGTTGTTGCTTTGCAGCTGATCGAGCCGGCTGCCCTTTAGATAGTAAAGATGCCCCTGATCGCCGACGATCAACACCCCCTCTTTATACGTCTTGAGAGAGCGTATCCGGGGCATGGGCTTGTCGACCTCGACCTGCTCGAAGCGCCCTTTTCGATAGCGAACCAGTTCGCCACGAAAACCGTTCTGGTCGATGAAGTAGCGCCCGCCGGCCATCAGCAATTCATCATCGCCAAGCGCCAGCACGGTCATGAAACCGGAACCGAAGGGGCACGCCATCTGCTGCCAATTACCGTCCCCGGCGCTTGTGAGCACGGTCCCTTCGCCACCCACCGCATAGAGCTGCCCGTTGGGCGTTCGGGTAATGCCGCGCAGGTTGATCGTGGTGGGGCTTGCCTCGCGCTGCCAGGTCTCGCCGTCGAAGGCCAGGATCATGCCATCGTCCCCTACCGCCCAGGCGCGGCCTGACTCGTCGCCAGTGATGGCGAACAGCGGCGTGTTCTCCTCGCAGGGGGCAAAGCGTTCGGTGCGCTCGTCGATGATGCCGCCGCGCTGCAGATGCCATTGGCTGCCATCGTAATGCAGGATGGTGCCCATCCAACCCACGGCGTAGAGCCGTGAACGATCGTTACCCCAGATGGCGTGCAGCGGAAGACATATGGGCGTCTCCATGTGATGCCACAGGCTGCCGTCTTCAGCGGGAGTGCCATCGAAGTGCAGGATCATGCCTTCGTCACCCACCACGAACACTTCACTCTGGGATGCCCAGCCGGACCACAGCACATCGCCGTCACCGGCACTGACCTCGGGCACACGATGCCAGGTCGCTTGATGAGGCGCCTCGGGATCGCCACCGCTGAGCAGATTTCGAAATAGGCGACGACGCTCAGGGTCGGGGGCGGTACCGGTTGTACGCATGAAATTCCTTATTTGTCGCTGTCATCATGACTGGATGAATCGATGGAAACGTCGGCGCCAGAGAGGCGGTTCTGCTCGACGCTCAACATGGCTTCAAGTTCCTGGCGTACAGCGTCGCGTTCCTCCGGCGGCAAGCCGGCCAGGGCCTCTTCCAGATCGGGGGACTCGAGATTTTTCTCGAAGGCATCCCCCAGGGAATGCACCGCGGCCTGGGAAAATTCCGCCTGGGCTTTCGCCACGCAGGCATCCACCACCGGCGTGAATGCCTGGGCGGCGGGGCTCTGAGGATGCGCGACCACCACCGGCGTCCCCAGGTCCGAGCCCGAGGCAAGTTCCAGCGCCAGGGGAATCTGTGTAAGAGATTCGATACCCGCTTTTGCAAGGCTTTCTGCCAAATGCTCTCGGGGAAAGAGATGAAACTCACCGCTGCAGTGCGGGCAGGTAATGCCGGACATGTTTTCCACCACGCCTAGCATCGGCAGGCCTCGCTCATGACAGAAACGCACGGCTTTCAAGCTGTCCATGAGCGCCACGTCTTGCGGCGTGGTGGCAAGCAGCGCCGAGACGTTTGCGCCTTCGAGCATGTCGGAAAGCGTGATCAGCTCGTTGCCGGTGCCCGGGGGCATGTCCACGATCAAAAAATCCAGCTCGCCCCAGTCGAAGGAGCCCACCAGATGATGCATGAAGTCGTGCTTGTAGGCATCCCGCCATACGATGGGGGTGTCGTCGCTTTCCATCAGAAAGGCAAGCGACCCCACCTTGACCGGATGCTCCAGGGAGTCGTCCGTGAAATCCTTGGTGGCCAGCCCCTGATCGCTCAGGCGTACGTGTTCGCCGGCAAACCCAAAAAAACGACTCTGATTGGGGCCGTGAATATCCGCATCCGCCACCCCGACCCGATAGCCGCGCTGGGCCAGGCCGGTAGCCAGATTGGCGGATACGGTGCTCTTGCCCACGCCGCCCTTGTTGGCCATTACCAGCACGATCTGATCGATGCGCTCGAGGCGGCTTTCGATCAGCAGTTTCTCGTGGTGAGGCTTGTCCAGGCTGCAGTGGGGCTCGTGAGGGCAAAACTGACAGGAGTGACCCAGCCCGCAATCCGCCGGGCTGAGCTTGAGTTCCTCGTTACTGCCTGCTGAGTCACTGCCTACGTTGAGGTAGGAAACCGACATTCCGACACCTATTGATTGGACGTTTGAGTGGAGGCCTGAGCCTTGTCGTCGTCAAATGACTTGCCACCTTCCTGACTATTGTCCAGCAGAATCCACCCCTGGGTGACGTGCTTGTTACCGTCGCGTCCGCCATCCGCGCCCTGCCACACGGCGAAGCTGATGGGAATCTCTTCCTTGGTCAGATCGATCTGATGTTCCTCGTCGCTACCGATCTTTCGCGCCATCACCAGATGCCATTCCTGATCCACGGGTGCACGGCCATCGATGTAAGCGGCATGTCCGTCGAGCTGCTGATCCGGCAACATGGTGGTACTGCCATAGCCGCCGGCGGCCAGGTCTTCCACATTAAAGTCATAGTCCGAACGCCAGTACCAGATATTGACCGGACTATCCGGCCCGGAGCCCATCATGTACGAGGTGTCCGTGGAGCCGTTCAAAGCAAACTGAATGGCGGCGGCATCGCGAAAGCCGTCAATACTGGTAGCGACGTTCTTGGTGGTGTCCTTCCAGCGCAAGCGCACCAGAAAATAATCCGAGGTGCGGGCAACCTGGAAATACAGGTTCGTGCCCTGATCCGCATCAAAGCGAAGCCTTGTCGAAGGATGCACCGGCGGCGCCACGCTCAAATAGGTGCGATAACTGGGAACCCGGTCCCAGATGATATCGTCCGGATCATCTATGTCGCGCAGATAGATGTCATCCGGCACTCGTCCTACCTTGATAGTGTCCCAGGGCTTTACTTCCTGGATATTGGGGTTTTCAAACGCCGAGAACTCCGCCATAGCGATTCCGGGCAGCGACAGCGACACACAGAGCGCGGCCACATATTTGAACGAGCAACGCATTGCCATGACTCTACTCCTCAATTCCATAAGTTCTGATCGAGGGCACGGCCCTTGACCGCAGCCCCCTTCACCTTTTCATCGTAAGGGCCAACCCGCGCTTCGAGCTCGACCAGTTGGTTTCTGGCCCACTCCGGCAGATCCTCGATCAGGCGTATCAGGGTCGCATCCAGGGTCAGCCGCTTTTCGCTGGCGGCACGGCGTTGAATGGCTGCAAGCAGCGGCACCAGGTGGCGCTTGAGAAAATCCCGTTGCGCGCGACGGTAGGAGGTTGGTTCCTTGGCCTCTGCAAGGGCGCGAGCTTCCAGATGGGTCAACACCGCCATGAACTCGAGCATGGCGCTCAGGTGATCCGGCTCCTCGGTCAGTCCCTCGTCCCCCAGGGCAGCCTGCAAACCGAAATGCTTGTAGAAGGCCTGCACGTTCAGTAGAAAAGTGGGGCGCATCTGGCCATCGAGCAATTCTTCATACTCGCCTGCCACCAGGGCAACCTGCGGTCTACCTTGCCGGCCATGCCGGAAGGCGCTGATATAGCCGGCTTCCAGCTCGGCGAAACTGCTGCTCGCCGGCTGACAAGGCCAGGGACGCCCGGTGACCGCCTGCCAGGCGCTGTCCAGCGCCTGGTTGAAACTGCCATCCGCGAAGGCCTGCTGAGTTTCCGGCAGCGGGTGGCCGAAGGCCACCGCCGCCAAGCGGTAAATCATGCTCTTGGCTTCCGCGCGAGCGGGAGAGTCCACCGGAGGTGGCCGTTGAGCTGTCGTCATGATGTTGCCCTCAGCTCAGCTTGAACATTTCGGCATGCTTGAAGCCGATCAAAGTATCCATCAGCTCGCTCTCCCGGCCTTCGTTCTTGGCCTTGCGCTCCCGCTTGATGGTCTCCAGCACCTCGCCGACCCGTTCGCCAAACAGGCTTTCCAGGTACGCAAGGGGTATACGCGGCTCATCCAGCTCCTCGCCATTGGGGCCGAACTTCGACGAAGACATCGGGGGCACATAGAAGACATTGGGCTGAGTACCCCACTCCGGGTGCAGCGGCAAGGCGACCTTGTACTTTTCCACCAGGGTGTGGATGGGGCCGTCCTTGTCATCCAGATAGCCGATCCAGCGAATGCGCCCGACGCACTGGCGAGCACAGGCGGTGGCTAGACCCTTTTCGATGCGCGGGTAGCAGAAGATGCACTTCTCGGACTTGGACAGCTCCTCGTTGAAGTAGACTTTCTTGTAGGGGCAGGCGTTGACGCAGTAGCGATAGCCCCGGCACCGCTCCTGATCCACCAGCACGATGCCGTCCTCCTGGCGCTTGTAGATGGCGTTGCGCGAACAGGCCGCCAGACAGGCCGGATTGGCGCAGTGGTTGCACAGGCGCGGCAGATAGAAGTAGTAACTGTTGGGGTAGTCCCCCTCACCCTGATCCTCATCCCAGTTGGCTCCCCAGGTGGGCTTGACGTTGGGCCGCAACCAAGGGTCGGTACCGGTCATCAGGGCTTCTTCGTAGTTGTATTCCCAGGGAATACCGTAATCTTCCAGCGAGGGCTGCTTGCTGAGCTTGAGTGCACCGTCCTTGTCGAAACCACCCCCCATCTTCTGATAGCCGCGGGGATAGCCTTCCCCGGGCATGGTCTCGACGTTGTTCCAGTACATGTATTCGCGACCACTGCGGTTGGTCCACATCAGCTTGCAGGCGGTTGTGCAGGTCTGGCAACCGATGCATTTGTTCAGGTCCAGCACCATGCTGATTTGACGTTTTACGGCCATGACTCTCTCCTCTTGTGCCGGTCAGGATCAGCTGAAGCTGATGTCTTCGGGGTTGGCCAGTTCGATGTCGTAGCTACCCTCATGTGCCAACTGATTGGCGTTCCACATCGCATACTTGAAGCCCAGATGCCCCCAACCGCCGGCCATTTCAAGCGGCTGCAGGAAGGTCGCCATGGAGTTGTTCATGGGCTTTCTTTGAATGTACTGATGCGGCTCCCAGCCGTGCTCCATCATGATCGTATTGGCGGGAATGCTCGGGTAGAACTTCGCCTGGGCGAAGAACTCGCCGTTGGCGTTGAACAGCCGTACGGTATCGCCGTCCTTGATGCCTCGCTTATCCGCAAGTTCGGGGTTGATGTAGATATTGGGTTCGCCCCGCTGCAGACGCAGCATGAACTTGTTGGAACGCCAGTTGGAGTGAATCCCCCAACGGGTGTGAGGCGAGTAGAACGCCAGCGGATACTTCGATGCTTCGGGCCCGGCGGTTCCACGCCCGGTGGGTACCGCGGCACCCATCTTCATGAACCACGGATGATCGCAGTAAAAGGTGATACGCCCGGTCAGGGTATCGTAAGGTTTCTTGGCATCCGTCTGGGCGGTGAAGGGATTGTAGGGCTCATCTTTTACCAGGGGCTGATTGGTGCCGGCCTTTTCGTTCAGCACGATGAAGCCTTTCTCCGCCGCCTCCTCTATCGTTATATCACCGAACTCTGGTGAGTTTTCCACCATCCACTTGGTCACGTCGTAGTCGGTCATCAGCTTGCCATTCATGGTGAAGTCGTCATGAATGGTATGCAGATCCCGGGTCACATCGCCGTCTTCGATCGGCCCGATACCGCGAGCTATGGCCCGCTCCTGTATCTTCTTGGTCAGCAGCGCCATGATTTCCCAATCCGGCTTCGATTCGAAGATCGGCTCCACGGGGCGAGTAAAGACGTTACAGAAGCGGTGGAAGCCCTGGGTACGCAGGTCCCAGGCTTCGTAGTGGCTGGCCGCGGGCAATACGTAGTCCGCCCACTCCGCGGTGGAGTCCAGCCGCACGTTGACGTTGACGTAGAGCTCGCTGGCCTGCTCCAGATGCACCCGGCGGTATTCGTCGACGTACTTGTTGCGCCGGAAGGTGTTGTCCGCCACGGAGATCATGCCCTTGATCTCGCCGTAATAGGGCATCCAGCCCTTGTCGATGGACTCCTGCATCATCTCTTCCATATCGTCGAGATCGAAGCCCACCGCCTCCTTGAGCTTGGCGTTGTCGAAATGCTTGCGCGCGCCCTTGATCATGTTGCCGCGCTTGAACTCGCCGATACCGCCGGCTTCGTAACGGGGCAGCTTCTTGCCGCCGAAGTTGGCAAGCTCCGTCCAGCGCGGGTGGTTCCACACCACCCAGGAGGTATCCAGGCCGCCGGTCTTGCCACCGTGGCCGGTCAATGCCAGCGCCAGCGCATAGCCCCAGCCGGTGAACAGGCAGTTGGAATAGAACGAGGTGATGTAACCCAGCATGACGATGGCCTTGCGCGCCTCTGCCAGGCGACGCGCCTCGCGACGCACCATGTCTGCATTCAGCCCCGTGCGGGACTCGGTGTCTTCCGGCGGGAACTTGGCAGCCTCCTTCTTGACGAATTCGAAGACCGGCGTGACCTTGATACCATCGAAATCGAACTCACCCTCGATGGCAGGATCGACGTTGTCGAGCTTGAGGGTCTTGTCCGTGGAACCCGTGGAGCCCTTGACCTTGACCGGCTTGTTGCTATTGAGATCCCAGTGGTAGAAGACCTCTTCGGAACCGCCTTCTTCCATATCGGATTCCCGCAGCATCTTCTGGTTGTCGCTGCGCACCAGGATCGGCAGATCCGTCTGCTCCTTCATGAAGTCGGGCTTGTAGAGCTTTTCCTCGATGATCACGTTGACCATGGAGATGGCAAGGTAAGGGTCGGTGCCATGCTTGATGGGCATCCACAGATCGGTGTGAATGGCGCTGGGGTTCATGTCCGGTGCGGTGGAAACGATACGCGCGCCGTTATGCTGTGCTTCCCAGATATAGTGAGCGTCGGGGATACGGGTGGCGTTGGGATTGATCATGCCCAGCAGAATGTAGTCCGCATCGAACCAGGCGTCCGAGGTGAAGCTTTCCAACGGATTGCCGTAGGCCAGATGCGCGCCGGTGTTCAAGTCGCCTACCACGGTGAAGCCGTCGAGCTGGATACCGCCGACCAGGCAGGAAAAGCGGTTGCCCGCGGATTGGCGCACCATGGACTGGTTGCCGGAGCCCTGGTGGGTCTTCAGCTTGCCCGGGCCATATTTCTCGAAAATATCGATGATCTTGTCGGCGATCTCTTCCGTGGCCTGATCCCAGGAGATACGCTGCCACTTGCCCTCGCCGCGCTCACCGGCACGCTTGAGCGGATAGTGAACGCGATCCGCCTCGTACATGGCGGTAGAGTGAATGGCGCCCTTCTGACACCCTCGTGGGTTGGCATCCGGCACCTTGTCATTGACCGAGGGATACTTGGCGATCTGCTCTTCGCGAATGACGATGCCGTCTTTTACATAGACATCCCAGCCGCAGTTGCCCATGCAGTTGATACAGTGAGCCGCATGGCCGATCTTGTCCCAGGACCACTCGTTGCGATACAGGTCTTCCCAATCCCGGTAGGGATACTCGCTCGACAGTGTATCGCCGATGGGCTCGAGACGGTTGAGTGCCCAGACGTTGCCGCTGAGCAGCACACCGGTACCGGTGAGCCCCATGCCTTTCAAGAAGTCACGGCGCTTGAGCTTCCACATCCCCATGGTTTTCTCCTCATCATTGGCGAGTCTGCCTGGGACTCACCAGTCGTCGTTTTTTTATGGCCAACCAATATGCCAATGCCAATCGTGCATCGAACATGCATAAATAAACTACATCTAATTTTTAGCGTACTAACTTATTTTTTTCTATTTTTTAAAGACAATATGTTGCCGTCTGATATTCATTTCAGTTTAGCACTGCCATTGAAAGCGTATCGGCGTTTCAGGCGATGAAGGGGATGTTTCTGAAGGAAAATTGATCTACGTCAAATTGCTTGATGCCGCCAAGCGATTTGCTGCCGAAATGATTCCAGTGACTATCAGGTCTAGGATTGGATGCCTGGTAGGCTTTTGGCAAACCTCCGGATAGCCACTGGATGACTTTTGGCTCAGTGGTCGCCAGTCCAACTGACCTGAAAGGATTCCATGAAGGGTTGACCATCCACCAGGACGGGTTTATCCACGTCGGTGTTATCCGGGCTAAATTCATACTTGCCGATCTCGCCGGTATCCTCGTGCAACATGACGAAGATTTTTTCACCAGATTCGATGTCCCTATCCAGCACGATGCCGATACGTTCCTGAGACCCTTTTTTGATCTGGGTGTGGCCAATGGCTTTTGTATTCGGGTTGCCTTCATCATCCGCCTCGTGCGCCACAACGAAACCATCGACATTCGATACGAGCTTGGCAATGGTGATGTCGCCACCAGGTTCCTGAAGCTCGATTTCCATGCTCGGTGCATCGCCTTCATTAGCCATAGCGGCACCCATGGGCAACAGCATCAAGCTCGCGAGCAAGGATGCGCTGACAATTTTCATCGTTTACCTCCTTGTGATCATGCTTTCGATACAGTGTAGCCATTTTTCGCAGACACGCCCTGAACGTGTCTGCGCTTGAACCTGTGACCCAACTTAATGACCCAGCCACGTCACAATGATGTCAAGGGGCTATTTTCACCCGCATTTATCACCCGCATTTCGACCAGCCGCAACCGGCATAGCAGGTCGGGCAGCCATCCATCATGATCAACTCGCCGCGGCATTCCGGGCAGTGCCCGACTACCGCCGCTCCGGCACCTCCTCCCTGGTTGCTCTGAACGTCGTTGTCCTCGGCGGCCGGTGGCTGCCAGGGGTGGCCGTAGAGCAGACGCTGGGCGTAGCGTTGAGCCAGCTCCTCCACGGGCACCTGAATGCCATCGGCGTCCACGAACCCGCGGCGATACAGGATCTGCTGGATGGACCAGGCGATCGCCGACACCTCGGAATCGTGAAACATGGGTTTGTTCCAACGGTTCATGCCGCAGCGTACAAGCCCCTTGTCCCAGGCCACCTTGCGCAGATCCGCCAGAGCCTGAGTGATATAACCGCCCCGGGCCGCCAGGGACAGACTACGCATGGTGGCGGTGATCCATTGATGTTCGCTGGAAAGCTGGCCCGAGGGAAAGAAGAACTCCACCGGACGCTCGATGACCACCTGCTTGCCATTGAGTACCCCTTCCACCGGCATGAAAGCCACCAGTACATAGACCTTCTTGCGCCCTTCGGCGCCGACATAGGAGATCTTTTCGGAGACCGCCTCAAGCGTGCCTTCCGGGCGCGATGGAATGCGCAGCGTCAAAGGGTCTTCTTCACTCAGCGGCAACTCGGCCTGCAACCCTGTTTGCAGCCCTGTATGCGCTTCTGTCTGCAACCTGGCCTGGGGCTGCTTGACGTGATACCCCACAATCTTGGATGTGATTTCGACGGTCATCACAAGGCTCCTCTATAAACGGTCATGATGCTGAATTCACGGTACGTTGGGGCGCTGTCACCACTTGCCATAGTTGCCTTCCTTCAACGCATCGTAGAGGTTGGCGACATTGTGTTCCTCACCGTCGTAGACCACTTTCTCGTTGCCTGAAAGCTCGATGGACTCGCCGCTTTCCAGCTCGAATACGTAAGTGGTGTTGTTCAAGTCTTCTTCGCGCACCAGAACGCCCTGCAGGGTTTCCGGGTTGAAGCGGAAGGTGGTGCAGCCCTTGAGCCTGCTTTCGTAGGCATCCAGATAAAGATCCTTGAACGCCTCATACGGGAAGTTCGTGGGAACGTTGACGGTCTTGGAGATGGCCGAGTCGATCCAGGCCTGGGCCGCCGCCTGTACCGCCACGTGCTGTTTCGGCGTGACCGCATCCGCGGTAATGAAATAATCCGGAAGATCGCTTTCCACCGCCTCGGCGGCCACGAAATGCCGATAGGCGGCGAGTTCGAAGGAGACGACCTCGACCTGCTCCTTGGTCTTCTTCCCGGCTTGTATGATGTTGCGATAGTAACGATGGGAGAATGACGGCTCGATGCCGTTGGAGGCATTGTTACCGAGCGACAGGCTGATGGTGCCGGTCGGGGCGATGGACGAGTGATGGGTAAAACGCGCGCCGTGCTCGGCGAGGGCTGCCACCAGTTCCGGCTCGACCTCGGCGATCTTCTGCATGTAGTTGCTGTAGCGGGCATGCAGGATACGCCCAGGCACCTTGTCACCAATCTCGTAGCCGTCTTTTGCCAGCTGCGGGCGCTCGCGCATCATCTTCGGAGTGATCTCGATCTCTTCTGCCAGAATCGGCGCCATGCCCTTTTCCCGAGCAAGCTCGAGCGCCACCTTCCAGCCTTCGAGAGCGAGCGTCTGGCTTACCTCGTTGGTAAAGGCCAGGGAATCATCGCTGCCGTAGCGCATCTTGAGCATGGTCATCGTCGAACCGAGCCCCAGGAAACCCATGCCATGGCGTCGCTTGGACTCGATCTCGCGCTGCTGGCCGGGCAGTGGCAAGCCAGCGATTTCCACCACGTTATCGAGCATGCGGGTAAAGATCGCCACCACCTTGCGATAGCGCTCCCAGTCGAAGCGAGGATTGTCGCCAAAGGGCTCGATCACGAACCGGGTCAGGTTGATCGATCCCAGCAGGCACGCGCCCTCCGGTGGAAGTGGCTGCTCACCGCAAGGGTTGGTCGCCCGGATCTCCTCGCAGAACCAGTTGTTGTTCATGCGGTTGACCTGATCGATCAGGATGAAACCCGGTTCGGCGAAGTCGTAGGTGGAGGACATGATGGTGTCCCACAGCTCCCGGGCCTTGATCACCTCGACGATGCGACAGGCCACCCGGCCTTCATCGTCGACGGTGTAGCCCGGCTCGATCACCGGCCAGTCGCGATAGATCAGCTCATCTTGCTTGACGTCCTCCTTTTCACCGGGGTGCAGTGGAAACGCCAGCGGCCAATCCGCATTCTGCTTGACCGCTTCGATGAACTCATCGGTAATCAGAAGACTCAGGTTGAACTGCCGCAGTCGCCCCGCCTCGCGCTTGGCCTCGATGAACTCCCTGACGTCTGGATGGCCGACATCGAAGGTCGCCATCTGCGCCCCGCGACGACCGCCGGCGGAGGCCACGGTGAAACACATCTTGTCGTGCACGTCCATGAACGCCAGCGGCCCATTGGTGCCGGCCCCGGCACCGAACACGAAGCCGCCCTTGTGGCGCAGGGTGGAGAATTCATAGCCGATGCCACAACCCGCCTTCAGCGTCATGCCCGCATCCACCACGGAACCGAGAATGTCCTGCATGGAGTCGTGGATGGTACGGGATACGGTGCAGTTGATCAGGCTGACCGCGGGCTTGTAATCCTCGGCGCCGGCATTGGAGAGAATCCGCCCCGCGGGGATGGCGCCATTTTCCAGGGCCCAGCGAAATTTCTCCAGCCATTCGGCAGCCTTGTCGCCTTCGACTGCGGCCAGGGCGCTAGCCACGCGCTCGTAAGTCGCCCGGACATCCTTGTCGACAGGCCGTTGGTGACGATCCTTGAGGCGATACTTGGAATCCCAGATATCGCGAGAGGGTACCTGCAGCGGTACCTCGTTGGATGTCTTGACGGCTTTGGCGGAAGTGCTCATGAGGAGAAATCTCCAAACATTCTGAAATTAAGAAAAACCCGGGCCAGCAGCTAGCCCGTAGGCAAAATCTGAGTACAAAACTAATCGAATGCAATCACTTTTCTAATTGCGCAAGGTGCTTTAATGCTGGCCATCCTAATCACCCTGGCCTCTATCGATCATGACTCACGTCAAGAAAATGTTATTTCCTACCGGCAAATATACACACTACATATGGGTTCCATAATGATAACAAACACAATATATGGAATCTATTTCGAATTTTCAGCCCTGACGGAACCTGATACCCCAGGCTCCCGCACACCGCTTTTCTTCGCCTGCTCCTGCGTGGCGATTGCCGCCATTCGTTCCGGGCTTTAAGATGTGTAATATATGCATCTTAAAAATCGGGAGATGAGCCATGACCTTCGTGGTCACCGAAAACTGCATCAAATGCAAGTACACCGACTGCGTGGAAGTCTGTCCCGTCGATTGCTTCTATGAGGGCCCTAATTTCCTGGTAATCAACCCGGATGAGTGTATCGATTGCGCGCTATGTGAGCCCGAGTGTCCAGCGGAGGCAATCTTCGCCGAGGACGAGCTACCCGACTCACAGCGTCATTTTATCGAACTCAACGCGGAGCTGGCCGAGCAGTGGCCGGTTATCACCGAGAAGCAGGACCCGCCTGAGGACGCTGAAGAGTGGGACGGCGTTCCCAACAAGCTACCCCACCTTGAACGCTAAAGAGGGATGACGCATGCCAACCAATCTCGAACGCAACGAAGACGACTTCGCCGCTCTCAAAGCCAACTCACCGGGCCGCGGCGCTGCTGTTTTGATCTATGCCTTGTATCTGGGCAGCATCATGGCCGTGGTCACGGCGCCGCTCGGCGTAGCGATCGCTCACTTCAAGCTGGGGCGCGGCGCCGAATGGGTCGATACGCACCTGCTGTTTCAGATTCGCACCTTCTGGCTCGGGATCGTGGCGGGTGGCATTGGACTGCTGCTGTGGAACCTGCTGGGCTATCTCGATGCCGCTCCGGGCATCGCCTGGGGATTGGGCTATCTATTCTTCATGATGTGCCTGATATGGATGGTAGCGCGCTGTGGCGTGGGCATTCATCGCCTGATGGCCAACCGCCCCATCGACAATCCGCGCAGCCTGACTTTCGGTGGCGCCTCGGTGAGTTTCCATGACTGAATCGCAACACGGCCAGCCTGGGCAGAGTGACGCCTTGACGGACGACGCTATCGAGAGCGACGCCGCCGATACCGATAGCGACTGGGGCCCGCTATCCGCCCTGCCCGGCAACCCCTTGATGTGGGTGCTGATCCTGAGCGAAATGCTGGTGTTTGCCGCCGCCTTTGGCCTCTACGCCTGGATGCGCGCCGCGGAGCAGCCACTTTTCGATGCTTCCCAGCAGCAGCTCGACCCCATCATGGGCGGCCTGAATACCATGGTGCTGTTGACCAGCGGCCTGTTTGCGGCGCTGGCGGTGAATGCGGTGGCGCAAGGCCGGATACGCCATAGCCGGCGTTGGCTGCTGGCGACCATGACGCTCGGCGCGATATTCTGCGCAATCAAGATCGTCGAATACATCGACAAGTTCAGTGCCGGCCTGACGCCTGACACCAACACCTTCTTCGCCTTCTATTATCTGCTGACCGGCTTTCATTTCGCCCACGTGCTGTTCGGGCTGGGAGTGCTTGCCCTGGTGACCTGGCGCACCACGCTTGCCAATGTGGAGACCGCCACGGCCTTCTGGCACATGGTCGATCTGATCTGGATTCTGCTCTACCCGCTGATTTATCTATTGAGATAACCATTTGCCGAGTTAACCAAGATGACGACGCATCCCACTACCCGCCGCCTGACGATTACCTGGGTCATTCTGATGGGGCTGACACTGGTATCGATGATCTCCGCCCGGCTCGACGCCGAGGATCAGTGGCTGGCATTGCCGCTCTGGTCGGCGCTGCTGGTGTTGATCAGCACCGGCTTCAAGGCGCATCAAGTGTTGATGATCTATCTCAACCTGCGTGTCTCGTCACCTGCCTGGAAAGGTGCCTTCCTGGGCCTGGCGCTGGTGATCCTGGGGTTGATCCTGTCGGGCTACCTGGCGGCCCGGGCCAACCTTCTTGGCTGATCGTTCTTGGCTGATCAGGGCTGCCGGCGCCGTTTCGGGTCGGCGCGCACCCAATCGTCCAACCGCCGCGCCAGGACCATCAAGCCATAGACGATAAAGGGCGCGGGGAAGATCATCGCCACGCCCCAATCCTTCGTATTGATGATCCAGGCTACCGGAATCACCACCGCCAGAAAGACCAGGCCACCTATCAGTATCGCGACCACGGCGCGGGCAGTCATGAATGATTCGCTCCTTAGTTGGCAATAATTTGACGGTATATCCCTGGCAACGCCAAAGAAAGGTGCTCGGGCTTTTGCACGATGGCGTAGCCGCCGCGGCCAAATAGATGCGGAATATACTGCCGCGCCTCCTGGTCGATGGTCACGCCGAATACCTTGATCTCCTGCTGACGCGCATCACGGATCGCCTTGCGGGTGTCCTCGATGCCATAACGCCCTTCGTAATAGTCGGTATCGTTGGGCTTGCCGTCGGTGAGTACCAGCAGCAGCCGATGCCGATTGGGCCGTTTGGAAAGCTCTTGGGTCATATGCCGGATGGCTGGCCCCATGCGGGTGTAGCGCCCGGGTTTGAGGGCTGCGATGCGCCGGTCGACTCGCTCGTTCATCGGCTCTTCAAACGTCTTGAGAGTGTTGACCCATACCTTCTGGCGGCGATGGGAGGTGAAGCAGTGGATCGCGTAGTCGTCTCCGCATCCCGCCAGGCCATGGCCGAGCACCAGCAGGGCTTCCTTTTCCACGTCCAGCACCCGCCTATCCTCCAGCCAGGCATCCGTGGACAGCGATACGTCCACCAGGATCGTCACCGCCAGATCCCGGGCCTGCTGTCGGGTCGCCAGATACAGGCGATCGTTGGTCTCGCCGGTGGCGGCCAGGTCACAATGGGCGCGAATCACCGCATCCATGTCCAGTTCACTGCCATCGAGTTGGCCACGCAGGGTTTCGCGACGCGGGCGCAGCGCCTCGAACTCCCGACGCACTCGCCGAATACGCCGCCGGGTCGTGTCGTCCGGGGTCCAGTTTTCGCCTTCTTCGCTTTGCAGGCCCGTCAGCACCGCGCAGTGATCCGGTAGATAGATCTGCTTGCGATGATTCCACTCGGGATAAAGGTGCTTGCCACGCAGGCGCTCGCCACTGATGGCTTCCGGCGCCAGGTCCAGATCGATCTTGAGCTGGGATGCCGCCCGCTGCTGGTGGGGGCTCAGCGTGATCTCCTCCATCTGTTCTGCGGTGCTCTTGGCGTTCTTGTCCTCCTCGTCATCCACCATCCGATTGAGGTTGATCATCTCGGAAAAGGACAGCATCTTCTCGAAGCGATTGAAGATCAGCGAGTCCTTGCGTTCACTCTGGTCCTGACGCCGACGCTCCGCCTTGCGCTTGCCTTGAGCGACCGCCTCGGCCTGTTGATCGCCTGGCTCATCGTCGTCGCCCAAGGGACGGGTTTCGCCCTGATTACCCAGATCGACGACCTGCGCCCAGAGCGGTACGGGAAGCGGTGGACGATAGCCCCGTGGTGCTTGAAAGGCATCCAGGGAGGCATCGGGGTCGTGAATTGCCGCCTCCACTTCGGCGGCCTCGCCGCTCAACGGGTGCGGGTCGCCTAGCAGGCGTAGGATCACCTTCTCGACGGCGGCCTCGGTAGCCGGGAGGCGGCGCTTGGGGCGAATGACCAACAGCGCCTTGCAGAGCCGCATGTGGCGCTCTTGCAGCCCCGGGAAATGGGTCAGGGTTCGACGAGTCGCCCCTAGCACGTCACGCAGCCAGGCGATGTCCTGACGCAAGGGGTCATCGTAACGTGGGACGCGACGCGCCAGCGCCAGGAAGGCCGCCAACCAGAAATAAAGATCGCGATTGAGGGCCGCATCGGCAAACAGGTCGAGAGTGGGAGGCAGCAGCAGATTTTCCTCGTCGCGTCGGGCGATATCGAGGATTTCCTCATCGAAGCCCAGGCGCTGTCGCAGACTCAAGCGATGGGTCGAGTTGCGCGCGGCAATGGCTGCCACTTCCAGACCCGCCTCGCCACCACTGGCACGGAAAAACACCCCCAGCACGATGCGCAGATCCTCGAGATGGACCGCCGCCTCGGGGTGATGCGGGTAACTAGTGGCATTGGACGCCCAGCGGTGCCAGTGGCGCCCGACGAACTCTTCCACTTCAAGAAAATCCAGCTTGCTCATAGGCTCATATCCTCAAGACGCGTTTCGAGAGAAAGCTTCGATTCATGTCGCGAGCGATGAGAGGCTGGTCGCCGCCGGAACGCAGTAACCGGAGTTTACATGTCGGTAAATGACGATTGCGAGTACCGCCGGCGGGCAGGATATCGAGCGCAGCAATGAATCGGCCTTTCTCAACCAAAGGTGGCACGGATGGCCTCCATCAACCCTTCTTGCACATCATCGTCGTCGGAAAGCGGCTCCACCAGGGTCGCCCGGGCGGCCTGCATGATGGGCATGCCGGCAACGATCAAGGTGGCGCAGTAGACCAGCAGACGTGTCGATACGCCCTCCTCCAGGTCCTGGCCCTTCATGTCGCGCAATCGCGCAGCCAGATTGACCAGGGCGCTACATCTGTCCGCGGACAGACCACTTTCCCGAGCGACGATATCGCGCTCCACCGCCGGAGGAGGAAAGCCGAAAGTCTGGGCCACGAAGCGCTGGCGAGTGCTGGGCTTGAGCGACTTCAGGATGTGCTGATAGCCAGGATTGTAGGAGACCACCAGCATGAAATCGTCTGGTGCCTCGAGCAGCTCGCCGGTACGCTCCAAGGGCAGCAAACGGCGATCGTCGGTCAAGGGGTGCAGTACCACGGTGACGTCCTTGCGCGCCTCTACCACCTCGTCGAGATAGCAGATTCCCCCTTCACGCACGGCGCGGGTCAGGGGACCATCGACCCAACGCGTCTCGCCGCCCTGAAGCAGATAACGCCCGGTCAAGTCGGCGGCGGTCAAGTCATCGTGGCAGGAGACGGTAAATAGCGGCTTGCCCAGTCGCGCCGCCATATGGGCGACGAAGCGGGTCTTGCCGCAGCCGGTGGGACCCTTGAGCAGCAAGGGCAGGTGCTGGCGATAGGCATGTTCGAACAGTTCGCGTTCGTTACCGACCGGTTGGTAAAAAGGAAGCTCACGATCAGCCCCAATGGGCTGGGCGGGTGAGGATGACATAAAGACACTCCAGGAAGAATCGATGTCCCGCGACCTCAAGGAGGTCGCGGGTTACTACGTGGTGCGATAAGTCAGCAACGGCTCAGTAGGCGCCGGAGGTCAACTGAGTACCGCCGGCAGGCACCTGCTCCTTCACTCGTCCAAAGATGGCGTAAAGGAACAGCACAGCCGCGATGGCCACTGCCACACCCGTACCCAGACGCATGACATAGAACAGCACGAGCTGATCCTGCACTTCCATGTAGTTCATGCCCAGCACCCGCTGCAGGTGAGTCTGCACCACACCGGCAAAGGTCAGGGTGAAGGTCATGAAGGCCATGGCGGAGGTCATGATCCAGAAGCTCCACATGTTCATGATCTGATTGTAGGGCTGCACGCGACGAATCTGCGGCATGGCGTAGGTGATCACCGCCAGTATCATCATCACGTAGGCACCGTAGAAGGCCAGATGCCCATGGGCAGCCGTGACCTGGGTCCCGTGGCTATAGTAGTTGACGAAGGACAGGGTATGCATGAAGCCCCATACGCCGGCGCCAAAGAACGCTGTGGCAGCGCTGCCCAGAGTCCATAGCATGGCGCTCTTGTTGGGGTGATTGCGCCGCCCCTTCCAGAACATGCTGAAGGCGAACATCACCATGACGAAGAATGGCAATACCTCGAGGGTGGAGAAGATGCTGCCGATGGGCTGCCAGTAGCCAGGCGCACCGATCCAGTAGTAGTGGTGACCGGTCCCCAGCAGGCCGGAGAACAGCGCCAGCCCGATGATGACGTAGAGCCACTTCTCGATCACTTCGCGGTCCACCCCGGTCATCTTGATCAGCAGATAGGCCAGCAAGGAGGCCATGATCAGTTCCCACACGCCCTCTACCCAGATGTGCACGACCCACCACCAGTAGAGCTTGTCCAGGGCCAGGTTGCTCGGGTTGAAGAAAGCGAACAGCCAGAATACTGCCGCCAGCCACAGGCCCAGCATCAGGATCATGTTGACCGCGGTCTTGCGCCCCTTGAGCAAGGTCATGCTGGTGTTGTAGAGAAACATCAGAAAGGAGATGGTGATCAGCACCTTGACCCAGAACGGCTGCTCGAGGAACTCACGACCTTCATGGATGCCGAACTGATAGCTGACCAGCGCGCCCACGCCAGCGATGACGAAGATACCCAACTGAATGTAGGCAATCATCGGGCTATGAATCTCCCGCTCCGCTTCTTCGGGCATCAGGAAGTAGGTACAGCCCATGAAACCGATCAACAGCCAGACGATCAATAGATTGGTATGACTCATGCGTATGATGTTGAAGGGCATGAACTCGGCCCAGAATTCCGGTACCACATAGACGGTGGCGGCCAACAACCCAAACACGATTTGCAGCGCGAATAACAACATCGCGACGGCAAAGAAGGGGTAGGCCACCCATTGTGTTTCATATTTCATCGGTTCGATGCTCCTGTGTTCTTGAACCCTTGTCTTTCTTGCACCCTTCGATGTGCGCGATCGATCAGCCTGACTTGGTAGGCGGCCAGTCCTGGGTATTGATGGAATCGGTCCACTGGAAGAAGTCGACCAGGGACTCCAGCTCTTCGTCGCTCAGGTTGAACTGTGGCATCTGACGACGACCCGGCACGTTGAGCGGCTGCGATTGCATCCATGCCTTCAGACCCGCGCGAGCGGCTTCGGCATTTTCACGACCGCCGTAACGATCCCAGACGTTGCCAAGCTCCGGTGCAAAGTAGGCGCCCTCCCCGATCAGGCTGTGGCAGTTGATGCAGCTATTCTCCTCCCACACTTCCTTGCCATGCTTCACCGAGGCAGTCAGCGTCTCCTCGTTGGTCGAGACTGTTTTCATATACCAGTGACTGTGTGCCGTCAGCGCGGCGAACAGTAAGAAGAAAAACAGCGACCCGCCAAAGAAGATATTGCGTGCCGCCGATTTTGTTAGTCCATCGGCCATATGGTTCCCCCTTCCTCTTTCTCGTTTTCGACGCGTTTGATCGACGCTTTTCAGCGACAGAGTCGAGCGCGCCATTAATATGCATTGAAAATGCTTCTTAAAGATTATTCCTTACCTGTGCTCTGGTCAATTACCAGGTCAGTATCTCGCTTCATCCTCATTGATAGAAGTCATCTTTATGCGCAAAACCTGACTTCCATCAATTTACTTGCATCTAGAGTACGGGCATTATCGTCTTGACCGGCCCACTCATGTCTCATCCAGTGGGTTTCTTGAAGAGCATAAGAAGCATTTTGGAGTCTAGTTTATGAAAATTCTGGCTACTGCATTGCTAGTAAGCTGTGCAACATTTGCTGTTACCACTCAAGCTGCGGGGGATGCTGAAGCCGGCGCTGAGAAGATCACTACCTGCGTCGCCTGCCATGGCAAGGACGGCATGGCCACGGCACCGATCTATCCCAACCTTGCAGGGCAATCCGCTCAGTATCTGGAGAGTGCGCTCAAGGCTTACCGTGAAGGACAGCGCGGCGGCGGCATGTCGATGATGATGACGCCTATGGCCAAGTCGCTGTCCGATGAAGATATCGCCGATGTTGCTGCCTATTACAGTCAACAAACACCCTGAAGCCATTCGCTCCGGTCCTTTTTCAGGACCGGGGCACCTCCTGCCATAAAAAGCCTCGACTATTGACGCAGATCAATACTGCTTGCCTCTCAAACTGCGAAGCTAAAGATTCATAGGATTTACATCTATTGGCAGATTGTCGCATTGCCGAACAAGGCATGATCATGAAGTTGATACCTCTTACTTTTCGCCCTTGCCTCATGCTGGTCATGATGGCGCTCATGTCATGCCTGACGTTACTGGCGCTGCCCGCCTCTGCCGCCATCGAGCTCGATCAGGTCAAGGAGGGTTTTCCCGAGGCCAGCAGCCTTGAAAAAGCGGAAAGCGAACTACCGGTTCAGGCGGTCATGAATGGCGATGAGGTAGTGGGATACGTGTTTGAAAGCGTGGACATCGCGCCGATTCCCGCCTACTCGGGCAAACCGGTCAATCTGCTGATAGGTATTGACCCCACCGGACAACTGACTCTGGCCAAAGTGCTCGATCACGCCGAGCCGATCATGCTGGTGGGCATTCCCGAAGAAAAGCTGCAGGATTTCGCCGGCGCCCATACCAGTTTCGGCGTTACCGACAATCCCAAGATCGGCACTAATCTCGACGCCATTTCCGGCGCCACGGTCACGGTGATCGTGGTCAACGACACCATCATGCGCGCCGCGCGCCAGGTCGCCGCCGACCTGGGTATCATCGAGGATCCTTCCGCCCAGCCTGCCGCCACGGTCAAGCCGGACGTCTTTGAAGAGGCCGACTGGGAAACTCTGACCGGAGATGGCACCATCCGTCGCCTGCATCTCACCCATGGCCAGGTGGATGAAGCCTTCATCGGCACTCCGGCGGAGGACTATTTGCGCGGCGCCCCGGAGCCCGCGGACAAGACCTTCATCGATCTTTATTACACCTATCTGAATGCCCCCATGGCAGGCCGCAACATGCTCGGCGATGCCCGCTATGAATCGCTGATGGAGAGCCTCGCGCCCGGCGAGCACGCTGTCGCCCTGATGGCCAACGGTGATTACTCCTTCAAGGGCTCGGGCTATGTGCGCGGCGGCATCTTCGATCGCATCGAGTTGAGCCAGGACGGCCGCACCATTACCTTCCACGACCTGGACCATCAGCGGGTGGGCAGCTTCGCCTTGGATGGCATGCCGCGCATGACCGAGAAGGACATCTTCATCATTCGTGAGGAGGCCAGCTTCGATCCCGGGCGGCCCTGGCAACTGGATCTACTGGTGCGCCGCGCCTCCGGCCCGCTGGATACCGAGTTCACCCGCTTCAGCGCCGACTACAGCATCCCGGATGCCTATGTCGATCGCCCGGAACCGGTAGTGGAACGCCCCATCTGGGTGCAGGTGTGGTACGACAAGGCCTTCCAGATCGGTGTGCTCGGTGCAGGATTGCTGGTACTGACCGCGGTCATGCTGTTCCAGGATGTGCTGGTGCGTTACCCGCGTATCCTCGAACCGCTGCGCATCGGCTTTCTGGTCTACACCCTGTTCTTTATTGGCTGGTACGCCCTCGCCCAGCTCTCCGTGGTCAACATCCTGACCTTTACCCACTCGCTGATGACCGACTTCAGTTGGACCTCGTTTCTGATCGACCCGATGATGTTCATCCTCTGGTCCTTCGTGGCGGTCAGCTTGTTGCTCTGGGGTCGTGGGGTTTACTGCGGCTGGCTGTGCCCCTTCGGCGCCCTGCAGGATCTGGTCAACAAGGCGGCCCGCAAGCTAAGAGTCAAGCAGATCGAGGTGCCCTTCGGCCTGCACGAGCGCTTGTGGGCCATCAAGTACATCATCTTGCTGGGGCTATTCGCCATTTCGCTCAACTCCCTGGGCATGGCTGAACGCTATGCCGAGGTGGAACCTTTCAAGACCGCCATTACCCTGCGCTTCCAGCGGGACTGGCCCTTCGTGCTCTATGCCCTGGGGCTGGTGCTGGTGTCGGTATTCAACCACAAGTTCTACTGCCGCTATGTGTGCCCCCTGGGTGCCGGCCTGGCGATTCCTTCCCGGCTCAGATTGTTCGACTGGCTCAAGCGCCATCGCGGCAGCTGCGGTACGCCGTGTCAGATCTGCGCCCATGAGTGTGAAGTGGGTGCCATTCATCCGGATGGGCGCATCAACGCCAACGAGTGCCACTACTGTCTCGATTGCCAGGTGCTCTACTGGGACGACAAGCGCTGCCCACCGATGATCAAACGTCGCAAGCGTTACGAGAAAGCGGCGCGCGTATCCGGCAACACAGCCCAGCCTTTCAACCCCGCAGTGTCCGGTGCCGATAACGCCGCACTGCAACGCATCCCCCTCCACAATGAGGAATGAAGCATGAGTGATGACAAAACCAACGAACTGAAGAACCTCGGCCGCCGCCACTTCCTGCGTAACACCGGGGTCGCAGGGGTGGCTGGCGCAACGCTTGCCGGCGGCTTCGGTAGCGCTGCAGCACTACTGCAGAGCCAGAAGGCCCGAGCCGCCAGCGAGAGCGGCGAGGCCACCATCGCCCCGGGTGAACTCGACGAATACTACGGTTTCTGGAGCGGCGGCCATTCCGGCGAAGTGCGTATTCTCGGCGTGCCTTCCATGCGCGAGTTGATGCGCATCCCGGTGTTCAACGTCGACAGCGCCTCGGGCTGGGGCATCACCAACGAGTCCAAGCAGATACTCGGCGACTCGGCGAAGTTCCTCAACGGTGACGCCCACCACCCCCACGTCTCGATGACCGACGGCCGCTACGATGGCAAGTATCTGTTCATCAACGACAAGGCCAATACCCGGGTGGCGCGTATTCGTCTCGACATCATGAAGACGGACAAGATCACCACCATTCCCAATGTCCAGGCCATCCACGGCCTGCGCCTGCAGAAGGTGCCGCATACCAAGTACGTGTTCGCCAACGCCGAATACTTCATCCCCCATCCCAACGATGGGCAGAACATGGCGGATCTCGAGAACCACTACACCATGTTCAACGCCCTGGACGCGGAAAGCATGGATGTGGCCTGGCAGGTGATCGTCGACGGCAACCTGGACAACACCGACGCGGACTACACCGGCCGCTTCGTCGCCTCCACCTGCTACAACTCGGAAAAGGCCGCCGACCTGGCCGGCACCATGCGCGAGGAGCGGGACTGGGCGGTGGTGTTCGACGTGGAGGCCATCGAGAAGGCGGTGGAAGCCGGTGATTACAAGACCATCGGTGATTCCAAGGTGCCGGTGGTGGACGGCCGTCACGGCTCCAAACTGACCCGTTATATCCCTGTGCCCAAGAACCCCCACGGCCTGAACACCTCGCCGGACGGCAAGTACTTCATCGCCAACGGCAAGCTCTCCCCCACCTGTTCGATCATCGCCATCGACAAGCTGCCGGATCTGTTCGCCGACAAGATCGAGCCGCGAGATACCGTGGTCGGTGAGCCGGAACTCGGCCTGGGGCCGCTGCACACCACCTTTGATGGTCGTGGCAACGCCTATACTACGCTGTTCATCGACAGCCAGGTGGCCAAGTGGAACATCGAGGATGCCATCAAGAGCTATAATGGCGAGGACGTCAACTACCTGCGCCAGAAGATCGACGTGCACTATCAGCCTGGTCATAACCATGCCAGCTTGACCGAGACCCGGGACGCGGACGGCAAGTGGCTGGTAGTGCTGTCCAAGTTCTCCAAGGATCGCTTCCTGCCGGTAGGCCCATTGCGCCCCGAGAACGATCAGTTGATCGACATTTCCGGCGAGGAAATGAAGCTGGTACACGACGGCCCGACTTACGCCGAGCCTCACGACTGCATCCTGCTGCGTGCCGACCAGGTCAATCCGCGCAAGCTGTGGGACCGTAACGACCCCTTCTTTGCGGCCACGCGGGAGCGCGCCGAGAAAGACGGTATCGAGCTGACGGCGGACAACAAGGTCATCCGGGATGGCAACAAGGTACGGGTCTACATGACCTCGGTGGCACCGCAGTTCAACCTCACCGAGTTCAAGGTCAAGCAGGGCGACGAGGTCACCGTGACCGTGACCAACCTGGACCAGATCGAGGATCTGACCCACGGTTTCTGCATGGTCAACCACGGCGTGTCCATGGAGATCTCACCGCAGCAGACCGCGAGCGTGACCTTCACTGCGGACAAGCCCGGGGTGCATTGGTACTACTGCAACTGGTTCTGTCATGCGATGCATATGGAGATGACGGGGCGTATGCTGGTAGAGCCTGCATAAGTTAAGGATCTACTGCGCTCGGTGATGCTGTGTTGAAATCCATCTCAAAATGCTCATTTACTACGTGTAAACTGCGCTTTCTCGATGGATTTCGCCTTGCCTCACCTTCGCTCGTAACGATCCCCATGTGTTTCTAGAAAATTGGCATGCAAGGAGCACCGGGGACGGGCCAGAGAGGAGGTCTTTTGCCATGGCCGGAAAAAGCTCCATGCTATTCCGGCATTTCCGCCATCCATGGCGGTCAGATGGCAAAAGTAGCGCCCAGGGACGGGTTCACAGCGCCTCCTCGTCGGCCTGTCGCCGGTTCAGCCCCTAGCAGCAGCCTGACCACATGCCTACCGAAACATACTCCGGCCTCATTTTGTTTGCTGGCCCAGGAACGCCATGCGCTACCTTTTTTGGGTTCTCCTAATTTTCAGCTTCCCCGTTCCAAGCTGGGCGGCGGAGTACCGGGCCACGCCCGACAAGCCTCTGCAGGCGCAGATCGAACGCACCCAAAGCGGGGATCAATTGATTCTCGCGCCGGGGCGCTATACCGGATCGATCACCATCGATCACCCACTGGAAATTCACGGCGCTGGCCAGGCGATAATCGACGGCCAGGGCCGGGGTCATGCAATCACCATCGCCGCCCCCGAGGTGACATTAGACGGCCTCGAAATCGTCAACTGGGGCAGGAATCTCACCGACCTGGACGCCGGCGTCTTCGTCACCGAAAGCGCCACCGGCAGCGTGATTCGCGACAACCGCCTCGAGGGGCCGGGCTTCGGTATCTGGCTGGATGCGGTCAAAGGCGTGCGAGTCGTCGACAACGTCATTCGCGGCGACACCAAGGTGCGCTCCCAGGATCGCGGCAATGGCATTCACCTGTTCAACGTGCGCGACGTGCTGGTCGAGGGCAACGACATCGCCCATACCCGGGATGGGATCTACATCGACAACAGCAGCCAGAGCTTCCTGAACGGCAACGCGCTTCATGATCTTCGCTACGGCATTCACTACATGTATGCCTACGACAACCATCTGGAAGACAACCTGACCTTCGACACCCGCACCGGCTACGCGCTGATGCAGTCCAAGCGCCTGACGGTGCTGAACAATCGCTCCGTCAACGACGAAAATTACGGCATCCTGATGAACAACATCACCGGTTCACGGCTCCAGGGCAACCGCATCGAGGGCATCCGCCAGCCGGTGAACGCCCGGGGCGAGGGCAAGCTCCAGGGCGGCGATGGCAAGGCGATCTTCGTCTACAACTCCCAGTTCAACGAATTTCTGGACAATCGCTTCGCGAGAAGCGATATCGGCATCCATTTGACGGCGGGATCGGAAGACAACACCGTGCTCGGCAATGCCTTTATCGACAACCGTCAGCAAGTGAAGTACGTTGCCACCCGCCTCCAGGAATGGTCGAAAGATGGAAGCGGCAACTACTGGAGCGATTATATGGGCTGGGATATGGATAACGACGGCATCGGCGATACCGCCTATGAGCCCAACGATGCCATGGATCGCCTGCTATGGCGCTACCCTGCAGCGCGCCTGTTGATGAACAGCCCGGCAGTATTGGCGCTGCGCTGGGTACAGCGCCAGTTTCCGGTGTTTCGCGCCGAAGGCATAAAGGACAGTGCGCCGCTGTTGGCCGACCCCACCTTAGATAAGGCGGACACATGAACGATATCATCACCTTTGACGGCGTGACCAAGCGTCATGGTGACGTTGTAAGCCTTCAGGATCTTCACCTTGGTGTGCATCAGGGCGAGGTGCTGGCCCTGTTGGGTCACAACGGTGCCGGCAAGACCACCGCCATGAAGCTGATCCTCGGCTTGATCGTGCCCAGCGAAGGCGAACTCCGCGTCTTCGGCGCGACACCCCACGGCAGCGAGGCCAACCAGTTACGCCAGCGTCTGGGCTTTCTGCCGGAGAACGTCGGTTTCTACGAGCAGTTGAGCGGCCGCGAGGTGCTCGATTACTTCGCCCGACTCAAGCGCGCCGATCGCCACCAGATCGATGATCTGCTCGAGCAGGTCGGCCTGGGCGAAGCCTCCAAGCGCCGGGTCAAGACCTATTCCAAGGGCATGCGCCAGCGTCTGGGACTGGCCCAGGCGCTGCTTGGCGAACCGCAGTTGTTGCTGCTCGACGAGCCCACCACCGGCCTCGACCCGGCCGCGACCCGGGACTTCTACACCACGGTCAAGACGCTGCGCGACCAGGGCTGCACGGTGCTGCTGTCATCGCATGTATTGCCCGGCGTCGAGCCCTATATCGACCGCGCCCTGATTCTCGGTGGCGGCCGCCGCCTGGCCTTGGGTAGTCTCGACGAATTGCGCAGCCAGGCAGCGCTGCCCCTGACCATTCGCGCCAAGGGCGACTGGGCGGTGAATGCCCTACCGGCGGACCTGCCGGCCCAGCAGATGCAACGCCTCAACGGTAATGTCTGCGAATTTCATGTGCGTCCGAAGAACAAGATGCAGGTCTTGAGGCGCCTGGCCACCACACCGGGCATCGAGGATATCGAACTGCTGCCGCCCAGCCTGGAGCATCTCTATACGCACTTTTCCGCCACGCTTTCCACAACGTTACCAGCACGAGACCCGTCATGAGTGCCACTTTCACTGTTGCCCGCAAGGAATTTCAGGACGGCCTGCGCAACCGCTGGGTGCTGGCCATCGCCCTGGTGCTGGCGCTGATGGCAGTGGGCATCGCCTACTTCGGTGCCGCTGCCAGCGGTGGGCTGGGCTTCACCTCCCTGGCCACCACCGTGGTCAGCCTGTCGACCCTGGCGGTATTCCTGATTCCATTGATCGCCCTGCTGCTGGCCTATGATGCCATCGTCGGTGAACAGGAAGCCGGCACCCTGCTGTTGCTGCTCACCTATCCCATGAGCCGCTCGGCACTGCTGCTGGGCAAGTTCCTCGGGCATGGCTTGATTCTCGGCGTCGCGACAACTCTGGGCTTCGGCATCGCCGGTATCGCTATCGCCCTCGGCGCCCCGGACGTCGAGCTGCTGGCGCTCGCCAGAAGCATCGGATTGCTGATCGTCAGTAGCGTCCTGCTGGGCTGGGTGTTCATCGCCTTCGCCTACCTGATCAGCGTATGGGTGGTGGAAAAGGCCCGGGCCGCCGGGCTCGCGCTAATCGTCTGGTTTGTGTTCGTGCTGGTCTTCGATCTGGCCCTGCTCGCACTGTTGGTAGGAGCGCAAAACGGCGGTGACTGGCTACCCTATCTGCTTCTCTTGAACCCCACGGATTGCTTCCGATTGATCAATCTGGCGGGCATCGAGGCCGCCCAGGCCTATTCCGGCCTGACCGCACTCGCCCGGGAAAGCGCCTTTCAACCCGGCTGGCTGATGCTGATTTTGCTGGGCTGGATCCTGGTACCCCTGGGTCTGGCGCTGCTGCGCTTTCGTCACCGCTCCGTTTAGGAATCACTGCATAAATGCCTACGCGAACGAATTACTGTGTTGCGCGGTACTGGTGCGCCAGCCCGGTCGATACTCGCCTAACCCCATGTTATGTCTCGTCTTCTGCGTTCCGTGCGCCTTGTAGCGTAGCGACGCCCGCTTATTTCGCTCGACAATTTATTCAGCAATTCCTTTAATCAACCGAGGATACCATCATGCAATACCGCTACTCGTTGCCTTCGCTGCTACTCGCCCTCATGCTCGTCTTGGCCCTGGCAGGATGCGAGCAGGAATCCGAGAACACGGCCCTGGCCTCGCCCCAACCCATCACCGATGGCGATGCCTGCCATGTATGCGGCATGACCATCACCAACTTCACCGGCCCCAAGGGGCAAGCCTTCATGAAGAGCGATCCCGAGGCGCTGAAGTTCTGCTCGACCCTCGAACTGTTCACCTTTCTCAAGCAGCCGGAAAACGAGACTCAGATCAGCCACGCCTATGTGCATGACATCGGCGAAACAAGTTGGCAAAAGCCGTCAGACAACGCCTACATTCGCGCCGTGGATGCCTGGTACGTGGTGGGCCACGATCAACCCGGTGCCATGGGCCACACATTGGCTTCCTTCGCCGAACAGAACCAGGCCGAGAACTTCAGCGGCGAGCATGGCGGCAAGGTCATCCGCTTCGAGGATATCGACCTGGAGCTGCTGGGTGAGTTAGGGCGGGGCGAGATGAATGCCAGTCAAGACCATGAGAAAGGGTAAGGACAGCAGCCGCAGGTCATTGCACCGGCAGTTGCTTTCGCTTTTTGAGATCTACCACCAGAACCAGCCGTGGCTCCCCGCCACGGCACCGGCAACCGTCACAAGACTGATGGTCAGCAATCCCCAGTGAAGCCCCTGTATCACTCGAAAGGTGGCGCGCGGCGCTCGGGTGGCGCGCGCATGAAACCAGCGATGCAGGAACAGAGGCTCGAAGACGAATAGCATCAGGGTGAATACCGCCCATACCGCGATCATGGCGTGTAGCCACCAGTAATCCAGCGAAAGCAATCGCTGCCAGCCCAGCACATGCAACATGTAGAAGCCGCTAGCGCCGGCCAGTAGCGTAGTAATACGCGACTGCCAGGCGAAGCGTGCCTCCACCTGCTCGAAGAATGAGACGGCTTCCGAAGGGTCCTTGAAACGCTTGACCGCTGGCAGCAGCACGGTGGTCACCATGGCCACACCGCCGATCCACAGCACCACCGCCAGCACATGCAGTACCCGAGCCAGGGCGAGTTCCATCAGTCAGGCGACCTCACACCGTGCGCGAAAAGCGCCGTTCTCGAGAATCGGCGACGATGTAGGCATCGAAGGCCATGGCCACATTGCGCATCATCAGTTGACCCTGGGGATGCAGTACCAGGGTATCTCCGTCAATGCTCACCAGATCGTCCGCCATCAGTTCGTCCAGAGAGGCCAGCGCATCGGCGAAATAGTCCCGGAAGCGAATGCCATGGGCGGCCTCGATATCGGCGAAGTCGACACGCCCATGGCACATCAACTGGTGGATGACATCACGCCGCAGATGGTCGTCCGCGTTGAGCCGATAGCCACGCTGGATGGGCAACTGGCCCTTGTCGAGAGCCGCATAGTATTCCGACAGCACCTTGGCGTTCTGGCTATAGGTATCCCCGACCTTGGCGATGGCGGACACACCCAGACCGATCAGGTCGCAGTCCGCATGGGTGGAATAGCCCTGAAAATTGCGCTGCAACGTGCCGTTGTCCCGGGCTCGAGCAAGCTCGTCGTCAGGCAGCGCGAAATGATCCATGCCGATGTAGACGTAGCCCGCCGCCTGCAGGTGACCGATCGTGAGTTCAAGCAGTTCCAGCTTGCGCTCCGGGGGCGGCATGTCTTCCGGGCGAATCAGGCGTTGAGCGCGAAAAGTATCCGGCAGATGGGCATAGCTGTAGGTCGCGACCCGGTCCGGGCGCATGCTCACTACCTTGTCCAGCGTGGTAGTGAAGCTCTCGACGGTCTGGAGCGGCAAGCCGTAGATCAGATCGAAGCTGATGGACTCGAAGCCGACCTCGCGCGCCGTCTCGATCAGATCCTGTATCTGCTGCTCGCTCTGGATGCGATTGACCGCCTCCTGCACGTCGGGATCGAAATCCTGTACGCCCAGACTCAGCCGGTTGAACCCCAGCGCGTACAACTCACGAAGCTGTTGCGGCGATACGGTGCGCGGGTCCACTTCCAGGGAGAACTCTCGCTGCGCGCCACGTTCCAGAGTAAAGGCCTCGTCGAGCGCGTTCATCAGCTCCGCCATCTGGGCGTTGGTGAGATAGGTCGGCGTGCCGCCCCCCAGATGCAGCTGGGTCAACTTGCGGGACGTATCGAACATCTCGGCCTGCATGGCGATCTCGCGCTTGAGATACTCGAGATACTCCACCGCCTTTTCGGTCTTGTGGGTGATGATCTTGTTGCAGGCGCAGTAGTAGCACAGGCTCTTGCAGAACGGGATATGAATATAGACCGAGAGCGGTTTAGGCGATGCGGCGGCGTTGCTGCGCTTCACCGCATCCCGGTAGTCGTCCAGGGCAAAGGCGGCATTGAAGCGCGGCGCCGTGGGGTAAGACGTGTAGCGCGGCCCCGGGCGATCATACTTTTCGACCAGAGCACGATCGAAGGTCAAATCATTTGGTTTCACGATCTCTCCGCAGTATTCCTAATTCGGGGGTCACAGGCTCAATGGAAGCTGACCGCATCGCCCTTGCGATCGAACGCCAGGAAATTGTCGATGGTTCCCTGCTGCAGCGACTCCACCATACGTTGCAGGGGTTGTTCCGCTTCGTCGCTGCTGGGCGGCTGGCGACCGTCACCGGCCAAGGCGGCGGCAAAGACGATATTCCACTCGACCCCGGTGCGCCGGGACTCCTCGACCAGCGCCTGCATGTCGCTCAGCTCATCCAGGGTCTTGTCGACGCACAGCACCGGCGCCAACACGCCACCCTCGCCCTGTTCGAAGCGCTCGCGCTGCTGAGCATCGGGATGGTCCGGCAGCTCGGCCCGGGCGAACACGAACAGCAGACGCTGTGGTTCAGGCTGTTGGCGCGCTTCCGCCAGCAAATCGGTAAAACAGGCAATGGACACAAGCATCTCCTTACAGTGACAACAGCAACATCCAGAATTTTCGTTTATCCGAAAGCTCAACCTCGCTGAGCTTCGCGGTGCCGCGCTGCCTGACGTTTCAGGCCATCGCCGATGGCGGTGCACAAGCACCATGTGGCCAATAACCAAGCCAGACACCAGATGAGAGAAGCGCTCCACAGCAGCGCCAGATGAAACGATACGACATGCGGCGCAGCAAGCCGCAGCAAGGTCGCCACTGCGATCAGCACGGTAAACACCGGGATGCGCCATTCCCGGGCAAGATCCGCCGTATCACGTCCGCCGGCCTGGAGAATGGTGGAGCGCATCATGATAACACCCGTAAGTGTCCCTAGCGCCCCCAGTGTAATGACATGGATCAAGCCCGAGGTCATTTGCTGCTGCCACTGAGCGATACCCATACTCGCAAGCCCCACTATCAACCAGCCATACCCGGCGCCAAGGCAAAGCAGATCCGGCCTCGCACCGCAGTACCACAATCGCCAGCGTAGCAGGCGTACCAGCGCCAGCGCTGCCGCCAGAATCAGCACGAGACCTGCCCAACTGCGGCTAGGCGGCCAGCTCATCAGCGCAATAGCCAGGATCATGCCAAGAATGAGCCATCCTTCGACCCGCGGCTGCACGCGGGCATTCAGTACCTTACCCAGGCGCTGGTAATGCCCGGCTAACGCTGGCGCGATCACCCGTCCTCCCATGAACAACATCAGCAGCGCCAACAGCAGCACCGCCTGATACACCAGGGCATGCTGCAGAGCTACCGCCGAACCAGCATGCATCAGCCAGAACAAGATCGCCGCCAGTGCACAGATCGATAACAGCAGCGGGCTCAACATTCGGTTGCGCCATTTCTTGGCGGAATGAAAACGCGGCACGATGTGCATCGCCAGCCCGAGCGCAAATAGCGTACCGAACAAGGGTGGCAGGAAGCTGTCAGGCGTCAGTAAATATCCCAGCCGTGCACCCAGCCACAATCCAAACAGAATCACCAGACGCCGCAGGCTCAAAGGGCCCAGCAGATAGCCCGCGATCACGGCCAGGGCGAAGCCGAACAGCAACTCCCGCGCATGGTCGAGGCCGCTATTGATGCCCGGCAGCATCAAAGGGCGATAGAACATCGCCCATAGCGACAGCGGCACCAGCACCGCTGCATAGAGACCAGCCGCGGGGAAGAACAGCACCCTTGCCGGCAACTTGCGTTGATTATTCATATAGGCCTTGCGCTTGTGCACTCCAGGGCGGCCAACTAACATACATAAAACATACATCTTATAAGCTACAGCGTACTTTTTATAGCCTGCTATGGAACGATGCCTCTTTTCCATGTGTCTTGTTATTTATCAATAACCAACGCCATTCGATACGTCAGTGGTCATATTGTCATCTTCACTGAGAGGCAAGGTAGCCCACGCTTACGAGGTCACCAGCATGCACATCACCCGCTATACCGATTATTCGCTGCGAGTTCTGCTTTATGTGGCGCTCAAGGGCGAGGAACGCTCTACCATCAGTGAAATCGCCGAGCGCTACGATATTTCCCGTAACCATTTGATGAAAGTGGTGCAGGAACTCAATCGCAAGGGCTACCTGCAAGCCATTCGCGGCAAGAACGGCGGGCTGCTGCTGAAACAGCCCGCCGAGGATATCAATATCGGTGCGCTGGTACGGGATACCGAACAGGATCTTGAATTGGTGGAGTGCTTCGGTGATAACAACAAGTGCGTAATCACCCCTGCCTGCCGCATCAAGAACGTACTTTTCGAGGCGCTGGAGGCCTTTTTCAAGGTACTCGATAGCTACACCCTTGCCGACATGCTGGGGCCGAATCCATGCATCCGTAGTGAACTGATCAGATTGCTACAGCTCAACAGTTCCCATCACCCGGAACCTCACGTCAGCGCTTGAATCCTTCCTGAATATTCTTGGCTTCCCAATGGGGGAAGTATTTGCGGATCAAACCGTTGAGCTCGAGTTCGAAGCCCTGCCAATCGGTGGTGGCTTGTCTCGTATCGCAACCGGGCTCCCCCATACCCCGCATCATCCCCGCCCCTACGGTGAGGTTACTCAGCCGGTCGATAACGATGAAGCTAGCGGTGCTCGGACTACGCTGATAATCGTCCACCGGCAACGGCGCGGTGAGTTCTAACCGGCAGCGCCCGATGGCGTTCAGGTCCAACTGTTCAGCGGGTTTATGCGCCAGCGTATTGACGTCGACCTGGTAGTCGATGGCACTCACCTGCCCTGCCACCACCCGGGTACCCAGCTTGATATCATAGAGCCTGTCTAGCGCCATTGGCGTATCGTGCAGCCAGACGATGTCGGCGTCGATATTGGACGCCAGCGCTATATCATCGCTCGCCTTCACCAGCCAGTCGCCTCTGGAAATATCGAGCTCGTTGTTCAATGTGACGGTAATTGCCTGCCCCGGCGATGCAAGCGCCAGATCGCCATCGAAGGTGACGATGCGCTCCACCCGGGCGGTCTTGCCCGAGGGCAATACCTTGACCGCCTGACCTGGGCGCAGGGTGCCGGCGGCCAGGGTGCCGCTGTAGCCGCGAAAGTCATGGTCCGGACGGTTGACATACTGTACTGGCAGGCGCAGGTCTTCGAGATTCTGATCTCGGGCGATTTCGATCCTTTCCAGCAGCTCGAGCAGCGTGGGGCCGGCGTACCAGTTGATGTGCTGGCTCCTGTCGACCACGTTATCGCCCTGTAGCGCCGAGATAGGAACGCAGCGAATGTCCTGTACGGCGAGCTTTTCGGCAAAGCCACGATACTCGGCGACGATCTCATCGAAACGCGCCTGGGAGAAGTCGACCAGGTCCATCTTGTTGACCGCGATCACCAGGTGCTGGATGCCCAGCAGGTCGCAGATGAAACTGTGTCGGCGGGTCTGGGTCTGTACGCCGTGGCGCGCATCGATGAGGATTATCGCGAGACTGGCAGTCGAGGCGCCGGTGGCCATGTTGCGGGTGTACTGCTCGTGGCCCGGGGTGTCGGCGATGATGAACTTGCGCTTGTCCGTGGAGAAATAGCGGTAGGCCACGTCGATGGTGATGCCCTGCTCCCGCTCGGACTGCAGGCCGTCCACCAGCAGCGCCAGATCGACCGCCTCGCCGGTGGTGCCGCTCTTCTTCGAATCTCGGGTGATGGCGGCGAGCTGGTCCTCGTAGATCATCTTGGAATCGTGAAGCAGCCGCCCGATCAGGGTCGACTTGCCGTCATCGACGCTGCCGCAGGTGATGAAACGCAGCAGATCCTTGTTTTCGTGGGCCTTGAGATAGGCGTCGATGTCGTCGGCGATCAGATTCGATTGGTGTGACATAGCAAGCTCTCAGGAGTAAGGGGTAAGAGGAAAGAAGGAAGAAGGAAGCCCGTCAGCCGGTATCGTAGTCCGCTTGCCTACGAATCAGTCCTGTCAGCATAGCGGCGATCTCTTTGGTCTCTGCTACCCACTGGTACCCTTTCTCCCTATTGATGTAGTCGATCTCCATACCGATGTAGATCTGTGTTCGCAATTCGGCGCACGAGCTCTTGGCGATATGAAGAAACTTGGTTCGATCCTTGACGGTAGGCCTCGTCATGCCTTCAGCAATATTGCTGGGCACGGATCAGCCCGAACGAGTGATCTGGTCCTTGAAGCCAAAGTCCCGAGAGTCAGCGAAATGGCGGTACAGATCGGCCGATAGCCTTGCCGAACGCTTCCAGACATCCAGTCGCTCAAAATCCATCCGCCTTTCTCTCTTCTGACTTCTCTCTTCCGTCTTGGGTACTTCCTTGCGCGCCTACGGCGCGCTAGAAGTACCCCTCGCGCTTCTTGCGCTCCATGCTGCCGGCCTGGTCGTGGTCGATGGCGCGGCCACTGCGTTCACTGGTGCGGGTCAGAAGCATCTCCTGGATGATCTCGGGCAGGGTGGCGGCTTGTGATTCCACCGCGCCGGTCAGCGGGTAGCAACCCAGGGTGCGGAATCGCACCGACTTCGTCTCGGGCACTTCGCCTTCCGCCAGCGGCAGGCGCTCGTCGTCGACCATGATCTGCATGCCGTCGCGCTCGACCACCGGGCGCGGGGCGGCGTAGTACAGCGGCACGATAGGAATCGATTCCAGGTAGATGTACTGCCAGATGTCGAGTTCGGTCCAGTTGGAGAGCGGGAAGACGCGGATCGATTCGCCCTTGTCGATGCGGGCGTTGTAGATGTTCCACAGCTCCGGGCGCTGGTTCTTGGGATCCCAGCGATGGTGCTTGTCGCGGAAGGAGTAGACCCGCTCCTTGGCCCTTGAGGCTTCCTCGTCTCGGCGGGCGCCACCAAAGGCGGCATCGAAGCCGTACTTGTCCAGCGCCTGCTTGAGGGACTGGGTCTTCATCACGTCGGTGTACTTGGCGCTGCCGTGATCGAAGGGATTGATGTTGGCCGCCCGCCCTTCCTCGTTGATGTGCTCGATCAGCTCCATACCCACCTCCGCGGCCATGCGGTCGCGAAATTCGATCATCTCGCGAAACTTCCAGGTGGTGTTGACGTGCATTAGGGGAAACGGCGGCGTACCCGGGTAGAAGGCCTTGCGTGCCAGGTGCAGCATCACCGAGGAGTCCTTGCCGATGGAGTAGAGCATCACCGGGTTGGCGAATTCGGCGGCGACTTCGCGCAAGATGTGGATCGATTCCGCCTCGAGCTGCTTGAGATGGGTCTGGGGCTGGAGTGAAGACATCAAGGGTGCATCCTCTCATGACAGGCGTCTGGTTCGCTTAACCGACACGGCTAATATGCGACAGTCAGGAGAGTACGTTAACGAGACAATATCGATAACGTAAAAGACTTAATAAACATTCTTTAAGCACATAAAGAAATATAGGAATGGCGAAAGCGGAGTAATCCTAGAGTTCTACGCACTCGATCCAGGTCGTCAGGTGCGAGTCTTCCAGGTCCACGACACGAAATCCGGGTAGCGCATGGCTGTCGACAGCAAAGTCTACCGAGCCGGGCAAGAATTGATCGCTAGTGGAAGGACAGCCATAAATCAGAACGTTATCCAACCGCTGCTCGAACGACTGGTGAATGTGCCCGCACAGGATGGCATTTACCTGGGAGTATGGCGCCAGGGTCTGCCAGAGGGCGTCGCGATCCTTCAAGCCAATGGCGTCCATCCAGTCAGAGCCGATCGTGACCGGCGGATGATGCAGCGCCAGCAAGACAGGTCGTTCATCTTTTTCCAGACGCTCGGCCAAGGTTTCAAGCTGCTTCTTTCCCAGTTCACCATGAGGGTGCCCTTCGACCTGAGAATCGAGAAGCAGCAGGCGCCAGCTGCCAAGATCGATCTCATCCTGTAGCGGGTGCACGTCATTCATGAGATCAGGGCTGTCGTGGTTGCCTGGAAACCAGTACCAAGGGCAGCCGAAGGAGGAAAAGAGTATCGCGGCATGGCGATAGGAATCCAGGGTTTGATCCTGGCTGATGTCGCCGGTTATCACGACGGTATCGGGACGCAACTGCCGGGCGCGTTCAACGACTTTTTGCAGCTGTGCCAGCGGATACCCCGTGCGAGAGCGCGCGTCGGGATCAGCGTGAAGGTGGCAATCGGTAATCTGGATCAGACGCATCAGCGCAGTTCGGGTAACCGCTCGGCATGGCCATGATTGAACCCATGGTCCAGCCACTCGCCCAGAAAGCGATTGAGCTGGAGTTTTTCATCCGGCTGATGCATGCGTGCGTTGGGATAGCGATAACGACCGTTGAAGTGACGCTGACGCTGGAAATCGGTGACTTCCGCCATGCGCACATCATGATAAAGGTGCACCAGCATGCGTGGCGTGTCGATGAAGGCGTCGAGGACACCGGTCTGGGCCACCCGCACGATGGTCGTGTAGGGAGCACATTCGAGAACTTCCAGCCATAGCGTACCGAAACGGCTCGACTTCCCCGCCAGCGGTACCTCGCGCACGTCACCGGCATCAAGATCTCCCAGCAGACGAGTCATGCGCAGATAGTTGGCTGTGCACTCCCCCTGCAGTGTCTTGAGGTCGGTTACATAGGCGGTTCTGACCACTAAATCATCTCCTTGCTCGTAATGAGGCGCGCTCTCGCGCCAACCAATAAAAGCTAATCAAACCCATGGCATTGTCGAGACGACCCGCCTCGAGAAGCTCCCAGGCCCTGGCAAACGATAGCACATGCACCAGGATATCCTCGTTTTCTTCATCGAGACCGTGCACGCCGCCCAGATTGCTCGAATCCACCAGGCCACAGAACAGGGTCACCCGTTCGTTGCAGGCTCCGGGGCTCGGATAGTAAGAGTGCAACTCGAACAACTCCTGTATCTCGCATCCAGCTTCTTCCATGGCCTCTCGGCAGGCCACATCCGCCGGCGTCTCTCCTGGCTCGATCAAGCCAGCCACCGGCTCGAGCTTCCAGGGACTCAATGTATCCTCGAGGGCGCCGGCCCGCACCTGCTCCACCAGAACGACACAGTCGCGCTCCACGTCATAAAGCAGCACCCCTACCGCATCATGGCGAACATGCACCTCTCGACTGACCAGGTTGCTCCAGCCACCCTTGAACAGGCGATGACGCAGATGACGCCGCTCGAGGTTGAAAAACCCTTGGTACAGGCACTCGGTGCTGGTCAACTCAACATCGGCGGCACCAAAGCGCGGCGTATCCAGCGAGTTCCCTTCGGTCATGCGTTTTCCCCGACAAGATGAAATAAAGAGAGGATGAAATGAAGAGGGGTGATATGAAACGAGCCTCAACAAACAATACTCCATTATCGGGGCCGTACATGGCAATTCCAACCGCGATCGCTATTACTGAAGAGAAGCTACCAACCTTCGGGCCTGGTCCCGCAGCGCCTCATCGGATAGCTCGCGCTCGCGTCGCGCCTCGCCATTCACCGCGCGCCGGGCATGTTCCAGCGCCAACTTCTCCTGCCCCTCTTCTTTCAGGAAAGCGGCATAATAGTAATTTACATCAATGCCCTGGGGGCGCAGTGTCAATGCCTTTTGAAACATGGCCCTGGCAGTGTCGTCATCGCCGAAACCCACTGGCCACCCTGGCACGCGATCATAAAGCGCGCCCAATGTTACGTAAGCCGAGCCATCGTTGCCCTTGGGGTCGAGCTCGATACCGCGCTCCAATGCAGCTCGAGCGTCCTTGGCCAACCCCAGGGCTGCCAGGCCTCCCGATTCCCGGGCCTGGGAGGCCAGCACGATACCTTGCCAGATTAACACCCGGGAGTCGTCGAAATATTGTCGAGCAAGCGTTCCTGCTTCATCGGCAAGCCCTGCGAGCGCTTTAGCGCGAGCATCTTCGGGCATTTGAGACGTGATATTCTCCCAGCGGTTCTTGAGGGAGAACAGCTCGCTATCTTGAGCCAGCACGCTGGATACACCGACTGACAGGAACAGCCCCAACAGGCCGGCTTTGAGTAGACGTGGATCAAGTGACATGGAGTACTCTCTGAAATACGTTATGGTTGTTCATGGTTGTTTCGGGAGCAGCAACGCTTCCTGACTGCAATGTAACGAACGTTTGAATGACGCGCCATCGATAAAAGTGATCGAAAGACAGCCGTCGGGAGACAGAAGGTATCGCCCATGAAAGGCCGTAACATGACACGCTGGCGCGATCCGGCCAAGGATCCGCGCCAGGAGAAGAAAAGCGATCTGATCACCCCCGAAGGGTTTGCTCGACTCAAGGGTATCCACGACCATCTTGCCCGAGTGCGCCGTCCGGAAATTTCGGCCAAGGTCGGCGAAGCCGCCGCCCTGGGCGATCGCAGTGAAAATGCCGACTACACTTATAACAAGAAAGAGCTCAATCGGATCATTGCCCGCATTCGCTACCTGGGCAAACGTCTCGACGAGCTTCAGGTGGTGGATCGCCTGCCTGCGGACACCGACCGCGTCTATTTCGGTGCCTTCGTCACCTTGGAGGACGAAGACGGCGAAGAAATGGCCATCCGCATCGTCGGCCACGACGAGACCGATACCGCCAAACGCTGGATCAGCGTGGATGCGCCGCTGGCTCGTGCTCTGCTCGGCAAGGCGCTCGATGAAGAAGCCACTGTCGCCGCGCCGGGTGGCGAAACGACCTACATCATTACCGAGATCGACTATCGCTCACCTTAGGGCCTGTTGACGTTTCATCGCGAACCGCGTTGCTGCATCAAAAAGTGTCAGTCAAGGCGCGAAGCGCAGGGAAGGGTTATTCCCTTTTCACGTTTCGCAACGCAGAATGGCGCTTTTTGCTGCGCAACCCGAAGGGCTGGGCCAGTTTTTATCCGCTGCGGCGTTAGTCGTCGTTCATTTGGAATAACCAAATTTCTCTCCTCCTGCCTTGCCCCGAATAAAAACTGGCGCCAGCGCGGCCGTGAATGAAACATCAACAGGCCCTAGCCTGAATAAAAAGATCAACGTTTACGCGCCATGTATACCCGAAAGCGACGATCGTCCGCCAGTATCTCGAAACCACCGAAGGCCGCATCAAAAAGATCGGGATAAGGCAGGAACGCATTGGCCACCACAATCAAATACCCCCCTTTCTCGAGATGCTCCGGGGCTTCGCGAATCAAGCGAGATGCCGGGCCACGATCGACGGCTCTTTCCTGATGAAAGGGTGGATTGCTGATGATCGCACCGAAGCGCTCGCCTTCCGGCAAGGCGGAATACACATCGCTTTGATGAACGCGGCCGTTCAATCCGTTGGCGACCAACGTGCGTCGCGTTGCCTCTACCGCAAAAGCACTACTATCTACTGCCGTAACCTGAGCATCGTGCCTTGCAAGCCATGCACTGATCACGCCGTCGCCGCAGCCCACATCAAGCACATTGGCGCCCGCAAGCTTCAACGACCTGGGCAGGTTGGCGAGTAAAAGCGCCGTACCGCTGTCGAGCTTACCGTGGCCGAATATGCCGGGATGGCTGACCAACCGCAGATCAAGCGCCTCGAAGACCGTCCAGGCATCATCCGGGGCCAGGCTCACTCGCCCGACCTGAGTCTCGAACAAGGTGCAGCGCCGTGCGTTGTCCAGCTTGCGGCAGCCAAGGCCCAGGGCCGCCAATACCTTGAGCACCCGTCGGATACCGCCTTGATTCTCGCCCACCACCTGCAGCCGCGTGCCTGCCGGTAGCTGCGCGCACAGCGCCAATAGCCACCACTCCCCCAAGGCATGGGCCTTGGGCCAGAACAGTACCGCGCCGGGAACCTCTCCGATACTCGGTGCCAAGTCGTCATACACCGTTGCGCCACGCGCGCGCCACGCCTGTGCAATGCTTAGATCGGTGCTCCACAGCGGCCCTGTCTGATCGCTGAACCAGGCATCCGGTGGCGGTGCCACCCATAGCCAGTCGCGATAATTCTCGGATTGGCGTTCCAGCAATTGACAGGCAGGCGTCATGGCAGTCATTCAACTCTTCCAGAAGTGTCGGGTTTATGAATGCTATACAGCAGATAGCGGCCCAGCCGCCAGTGGGGATCGACATCGCAGTAGCGGCGTTCGAGTTCGAAAAGTCGAGCTAGCGTCGCCTCATCCGGGTCACGCTCGCGCAAATAGTCGTGGAACACACGGATACCCGCCACATGCTCGATGACCAGGCCTCGCCCGGCCAGCCAACCCGAGATCTGATCGTGGGTCAGGGGCGAAATAGGTGTCAATCGCTGCCGCTTGCCGGTGCCGGCCAGACGATCGTCCAGCGCCTTGTTCAGATTGCCCTTGACGATATTGGAAAAACGCAGCGCATCCCGATTGAACACCATGAGCGACAGATGCCCGCCCGGGGCCAGCAGCTCATCGATGATACCGATCGCCTCCTTCGGGTTCGACAGCCATTCCAGTACCGCATGACAGACAATCAACGGCCAGGGGCCGGGGGCATGTTCCGGCAAGGCTTGCAGCGACAGGGGCAGACACGCTATATCCAGCCCGACCAGAGACGCCTGCGCTCGATCCAGCATTTCTCGAGATGGCTCCGCCAGCGTGACGGCGTGCCCCCGGCGTGCCAGCCAGCCACTCATTTGCCCTAGCCCTCCGCCGATATCCAATGCCGACTGGCCTTCAAGCGGCAAGGTGCTTGGCAGCAGATGATCCAGCAGCGCCAGACGCAACTCTCCTCGGGTTGCACCGTATAAACTGGCCGCAAACTTGTCCGCCAGGCCGTCGAAGATGCGATCACTTGAAGTCACTACAGTGCCTCTCGTGGAAAGTAGGCCAGTCTAGCGCCCGCGCTTTCGGACTCCAACCGAAACCTTGACCTTCAAGGCACTTCATTAGAAGCGCGGGTTTATCTCACGCTGTGGGACGCATATAATGCAGCCCGCCACCAAGCAAGCCCCCATAGCTCAGCTGGATAGAGCGTCCCCCTCCTAAGGGGAAGGTCTCAGGTTCGAATCCTGATGGGGGCGCCATATGGATACCATCGCACTGATTCGCTTTCCCTCTACGCCGCTTGCAAACGTTGTCTGAGCATTCGATACCGCGCCTGCAGGCCTTCGAACAGGGTCTGACGCAGCCAACCATGGCCGGCATCCTCATGGTAGCGTTCGTGCCAAATCAGCCAATAGGAAAAAGGCGCCACTTCAAGCGGTAGTCGACGTAATGCCAGTGGCCAGTGATCGAGTATGCTGGCGGCCAGGCATCCCGGCACACACAGCAGCAAATCGCTTTGCTGGGTTGCCGAGAAACTCGCCAGGAAATGCGGCTGACGCAGGCTCACACGACGCTTCAACCCATGCTTGGCCAAGGCCAGGTCCACCGCCCCTCGATCGTCACCGCCCATGCTGATCAGCTGATGATCCGCCTCCAGGAAGGCCTCCAACGTAAACGCCTCTTCCGGCCTGCTCGCGAGCGGATGATCTTCCCGCATCACGCAAATGAAATGATCGCTACCGATCTCGCGACCATGCACGCTGGCCGGTACTCTCTCGCCGGGTACGCAAAGCGCCAATTCCGGGCCGCCTTCGTCGAGCTTCTGCTCGATGCTGCCGCTGTAGCCTTGAATGTCCAGGCGCAGATTTGGCGCCTGATGCTTGAGGGTTTGCCACTGCGGCACGAGAAAGGCATGCATGCCGTAGTCGGAGGACGCCAGCTGAAATCGCCGAGTCGTGCTCGCCGGATCGAATTCCGGCGGCGCCAGCAAGGCGCCCAATTCCTCCAATAGTCTCGCCAGTGGCGGCCCCAGCGCTTCAGCCCGCGCCGTGGGACGTAACCCGCGGTGGGTCCGCACGAACAAAGGATCGTCCAAGGAGTGGCGCAGCCGAGACAAGGTGCGCGACACTGCAGGCTGACTGAGATTGAGTCGTTCTGCTGCCCGGGTGACGCTTCGTGAGTCCAGTAACGCGTGCAGGGTAACCAAGGCATTCAGGTCGTGATGGGCTAGATCGGCAAGATGCATACAATTATCGCCATGGTGATGGTTAGCGGCATTTCAATGGTTGTGTTATCAGCATAACGCATATCGCATTTAAGCAACTTGCATTGGCGTGATATTACCGAACTGTCTATTCTGTTGCCATTGCTGCAAAGCGATGAATTTCTGGCATACAGGAGTGAGCTATGCAAAGCCGTTATTTCACTATTCACGATCATCCTCAAGGCATGCCCAAGCGCGACCTGTTCAAATTCGAGGAACACGAACTCCCCGAGCTACAGGATGGCGAAGTCCGTATTCGCAACAGCTGGCTTTCCGTGGACCCCTACATGCGCGGGCGCATGGATGGCGTGACCACTTACATCGACCCTTTCGAGTTGGGCAAGCCCTTGGAAGGCGCCGCTGTGGGCGAGGTCATCGAGTCGCGCAATTCCCGCTTCAAGGAAGGCGACAAGGTGCGTCACATGGGTGGCTGGCGCGATGTTGCGCAACTGCCCGGCGACCAGGTCGAAGCACTTCCTGAGTTCGACGTACCGGAGCAGGCCTATCTCGGCGTGCTCGGCATGCCGGGCACCACCGCCTGGGTGGGGCTCAACATCATCGCCGAGATGAAGGATGGCGACAACGTGCTGGTCAGCGCCGCCAGTGGTGCGGTGGGTTCGCTCGCTGTGCAACTGGCCAAGGCCAAAGGTGGCACCGTCGTGGGTATCGCCGGCGATCAGAAGAAACTCGACTGGCTCGAATCCCAGGGCGTCAAGGCCGTGAGCTACAAAGGCAAGGACGCCAAGCAACTGAGCGAAGACCTCAAGAATGCCTGCCCGGAGGGCTTCGACGTCTATTACGAAAATGTCGGCGGCGACTGCCTGGAAGCAGCGCTGAACAACCTCAAGGTCGGCGCGCGCATCGCCGTATGCGGCATGATCTCACGCTACAACGACCAAGCCCCGAGTGCCGGCCCCAGCAATCTGGCGATGATCCTGATTCGTCGTGCTCGCATGCAGGGCTTCATCGTCTTCGATCATTGGGAACACCATGCGGATTTCCTGAAGGAGTTCGGCCCCAGGGTCGCCAAGGGCGAGATCGACTATCAGGAAACCGTCGAGGAAGGCCTGGAACAGACGCCGGACGCCTTCCTGAAACTCTTTGAAGGCGGCAATCAGGGCAAGATGCTGGTCAAGCTGTAAGAGTCAATCCTCCCCACGAGAACGGGCGCCGGAGGCAAGGCGCAGCGAGGGTCTTTTGCCATGGATGGCAAAAGTAGCGCCCAAGGATGGGTTTACAGCGCCCTCGCGAAGGCTTGCCTGCGGAAAAGCCCGTTCAAGGCTCCTCAAGAACCTATCAGGTTCAGTACCCTATTTTTGCAAGGACACCCCATGGCACACGAAACCCTTTTGACGCCGGTTCGTTTCGGCAGTCTTACGCTTCCCAATCGCATACTGATGGCCCCGTTGACTCGAGCCCGCACCCCGGACAGCGTTCCCGGCGAGCTACAGCAAGCCTATTACGGTCAGCGCGCCGGCGCCGGTCTTGTCATCAGCGAAGCCACCAACATCTCCCCCACCGCCCGGGGCTACGTCTATACCCCGGGTATCTGGACCGACGAGCAGGAAGCCGGCTGGAAGAAGGTGGTGGACGCCGTTCACGCCAAGGGCGGCCGCATGGCGCTACAACTTTGGCACGTAGGCCGGGTATCCCACGAGATGGTGCAACCCGACGGCCAGGCACCGGTCGCCCCTAGCGCATTGAAGGGCGAGGGTGCTCAATGCTTCGTCGAGTTCGAGGACGGCAGTTCCGGCCGCCACGAAACCAGCACGCCCCGGGCGCTGGAAACCGACGAGATCGCAGGCATCGTCGACGACTATCGCCAGGCGGCGATCCGCGCCAAGCGTGCCGGCTTCGACATGGTCGAGTTACACGCCGCCAACGCCTACCTGCTCAACCAGTTCCTGGCGACCGGCAGCAATCAGCGCTCCGATCAATATGGCGGCTCGCTGGAAAATCGCGCTCGCTTTCCGCTGGAAGCGCTCGATGCGGTGGCGGAAGTGTTCGGCCCCGAACGTACCGGCATTCGCATGTCGCCGTTCATCGAAATCTTCGGCCTGACCGACGATGAGCCGGAAGCAATGGCCTTCTACATGGCGGAGCAGCTCTCCAAGCGCGGTATCGCCTATCTGCATATCAACGAGCCGGACTGGGCCGGCGGCGATATCAAGTTGACGGATGATTTTCGTCGCGCCCTGCGCGAGCGCTTCAAGGGCAGCCTGATCTTTTGCGGTCATTACGATGCGGAGCGCGCCGAACGTATCATCGGTGACGGCATCGCCGACGCCGTGGCCATCGGCCGTTCCTACATTGCCAATCCGGATCTCGTCGAACGCTTCCGTCTGGGCGCCACGCTCAACGAGCCCAACCCGGACACCTTCTACGGCGGCAAGGAAGAAGGCTATACGGACTACCCCTTCCTGGATAACGGCTACGATCGGCTCTCATCCTGATTCAGCCATCGTGTATCGAAACAAAACGCCGGTGGAGCTTATGGCTCCATCGGCGTTTTAGTTACAACCAGCAAGTTTCAAGTCCCGGGAGGCGCTACTTCAAATTATTGAATTACAGGTTTAACTCTACGAAAACTAGATATTTAATATTTTAATTTTATTAAATTAATTCAAAGAGAGAGAAAAAAGCCAGTTATTTTGGTTAGCACCGTGGAGCTTTTCCATGACGAAAAAAAATCGAGTCGCCATTAAAATAAAATTACATATTAAAACACAACGAGACTCGCATGGAACCTACCCCATCTTCTTCGAATGCGTCATTCAACGACTTCATGCTCTCTTTAAAAGAGACCAAGAACGATCCCATTTATCGTCTGCGTGAAGCCAATAGAAAACTTAGAGAAGCAACTCTCAAGATGAAAGTTGCAAACTCCCGTGTGCAATACAGCTTGCTCGATTTAAAATTCGAACTTCTACAGATTCAACAGCGCAATGAAGCGTTGAACTCCAAGCTCGAAAAATAACGAAGCCATCAGCCCAGCCCCGCTACGAGCCCTCGCAAGGGGCTCGTAGCGGCTTGATTGCCCCTGCACAAATACGAATACAGGGACGTACCCCTTATTCAAGCCATTTATTTACCGCAAAAAAAAGCACGTTAGCCGATAGCTAACGTGCCGAAACGATCGAACACAGGTCAAGAAAAACCAAACAACAAATATATATTAACGATAATTAAAAAACTTTCACTTTTAAATAGAATTCAGCTATTCCGTTTAACCCATCACTTGCCCGCACATCTCTTGATTGGCTTTAAGTGCATCGAAATAACTTTGAAAACGATGAATCTCGCGTACCTTACCACCAGTAGTTTCCTGCAATACCCAGTGATCTGGTTTTCTAAGTTTTTGGCCATTGCCAGTGGTGGTAGGTGTAATCTTGAAACTGCGCTTAGCCATATCGTTCACTCATATCGTCTGCGAAACATGACGCTATATTGAAACAAAACAGGACGAATTGAAATATTATTTTACTCAGTAACTAAATGTAACAAAGTGCTAGATAACAAATACCCACCAGATTAGGAGCTTAAAACTGAAGGCTGATGCAAGTGATTTTCAGGGAGCGATATACAAGCTGCAAACACACATAACCTAGAACCTGTTGACGTTTCATCGCGAACCGCGTTGCTGCATCAAAAAGTGTCAGTCAAGGCGCGAAGCGCAGGGAAGGGTTATTCCCTTTTCACGTTTCGCAACGCAGAATGGCGCTTTTTGCTGCGCAACCCGAAGGGCTGGGCCAGTTTTTATCCGCTGCGGCGTTAGTCGTCGTTCATTTGGAATAACCAAATTTCTCTCCTCCTGCCTTGCCCCGAATAAAAACTGGCGCCAGCGCGGCCGTGAATGAAACGTCAACAGGCCCTAATGATATGGAATATATTTTTATAGCTACCTCCTTCCCTGCCCGGTTATGCCCTTGTTCAAAGCAGGAGTAATTCCCGCCTAGGCGACTGCCACACAAGCGCACAAGGGAGGACTCACTCACCCAAGTCATTGTTTTTTTTGCGGGGCTACTGCAATGCAGAACGTTATCGATCTGCCCGCTAAGGCCTCTATCCTGAGGGCTGTATTCGAACGGGAGTTACGCCATGAGCCAAGGAGATATTCGTCTTAAACGTGCCTATGAGGCCCCAGCCAACAACGACGGCAAGCGCATACTGGTCGATGGAATGTGGCCTCGCGGGGTAAAGAAGGAAGAGGCCAACATCGATGAGTGGTTGAAGGAACTGGCGCCAAGCAAGGAATTGCGCCAATGGTTTGACCACGATGCGGATAAATGGGAGGAGTTCCAGCGGCGCTACAAGGAAGAGCTGAAGAACAGTCCGGATGCGATGAAGAAACTGCGGGAGTATCACAAAAACGGGCGCGTTACCCTGGTATTCGCGGCCAAGGACGAGCAGCACAATAACGCCGTGGCGCTCAAGCACCTGTTACAGAGAAATGGCTGAAGGAAAGCGCCCGCTCTCTTGTTTGAACAACGCGTGATTGCATAGACAGCCACGAAAAAGCCGGCCCTGAGGCCGGCTTCGTTATCACAACAAGCTGTGATCGGATATTACTTTGCTTAGAAGGCGTAGACCGCACCCACTGCAACGCCGTTACCATCATCATCTTCGCGATCATACCAGGCGCCTTCAACGAAGGTGTACATGGCAGAGGAGATGTTGTAGGTGGCGCCCAGAACGATCTCGTTACGTGAGTCCGTGCTGGTGTCAGAAGGCAGATCTTGATCTTCGAAAGCTGTTTCCAGGGTATCGCCGAAGTCGGAACCGCCCACGTCGACGTACTGGTAGGCGCCGTAGATGTCGCCCATGCCGTAACCGTAGCGTGCACCCACGCCATAACGGTTCTCGGAAGGCAAATAATCTTCGTCACCGGACTCGTAACGCTCATACTTGAGCGCCAGACGCAGGGCATCGATAGTGTACTGGAAGGTCACACCATACTGCTCGCCAGCATCAAACTCGCCCAGTTGCTCATCTTCGCTGATCACACCGTCATCGTTAAGATCAGCACCGAACTGAGCACCAGATATGTCACCCTCGAGATTGTCGAGGTTATCATATACGCCAGCTACGGAGAACGCGCCAACGGTATACTTCAGACCGCCGTAGAATGAAGCATTGCCGGAATCAGAAAGGTTCTCATTCTCGGCATCGCCCTTGTACTGGGTACCCACGGCGAACTGTAGACCACCGAAAGAAGGCGACATGTACTGCAGGCGGTCACCTTCGTTGTCGTTGTCGTCGTTCTGGGTATTGGCACCGTCATCACCAACGATGGAACCATCGGTGAGGTCGAAATATTCGTTGTTGGACACCGGATCCTGGATCCAGTCATCGATCAGGCGGTCCCAGGAACCCAGACGGGCATCACCGAAGTTGCCCTTCAAGCCCATGTAGACCTGATCACTGCGGGAAATACCGTCTTGGTTATCGTCACCCTTGCCTTCGTCGGCGTTGAATTCCCACTCCGCCTTGAAGTAACCAGTCAGACCCGGGTTGATGACGTGCTGGCCGGTGACACCGAAGGTGGAACCGTTATCGAAGATTTCATCGGAGCTACCGTCGTCTCCACCGTCGATACTCTTGTAGGCAATCTGCAGGTTGCCGTACAGATCCAGCTGAGTGCCGTCCTGGTTATAGACAGTGGCGGCCTGAGCAGCTGCGGAGGCACCGATGGCGCCGGCAATGGCAGTTACTAGAAGCGTCTTTTTCATCGCATTAGTTCCTTAACTTACTGTTCGATCGTTGTTTGCTTATGCAGTCGGCTTGCCTGGCATTACCGCTGTATTTACAAGGGCTGCCATGGTCAAGCCTTGTTATTATCCAATGCTCGCAAGGGAACCTTATACTGGGTCTTTCAGGAACGCAACAAGAAAAAACACTGTTTTTAATCCCGTTATCGAAGAAATCCTGATCCCACTTCCGTATTACGCCTCCCCATACTACCCGAATACCTGCAGCAACCGGAATTCGGGCCTTTCATCGCATGCTGCCCTTTTGCTCATTGCCAGCCGGGTATCAATGCGAACAGTGTTCATGATGGCATTATCCCAGAATGTTTCAAGTCTACATTGCACCGAATGAGCCCAGAAAGATGACCTGGATCAAAGATAGGCCTACGAGCCGCCGTATGTCGGTCGTCAAAAAAAGATCCGACGCTGAGTAGCAGGGTCGGATCGGTGATCTCTCTTGAAACGCTGGCATACAAAAAATGTTTAGTTACGACCATGCTTGGCCAGCAACTCGCTTAGCTTGTTATCAAGCCGCGCATTCTTGCGCGTGTCAGGATCGCGCTTGCCAGTGGTATCGCGCTTGCGCTGCTGAGCCTGTAATGATTCGAGCTGCTTGCGTGCGTGGCGCGCTTCTTCATCGGTGACCAGACCAGCGGGCATGCCTTTCAGGTCGATGCGCTCCGCACCGGCGCGCACCGCCTTGAGATAACGCGGCAAATGCACATAGCAGGCCAACGCGCGACGCACCAGCTTGTCAGGCCGCGTTTCGTGCTCCATCAACTCCTCATGTATGCCAACCTTGAGGGGGCGGGTGTGGCCTTTGAAAAAAGTGTTCGTGTAGCGTCGATACCACTCGTCGAGCAGCGCCTGGGGCGATGGCAGCTCGTCGCCTGCCGAGGCGGATGGTTGCCCCCCGGTGCTGGTCGTTTCAGCGTCGTCGGGCTGCATGACCGAGACAGACTCGAGCGGCGATGCGTCAGCATGCTCCTCGAGCAATGGCTCTTCCGGGGCAGGACGGCGTGGCGGCAACGGGTAATTACGCTCCGATGCGCTACGCGGGACTGCTGCCTGGGCAAGTACCGTTTCTCGTTGCTCGAGCGTATCGCGTAGCTGAATGTTCTCCGCCTCGAGCGCCGTGAGGCGGCGACGCAACCGCGTTATCTCATCCAGACCCCACTGTGCCTGATGTTCCAGGGTGTCCAATAGTGTGGCTGTGCGATCCGTCAACAAAGGCGGCCTCCTTGAACTGGCCAGATCTCGATTCATTTTGATCAATACCAGCGTTGAACGACGATAATGTCAATATCCGTATGGTCAGCGGCGCTCGTAGACGACAAACGCATAATTCGGACATGACGCTGAATGTTGGGCATCGTTTCCATCGTTTGTGGTCGCCGGGGTACGCTCGACTTCTCGCCACTGATCCTTGTTCAGCGGGGGGAAGTAAGTGTCACCAGTGACGATGGTATCGATCTCGGTAAGATAAAGGCGCGACGTGTAGGGCATTGCCTGGGTAAATATCTCGCCACCACCGATGACGGCGATCTCCTTGGCATCGTCATTTCGCGCCTGCTGCTCGGCGACTGACAGCGCTTTTGCCAGATCATGGCATACCTGCACGCCTTCTGGCGCAAAGGAGGTGTCACGCGTCACCACGATGTTGAGACGCCCGGGAAGCGGTCTGCCAATGGAGTCGAAGGTCTTGCGACCCATGATCAGCGGCTTGCCCATGGTGGTGCGCTTGAAGAACTTGAGATCTTCCGGCAGGTGCCAGGGCAGCTGATTGTCGATACCGATCACCCCGTTGCGGGTGAGGGCGGCGACCATCACTACCGCGATCCGGGGCGCTTCCTGAGATGGGTTCATACCGCGACCTCGGCCTTGATGTGAGGATGAGGATCGTAATTCTGGATAGCGATATCCTCGAAGCGAAAGGCGAATAGATCCTTGATCTCGGGATTGAGCGTTAGTTGGGGCGCTGCACGCGGCTGGCGGGACAACTGCAGTTCGGCCTGTTCGAGATGATTCTCATAAAGATGCGCATCGCCCAAAGTATGAATGAACTCGCCAGGGGCCAGATCGCAGGCTTGGGCAATCATCTGAGTCAGTAGCGCATAGCTTGCAATGTTGAAGGGCACGCCAAGAAAGATGTCGGCGCTGCGCTGGTAGAGCTGGCAAGAGAGCCGGCCATCAGCAACATAGAACTGAAACAAGGCATGGCACGGCGGCAGTGCCATTTCATCGATCAGCGCCGGATTCCAGGCGGACACGATAAGACGACGCGAATCCGGGTTACGCTTGATCTGCGCGACGACATTGGCGATCTGGTCGACATGCCCTCCGTCGGGACGCGGCCAACTGCGCCATTGGTAGCCGTAGACCGGACCCAAATCACCCGCTTCATCCGCCCACTCATCCCAGATGCGCACCCCATGCTGCTTTAGGTAGGCAATGTTGGTATCGCCCTGCAAGAACCACAGCAGCTCGTGAATGATCGAGCGCAGATGCAGTTTTTTCGTGGTAATGAGCGGGAACCCTCGGCCCAGATCGAAGCGCATCTGATGGCCGAAGATACTTCTGGTACCGACCCCGGTACGGTCGGATTTTTCGACACCACAGTCGAGCACATGCCGTATCAGGTCGAGATATGGTTGTTCCAGAGCGGTTTGTTCGAGCGCATCCGTCATGATCGTTTGGCTTGCTTGGGTTGGGTGGTCTCAGCCGCGACGATACCATCTATCGGTTGCCGACGAGACCAGGCGATCAGCCCCAGGCCGGCAACAATCATCGGCAGTGTCAGCAACATGCCCATGGTCAACCAGCCGAAGGCGATGAAGCCCAGTTGCGGGTCCGGCATACGCACGAATTCCACCACAAAGCGAAACACTCCATAAAGCACGAGAAACAGGCCGGAAATCATACCCCTATGGCGCGGGCGGCGCGATACCCACCATAGGATGGCGAACAGCACCACGCCTTCCAGCAAGAATTCGTAGAGCGATGAGGGGTGCCGCGGCTCGGGGCCCATACCGGGGAACGGCATGGCCCAGGGCAGGCTGCTCACTCGACCGGGCAACTCCGTATTGATGAAATTACCGATTCGCCCTGCCCCCAACCCGATGGGCACCAGGGGGGCGATGAAATCGGTCAACTGGAAAAAAGCCAGCCGGTGCTTGCGAGCGAAAAGCCAGGCGGCGATAAGCACGCCGATCAAGCCGCCATGGAAGCTCATGCCGCCATCCCATAGCTGAAACAGCCACAGCGGGTTTTCCAGCAGCCGATCGAAGCCATAGAACAGCGCATAACCGATTCGCCCGCCCAACACGACGCCAAGGGCACCATAAAAAAGCATGTCGCCAACATCATCGCGGGTGAGCCCGACGCGATGAGCTCGTAAGCGCCCCAACCACCAGGCACCAACGAAACCGACGACGTACATCAGCCCATACCAATGAATCTTCAGCGGGCCTAGGGCAATGGCAACCGGGTCTATCTGTGGGTATTCAAGCATAGGAATCTCAAGCTGGGATCAAGCAATATCGACATCTGGCAACCAGCGCCGAATCATATCGATTAGCGCCTGGGGCCGATAGGGTTTGGCGACATAATCATCCATACCTGCAGCGAAAAAACGCTCGCGATCGCGTTCACTGGCATTGGCGGTCAGCGCTACCAGCACACTACGCCGCCCGTGCTGACTCAAGCTCTCCTCTTCACGCCAGCGAATACTCGTTTCAATGCCATCCGGCACCGGCATGAAAATATCCATGAACACAAGATCGTAAAAATGCCGTTGCGCAAGGGCAAGGGCTTCCTTGCCCCCGCCGGCCATATCCACTGCAAGCCCATGCCGCAAAAGCACATCTCTCGCCAGCATACTGTTCACCGGGCCATCGTCGACAATCAGGATACGCACGGAACGCGTTTCTTGAGGCGCCTGGCCCAAGGGCCTTCGCTGGGCCAGGTCTGGCGTATCCACGTCGCCGTTCTCATTCAATCTGTCGAGCAACTCGACCATTATCGAGCCCTGCTCGTGCAGCCCCACATCAGGCTCGGTGCGCTTGCCGAGTTCTTCCGCCAACAGCTTCAACTCACGGCGCAACAGCGTCAGATAATGCGACTTGAGCCGCGACTCCTGGCGTGCAAGCTCGCAGGCCAGGGAGAGCTGACGTACCTGGTGTCGAGACTCGGTCTCATCGACCAGCAGCACCAGCGTATTACCATACTCATCATCGCTCTTGTGACGATGCATGATTCGCCAATTGTCATCGCCCCCCTTGACTCTGACGCGATCGCCGCCCTCTTTACTCTCGGTAGCAAGCAGCGATTCATGAAGCCCTTGCAACTCCCGCTGAGAGTGGCCCATGAGTTTCTCGAAAGCGGGGTTGGCGGCTATCAGCACATCATCCACCGTGAGTGCTGCGGGCAACTCCAGCGCCTCGAGCATATCGAACAGCTGCGGTTGATGCTTGAGGGCTTTCAGGGACGACTCGAGTCTATCGAACTCTCGAAAAAGCTCCGCCTGCGGCTCATCAGACACCTCTCCCGCGGGTATCGGGGCCATGGGAGTTGGCCAGGGTGTGACAGGCGGCCCCTGCCACTGACCAGGCGTCCACCCTTCAATCCACTGCCTGATTCCCGCAACGCGCTCGACAGGTGTCTGCAGCTTTTGCTCCCAGTAGCGTGTCACTCGATTCAAGACGACGTACAGCGCACTTAAAAGAAGCAGGCTCCCCAGAAGCCAAGCCATGCCGAGCCATAAAAATCCATACCCTCTTGCACCAACGGCAGGACTAGATTGCTGCAAACTGACCAGACGCCAACCGTTGGTCGGCAAGACCGTCCAGACCAGTTGTGCCGGCGCTCGCTTGTTTTCGGGCAACTGCTCGTCAGACAGTGTGATAACACCGCGGCGCCCTGCGTTGTCCGGCAGGTCGACTGGTGTCGAACCCAGCAGCCCCCGGCCCTGTTCATCGATCAGCCACGTCTGGATACCCGGGCCAACATACTCCTGAATGAGCTGGGCAAGATGGCGCGAATCGAGTTCCAGCCACAGGCAAGCCAGCGTCTCGCCCTGGGTGTCGGCAAGATCGTAATGGGCGTCAAGCAGCATGACATCCGACGAGGCCTGCCTCATGACATGCCAGTGAAGCGCCGAATCATTGTCGTTACCGAGAGAGGTGAGCTGCGTAAAGGGTAAGTTCAGCTCATCGACATTCGCAGGCACCGCACCAGCCGGGGACAGGGCAAGAAGCCCTTGGGGCAGGCTCACGGCCAGGCGCTTGATCAACGTATCGCTCTGGTATAGATCGTCCAGCAGGGGTTCGAGCAGATAGAGCTTGGCAAGCTGTGTGGTCAGATTCTTTTCGTCGGGCTTCAGGGCGTCGCCGAAGATCACCATCGTACCGCCTGGCGCTATATGATAGGGCACATCGACTTGAACTGGCGTGATGACGCTGCCTGGCACGACGTCCGTCTTCAAGACACGGCGCACCGAGCGCCCAAGCTGGCGCAGATGGCGTTGCTGGTCGATCAGCCGCTGCTCGATCAGCCTTGCCTGCTGCTGCTGAGTCTGAAGCAGACTACGCTGATGCGCCTGATCAAGGCGCTGGTCTATATCACGCCATAGCCATAGGCCGACCCCCAGGCACAAGAGAGAGAAACAGATTTCGGCCACCAGCAGCGGTAACGCAGCGCGCACCAGGCGCTGGCGCAAAACGTTCCGACTGTTCCTTTCTGCTGAAGCCTTTGGCATCGTGATACCTGTCGCCAACAAATGAGCGAGTCTACTCGTTTCATTAATTGGTCACCATGGGCACTTCTTAAACGAGCGAGAACCCCGATGTGCTTGATCGTATTTGACTGGCAGCCTGGCACTCGAGTGCCGCTGCGGATGGCCGCCAACCGTGACGAGTTTCATGCCCGCCCTACCGCCGTTCTGCAGCGATGGGATGATGCACCCGACATTCTGGGCGGTCGTGACTTGCGCGCCGGAGGAACGTGGCTGGCGGCCCATTGCCGTGGGCGTCTGGCTGCCGTGACCAATGTCCGTGCGCCTGAGTTCGAAGCGCCGATGAACGCAGCCAGCAGGGGCGAGCTGGTACGTCAGGCACTGGAATGCGATACGCTGGAGGGCTGGCTCGAAGAGCTGGCTCAGAATCAGGCGCACCGCCATGCGGGGTTCAATCTGCTGGCAAGCGATGGCAAAGGGTTGTGGCATCTGCATCACGGGCCTTCGGGAACCGGCCTCGAGAAAATTGCACCGGGCGTGCATGGCTTGTCCAATGCAAGCCTGGACACCCCTTGGCCAAAATTGCTCAGCACGCGCGCAGGGTTTGCCGAGGTGGTATCCGAAAACCTGGATGAGGCGAGCTTCGCCACCAAGGCCTGGTCGCTGCTTTCCGACGACCGCCCTGCCGAGGATGCTCGACTTCCAGCTACCGGCGTGGATCTGGCCCTGGAGCGCTTTCTTTCGGCACCTTTCATCGTCGGCGAGGAATACGGCACCCGTGCCAGCACCTGGGTAAGCTGGCAGGCGGATGGCAACCTGGCTATCGGTGAACGCTCGTTTGGGCCTTGCGGTCGACTTTTCGATGAACGCCAATATCGCCATGAGATGCCGATCCTACCCATTGAGTAGCAGGCATTAGAATAGTCCCTACGAAATTACTTAAAAGTCGCTGAATAAATAGCCGAGCGGAATGAAGCGCAAGGCGCCCGGAACACAGAAGGCGAGATATAACATGGGGTTAGGCGAGTCTTCGAGTACCGCGTAACGCAGCGATTCGTCCGAGCAGGCATTTATACAGTGATTCACTTCTGATAGTCCTTGGGCGGCAGTAAGTGCGCCAACCCCCATTCCTCAAAACGCATCATGAGATGACCGCGAACTGCCGTCAGCGTAGGTAGCCTCAAGACCTCCTCGACCAGGGTCCGCGCCTGGGCCAAGCTGACACGGCGGATGGCGGCTCGTACCTTGGGTAGACTGGGCGCATTCATGGAGAGCACCTCGAATCCCATGCCCATCAGCAACAGCGCACCCCCCGGATCGCTGGCCAATTCACCGCATACCGAGGTCGGCATCTCAAGCTGCTCAGCTTCTCTGGCCAGGCGTTCCAGAGCCGCGAGCACCGCAGGGTGACAGGCGTCGTAAAGCTCCGCGACTCGCGGATTGTTACGATCCACCGCCAACAGATACTGGGTCAAATCGTTGCTGCCCACCGAAAAGAAATCGACCCGTGCCGCCAGGGCCTCGAGCTGGTAAAGCGTGGCCGGCACCTCAAGCATCACTCCGACGCGGGGAGGCGCGATGGCCAACCCCTCCTCACCCAGTTCGACCAAGGCACGTTCGAGAAGCCGCAACACCGCGTCGACCTCGTCGACGTTGGTGATCATGGGCAGCAGGATGTGCAGATTGTCGTACCCAACCGAGGCCCGCAACATGGCGCGCAACTGCACTATCAGCACTTCGGGGTGATCCAGGGTCACGCGAACACCGCGCCAGCCAAGAAAGGGGTTGGCCTCATGAATGGGAAAATAGGGTAGATCCTTGTCGCCACCGATATCCAGGGTCCGCATGGTCACGGGCAAGGGGGCAAAGCCTTTCAGCTGTTCACGATAAAGCCGCTCCTGCTCCTGCTCGCTGGGAAAACGCTCGGTAATCATGAACGGCATTTCAGTGCGGTACAGTCCTACACCGGCGATGCGCGGCTTGAGCTGTGCCACCGCATCGAGGGTCAAGCCGGTATTGACCATCAACGCCATGGTGTGACCATCCGGCGTTTCGCTGGGCAGATGCTGTTCATGTTCGAGCGTTTCCGCCAGCGCCCGTTCCTCGGCGATCTGCTCTTGATAGTGGCTGATCAGCTCAGTATCCGGCCGCACGAACAGGCGTCCACGGTGGCCATCAAGAATCATCGGCGCACCATTCAGGCGCTGCAGAGGCAGATCGACCATACCCAGAACGGTCGGGATACCCATGGCCCGAGCCAGGATCGCCACATGGGAAGTGCTCGAACCGCTGATCGACACCAGTCCAGCAAGCTTTTCTCGAGGAACTTCCCCAAGCATGGCCACGCTGATCTCATCGGCGACAAGGATGCAACGCGATGGAATGGTGTTGATGGTGCGCGGGCTTTCTTCTTGTAGATGCGTCAAGATCCGCCGGCCCAGGTCACGCACATCCGCGGAGCGCTCGCGCAGATAGTCGTCATCCACTCGCTCCAGATAGTGCACATGGCGCCGCACCACGTCTGCCAGCGCCCCGGGCGCCCACTGGCCTTCGAGAATGCGCTTTTCCACCTCCTGGCCCAGCGCCGTATCGGCAAGCATCTGCTCATAGGCATCGAACAGCGCAAGTTCCTGGACGGAGATACGGTTGGCCAGACGCTTGCCGGTACGCCGCATCTCGTTGCGCACACGATCAATGGCCTCCCGAAATCGCTGGATTTCGCCTTCGGTATCCGTAGGGATCAGATCGGGCACGCTGTCCAGGTCCGCCAGAGGCGCGATGACCAGCGCTTCGCCAATGACCACCCCGGGAGAGGCAGCAATCCCCTTGAACATCGCCATGCCATCGGCGCGGGTGGGTTGATTGAGCGCCCCGGTCGCGATGGCATGGGCCAGCACGCCGGCAAGCTGCGCCGCCATGGTAATCAGAAAGGCCTCGTCACCTTCATCGTAGCGACGCTTTTCCTGCTGCTGGACCACCAGCACGCCAAGCATGCGTCGCTGGTGAATGATGGGCACCCCAAGGAAGCTGGAGAAGCGCTCTTCGCCGGTTTCCTTGAAATAGCGGAAATGGGGATGGGTAGGCGCATCCTCGAGATTGAGGGTTTCCTCTCGTTCGGCGACAAGCCCTACCAACCCCTCCCCCAGGCACAGTGCCACCAGGCCGATCGCCTGGGTGCGCAGACCGATGGTGTCCTTGAGCACAAGGCGTTCGCGCATCGGGTCGAACAGATAGATGGAGCAGACATCGGTATGCATGGCCTTGCGCACACGCCGCACGACGGTGGCCAACGCAGCCTCCAGGCTGCGCGCTTCATTGACCTCCTGAACGATACGACGTAGGACATCGAGCATGGGCATTCTTCTTATAATGAGAAAGGAACGTCAGCGCTGGTCATGAGGAGGCAGCGACAGCGCATCGCCTTCTCGTGCAAGGTGTTGCACCCGGGGCGCCAGCTCGCGCAAGGCGCGCCGATATACTTCACGCTTGAAGGGCACCACCTGCCCCAAAGGGTACCAGTAACTCACCCAGCGCCAGCCATCGAACTCCGGCTTGGGTGTCGTATCCATACATATTCTGCTGTCGAGACAGCGTATTTGCAGCAAAAACCATTTCTGCTTCTGACCGATACATATCGGCCGCGATTGTGTGCGTACCATGCGCCGGGGCAGACGGTAACGCAGCCATCCTCGGGTGCAGGCCAGAATATCGACATCGGCCGGGGTCAGGCCAATCTCTTCTTCTAGCTCACGATAGAGCGCCTGCTGTGGAGTCTCATCGGACTTTATGCCTCCCTGAGGAAATTGCCATGCGTTCTGTCCTACCCGACGCGCCCAAAGCAGCTGACCCTCACGATTGACAATGATGATGCCAACGTTGGGGCGAAAGCCGTCGGCGTCGATCACGGGCTTCACCTCATTGAATCTACAGTTGGAACCATTCTTCCACAAAGAAAACACTGAATAAATGTCTGCGCTTTTTTAAAGTCTGAATAACCACCGACAAGGGCATCAATTCCTTGGTGTGAATGCCCTGCCAGTTCTGTAATAATCGCTTACATTTTGTATTGTCTACGTGACATCAAGGAGTACGTCTTGAGTCTTGCCATCTTCGATCTGGATAACACACTGCTGGCAACGGATAGCGATCATGCCTGGGGGGAATTCCTGGTCGAGCAGGGCGCTGTCGACCCGGTGCATTACCGGGAGATGAACGAGCGCTTCCATCAGCAATACCGGGATGGCACCCTGGATATCCATGACTACCTGGCGCTGGCACTCAAGCCATTGATGGAGAACTCGCCGGAGCAGCTGGCCGCCTGGCACCAGCAGTTCATGATCAGCAAGATCGAGCCGAACATTCTCGTGAAGGGAGAGGAATTGCTGGCCGAGCATCGCGCCCAGGGCGATACCCTGCTGATCATCACCGCCACCAATCGTTTCATCACCGCCCCGATCGCCCAGCGCCTTGGCGTGGATAACCTGATCGCCGTCGAACCCGAGATCATCGACGATCGCTATACCGGGCGTGTCAGCGGTACGCCCAGTTTTCAGGCGGGCAAGATCCTGCGTCTTGAAGAATGGCTGGTCGGACAAAGCGCAACCCTCGACGACGCCTGGTTCTACAGCGACTCCCATAACGACATACCGCTATTGGAAAAGATCGACAACCCGGTGGCCGTCGATCCGGACGAAAGACTGCGCGAGGTTGCCTTGCAGCGGGGCTGGCGCATTCTCAGTCTACGCTGAGGGGGCAGTTCGCTCCGTCTCTCTATTTGACAAGGCAGACGATACGCCGTGGAACCTGTTTCGATTTCCTCGCTCAAAAGCGACTCGTCTCTCTTGTTCGTCTGTTCTTGCCTGCCTGTTATCGGATGGTTTGATGCGTCTTAGATTCGCTTCCTTATCTGCACCGCTTGCCCTGCTGCTGGGCATTGCCCTTCTGGCATGGCTGATCTTTGGCGATGTGCAACACTTTCGTGCCGAACCGCCCGCGAGCAATACGCCCCAGGAACCGAACCTGACTCGGGTGGAGGTAAGAACCTCCCATGCACAGCAGCACGTGCCGACGCTGACCCTGCAAGGCCAGCTCGAGCCCAAGCGGGATGTCGTTCTACGCCCCCGCCGTGCCGGTAGCGTGTCCGCCCTGCCCCACGCCCAAGGCGATCGTATCGAGGCAGGCGATATCCTGTTGCAGCTCGATGAGGAAGACCTGCCCGAACTCCAGACACAAGCCGAGGCTGCTCTCGAACTGGCACTTTCGGAGCTCAAGGGCGGGCGCCGCTTGCAAGCCAAGAACCTGATCTCCAGCAACGATGTGCTGAGTCTGGAAAGCGACGTGGCCCAGGCCCGCGCGGAACTCGCCAGGCTGCGTCAGCTCAGGATCGATGCCAGTTTCAAGGCGCCTTTCCCGGGCGTGCTCAATCGGCTCGACATCGAGGTGGGTGATTTCGTCCAGGCCGGCGAGGACATCGGCAAACTGGTCGAGATCGAACGCCTGCTCGCCACTGGTCAGGCACCCCAGCGACGCGCTCCCGCCCTGCATCCCGGTTTGCCGGTCACCGCCACGCTGCTGAATGGCGATCAACTCACGGGCGAACTCAGCTATATCGCCAGCAGCGCAGACAGCGCCACGCGCAGCTATGCCCTGGAGGCGAACCTGGCCAATCCCGAACGCCTGCGTATCGCCGGCGCCAGCGCCACGATCACTATCGAGCTGCCCGCTCGCAAGGCGCATGCCCTGTCACCGGCGCTGCTGATTCTCGATGACGCGGGGCGCCTGGGAGTCAAATATCTGGACGATGACGACACAATTCGTTTTGCCCCGGTGTCGCTGCTTACTGCCGATGCCGTTCAGACCTGGGTCACAGGGCTACCCGAGACGGTACGACTGATCACCCTGGGGGGCGGCTATGTCGATATCGGTGAAAAGGTCGAGCCCATGCCCACCGACCCCCAGCAGGACGCCTGATGCGCACGCTGATTCATGCTGCACTGGATCGTAGCCGCACCACCTTGCTGCTGTTGCTGTTTCTTGTGTTGGCGGGACTGATGGCCTATCAGGCCATTCCCAAGGAGGCCAACCCCGACGTTGCCATCCCAATGATCTACGTCTCGCTGGTGCTTGAAGGCGTCAGTCCGGAAGATGGCGAACGTTTGCTGGTGCGCCCCATGGAGCAGGAGCTGCGCACCATCGAGGGCGTCAAGAAGATGACATCTCAATCCAGCGAGAGCATTTCCTCGATCACCCTGGAGTTCGATGCCGGCTTCGACTCCCGCCAGGCACTGGCGGACGTACGTGAGCGCGTCGATATCGCGCGCAGCTCCCTGCCGGATGAAGCCGAGGAACCGCGGGTGCTGGAAGTCAACGTCAGCCTCTTCCCGGTCATGTCCGTGGGGCTTTCCGGCCCGCTCTCCCCCGGCGAGCTGATGAAGGTGGCGCGAGAGCTTCAGGAAAGAATCGAAGGCATCCCCAGCGTACTCGAGGCGGAAATCGCCGGAGAGCGCGAGGATCTCATGGAGATCGTGGTGGACCCCTTGGTACTCGATAGCTATGGCGTCAATTTCGACACCCTGTTCAACCTGGTGTCACGCAACAACCGCCTGGTGGCCGCAGGGAGTCTGGACAATGGCGCGGGGCGCTTGTCCATCAAGGTGCCCGGCGTCATCGAGAATATCCAGGGTGTCATGAACACCCCGGTCAAGGTCGAGGGCGATCGCGTGATCACCTTCGGTGAGGTCGCCCTCATTCAGCGCACCTTCAAGGACCCGGATGGCTATGCGCGCATCGACGGACAACCCGCAGTGGTGCTCGAAATCTCCAAGCGCACCGGCGCCAATATCATCGCCACCATCGACGAGGTCAAGGCGCTGCTCGACCAAGCCGAGCCTCTGTTGCCACAAGCGCTGGAGGTGGAGGTGATCATGGACCAATCGACGGACGTGAAGGACATGCTCAGCGAACTCCTGAACAACGTGCTCGCCGCCGTCGTTCTCGTGCTGATCGTGATTCTCGCCACCATGGGGCCCCGGGCCGCGCTATTGATCGGCATGACCATACCCGGCGCTTTTCTCACCGGTATCCTGCTGATCTGGGCGGTGGGCTACACCCTCAATATCGTCGTGCTGTTCGCCCTCATCTTGGTCGCCGGCATGCTGGTGGATGGCGCCATCGTGGTAGGCGAACAGGCGGATCGCTACTTTGCCGAGGGGCGCTCACCTCATGATGCCTGGGCCGGTGCCGCAAGCCGCATGGCCTGGCCGGTCATCACGTCCACCTCCACCACCCTGGTGGTCTTTCTGCCACTGCTGTTCTGGCCCGGCGTGGTGGGCGAATTCATGAAATACCTGCCGGCCACGGTGATCCTGTGCCTGCTCGCCTCCCTTGCCATGGCGCTGGTGTTCATGCCCACCCTGGGCAATCTGTTCAGTTCCCGCCAGCATCTCGACGGAAAGCACGTCAGTAGAGGCGGACGCCTGTATCGTCGAATCCTGCTTCGTCTGCTGCAGCATCCGGGCTGGACCTTGATCGGCGCTCTGGTCGTGATCGCCCTGCTCTACGCGGGGTATGCGCGCTTCAACCACGGGGTAGAGTTCTTTCCCTCGGTGGAGCCGGATAGCGCTCAATTGCTGATACATGCCCGAGGCGATCTTTCCGTCGAAGAGAAGGATGCGGTGGTGCGACGCGTGGAGGCACGGCTACAGGGCATGAGCGAGGTCGAATCCCTCTATGCGCGCTCCTACGCCAACCCTGATCGGGAAATAGGCGAGGACGTCATCGGTCAGCTCTCCTTCCAGCTCATCGACTGGCATGAGCGGCGACCCGCCACCAAGATCCTCGCCGACATGCTGGAACGCACCCGGGACATTCCAGGCATTCGCCTGGAAACCCGTGAGCAGGAGCAAGGCCCTACCAGCGGCAAGCCGATCCAGATCGAAATCGGCGCGACCGATCCCGCCCAGGCCGAACGCGCCGTGGAACAGCTTCGCGCTGCCATGCAACGCCTGGGCGGCTTTCGCGCCGTGGAAGACAACCGCAGCCTGCCCGGTGTGGAATGGCGCCTGCAGGTCGATCGCGAAGCGGCGGCGCGCTTCGATGCGGATGTCTCGACCATCGGCAGTGCCGTTCAGTTGGTGACCAACGGACTGCAGCTCGCAACCTATCGTCCCCAGGATGCCAATGACGAGGTGGACATTCGCGTTCGCCTGCCCGGTGCCGAACGCAGCCTCGATCAGCTCGAGCGACTCACTATCAACACCGCCAGGGGGCAAGTGCCGATCAGCCATTTCGTGCGCCTGGAGCCTGCGCCAAAGGTGGGCACCCTGCACCGGGTCGATGGACAACGCACGATAACGCTGGAGGCGGATGTGGAGGCCAGGCGTCAGGTCGACGAGCGTTTGAAGGCCTTGAGCGATACCCTGGCGAACCTGCCCGCGGGGGTAAGCATCGGTTTTGCCGGCGAACAGGAAGACCAGGCGGAAACCAGCCAGTTTCTGGGTTTCGCGTTTGGCATCGCCATTTTCCTGATGCTGATCATCATGGTGACCCAGTTCAACAGCCTTTATCAGGCTTTCCTGGTGCTGTCGGCCATCGTCTTCTCCACCGGCGGCGTACTGCTTGGCCTGCTGCTCAACGCGCAACCTTTCGGCATCGTCATGGTCGGCATGGGCATCATTGCCCTGGCAGGCATCGTGGTGAACAACAATATCGTGTTGATCGACACCTACAATCAGTTCCGCCATGAAGGTCTATCCGCTCATGAGGCTGCCCTGGAAGCCGGTGGCCAGCGCCTGCGCCCGGTACTGCTCACGGCGATCACCACCATTCTAGGACTGATGCCGATGGTATTGGGCGTCAACGTGGATCTGCTGGCGCCAAGCCTGGGCTGGGGAGCGCCTTCGACCCAGTGGTGGACACAGCTGTCCAGCGCCATCGCGGGTGGGCTGGGCTTTGCGACAGGCCTGACACTACTGTTGACGCCCTGCATGTTGTTACTGGGCGCGCGGACCAGCGAAAAAGTGGCGCAGCGTCTCAAGGCGGTGCGTAATCGCTGACAGGCGGTCGCCTGTTGGCGTGAACTCTCGATCATGGGCAGAAAAATGCCCCGCCGGCCGTGGCGAGGCATACATGTCGGTTGGACGATGGACGACTTACAGCGTGGCGTCAGGCACGGCCTGGGGTGTGGGCGGCGGCGAATGCGAGGCATGCAGCCGACCGATCAACTGATCTTCCAAGGCAAAACGCTCGGACAGGCCACGGCCAAGGCGTTCGAGCCAGGCAGGCAAGCGAAAGAGATAGTGCTGACAGCGGGTTGGCGTCGAGTAGTCCTGGTCGAAGTCCAATACCAGTTGCGTGGACATTTCGAGGCGCTCAAGCAGCTTGTCCGCCACGGATAACGCCTGGTGATCGCTGAAGTCTTCAGCTTCCTGGCGCAGCTGGGGGTAAATTTCGAAGTGTCCGGCGCTGATATAATCCATCAGCAATTCGCTGAAGCGATCGATACGCGCTTTGGTCACCGACTCGGGTTCGATGTCACAAGCCTCTTTCAGATCCATGAACGCGACCAGCATTTCTCGACGCGCCTCGAACCAGCGATCGATCATCTGGTGCACGCCTCCCCAGCGCTCCTGCGCGGTTCTGCAGTTTTCCAGCATGGGCAGCCCTCCCTTGATCGGCCTGTCGCTTGCGGACTCTCAGCGTCACCCCAACCGTTGCGGGTGTCAATCCTATCCTTGGAAAAAGATGCCAACCGCTTGTTCGAGCTGAAGTAAGCAATGATTAGGAATCACTGTTCTTTAATTTGCCGCTCAGCACCTCATGCCCGTGAGGAAACCTCTTTGGCACCGCGCGAACCCAGCAGGCTTCGCGCAATCATCGCCAAGGGAATGAGTGCCAGGAAAAGGAATCCGATCAATGTCCATTGAGGCAAGGTCAGGCCCCACCAGAGGCCATCGATCTCGGCGCACTCACCGGATCCCGATAGTACCCGGGACAGCACATCCCACAAGGGCAATACTTCCATCATATAATCGAGCCCAGGGCCGCAGCTAGGCACCTCGCTGGGGGGCAATGACTGCAGCCAGACATGACGCCCGGCGGTTGCCGCGCCTGCGCCTGCAGCTACCAGGCCCACTACGCCATAGGCGGTACCGCCCTTGCCCCGGGGGTTATGGATAGCCGCCACCAGAAACACCAGGGCCGCGGAAAGTACGGCAATGCGCTGCAGAATGCACAGCGGACAAGGCGTCAGCCCCACAACGTATTGAAGAGCAAGGGCGACCCCCATCATCAGCGCGCAGAATGCCAGGCCTGCCAGGCTCCATTGGCGAATGTTCAAATCAGGACGCATAGGCTATCGACTCCCGCTCGGGGCATCATTGGCTCGGGATGACGCCATGGATTCCCGCGCCCGGGCGAAATAGGCAGCAATGAAGTCATCGAAGGATTCGGTATCCGCTGCCTCGATGTCGCGCTGCTGCTGACAGGACGTCTCGGTGAGTTGGGTAAACAAGGCGTCGTTGGCGCGACCCATGGGCTGCTTGCGCAGCTCCTCCGCCTGGGAACGTGCAAGCTCGGCAACATAATCGACGAACTCATTGCCACTCTCGTCGAGCGCTGCGAGCAAACGACCGGAGGGAGTCAGTTCAGGCCGGCTCAGATGGGGCGCCAACGCCTTGATCGCCTCTCGATGAGGCTGCTCCTTTTCGTTGATATCGAGCAACTCCGCCACCTTGTAGAGGTCGGCGAAGATTTCCTCGGCGCGATCAGCAAGCCCACGCTCTTGCTTGTCGATCGACAGGCACAGGGATGGATCGCGCCCCTTCGCCGTTACCAGCCCCCGATTGTCATCGAGATGATCGCATTCCTCATCGGAAATCCAGGGCGCCTCGGAAAGCAGACACCACATCAGAAAGGTATCCAGGAAACGCATCTGCGTCTCATCGATACCGAGGGCAAGAAAAGGATTCAGATCCAGGCAGCGCACTTCGATGTATTCCACGCCGTGCGCCTCGAGAGCCTGTGCCGGCGTCTCACCCTGCCCCGTGACCCGCTTGGGTCGAATATCGCTGTAGTATTCGTTCTCGATCTGCAGAATGCTGGAATTGAGCTGACGCCAGTCGCCATTGTCATCCACACCGATTCGCTCATAGGCGGGCCAGGGCGTGGTGATCGCGCTACGCAGCGTTCCTACATAGTTGGACAGCGAATTGAAGCAGATCTTGAGCTGTGCCTGCACCTTGTTCTGGTAGCCCAGATCGGACATGCGCAGACTAGTGGCATAGGGCGCGTAGAGCGTATCGCGTCCATGGGCTTTCAGCCCGTCGGGCACTTCTCCGGTGAAAAAGCTTCTATCCAGCGCCGGCGAGGCACCAAACAGGTACAACAGCAGCCAGCTATTGCGACGAAAATTACGAATCAGATCGAAGTAGCGGCCTGTCTGATAGGCTTGCAGTGGCTTGGCCTGGGCGCCCTCGACTTCCTGAAGCACGGGCCAGAGCTGGTCGGGCAACGACACATTGTAATGGATACCGGCTATGGACTGCATGATGCGTCCATAGCGGGCATCCAGACCACGCCGATAGATGTGTTTCATCTTGCCGGAATTGGAACTGCCATAATCGGCGATGGGCACGCTGTCATTGCCGTTCAAGCGACAAGGCATGCTGGCGGGCCAGATCAGTTCGTCTTCCAGGTGGCGATAGCTGAAACGATGCAAATCCGCGAGAAACGACAGCGTATCCTCAGGGCGGGAATGCACCGGTGTAATGTACTCGAGAAGCGATTCGGAATAATCCGTGGTGATGTAAGGGTGTGTCAGCTTCGACCCAAACGCGGCGGGATGCGGCGTCTGGGCGATATTGCCCTGCCTGTCGGTACGCAACCCTTCCTTTTCGACGCCACGGCGCAAACGTCCCATGCGCCCTTGGCGGGCTACTTCCCTTAGCCCTGCGATAGCATTGTCTAGTTGCTCGGACAAGATGAATACCCCTTTTTGAAGGCGATAGGCCGGCCCATTATCCGGCGTTTCATGATCACTCGATTATGGTGGTCGCCAGGATCCTTTCAACCCTAATGATCATCATTTCTTGCTTCTTGCCTTGAGCAACGCCTCGCCCAGGGCGCCCATCTGAGTTGCTTGTGACACGCCGCCGCGCTCTTTGTTTCCGTGAGCCGACTGACCTCGCCGCTTGCCTGCGTCCTTGTCACGCCCTGAGCTTCTGGAAGGCTTGGCCTCGCCGGCGCTGGCGTCACCGGGCTGATCCTGCATACGCATGGAAAGCCCGATTCGCTTGCGCTCGATGTCCACCGTCATGACCTTGACCTTGACGATATCGCCCGCCTTGACCACCTGGCGCGGATCCTCGACGAAGGTGTCGGAAAGCGCCGAGATGTGCACCAGCCCGTCCTGATGCACCCCGACATCGACAAAGGCGCCAAAGTGAGTGACGTTGGTCACCGTGCCTTCGAGAATCATGCCGGGCTCGAGATCCTTGATCTTTTCCACGCCTTCGCGAAATTCCGCGGCACGGAACTCGGGCCGGGGATCACGTCCCGGCTTATCGAGCTCCTTGAGAATGTCCGTTACCGTCGGCACACCGAATTTATCATCGGTGAAGTCGGAAGGTTTCAACGCCTTGAGATAGGCGCCATCGCCAATCAGACTCGCCAGTTCGCGTCCGCCACGCTCGGCGATACGCGCTACCAGCGGATAGGCTTCCGGGTGCACGGCACTGGCATCCAGAGGGTTGTCACCCTGCATGATGCGAAGAAAGCCCGCGCATTGCTCGAAGGTGCGCGGCCCCAGACGAGCGACGTCCAGCAACTCCCGACGATTGCGAAACGCCCCTTGCGCATTGCGCCGCACCACGATGTTATCCGCAAGCCCAGGATTGAGTCCCGAGACCCGAGCCAACAGCGCACTAGAGGCGGTATTGAGATCGACCCCGACGGCGTTGACGCAATCCTCTATCACCGTCTCCAGGCTGCGAGAGAGCTGCACCTGGGAGACGTCGTGCTGGTATTGCCCGACCCCGATCGACTTGGGCTCGATCTTGACCAGCTCCGCCAATGGGTCCTGCAGGCGGCGGGCGATGGAGACCGCTCCGCGAATGGTGACATCCAGATCGGGAAATTCCCGGGCGGCGATTTCTGAGGCGGAATAGACCGAGGCCCCCGCTTCGCTGACCATGACCTTGGCCAGCCGGCGGGGAGTGCTTGCCGCGGCGAAATGCTTGACCAGCTCACCGGCCAGCTTGTCGGTTTCGCGGCTGGCGGTACCGTTACCGATGGCGATCAGGGTGACATCGTGTTTCTCGACCAGCCTGGCCAGAATTGCCAGGGCGTCATCCCAGCGCTTTTGCGGCGCATGGGGATAGATCACCTCGTGATCGAGAAACTGGCCCGTCGCGTCCACCACCGCGACCTTGCAACCGGTACGCAGCCCCGGGTCCAGCGCCAGGGTCGACTTGGGACCAGCCGGAGCGGCCAGCAGAAGATCCTTGAGGTTGGCGGCAAAGACGTTTATGGCGTCATGCTCGGCCCGTTCGCGCAGCCGCCCCATCAGCTCGGTTTCAAGATGGGTATAGAGCTTGACCCGCCAGGTCCAGCGCACGACTTCCCGTAGCCAGCGGTTGCCGGGGCGGTCTTGATCGTCGTTGGCGATATCGATGCCGAAATGCTTGGCAATGGCAACCTCGGCGGGATGAACCGGCGCCTCCTCTTCACCCGGGAGCTTGAGCACAAGCCCCAGCACGCCTTCATTGCGACCGCGAAACATCGCCAGGGCACGATGGGAAGGCACCTTGGCCAGGCGTTCGTCGTGTTCGAAATAATCCGAGAACTTGGCCCCTTCCTGCTGTTTGCCCTCGATCACTCGAGCGCTGAGCTCGCCCTCGTCCCACAGCCGATCCCGCAAACGCCCCACCAACTCCGCATCCTCGGCGAAACGCTCCATGAGAATCTGCTTGGCGCCATCCAATGCCGCCTTGGCATCTTCCACGCCCTTGTCTGCGTCCACGTAGTCCCCGGCGGTCGCCTGAGGATCGAGGCCAGGATCAGCCAATAGCGCCTCCGCCAGGGGCTCGAGTCCCGCCTCACGAGCGATCTGCGCCTTGGTGCGACGCTTCTTCTTGTAGGGCAGGTAGAGATCTTCCAGGCGCTGCTTGGTACCCGCCTCGCGAATCTGCGCGGTCAGCTCATCGGTCAGCTTGCCCTGCTCGTCGATACTGGCCAGCACCGCCTCACGACGCTCCTCCAGTTCGCGCAGATAGCGCAACCGCTCTTCCAGAGTGCGCAGCTGGCCATCGTCGAGGCCGCCGGTGACCTCCTTACGGTAACGGGAAATGAAAGGCACGGTGGCACCGCAATCGAGCAGCTCCACTGCGGCGGCTACCTGTTGCGGGCGAACTGTAAGCTCTTCAGCAAGGCGCTGAGTGATCTGGGTCTGGGCGTCCATGAGGTTCCTGACGTCATTACGAATCTTGCGCGCACGCCCATCGGCGACGGCGCTTTCAAATGGCGACAAGGTATCACAAAGCGTGCCGATGGCGCAGGGCAACCCGCTCGTTCACCCAACTGAACCCGAGAGTTTAAAAATCGTTTTCCTGCAGGGCTCAGCACTTCAGCCACGCCCGAGCCTGCCGATATGAAAACTATGTGAACAATAAACTCATACCCCCTCCCAACCCGCCGGTGCTGAACAGCAATGAAAATGACAAAGCATTTGAACAAGATAAGCGTGAAATACGCCATCGCCTTCATTGGCGTGGCACTCTCCCTGATGGCAGCAGTAACGGTCATCCTCTTCCTGGTCGGCACCGTCAAGGAGCGCATGACGGAATTCAGCGGTACCTTCAATAACGCAACCTCAGCAGTACTCAATGCGGACCGCGATCTCTATCAGGCTCATGTCGCCACCCTGGAATACTTGAGCGAAGAGCCGGACACGGAGAAAGCCCAGGCACAGCTCGATGATTACCGGGACAATGCCGATCAGGCCTATGAGCGCATGCTGGATTTTGCTCGTCTGCTGGCGGGGTATCCTGACATCGTCGCCAGGCTGAGCGCTTTCGAAACCCTCTACAAGACCTGGACCCAGCAGGTCGAGATGGTATTTTCCCTGCACGATGACGGTCGGCTAGTGGAAGCGGAAGCGCAGCTCGAAGGTCCGACGATCAAGGCGTTCAATGCCCTACGAGACGTCTATGACGCCGGCGGTGAGGCGGCGGCGGCGAAGGTCGATGAGCTCGAGGCCACAACGCTTGCGAAAATCAAGACACAGCAGTATTCCGTCATCATCTTCACGCTGCTGGTTTTCGCCATTGCCGTGGCCATCGCACTTGGCGGTCCGCTGATGATGTCCCGCGCAATTCGCCAAATCACTCATCGCATCAAGGAGATCGCCGAAGGCGATGGCGACCTGACCGCGCGTATCGACTCCAAGCGCAAGGACGAGATCGGCGAACTGGCGGGCCAATTCAATGCCTTCGTCAAGCGTATCGACCAGACCCTGCAGGCCGTGCGTGCCAGCACTCACGGCGTGCATCACGCCGCGGACGAGATTGCCAAGAGCAGTCAGGATCTCTCTTCGCGCAGCGAACAGGCGGCGTCCAACCTTCAGGAAACTTCCGCTTCCATGGAAGAGATCACCTCCACGGTGAACAACACTGCGGAATCGGCCCAGCAGGCCAACCAGCTCGTCCAGTCGACGGCGGATGTGGCGCGCCAGGGCCGGGAAGCCATGGAACGAGTCGAAAAGACCATGGATGAGATCAGTGCCTCTGCGGCCCAGATCAACGACATCATTACCCTGATCGATGGCATCGCGTTTCAGACCAACATTCTGGCGCTCAATGCTTCTGTCGAGGCGGCCCGAGCCGGCGAGCATGGTCGCGGGTTCGCCGTGGTGGCGCAGGAAGTGCGCACCCTGGCCAGCCGCTCCGGCGATGCTTCGAAAAACATTCGGGAGTTGATCGACACCTCGGTGACCCGTACCGAGTCCGGCGCCGCGCTGGTCAAGAGCACCGGCAAGACCATGCAGGAAATCGTGGAAAGCATCCGCCGAGTAACCGATGTCATCGGTGAGATCAGTGCGGGAACCAAGGAGCAGAGCCTGGGTATCGGTCAGGTCAATACAGCAGTCGGCGAACTCGATGCCATGACCCAGCAGAATGCCGCCATGGTCGAGCAGAGCAATGCTGCCGCCAGTGAGATGCGCGAACAGGCTGAACGGCTCAACAGCTTGATCGCCTCGTTCCGCCTGGGCAATGACGTGAGCGCGAACCTGCCCTCCAATCGCAAGGAGACAACACCCGACAAGAAGCTCTCCGCAACGAAGGCTTCTCCCAAGACCTCTTCCAGCACCACCAAGCAATCGCCGTCATCCCACAAGGCAACGGCTGATGAGTGGGAAGCGTTCTAACGCTCAATTGCACGAGACGACACTAGGCCCTAAACACGGCCAGGTCCGACGACCTGGCCGTGCTTGTTTTCATTCATCGAAAAAAAGGGGCTACCGATCAGGCGGGAACGAACGTTAGCGCCACCCCGTTGTTGCACCAGCGAAGTCCCGTGGGTTCGGGGCCGTCCTCGAACACATGGCCTTGATGACCGCCGCAGCGCGCGCAGTGATACTCGGTACGTGGAAACAACATGACAAAATCCAGCTCCGTCGCCAGATTACCCTCGATATGGGTGTAAAAGCTCGGCCAGCCCGTGCCGGATTCGTATTTGGCTTCGCTTGAAAACAACGGCAGATCACAACCGGCGCAGTGATACTTCCCCGGGCGTTTTTCATCGTTGAGTGGACTGCTGCCCGCCCGTTCGGTGCCTGCCTCTCGTAGAACGTCGAACTGCTCTTTGGTGAGGCGCTCACGCCACTGCTCATCGCTCAGTTCCAATGGCGTGATGTCCGCTGCCGGCTTGAGGTCCAGCTTGGGGCGTGCCCTGGCGATGCCTGGCAGCAATCCTGCCAGACCACCGGCACCCAACAAGCCAAGAAAATGTCGTCGCTGCATACCATTACTCCTCGATCTTTCAATCACCCGCGTCGGCGATATGTTTTTTTATGAGTACTCGCCACAAAAAATGGCGATGCATGAATAGTGCGTAAATCACGAATAGTGCATAAACAACGAATAGCGCATCAATAATAAAGGGGAGCCATGATGGCTCCCCCTTGGATGCGATCTCGTGCAAAAGGTTCGATCAGTCGAGCGCAGGTCCTGCCTTGACGATTGCTTCGTCGACGCCTTCGAATTTCTTGAAGTTATCGACGAACTTGCCGACCAGTTGCTTCATCTGTTGCTGATAGGCGTCCTTGTCCTGCCAGGTATCCCGGGGATCGAGCAGCGTCGAGTCTACGCCCGGCACTGCTGTCGGCACGTCCAGATTGAGCCCCTCGATATGCCGGGTCTGTGTATCCTTGAGTTCCCCGGACTGTATGGCCGCAATGATGGCGCGAGTCGTGGGAATGCTGAAGCGGCTACCGCCCTGGCCGTAACTGCCTCCGGTCCAGCCGGTATTGACCAGATAGACCCGGGAGCCGAAATTCTCGATACGCTTGATCAAGAGATCCGCGTATTCCCGGGCCGGGCGTGGGAAGAACGGCGCACCGAAGCAGGTCGAGAAGGTAGCCTCGAGCCCAGCGGAGGAACCCATCTCGGTGGAACCGACCTTGGCGGTGTAACCGGAGAGAAAGTGATAGGCGGCGGCTTCCTTGGACAGCAGTGACACAGGAGGCAGCACGCCACTCATGTCACAGGTCAGAAAAACGATGGCATTGGGTTCGCCGGCGCGATTCTCGTCGATGCGCTTTTCGATATGCTCGCGAGGATAGGCGGCGCGACTGTTCTGGGTGAGGCTATCGTCGCCATAATCCGCATGACGATTTTCGTCGAGCACCACGTTCTCAAGCACCGTGCCAAACTTGATCGCATCCCAGATGACCGGCTCGTTCTTTTGGGAAAGGTCGATGCACTTGGCATAGCAGCCGCCTTCGATGTTGAACACCGTCCCTTCGCCCCAGCCATGCTCGTCGTCGCCGATGAGGTAGCGTGCCGGATCCGCGGACAGTGTCGTCTTGCCGGTACCGGACAGGCCGAAGAACAAGGTGGTTTCGCCGTCGTCGCCCACATTGGCGCTGCAGTGCATCGGCAGCACGTCCTTTTCCGGCAATAGGAAATTCTGCACCGAGAACATGGCTTTCTTCATTTCGCCAGCGTAGCGCATGCCCGCGATCAATACGCGGCGCCGGGCGAAATTGAGGATGACCGTCCCTGCCGAATTGGTGCCATCCCGCTCAGGGTCACAAACGAAGTGAGGCGCGTTGAGGATGCTCCATTCACTCTTGCCCTTGGGATTGAAGCTTTCGGGACGCACGAACATGATGCGGCCAAACAGGTTGTGCCAGGCGGTTTCGGTAGTGACGCGAAGAGGCAGGTAATATTCAGGATCGGCACCGACATGCAGTTCGGATTCGAAACTTTCGCTTTCCGCGAGATAGTCCTCGACTCGCTCCCACAAGGCATCGAACTGCTCGGCATCGAAGGGACGGTTGACGCTCCCCCAATCGATCAGTTCGGTCGTGGAAGGTTCATCGACGATGAAGCGATCCGAGGGTGAGCGGCCCGTGCGGGCACCGGTCTTCACCACCAGGGCACCATTGTCCGATAAATGCCCTTCCTGGCGCATTACGGCATATTCAATGAGTTCCGCTGCGCTCAAATTGAGATGATTCCCCGTGGCGCGACTCTCTGCTGTTATCTGACGATCTGCTTGGGTAGTGGTCATCGTGGGTCTTTGGCCTTCAGGCCGCTCCTCTCGTTAGCCAAAGGCGCAGATGGGTCATTTCAACATCAACCGCGCCATCAACGGACGGATCACCGTCCCTGCGTGAATGCACTTTGCGAGCGCATCGCATAAAAGGCGACATTATTGCAAAAAGAGCGCCCTCGGCAAACGATGCTTTATCTCCCCCCGTAACGATGAGAATACTCAGTGTATCTAGGTCAATGTAATGTCGGCGACTCCGCGTCCGGCGAGTCGATCAGTGCCTCAACTTGCGCGGCACTGAAGTGGTAATGGGTATGGCAGAAATGACACTGGGTGTCGATGGCCTGCTGCTCCGCTAGGATGCTGCGCAGCTCGGTCGCGCCCAGGCCAAGCAGCGCACCGGCTATGCGTTCACGGGAACAGCTGCAGCCAAAGTACAGGCTCTTGGGATCGAATACCCGAGTGGTTTCCTCATGATAGAGCCGATAAAGAAGGTCTCGCTGCTCGAGGTTCAGCAGCTCGTCGCTGGATACCGTATCTGCCAGCATTACCACCCGGTCCCAGGCGTCCTCGTCCTGAATATCATCACTGTCTGGCAGTTGTTGCAGCAACAGCCCGGCTGCACGATGCCCATCGGCATTCAACCAGAGCCGTGTGGCCAGTTGCTCGGAACGCTCGAAATAGTTCTCGAGACATCCCGCCAGACTGCTGGCCTCGAGTTCGACGATACCCTGATAGCGGTTGCCTTCTCTCGGATCGAGGGTAATGACCAAGCGACCGCCGCCTACCAATTCCTTGAAGGATGCATTGTCCGCTGGCAGCGCCACCTCTTCTTCCAGGCGCGCAATGCCGCGCAACTCGCCATCGGGATTGGATTCCGCCATCAACAGACTCAGGGCGCCATTGCCACGTACTTCAAGACTCAGGGTGCCGTCGAGCTTGATGGTCTCGGTCAACAAGGCCGCTGCTGCCAGTAGCTCGCCAAGTTGGCGCTGAACCGCTATCGGATATGCCTGCTTGTCGAGCACTTCGGCATAGGCATTTTCAAGCGTGACGATCTCGCCACGCACATTGGTTTCATCAAAGATAAAGCGCTGAATCTGGTCGTTCATCAAAGGCTCTCAAAGGCTCAGGGGGTGTAAAGATAGTAAAAGTCACCTTTACTCGTCCGGGCGCTGACGCTGAAACCGCTGTATGCTGCGGCGCTCCTTCTTGTCGGGGCGACCACGAGGCGCCATCACGCTACGATTGGCCAGCCGACGAATTTCAGCCTCGCGCTGGCGCTGCTCGTGACTCCGCGGCGTTTCCCGATAGAGCTCGCGCGCCTCTGGTGCGCCACGGCGCTGATCGCTTACCGATACTACTTCGACTTCCCAGGTATCCCAGCCTTGGGGAACCTTGACCAAGGCACCGACCTCGACATTTTTGCTCGTCTTGACCCGGCTACCGTTATATTCGACCTTGCCGCCTTCAATCGCTTTCTTGGCCAGGGCGCGGGTCTTGAAAAAACGTGCTGCCCATAACCATTTGTCGATCCGTACGTGCTCCATGTCGCTCCATAGTCAACCCTGCGCCGGCAGGAACCAATCATTGGCCAGACACTGCCAGGCGATGGTAAAAGGGAATTGGTTTTGTCCTCATTGTACTGGATACGCTCGCCATGCCGCCAATGCTCCCACCCAAGCCCACCGTTCTCAATCGCGAAGAAGTCGCTCACAGCCGACTCTTCACCATCGAGCAACTCGACCTGCGCTTTTCAAACGGCGCCGAAAGACGTTTCGAACGGTTAAAGGGCACCAGCCGCGGGGCCGTCATGATCGTGGCCATGCCGGATCCGGAGCATGTCCTGCTGATTCACGAATACGCTGCCGGCTTCGATAACTATGCGCTGACCTTGCCCAAGGGTGTGGTCGATCCAGGCGAAGATATCATCACCGCCGCCAACCGAGAGCTGATGGAAGAGTGCGGCATGGGTGCCCATACCATCGAGCCTTTGATCGAATTTTCTCTGGCACCCAATTACATGAATCATCGCATGCATGTATTGCTGGCAAGCGATCTGTATGAAAAGCGCTTGCCTGGTGACGAGCCGGAACCTCTGGTAGTCGAAACTCATGCCATCGATGATCTTGCTGCCCTGCTAGTTCGGGAAGACTTTCATGAGGCAAGGGCTATTGCCGCCCTGTTCGTTGCAAGAGAACGCATAAAAGCGACCCAGGATGGCACTCAATGGTGGTAACGGTAGCGCAACGGCATTTCAGTAGAAAATGCTTGCTAGGTGAGGCAATTTGCAAATAGGAAGCGGCTCGTCTAATATTTGTACAATTATACAACCCTGTATAGATAAATAGGTAAGTAAAAGGAGCGTGAAATGAAAGGACTGACTTTATCTGCTGCCCTGCTTGCTTCATTGCTGGCACTGTCTACTGCCGCGGTCGCGCAGGATTCTCAGGAAATAGAAAGAAAGGATTATTCCAACAGCGGGATTGATTCGGCTCAAGATGTCGATACGACATCAGATCGCAAAACCGACATGCCGGTCAAGGACAGCGACTTGGCACCCAACAGCGGTATAGACTCGGGAAACAATGTCGATCCCTCTGCCAACCAGGGCGGCACCAAACAACTGAAGAACCAGGATGGATTGGCTCCCAATAGCGGCGTAGATTCAGGAGCGGATGTAAATCCCTGAAGCAGTGCCAACGGTTCCAGCAGCCGATCTTGCCGCAGTTGATTGCTGACATCCGTTCAAGACAACAGGGCCTCGATAGTTATCGAGGCCCTGTTGTTCTATGGGCGTGTCATGGTTCGCTGCGGGGCTAGGCAGCTGCTCAATATTTGCGCCGAAGCCCGCTAAGCTCTTTCAACTTCACCCACCGTTCCTGACGCGCACTATCCATTCCCGTTTCCAGAAGCTGCATCACTGCCAGCGCATCGTCCACGGAGACTGGATTGGTTCCCTCGCCTGCCAGGGCATTGCGTATACCCATGTAATAGGCAAGATAGTCGCCAGGCAAGGTGCCGCAGTCATGGGCAACGAGGGATGTATCTTCACCATTGCTTTCACGCAGCATCAAATGACCGTCGCGGCTATCCACGCCCCACTCTGGTGTCGGCGCCTGGCCTTGCTTGAGCCATGCCTCTTGAGGGTCCATCCCATGCTTGATGTAGCTGCCTTGAGTGCCATGCAGGATGAAGCGCGGTGAATCGGCTGCCACCAGGGTGCTTGCAGACAGCACCACCCGCAATCCGTCGTAATCCAGCAACGCATGAAAGTCGTCGTCGACTCGTGCGCCGTCGCGACGCCTGGCCAGATTGAGGAAAATGGCTCGCGGCATGCCAAATACTTCCCGCGCCTGATCGAGCAGATGTGGGCCTAGATCGAACCAAAGACCGGCGCCGGGCTTGGGTCGCTCGCGCCAGCGATCATTCACTTCGGGCCGAAACCGATCGAAGTGCGATTCGAAGTGCACCAGGCGCCCTAGCGTGCGTGCCTCGAGCAGTGCACGCACCGTGAGAAAATCACTGTCCCAACGTCGATTGTGGAATACCGACAGTAGCTTGCCGGCTTCCTCGGCATGGCCTTTGAGCAGTCGTCCTTCGCTCAGGGTGACGGTGAAGGGTTTGTCGACGATGACATGCTTGCCCGCTGCCAGAGCTGCCTTGGCCAAAGGGAAGTGCGTATCATTGGGAGTGGGGATGACTACCAGATCGATATCGGAACGCGCAAAAAGCGCCTGGGCCGAGGTTTCAACATCCATGTCCGGCAGGTCGGCGCGCACCTTGGCCGCATCGCTGCTTGATATTGCCACGACCTCGAGCCCCGGGGTCGCCGCGATCAGTGGCGCATGAAAGGTCTTGCTGGCCATCCCATAGCCCACCAACCCTACATTATAGATTTCCTTCATACATTCTCCTTACCTACCCTGCAAGCGTCCCTATCTACCGTCGTGTTCGGTAAACTGATTCATATCATCGAAAGGCCAAAGGTCATCGCTTTGACTTTAGTCTAACTCTACCCTACCTTGAATAGGTTGAATGAGCGGCATTCATATCATCAACATTGGAGGAAACAGCGTATGTGTTGCTCCGAAGAAAGTCTTGAACTGCTGGAAGTATGGTACATCCTGGAGTGCGAGCTGGAAGCACTGGAAGACTATACCACCGAACCACTGCGTGAAGCCGCCTGATCGGCTGAATACAAGTGGTATCAGGTGAAACCGTGACGATGAGTCGTCAGAATTATCAAGGCCCGCTCCAGGCGGGCCTTTGCTTGCATGCCGTTCACGCCGGTTTCGTCTTCTTCCAATGCCGGATTTCACTTCTTCTAGCCAAAGACCACCTTGGCCACGTCCTTGTACTGCTTGGCGAAATGCACCGTCATCCCCTCCTTGAGATGATCCGGCAGCTCGTCGTAGTCGCGACGGTTGGCGTGTGGCAGGATCAGTTCGAAAATGTCGCTTCTTCGCGCTGCGATCACCTTCTCGCGAATCCCGCCCACCGGCAACACCTGCCCAGTCAGGGTCAGCTCGCCGGTCATCGCCATCGACCGGTCGATATCCTGGTTCTTGGCAAGCGAAATCAGCGCAGTGGCCATGGTCACCCCGGCGGAAGGCCCGTCCTTGGGTGTCGCCCCTTCCGGCACATGCAGATGGACGAATGCCTCGTTGAAAAAGTCTGCATCAGCGCCGTATTCAGCCAGATGACCCAGCACGTAGCTATAGGCAATGTTGGCTGATTCCTGCATCACGTCGCCAAGCTTGCCGGTGAGCTTGAACCCCCGGGTCAAGGCATGCACCTTGGATGCCTCGATGGGCAGTGTCGCCCCTCCCATGGAGGTCCAGGCCAGGCCCGTCACCACCCCCACACCCTGGAGCACATTCTCACGCCGGAACAGCGGTGCGCCAAGATACTCCTCGAGATTGTTGACCGAGATCTTCGCGGTTTGCTGATCGCTTTCCAGCAGCTTGACCGCCGCCTTGCGCACGATGCGATGCAGCTGCTTCTCCAGCTGGCGGACACCCGCCTCCCTTGCATAGCCTTCGATGACCTGACGCAAGGCCGTGTCGGTGAGATTGATGCGCTTCTTGGGGATCTTGTCCCGCTTGAGCAGTTTCGGCCACAGATGATTCTTGGCGATGGCCATTTTCTCTTCGGCGATATAGCCAGAGAGACGAATCTGCTCCATGCGATCGATCAGCGCCGGCGGAATGGTATCGAGCTGATTGGCGGTACACACGAACAACACCTTGGATAGATCCAGGCGCACATCGAGATAATGATCCAGAAAATCGACGTTCTGCTCCGGGTCGAGCACTTCGAGCAGCGCCGAGGCGGGGTCGCCCTGAAACGACTGGCCCATCTTGTCGATCTCATCGAGCATGATCACCGGATTCTCGACCTCGACCTCCTTCAACGCCTGCACCAGCTTGCCGGGCATGGCGCCGACATAGGTACGCCGGTGCCCCTTGATCTCCGCCTCGTCCCGCATGCCCCCCACGGAAAAGCGATAGAACTCGCGCCCCAATGCTTCGGCGATGGAGCGCCCTACCGAGGTCTTGCCCACCCCGGGCGGGCCAACCAACAGAATGATGGAGCCGCCCACATCGCCCTTGAAAGTGCCTTCCGCCAGGAACTCGATGATGCGCTCCTTAACCTCCTTCAAGCCGTCGTGATCGCGATCGAGCACCGTGCGGGCATGATTCAGGTCGAGCTGATCATCCGAGGTCACGCCCCAGGGCAAGGCGGTCAACCAGTCCAGATAGTTACGAGTAGTGCCGTACTCCGGCGAGCCGGTCTCGAGCACCGAGAGCTTGTCGAGCTCATCGTCGATGCGGCTCATGACCCGTTCGGGAACCGTCAGATTGTCCAGACGCGCGCGGAAGGTATCGACATCGTTGGCGCGATCGTCTTTCGAGATGCCCAGTTCCTTCTGAATCACCTTGAGCTGCTCGCGCAGGAAGAACTCCCGCTGACGATCCTGCATCTGAGCGTTGACCTGCTCGCTGATCTCCGTCTGCAGCTGAGCGACCTCGATCTCCTTGCGCAGCAGCGGCAACACCTTCTGCATGCGTGACATCACCGGAAAGGTCTCGAGAATGCCCTGTAGCTCCGGCCCCTTGGCGGAGGTGATGGCGGCGGCGAAATCCGTCAACGGTCCCGGTTCGTGGGGGCTGAAGCGGTTGAGGTAGTGCTTGAGTTCTTCACCGTACAGCGGATTGATCGGCAGCAGTTCCTTGATGCCGTTGATCATCGCCATGGCGTAGGCGCGGGTTTCGTCGGCCTCCCTGTCGACGGGCTCCTTGGGATAGCTGACTTCGACCAGATACGGGGGCTTCTTCGAGAGCCAGCGCTGGATGCGAAAACGACGCATGCCCTGGGCGATGAACTGGATCTGCTGATCCTCGCCCTGAGCCTTGTGCACCTTGACGGCGGTACCGACGCTCGGGAAGTGGGCATAATCGAGCTCATCCACCCCGACATCGCCGACAAAGGCCAGCCCAACGGCGTGATGTGGCGTATCGGCGATACGCTGTATGGTCTCTTCCCAGCGCTCGCGGTGAATCACGAGTGGCTGCACCTGGGCGGGAAAGAACGGCCGGTTGTGGATAGGCAGCAGGTAAATGCGCTCGGGCAGATACTCCTGGGTGGGCACCATCGCCCCGGAGTGGCCTTTCTGCTGCTCTTCACTGGATTCTTCGGTAACCAGGTCCTGATCGTCTTGATTATGTTCGCTCATCATTCACCTTGCATCCGTGGGCCATAGTGGCCGGTATGCCTTGTGGATGCGGGCGACCAGCGCCAAGTTCAAGAGCCGGCTAAATATCATCACGCCGATAGGGTGGCAATATAATGGCGCTGAGTGTCAAAAAAGCCGCGCTGTGTGTCAAAAAAGCGGCGGTAACGGCTGCCCATCGACCAGCACCCTGCCACGCTGGATCTGCATAGTGATCTGACGCGTATCCGGTGGCAAGCCCAGTTGCAAGGCCACGAGTGGCGGCACCCCTTTCCAGCTGAAATCACCGTTCACGTGCTCGCGCCAGGCCTGGGTATTTCCGTTCAGCAAGTCGTCGACGTTCAACGACTGGCTATCGTCACCTTCGAAGACCAACTCGCCGCTGCCACGGACATCCACACCGAATAGAGGGCTTTGCAAGGTAATGCCTTCGAGGATGAAGCGCGGCGAATCCACCAGCGTGGCCAGCAGGGCCGGCTCGAGATACCGGACAAGCGCCCGGCGCTGCGCATCATCGAGAGACCAGAAATCGCCGCCCTGTGTCTCGACCAGCTTGGCGAACTGGGCTTGTAGACGTCGGATGGCAGCGCCATTCAGCCGTTCGAGCGTCGCCTTCAACCGGCCGGACAACATCGTTTCGCCGGCAAGCCGAGCTGCATCGAGGCCAATACTGATGTCGGCATGCAATTGCTCGTCAAGCCGACTCTCGCTCTCATAGCTCAAACCCGACAGCGTGATCGGCGCCTGCTGTCGTCCACGATACTCCAGCCGCTCAAGATGAAAGGCACTATGCTGGAACAGCGTGTCGCCGTTGCCGGCCACCTGGTAGCGGCTGTCGAAGATGAACGGGCTGGTAACAAGCGCCCCCTCTTCACTCCGCAGCGTCAGTGGGGCGATGGTTCCATCGAGTCGAATATCGTCTGCATGGCCGTCGAAGGTAACGCTTGCGCCCTTGGATGAAAGCCGCTTGCCATCCTGCAGCAGTTCGAAAGGGGAAACATCGACACGCCCCTCGGCACGCCGATCGAGGGTATGAAACGTGGTCCTCCAACGCGGCGCCGGCGAGTCCAGCATATCGCCGAACAATGCGGCTGCCTCTTGTCTCGAACCGCCTTTGAGGGGTTTGCCACCGTCAGGCTCGCCCGAAGGCAGGTACCCCTGCAGGGTGCCCTTGAGATGAGTGCTCAACAGCCCATGGCGCGCAACGTAGGGCGTGCTTATCCACCAGACCCGTTCGCCAAGCGGCGTGATCTTCAAACGACCGCTGGAATGAAACCAGCCGCGCTCGATAGCCTCTCGCTCGACCTGCCACTGCGGATTGCCACGCAGATTTTCGAGCGCCTTGGCGAGCTCTCGCTCGAAGACATGGCTGGAATAGGCCTGGGCACCCAGGTAGCCTGCTCCCAGTACCATGACGATGGCGACTGCCAGCCAAACCTTGCGCATGACGTTCCCTTGAATCAGCTCAATGTAACCAGAACCACAGATGCATCACGCTCCAGGCCAATACCCCTGCCAGGATGTCATCCAGCATGATGCCGAAGCCGCCAGCGACCCGCCGATCCACCCAGCGAATCGGCCAGGGTTTGATGATGTCGAACAGCCGAAACACGATGAAGCCCCACAAGGCGGACTCCCAGGAGAATGGTACTGCCGCCATGGTAATCCAGTAGCCGACGAATTCATCCCAGACGATGCCGGAATGATCATGGACACCAAGATCACGGGACGTCTTGTCGCATAGCCAGATACCCAGGAAGCTGGCAAACAGTACCAGACCGAGATACCAGGACAGGGGCAGGTCGGACATCAACCAATAAAAGGGGATCGCCGCCAAGGTACCGAAGGTGCCTGGGGCAAAGGGGACTGCTCCGCTACCCAAGCCGAAGGCAAAGAAGTGGGTGGGGCGTCGCCAGATGCTGGACGGCGCACGATTCATGACGCTCCTCCCCGAAAATGTTGCCAGCCATCGCCGAGCCCTGAATCGACTCCCACAATGCCCGGCGCTTCCTTCAAGCGTCCGATCACGGTCAGGGTATCGCCGTCAGTCGCCAAACGCTGGCGGGCCGTATCGACAACGCCAGGCGGCATGCTGAACAGCAACTCGTAATCATCGCCACCGGACAGCGCCGCACGCTGCGCCGCCGCATGCCCCAGGGCTGACTCGAGCCCCGAAACCAGGGGCAGCCGTACGGGGTCGAGCTCGGCACCGACTCCGCTGGCATGGCAAATATGCCCCAGATCCGCCAGCAGCCCATCGGAAATATCGATGGCGCAATGCGCCAGATCACGCAGTACCAGGCCAGCGGCAAGTCGCGGGCGCGGCAGCAGATACGCCTTGAGCAGCTCATGCTCCAGATCGCGCTCACCGGCTTGCCAGGCTTGCAAACCGCCCATTCCGCCGCCTAGCGCCCCGGTAACCGCCAACACATCACCCGCCTTGCCGCCACTGCGGCGCAAGGCGTGATTCGGCGGCACTTCGCCATGAACGGTCACGCTGATGCTCAACTGCCCACGGGTCACATCGCCACCAATCAGGCTGACGCCGGTTTCCCGACACAGCGCATGAAAACCGTCGCTGAAAGCAGCGACCCAAGCCTCGTCCATTCGCGGAATCGTCAGCGCCATGGTGCACCAGCGTGCCCGGGCACCCATGGCGGCCAGATCGCTCAGGGCCACGGCCAGCGCACGATGCCCTACCGCGAAGGCAGGCGCCGCAGCGGGAAAATGCACGTCCACTACCGAGGTGTCGACACTCACCGCCAGCTGCTGACCTGGGCTTGGCGACAGCAACGCGCAGTCGTCTCCCGGGCCCAGCACCAGACCGGCCGCCTTGCCTTCATCGCGCCCCACGAGATAACGAGCAATGAGCTCGAACTCGCCTGGATCGCGATTTGGCTTGTCAGCGGCGCCGGGCATTGACCTCGGCATTTCTGAGTCGTGCGGCAAGTTTGTCGAGAATGCCATTGACATACTTGTGGCCGTCGGTGGCGCCAAACGACTTGGCCAGCTCGACGCCTTCATTGATCACCACGCGATAGGGAACCTCGGGGCGTTTCGCCAGCTCGTAGGCTCCCAGACGCAAAATGGCGAGTTCGATGGGATCCAGATCCTTGATGCGCCGATCGAGCAGCGGCTCGATGGCGGCATCCAGATCGGCACGGTCACGTATCACGTTATGCAGCAGTTCATGGAACAACGCCAGGTCGGCGAATTCCATTACCTTGACCCAGTTCTCATGATCCTGAAGATCATCATCGGCCACTTGGCTGCGAAACTCGGCTTCCAGGCTAGTAGCGGACTTGCCGTTGAGTTGCCATTGATAAAGCCCCTGTATCGTCAGCTCGCGGGCTGCGTGGCGGGCCTGGCCGGCATTTGCCGCATTCTTGCGCCTGGCGGCACTCATTTCTCCCCTCCAAGACGCCTCATCAGGGACACCATCTCCATGGCGGCCATGGCCGCCTCGGTGCCCTTGTTGCCAGCCTTGGTTCCGGAGCGCTCGATGGCCTGCTCGATGGAGTTGACGGTAAGCACGCCATTGGCGACAGGGGTTTCGAACTCCAGCTGAAGAGTGCCGAGCGCTGCGTTGCAGCCACCGGCCACGTACTCGAAATGCGGCGTACCGCCACGAATCACGGCGCCCAGGGCAATGACGGCCTCGGGCTTGATCAGACGCAGGACCCGCTTGACCGCCAGTGGCAACTCCCAGGCGCCGGGTACATGCACGATGTCGATATTGTCCTCATCGACTCCGTGGCGCGTCAGGCTATCCACGGCACCTTCCACCAGGCTGTCGACCACATGGTGATTGAAACGACCGACGACGATCACATAACGACCATCGACATCGGTAAAGGAGCCTTCGACTTGGGCGATCGGTTGCATAGTCAATCCTGGCAAAAAAGGGCTATTCTAACATCCAACCGGTCTTTCCAACCGATTTCTCTAGCAGGTCTTTGTAATTCGTCCTATTCGTCTGCCGGGGCATCCCCGCTCAAAATCTCCACCACTTCCAGGTCGAAACCGGAGAGTGCCGAGAACTTCCAGGGCGAACTGAGCAGGCGCATCTTGCCCACCCCGAGCCGACGCAATATCTGGGATCCGGTGCCGATCATCAAGTAATTACCCGAACCATCGGAATCCGTGGAACGGGGCATGCGTGTACGGCCCAGGAATACCTCCAGTTGGGTCTTGAAATCCAGCGGCCCACGCCCGTCATCGAGCAGCACCAGCACGCCCGCGTCCGCCTCGGCAATCGTCTCCAGTGCAGCATGGGCGGTCCAGCCCCTGCCTTCCGGGCGCTGCAACATCAACACATCACGTAGCGTGTCCGCCAAGTGAACCCGTACCGTGGTCGGCACGTCGGCCCGAGGCTCCCCCTTGACCAGTGCCAGATGATGCGCCCCCTGGATGCGGTCACGAAAGACATTGAGTGTCAGCTCGCCAGCAGCGGTTTGCACCGGGACTTGCTCGGTAAGCTCGATGGTCTGTTCGTTGTGAATACGATAATGAATCAGGTCGGCAATGGTGCCCATCTTCACATCGTGCTCCGCGGCAAACCGCTCGAGCTCGCCGCGTCGGGCCATGCTGCCATCTTCGTTCATGATCTCGCAGATCACGCCGCTGGGGTCAAGGCCCGCCATGGCGGCCAGATCGCAGGCTGCTTCGGTATGCCCGGCACGGCGCAGCACACCACCGGGTTCCGCCATCAGGGGAAAGATGTGCCCCGGCTGAACGATATCGTCAGGCTTTGCATCCCGTGCGACCGCAGCCCGCACGGTACGCGCCCGATCCGCAGCGGAGATGCCGGTGGTCACGCCTTGGGCGGCCTCGATGGAGAGCGTGAACTTGGTACCGAAACCGGAGTTGTTGTCGCGCACCATCAAGGGCAGATTGAGCCGCTCGCAGCGCTCCCGGGTCATCGGCAGACAGATCAGCCCCCGGGCATGGCGAGCCATGAAATTGATATGCGCCGCCTCGACCTTTTCCGCGGCCATGATGATATCGCCTTCATTCTCGCGATCCTCGTCATCCATGAGAATGACCATCCGGCCCTGGCGAATCTCCTCGATCAGCTCTTCGATGCTGGCAAGCGTCGAGGCAGCCGAGTCCTTCGAAGTACTCTCGCCGGAGGAGTGGGAAGAGGAAGGCAACATGAATTCTCCACGATGTGTTACTGAAAATTCGTCGGTGAATAACGACATCATCCGGCCTGATTCTGGAATTTCAGCGGATCAGAACGGGCTCAGGGTACCTGCCCCCAGGCATCGGCGCTAGCCCTTCGATTCTCAACGATCGCGAGCATGACGCCTCGAACACTGTCATTCTCGGTGTTCCGGGCGGGCAATAATACGCCAATCCTGACCGATGGCGCGAATGTCGTCGATCTGCAACGCGCGCCGCTGCGCCATGCGCTCCATACCCGGAAGCGCGAACAGCGGACGGGCCTCTCCGCCCAGCAGGATGGGTGCCACGAACAAGTGCATTTCATCGATCAACTCCGCATCGAGCATGGCCCCCGCAAGCGTTGCCCCGGTTTCCAGCAGCACTTCGTTGCAACTCTCGTTCTGGGCCAGATACTCCAGCAGCGCCTTCAGATCCACGCGCCCCTTTCCTTCGCAGGCAAGCACGACGACTTGCGCGCCGGCCCGTTCCAACTCTTCGCGACGCGCTTCGTTATCGCTGCAGGTGGCGATCAACGTGCGCCCGGGCTCGCTCAGGCACGCCGCCGCCAGGGGCAGGCGCAGATGCGAGTCGACCACCACCCGCAGCGGCTGTTGAACGCCGATCGTTTCGTCTCGATCGAGATTCAGCTGCTCGGGTCGTACCGTGAGTCGGGAGTTGTCGAAGATGATCGACTCGACGCCGGTCATTATCGCGCTCGAACGGGCCCGCAGTCGCTGCACCTCGGTACGCGCCGCCGGCCCGGTGATCCACTGGGATTCGCCGCTTGCCATGGCGGTTCGCCCGTCAAGACTCATGGCCATCTTCAAGCGCACAAAGGGACGCTTGCGCTCCATGCGCGAGATGAATCCCGGGTTCAAGGCGCGCGCTTGATCTTCTAGCAGGCCAACCTCGACCGCGATACCCGCCGCTTCGAGCATGGCGATACCGCGCCCGGCAACCAGCGGGTTCGGGTCCTGCATGGCGACGACGACCCGGGCGACGCCGGCTTCGATCAGCGCCTGACTACAGGGGCCGGTACGCCCCTGATGAGAACAGGGTTCGAGTGTGACGAAGGCCGTCGCACCCCGGACAGCTTCCCCGGCATCCCGAAGCGCGTTGATCTCCGCATGGGGCTCCCCCGCGTACTGGTGCCAGCCTTCACCGACCAGTTGATCGTTATTGACCAGCACGCAGCCGACGCGTGGATTGGGATCGGTGCTATAGAGACCGCGCCGGGCCAGCACCAGGGCGCGAGCCATCCAGCTTTCGGGGATTGCAGTCGTCATGGCCTATTGCTCATCCTGGGCGGGAAATCCAGGTTCCTGAGCCAGACGATCGATTTCGGCGCGAAACTCATCGAGATCCTGAAAGCGCCGGTAGACGGATGCAAAGCGAATATAGGCCACTTGATCGAGCCGTTTGAGGGCGCGCATCACTTCACCGCCGATCTCGCGCGCATCGATCTCACGCTCGCCTCTGGCCCGCAGACGCTGACGAATACGCTCCACCGCTGCTTCGATGGACTCGGCGCTTACCGGGCGTTTTTCCAGGGCACGCAACATGCCTGCCCGCAATTTGACTTCATTGAAATCTTCCCGAGAGTCGTCGGCCTTGATGACGCGAGGCATGATCAGCTCGGCAGTCTCGTAGGTGGTGAAACGCTCACCACAGCTTGCGCACTGACGGCGGCGACGCACCTGATCGCCTTCGGCGACCAAACGCGAGTCAGTCACCCGGGTATCTTGGGATCCACAAAAAGGACAATGCATTAGCAGGCATCCAGCATGAGCATGTGATCTTAGGAATTGCTGAATAAATCGCCGAGCGAAATGAAGTGCAAGGCGCACGGAGCGCAGGAAACGAGACATAACATGGGGTTAGGCGAGTTTCCGAGTACCGCGCAACGCAGCAATTCGTTCGTGTAGGCATTTATGCAGCGATTCCCTTATTGTACCGGCTTGATCTACTTGTAGTGCAAGGTACAAAGTCTTGTCGTATCTGGTCGTTGCCTCCATTATAGAAGGCTCATTCCCAAGCGTAAGGAAACACCATGGGTATTCTTGCCTGGATCGTATTCGGTCTCATTGCCGGCGTCATTGCCAAACTCATCATGCCCGGCAAAGATCCCGGTGGCTTCATCGTCACCATCATCATCGGTATTCTGGGCGCCGTGGTTGGCGGATGGATAGGTTCGGCGCTGGGCCTTGGCTCGGTCACCGGCTTCAACCTGGGCAGCTTCGTCGTGGCGGTGCTGGGTGCGATCGTACTGCTGGTCATCTATCGGATGGTGAAGAAGTAACAGTTCTTGGCCTTTCCCCTCGGTACAGCCACCGAGGGGAACCTCTCGATAAAAAACAACCTCTCACATGTCATCTCGGCCTTCAAACGCAAATTCAATGAATGATTCAGCGCGCTGTATCCTGGTGATGGGCGTTTCCGGGTCGGGGAAATCCCGTATCGGGCGTGACCTCGCCACTGCCATGGGGGCCGACTTCATTGACGCCGATGATTACCATAGCCCTCTGAACGTGGCCAAGATGGCGCGAGGGGAGCCGCTTGACGACGAGGATCGCAAGGAATGGCTGATCACCCTGAGTGAACTCTTGCGCAGTCACCGACTGAAAGAACGCGACGTGGTAATCGCCTGCTCGGCATTGAAGAAACGCTATCGCGACGTGCTGCGCCAGGGCGCCCCGACATTGAATACCCTCTATCTGCAGGGCAATCGCGAGGTGCTGCTAGAACGATTGAACAGTCGCGGCGCGCACTTCTTCTCTGGCGAACGCATGCTCGACAGTCAGCTGCAAACCCTGGAACCACCAGGGGATGACGAAGCCATCTGTCTGGATGTTCGCTATTCTCCGAAAGCCATCATCGAGCGCTTCCTCGCCCAGTCAAGGAGTGGCTGAACGCGCTTCATGCCTTCGCGCCAAGGCGCATATTCCTGCCAGGATAGCGTTGTCGCTATCGATTTCCTGAACTGTAAACCCTTCTTTTTCCAGAGCACGACGATAAAGCGTATTAAGCGTACTGGAGCCGACCAGCAATACCCTCTGCGAGCCGGAAAACAGCACCCGCTGGATGTGGGCTTCATGACCGATCAGCACCCCGGAGATAAAACTGCCTACCTGGGCGGCAGCAAGCCCGGAATATAAATGCCGGCTACGCGCCTCGAACAAGGCATGTAATGGCCCCGAGGAGTGCCGCGCCGCCTGCATGCCCTGTTCGAAGCCCTCTTCATCGAAGGTTTCGCTGCCTCGACCAGGCTCGCCAGGCAGGGTATGAAAGCGCACCGCATGATAAAGCTCGCCGGTCATCAGCGTCGTGAAATCGACCATCCGCCCTGCCTCCAGTCGCACCCACTTGCTATGGGTACCCGGCAGGCAACACAGCGCCGTGTCGTCGCCGCTCATGGCGAGAGCACCGAAGACCTGGATTTCCTCGCCCCGCATGACATCCACTTGCTCGGACGTTACCACCTTGACCCCGGGCACGATCCAGGCGTTATCGAGCCCAGGAGCCGCCACGACATGATCGGCCAGATCGCTTGCGCTCACCGGGAGGTCGAGCTGGGGTGCCTCGCGCCAGCCCCGGGCCGAGCCGACCATGCCGGCAAGATAGACAGGCACCCGCCCCTCGTCGCGCCAATCGTCAATCTGGGCGGCGCAGTAATGCGGAAACTCCGCACTGCTCAAGGCGCGCAGCCCGGCCTCGGAACGCCGGCTCTCCAGACATTCACCACTCTCGGCATCGACCAGGAAGGCGCGAAAATTGCTGGTCCCCCAGTCGATGGCGATCAGGCGCTCCGGCGCTCGACTCATGCATCCGCCTCACGCTCGAAATACTCCGCCTGGATTTGCGTTTCCCGTACCCGGCGCCACTCGGCGATCAGTTCTCGGCCATGTTGTTCTACCTGTGCCGCCGTCCAGCCGGGACGATAGACACTGCCGCCGAAACCAAAACCATCGATGCCGACGCTCATCCACTCGCTCATGTTGCTCTTGTCGATGCCGCCCACGGCAAACACCGGCAACTCCGGCGGCAGCACCGCTTTGAGATCCTTGAAGTAACCAATGCCCAGGCGCGCCGCGGGAAAGAGTTTCAAGGTGGTGGCACCTGCCGCTACGGCGGCCAATGCTTCCGAAGGCGTCATGCAGCCGATCATCGGCGCCAGCCCCTGAGCTACCGCCTCGCGGATCACCGCCTCGTCGGTATTGGGGGTGATGAGAATCGGTGCATCGAGTTCGGCGAGTCGCGCACAGGCCGCCGGGTCGAGCACCGTGCCGGCACCGATCACGACATCCTCCGGGCAGCGCTTGGCGATGCGCTCGATACTCTCGAACGCAGAAGGCGAGTTAAGCGGAATCTCGATCATCTTGAAGCCAACATCGACCAGTGCATCGAAGATTGCATCGATTTCCGGAGGCCGCACACCGCGTAGAATGGCGACCAGCGGCAAATGTTCGAGGGCCGCATCCAATGCAGCCCGACGTGTTTCGTTCATGCTCGACTCCTGTTCTCAGACCAGCCACATCGCCAGGTTCGGCCACACCAGCAGCGCCATCAACACGCATAGCTGAATCGCGATGAACGGCAGCAGCGACACGAAAATGTCCTTGAGGCTGATGCCCGGCGGTGCCACCCCCTTGAGATAGAAGGCGGCGGGACCGAACGGCGGCGATAGAAACGACACCTGCATATTGACCGCAAACAGGATACCGAACCAGATCGGGCTGTAGCCCAGTTGCTCGACGATGGGCACGAAGATCGGCAGGGTCAGCATCGCTACCCCGATCCAGTCGAGGAACATGCCCAGCATCAGCAGGATGCCCATCATCACCAGAATGATCACGATCGGCTCGACATCCAACCCCAGGATCAACTGGGAGATGAAGCGGTTGCCGCCCATCAGATTATAGACCCCCACCAGGGCCGCCGCACCGATACCGATCCAGATGATCATGCCGCAGGTGGTCAGGGTCTGACTCAGGCTCTCGTGCAAGGTCTTGAAGGAGAACTCGCCGCGTCCGATCACCGCCAGCAACACGCCGAACACCCCCATGGCCGCCGCCTCGGTGACCGAGGCCACGCCGCCATAGATCGACCCCAGCACCATGAAGGCGATCAGGCCCGGCACGATGATTGCCTTGAGCGCCTGCCCCTTGTTGGCGAAACCTTCCTGGCGATCCGCCTCGGTCATGGGCGGCCCCAGCTCGGGGTTCTTCAAGCAGCGCATCAGGATGTAGGCAATGTAGCTGCCCATCAGGATCATGGCCGGAGTGATCGCCGCAGTGAACAGATCCGCAATGGACTCGCTGGCGATCAGACCGTAGATGATCAGCACAATGGAGGGCGGCATCATGGTACCCAGGGAGCCGCCGGCGCACACCACCCCTATAGAGAGATACTTGTCGTAACCCAGGCGCAGCATCTGGGGCAAGGCGATAATCCCCAGCAGCACGATTTCACCGCCGATGATCCCGGACAGCGCCGCCAGGAAGAACGCCACCACCACGGTCTGAATGGCGACACCGCCGGGCAAGCGACCGGCAAACACCCGCATGGCGTTGAACAGATCCTTGGCGATCCCCGATCGATCGAGCAAGGAGGCCATCAACACGAACATCGGCACCGCCACCAGGGAGTATTCGGTGACGAAGCCGTAGACCCGGCTGGTCACCAGGGGCAGCGCATTGGTGCCGAACCAGCCAAAGGTAAAGGCCAGGGCCACCAGTCCCGTGACGAAGGCAAGCGGCAGGCCGGTCACCAACAGGGCAAATATTGCCCCAACGAGCAGCAGCGTTCCGTCTGCGATTTCCATCAGTGCGCTCCTCCTGCACCCTCGCCGCGGTCATCGGCCCGCGCACGTAACGATTGAACGAGATGAATCAACGACTGCACGCACATGATGATCAGCGCCAGCATGATCATGCCCTTGACCAGTGCCGGAAAAGGTGGATTCCAGGAGGTGCCGGAGCGCTCCAGCGACCACTCGCCCAGCGGGTTATGGGAGGCGTCCCAGAACATGACATAGGCGGCGTAGCTCATCCCCAGGCAGAAGCCCAGGGTCACCAGGTCATTGAAGCGATCGAGCCATAACTTGAAACGCGGGCCGACGGTGTCGTAGAGCACCCGCACACGGATATGGCGATTGCTGGCCAGGGCCACCGGGCCGCCAAGCGAAAAACTCACCGCCACCAGCATGACCACGGTTTCATGTACCCAGGAGGTGGGCGAATCGAAGCCATAGCGCATGATGACCTCAAAAACGCTGATCGCCATGGCGATGAATATCAACCAGGCAGCGCCTCTTCCACACCAGGCTATTCCCTTGTCAAACGTGCTTCTGACGGGATCGGGTTGTGTCGTGGCGTCTCCGGAGGTCGGGCCGGCGAGTTCGTCTTCTCCAGGCTTTGGAGAATCCTCGTTGGGGGGTGGGTGTGATGACATGACCTATCCTTGAGCAAGCTCTGAACAAAAAACAGAAGGAATCCGGGTAGATTCCTTCGATACTTGTCCGGCGGCAGTCCTCCGCGAAGGCGCTGTAAACCCTTCCCTGGGCGCTACTTTTGCCATCTGACCGCCATGGATGGCGGAAATGCCGGAATTGCATGGAGCCTTTTCCGGCCATGGCAAAAGACCTTCGCTTTGGTCTGCCCCCGGCCACCTACGCAACTCTCAATCGCGATAGCCTTAGATACACACCGGCATCGACAAGCCTCGCTTACATCAGATCGTTTTCCTTGAGATAAGCGGTCACCGAGTCGTAGACCTTCCGGGTCATGTCGTTCTTCTCGGCCCAGACGGCCCACTCTTCTTCAGCGATGTTGCGGAACTTGGCGCGCTCCTCATCGGGCAGGTCGATGATCTCGATGTCCGGATTCTGGCGCACCTCTTCCACCGCTTCCTCATCGAGTTCCTTGAGCTTGGCCACCATCTCGTCAGCCATGTCGTCGACGGTGCTCTCGAGCATGCTCTTCAGGTCGTCCGGCAGGCTATCCCACTCTTGCTTGTTGACGGACACCGCCACCATCGGCAGCGAGTGGAAACCCGGATAGCTGGGATAGGGCGCGAACTCGTACAGGCCTTGCTGGTAATTGGTGGCGAAGACGGTGTAATCCGCCGCGTCGATCACACCCTTTTCCAGCGCGGTATAGACCTCGGAACCCGGCAGGTTCACCGGTGTCGCGCCGGCCTTCTCGAAGATGTTGTAGACCATGCCTTCCGGAGCGCGCAGCTTCAGCCCCTTGAGATCGTCGACGGTGCGAATCGGCCGCTTGGAGGGCAAGGCCTCGAGGCCGGTCGCCGCGGCGCCGATCAGATGCAGGCCGTAAGGCTCGACGAGTTCGTTGTAGAGTTCTTCGCCCCCGCCATTGCGCATGTAGTCGAGAAATTCGTTGGGATCGCCCCAGGCACCGACCAGATTACCCAACATGCCGAAAGCCGGATTCTGCCCGGTGAAGTAGCTGGGATCGGTCAGATGGCCCTGCAGGATGCCGGACTTGACGGCCTGCAGGGTCTGATTGGCCTGAACCACGGCGTTGACCGGCAATATCTCGATCTTGATGCGACCGTCGGATTTTTCCTCGACCTCATCGGCCCAGGCTTTCTTGATCTCGAACTGCGGCTCGCCGGAGGTTTCCGAGGTCTGGAAGGTCCATTCGTATTCGGCGGCCTGGGCATTGAAGGCCAATGCACCGAGCACGGCAACGGTGAGCGTCTTGAGTGGCATGCGTGACATCATGTGCGTCTCCTTAACCATCTATTGTTTGAACTTCGTGAGTTGCTGTTTGAGACTCCAGGGTGGGCAATGCCGGAAGCAACCCTTCAAGCCCCAGATCCCGACCGGTGCGATCCAGCACCGCCAATGCCGCCTGGGCAGCCTTTTGCGGCTGACGCAGACGAATGGCCTCCATGACCCGACGATGACGCTCCATGCTGTCGTGGAGTTCGTCGGCGCTGTGATTGGATTTTTCCACTAAAAGCGCGATGGCAGGCTTCAGCACATGGCTGATCTGTGCCCACACAAGGTTGTGGGAAGCCGTGAAAATAGCCTCATGAAAGTCGACATCGTATTCATTGTGGCTACGCCCTTCCCAGCACAAATCACCCTGTTCAAGCGCGTTGATCATGCCGTCATAGGCGGTTTCGATCGCCAACAGATCGGCGGCGGTGGCATTTTCCGCGGCAAGTCGCGAAACGAAAGGCTCCACGGCGACGCGAAAGGTGAATATCTCGCGCTGAATAGTGGGATTGGGCTGGGCAAAGCGTGCCATCCAGGCACTGACCCGGGGATCGAGCAGGTGCCATTCGGCAAGCTCACGTACCCGCGTGCCCTGGCCGGAAATACGTTTCAACAGGCCTGCTGCCACCAATAACTGCAGGGCACTGCGTACCGTACTGCGGCTGACACCGAACTGGTCGCAGAGATCGATCTCGCGAGGCACGTAATCGCCCGGCCCATAGCGACCGCTGAAGATGGCTTCAGCCAGGTATTCAGCAATGTCCGGGCGTCTGGATCGACCCCTGCCAGCGGTGTGACTCATGGAATAGTGCCCGAGTTTGTAGGACCAGAACTTCATTATGTCGGACATAGCTTCGGACAATAATAAAAGGAGCGCCTTTAGACTTTAGTCCAAGCGCTCCTTGAAAGCCTCCGCGTCTTCAACCGCAGCCTTTAATCGAAGCGTACAAGCCCTACCTCAACGCCACCCCCTGCCACCTCGCGTACAGCTTCAAGCCCCTGCTCACCAAAGCTCGAACTGAGTTCGATCCTGTCGACGCCTTGGGAGACGAACTCTCGCGTCAAGCGCTTGGCCGTCTCGATATCGCTCAAGGTAACGAGGCTCACATTGTAACCACCACTGCTTTGACTGCTGGACGAAGCATTGCCGGATGCAGGCAGCATGATTAGAAACGCAATGTGTTGAGTAGACGCCATGAACTCACCTCCTGAACATCGAATGGTGGACTTCATCCAGGGTAGTCAAGCATGGGAACCCTGAACAACTCGCTCAAGCGATCGCGTAATCCGCTGTTTCGGTGCTGTCCTGAATACCCACTAAAGAGACGTTCTCATTGCCGGCATCCTGATTCGCAATCGTCGAATCGAGCTGCGCCAGCACCGCGTCTGCCTCCATGGGTTGGCCCTCGGAGCCCATCGGTCCGTCATTTGCCCACAGCAGGCTGTCTCGCTGACCAGTGGCATATATCTCCTCGAAAGGAATACGCTCGCCACGCTCGGGAATCGCCAATGCCTGGGCCGGATCAAGATCCTCGAAAGAGTCGTCCGCCAAGGACTCGATGACACCCAGCATACTGAGCAAGCCTTCGGCGGTGAGGGCGCTGGCCAGGGCACTGTAATCCATATCGAGACCATTCTGGGCGATCTGATCCATTTCCTGCAGGCCACGCTGCTCGATCAGCAGTGTCGGCGTACCCTCCAGCGCCAGGCCATTGCGCGCGATGGATGGGATGCCACTGCCGGGGAAGAGAGAAAGCTCCGCGTGATCGAAATCCTCGAGCTGGTTGGCGATCGCCACCGCCGCACGTTGGCCGGTCTCCGATACCTGGGCTTCCACGCCAGGATTGGTCGCCCACTGCACCGACATGGTCTCGAGTTCGCCATCTGCGCCGAGGTAGTCGTTCTGATGATGGTAGTCCAGGAACAGATCCGGGTTGTATTCGTCCACTACCTCGAGCACCGCCAGCGCTTCGGGAATGGACTCCGGGTCGGGGCGATCGGTTGCGTCGTAGCTGCGATTGAGATCCATATTCTCGGAATTGCGGCGCGGATCGAGTACGTCCTGATTGCCGGCAACCTGCTGCTCCCAGCGGGCAAAACCGTCCGGATTGACTCGCGGTATCGCCACCACGGTCACTTCATCCCGCAGGTTCCTGGCATACTCGGTGTCCGCGCTGAGGGTGTCGAGCAGCTTGACCAGCGCCTCCGTTCCCAATGGCTCATCACCATGTTGCTGGGAAACGATCATGAGCGTCTTGTCACCTTGCCCCACTTCGGCGCGATACAACGGCCGCCCTTCCACCGATTCCCCCGCTACCGCCAGATCCAGCGTATCGCGCTGCTCATCGAGAGCTTCCAGATCCGCGTAAAGCTGCTCATTCGAGCGCAGATTGTCCAGGGTGAGCTGCTGATCCTTGTCGAACTCGCTCAAGGGTACGTTATCCGCGTAGTAATCCGCGATGGAGAACTTGGCAAAACTTGCTTCCTGATCGGTAGGCCCGGCCGCCCGCAGCATGGTCGGTGCCAGCTCATCACGCTGCAACGCGCCGCTTTTCAGTTGTTCGGTCCAGTACGCCAGTCCCCCTTCATCGGGCTCACGTTCGAACAGCTCGTCATAAAGAGTCGTAACGAATGCTTCATCGCTGGGCCTGTCGCCACCTGAACGCAGCTCCTCGTAGTAAGACAACCCGGACGCCAAATCATCGAAATCGACGACATCCTCCTCGAGAAGATACGCTCCCGCTTTTTGCCCCGCGGGACCGGCAGGCTGCCCGAGATAGGCAGCATAAAGTGCCTGAATCTTCTGTTCGGTGTACTGACTAGCCATTTTCTTACCCTTGTTTGCTCAAAAGACGACGTTCACAAAAGTCGATATGAAAAATGCCTCATATGACAAGAGGGTAGCGTACTAGACGCGTCATGCCACCCTTTCGCCTGCTTTTTTATGAAACGTTCGGCACCAATATTATCTCTACCGGCTCAAAGTCGTTGCCAGGCGTCTTCAAGAACGTGGTGCTGGGCAATCTTCTGGTCGATGAAAGTACGGAACAAGGTGGCAAGTTCTGGAATGGCATTGGCCTTCAGCAATTGTTCATAAAGACGGCATGAATGCTGTTCGTCATTGAGCATACGCTTGAATACGTGATTGGCCGCTTGCTCGTTTAGCACAAAGAAAGGAGGCTGGACGGGTGACTTGCACGCGGTCTTGATAGCCGGCAAGCGTTCAAAGAAAAGACGCTTATTGACGCTCTCCAGTTCGCCAAGACGACGCTGGCTTTCGGATACCAGCGTATCCATCAAGCTGCTGATGGCGGTATTGAACGGCTGGAAGCGCAGCGCCATCAATCGATAACGCCGGGCTTCCTGTCCCTCGTGCGCATTAGCCAAGATGAGCAGCTCTTCCGGCATGAGACTGACAGTACGCGTATCGTTTGTGTGCTGCATAACCTCCCCCCTGCAACGGCATTTGCAAACCAAACCACTGCGTCGATGGCCTTGGAATCAGGCTCGACTTCAGTGTGGAAGCAAGCAGGAGGCAAAAAATTGATCTCGATCAGTTAAAAATAGGCTTTAGCCATAAACGGTAGTCCGGTAACTCCAATTGATCACGATTGTCATGCTCCATCGCACGATCATGCAAGCGCTTTCTGCACCAGATGCTGCGCCTCAGGCGTCATGGGGATGGTAGCGACAAGCTCCTGGCCGCGTGGCGACATCTTGTTCCAGGTCTTGCGCAGAATACGAATCAGCTTCTCTTCGTCATGCTCACGGGAGAAGTCCGCAAAGTAGTGTTCGAGAAACACCAGACAAGCAGTGTCTTCCATGGCTTGGGTATCGGCATCATGGCGCAGTTGCTCCTTGCGGATCATCCGGGATACACGCTCGCAAAACTCGGCTTCGTAACCTGCCTCACCCAGAACCCGAGCGGCCTGTTCGGCCTGGATACGCCCCAGATCACGGCGCCAGGTCAGATAGCCCGGGCGATCCTGAGGATAGTCGCTTCTTGGAACGCGCCAACGCTGCAGGTGCTGGGCGCGCACCGCCAGTCGCAAGGCTTCCGAGGCATCAGGTGCCACCTGGGCAAGCCACGCGCTCATGCGCTCGGCGTAGAGCAGTTCCTGGGGCACTTCCTCGCCATCGACCCGCTCGCGCCGTGGATCCTCGGCATGCAGGGCATCCAGGCGCCGCAAGGCAGTATCGAAGCGCTCATCGAGCTCGGTCATGGTAGATTCCTCGATTTGAACCTTGGGTGCCAGCATAGGGCAGTTGCCGGGCGCCGTTAACCGTAAACGCCTTGACTGCGCAAATACTCATCATAACTACCACTGAAATCGACCACCTTTTCGCCGCTCATATCCAGAATACGGGTCGCCAGGGACGACACGAACTCGCGATCGTGACTGACGAAGATCAGCGTGCCGGGGTAGTGCTCGAGTGCCAGATTGAGCGCCTCGATGGACTCCATGTCCAAATGGTTGGTGGGCTCGTCCATGAGCAGCACGTTGGGCTTCTGCAGCGCCAGCTTGCCGAACAGCATGCGCCCCTGCTCGCCGCCGGAGATCACCTTCACGGACTTGCCGATGTCGTCGTTGGAAAACAGCATGCGCCCCAAGGCGCCGCGAATCGTCTGCTCACCGCCATCGGTCCACTGGGCCATCCACTCGTAAAGCGAGGCATCGTTGGCAAAATCCGCTGCGTGCTCCTGGGCAAAGTAGCCAAGCTCCGCGCTATCTGTCCATTTCACCATGCCCGCGTCCGGCGCAAGCTCTCCTACCAGACAGCGCAGCAGTGTGGTCTTTCCGACGCCATTGGGACCGATGATGGCCACGCGTTCGCCGGCCTCGATCTGAAGCCCCAGGCGCTCGAACAGCGGCGCTTCATCAAATCCCTTGCTCAGTGCCTCAATGTTGACGGCGCCGCGATGTATCTTGCGCTTCTGTTCAAAGCGAATGAACGGACTGACCCGGCTCGATGGCTTGACCTCGTCGAGCTTGATCTTGTCCATCTTGCGCTGGCGGGAAGTGGCCTGCTTGGCCTTGGAGGCATTGGCGGAGAAACGGCTGACGAAGGCCTGCAGTTCGGCGATTTCGGCCTTCTTCTTGGCGTTGTCCGCATGCAGGCGTTCCCGGGCCTGGGTCGCCGCGGTCATGTACTCGTCGTAGTTGCCGGGAAACAGCCGCAGCTCGCCGTAATCGAGATCCGCCATGTGGGTGCAGACGCTGTTGAGAAAGTGGCGATCGTGGGAAATGATCACCATGGTGCTCGCGCGCGCGGTAAGCACTTCTTCCAGCCAGCGAATGGTATTGATGTCCAGATGGTTGGTGGGCTCGTCCAGCAGCAGTACATCCGGATCGGAAAACAGCGCCTGGGCCAGCAGCACGCGCAGCTTCCAGCCCGGCGAGACCTCGCTCATGGGGCCAAAATGCTGCGCTTCGGGAATGCCCAAGCCCAGCAGCAGTTCGCCGGCGCGGGCCTCGGCGGTGTAGCCGTCGAGTTCGGCGAACTGGACTTCCAGGTCCGCGACCCGCATGCCGTCCTCCTCGCTCATTTCCGCCTGGGAATAGATGCGCTCGCGCTCGGCGGCCACCCGCCATAGCTCGGTGTTGCCCATGATTACGGTATCGATGACCCGGTGTTGCTCGAAGGCAAACTGATCCTGGCGCAGCTTGCCCAGGCGTGTGCCGGGTTCGAGCATTACTTGCCCGGCGGAGGGGTCGAGATCGCCGCCGAGGATTCTCATGAAGGTCGACTTGCCGCTGCCGTTGGCGCCGATCAGGCCGTAACGGTTGCCGTTGTTGAACTTGACCGAGACATTCTCGAACAGGGGCTTGGCCCCGAACTGCATGGTGATGTTGGCGGTAGAGATCACGAGAGGTCCAATCGAAAGGGCTCGAGTCAGGGTTAAAGACAGCGCCCGAGCGTGCAAAAGTGCGCGATTGTACCGATTCGGCACACTATCTTCACCCACAAAAAGAAGAGGCACCGACTGGGTGCCTCTTCGCGTTGCCGTTGAACCGGGCAGTCTTTTACTCATCTGCCGGCGTCAGTGGCTGCCAGTCCTTGCGATTGGCCAGGAACTCGGGTCTCGGCTTGTTGCCGCAGTAAGGGTCGTGCAGCGTGTTCTCGACGCTGTTGTAGACGAAGAACAGGTTGCTCCTCGGCCAGCAGGACATGTTGATATTGGAGCCGTGCATGGTGTTGCACTCAAACATGATAAGCGAGCCGGATGGCCCCTTGGGCGCCTCGATCTCGCCTTCCAGCATCAGTTTCTTGAGACTGGCAGCGTCCGGCACACCGACTTCCTGGCTCTTCAACGACTCCTTGTAGTTGTCCGTGGGAGTACGGCCGACACAGGGCACGAAGTAGTTTTGAGACCCGGGAATCAGCATCAAGGGGCCATTGAACTCGCCGTTGTCGGTCAACACGATGGAGCAGCTCAGCGAGCGCATGCGCGGCATACCGTCTTCGCTATGCCAGGTCTCGAAGTCGGAATGCCAGTCGAAGCCCTTGCCCTTGAAGCCGGGCTTGTAGTTGATGCGGGACTGGTGGATATAGACATCGCTACCCAGCAACTGCTGGACCATCGCCAGCAGGCGCGGGTCCCGAGTCAAGCGGCTGAAGCGCTCGGACACTTCATGAATACCGAAGATCGAGCGAATTTCCTGGTTGCCAGGCTCCAGGATGGTACCCTCGGAGAGCTTCAGATCTTCGTCTTCTTCATACTCCCGGAGTTCCTGGATGAAGGCGTCCATTTCCTCCTTGCCGAAGAAGCTCTCGAAAGAGATGAAGCCTTTTCTTTCGAACTCGTTGACCTCTTCTTCACTCAAGGGGCCATTGCGGCGCTGTTCGCCTTCACTATGCACCACCGGGTCGATGCGTTCGAACATGCCCCGTTTTCGTTCCAGTCGGGTCGGAAAAAGATCTTGAGCATTCTGCATGGCAAACATCTCCATTCAGTCTGTTCTTCAAAATGGCTTTCCAGAAGGCCTTCTAGAGAGCGGGTCGGAAAACCCAGGCCACTTCATGGATGTAAAGCACGTCAAGCGGCCACCCTATGCGATGGTGTCGCAATTGTATTTATCAAGGGTTAAACAAGTCTGGCGATCAACGGTAGGTAGCAGCCGTACCCGATGAGGCACGAGGATCCTTGGGGTAGTAACGCTCGGGTAGGCGTTCGATGTGGGTAAACGTCTTGGTGTCCTTGAAGGGCATTTTCATGTAGCCGGAAATCCCCAGGCCGCGAATCAACGGCACCGCCTCGAGCATGGCGTTCAGGCAGTCCTGGAACTCACGCTCCCGAGCCGGGTTCAGCAGACGGTAGTAACTGTGAATCTTGAGGTGGGTGGGTAGCGCCTCGAAGATGATCAATCCGGTGTGATGAATCGCATTGAGATTTTCGAGATGGCGAATGATCTCCTCCGGCAGCACCAGGAACTCCTCCGGGTCCGGGCCATCCTCGAAATAGGAGTGCACCCGAGTCTGATCCTCCAGCTCCGGCGCGGCACTTACCTCATAGGGCAATCTCATGCCTGAATCGGGTACAAAGGGCTCATCGGCGTCGCGCCGGTCGATGTGCAGCGTATCCCGGGCATTGAACAGGCAACTCTTGAACACGCCGCGACGATAGATGGCCCGGGCCAGGCTGACCATGTTGTTGACCGCCGCAATGAAGGCGGTCTTGAGCTCCAGATCATGCAGGTTGAGCACGCTGTCGATGTAGACCCCTTCGGCTTCCCAGCGTACCGCGAGCCCGCCCACCACCGGATACTTGCCAAGCCGGCTCACCGCCGCCAGAAAGGCTTTTTCGGTTTCGCCCATGCCTTGCATGAAGTTCTTGTAGTAACGATCGAGTTGCACATCGTTGACGGCACTCAGTTCGTCCCGGCCGCCCTCCTCACGTAGAAACGACTTGCGCGAGCTGTACACCACGGTATCGATCTCGCGATGGCTGGGGCGTACCCATACCGGCACCACGGCGGTTTCAGGCTTCTCCGGGAGATCGACCATCACCGTACGCGCCAGGCGCGGCATATGCGCGAGGAAATAATCACCGGCCCGGGCACGGGTCTGGGGGGCGGGATCGAGCATGCCGTCGAGCATGCGGGCGAATTCCATCGGCAGCCCCAGGGAGGTGGCGGGTATGGCGCGGTGGCCAAAACGGCAGGATTGCGCCGAGGCCAGGGCGTAGAGCGTGGCGGCGGCGCCCTGTTCGTCGAAGCGCGGCGACGACAGCGCCCCGTTCAACTGCTCCTCGCCGATGAAGTAGACATCCCCCAGGCGCGCATTGGTCTGCTGCAGGTTATCGGACATCAGCTCCATGACGCTGGTGGAGACGAACTGCTGATTAGCATCGAGCTGGGCGAACACCGACGATCCCCAGTCGATCAGGGCCACGCGCTCGTGATCCGGATCGAACACCAGGTTGGAGGGCTTGATGTCGCCATGCACGATGGGCTTGCCGACGGGGCCGGCCTCGCGCCGCAAGGTACGCAGCATGTCCGCCAGCTGCGCGGCCACCTTGACGATTAAGCGAGGCGCAAGGCGGCCATGACGCAGCGAATACTCCTCGAGGTTGATGCCCGGGGCCCGCTCCATCACCAGGATCGACTGCTTGCGGATGCGCTGGAAGGCGATCAATCGCGGCACCCGCGGGTGATCCACCTGCTCGAGCATGAACGCCTCCTCCTCGAGGCGATCCTGCAGCGACTCCGGCAGGGTGATCCGCGTGAACTTGAACACGTACTCCACATCCGGGGCGTTCTCGCGGCTGGCCAGCCCGGCGAAGACGAAGCCGTAGGCGCCCTTGCCGATCAGTTCGATGCGCCGATAGCCCAGCTGCTCGAGCTGGGCCTGGCACAGCGCCACCCAGTCCCGCAGCTTCTTGGCATCGTCGTGGCTGAGCAGATAGATCGACTGCTCTTCCGGAATATAGAACTGCTGCAGGGCGTCCTGGGTCATGGCGAATGCCTAAGAGTGCATATCAAGACTCGGTAGATGGGATGGACTTCCCCGGCGGCAAGGCACCGCGAGGGCGCTGTGACCCCCTCCCTGGGCGCTACTTTTGCTCTCTGACCGCCATGGATGGCGGAAATGCCGAAATAGCATGGAGCATTTTTCGGCCTTTGCAAAAGACCCTCGCTTTGCCTTACCCCCGGCGTCCATCATGGCGCGGAATTTAGAAATAGATTCTAAGCCATCCTTAGCAGCATATTCTGCGGTGCCTGCAGGTACGCCTTCCACAGGTTGCAGAAGCGCGCGATGGTGCCGCCGTCGATGATGCGGTGATCGCCGGACCAGGTGATCGTCATGATCGACCGTGCGGCCACATTGCCGGCTTCATCGAAACGCGGCAGCTGCTGGGTACGCCCCAGGGCGACGATAGCCACTTCCGGCGCGTTGATGATCGGGGCGGCATAGGTGCCCCCCAGCGCGCCGATATTGGAGATGCTGATGGTGCCGTCCTTGAGATCCGCCTGGCTGACGCGCCCGTCTCGGGCGGACTGGGTCAGGCGCTCCACTTCTGCGGCAATCTCGAGGATGCTCAGGCGTTCGACCCGCTTGACGTTGGGCACGATCAATCCAGACTGGCTGTCCACCGCCATGCCGATGTTGCAGTGGGGCTGGTAGTGAATCTCCGTGCCATTCTGGCTGATCCGGCTATTGAGGATCGGATACTCCTGCACCGCCAGCGCCATGGCCTTCATGATCAGCGCCATCAAGGTCAGGCGGGTCCCCTGCTTCTCGGCCTCGGCTTTCAAGTGCCCGCGCAGCACCAGAAGCTCCGTGACATCGATCTCGTCGCCGTAGCTGAAATGCGGAATGGTGGTGGCGGACTCGACCATGCGCTTGGCCATCACCGCCTGCATGCCCTTGATTGGCTCGATTCGAACCTCACCGCTCGCCTCCTGGCGATCCTTGGGCGTTTCGCCTTTCGCGGCGGTCTTGGCGGTGGAATCAACGGCCTGCGATTCTTTGCCACCACCTTTCTCGAAGGCAAGAATGTCTTCCTTGAGCACCCGACCGTCCTTGCCGGAACCGGGCACGTCCTCGAGGCGCACGCCCAACTCGCGTACCAGCCGGCGCACCGCCGGGCTGGCGGGGATTCGCCCATGGGGGCCGGCGCCCGAGGTTGAGTCCGATTCGGCCGCAGCGGGTGATGACGCCTTGGCGGGCGCTGGAGCCGCCTCGTTTTCCTGGCGATCGTGCTCTTGTCGATCGTTTGCCTGGCCCTCGCCCGACTCGCTCGCCTGTTCGGGGGTGTCATCCGCCTGGCTCAGCGGCGTGTAGGCAAATAATGGCGCATGTACCTTGGCATTTTCCTGCTCCTTGCAATACAACCGGGTCACGCGACCGGCTTCCGGGGCGGTGATTTCCACCAGCGCCTTGTCGGTCATGACCTCGACCACCGGCTGGTCCTCCTCGATCTCGTCGCCCTCGCTGATCAGCCACTTGACCAGTTCGCATTCGACGATACCTTCACCGATATCCGGCAGAATAAAATCGCTCATGGTGTTCTCCTCAACCTGGAATCGGCTAGTAGTCGATGCTCTGCTTGATTGCCTCGAAGATCTTCAGATGGTCCGGCATGTACTCCTTTTCCAGGGTCAGCGGGAAAGGCGTGTCCAGGCCGGTCACCCGGGCGATGGGCGATTCCAGGTAGAGAAAACAGCGCTGCTGGATGGTGGCGGCGATCTCCCCGGCGAAGCCACCGGTCAGGGGCGCCTCGTGGGTGACCAGCAGGCGCCCGGTCTTGAGCACCGATTCGACGACCGTCTCCACGTCCCAGGGCACGATGGTGCGCAGGTCGATGATCTCGCAGGAGATGCCCTCCTTCTCCGCGAGCTCGGCGGCCTTCTCGACCATCTCCATCTGGGCGCCCCAGGCCAGCAGGGTAATGTCGTCGCCCTCCTTGGTCACCTCCGCCTCGCCCAACGGCAGTTGGTAGTCTTCCTCCGGCACCTCGCCGGTGGAGGCGCGATACAGGCGCTTGGGCTCGAAGAACAAGACCGGGTCGGGGTCGCGGATCGCGGCCAGCAAGAGCCCCTTGGCCTGATGCGGATTGCGCGGCACGACGATCTTCAAGCCCGGGGTATGGGCAAAGTAGGCCTCCGGCGACTGGGAATGATAAAGCCCGCCGGAGATACCGCCGCCATAGGGGGTGCGAATGGTCAGACCGCCGACGTTGAATAGATTGCCCGAGCGATAACGGAATTTGGCGGTCTCGTTGACGATCTGATCGAAGGCTGGAAAGATGTAATCGGCGAACTGGATCTCCGCCACGGGTTTGGACCCCTGGGCCGCCAGCCCATTGGCGAAGCCGACGATGCCTTGTTCCACCAGCGGCGTGTTGAAACAGCGCGCGCGGCCATACTTCTCCTGCAGGTGGCTGGTGGCGCGAAACACGCCGCCGAATACGCCGACGTCCTCGCCGAAGCAGATCACCTTGTCGTCCGCGGCCATGGCGGTATCCAGGGCGTTGTTGATGGCCTTGAGCATGTTCATATCAGGCATTCTCATTGCCCTCCTTGGCCGCATCCAACGATTTCGCCCCTTTCGGGTAGGCCTCGGGATATTTACGGATATGCGCCTTGAGCTGCTCGAGTTGTTCGACGAGCTGCGCAGTAGGCGTCTCGTAAACGTCACCAATCAGCGTCTCGAGATCCGGTGGCGGGCGCTTCTCGGCGCGCTTCATGGCCTCCAGCACTTCACGGCGGCGTAGCTCCTGCTCCTGCTTCTCGTCGTCCTCGCTCCACCAGCCCTTGCTTTCCAGCCACAGCCGCATGCGCCGCACCGGGTCCTTGTCGCGCCAGGCTTCCTCCTCCTTCTTGCTGCGATAACCGGAAGGGTCATCCGAGGAGGAGTGGGCCGCCAGGCGATAGGTCATCGCCTCGATCAGCACCGGCTTGTTGTTCTCCACCGCCCATTCGCGGGCCTTGGCGGCCGCCTGATAGACCGCCAGGATGTCATTGCCATCGACCCGGATCACCTTCATGTGATAACCGAAGGCCCGGGGGGCAATGCCGTCCGCCGAGAACTGCTCATGAGCCGGGGTGGAAATGGCATAGCCGTTATTGCGGCACAAAAAAATCACCGGCACCTGATGCACCGAGGCCATGTTCAGGGCGGCGTGGAAATCGCCCTCCGAGGCCGCGCCTTCACCGAAGATGGTAATCGTGCAATGGCCCTGCCCGGCCATCTTCTGGCCGTAGGCGTAGCCGGTGGCCTGGGGAATCTGGGTCGCCAGCGGCGATGAAATGGTCATGTAGTGCAGCTTCTCGGAGCCGTAGTGCACCGGCATCTGACGCCCCTTGCCATAGTCCCGGTCGTTGCCGAAGAGTTGGTTCATGAACTCATCGACCTCGAAACCGCGATAGGCCAACGCCCCCTGCTCTCGGTACTGGGCCATGATCATGTCTTCGTCGGCAAGCGCCGCCGCGCTGCCGACGATCGAGGCTTCCTCGCCGGTACACTGCATGTAGAAACTCAGCCGACCCTGGCGCTGGGCCGCCAGCATGCGCTCGTCGAGCACCCGGGTGAACAGCATGGCGCGATAGATACGCAGCGCCTTGTCACGGTCGAGGTCGGGGAGCTTGGCATTCTTGTAGGTGGTGCCGTCCTGCTTGAGCAGCTTGAAGATGGGAACGCGAAACTCGTCACCGTCCATGAAACTCGGCGTGTGAACGATGGTCGCTTTTTTCGTTGTACTCATGGTTGCGCATCCTTGTTCTCTTCCCGGGATGAGGGTCGAGGAAGTACGTGGCCTTGTGGGCCTGCGTCTTCGTCAACTTGTTCAGCCATACCTAACCACACTGTAGTCAGTGTTGCCGCCGGGGGTAATGGCGACAAGACACCAGAAAGTTGACGTTAACGTAAGATAGAGGAATAAAGGCGGGGTTGTCAGCAGGCGGGAATGCAACGTTAGTCTAGGCTCTGCCTGAAAAGTGTCTGCGCTCGATCATGCGGCGTTAAAAATCGACTCAAGATGCTCATTTACACCGCGTAAACTCCGCTCTTTTCATCAATTTTTGCCTTGCCTGAACTTCGCTCGCCGACTTTTCAGACAGACCCTAGGTCATCGACACCAGATGCGTTTTCTTCAGGAAGTGCGAGGCAGCAATAAGCCGGCATCGATGGCAATAAAGCGAGAGGCGGAGCGCACCAGGGAGTCGGCGGTCAGCCGGGACACGCCATACACCTCCGAGGCGGTATCGAAGCGTTGCCGGATGCGCTGAAACAGCAGATCGAAGTCGCCATCGCCGGAGACGAGAATGAGCCTGTCGATGCGCTCGGCGAGTTCGATGGCATCCAGGGTGATCCCCACGTCCCAGTCGCCCTTGGCGGAGCCATCGCGGCGCTGGATAAATGGCTTCAACTTCACCTCGAAGCCGATGCCGCGCAGGATGTTCTGGAACTGGCGCTGCTTCTCGTCGCCCCGATCCACCGCATAGGCAATGGCTGCGACCACGTCGCGATCAGCGGTGGCCCGGGCCCAGAAGGCGTTGTAATCGAAATGCCGACCAAAGGCCTGTTTGGTCGTGTAGTAGACGTTTTGCACATCGACCAGAATCGCGACTTTTTCCCCGCTCATGTCCCTTCCTTCGTCAGTCTCGCACCGGTACTCGGTCATTGCTGATATTATGGCAACCCGTTGTGCACCCGCCTCGATGGCCTCCGAGTATACCCGATGACCGATCAGCCCTTCTCAAAGCTTGCCTTGCACCCTGCGCTTCTCGAGGCGCTGGACATGCTCGGCTACGAGTATATGACGCCAATACAGGCGGCCAGCCTGCCACCGCTGCTGGCCGGCGATGACCTGATCGCCCAGGCGCGCACCGGCAGCGGCAAGACCGCCGCCTTCGGCCTGGGCCTGCTGCAAAATCTGAACCTGGAGCGCAGCGATGTGCAGGCACTGGTGCTTTGCCCGACCCGGGAGCTTGCGGATCAGGTCACGAAGGCCTTGCGGGCGCTCGCCCGGGCATTGCCCAACGTCAAGATTCTGACCCTCTGCGGCGGCGTTCCCCTCGGCCCACAGCTCGCCTCCCTGGCCCATGGCGCGCATATCCTGGTGGGCACACCGGGACGGCTCGACGATCATCTGCGCAAGGGCTCGCTTACTCTCGACAGCGTGGGCCAACTGGTGCTGGATGAAGCCGATCGCATGCTCGACATGGGCTTTCAGGAGACTCTTGAGCGCATCCTGGCGCAGCTACCCAAGCACCGTCAGACGCTACTGTTCTCGGCGACCTTCCCCGAGGGTATCGAAACGCTGAGTGCAGCAATCCAGCGCCAGCCCCAGCGCATTACCGTCGATGCTCCGGTCGCTCATGAGGCGATTTTGCAGCTGGCCTTTACCGTGGAAAGACCAGACAAGTACGACGCGATCATTGCTTTGCTTCAGCACTATAGGCCTGAATCCGCACTGCTGTTCTGCAATACCAAGCGCGACTGCGATGCGCTCGCGGCGCACCTGAATACGCAGGGCTTCAGTGCCCTGGCGCTGCATGGCGATCTGGAGCAGCGCCAGCGCGATCAGGTGCTGGTGCGCTTTGCCAATCGTAGCGTCAATCTACTGGTGGCCACGGATGTGGCCTCCCGAGGCCTGGACGTGGCAGGGCTGGATGCGGTCATCAGCGTCGACCCGACCCCGGATGCGGAGGTACATCTGCATCGCATCGGCCGCACCGGACGCGCCGGCGAGAATGGCTTGGCACTGGCGCTCTTCACACCCCAAGAGACTCATCGCCGCCAGCGCATCGAGGCGTATCAGGGCAGCACCCTCGACAACGGCCCGCCAGAAGCCCTTGAAAGCACGCCTAGCACGAACGAGTTCAAGCAGTATGCGCCGATGGTCACTTTGGATATCGATGGCGGGCGCAAGCACAAGCTACGCCCGGGGGATGTGGTCGGCGCCCTCACCCGCGACGGCGCACTGACTCAGGAACAGATCGGCAAGATCGATGTGTTCGACACCGCCACCTATGTAGCGGTCCACAACAAGGTGGCCAAACAGGCGCTCAGGCAGATCCAGGACGGTCGCATCAAGGGCAGGCGCTTTCGTGCGCGGTTGCTGCGCTGAATCACCAGGACAAGCTCAATGCAGCGTGCCGATGGCGGCCGTTTCGCCCTCTTCGCCTTCCCATAACTGCGTGCGCGTAATGGCACGATCGATCATATCCTGGGCCACTTCGAAGCGGCTTCGACGCAGCAGATCGGCGGCTTCTTCGGAAAAGCGAATGCGCACCAGGGGTTCGCCTTCGTGCTCGGCGCTGCGCAATACGATTTCACCATCATCGAGTTCGACGATTTCCAACACAGCCGTCTCGGACACGCTCACCTCCTTTTGGGCAACAAGACAACAAAAAACGACCAAGGCGAAGTGCCATGGTCGTTTCAAACTGAAGGCATGGTACCACTTTGAAGGCTACTGGGTCACCATTCGATGCTAGTTTCGCGCAGATCGAGCAGCAACGCCTTGAACTGCTCGATACACCACCGAAGTTCGTCCGCGAGAACCTTGCGGTCCGCGGCAACGATCAGCGACTGACTGACTTCGCGCCGCGCGGCGCCCTCGACGCTTTGCAAGGCATCCAGACGCAGGATCAACAGGTTCAACCAGCTGTCGGGCATTTTCGCCAGCGTTCGAAGGCGCTCCACCTCGGCGATGTTCTCGCTCTCTCCTTCCTCGCGTTCAAGCAACAACTCGCGCCAATCATGCCGCGCCAGGCGCGCATGCTCGGTCACCTCGCGCAGGGCGGCATCGAGGGCCAGCTCGAGCAACGCAAGCGTACCCTCTTCACTGGCCATGCGCCGGGCGGCCGCATGCTCGTCATCACCCCCTGGTACCGCGAGCAGCAATTCGGCCTGGTAAAGCAGCTGATTGGTGCGCCCGCGCGGGGTCACTTGCGCTTGTCCTCGACCTGCCATCTACCGTTGTCGAAGGTGGCTTTCCAACCGGTTGCCTTGCCCTCTTCATCGGTCATGACGTACTGGCTCTTGGCCTTGCGGGAGAAGCGAATCTGGGCCGGACGACCATCCGGATCCTCGATTGGGGCATCGAGCAGGAAATGGTACTTCTCCGGCAATGCCTCGGCATGGGCCTTGAGCTCCTTGACCAGAGGCGGGCGCGTCTCGCGATTCTTGGGAAACTGACTTGCCGCCAGGAACAGCCCGCTGGCACCGTCGCGCAACACGTAGTGATCGTTCACCTTCTGGCAGGCAAGCTCCGGCATTGGAATCGGATCCATCTTGGGTGGCGCTGCTTCGCCACTCCTGAGCAGCTTGCGGGTGTTCTTGCAGTTCTCGTTGGTGCAGCCGAAATACTTGCCGAAACGCCCGGTCTTCAGCTGCATTTCGCTGCCGCACTTGTCGCATTCGATGGTCGGGCCTTCATAGCCCTTGATGCGAAAGCGCCCTTGCTCGATCTCGTAGCCTTCGCAGTCCGGGCTGTTGCCGCAGATGTGCAGCTTGCGCGTCTCGTCGATCAGGTAGCTGTCCATGGCGGTGCCGCATTTGGGGCAGCGGCGCTTGGCCCGCAGCGCTTGCGTTTCGGCATCCTCTCCCGCGTCCGCGGCGACGGCTTCATCCCCGGGAATCAAGTCAATGGTGGTCTTGCAGCGCTCCTTGGGCGGCAGATTGTAACCGGAGCAACCCAGAAACACCCCGGTGGAGGCGGTGCGAATCTGCATCTTGCGCCCGCAGGTGGGGCAGTCGATGTCCGTGGGCACCGGCTGGTTGGGCCGCATGCCGTCTTCACTCTCGGCCCGCTCGAACTTGGCGCGGAACTCGGCATAGAAGTCATCGAGTAGCGCCCGCCAGTTGCGTTCGCCCTCGGCTACCTCATCGAGGCTGTCCTCCATGCGCGCAGTGAAGCCGTAATCCATCAGGTCGTCGAAGGATTCCGTGAGCCGGTCGGTGACGATGTCCCCCAGCTTCTCCGCATAGAAGCGCCGGCTATCGAGCCGCACATAGCCTCGATCCTGAATGGTCGAGATGATCGAGGCATAGGTAGAGGGTCGGCCGATGCCGCGTTTTTCCAGCTCCTTGACCAGACTGGCTTCGGTATAGCGTGCCTGAGGCTTGGTAAAGTGCTGCTGGGGGTCGAGCTTTTCCAGGGTCAACGCCGTGCCTTCACCAATGTCCGGCAACGTCTGATCCTCGTCCTTCTTGCCCGCCGGCTTCATTACCCGGGTATAGCCGTCGAACTTGAGCACCCGCCCCTTGGCTCGCAGCTCATAGCCTTCGGTCTCGACGGTCAAGGTGGTGGAGAGATACTCCGCCGGCGGCATCTGACAGGCGACGAACTGGCGCCAGATCAATTCATACAGGCGCTCTGCATCCCGCTCCATGCCGGCAAGATCGCCTGCGGTGCGGGTCACTTCGGAAGGACGGATCGCCTCGTGAGCCTCCTGGGCCCCCTCCTTGCTGGAATAGCGATTGGGTGATTCCGGCAGGTAGCGCTTGCCGAACTCATCCTGGATATAGTCACGCACACCGTTCACCGCATCCTGAGACAGATTGGTGGAGTCGGTACGCATGTAGGTGATGTAGCCGGCCTCGTAGAGACGCTGAGCCAGCGTCATGGTCTTCTTGACCGAGAAACCCAGACGACCACTGGCGGCCTGCTGCAGCGTCGAGGTGATGAACGGCGCGTTGGGCTTGGAGCGGGTGGGTTTCTCTTCGCGGCCAGTAATCGTGAGACGTGCTTTTTCAAGCCCGGCAATACGTTCAAGGGTCTCTTTCTCGGAGGTCGGCCGAAACGGCTTGCCGTCCTGACGCACCAGCTCGAAACGAATGGGTTCTCCCTCAGAACTTATCAGATCCGCGTGAACATCCCAGAACTCTTCTGGCACGAAGGCGCGAATTTCCCGCTCCCGCTCGACGATCAACCGCACCGCGACGGATTGCACCCGGCCTGCGGATAAGCCGCGCGCCACCTTGCTCCACAGTAGCGGTGAAAGCATGAAGCCCACTACCCGATCGAGAAAGCGGCGCGTCTGCTGCGCCTCTACCCGAGGAACATTGAGGGTGCCAGGCTCCTTGAAGGCTTCCTTGATGGCGTTCTTGGTGATCTCGTTGAACACCACGCGCTTGTAGCGCGCCTCATCACCGCCGATGACTTCCTTCAGATGCCAGGCAATGGCTTCCCCTTCCCGATCCCGGTCCGTGGCGAGATAGATGGCATCGGCCTTCTCGGCGAGCTTGGCAAGCTCTGCCACCACCTTCTCCTTGCCCGGCAATATCTCGTAGTTGGCCTTCCAGCCGTTTTCCGGGTCGATGCCCATGCGCCGTACCAGCTGCGTCCAGGCCTTCTCCTTTTGGTAGGCTGCCTTTTTTTGAGGCGACATCTTTCGGGTAGCCGCTGCCTGGCGAGCACGCTCCTTGGGATCGGTGGCCTGCTTGCCCGAGCCGCTGGTGGGCAGATCGCGAATATGGCCCACGCTCGACTTCACGACGAAGTCGTTGCCGAGGTACTTGTTGATCGTCTTGGCCTTGGCTGGCGACTCGACGATGACCAATGACTTGCCCATAGTGCTCCAGTTTTCTCGAGCCCAGGTCCCTGGAAGGTTCCGTTGACCTTGGCAGCGTGTACGTCGTGCCGGTATATGTTTCCGGCGTAAAATGCGCCTACCCTACCCCAGCCATTCCTGCCGCGCCAGTTGCGCGCAAGCGCCACAGCGCCGCGGCAATGGCCAATAGCATCCCGAGGCTAGCCGCCAGACAGGACTCTATGCAAGCCCGCTCCAAGAATAGAGCCGCCCGAAAAAGATAACATTGACGCTTGCTGATCAGCACGAGCCAGTTGAATGGCTGGTGAATCGGGTCTGACCCTAGAGGATTTGAAGAGTCGACATCTCTATACCAATACACCCCGGTCGCTCTCGCAACCAGGGTGTTTGGTCATAGTCGGCTTCAGCCAGATTCAGCTCGTTTTGGAACCATCGGATGGGGTCGACGGGCCCGTCTTGGGAGACGCTTTCTTGGGTGTGCCACTCTTTCTGGTGGTCTTTGTCTTGCGCGGTTTTGCCTTGGATGAAGCGGCTTTGTCCGAAGCAGTCCTGTTCGAGTCCGAACGAACCTGAGCGGAGTCCTGGGCCTTGGCTGAGGCCTTTCCACTATCCGATTCAGGCGCCTTGACTGGCGTCGGCTCTGCGGCAGGCTTGGCCCGATCAAAGAGCTGCTTGACCACGGCCAGACGCGAACGGGTCTTGTCGTCCAGGGGTTCGCTTGCTTTCACCACCTGTTCGATATGGGACTCGTAGGTCTCGATGGTGGCGCGATCTTCACCCTTCAGCATCGCCGGTATCGCCTCCATGGCGGCGTGACCATCCATGTTGAGAATTTCAAACTCATCGCGTACCAATGTCTTGAAGCGGTTCAGGTCGATGTCGGACCCCATTTCATTACGGGTCGCCTTCAGACGCTGGAAGTTGCGTTCATCCGTGGTGGGAGAACCCCCCAGCGCGAAAATGAGCGCTCTCACCGATGCCTGAACGATATCGCCGTCAGCCACGGAATCCCGCAGAATCTGCTTGCGCTGCTCCACGAAACGCCGGTGCTCCGGAGAGGCACCAGGCAACGGCAGCGGGCGCTGATCGTCCGCCCTGAGACCCATCAATATCTGCAGCCAAGGCTGACCGTAGACGTTCATGAACATCCGTTCCGTGGCCTGATCCCGCAGATCGCGGAAAGCATTCAGGCCATGAACGATCTGATCCGACACCATGGTCTCGAACATCTTGAACGGGTTGTTCGCATCGACTGGATGGCGATTCGCCTTGACCATATCCGCCAGCACCGGCAGCGATGAAGCGGCAGGATTGCGATCGGAAAGCAGACGGTAGCCTACCTTCAGCGGGTGGGAACGACGCAGCTGGCTTGCCATCTGCGGGGTAACCACCGCCTGTATCAAGGGCTGGAAATAGCGCCGATAAAGGCCAAGGTTGATGTTCGACACTCGAGACACGGTGGCAAAACGGCGCTCGTCTTCAAGATTGGTCTTGACGATACCATTGATATCATCGAAATCCCGGGGGGCGAATTCGAGTAGATAATCCCCATCGATCAAATCCGGATTGGCCTGGGTGGCGTCGCGCTCGTTGACCTTGGCTTCATACAACCCCGGCGGCAGGATATCGATGTAATCCATGTTCGCCGTGAATTCCGTGTGTTCCTTGCGCGAGACGCTGCCGGATACGAAGATCCCCAGGTGCCCGGTCGTATCGTGAACACAGTAGACGATGGTCTGGTCGTGAGCCTGAATATCTTCCACGCTGTCGTACAGGTCATCGATCCAGCCAATCGCCTGAGGCGGCGGTGTAATGTCGTCTCCTTGAGAGCAGAACACCACGATGGGCGAGCGGATGTTGCGCAGATCGATACGGCGCCCATCTCGAGTGAGCAGCTGCGCTGTACTCAGACGATTACCGATGAACAAGTTATCGACGATGTACTGTATCTCTTCGCCATTGAGCACCACATGGCCGCCCCACCAGCGCTCGAAATCCAGATAGCGCTGCGCTTCGGTATCGACATTGGCGTAGAGATTGTACTGCTTGCTCCATAGCGTATTGGCCGGGTTGAGCTTCTCGAAATTCTGAACCAGCCAGGCACCGTCAAAATGACCATTACCGAGATCGCTCACCAGCGCGGTCAGCCAGCTTCCCCCCATCAGGCCTGCGGAATAACGCATGGGAGCCTTGCCCCGCTCACCTGCCCAATAGGAGAGAGGAGCGCCGGCAATGAGAATGGGGCCGAAGCAGTCCGGCTCCAGGGCTGCCGCCATCATGATCTGCCAACCGGCCTGGCAGTTGCCTACCACCATGGGCCGCTCGGCGACATCGGGATGGCGCTCGATGACATGGCGCAGGAAGGCCACCTCCGCCTCGGCCACATCCTCGACGGTCTGGCCCGGCTCGGGAAACGGCAGAAAGCCGATGAAATAACATGGGTGCCCTGCACGAAGTGCCACTCCCAGTTCGCTGTCCGGCTTGAAGCCCCCGATACCGGGGCCGTGACCTGCCCGCGGATCGACCACCACGAAGGGCCGCATGCTTTCGTCGATCTCGACGCCTTCAGGCGGCAAGATGCGCATGAGTTCGTAATTGACAGGATGAGGCAGATTGCGCCCATCCATCAGCACTTCGGAATCGAAACCCAGCACGTTCGGCTTGGTCTCTTTCATATGGGCTAGATACTGATTGCCGCGTTGACGCATGACATCCAGGTAGAGCACGCCGCGCTCACCGGCATCACGCCAATAGTCGAGCGCGGCTTTACCCAACCCCAACGGATCCCACATGGGTCGCGTCATTTCCACGAAGGAAGCAGTGAGAGGGAACATGTCTTGGCTCCGTAGGTGAAATTGCTGCGCTGCAAGATAATCATCTCGCCATTCTAACCGTCTTGGAGTCTGACGTCAGTTACTATGAGTTAAACCATTAAAAAGCGAGAACCAGCGCTCATAATTCAGGCTTTTATAGGATTACTCATTCACTAGTAACTCACATTCAGTGACAACAAATACGCCCGAGTCAGATCGGGCGCTTTGAACAGACGGTTTAGTGCCGATACACCACCTAGCCGATACACCACCTAGAGAGAAAGACCTATATTTCCGAGCCAGGCGCTCCTTTCATGGGCTCCTGGGTCGTAGTGCGCGTGCTGTCGCTGGCCGTAAACGCATCGCTCCCAGGCGTGGGATTGGTCTCTATATGGTCGCGCTGACGCGTTTGCCAGGCCAGGGCGCCCAGTCCTGCAACGACGCCATACTTCAAGGCCTTGCCTATGAGACTACGTCCTCCCCGGCTGCTGACCAGCAGCCCCACGAGACCGCCGGCAAGTGCACTGCGCGTATCGACACCGCGCTCACGTGAAGCGTCGCACAGCTCTCCTGCCGCCTTGGTCAATTGATTCAACGCCCCTTTATCTTCCATAACGTTTTCTCCTTACCTGTAAAACATCATTGATGATCTATCCCTATTAGGTTCCAGAATGGCCTATCTCGCAAGTCTCCAATTACAAGAAAGCGTAGTTTGCTCTCACGAAAAACCCCATGGCCTGGGCGCATGGGGTTGAATACTGCTACTTGCCGGAACGACTACTTGACCTCGACACCGTGCGCTTGCTTGTCCGCATGATAGGACGAACGCACTAGTGGCCCTGAGGCGACATGGATGAAGCCCATCGCCTTGCCCTGCTCGGCAAACCAGGCAAAGGTATCCGGGTGTACCCAGCGATCCACCGGCAAGTGATTGCGGGAAGGTTGCATGTACTGCCCCAGGGTCAGCATGTCCACATCGTGGGCACGTAGATCGCGCATCACTTCGATGACTTCCTCGTCGGTTTCACCCACGCCAAGCATCAGCCCGGACTTGGTCAGCACGTCCGGGCGACGTGCCTTGTAGCCCTTGAGTAGATCCAAGGACCACTGATAGTCCGCACCAGGACGCACCCGACGATAGATCGACGGCACGGTCTCGAGATTGTGATTGAAGACGTCCGGGGGCGTCTGCTCGAGAATATCCAACGCTTTCTGCATACGACCGCGAAAATCCGGTACCAGCACTTCGATTTCGATCGACGGGCTGTCGTTTCTGATTTCCCGAATGCAGTCGACGAAATGCTGTGCCCCGCCGTCGCGCAGATCGTCACGATCCACCGAGGTGACCACGACATAGTTCAAGCGCATCTCGGCGATGGCTTCGGCCAATTCGCGCGGCTCGTTCTCGTTGAGGGCATTGGGACGACCATGAGCCACATCGCAGAAGGGGCAGCGCCGGGTACAGATGTCCCCCATGATCATGAAGGTGGCGGTGCCGCCGTTGAAGCACTCGCCAATGTTGGGGCAAGAGGCTTCCTCGCATACCGTATGCAGCCCGTGCTTGCGCAGCGTCTGCTTGATCCGGGTCACTTCCTGGGACACCGGCATGCGCACCCGCAGCCAGTCGGGCTTCTTGGGCAGCGTCTCGGTGGGGATCACCTTGACCGGGATACGTGCCACCTTCTCGGCACCACGCAACTTGACGCCCCGCTCGGCACGGGGCTTCTTGGGGGCCGGAGCGGCCCGCTCCTGACTAGCGACAGTGGTCTCGGTCATCGGTCCTATCCTGCAGTTCGTGAAGAATGGGCGGTTAGCTCGGACATGACCCCTTCGGGCATGCCTCGACACTCATTGATACTGTCATCACCCAGCCGTGCGACCAGACACTGCAACAGGCGGGTCGCTTGCTCATCGATATCCGGGCGGCGCTCGCTCAGATCGCTCAGCTGAGTCATGTTCAAGCCGGCGTAGCCGCAGGGGTTGATGCGGGCAAAGGGCGCAAGATCCATGTCGATATTGAACGCAACCCCATGAAAACTGCAACCGCGACGGATGCGCAGCCCCAGGGAAGCAATCTTGGCATCACCGACATAGACGCCGGGCGCATCGGCTCGCGGGTGCGCCTCGATGTCATGCTCGGCCAGCACATCGATCACGCTACTTTCCAGGGCAGTGACCAGTTCACGCACTCCCAGCTTGCGCCGACGCACGTCCAGCAGCGGATACATGACCACTTGGCCCGGACCGTGGTAAGTGACCTGGCCACCCCGATCGGTATGCACCACGGGAATGTCGCCGGGAACGAGCACATGTTCGGGGCGTCCGGCCTGCCCCTGAGTGAATACCGGCTCGTGTTCGACAAGCCAGATCGCATCCGCAGTTGATTTGTCACGACAGTCCGTGAAGGCCCGCATGGCACGCCACACCGGGGCATAGGGCAAACAGCCCAGACGATAAACGTCCAGTACGGCCATTCATAGCACCATGTGGACGCGCCCCGTCGCCTTGAGCGAGGCAAACAACGTCTTTAGCTGATCGTTGCTGGTGGCGGTGATCGTTACCCGCAGCGACTGAAACCGCCCCTTGCGACTGTCTACTGCCGTAACGGTATCGCTTTCGAAATCCGGCACATGCGCCTTGAGCACCTCGACGATGGCTGCCTGAAAATCTGGCGCAGCATCACCCACGATCTTGAGTGGGTAATCACAGGGAAACACGATCTTGGGTGCCGGCCGAGGGTCTTCGGTGCGTAAATCTCGCAAGGACTTGTCACTCATGATGCTTACTCGGCAAACTCTATTTCCGAGTATTCTACTCAACCTTTGCGTCATGACCAAGGGGCAGGCAGGAGGGGCAAGGCAAGTGCTGGCCATGGCGACTGCCATGGCCAAGAATGGATCAGTCGAACAGGCCGGTGACAAATATCACGATATTATCCCAGAGTTTCTTGAAGAATCCGCCTTCGGGGATGCTTTCCAGGGCAATGAGCGGCTGCTCCTTGACCACTTTTTCACCCAGCAGCACCTTGAGGGTGCCCAGGTGCTGCCCGACTTCGATGGGCGCCTTGATGGTTTCCTGAATATCGAGCTTGGCGGTCATGCTCTCGCGCTTGCCCTGAGGGGCTGTCAGATAGACGTCCTCGCTCACCCCCAGGCGCAAAGTATCCTTTTCGCCCCCCCACACCCGGGGTTCGTTGAGCACTGCACCGCTGTCATACAGCTTGGCGGTCTCGAAGAAGCGAAAACCATAGCTCAAGAGCTTTTGCGCTTCCTGAGCGCGGGCCTCATCCGAATTGGTTCCCATGACCACGGCGATCAGACGTGTCTCGTCTTTCTTGGCAGAGGCCACCAGACAATAACCCGCGGCTTCGGTGTGGCCGGTCTTCAGCCCATCGACGGCAGGATCGCGCCACAGCAGTCGATTACGATTGGGCTGGCGAATACCGTTGTAGGTGAAGTACTTTTCGGAATAGGTATCGTAGTGATCCGGGTAGTCCTTGATGATGTGCTTGGCCAGTATGGCCAGATCCTTGGCGGAAGCGTAATGATTCTCGTGAGGCAGCCCGGTGGCATTGATGAAGTGGGAGTTGCTCATGCCCAGGCGCTGGGCTTGCTGGTTCATCAGATCGGCGAAAGCGGACTCGGAACCGGCAATATGCTCCGCCAAGGCGACGCTGGCGTCGTTGCCCGACTGGATGACCACACCCTTGAGCAGATCATCGACACTGACCTGGGTGCCCTCTTTGATGAACATGCGAGAGCCGCCGGTGCGCCAGGCCTTTTCGCTGATACTGACCTGATCATCGGGCGAAATGCGATCTTCATCTATTTCGCGCTCGACGATATAGGCCGTCATCATCTTGGTCAGGCTCGCCGGAGGCAATGACTGATCTGCCTCGTGCTCGACCAGCACTTCGCCACTGTTGGCATCCATCAATAGCCAGGAACTCGCCGCCAGCGACGGGGGCGACGGTACCATCGACTCCGGTAATGCTTGCTGGGCCTGAACGGGCGCTATCGATAGCGCGCAAATGGCCAAGGTGGCGGGTAACAGGCGCCCTAGTGTACGGGGTAAAGCAGACAGTCTCATGTCGTTGTATCTCGTGATTCGTGCTGAAAAGAAATGAGGCTCACTCTTGAGCTCTTATGGTAAAGGCTTGCGCAAAGCCTACCTGCTTGAGCTCCTGGCGCAGAGCCTCCAAGGCAGGTTGATCATTCACCGGTCCGACCTGGACCCGGTGCATGCGGGTATCGCTATCGACCCGTACCGGGTGATCGAGCGTATTCTGCAACCGCTCCTGTAAGGCTTGCGCGCCGGCTGCAGAGCCGAGTGCCGCCACCTGCAAGTACAGACGTGAACCGCCGCCGGTAGTCTGTGCCGTGGCGAGCGATGATGGCGTCGAGGCCGTCTGAGCCTGGCTCGTTTGAACGCTGCCAGTCTGTGCAGAAGATGTCATGTCCGGCTTGGCACTCGTTGCAGCTGCTTGAGCAACAGGCGCCGGCGCGCCGGACTGACCTGATCGTTGGCGCTGCTGTCCTGCCTGCCATGCCGCTGGATCGATGGCCTCGACCTCTACATTGCCGGTGCCGTTGCCAAGGATATCGAGGCGTGCCGCTGCCGCATAAGAAAGATCGATCAGACGATCACCATGAAAAGGGCCGCGATCATTGACCTTGACGATGACGGAACGACCGTTGTCCGTATTGGTGACTCGCGCGTAGGTAGGCAACGGCAGTGAGCGGTGCGCCGCGGACATCTTGTACATGTCGTAGATCTCGCCACTGGCGGTGGCATAGCCATGAAATTTCTGGCCGTACCAGGAGGCCGTGCCCCGCTTCTCGTAACCCGTCGGATCTGCCATGACATGGTAGGTCTTGCCCCACACCTGATAGGTGGAGCGATTGCCGCTGGCGGATCTCGGCTCGACCCGGGGGACCGCATCCGGCACGTCGGAAACGTCCGGAGGCAGTTCCGGATAGGCATCGCTATCCATGGCGTAACGCCCACCGGCACTCTTGGCAGTGCTGGAACTGGAGGCGCTCTCGCCCTTGGAGCCACCGCCTCCGCCCGCGCATCCAACCAGCAACGTACAGGCCAGACCGAGATAGAGCAGTCGTCGACTCATGCCTCATTCTCCAGGGCGTCGCGGATGCGCTGAGACAGAGTGGTTACCGCCATGGCGTAAAGATGGCTGTGGTTATAGCGTGTGATGACATAGAAATTATTGTGCCCCAGTTCGTAGCGCATCGTCCCGTCCTCGACTTCAAGCGCCAGCGGCACGACCTGAGACGAGTCTTCGAGCGAACCGGCATCCACCTCGATACCTTGCGCGCGCAGAGCGCCAACACGTGCGTAAGGCTTCTGGGTACGATTGAACTCGATCTCCCTGGGCTGCGTTGATGGCCCCTTGGCTGCGGTAATGATCGCGCCATCCGCGGTCCAGCCATGGCGGGCGAAATAGTTGCCGACGCTGCCGATGGCATCCACGGGATTGTGCCATAGATCGCGTTTGTCATCGCCGTCGAAGTCCACCGCATAGGCCTGATAGCTGGTGGGAATGAACTGGGGAAAGCCCATGGCACCGGCGTAGGAGCCCTGCAGCGTCAACGGATCGACATTCTGCTCGCTGGTGAGTTCGAGAAATGCCGCCAGCTCGCCGCGAAAGAAATCGCCTCGCTCGGGATGGTGAAATGCCAAGGTGGCAAGAGAATCGATGACGCGATGGGTGCCGGTATGTCGACCATAGAAGGTTTCGACGCCGATGATGGCGGCGATCACCTCCGGTGCAACGCCGTATTCAGCCTGGGCGCGATCGAAGGCGTCACGGTGTGCCTTGATGAAAGCCACCCCTTCCTCGATGCGCTGGGGCTTGATGAAAATGTCCCGATACTCATGCCATACCAGACGGCGTTCAGCGGCACCGGTCATCGCCTCGAGCACCGCAGGACGAAATTCGGCCTGTTGCAGTGCAAGTTCCAGCCAATCACGGTCGATGCCACGAGCCACGAGTTCCTTGACCAGCGCCTGGGTCTCGGGATTTTGAGCAGGATCGAAGTCTTCTTTGGCCTGAGCCGTCTGGCTTAGGAGCATTGCCGTGGCGAACACCGCACCCATGGTCTGGCGAAGGACAGCCTTCATTGTCTTGCGACTCCCTATTGCTCCGATGCGCCTTGCAAATATTGATCACGTAGCGAATCTTGCTAGCGTGCCAGCAGGCGCCGGTGGCTTTGAATGGACATGAGAATACCGAAACCGGCCAGCAAGGTCACGCTGGAGGTCCCGCCGTAACTGACCAGCGGTAGCGGCACACCCACTACCGGCAAGATACCACTGACCATACCGATATTAACGAACACGTAAATAAAAAAGGTGAGTGTAATACTACCAGCTACCAAACGCCCGAAAGTATCCTGGGCGCTGTTGGCGATCACCAGCCCCCGAATCACGATCAGCAGGTAGAGCGCCAGGATCAACACCATCCCGATCAAGCCGAACTCCTCCCCCAGCACGGCAATGATGAAATCCGTATGACGCTCCGGTAGAAATTCGAGCTGGGACTGGGTACCCAGGGTCCAGCCCTTGCCCTGCATCCCACCACTGCCGATGGCGGTGGTGGATTGGATGATATTCCAGCCCGCACCCAGCGGGTCGCTTTCCGGATTGAGAAAGGTCAATACACGCTGGCGCTGATAGGCATGCATGTTGAGCCATAGCAGGGGCAAGGCCGCGGCGGCCAAAGCTCCTAGAAACGCGATGAGACGCCAGGACAGCCCTGCCAGTAATAGCACGAAGATCGCCGCACAGGCGACCAGCAAGGAGGTTCCAAGATCCGGCTGCCTGGCGATCAGCATGATCGGCGCTCCGATGATCAAGGCGCAAACCAGAATGTCTCGAATTCGAGGAGGTAAGGGACGACGATGCAGGTAAGCCGCCACCATCATGGGCATGGCCAGCTTCATCAGTTCCGAAGGCTGAAAACGGACGACACCGGGAATGACCAGCCAACGCTGGGCACCCATGCCAACATCACCCATCACCTCGACGGCGACCAGCATCAGGAAGCCCGCCAGATAAAGAGGCAGCGCCCAACGATACAGCGCACCGGGACTCAGTTGAGCCAATACCAGCATGGTGACTATCGCCACCCCTAACCGAGTGACCTGGGCCGTCACTACCGGCAGGCGCTGACCGCTGGCGCTATAGAGGATCAAAAGCCCTGACAGCAACAGCAGGAACAACAACCCCAGCAACCAGGGGTCAAGATGAATACGGAACCAGAGACTCCGCCGCCGCTTGATGGCGCTGCCCCGATTAGGTAATAAAGACTCCTGCAAGGCCATGGCGTCAGACTTCCTCGCTGGCGTCGGAAGGCTCGTCGGGCAGCTCGGCCTTGTCTTCTCGCAATATCCACGCGTCCAGCATCTTGCGCGCCAGCGGGCCGGCATTGCTGCTGCCTCCTCCGGCGTTTTCAACGATCACGGCGACCGCGATTTCAGGCTTCTCGATCGGTGCAAAGGCGACGAAAAGCGCGTGATCGTGCAGACGCTCCTCCAGCTCCGCGGCGTCATAGCGCTCATCGTTGGCCAGGGTGAACACCTGGGCCGTGCCCGACTTGCCGGCCATGCGATAGGCCAGATCCTGGCCGGATCGACGCCCGGTGCCCTCACTGCCGGTCATCACGTCCTCCATGGCCTTGTTGACCAGATCCCACCACTCGTCGTTGGCCAGCTCGATATTCTGCTTCGTTTCCGGCAACGTCAGCGGCTCATCGCCGATACGCCTGGCCAGGTGAGGCGCGATCCAATTGCCACGATTGGCAAGCACCGCCGTGGCGGTGGCCAGTTGCAGGGGCGTCGACAGCCAATAGCCTTGACCGATGCCTACGGATAGCGTCTCCCCGGGAAACCAGACCTGACCATACCGCGCCCGCTTCCACTCATCGGATGGCATGACACCGCTGGCAGCACCATGAACATCGTGACTGGTTTCCTCGCCGAAACCAAAGCGGTGCATGAACTCCGCCAAACGCTCGATTCCCAGCTCATGAGACAGGTTGTAGAAGTACGTGTCATTGGAGACGACGATGGCGCGACGCATGTTGACCCTGCCATGCCCCCAGCGTAGCCAGTTATGGTAGCGTCGCGAATGCTCGGGCAATTTGTAGAAACCCGGGTCGTAAATCGTCGTGTTCGGCGTAATGATGCCGTTTTCAAGCCCTGCCAGGGCTTCGAAAGGCTTGATCGTCGAAGCCGGCGGGTATTGCCCTCGAATCGCGCGGTTGTAGAGAGGCAGGTCAGGGTTGTTCCTAAGCCCCTGGTAATCCTTGTGACTGATGCCGGTGACGAAGAGGTTGGCATCGAACCCAGGTGACGAGACCATGGCCAATATCTCGCCGCTAGCAGGCTCGATGGCCACGATGGAACCTCGTCGGCCATCGAGCAGCTCATACCCCAGTTGCTGCAGTTCCTTGTCGATGGTCAGCGTTATGTTCTGACCCGGTACCGGATCGGTGCGTCCCAATTCCCTCAGCACCCGCCCCCGGGCGTTGGTCTCGACCTTGCGTAGTCCCGCCTGGCCATGCAGTACATCTTCGTACTCGCGCTCGACCCCGGTCTTGCCGATGAAGTGGGTGCCTGCATAATTGCCCTTGTCGAGAGTCTTGACCTCTTCGGCATTGATGCGTCCGACGTAGCCCAGTACATGGGACATGAGATCCGCATCGGGATAGTAACGTAGTAATTGCGCTTCAACCTCGATGCCTGACAGGCGATAGCGATTGACCGCCAGCTGTGCAATCTGCTCTTCGTTCAATTCGCTGAGTAAAAGCGCGGGTTGATAGGGCCGCTGCCGCTGGCGAGAGCGTTTCTTGAGAGTGGCGACATCCGTGTCCGGCAGATCGAGAATATCCACCAGCAGGTTCAAGGTCGCATCCAGATCGTCGACCCGTTCCGGTACGATGGTCAGATTGTAGGTGGGGCGGTTCTCCGCCAGCAACTGACCGTTACGATCCATGAGCAGCCCCCGATTCGGCGGCAAAGGCTCGACCCGCACACGGTTCTTGTCGGAGCGGGTGATGAAAACCTCGTGCTGAACAACCTGCAGATAGAATAGGCGTGCCACCAGCCCCACAGACATCAGCAGAACCAGCACGACGGCCAGCATGGAACGATTACGAAAGACGCGAACTTCCTGCTCGGGATCCTTCAGGGTTTCGCGGCGCTTAGACATGTAAAGGTTTCGTCTCGAAATAGCAGATGTCGGTCATTATTTTGAACTAGCGATGATAAGGATGACCGACCAGTAGTGTCCAGGCCCGATAGAGTTGTTCGCATAACAAAAGCCGTACCAAAGGATGAGGAAGCGTCAGGGGAGACAAGGACCAACGCTGCTCTGCCTGAGCGGACAGCTGTGGCTCGAGCCCATCCGGGCCGCCTACCAGAAGCGCCACATCACCCCCGCGATTACGCCAGGCATCCGCCTGTTGCGCCAGCTGCTCGGTAGACCAGGGCTGCCCTGTCACCTCCAGGGCAATGCGATGATCGCTCTCTCGTAGACGCTCCCGCATGCGCTGCCCTTCCTGGGCCACTGCCCGGGCCACATCCGCATTCTTGCCTCGCGTCCCAGGGGGGATTTCGACTATTTCCAAGGCAAAATCCCGGGGCAGGCGCTTGCGATACTCTCCTACCCCTTGCTCTACCCAGCCTGGCATGCGCTGACCCACGGCAAGCAGGCGTACCTTCATGCCTGGCCTCCGCGCACCTCCTCCTCACCATTGCCGGGCAGATCGGACCATAGTCGCTCAAGATCGTATAGACGTCGGGCATCCGGCAGCATGACATGCACGACCACATCCCCCAGATCCACCAGAACCCAATCAGCGCCTGTTCCGCCTTCGACGCCTAGAGGCCTGATGCCCGCCTCCTTGGCCTTTTCGACGACATTCTCTGCTAGCGCGCTCACATGACGTGTCGATGTTCCATTGGCTATTACCATGGTGTCGGTAACACTGGTCAACGCTGCAACGTCGAGCTCAGCAATATCTTGCCCCTTGAGTTCTTCCAGGGCCCCCACCGCCAATATCTTCAATGCGTCGTTTTGCATAGCTCCTCGAGTGTAAGACCACCGTACAAGGTCATATTCTACCTTTATGGCACCGCTTAACGGTAAAGACTGCTGGATTGAATATAGGTTTCAACAGCGCTTGGCAAGAGATACCGCACACTGAGGCCCGCCCGCAGCCGGCGGCGCAGCTCGGTAGCGGAAATATCCATGCTGCTGGGAAGGCGTAAATGCAAAAGCCGCCCCGCGGGTGTCGCAAACAGGCGTGTGACATCATCCACTTCGCGCCCCTCGATCAATGCCTGCAACGCAGGCCCCGGCGACACTGCATGCCCCGGACGCGCGATCACGATCAGATGCGCCAGCTCGAAGAGCCGCTCGGGTTCGTGCCACTCGGCGAGCTTGAGAAAGGCATCGACGCCTAAAGCCATCACAAGCCGTGTCTCGTCGCCGAACTCAGCTCGCAGTGACGCCAGCGTATCGACGGAATAAGAAGGCCCGGAGCGACGCAGCTCACGGTCGTCTGCATTGAGCCCCTGGGTATCGCCTATGCCTGCCTTGAGCATTTCAAGACGATCCAGCGCAGCGACTCCAGGCACCGCGCGATGGGGAGGCAGTTGGGCCGGAATCATATGCACCTGATCGAGAGCCAGCATTTCACGCAATTCGACGGCGCTGCGCAAATGACCGTGATGCACGGGATCGAAGGTTCCCCCCAGCATCGCAACCCTTCTCACGGGGGCAGCCGGGCCAGGCTCAACCGCGCACATGGCCATCCCCAAGCACGACGTACTTGCGAGTGGTCAGGCCTTCAAGCCCTACCGGCCCCCGGGCATGAAGCTTGTTGGTGGATATGCCGATCTCGGCCCCGAGGCCATACTCGAACCCGTCGGCAAAACGCGTCGAGGCGTTGACCATCACCGAGCTGGAATCCACCTCCGCCAAAAAACGCCTTGCCAGGGTATAGGATTCGGTGACGATGGCATCAGTGTGCTGGGAACCATAACGTTCGATATGGGCCATGGCAGCATCGATGCCCTCTACCACGCGAATGGCGAGAATGGGCGCCAGATATTCCGCTTGCCAGTCTTCGTCGCTGGCCAGCGTAGCCTCCGGCAATATCTCCCTGGTGCGTTCGCAGCCGCGCAATTCGACCCCATGAGGTGCATAGGCGTCGGCCAGGCGCGGCAGCAATTCGGCCGCGATGGGCGCATCCAGCAATAATGTCTCGAGGGTATTGCAGGTGCCGTAGCGCTGGGTCTTGGCATTGAGCGCAATGGCCAGCGCCTTGTCGAGATCGGCGCTGGCATCCACATAGACATGGCAAACGCCGTCCAGGTGTTTGATCACCGGCACTCGCGCTTCTCGGGATACCCGCTCGATCAGGGATTTTCCGCCCCGGGGAATGATGACATCGACGTATTCAGGCATGGCAATGAGACGCCCCACCGCCGCACGATCGGTCGTCGCCACCACCTGTACCGCTGTCTCGGGGATGTCGGCCTGCGCCAACCCTTTCGCGATACAGGCAGCTATGGCTGCGTTGCTGTCCTGGGCCTCGGAGCCGCCGCGCAGGATGCAGGCGTTGCCTGCCTTGAGACACAGGCTGGCTGCTTCCACCGTCACGTTGGGGCGCGATTCGTAGATGATGCCAATCACGCCGATGGGTACGCGCATCTGCCCGAGCTGAATACCGCTGGGCAGGGTACGTAAGCCCTCGATTTCGCCTACCGGGTCCGGCAGGGTGGCAACCTGGTTCACACCTTCGATCATGGCGTCGATGCGCGCCTCGTTCAAGGCGAGTCTATCGAGCATGGCATCATCCAGACCGTTGGCGCGGGCGCGCTCCAGATCTCGAACATTGGCGTCGATCAACGCGACGCGCGCTGCATTGAGCTGTGCGGCAATGGCTACCAAAGCGGCATTCTTGGCCCCCGTACCTATGCGACGCAACAAAGTGCTACCCTGGCGGGCTTGAGCCCCCAAGGTTTTCATGTAGGTGTCGATATCGGCACTGTCAGTCGTTGTGTCCATCGGGCTGTGTCGTGACATGCCGATAAGTTCTCCAGGATGCTTGGCATGACAAAAGCCACTATAACGCCATTGTCAGAATGAAAAGCAAGAGACGTATCGTTCTAGTGGCGCATGTATCGTACAGTATTCAACATCACGAAATGAGATGCATGATAAGGCACCATGAAGAGCAATTTCAAAGACGGGCTTTATCGCCTTACTCTACTGTTTGCCGCAACCGTGTTACTAGTGCTGGCTGCCACACCACAGGATAGCGCATCTCGCGCACTATTGAGCGTCATCGGACTCGGACTCTGTATCGTTGCGCTGGTGCGTCGCCGCCTGGTCGTTTGTCCCGGCGCATTTTCACCTTTGCTGCTTGGCATATCCTTGACACTGTTTTTATGGTTGGCTCCGGAGCGCCATCTGCCATGGCTATGGCTGTGGGCAGTGGTACTCATCTTGCCTCAACCTCCCTGGCTATGGTTATTGCAGGGAGCGTTAGCGGTCTCCTGCTGGTGGCAGGTGGCGCAAGGAATCGATACCGAGCAAGGTCTGTTGGCACTCATCATATTGATGATCCTAATGATGATGGGGTTTACACACAGCTTGACCGAGTTACCGTTACAACGGGGTTTGATGAGACGCGCGCGCCTATCCTCCAAACGCCCATTGCACTCAGAGCGGCAACTGGCCAAGGAATTACCGTTCGAAACGACCCGCTGCATTCGCGAAGGCAGCTATGGCGAGTTATTCCTCCTGCGCTGTTCGGGCCGTGATCAGCAGGCCATGCTGGATATACTCAACGCCGCCACCCGCAGTTACGAAACCTGTTTTCAGCTCAACAGCCGCACCCTGGCAACGTTGATGGTCAGCCGTGACATAGAGACTGGTCGCAGGCGGCGTGAGACATTACTCGCCTCGTTATCGACTTCCGTCAAGGTACGCTGTGCCACTCTGGTGCCTTCACTGCTGCTCGAGCCTCAACTCAAGGCATTCGATCAGCAGCAGCGCACGATAGTGATTTTAGAAGAGAACACCTGATGCTTGCCCGTAGCGACACGAATTCCTGGTCATCGCGCCTCACCCTGCTTGCCTATGCCAGTGGTACGTTACTGGTCACAAGCTATGCCATATGGAATTACTTGATGGGCGCCTATGGGCGCATCCTGCTACCGGCGCTGCTTACGCTACTATTGGGCGGAGCGCTCTTTCTGCGCTCTATCAACAGGAATGATTATAGACTCTGCGCCTATCTGACCTTGATCAGTTGCTATCTGCTGGTTGCCATCGAGCTACCCGCTCTGGGGGATTCCGCGCGATTGTGGCTTGGACTGCCGCCGATACTGACGCTTCTGCTGTTATCCCTCGGCTCGGCGCTATTGCTCAACCTGATGATGGCGCCGATTTGGCTGATATTGATCGATCAGGAATCACTGCTTCTCGACAACGCATTGCACTATCTGGCACTGGTAAGCATAGCGGCACTTCCTTACTGGCTACGCCGGCAGCGCGACATGCTCCTGAGCGCTGCAGATACCCTGGACAGGCAATGCGACGCACTGTCGCAAACCGCACTGACCGAGCATCTTCATGCGGAAGTCGAACGCGCCAGAACGATGCAGCGGCCTCTGTCTGTCCTGATCATACATCTGCCGCAACTGGAAATGGCCGACGAGCAGTTCGGAAGTACGCTACTGCACAGCCTGCTGGAGCGGATATGTCATACGATACGCAGTGGCAGCCGCTATCACGATCGACTGGGGCGCCATCAGACCCAGCTATTCTGGCTACTGCTTCCCGACACGGGAGAAGCCGGTGCCTTGATCGTGCGCGAACGCCTTCTGCACGCCCTAGGCCGTGAAGTCTTCGCCGAAACTGGAGCCATCCAGTCGCGTATTCGTGCCTGCCATTTACAGTCCGGCGAAGATAGCATGCACTTTGAGCAGCGCCTGCTGGCCAATGGCCTCAAGTTGATGGAGCCAAGGCCTTGAACACGACCGAGTGGCTTCAGAACCTGGCACCGTCGCCAGAGTGGTTATTGCTGTTCATTGCGATCATTTCGCTGTTCGAATCCCTGGCGTTGATCGGCCTGGTGGTGCCTGGGGTGATATTGATCACTGCCGCTGCCTCGTTGGCTGGGCATCATGATCTACCGATCGCCCTGGTCTTGCTGTGTGCTTTCCTGGGGGCGGTGATCGGCGACGGTTTGAGCTTTTGGCTCGGCCAGGCCCAGCGTCAACGTATTCCCTCGCTGTGGCCCTTTCGCCAACACCCGGAATGGCTGGAGCGGGGAACGCTGTTCTTTCAGCGCTATGGTGTGCTATCGGTGCTTATCGGGCGTTTCGTTGGCCCGGTACGCCCTATCGTCCCCATGATCGCCGGCATGATGCACATGCGCACGAGCCTCTTCCTGTGGTCCAATTTTGGCTCGGCGCTACTCTGGGCGCCCGCCTATCTACTGCCGGGCTATCTGCTCGGCAAGACCTGGCAGCAACTGCTGACCATGCCACCGGGCAGCGAAGGCTGGTTGATCTTGCTGGCCTCCCTGGTGCTTGCCCTGGCGCTGACGTTCTCCCTGTTACGTCATCAGTTGGCGCGGGAGGGTTGGATCTATCGCCAACTGGCTTATTCCACTCGCGGTAGCCGCTGGCAACGCTGGCTGTGGAACAGCCTGCGCTCGCCGAGGCCCAGCGGGGAATTTCCCTTGGCATCGTTGGTTCTGCTGTTCATCAGCCTCCCCATCCTGGGTGGCTGGACACTCTGGGCACTCGAACAGCGAGGCCCATTGCCCATGGATCTGAGTCTGCAAGGTCTCATCAATGACCTGGCGACGCCGGCAATGATTCAGATCGCCGTCTGGATGGCGGAAGCTGGCGATACGCTGGGCGTCATCACTCTGATATTGCCCTGGGCGCTGTGGCTTCTATATCGCCATCAACATGCCGCTCTACTGCATCTATTGGGCGGGCTTGGCGGCATCGCTCTCGCCAACACGCTATTCAAGCACCTGGCCGGGCGCGTTCGCCCGGATATTCCCGACTATCTCGCCGGCTCTTTTTCCTATCCCAGCGCCCACACCTCCACTGCGGTGGTGCTCTATGGATTGGCGGCGGCCTTCGTCGCAGAAACGCTGCCTTCACGGCACCGAGCACTCGCCTATTGGGGCGCCATCATCATCTGCGTGCCCATGGCGCTGTCGCGCCTGATCATCGGCGTGCACTGGTTCAGCGACCTGGTAGGGGGAGCCCTGCTGGGGTTGGTAGCCTGCGCCCTGGTACGCATCAGCTATCACGGCTTCGCTACCCGCCCATTGAGCAAACCGCCCTGGATAACACTCAGCCTGATCACAATGGCGTTGCTGGTAGCCCGTATTTTCTGGCTGCCCCCGGTTTAGCCACTACCGGCTCAACCATGCCTCGCTTAGGCTTCGTCTGAAAAGTCAGCGAGCGACGTCTAGACAAGGCAAAAATTGGCGAAAGAACGGAGTTTGCGTGGTGTAAATGAGTATCTTGAGCTAATTTTTAACGCCGTATAGACGAGCGTAGGTACTTTTCGGATAAAGCCTAGCCAAAGGCGAGCCAGACCCCCACCCCGATCATCAACGTACCGGCGATACGGTTGAGCAGACGCACGTTGCCACCCTTGGCCAGCAGCCGACTCGCGCTGCGCCCGCCCCCGGCGTAAAGCAACAAGCAGAGAAACTCGATCGACAGAATCATTGCGATCAGTGCTGCCAGCTGGGGCGCCAGCGGCATGGAAGGATCGAGAAAAGGCGGCAATAGCGCGATAAAGAATGCCCAGCCCTTGGGATTGGCAATGGCAGTGACAAACCCCTGTACCAGCAGATGCAGGCGCGACACATCGACTGGTTCCCCGGGCTCCAGCGGAATGGCCATGCGTCCGCGAGAGCGCCACATCATGACACCAAGATAAGCCAGGTACGCCCCGCCAAGCCCCTTGAAGAGCGCAAACAGCGCCGGCTGACGAAGCATCAGCGTGGCCACGCCGGCACCGGCGGCAAGCGCCACCAATCCGACCCCGGTCAACTCGCCAAGCATCATCCACAGCGCGCGTTTCATCCCCACCGTCATGCCCAATACCATGGACAGCGTCATGCACATGCCCGGGGTCAGCGAGACCATGAAAAAGGTGGGAATGAACACCGACAACAGCGATAGATTGATCACCCGAGCACTCTCATCCAGCTATTCCCCCCAGCGTGGCATCAGGTGGTGCTCGACTCCCAACTGATTGAGAATACGGGCGACGATGAAATCGATCAGATCATCGATGCTGTCAGGCTGATGGTAGAAACCCGGGGCTGCGGGCAGAATGGTGACGCCCAACCGCGCCAGCGTCAGCATGTGTTCGAGATGAATCGCGGACAGCGGCGCCTCCCGAGGCACCAGAATCAGCTGGCGATGCTCCTTCAAGGCCACATCCGCCGCGCGCTCGATCAAATTGTTGCTGGCGCCGGTCGCCACCGCCGAGAGCGTGCCGGTGGAGCATGGGCAGACCACCATGGCCGCACTCGCCCCGGAACCGGAGGCCACCGGCGCCATCCAGTCTTCCCGCGCGAAACAACGAATCTGCCCCGGAGCCGCCCCGCTGCGCCGGCCCAGGGCATCGGCAAGCTTGTCCGGCTGCGCCGGCAGTTTTTCCGGGGTCTCGGTGGCGATGACCATGTGCGCCGCCTTGGAGATCATCACCCAGACCTCATGCCCCGCCGTGACCAGACAATCGATCAGGCGCAGCCCGTACTGCGCTCCGGATGCGCCGGTCAATGCAACGGTCACTGGCGCCTTGAAGGCTGATGAGGCCGTCTCATTCATGCACGTCACCCATGCACGGCCTCGAGAGCGGCCAGCAGCTTCTCGTGAATACCGCCAAACCCACCATTGGACATGATGACGATACGGTCATTCCGGCGAGCCTGCTCGACCAGCGTCGCGACGAGAGTATCGATGTCGTCCACCCGCGCGGCGGGCACTGGACTGGCCGCCAAGACTTCATCCAATGACCAGTCGAGCCCCGATGGCTGATACCACCAGACCTCATCCGCGGCGGCAACACTTTGTGCCAGGCGACCCTTCAAGGTGCCCAGACGCATGGTATTGGAACGCGGCTCTATCACCGCCAACAAACGTCCCGAGGTGGTGGCGGCACGCAAGCCTTCGAGGGTGCCGGCAATCGCGGTCGGGTGATGGGCGAAGTCGTCGATGACCTGAATACCACCGATCTCACCGCGCACCTCCTGTCGGCGACGCGGGGTCTCGAAGCGTGCCAGGGCCGCACAGCCTCGGGCCAGATCGACGCCACAGGCCGCTGCTGCTGCCAACGCACCCAGTGCGTTGCGCGCATTGTGTTCGCCGGTCATGGTCCAGTCGACCACGGCATCCTCGCCGGCATGAATGACGCGAAAGCGGCTGGCGTCGTCGCGTTCCAGCGCCAGACACCAGGCGCTTTCGTCCCGGCGACCGAAATGCTCGACCGGGCTCCAGCAGCCCATCTCGAGTACCCGGCTCAGCGCCGGTTCGCCATCCGCCACCAGCAGCCGTCCGGTCGAGGGCACCGTTCGCACCAGATGATGGAACTGGCGCTCGATCGCCGCCAGATCGGGAAAGATATCCGCGTGGTCGAATTCCAGGTTGTTGAGTAACGCCACATCCGGGCGGTAGTGCACGAACTTGGAACGCTTGTCGAAGAAGGCGGTATCGTATTCATCCGCCTCCACCACGAAAGGTCCTTCGACATCGCCCAGACGGGCCGAAACGCCGAAATTACGCGGCACACCGCCGATCAGAAAACCGGGGTTCTGGCCGGCGCTTTCGAGTAGCCAGGCCAGCAGACTGGCGGTGGTGGTCTTGCCATGGGTACCCGCCACGGCGATGACACGACGCCCCGGCAATACGTGTTCTGCCAGCCACTGCGGCCCAGAGGTATAAGGCAGCTTGGCATCGAGCACCGCCTCGACTTCCGCATTGCCCCGGGAAATCGCATTGCCGACCACGACGAGATCGGGTCGCGGGTCGAGGTTCTCGGCGGAGTAGCCATCGCAGAGTCGAATTCCGGCCTCTTCGAGCTGCGTGCTCATGGGCGGGTAGACATTGGCGTCCGAGCCGCTGACATGATGGCCCAGCTCTCGGGCCAATAGCGCCAGACTGCCCATGAAGGTGCCGCAGATACCCAGAATGTGGATGTGCATCTTGTCCCCAGGCGTTCAAGTGGCTCGATAAAAATGTCGAGCCGATAAAACAGACGTAAGTTGTACCAGCGCGTGAGCCTAGCATGGCCCCTTATCACTCGCTAGACACCAACAGGTTCATCCCATCGGTACCGTGCAGCCGAGAGTGCTTTCGACTATGATAGCCGTCGATTTCTCAGGAGCAGAGGAAGCCCCCATGGCTCAGCAAAATGCGTTCTACGCCCAGTCCGGCGGTGTCACCGCAGTGATCAATGCCAGCGCCTGCGGCGTTGCCGAGGCTTGCCGCGACTCGGATCGAATCGGCAAACTCTATGCCGGTCACAATGGCATCATCGGCGCCCTCACCGAGGATTTGATCGACGTTTCCCAGGAGTCTGACGAGGCCATCACCGCCCTGCGTCATACTCCCGGCGGTGCATTTGGCTCCTGCCGCTACAAGCTCAAGGACATCGAAAGCCATCGCGCCCAGTACGAGCGGCTGATCGAGGTCTTCAAGGCCCACGATATCGGTTACTTCTTTTACAACGGCGGTGGCGACAGTGCGGATACCTGCCTCAAGGTCTCCCAGCTTTCAGAGAAACTCGGCTACCCGTTGACTGCCATTCACGTGCCCAAGACCGTGGACAACGATCTACCCATCACCGACAACTCCCCGGGCTTTGGCAGCGTGGCCAAGTATATCGCCACTTCGACTCTCGAAGCGTCGCTGGACATCGCCTCGATGTGTGCCACGTCCACCAAGGTGTTCGTGCTGGAGGTGATGGGCCGTCATGCGGGCTGGATCGCCGCTGCCGGAGCGCTGGCCGGCAATGGTGAAGGCGAGCCGCCCCATCTGGTGATTTTCCCGGAAATCGCCTTCGATCGCGAAGCGGTCATGGCCCGGGTCGAGGAATCGGTCAAGCGTTATGGCTATTGCGTGATCGTGGTATCCGAAGGCGCGCGCTACGAGGATGGCACCTTCCTGGCGGATGCCGGCAATACGGATGCCTTCGGTCATCGCCAGCTGGGCGGCGTGGCACCGACTCTGGCGGGCATGGTCAAGCAGGACCTGGGCTACAAGTATCACTGGGCGGTAGCCGACTATCTGCAACGCGCCGCGCGTCACCTGGCCTCCAAAACCGATGTGGAGCAGGCCTATGCAGTGGGTCAGAAGGCGGTCGAACTGGCCCTTGCCGGTCAAAATGCCATGATGCCCGCGATCAAGCGTGTCAGCGAAGATCCTTACGAGTGGAAGATCGAACCGGCACCGCTGTCCGAGGTGGCCAATCAGGAAAAATTCATGCCCCGGGACTTCATCCGTGAGGATGGCTTCGGCATCACCGACACCTGCCGGCGCTATCTGTTACCGCTGATACAGGGCGAAGACTTCCCGCCCTTCGACAATGGCCTGCCGCGAGTGGCAAAGCTGAAGCTGGCAAGGGTAGAACGCAAGCTGCCCGAGTTCACGCTTTGAGTACTACCCATGATCTACTGCACTCGATGATACGATCAAAAGTTACATTATATTTAAGTAGTTTTGACGCCCCACTTTTGGGGCGTCGCCGTTTCTGCCCTACTTCCAAAACCAGGACAGCACCAGCAGCAACAGTAACCCACCGGCAATCCATTGCCAGTGCTTAGCTGGGGCGCGCAGCGCCTGCTTGCGCGTCGGGGAATCGGCCGCCATCTTGCGCGGGTCGCGCAGCGAATAGAACAGTTCGGAAAGGCGCCGAAAGCGTAGCGCGCGCTGAGGATCGAGGGCACGTTGCAGCGCGCCGTCGAGTTCCAACGACACCTCGGGGTTACGCAACCGCACACTGCGATATACCATCTGCTCCAATTCGGTATGACTGCGCAACTGGCGCGCTTCGAGGGCATAAGGCAACTCTCCGGTCAGCAGCCAATAGATCGTCGACGCAAGCGCATATTGATCGCTGCGGCGGCCGACATCGATATCCAATGCATACTCCGGCGCGCTGTGTTCGTTGAGCCCGACCTGACGCGCCAATTCTCGCGCACTTCGATGACCATCACCCTCACGCCGGTGACAGGCGCTGAAATCCGCCAGAACCACCTTCCCGTGAATGTCGATGAGAATATTGTCCGGGTGAATTCTCTGATGCAGCACTTCACGCCGATGTAGCGCCTGTATTCCTTTGACAAGTTGCCTGGCGATATCCAGCCGCTGTCCAAGACTGGCTCGGGGATAGCGTCGCATCCAATGGGTCAGCGTGATGCCCTTAACGAAGGCCATCAGGTAATACAGGTAGCGACGTGGGCGCGAGCGCTCCACGGTCTTGACCACAAAGGGGGAGTTGATCCGCTCCACCACCCATTGCTGCAGCAGGAAGTGTTCGAGATAAGCGTTGCGGCTTGAAAGCTCCGGACTCGGGGCCTTGAGCACCATCTCGCGCTGATCGCGAGTGTCGCGCACGCGATAAACCCGACTTTGAGCGGTGCGGGCCAGTATGGCTTCTACCACGAGGCCATCGAGATGATCACCTATGGCGTACTCCGGCGGCACCGGCAACCCCCCATAGCGCTGCAAGGGATCAAGGTTTTCCTCGGGCAGACGATCGATGCGCACCAGTTGAAAGCAGAACTGCTCCGCCCCGTAGCCTCGCTCGGCAGCCCGGGCTCGGGCCGCCGCGGTGAGGCGTTCGCAGGCCGCATCGAGATTGCTGACATCGATCCGGATCAACTGCATGTAATCCGAGGGCATCAAGGTGCCGCTTACCGCCCGAGTCGTGAAAAGAAAAATATCGCCCTGTTTCAGCGATACGTTGCGATAATCGATATCCAGTTTGCCATCCAGTCCTAGCGCCCGGGTTGGATAGCGATAGCCGCCAAGCTCGGTGATGTGGTCGCAACTGAGCTGCTCGAACTCGGCCCCACGCAGACGAAACACCAGGGTATCGCCCATGTGAAAAAGATGGCCTTCACTTGCGTGCAATATCAGAATCGACAGTGAACTGACATAGCTGCCTTCGGGGAGATGGCGACTCTGGCCATGGCTCCAACTGTTCAAGGCATCGAGCACGCGGGTTACCGAGGTTTTTATGTCCCAATGTGCCGGGGTCGAATAGTAATCCGCCAGAAAGCCGCGCACACTGAGATCGCCGGCCTGCTTTGCTATCGCATTGCGCCAGGTGGAGTCACTGATCACCGCGCAGGCGCCCTTGCTGCCCATGGCGTCCTCCTCGGGCAGACTCACCGACATCGAACTACGATGATGACGGCTCTCTGGCGCGACAAAAGCCTGGCCGTAGCTCAGGGACAAGACATGCTTGGCCAAGGTGCTTCTCCTCGAATGGCGTTGCGGCGCCATGATACACGCTCGCACCGCGCAGGATGGGTAGACCATTGGCGGATAAGACCGAACGCTCCCTGAACCGTTCGGATTGGCAATCCCTCTGGGCAGTTCGTATAATTCAGCGAATTTTGCTTGGGAAACGCTGAATAAATCGACGAGCAGCTTCAAGCACAAGGCGCACGAAGCGCAGGAACCGGAGCATATGGGTATATGTGAGGATTCTGACCGGGCTGGCGTACCAGCACCGCGCAACATAGTGATTGATGTGCGCAGGCATTTATTCGGTGTTCCCCCCACACAGCCAACCGCAAGGACTCGACATGAGCTACAGCAAGATCCCCGCAGGCAAGGAGCTTCCACATGACATTTACGTCGTGATCGAAATTCCGGCCAATCACGCGCCGATCAAGTACGAGATCGACAAGGACATGGACGCGTTGCTGGTGGATCGCTTCATGACCACCCCCATGTTCTACCCGGCCAACTATGGCTTCATCACCAATACGCTGGCCGATGATGGCGACCCCCTGGATGCCCTGGTGGTCACGCCCTACCCGATTCAGGCGGGCAGCGTGATCCGCGCCCGTCCGGTGGGCATTCTCAACATGAGCGATGAGGCCGGTGAAGATGCCAAGTTGATCTGCGTGCCCCATAGCAAGCTGGCGCCGGTCTATGACGATGTGAAGGATGTCACTGACCTGCCCGAGTTGCTACGCCAGCAGATCGCCCACTTCTTCGAGAACTACAAGGATCTCGACAAGGGCAAGTGGGTCAAGATCGATTCCTGGGATGGCGTCGAGGCCGCCCATGCCGCGATCGAGAAGTCCGTCGCTGCCTTTGGCAAGGAGTAGGGTTCGAGCCTACTGATTCTTGCCGCTGCAAACACAAGGCCGTCCAGAAGGACGGCCTTGTTCGTTTACTGTCATGTTCACTTTTACCGTGTAGCAGCCTCGATAGCAGCCTGCACAGCCGGCTCACTAAGCCGCTTCTCGAGTTCGCCCTCCTGGATGGAGGCAGGAGTCGCCCGGGTAATATCGGCTGCATCGCTCGGACTGGCATCATCTTGAGCCGGCTCTGGTTCATCTCTTTGGGGTTCGCCCCGGGTGGGTGGCTCGACCTCTACCCCCTCGACACTTTGGGCCAGCGTCCCCGTAAGCTTTTCAGCGGTTTGAATATAGTTTGCCAATAACAACGAATGGTTGGCGAACATGCCAAAGCCGGTTCCATTGAGTATCACGGGGCTCCACACTCGGCGCTGAGCCAACTTGAGTTCTGCAATCAGACGACCAAGGATTTCTTCACTGCCCGCCTTGGCAATCACGTCGGCATAATCGCGCTCAATTGCCTGCAAATAGTGTAACAAGGCCCAGGTCTCCCCTCGGGCAACGAAGAACGTATTGTCAATCTGAAGCCAAGGCGTGGCGTCGGGCAATTCACGTTCATCGACCCCCAGTTCACGCAGTGCCTCGGGATCATCGACACTGGCCGACAAACGACGCGTCAACTCATCGAGCCGTTTCCCGGTCTCGCGCAACCACTGTGCCAGGGCATCGCCGTTATCGGCAAAACCGGACATTCCCAGGTTGTTGAAGCTCAACAGGTAGCCGTGAAGCGTGGCCAGCGCGCGTCGATACTGCTTCTCTGCGCCAGGGAAAAGCCAGTCGCGGCTATCGCTGTCGAGTGCCTCCGCGGCGTCGTTCAACAATGAGGTATCACCGGCACCAAACGCCGGCAGCATTTCTGTAAGCAAGCGCGCCTGAGAAAGAACGCCATACTCCCAGCTTGGCATGTTGTCCAGCCATACCCCGGGAGGCAGCTTGTCATTACGTATATAGCCCCCGGGCTTTTCCAGCAGCGTCTCGATCGTCGTCGTCAGTGTCGCCGTCATCACCGTTCCACGCGCCCCAGGCTCCGCCGGCTGTTCGCGCTGTTCGAGCACTGCCTGCGTGACATCGAAATCATTCGGACGCTGACTCCACCAGATGCCGAGCCCAAGGCAGATTACGAGATAGAGCACCAGGAGTACCAATAATGGCTTCCATATCCAGCCATACTCGGGGCGTTCGAGCACATCGGTACGGTATTTACGCTTGCGAAGGATTGCCATGTTCGCGACGTCCTCTGTGTGACGATTGATGAGTAATTCCTTGCCAAGAGTATCCTATCATGGGCCTTCAGGGGCATTGACGCTCTGCGACGACAATTACTGACCACAGGTCGACAAACACTGTTCGACGATGGCGCATTTGCCCCGGACATAACGACTAGACAAGCGCAACCTTTTTCGTCACACTCCGCCATCGTTGGCTTATTTGGTGCCCAAGTGCGCCAAATTGCAGGATCCTGCTGCCATCTCAACGGATATAGAACAGGTTAACAGCGTCATTCAAGGACTCTCATGGCCCGAATTCTGGTACTCAACGGCCCTAACCTGAACTTGCTGGGCTCACGCGAACCCCACATCTACGGCAGCGTTACCTTGGACGACATTCGCTTGCGCCTGAGTACATGTGCCCTTGATCAGGGCCACCAGCTCGACTGGCTACAATCAAACGCCGAACATGAGTTGATCGAGCGCATTCATGCTGCACGCAATGATGCCACCGACTTCATCCTGATCAACCCAGCCGCCTTTACTCATACCAGTGTGGCGCTGCGCGATGCATTGGTCGCCGTGGCGTTGCCCTTTATCGAGCTGCATCTTTCCAACGTGCACGCTCGAGAACCTTTTCGTACTCACTCTTATTTTTCCGATGTGGCCGAAGGCGTCATCTGCGGCTTCGGTGCCGCCAGTTACGAACTGGCATTGCGTGCCGCTCTGTTGCATTTGGACTCGTCCTCATCCTGAACCACCCCACTTCTTTTCATTCTCAAGAGACACCATCATGGATATCCGCAAGGTCAAGAGACTGATCGAACTACTCGAAGAATCCGATATCAGCGAAATCGAAATACAAGAAGGCGAAGAATCGGTACGCATCAGTCGACATGGCCACGGCCATAGTCAACCGGTTCCCGCGCCAACCTGGGGTCCCTCGCCCGCTCCGCAGCAGGCGCCCGCTGCAACGACCTCCACCGAGGCCGCCGAATCTTCGGCGGCATCAGTAAATCTGGCGGGTCATACGGTAACCTCTCCGATGGTCGGCACGTTCTATCGCGCTTCAGCCCCCGGCGCAAAACCCTTCGCCGAAGTGGGTCAGCGCATCAAGAAAGGCGACCCTATCTGCATCGTTGAAGCGATGAAGATGATGAACCAGATCGATGCGGATCAGGATGGCGTCGTCGAAGCCATCCTGGTCGAGGACGGCGAACCGGTAGAGTTCGACCAACCCATGCTGATCATTTCCTGACCAATGGACACCCCCATGTTGGATAAGGTACTCATCGCCAATAGAGGCGAGATCGCCCTGCGTATCCTGCGGGCTTGCAAGGAGCTGGGTATTCGCACCGTCGCCGTGCATTCCAAGGCCGATCGTGAACTGATGCACGTGCGTCTGGCAGATGAAGCGGTATGCATTGGTCCTGCTTCATCCGCCCAATCCTATCTCAATATCCCGGCGCTGATCAGTGCCGCCGAGGTGACCGACGCCAGCGCCATTCATCCTGGCTATGGTTTTCTATCCGAGAATGCCAATTTTGCCGAGCAGGTCGAACGCTCCGGATTCGTATTCATCGGCCCTCGTGCCGAAACGATTCGTCTGATGGGCGACAAGGTCAGCGCCATCGCCGCCATGAAGGCGACAGGGGTGCCGACAGTGCCCGGCTCCGACGGCCCGCTGCCTGATGATGACGACGAGGCAATACTTGCCACGGCTAAGCGCATCGGCTATCCGGTGATCATCAAGGCCGCGGCGGGCGGTGGCGGCCGTGGCATGCGCGTGGTGCACGGCGAGGAGAGCCTGCTTTCCTCGGTCAGCGTGACCCGCAACGAGGCCAACGCTGCCTTCGGCGATGGCACGCTGTACATGGAGAAATTTCTCGAACGCCCTCGCCATGTCGAAATACAGGTGCTTGCCGATGGCCAGGGCAATGCCATTCATCTGTATGACCGCGACTGCTCCTTGCAGCGGCGTCATCAGAAAGTACTCGAAGAGGCGCCAGCGCCCCATCTCGATCCGGATGCCCGCGCCCGGGTGCTCAAATCCTGTACCGATGCCTGTATCGAGATCGGTTATCGTGGTGCCGGCACCTTCGAGTTCCTCTACGAGAACGGGGAATACTTCTTCATCGAGATGAATACGCGCGTCCAGGTCGAGCACCCTGTCACGGAGATGGTGACCGGCGTCGATATCGTGAAAGAACAGCTGCGTATCGCCGCTGGCCTACCGCTTTCGGTCAAGCAGGAGGATGTCAAACTTCACGGCCATGCCTTCGAATGTCGTATCAATGCCGAGGATGCGCGCACCTTCATACCCTCCCCGGGCAAGGTCACGCTCTATCATGCCCCCGGGGGGCTTGGTGTGCGCATGGATTCCCACCTGTATACCGGCTATACCGTGCCGCCCTACTATGACTCCTTGATCGGCAAGCTGATCACCTGGGGCGAGGATCGCAGCATTGCCCTCACCCGTATGCGCAATGCGCTGGATGAGCTTCTCGTGGATGGCATTCGTACCAATATCGACCTGCAGAAGGATCTCGTTCGCGATACGCATTTTCAGCAAGGGGGCGTGAATATCCACTACCTCGAGAAGAAACTGGATAGCTGATCATGCCCTGGCTACAACTCAAGGCCCGGGTCGCGCCCGAGCAGGCCGACACTCTGGAGGAATTGCTGATCGCCGAGGGCGCCTCGGCAATTACCCTGCAGGATGCTCACGATGATCCGGTCTTCGAACCGGATCTCGGCACTACGCCGTTATGGCAAGAAACAGTGCTGACCGGGTTGTATGACGACCTCGACCATATCGATGCCATGCTCGAACGCGTCCATCAAGCCTGGGCGTTGGCCGTCGCCGATGATCCCTGTCCCGAAATCGAGTACGAGCTGCTCGACGATCGGGACTGGCAGCGGGAATGGATGGACAGCTTTGTCCCCTTGCGGATGGGCAAACGGCTGTGGATCGTTCCCAGCTGGCATGACGCGCCGGACCCGAACGCGGTGAACCTGCTGCTCGATCCAGGCCTGGCCTTCGGTACCGGCACTCATCCCACCACCGCGCTGTGCCTGGAATGGCTCGACGCGTTGACTGAAAAAACCGAATTCGATGGCAAGAACATCCTCGATTTTGGCTGCGGCTCAGGCATATTGGCCATCGCGGCACTCAAGCTGGGTGCCAAGCGCGCCCTGGGTACCGATATCGACCCCCAGGCGCTTATCGCCAGTCGCGACAATGCCCAGCGCAATGGCATCGTCGATTCTCAGTTCGAGCTTTGTCTTCCCGATCAACTGCCCGAAGGAGCCGAGGATATCGTGCTGGCCAATATTCTTGCCGGCCCCCTGATCGAACTTGCGCCGACCATCGCTGCCAGAGTGGCGCCGAGCGGTCATCTCGTGCTATCAGGCATTCTGGCCAAGCAGGCCGATGAGGTGCTGGATGCCTATCGCGATCAGGGCTTGCGCATGGAGCTGCCTGTCGAACGTGAAGGCTGGGTGCGCTTGAGCGGCTGTCGCCCTATCTAATGGTATAAGCCGAAAAGCCTTCAATCTCGGGTGCACGGTGAGTATCATGGCTTCCCTTTCTTGACCGAGAACACGAGTCACGATGCCCGCTACCGCTCGCGTCGAGCCGCCCGCTATTGGCCCTTATCGCTTACCCAACCGCGTGATACTGGCTCCCATGGCCGGCGTTACCGACCGCCCTTTTCGCCAGCTTTGTCGCGCCTTGGGGGCCGGCCTGGTGGTGTCTGAGATGGTCACTGCGGACTCGAGCCTGTGGCATACGCGCAAGTCCCGTTCGCGGCTCGATCATACCGGCGAGCCCGGGCCACGATCGGTGCAGATTGCCGGCGGCGATCCTGGCATGCTGGCCGAAGCGGCCCGGCTCAATGCGGAACGGGGCGCCCAGATCATCGATATCAACATGGGCTGCCCGGCGAAGAAGGTATGCAACAAGGCCGCGGGCTCCGCTCTTCTGCGCGATGAGCCGCTGGTCGCCGAGATACTGCGCGCCGTGGTCGGTGCCGTCAGCGTTCCGGTAACGTTGAAGATACGTACCGGCTGGTGCAGTGACAGTGTCAACGCGCTACGGATAGCCTGCCTGGCAGAAGAGAGCGGCATCCAGGCGCTTGCGGTACATGGCCGCACCCGGGAACAACGCTACTCGGGTGATGCAGAATATGACACCATCGCCGCCGTCAAAGCCAAGATCGGTATTCCCGTATTCGTCAATGGCGATATCACGTCGCCCGAGAAAGCCGCCCGGGTACTGGACTATACTGGGGCGGATGCGGCAATGATTGGTCGTGGCGCTCAAGGCAACCCTTGGATATTTCGCCAAATCGATCACTATCTTGATACTGGCGAACATCTCCCTGAACCAGATTGGTCAGAGCGAGGACGTGTAATGAATCAACATCTCGACAACCTGTATGCGTTCTATGGTGACTACATGGGAGTGCGTATCGCACGCAAGCACATCGGCTGGTATCTGAGCACCTGTGAAAATGCCAAAGCGCTCAGGACAGGCTTCAACACCCTGGAGTCCCGGATCGAGCAGCAACATTTCGTCGAATCGCTATGTCGACAGTTGCATTCAACATCCACGGCGAGGATCAGCGCAGCATGACCAGCTCAGCCTTTTCAACCACTCACGTGATCGATGAATACGCGAACGTCTCGCCATGCCGCAAGCAGACTCTTCGGGAAGCCGTGGATGAGGCCATGCAGTCCTATTTCAATCATCTTGATGGCGGTAACGTCAGCGATCTTTATGCCATGGTCATGACTGAAGTCGAAGTGCCGCTACTCAGTGCGGTAATGGCCTATGCGGACGGTAACCAAACCCGGGCCGCGGACATGCTGGGGCTCAATCGCGGCACACTTCGCAAGAAGCTCAAGCAGTACGACCTGATCTGACATGCTTTTCGAAGGGGCTTGCTGGCGGGCTCCTGTCTTCTCCCACTGCGACACTGGATTATCATGGCCGCATCCTACTCTTCCTCAAGCGCTTCTCCCCTGCCGGTGAAACGCGCGCTGATCAGCGTCTCCGACAAGACAGGCATCGTCGATTTTGCACGTGAACTCAGCGAACGTGGCATCGAGATACTGTCCACCGGCGGCACTTATCGCCTACTCAAAGAACACGGCATCGCGGTAACGGAAGTATCCGAACATACCGGCTTTCCTGAAATCATGGAGGGTCGCGTCAAGACGCTGCATCCCACCATTCATGGCGGCATCCTCGGACGTCGGGGCCAGGACGACGAGATAATGGCGAAACATGACATCGCCCCTATCGATCTCGTTGCAGTGAATCTTTACCCCTTCGCCGCTACCATCGCCAAGCCCGACTGCACCCTGATCGATGCCATCGAGAACATCGACATCGGCGGTCCCGCCATGCTGCGCGCCTGCGCCAAGAACCATGCCTACACGACCGTGATCGTGGACAGCGACGACTACTCCCGGGTGCTGGATGAATTGAAATCTCAGGAGGGTTCGGTCAGCGACGCCACCCGATTCGATCTGGCGGTCAAGGCTTTTGAACACACTGCTGGCTACGATGGCGCCATCGCCAACTATCTCGGTGGCATGACCCAGGGTAACGAAAGCCGCTTCCCGCGCACTTACAATCTACAGCTTCACAAGAAGCAAACGATGCGCTATGGCGAGAATCCGCATCAGCAAGCGGCGTTCTACGTCGAGCCGGATGCCCGCGAGGCAAGTGTTGCAAACGCCTTGCAGCGCCAGGGCAAAGCGCTCTCTTACAACAACGTGGCGGATACCGACGCCGCCTTCGAGTGCGTGAAGGCCTTCACGGAAACCGCCTGCGTGATCGTCAAGCATGCCAATCCCTGCGGCGTCGCCCTCGGCGAAAGCCCCCTGGACGCCTACGAGAAGGCCTTTGCGACGGATCCGACCAGTGCCTTCGGCGGCATCATCGCCTTCAACGTACCCCTGGATGCTGCCACGGCCCGGGCAATCATCGATCGGCAGTTCGTCGAGGTGATCATCGCACCTGGCATCACCGACGATGCTGCCGCCATCGTTGCCGAAAAAGCCAATGTCCGCCTGCTCGATAGCGGTGAGAATTGGCCTGGCGAACGTGAACATGCCCACGACTTCAAGCGTGTCAACGGTGGATTGCTGGTACAGGATCGCGACTTGGGCATGGTCGGACGGGATGAGCTGAAAGTGGTTACCGAACGCGCGCCTTCCGAACAGGAACTACGCGATTTGGCCTTTGCCTGGAAGGTCGCCAAATACGTCAAGTCCAACGCCATCGTCTATGTAAAGCAAGGTCAGACCATTGGCGTCGGTGCGGGCCAGATGAGTCGGGTCTACTCGGCACGCATCGCGGGAATCAAGGCCGCAGACGAAGGGCTCGAAGTGCCCGGCTCGGTCATGGCATCGGATGCTTTCTTCCCCTTTCGCGACGGCATCGATGCCGCGGCCGCGGCCGGTATCACCGCGGTGATTCAACCAGGGGGTTCGATGCGTGATCAGGAAGTGATCGATGCCGCCAACGAGGCGGGCATTGCCATGGTGTTTACGGGGATGCGTCACTTCAAGCACTGAAGTTTGAAAACGCTGATCTCGATCATGCAGCGTTAAAAATTGACTTAGAATGCTCATTTACAACAGTAAACTCGAGCGCGAGCCCGGCCCTTTCTGCGTCAATTTTTGCCTTGCCTGATCATCGTTCAGACGCTTTCCGCTAGCTCAGCATTTTTTATAAAAACAAACAGGGCAGCCAAGGCTGCCCTGTTTGTTTGCATCCGATAGCTACTATCCCAAATCCATGCACAGATACTTGGTTTCCATAAACTCCTCCAACCCCTGATGGCCTCCTTCCCGACCCAGACCGGATTCCTTGACCCCGCCGAATGGTGCCGCCGCATTGGAAATCAGTCCGGTGTTGATACCGATGATGCCGTACTCCAGGGCTTCCGATACGTGCCAGACGCGGCTTAAGTCCTTCGAGTAGAAATAGGCGGCAAGCCCGAAGGGGGTGTCGTTGGCCATGGCCACCGCGTCTTCCTCATCGTCGAATGGAAACACGGCGGAAAGCGGGCCGAAGGTCTCTTCCCTGGCCACCAGCATGTCCTGATTGGCATTGCTCACCAGGGTGGGCGTGAAAAAATTACCCCCCAATGGATGGGGATGCCCGCCCAGCAACAACTCGGCTCCCTTCTCGATGGCATCGTCGACATGGCGGCTGACCTTCTCTACGCCATTACTGTCGATCAGCGGGCCGATATTGACCCCCTCCTGGGTGCCGTCACCGACTTTCAATTCACTGTTCATCGCCGCCGCCAGCTTCTCGCAGAAGGCATTGACCACGCTCGATTGAACCAGAAAGCGATTGACGCACACACAGGTCTGCCCCGCGTTACGAAACTTGGACGCCATCGCGCCTTCCACCGCCGCATCCAGATCCGCATCCTCGAACACGATGAAGGGGGCATTGCCACCAAGCTCCAGGGAAATCTTCTGGATATGCTGTGATGCCTGGGCCATCAATGAACGCCCCACCTCGGTAGAACCTGTAAACGTGATCTTGCGTACCACCGGCGACTCGGTCAGCGCCGCTGCGATTTCACTTGCCTTGCCCGGCACCACATTGAAAACACCGCGAGGCACGCCAGCACGTTCGGCCAATAGCGCCATGGCGGTGGCCGAGAACGGTGTCTGGCTCGCCGGCTTGACGACGATTGGACAGCCGGCAGCCAGGGCTGCCCCCACCTTGCGGGTAATCATCGCCGCGGGAAAATTCCAGGGCGTAATGGCACCGACGACACCCACCGGCTGCTTGGTCACCACGATGCGCTGATTGCCCTTCGCAGCGGGAACGGTCTCGCCATAGGCGCGTCGGGCCTCTTCAGCGAACCAGCGAAGAAAGCTCGCCGCATAGACGATTTCTCCGGCTGCCTCCTTGAGCGGCTTGCCCTGCTCCAGGGTCATGATCATGGCCAGCTCGTCCTGATGTTCGAGCATCAGGTCATACCATTTCAGCAATATATCGGCTCGTTCCTGGGCGGTCAGCGCACGCCACGCAGGAAAGGCAGCCTCGGCGGCATTGATGGCACGCTCGGTTTCGACTCTCCCGAGACGCGGAACGGTGCCGATCGTCTTGCCGGTAGCCGGATTATCGACCTCGATCTGTTCGCCGCTGTCGGCAGCGACCCAATTACCATCGATATACGCAAACGGACGAAACAGCGGGCAATTCTGCAGGGCTTCCATGGCATGCTCCTATGCGTGTAGCAGTGTCGGCTGCACAGGCAACCGCTAAAGAGTGACTGTTACTGCGATTCTTCCACCGGGGCGACGGTGTCTTGTGATGACTCGAGGTGCGGCCTGGACGCAGGCGCTACCAGTAAGGATAGCGTAGCCACACACAGTGCCAACAGGATAGCAGCCAGGCAAAGCCCCTTGCCTTTGTAACGCTCGGGCGTCTTGTGTATCTGGTGCAGTCCTAGTAGCGCAAGAAATATGGCCAGGATCTCTATGAGGAGTGCCAGGGTATCGAAGAAAAGCCCCAGCATGGCAATGACGATCGCCGCAATGGCGGCGCCTGCGTAGCGACGGGATTCGCTAGCGATGGCCCGGGCTTTTTGATCGGTGACGACCTTTCGCCTGGCGCGAGGCTGCCGCTCGGGTAGATTGAATACTTGCACGGCTTGCCCCGCACGCACCTCAAAAGATACGCGTATCTCGGGTCCAGGCAACCCCCGACCACGCCATTGCGCCAGAGAAAAGGCATAGCGTTGGCCCTGCTCGTTCGCAACGACACCTTCTTGCGTTCGATCATCGAAAGCTACGATGGTGCCATTCACTGCCGCACTCCCTGCGCCAGCTTCGGTCCATTCATGCGCATCATGCGCGTTAACGACCGCTGACCAGCATCAAGAATTCCTGGCGCGTGCTTTGATTGCCCCGAAAGCTTCCCAGCATCACCGAACTGGTCATGCTGGAATTCTGCTTTTCGACACCGCGCATCATCATGCACATGTGGCGCGCCTCGATCACCACGGCAACGCCGCGAGCTTCCGTTACCTGCTGCACCGCATCGGCGATCTGACGCGTTAGATCTTCCTGAATCTGTAGCCGTCGGGCATACATATCGACGATACGCGCAAATTTCGATAGCCCCAACACCTTACCGCCGGGCATGTAGGCAATATGACATTTACCGATGAACGGCAGCATATGATGCTCGCAAAGCGAGTAGAGCTCGATATCCTTGACCAACACCATCTCATCCGTATCAGAGACAAAAACCGCGCCATTGACCAGCTCTTCCAGGGACTGGCCATACCCATGGGTGAGAAACTGTATTGCTTTGGCAGCACGCATCGGGGTATCGCGGAGTCCTTCGCGGGTAGTGTCTTCGCCAATGCCGGCAATGATGTCGCGGTAATGATTGGCAAGTTCTTCAGTCATCGATTATGCCTATTGCGATGTCGTCTAGTAGGAGCTTCACACAAGATACGGCGGTGCGCATCGGATAGCGGTCAAGAACGGATTCTAACCCAGTCGCGCTCCTTGTGCAGCGACGGCACGTTCCCCTCTTAAGCGCCTTGCGGCGGCGATCTGCCACAGCGAATGAATGCCAGATCGATAGCGTCTATGTTAAAGTGCAAACCTCTCATTTACCGTCCTGTACGGGGTTCAAACCCTTCGACGAGAACGATTGATATGTTGAAAAAGCTCCTCTGCCTTTGTCTGGCTGGACTGGCATCGCCCGTTTTCGCTGCGCAAACAGCGCTCGATCTACCAGCGGATACACGTATAGACGTCCAGGTGATCGATCGCATCACGCTTGATGACAGCCAGGAAGAAATGACGGATGTCCTGCTGCGACCCGTGACGCGAAGCAAGGAGGCCTCAGCGCAGCCCCTTCCTCCCTACTGCTTGATCACCGCCAGTGCGCGCTTGAATGACCGGCGTGTCAGACTCACTACCGAATCAGTCACCTGCATCGATGCCGAAGATGATTCGCCTGCGATCTACAGTGGCGAACTCTCCGCGGCGGCTTTCGAAAACGATGGAAATTTCGGCCTGGATACCTGCACGAACGAACAAGATGGCCGTTGCACAAAGGCCGTGATCGAACCTGAACACCATTTCCAGCTAAATGTTGGCAAAGCTACTCATATCCCTGCACAGGAAAATCCTTCGGCAGAACTCAATCGCCAGCGCCGTCAGGCAGACGGTGAAGGCGTTGCCAACCCGATACCGGCGGATCGCCCCGATCCGGATAGCAACGCCCAGTGAAAGCGGAAAACATCCCTGCTTGAATTAAAGCTCCAAGCCTTTGCGTGCTGACCTGCTGACTCAGGCCAGCCAACGGGGCTTGTCGAGTATCATGCGCTGTTGCTCGAGAGTACGGATATGCTGATCCCAGTACTCCTCACCGGCAACCCAGGGAAAAGCGCGTGGAAACGCCGGATCTTGCCAGCGCGCTACCAGCCAGGCGCTGTAGCGCATCAATCGTAGCGTTCGCAGCGGTTCGATCCATTCGAGCTGACGACGATCAAACGGCATGCTCTCTTCATACCCTTCGAGTAGCTCACTGAGCTGCGAGCGCATTTCCTGATCATTTTGCGCCGTCAGCATCATCCACAGGTCCTGAACGGCGGGGGCCATGGCACAATCATCGAAATCGACCAGCGTGAAGGCGTCGTCACGTCCTAGAATGTTGCCCAGATGACAGTCACCATGAACTCGAATGGCTGCCTGGGACGGCCACAGATGTTGTGATAACAGCTGCAGCAGCGACTCGCTCACCCGGGCGTAAGCCCGACGCTGACGAGACGTAAGCCAAGTACCCGCCAGCACCCGCTCGCGACTACTTTCCGCCAGGCTCAGTGGTTCCATCCTGGGTCGGGTAGTGAACGCATGTTGGCTTGATACCGCATGAAGGCGTCCGATCAGCTCCCCCACCGCGAACAGATGCCCAGGATTATCCAACTCCGGGGCTTGACCTGGAACATGCGGAAACAGGGCAAAATAGAAGCCATGGGTCCTATGCAGGCTATTACCCTGGTCGTCGCGCCAGGGCGCCGCGACGGCCACGCCAGCTGCATCCAGCTCGTCGAGAAAATCGTGTTCCTCCCGTAGCTGTGCTTCGCTCCAACGCTCGGGGCGATAGAACTTCGCGACCCAGCGTTGCCGATCGTCGTCACTGAGCAGGAATACGCGATTCTCGTAACTGTTCAGCGCAAAGGGCTCACTGGATACCCATAGCCCTAGCCCCTCGATAGCATCGACGATGCGTCCGGGCGTCAAGCTGTCAAAGGGATGCTGGTTTGCAATGGCCATGCTCGCTCCTCAGGAGGAAATGGACTTCATGCTACCAGATCAAGAAGGTGTCAACGGCGTTCGTGCCGCTGCCCAGGCTTCGACGCGATTCGCACCAGCAATACGGCAGGCCTTGGCAAGCCCATCCAGTGACGCGCCAGTGGTCATGATGTCATCCACCACGGCAACATGCGTCGGGAGCGCGACATCGATCGCAAACGCATTCTGCACGTTGCGCAACCGGGCTGAGCGATCGAGCCCCCGCTGGGTGGGCGTAGGGCGAATACGCCGTGCTACCAGGCAATGTATTTCCAGCCGTCGTGCCAGGTGCTGGGTCAACCACAAGGCTTGATCGAAACCGAACTCCCTGGCGCGCAAAGGATGACGTGGTACCGCAACCAGCGCCTGGGGAAGCTCATGGGGAAACAGCTGGTGCAGGCCTGCTTGCATGAGATCGACGAGCAAGACGCCAGCTCGCGGATCCGCATTGAACTTGAAGCGCTGTATCAGTAGCGCCACTTCTCCTTCGTAGCGCAATCCAACTCGCGCCCTGTCGTACGCAGGCGGCTGTTTCAGGCAGCGGCCGCATAGGGAATAAGCGTTACCTGAAAAAGGCTCCGCACACTGGTGACAGGCATGATGATTCCAGGGCAGCACCTTGAAGCACTCATTGCACCAAGGCTGACCAGGCGTTGGCGAGGCCAGACAAAAGGCGCAGTGTCCGGGTAACAGGTGCTTTAGTACAAGGTCAGCGTACCCCAGCAACCTGGAACCTGTACCTCTACCTTTGCCGAGCAACGATCCGCCCTGTTTTTTCTGGCAGCGCTATCATGGAACTTATCCTCGAACTTATCAGCGCAAGTATCGGCGCACTGCGATTAGCGTGACAAAATGTAAAAGACGATTGACTTGGCATAAAGCGCCCGTAGAATACCTACGGTTCTTGCCCGTAGCGGATGTGGTGGAATTGGTAGACACGCTAGATTTAGGTTCTAGTGCCGAAAGGTGTGGGAGTTCGAGTCTCCCCATCCGCACCATGCCGTTGCGATTCATTGCTCACGACGGCCTCTAGACTTTGCCCGAAAAGTACCTGCGCTCGTCCATGCGGCGTTAAAAATTAGCTCAAGATACTCATTTACACCGCGTAAACTCCGCTCTTTCGCCAATTCTTGCCTTGCCTAGACTTCGCTCGCTGACTTTTCAGACGAAGCCTAGCGAGCTAAACAGGTAAGTACAGCTTACTTGCACCACTGGTCATATAGATTTCGATGATCGGGATGACCGGTTCGCGACCCTGCTGGTGCAGCAAATAATTCTTGCCTTCGCCATTCCTCCACCGCCTCACAATATCTTTCCTGCTCCGGGGTCAATGGTATTACGGCTTCGGCGCCGGAGTCGACGAAGGCCAAGACAACGCCAAGAAAAATGACGACTCCTCCCAAATACATCAAAAGTTTCATTGTTGTAACCCTATTCCCTTGCGTTTTATGAGCAGTATCTAAAAGCTCCGCCCTAGAATAAGGTTACCTAAACACACGCTTCGGCAAAATAGGGTAACGACGCATTTCATGCGCCGTTTTCGCTTCTTAACTAATGGTGTAAATCTATTGTTTTGGCGAGCTAATACCTACATACCAAATCTTGGCATATGAATTAGGGGAATATGAGCTTTTACTGCTTGTCGCCTACGGTATCCGCAGCGTAAGCGCCTCGCTCCCCTTTCGCTTTCGGTTTTCCGGCTGTTGTGTCGTGACGGGTCTGGCGTTCCATTTCGCTATTCAATTCCGCCCCCAGGAGGGCAATGAATGCTGAAAGCCAGAACCACATGAGCAGAATGACAACCGCACCCAAGGACCCATAAGTCTCGTTGTAGCTTGAAAAGTTACGTACGTAGATGGAAAAGGCGATCGACCCTGCAATCCATAGCAAGACAGCCACGACCGAGCCAACGCTGGTCCATTGCCAGCGAGGCCTGGAGCGATCTGCTGCGTAACGATAAAGAATTGCCAGAGCAATAATTAATACGATAAACAGCAAGGGCCAACGAATGACATTGGCTGCCGTACTGATCAATTCCGGGAGGCCTAGTGTTTTAACCACCATTGGAATTAAGATTATAGTGCCCAATGCGATGATGGCTATCAACATGGCACCGAAGGTGAGTATCAATTTTGCGGCATTCTTCTTGAAGAACCCCCGGGTCTCTTCTTCGTCATAAATGATATTCAACCCTTCCATCAGTGCCTGGGTACCCTTGGAGGCACTATAAATCGTCAATAACAACCCGCCTATAGCCGCAAGCCCTATGCCTGCACCCGCATTGGAACTGGCTTTCTGTACTTGCTGCTTAATTATATCGGCTGCTTGCGAAGGCAAGAGTTGACTAATTGAAGAAATCTGCTGAGAAATTTGTTGTGGATCGAAGGCCAGACTCCACAGGGAAATCAACGCAACAATCGCGGGAAAAATGGCCAGCAAGCCGTAAAAGGCTATCCCAGCAGCAACGATGCTGACATGATCCCTGCTTATCTCGCCCATGACGCGCTTGAGAACGTCGAACCATCCTGAACTTGGAATCTCAGAAGGTTTCTTCGCTTCACGTCCACGGCTGTCTTCGGTTTCCTTTCGAGCGTTCATATGAGTCCTTTCACTGATTTGTGGCAATCCTGTGTTTTTATGCTATTCAACAAGAATAGCCTTTGTGCAAACAATCGCAACGGCACTTCCTGTGAAAAATGCCTGGTATCGCTTACCGCGAGAACGATAACCTTGTTTTCCCTAGCCAAACGATAACATGGGGTCGCTGAACTTAACGCTTTCCTTTCTTTTTTCGAGGAACGCTAATTTACGTGAATGACAAGCGACAGGCATTATCACTACCGTGGCTTGAAACCGACGTCTCTTTGTCAAAAATTCAACATCTTGTATGATTGAAACGCTATTTGTAAAACTTCGTATCACGCAATGTCGTGGCTATTTTCATCCGTAAGCCGCTATCGATAAAACAAGTCAAAGGCAACGTTTTGAATGCTGTTGGCCAAGTAAGCCATCGCCTCGCTGCCGGACACCATGGAGTCTTTGTGAAAAACGTTAATTCCACCACGAAAAATACGATCGCCATCCTGGCGCGATGCGGGTATGCCGCCAAAGGCGTCGTTTACCTGATAGTGGGCGTGCTTGCTTCCATGGCCGCTTTTGGCCTGGGCGGCAAGAACATCGGTACGAAGGAGGCAATCACTCAGATTGCCGGCCAACCCTTTGGTAGTACCATGCTGGGCCTGATGGCGTTTGGATTGTTCGCCTATACTTTGTGGCGAATCGTGCAGGCATTTTACGATACCGAAGATGCGGGTAGCGGATTCAAGGGCATCGCGACGCGCCTGGGATTCGTCATCAGTGGCCTCATTTATGCCAGCCTGGGCATTTACTGCCTCGACCTGCTGCTCACTGCCTTCTCGTCATCCGGTGGCGGGGGCTCGACTCAAGATCGTACCGCCAAACTGATGGGCTCGCCTGGCGGCATCTATCTGGTATTTGCCGTAGGCATCGTCTTTTTTGGGGTCGGCATACGCCAGATCGTGCGCGCCGTTAAACGCTCTTATCTCAAGAACTGGCATATGGTTCAAATGAATGAAACCCAGCGCAAGCTGGCTGAGGGCGCCACGCGATGGGGGTTGTCGGCCCGAGGCGTGGTATTCATGATCATTGGTGGCTTCCTGTGTGTCGCTGCCTGGCAAATCGACCCCAGCAAGGCCGAAGGCCTGGGTGGTGCACTCAATACTCTGGCGAGTCAACCTTTCGGCCCCTGGTTACTGGGTGTCGTTGCGCTAGGGCTCGTTGGCTATGGCATTTACTGCTTCATCAATGCCCGCTTTCGCGATGTAAGCACCGATTGATCACCAATAGGGTCACTGCATGACATTCTGCGCCATTGGCATTCTCCAATGGCGCAGAATGTTTGCCGGCGCGCAACCAAGCATCAAGACACTAACTGACGCCTGATACGCGGGCTGATCAACTCACCCAGCAACGTGATCCCCACCAACACGCCCAGCAGCCAAGGCCATTGACTCCCCAGGTCGAGCGCCATCACCCCGAGTGCATCGATGAAGATCAGCAGGATGCCCAGCGGGCTGACATAGCGAATCATGAATAGCCATAAAGCATGCTGAACATCGGACAAGCCCAGCTCGGAGCGGAAGATGTCGTTACGCAGCACGAAGCCGGCCATCAGCGCCATCCCCAGGCCACCGAGAGGCATCATCCAGCGCGAGGTCAGGTAATCCAGCCAATCGAAGAAATGCTTGCCCGCCAGGGTCCAGTCGGCGCCCACATTGAATGACAGCATGGCCAGGGTACTCACGATCCACAGTAGGATGCCCGTGCCCCAGGACGCCTTGGCCCGAGAAATGCCCTTGCTCTGATTCAACCAGGCCACCGTCGCCTCGATCATCGAGATCGCCGAGGTCAGCGCCGCCAGGGTCAGCATGACGAAGAAGGCGATCTCGAGCAGTGTGCCCAACGGCATCTGCTGGAAAGCCAACGGCAAGCTCATGAAGATCAGCCCGGGGCCGCTATCCGGGTCCATGCCGCTGGCAAAGATGATCGGAAATATCGCCAGACCCGCCATCAGCGCCACCAATGTGTCGAAAAGCGCCACGCTAAACGTGGTGCGGGCAATCGACTTGTCGTCGGGCAGGTAGGAGCCGTAGGTAAGAATCGCCCCGGAGGCCAACGACAGGGTAAAGAAAGCCTGCCCCATGGCGGCCAGCAGCCCTTCGCTGGAGAGTTTGCCGAGTTCGAAAGCGAACAGGAAGTTCACTGCGTCACCGAAACCACCGGAAAACGCCCCATAGGCGATCATGATCCCCAGGATGAGCACCATGCCCGGCATCATCCAGCGCACGCTTTTCTCGATACCTTCCTGCACGCCCTTGCCGACGATGAGCATCGTGGCCAGGGTCACCAGGGTGCTCCAGAAACCCAGATTCCAGGGGTTGGCGTTGTTGGCGCTAAAGATCGCTGCCATTTCCTCGACGCTGGAGCCGGAAAGACCGCCGCTGACGGCCTTCCACAGGTAGGAAACCGACCAGCCGGCAACCACCACATAGAATGACAGGATCATGAAGCCGCACAGCATCGCCATCCAGCCGAACAGCGACCACACGGAACTGCGTCCCGATTCCTGAGCCAGGCGTCGAATGGCATCGATGGGGCTACCTCGGCCGCGTCGCCCGAAACTGATTTCCACCATCATGATGGGAATACCGATGGCCAGAATGCAGGCCAGGTAAACCAATACGAAGGCCCCGCCACCATATTCCCCGGTCATGTAGGGGAATTTCCAGATATTGCCCAGTCCGACGGCGGACCCCGTCGCCGCGAGAATGAATCCCCAGCGGCCAACCCACAACGTCTTGGGTTTTTCTCTTGCTGTCATGAAGCACCTGAATGGAGAGATCGTTGCGCTTTGCTAGCCATGTACCGTAACCCGCGTTACGGCTGGAGGATTGTAGCGTTAATTCGCCGTGGATCGCGACCGCCCCGGCATGGGGCCCATGCATGCCCCCTCAACGGTCACAAAACTCCGCCAACGGTTTGCCTTGTGCTAGGGTAGCCCGGGCAACGAGCCTTTTGGTACGTCGTGGCGTTTTTGGCCACCAGGGAGAAAGACCATGTCACGTCAGTTCGCTATTTTGGGATTGGGTTACTTCGGCGTTACCGTCGCTCAGGAATTGATACGACAGAAGGATGACGTGCTGGGCATCGATCGCGACCAGGATCGGGTCAATGCGCTTTCCAATCTGCTGACCCATGCGCTGGTTGCCGACATATCCGATGAACAGACGCTTTCCGAACTGTCGTTGACGGATTACGATGCGGTCATCATCGATGTCGACGACAACATCGAAGACAGCATGACCTGTACCTTGCTACTGCGAGAACTCGGCGTGCGCGAAATCTGGGTCAAGGCGCATTCGGATACTCACTATCGGCTACTTCGGCATCTTGGAGCGCGCCATGTCGTCTATCCGGAATATGATACGGGGGTGCGGGTAGCACAAAGCCTGCACTATCATGCGCTGGTCGATTTCATCGACATGGGCGACCATCAATTCGTGGTCGAACTGCAGATCACGAAGAACCTGAGCGACACCTGCGCCACGGTAGCCAATCTCGAACTCGACGACGACAAGCTCTCCCTCATTGCCATCAAACGCGGCCGTGACGTATTGAAGGCACCGGATCCGGACACGCCCCTAGAGGAAAAAGACAGCCTGATACTGATGGGCGATCTCGACGACTTACGCAAGCTGGGCAACAAGCTTTGATCATGTCTACTCCTCAAGGGTACTGATTGGAATGAGGTTTCGCCGCCGCCTCTTCAAGCCCCTGCGCTCGATGCCTCACGGCCGGGTCATTCAGCTCTCGCCTCCAGAATTGCTGCTGCTGGGCTTCGTGTTTCTCAGCCTTCTGGGCACCCTGATACTGATGTTACCGATCTCGGCCCACTCCCCACTGAGCTGGAACGAAGCGCTGTTCACCGCCACGTCCGCTGTCACGGTAACCGGGCTTACCGTTATCAGCACCTCGGAGCTGACCCTGTTCGGGCAGGTCATGTTGCTATGCATGTTTCAGCTGGGCGGCCTCGGCTTCATGACCTTCACTGCCATGACCCTGATGATCATGGGCATGCGCATTCCCCTTCCTCATCAAAACCTGGTCCGCGAGAACTTCAACCACACCTCGTTTCGCGATCTGACCCAGCTTGTGCGCACCGTCGTCATTTTCACGCTGCTGGTCCAAGGCTTTGGCATGGTGCTTTTGGCCAGCGCCTGGATACCTGAGCATGGGCTTTGGTGGGGCTTGTGGCTGAGCCTTTTCCATGCGATTTCAGGTTTCAATGGCGCAGGCTTCACCCTGTGGACCGACAGCCTCGTCACGCAAGTGGCGGATCCAATGGTCAACGCGGCCGTCATCATGCTGATCGTTGCAGGTGGCCTGGGGTTCGTGGTGGTTGCAGAAGTACGGGACAGTTTTCGGGGCCACAAACTATCGCTGCACTCCCGTATCATGCTGCATGCCACTTTCTGGCTGATTTTGATATCCACGATCGCCATTCTACTGCTGGAATGGAGCAACCAGGCAACCCTCGGCGGACTCGACGGATTCGGCGTGCGCTTGCAAGCCGCACTCTTTCAGGCCGTCACTCCTCGCTCTGCCGGTCTCAATACCCTTGATACCGCCGCCCTACGTGAGCCGACCACCCTGCTTACCCTACTGTTGATGTTCATTGGTGCCGGGCCTGGGTCCGCGGCAAGCGGCATCAAGCTCACCACCTTCGTCGTGCTCATACTGGTCGCTCGTTCCTTCGTGCGAGGCAGCCAGCAGCCGACGGCCTTTGGCCGTGCGATTCCCGACAGCACCGTGTTCAAGGCAATCGCCGTGGCGCTGGGGGTGCTGCTGCTTATCTTCACCTGTCTTTTCATCCTGACCATCAGCGAACCAGGCAAGGATTTTCTCGACCTGACCTTCGAGGCAGTTTCCGCCTCCGGCGCCGTCGGACTTTCACGAGGCATTACCGGTGAACTCTCGCTTCCCGGTCAGCTTACGGTGATCGTTGCCATGCTACTTGGCCGGGCTGGCCCGATTTCACTTGGCTATTTTCTTGCCATAAGACGCCCTCACGGAGTGAAGTATGCCGAAGGGCAGGTACATATCGGCTAGACGACGGGATCAGATCGCTTGTACTACTCGATGCCTGCCAGTAAACCGATGGCCACCGCGGTCAGCACCACCGCGATGAGTCCATCGATACCCCGCCATACCAGCGGGCTGGCAAGACGCGGCGCAAGCCAGCCCGCAGCGGCCACCAGACCGAAGAACCAGCCGAAGGAGGCCACCGCCGCCCCGAGATAGAATCCCAACGGGCTGGCCTGGGCCGCACCAATCGCGCCGAGCATGATCAGCGTATCCAGATAGACCTGGGGGTTGAGCAGAGTTACCGCCAGGGTTGCCAGGATCACCCGGCGACGCGAGCCTTGCAGGCCGTTGCCCGCCGCCAGCACGTCACCCTGAAATACGCGGCGCAGCGCCGACCAGGCCTGCCACAACAGGAAAGCGGCGCCTCCCAGACGGGCCACCAGCATCAACCCTTCCTGACTGGCAATCAGCCGCCCCAGTCCCAGCACACCCACCCCGATCAGCAGCCAGTCGCACAGCGCGCAAATGGCCGCCACGACCCAGGGATGTTCCCGGCGCAACCCCTGACCCAACACGAAGGCGTTCTGGGCACCAATCGCAATGATCAAGCCGGCGCCAGTCACCAGCCCATGCAGCGCGGAAATCAACATATGTCTCTCACTGGTCGAGGGTGATTATGATGTGCGAACAGGATAAAGTCGGACCTTGAATAAAATAAATTAATTTAAGCGCTGGGTGATTAGCCAAACTGATGCTCGATTACAAACTTCTCCAAGCCTTGGCGGCAGTGGTCGATCAGTCCGGGTTCGAGCGCGGCGCGCGACACCTGGGGCTCACCCAGTCGGCAGTCTCTCAGCGCATCAAGCTACTCGAGGCGCGACTTGGCCAGCCGGTGTTGGCACGAACCCCCAAGCTGACCCCCACCCCACTTGGCCAACGCCTGCTCAACCATGTTCAGCAGGTGTCGCTGCTCGAGCATGACCTGTTCGAACAAATTCCTGCCCTGGGTGAGCGCGAGCAGCGTCTTCGCGTGGCGATCAATGCGGATAGCCTGGCGACCTGGTGGGCGCCAGTGACCGGTGAGTTCTGCAAGCGACAAGGATTATTGCTGGATCTGATCGTCGAGGATCAGGACGTGGCGCTCAAGCGCATGCGCGACGGCGAAGTGGCAGGTTGCATCTGTGCCACACCGCAACCGGTTCAGGGTGCGCGCTCCCAACCCCTGGGCAACATGCGCTATCGGGCGCTTGCAAGCCCGGATTACATGGCTCGCCATTTTCCCGAGGGCGTGACCATTGAAGCGTTAAGACGGGCACCGGCCATCGTCTTTGGTCCTGACGATCAACTGCAGCACCGTTATCTCGCCTTGCACGGCTATCGAGAGCCTTTCCCGCATCATTTATGCCCTTCCTCGGAAGGGTTCCTGCATCTCGCCTGCGCCGGTATGGGCTATGGTCTGATTCCCGAGCAGCAGGTAACTCGGGAGCTCGGTGAGGGCCTACTGATCGATCTCGATACCCAGCGCTTCATAGACGTACCGCTCTACTGGCATTACTGGCGGCAAGGGGGCAGAACGCTAGCGGCGCTCACCGATCATCTTGTGAACGCTTGCCCACAGTGGCTACCCCCGATCGCGGAATCCACCTAGGCTCTATAAAGCACATCTTTAAATTCTGAGCTAACCTGACGCTTATGCAACATCACGTCATTGGATTGACGAACCAATGCCAAGCGCAATGATGTTGTGATGGTGGTGTAAAAAGGCAAGGAAGCCTTGCCCGAGGCCCGTTTCTTACTAAACATGTACATTGATTCGGAGTTCGGTATGACCAGTAATACTCGAATCGGTCCCGTCGCCCTCCCCGATACCCGTGCCCGACGCATCGTCGAAAGCCTGCTCGAAGGAACGGGCATCATCCTCAATGGCGACAACCCCTGGGACATCCAGGTGCATCATCCTGACTTCTTCTCCCGCGTGCTGCGTCAGGGCAGCCTGGGCTTCGGAGAGGCCTACATGGAAGGCTGGTGGGAGTGCGAGCGCATCGACGAAATGGCCTACCGGCTGTTGCGCCACGGCCTGGGCAAGCGCAATCACAAACCTGCCGAGAAGCTGATGTACCGGCTGCAAAGCGGCTTCATCAACATGCAGAGCAAGGCCCGCGCCTATATCGTCGGTGAAGCCCATTACGACCTGGGCAACGACCTCTTCGAGCGCATGCTCGATTCGACCATGTGCTACTCCTGTGGTTATTGGAAAGAGGCAGAAACGCTGCATCAGGCACAGATGGCCAAGCTCGACCTGGCGGCGCGCAAGCTGCAGATCGAATCCGGCATGAAGGTACTGGATATCGGCTGTGGCTGGGGAGGCTTCGCCGAACATGCCGCGCGTAACTATGGTGCCGAGGTCACCGGCATCACCATTTCCAAGGAACAGGCCGCCCTGGGGCGCGAGCGCTGCAAGGGCCTGCCGGTGGAAATCCTGCTGGAAGACTACCGCGACCTGGAAGGCCATTTCGACCGTATCGTGTCGATCGGCATGTTCGAGCATGTGGGCCATCGCAACTACCTCACCTATTTTAACACCGTGGCACGGCTGCTCGAGCAAGATGGCCTGTTCGTGCTGCATACCATCGGCTCCAACAGCTCCGAAATCAGCATCGACCCCTGGATCAACAAATACATATTCCCCAACGGCATCCTGCCTTCCGCGATGCATATCGCCCAGGCCAGCGAGGAGCGCCTGCTGATGGAGGACTGGCAGAACTTCGGCGCCGATTACGACCGCACGCTGATGGCCTGGCTTGCCAACTTCGATGCGCACTGGCACGAGATCGCCGACAATTACAATGAACGGACGCGGCGCATGTTCCGCTACTACCTGAGCATGTGCGCCGGCTCGTTCCGCGCCCGAGACATCCAGCTGTGGCAGGTGGTCTTCTCCAAGCGGCGCCCGGGGCGCTACGATGCCCCGCGTTGAGCGCGGACAATATGGTAGTAACTCTTCCTTGGTGGCATGATGGAACAACATCGCCAGTAATCAGCCACCAGACGCGACGAGGTAGCAAGACAAATGTTCGAGCGGATTGAGCGAGTGCCCGGGGATGCCATCCTCGGGTTGATCGAGGCCTTCAAGAAGGACACCAACCCCCAGAAGGTCGATCTTGGTGTCGGCGTATACCGCGATGCCAAAGGCAATACGCCCATCATGCGGGCGGTAAAGGAAGCCGAGGCGCTGCTGCTGAAGAACGAGACCACCAAGAGTTACATCGGCTCCCACGGCGATCCGCTCTATGGCAAGGTCACCCTGCCCCTGGTATTGGGCGCCGATTCGCCGGTCATCGCCGAGAACCGTGCCAGCGCCACGCAGTCACCGGGCGGTACCGGAGCGTTGCGCCTGGCGGTGGATTTCATCAAATCCAATCTTCCCGGCAAGGATATCTGGGTTTCCGACCCGACCTGGCCGAACCATCTGGGCATCTTTCCCGCCGCCGGCCTCAAGCTGCACAAGTACCCCTATGTGGATGCGGAGAATCGTCTCGATTTCGAGGGCATGCTGGGTGCGCTCAAGCAGGTTCCCCAGGGCGACGTGGTATTGCTGCACGCCTGCTGCCACAACCCGACCGGGTTCGACCTCACCAACGATCAGTGGAAACAGGTGCTCGAGGTGGTTCGCGAGCGCGATCTGCTGCCCTTGGTCGACTTCGCCTATCAGGGTTTCGGCGACGGCCTCGAGGAAGATGCCTACGGCGCCCGGTTGCTGGCGGAAAACCTCGATGAGGTGCTGATCACCAGCTCCTATTCGAAGAATTTCGGCATCTATCGGGAGCGCACCGGCTGCTTCATCGCCGTGGCCAAGAATAGCGATCAGATGGAGAACGTGCGTTCGCAGCTGGCCATCGTCGCCCGGGAGAACTACTCCAACCCGCCGGCCCACGGCAGCGCCATCGTCTGCGAGATTTTGACCTCCGCGGAACTCGCGGCGGTATGGCGCGAGGAACTGACCGAGATGCGCGATCGCATCAACGGCCTGCGTCGCGACTTCGTCGAGGCGCTCAAGCCCTATGGCCTGGACGGCACTTTCGCTCATGTGGCCGAGCAGCGCGGCATGTTCTCCTATACCGGCCTCAAGCCAGATCAGGTCGACCGGCTGCGCGACGAGTACGGCATCTACATGGTGCGCTCGGGTCGCGCCAACGTGGCCGGCCTGGCAAGCGATAACCTGCCCTACGTCACCGAGGCGATCGCCGCCGTCTCGAAGTGATCAAGATTGAGATGAACTCGCGATCTTGACTTCGAGACCATCAACGCCCGGCACCTTGTTTAACTTGCTTGAACTGGTGCTCGGGCGTTGCAATTCTTTTAGTAACCGTCGGGATTCTTCGACTGCCAACGCCAGGTATCGGCCATCATCTCCTCGAGGCCACGCCGCGCTTGCCAGTCGAGTTCTTTCCGGGCCTTCGCAGGGTCAGCCCAGCATTCCGCCACATCACCCTCCCTGCGTGCTTGCAGAGTGTAAGGCACCCTTTTCCCGCTGATCGCCTCAAACGCCGCGACCATTTCCAGTACGGAATAGCCCCGTCCCGTTCCCAGGTTCCAGGCGTGGGCGCCGGTGCAGTGCTTGAGCACTTCCAGGGCTCTCAAATGCCCCTCGACCAGATCGACGACATGAATATAGTCACGCACGCCGGTACCGTCGCGGGTGGCATAGTCGCCGCCGAATACGCTGAGCTTCTCGCGCTTGCCTACCGCCACCTGGGCAATATAGGGCATCAGATTGTTCGGCGGGCCTTGGGGGTCTTCTCCGATCTCACCGCTGGCATGCGCGCCCACCGGATTGAAGTAGCGCAGTAAGGCGATCGACCAGCGTGCATCGGCACGCGCCAGATCCTTGAGCACCTCTTCCACCATGAGCTTGGACTGGCCGTAAGGGTTGGATGCCCTGGCCGTGGGAGCGGCTTCGCTGAGCGGCATGCATTCTGGTTCGCCATACACCGTCGCCGAAGAGCTGAACACCAGGCGACGGACACCCGCATCGGCCATGGCCTGGAACAGCGTCACGCTGCCGCCCACGTTATTGGCGTAATACGCTAACGGCTCGGCAACGCTTTCACCCACCGCCTTGAGTCCGGCAAAATGCATGACGGCTTCGATCGCATGCTCGGCAAACAGCTTATCCAGCAACTGTCGATCACGAATATCGCCTTCGATGAAAGTCAGCTGCCGGCCGGCAAGGCGCTCCACACGACTCAGCGACTCCCTCGACGAATTCACCAAATTATCCAACACCAGCACGGTGTACTCCGCCTCGAGCAGTGCCAGTACCGCATGTGAGCCGATATAGCCGGCCCCACCGGTGACTAGAACCGTCATGGCTCGCCCCTCTCACTCTCCAACGGCGCGGTCTGCTCGGAAGTCGCGTTATTCTTCAGAAAACGGATATACCACGGCATGGCCTGATGGATACCGTCATTCAGCGCATGGGTCGGTGCATAGCCAAGCAGCCGTGCAGCCTTGCCGATATCGGCCTGGGAATGGCGCACATCGCCCGGGCGAAAGTCGCGGTAGATCGGCGCCTGGGCATAGGCAATGCCTTGTTCATTCAGGGCGTCGCGCAGGGCGTCGAATAATTGGTTGAGAGAGGTCCGCCCATTGACCGCAACATTGAAGACCTCGGAGTGAACATCATCATCTGCCAGCGCTGCCAGCACATTGGCCTGAACGGCGTTGTCCACGAAGCAGAAGTCGCGGCTCGTCTCGCCATCACCATTGATATAGACCGGCTCATCGGTGAGCATCGACGCCGTCCACTTGGGAATGACCGCCGCATAGGCGCCATCGGGGTCCTGCCGAGGCCCGAACACATTGAAATAGCGCAGCCCTACCGTCTTGCAACCATAGGTGCGCGAGAACACATCTGCATAAAGCTCGTTGACGTACTTGGTTACCGCATAGGGTGAAAGAGGCTTGCCAATCACATCTTCAACCTTGGGTAGACCAGGATGATCGCCATAGGTGGAACTCGAGGCCGCATAGACAAAACGTTTCACGCCCGCATCCCGCGCTGCCACCAACATGTTCAGGAAACCATCGATGTTGGCGGTATTGGTGGCGATCGGGTCCTTGACGGATCGCGGCACCGATCCCAAGGCCGCTTGATGTAATACGTAATCCACTCCCTCCATGGCGCGCTGGCAATCACCAAGCTCACATATATCTCCTTCATGGAAAGAGAAGCGTGACCATTGCTCGGCACTTACCAAGCTGCGTACCTCGTCAAGATTACGCTGGTAACCCGTGGCAAAGTTGTCCAGCCCTACCACGGTTTGATCCAGCTTGAGCAACTGCTCCAATAGATTGGAACCGATGAAACCCGCCACGCCGCTGATCAACCAAACACGAGGCTGAGCCTGCAATTCCATTTTTACCTTTTCAAAATCACTCATTAGACCTACACCTCGACGTTAGCACTGTAAATGTAAGTTCATTACATTAATTTCTAATTAGTTTTAAGTACGAAAAACCTAAAAATTAGATTAAATTAATATAAAATTTAATTATTTATTACTAACTTTGCTAAACCAAATTAATTAAAAAATTAATACTATATCTCACCACCGCTAGCGCTTATCATACCATCACGTTAACAAAAGTACACCTTTTGAAACACAAGAAAAGTAGGTGTAGAATGCGCAATACGCTTAGCACGCAATACTTGGATATAAGCGTGTGCAGACCAATGAGGCTACATTGAACAAAGGGCCGCTAAAACATAAAGACGTTTTTAATAATATTTTTTCACGCAAAGAGTTAGGGAATTGCTGAATAAATCGCCGAGCGAAATGAAGTGCAAGGCGCACGGAGCGCAGGAAACGAGACATAACATGGGGTTAGGCGAGTTTCCGAGCACCGCGCAACGCAGCAATTCGTTCGTGTAGGCATTTATGCGTGATTCCTTAGGTCATCAACAACAGCCACCATGGGTCATAGCAGCCTGCAAGCACGCTATTCAAGAATACATTGTGAAAACCTCGGGGACGTGAGTTTTTTTATGGAAATACCTCGTAAATTAGCGCAAAACACCCTTGAATATTCATGCCCGCCTTAAGAAGTTGAGGAAAAACAGTATGTTTTCATCGTTCAGACGAATATTCAGGTTGCCGCGTAAGCAGAAGCGCCTGATACAGGTAATGGTTGATTCGGGCCTGCTCGCAGCCAGCTTCTTGTTTGCCATGCTGTTACGTCTGGATAGTCTCGATCCTCTGTTCGATCAGCGTTCATGGCTGATGCTGCTGGCTCTGGTGCCTGTCAGCATATTCATTTTCATGCGCCTGGGCTTCTATCGGGCGGTGGTTCGCTACATGAGCCAGAAAGCGCTGCAGTCGATTCTTGTCGGCGTGACAGCCTCTGCCGCTGCCATGGCGATCATCAGCTATCTGCTGGATCTACCTATCCCGCGTTCCGTACCCATCATATACGCGATGCTGGCGCTGCTTACCATCGGTGGCATTCGCATCATTCTGCGTACGCTTTACCAGCGTAGTCTGATGCGTCACAAGACACGGGTAGCAATTTATGGTGCCGGCTCGGCAGGCTCTCAACTGGTGGCCTCTCTACGCCATGGCCAGGAGTATGTTCCGGTCTGCTTTATCGACGACTGGCGGGGCATGCGGGGCACATCCGTGGAAGGTCTCAAGGTCTATTCCCCTAGCGAGCTGCCACGGCTGATCAAGGATTATGGCGTCAAGCAAGTTCTTTTGGCCGTTCCCAGCGCATCGCTTGCCCGGCGTCGTGAAATCCTGAAAAAACTCGAACCCTTGTCAGTCCCCGTACAAACAGTTCCAGGCGTCGCCGATGTCATCGCGGGACGTGCCCACGTCAATGAAATTCGTGACGTCACCATCGAGGACTTGCTGGGTCGCGATCCGGTGCCCCCCAACCAAAAGCTGCTGGACGCCGACATTCGCGACAAGATCGTGCTGGTCACCGGTGCCGGGGGATCGATCGGCTCCGAGCTGTGCCGCCAGGTGCTGCAACAGCACCCCCGGCAAATCGTGTTGTATGAGGTCTGCGAGTACTCGCTTTACCAGATCGAGAAAGAACTGCTGCAATTCTCTCAGGCGGCGGGACTTACCGTTCCCATCAAGACAATGCTGGGATCGGTACAGCACCGCAGTCGTATCGAGGCAGTGATTGACGCCTTTGCAGTCCAGACGATCTATCATGCCGCTGCGTACAAGCACGTTCCCCTCGTCGAATACAATGTCGTGGAAGGCATCAACAACAATGTCTTCGGAACACTGCAAGTCGCCCAGGCCGCCATTGCCTGCGGTGTAGAGACCTTTGTCCTGATCTCGACCGACAAGGCCGTACGCCCTACCAATGTCATGGGTACCACCAAGCGCCTGGCGGAACTGATATGCCAGGCACTAGCCGACCAGCAGAGCACGACGCGCTTTTGCATGGTTCGCTTTGGCAACGTCCTTGGTTCATCCGGCTCCGTCGTCCCTCTTTTCCGACGCCAGATACGAGAAGGCGGGCCTCTGACAGTTACCCATCCAGAGATCACTCGCTACTTCATGACCATTCCCGAAGCCGCGCAACTGGTTATACAGGCGGGCGCCATGGGGCATGGCGGCGACGTATTCGTGCTTGATATGGGCAACCCCGTAAAGATAAGAGATCTCGCCAAGCAGATGATTCAACTTTCAGGTCTCGAGCTACGTGACTCGCAGTCTCCCGAGGGTGATATCGAAATCGCCTACACGGGTCTACGCCCGGGAGAGAAGCTCTATGAGGAACTGCTGATCGGTGATGAGGTCGAGTCGACTAGCCATCCCAAGATCATGACCGCGAAGGAAAATTACTGGGCGTGGCCGAAGCTCGAGCATTTTCTGGGACGGCTCCAAAGCGCTTCTCGCCTGGCCCAGCTTGAGCTTATCCGCGAACTGCTGCTCGAAGCGCCGGCCGCCTATGACCCCCAAGGCCCCATTACCGATCTGGTTTGGGTGGAAAATGCCTGGGTAAGTGAGTCCGCTGCAGAAGAGACCACTCTCAGTCCTGCATCAGCCTTGAACATGCATGCAATGCCACGGCCAAGCAAAGAATCCGCGCTGCCAAAAGAAGTATTGAGCATTCAATTGAAAAGCGATCAATCTTAAAAAACGAAGTAGGGATAGATATGAGTCATACACTTGAAAAGGTACGCATCGGTATCATCGGTCTGGGTTACGTGGGTCTGCCATTGGCCGTTGAATTCGGTAAGCAATACACCACTGTCGGCTTCGATATCAATGACAAGCGTATTGCCCAATTGAACGACGGCATTGACACGACGCTGGAAGTCGAACCCGAGTTGCTCGCCCAGGCCGAACGCTTGAGCTTCACCAGCGATATCGAGCGTCTGCGCGACTGTAACGTCTATATCGTTACGGTTCCCACGCCCATCGACAAACAGCGTTGCCCGGTTCTGACGCCGCTGCTCAAGGCAAGTGAAACCCTGGGCCGCGTTGTGACAAAAGGCGACATCGTCATTTACGAATCGACCGTCTATCCCGGCGCCACCGAGGAAGACTGCTTGCCTGTTATCGAGCGTGTATCAGGGCTTGAGTACAACGTCGACTTCTTTGCCGGCTACAGCCCAGAGCGCATCAACCCTGGCGACAAGGAACACCGCGTCACCTCCATCAAGAAAGTGACCTCGGGGTCGACACCGGAAATCGCAGCATTCATCGACTCGCTTTATGCCTCGATCATCACTGCCGGCACGTTTCAGGCCAGCTCGATTCGTGTGGCCGAGGCAGCGAAAGTCATCGAAAACACCCAGCGCGATGTCAACATTGCTCTGATCAATGAGCTTGCCGTCATCTTCAATCGTCTGGAAATCGACACCGAAGAAGTGCTTCAGGCAGCTGGTACCAAGTGGAACTTCCTGCCCTTCCGACCCGGCTTAGTGGGCGGGCACTGCATCGGTGTTGACCCCTACTACCTGACCCATAAGGCGCAGCAGGTAGGCTATCACCCGGAGGTCATTCTCTCGGGACGACGCATCAACGACGGCATGGGTGCCTATGTCGCCGGGCAGCTCGTCAAGCAGATGATCAAGCATTGCATCCAGGTGCAGGATTCCCGAGTGCTCATCCTTGGCCTTACCTTCAAGGAAAACTGTCCCGATCTGCGTAATACCCGGGTTACCGACATTCTCAAGGAATTGGCGGACTACGACATTGCCGTGGATGTTCATGACCCACAAGCCGACTCACAAGAAGCTCACGACGAGTTGGGCGTAAATATCGTCGAAACCCCTGCCGCAGGCACTTACGACGCCATCATCCTGGCTGTCGCCCATCGCGAATTCGTCGAGCTCGATGTCAAGCAAATCCGCAGTTGGGGCAAACCTGCACATGTCCTTTACGACTTGAAGTATGCCCTTCCCAAGGGTGCCGCCGATTTACGTTTGTGAAGAAGTGAACAAGATTATGAAAATATTGATTATTGGTAATATGGGTTACGTAGGACCCGCTGTTCTTCGCGAGTTGAGCGCGCGCCACCCTTCGGCAGTGCTGCATGGCTATGACACGGCTTATTTCGCACACTGCCTGACCGGCACTCACTATCTTCCCGAACGGCATCTAGAGCGGCAACTCTATGGCGACATACGCGCCATTACCCCTGAGATGCTCGAAGGCTATGACGCCGTGGTGCAGCTGGCCGCGGTTTCCAACGATCCAATGGGCAGTCGTTTCGCCACGGCCACGGGGGACATCAATCACCGCGCCAGCGTGCATATCGCCCAGGCGGCGGCCCAGGCTGGTGTGCGTAATTTCGTCTTCGCTTCCAGTTGCAGCATTTATGGCGTTGCCAGTGGACCGCCCCGGCGTGAAACCGACGCCGTCGCTCCCATCACCGATTATGCCAAGTCCAAGGTCCGCACCGAGGAAGACCTGGCCGGTATCGAGACGGACATGGTCATCACCAGCCTGCGCTTTGCCACGGCTTGCGGCATGTCCGATCGTCTGCGCCTGGACCTGGTGCTCAACGATTTCGTGGCCAGTGCGATCAGTCAAGGGAAAATCACCGTGCTCAGCGATGGTTCGCCCTGGCGACCCTTGATCGACGTCGCCGACATGGCTCGCGCCATCGACTGGGCAATACAGCGCCCGGCGGACAACGGCGGACGCGTCTTGAGCGTCAATGCTGGGGCCAATGATTGCAACTATCAGGTACGCGACCTGGCCATGGCCGTGGCTGATGCGCTCCCGGGCACCACGGTGGACATCAACACCGAGGCACCGGTAGATAGTCGCTCCTACCGCGTGGATTTCAGCTTGTTCGAAAGTCTCGCTCCTGATCATCAGCCGCAGAAGACGCTTTCTCACTCCATTCGCGGCTTGATCGAAGGTCTTGAGCGCATGAAGTTTGATGATACCGAGTTCCGCTCATCATCACTCGTGCGCTTGCATGTCCTGCAAGGGCATATCGATGAAGGCCGGGTGACGGAAGAACTCCAATGGAAGGGTGAACAAGCAAGCCTAAAGAGTGATAGCGCGCGTCATGCTGATGCTCATACCGAACTCATGGGAGATCAATCATGAAAGTGGCGATCTTTGCGGGTGGCTTTGGTACTCGACTCAGCGAAGAGACGGCGATCCGTCCCAAACCGATGGTAGAGATCGGGGGCCGCCCGCTTCTCTGGCATATCATGAAACTCTATGCCCATCACGGCTTCAAGGAGTTTGTCATTCTGGGCGGTTACAAGGTCGACTATATCCGCGATTACTTTCTCAACTACCGTGGCCACCAAACCGATTACACCATCGACCTGAATACCGGAGTCGTTGAATGGCTACAAAGTACCGGCGAGGACTGGAAAGTCACCGTTCTGGATACCGGCAGTGATGCCATGACGGGTGGGCGGCTCAAGAAAGCCATGCCTTACTTGTCCGATGCGCCCTTTTGCCTGACCTACGGCGATGGCGTGAGCGACATCGACCTCACGGCGCTCGTCGATAGCCATCGTGCCTCGAACGCCTGGTGCACACTCACCGCCGTCACCCAGCCCGGGCGTTATGGCGCCCTGCACCTGGATAGTGACTCCAATCACGTCATGGGCTTTCGTGAGAAAGGCGTAGCGGATGGCGGGCTCATCAATGGTGGCTTCTTCGTCTGTGAGCCGGAAGTGTTCGAATTGATTGAGGGTGATCAGACCGTTTGGGAAAACGGGCCACTGACGCGCATGGTGGAACTCGGCAAGCTGGGCTACTACCACCATAACGGCTACTGGCAAAGCATGGACTCATTGCGAGACAAGATGGTCCTGGAAGCAGCCTGGGAGAGTGATCCCCCCTGGAAACTGTGGAAAGACTAAACCATGCGCTTTCCCCTTGAAGAGGTAATGACATGATTCTCGTCGATACTGCGCTTGCCAAGCGCCAGGCCGAAGGCAGGCCAATCCGCGTCGGCATGATCGGCGCCGGCTTTCAGGCCAGCGGCATAGGCCTGCAGATCATGACTGCCACACCAGGCATGACGCTTTGCGCCATTGCCAATCGCCATCCCGCCGCGGCAGACGAGATCTATCGCCAGGTCGGTCTCGAGCCCGTACATTGCGAGACGCAAAGCGCGCTCGAGGCTGCGATCGCAGACGGCAAACCCGCTGTCACCGAGGATGCCGAAGCCCTAGCCCGTGCCCAGGGGCTGGACGTCATCATCGAGGTCACCGGCTCCATCGAATTCGCCGCTCGGGCCGTACTCATCGCCCTGGAAAACGGCAAGCACGTCGTGCAGATGAATGCCGAACTCGATGGCACCGTTGGCCCCATCCTGAAATCGAAAGCGGATGCGGCCGGTGTCATCTATACCTTCTCCGATGGCGACCAGCCCGGCGTACAGATGAACCTTCAGCGGTTCGTGACGGGCCTTGGCGTGACGCCGGTACTCAGCGGCAATATCAAGGGATTGCACGACCCCTATCGCAATCCCGCCACCCAGGAGAGCTTCGCCAAACGCTGGGGGCAAAAGCCCGCCATGGTCGCCTCCTTCGCCGATGGCACCAAGATCTCCTTCGAGCAAGCCATCGTCGCCAACGGTAGCGGAATGCAAGTCGCGCGACGTGGCATGCTCGGCCCGGACTTTTCCGGCGGCGATCCTGGCGCGCCGCTAGTACCCATCGAGCAGACAGTATCGGCTTTCGAGGATCATCTGGACCCGACGAAGCCTGGCCTGGTGGACTATGTCGTGGGGGCACGGCCCGGGCCCGGCGTCTTCGTTCTCGGCCATCTCGAGCATCCTCGTCAGCGTCATTACCTCGAGCTCTACAAGATGGGCAAGGGCCCCTATTACTGCTTCTACACGCCTTACCATCTATGCCACTTCGAGGTTCCCAACTCCGTGGCGCGTGCCGTGCTGTTCAACGATGCCGTGCTTGCTCCTCAAGGCGGCCCACGCGTGGGCGTGATAGCAATGGCCAAGAAAGCACTAGCGGAAGGCGAAATCATCAATGATTTCGGTGGTTTCGAGGTCTATGGCGTTGCCGAGAACATGGACATCGTGCGCCGGGAGAATCTGTTACCCATCGGTCTAGCCCTTGGTTGCACACTACGCCGCCCATTGGAAAAGGACACGCCGTTGACTTTTGATGACGTGACGATTCCCCCGGGGCGCCTGGTCGATCGTCTTTATGCCGAACAGGAACAATTGTTCGCCGCCCCCCACTCGAAATAGTTTTGAGAGCAAGCCATGATTTTTCACGAAACGAAACTGAAAGACGCCTGGCTGATCGAGCTTGAGCCCCGTGGCGATCAACGGGGTTTCTTCGCTCGCACCATGTGCAAGGAAGAGTTTGCACGGTACGGATTGTTGAACGACTTCGTACAACAAAACACTTCGTTCTCAGCCCAAAAAGGAACGCTGAGAGGGCTGCATTATCAAATGCAACCTCATGGCGAAGCCAAACTGGTGCGCTGCCTGCGTGGTGCAATCATCGATATCATCGTCGATGTTCGAGCCGACTCGCCTACCTTCCTGCAACATCAACAGTTCGAACTCACGGACAGCAATCGTTCACAGCTTTATGTACCACCCGGTTTTGCCCATGGCTTCCAAACGCTGGGCGACGATGTGGAAGTCAGCTATCTGGTGTCCGCCGCCTACTCTCCGCAAGCAGAGCGCGGGCTTCGCTATAATGACGAGCGACTACAAATAGACTGGCCCCTACCCGTCACGGTGCTCTCGGAAAAAGATGAGCATTGGCCGCTGATTGATGAAATAACTGAATCATTATATTAAAGTTTAATATAGAGGACGGGGAACGCTAAGCTTCCCCGCCCAATCACGCCTGAGTGCGTGCGATTCTAACGTACACGACTCTTCAATCAATAGCTCTGTAAGCATCCAGTTAAATCTCACAACACTTCAAGGCTCTTCGAAGAACCAACCTCAAAGAGCCCATTACTTCAAATACAACACAAAAACTAGACACAAGCTGAATTTTTTACCAACCTAAATTTCCCGCTTTTCTCTCGGGGAATTTCATCCACATATTCTATAATGACTTTCGTGCTACTATCGAACGTATGTAAAAATTCACTTCGTAACAGATCTTCATGTTCTTTCTTATATATTTTCCAATCAACTTCAAGCAAAACAAGCACTTCACCAAGTTTTTCCTGTCTTGTTTGAGCTCGTATTAAAGCGTTCGGCATATTCTTGAATAGATTAGCGACATTACCAGCACTAACCTTGGCTCCTTCTGCTGTATAAAGAAAGTCAAGCCGCCGGCCTTGAATACTTTCTACCAAAGGAGACTGCATGCCGCAGAGACAGACTTTGCTGCTGTCAGAAAACCTCATCGAATCGCCAATACGATAGCGAATCAACGGAGTTCCATGAGTGGTAAAGCTGGTTACAAGCACTTCATCGCTTTTTTCTTCAAAATGTTCAAAAACCCCCGAGGCAAGCTCTATGTGAAGCTGCTGCTTTTCACACTCTGTCACGAATGGCGCGCCCTCACTTGATGCATACTGATCGTAAACCTTGCACTTGAATACACGTTCCAGAAGCTCACGCCCAGGCTGCGTCAATGTTTCGGAAGTGGGGAAAATAGCTATAGGCTGAAATTCGAGTTCAATATTATTGCGCTCAATATAATTAGCAATATCAACCATACAGGTAAAGAAGCCATCCAGGGCTTGCGGCTTGAAGTGATTCAAGCTATCTACATAATACCCAGCATTATCCTCCGTAATATGAAAAGAGGAGTAAATCATTTGCTTACATGCATGATTATAGCGCCAAAAAACCTTATTTTTCTGGCCGGGAGGAATAATATGCTTTCCGTTAAAGGTTGCACGCCTCATGCGACGATGCTTAAAGCCAACGCGCTGCTTGAAATGGTCAAGCATAGCCATTCGTTTCATCATATCTTCAGGTGTTCTTAAAACAACAAGAGATTTCCCTGTAGTTCCGCCGGTGTGTCCTTCTACTGCTCCCTTGTGAGCTATGGTGAAAACATCATCCGCACATGAACGCAACATTTCTTTATCAACAATAGGAAGTTGCTTTATATCTTCCACTGAATGGATCTTGCTAATATCGATGCCTTTGTATAATTCTTGGTAGAATTTGCTATTCTCATGAGCATAACAAATAAAGCGAACTAACTCAGCACGCTGGTATTCAAGCTTATCATTGATAGGCATGCAATCGAATTTATTTAAAAATTCTCTGTACGCATCGTAAGCTTTACCATAGCGAACTTTATTATTGCGATACCCTGCTGCAGTGACCATGACATTTTGCAACCATATCGGCGAAGAGTCATAAATACTACCAAGTGAAATCATTGTTCTGACCTAATATAAAATAAATTTATAAAACCCCAAGAAGGACTCTTGAAGCCCTTATATCAGTAGGCTCTTCATCTTCAAGCTTTTATGTAAGAGAAAGCAATACGGATGGCGTAGCCTGTTAAATCATCACGATCAAGTTTTCATTAAATAATAGCAAAATTCCACAATCAATGCCACGAGGCTATGGTAAAGAAGAACACACGATAAGCCTTACAATTATTAGACAATTACACCAGTGTAGCTTGTTTTTCAAATATCATAAACAACCAGATCTTAGAAAAAACATCCTTATATATAACTAATTTTTTTTTCATTACGAGAACAGTCATCAGGCTGATTGATTGAAACCTTTATAGTTTCGATTGGCTCATCTGCAGACTCAGCGTTGGGATAAAAGAATGGGCCTTCACACATACCTCTCAAAACGACTCCCATTTTCTGGAATTTCTTTTTACGCAAAAGTAAAAACAGCAGTCTGATGTCTTTATATATACAAACTAGCAAACGATATTTATTGGAAAACTTGCGTGTGATGAATATACGATTACGTATGAAATGGCGGTGATATTTTATACGATTTTGATTTTCTTCAGTCACTATACTGATCGGACCACTCTTTTCTCGCAGGTGCAGCACCTTGCTGGTCGCCACCAGGTACCCAGGCTTATGCTGGGTGATCCTCATCGTATATTCCGTATCCTCCCCCCAAATGAACATGGAAGAGATGGGCACACCATAGTCCGATAACGTGGCACGTGGAACGAGAATCGAAACGAAGTTGGCAAGTCGCGCCGGTACCATGCCGTGTACAAGAGTCTCGGGCCATCTAGGATAACCGATCTCGTTGTACCGCAGATCAAGATTGGGAGGATCGTTGATCTGGCCGTCTTCCGTAGTAGCCTGGGAAAGCAGATATGATCTTTCCAGACCCATCGTTTCCAATTGCTCATCCGCTTCCAGCAACTTTTGCAGCGCATCCGATTGAGGGACGACATCGTCATCCATCATCCAGATGAAATCAGCTCCAGCTTGATAAGCGAGGCGGAATCCTACATTGAACCCCCCCGAGGCACCGATATTATGCGATAGGGAGTAGACCTTGAGATCAGGACAATCCATCTCACGCAGCATTTCCGCTGTACCGTCCGAACTGGCATTATCGACGATGATCACTGCATCGCAGGGACGCGTCTGTGAGCAGACAGCAGCTAAACCGCGTTTCAGTAGCTCTTTCCGATTATAGGATAAAATTACTGCAAAGACTTTATGCATACCAAGCCCCTTAGCGTTAGGTTATAAATTTTCTTGTAAAAAAGCCTATTGCATGAACCTTAGGCGAAGTTGAAAACAGTTTTAATCACCGGAAAGGATTAGGGAGAACGAAGTTGAGTTTCCCGCTCTCCTTCATTAACCGTTTAACCAACTCGAATTCCTTATCAGATGAGTGCTGAAATTTCTTTTCGTCGACCAGCAGGCTATTTTTGCCTTTGAAATAATCACGGTTATGCCCCGTTTTAAAAAATGAAAAACCATATACATCCACTCTCTTTGCGCCCCCTTTGAGTGCCAATGTAATCGCCAGCATTCCGCTTGTAGGTCTAGACTGCAGCATCTCTGAGATATGATAATATTCTTGCGGCAAGACTTTATAAGTACTTAACGCCATGCCACCTTTAATAAAATAGTTTGCGATACAATAACCCGTGCTTTCCAGATAAAAAGGGTATACAACATTACCAAGCCCCCTTTTTTTCCAATGCAATGGCTCTATCTTGCCGCAATTACCGATCTTATCACCAGGAAGCAAACCATGAACCAAGATATCAATTCTCTTCCCATAATCAACTTCTTGAACCTGGTTAAAGTCAATCATGCGATTGAACTTCACTACAACGTCGGCTTGATCGATTTTACTACCTAGCCCTTGGCCAGATAAATCAGAAGCAGGCCCGACGATAGCCACGGTTTTGTTTTCAAAAAAAGCACTACAAGAGACCGGCTTTATCTTTCTATAAATAAAAAACCCAAAAGGTGAAACGGCCTTAATATATAAAAAGCGAAATGCTCTTTTGGCAATACTCTCCTTTTTTTCTAGTGGTTTTTTTGATGAGCTCTGATACTTGGCTAATTTATAAAATAATTCGTGCAAAACAAGTTCGCCCCCTGCGCAAGGACATTATATTTTTATAAAAGCAAAAACTGGCCGTGCAGCAATTACAGTTCTATTTTTTTGAAATACTGTATCGTTTTTTGCAACCCTTTATCCAAATCAATTACAGGCTCCCAGCCTAGCTTTGCCTTTGCTAGAGTAATATCGGGTTTACGCTGCAGTGGATCGTCTTGTGGCAACGGGTTGAATGTCAATTTGCTTGTGCTTCCTGTTAGCTTTATTACCTTTTCTGCGAGTTCTTTCATGCTGAACTCGCCACTATTTCCAAGATTGACTGGACCAGTAAGGTCATTTTCCGAATTCATGAAACGTATAAAACCTTCGATGAGATCTTCTACATAACAAAAACTTCGCGTCTGGCTACCATCACCATAAATAGTAATATCCTCACCTTTTAAGGCCTGGACTATAAAATTACTTACTACACGACCATCATCGGGATTCATGCGCGGACCATAAGTATTAAAAATCCGCGCCACTTTGATATTCATTCCATGCTGGCGGTGGTAATCGAAAAACAATGTTTCTGCACATCTCTTTCCTTCGTCGTAGCAACTTCGCGTGCCTATTGGATTGACCTTTCCCCAATAAGACTCGCGCTGTGGATGCTCTTCAGGATCGCCGTAAACTTCGCTTGTTGATGCTTGGAAAATTTTTGCACCAGTACGTTTGGCTAAGCCGAGCATATTAATCGCACCATGCACGCTAGTCTTGGTAGTTTGCACGGGATCATGCTGATAATGTATAGGACTTGCCGGACAGGCGAGATTATAAATCTCATCGACTTCGACATATAAAGGAAATGTTACATCATGCCGCATTATCTCAAAATAGGGGCTTTCAAATAGATGGGCTATATTCTCTTTACGACCAGTAAAAAAATTATCGACGCAAAGCACATCCGCCCCTTCATTCAATAAACGCTCGCAAAGATGAGAACCCAAAAAACCGGCACCACCCGTTACCAAAACTCGCTTTTTCATTTATATTCCTTATATAGCCTGCTGGAAAAACACCAAACTGAAAAGATAAATCAAAAACATACCGAACTCGCAGCTTTCAGCATACACTCTCATTTAAAATTCAATAGAATTTCTAAGCACCTTGAAGTTTCGGAAAAAATATTTTTTGACTTGCTTTCAGCATGCGCCTCATAAAATACTTAGGCGAATAAAAAACAGCTATTAATGAGTTCTTAATCGCGAGAGGATAACGCTTATTCTTCATGTCGAGCACAGCAAATTGCGCATGGTTCTTGGACTTTATTTCTCGCCATAGTTTCTTCTTGTTCGATTCAAATACCTGCACCTTGAAAACATGGTAGTGCAATATATGCAATAAATTTTCCCGATGTTTTTTAACATCTCCAGATATATTTTCAAAACCTACTACGTATTCTCCCAAGACTTGATCAATGCGCACAAATTTAGCACCGTAATTAGCCAAATTTAGCCAAAAATCATAATCTTCGACTATCCTGAACTCCTTCGACTCATCAAACTTTATATCGTGTTTTTTTATAAAATCCTTCCTGACCGCTACTGACGACGTAGGACAGTCATTGCCATTTCTTAGCAAGTCTTCGTATGAATTAGCCATCAATCCACGCGTATATATGGCTTGTGTGACATATTGGTAATCCATATTTATATTGAGGCTGTGATAGGCAACATCTATATTTGCATCATTTTGAAGATGATCATGTAGCACCATAAGCTTTTGTGGGTACCAAAGATCGTCTGAATCCAACAGGCATATCCATTCACCTTTAGCTTCCGAAATCCCTTTGTTTCGGGGTGTCGCCGGCCCGCCCGAATTTACCATCTTGTAATATCGTATACGTGAATCTTCGAATTTATTGACGATATTTTGCGTGTGATCAGTCGATCCATCGTCAACGACAATGGCTTCAAAATCAGTAAACGACTGTGCAAGTACTGATTGAAGAGTGCGCCGTAACGACTCTGCACGATTATAAGTTGGTATAATAACGGAAAATTTAGGCATATTAGTGTTAACCTGAAGTATAGAAAATAATCAACCGCACTGTTTTCCAGCGGGAATGCAAGGTTAATTTATGAATAGCACCGAACTACCATTCACATATGAAATGTAGAACAGTTTCAGTCTAAAACGACCTTTTTTACGCCACCGCTAGAACTAATTTTCTAACATCACAGGGATTAGATGGCTTCAGATTCAATACCCAAGCTCGGGATTGACAGGAGAGTATAATTTTCCATCCTGTTCCAACGACTGTGCGTTTTTCAGAAAAATTTTCAATGCACGGTCTAGATAGAAAGGCGTGGTACCTGAAACGTGAGGTGTAATCAGCACATCGTCACGCTGCCAGAATTCGGATTCGCGGGGAAGTGGCTGGATCTCGAAGACATCCAACGCGGCGCCGGACAGCTTTTTCTTGTTCAAGGCGTCAATGATTGCATCCTGGCTTGTTACTCCGCCACGCGATATATCGATTACCACTGCACCGCTTTTCAGCAACTCAAAGATACTTTCATTAACAACACCTTGAGTTTGCCTGGATAATGGCAAGCAAACGACGAGGTAATCTGTACGACTGAGATAGGGAGCCATGTCCTTCCAGGTCACGACATGATCGAAATGCTCCACGGTGCGAGCGGTACGTGAAACACCTATTACATTCATATCGAACGCTTGCGCGCGCCGAGCTACCTCACAACCGACATTACCCACTCCGAGAATCGTGACCGTCCGCTCCGTCAGCTCATCGAGCCAAACCCGTTGCCAGCATCTGTGCATTGACTGGCGCTGGAAGCGTCCAAGCTGCTTAGCGAAATGCAACATGACCCCGAGGGCATATTCACCCATGGCGGCGCTATTGACACCCGAACTCTTGCTCATCAGGAGCTCGGTCTTGTCGAAAGGCATGGTCCAGATTTTCTCGATACCTGAAGACAAAAAATGCAGCCAATCGTAACTCTTCAGCTTCGACAAAGCCTCGGGCAGCCAAGGTAGTGTCGGTGTGATGATGGCATCGTAATGTTCACCTTCACGAATCTGTGCTGAGTTACCCGCGAATTCGATGATAGCCCCAGGCAGATTTGCCTTGAAGAAAGCGTCGACTTCTTCTTTCTGGCGTTCGATGACCTCTTCCTTTTGCAGAAAGAGAACTCGCTGCAGGGACCAGGCCGTCATGAGGAACGCACCTTGCGTGCAAGTTCGAATACGCGTTTCTCAAGCTTCCCGTGATTGCTGAGCAATTCTTGAGCATCGAGACTACGCAGATCACGTTCCTTGCTACGCAACTTGTGCAACTCTTCCTGAAGGTCGATACGGCTATGCAGTTCTTCTAGCTCGTTTGCACAGCCATGGAAAGCGCGCGAGAGTATCACCCACCTGGAGCGCAACCTGACATGCTCGCTCAAGACCCATTCGGCGGGGAGTTCTCCCGAATCGAGCCGTGCTACCCCACCGAAGCCATAGGCGATATTCCGCTTTTCAAGTTCATCGATGGCGGGTTCCAACAATCTGCCTGCCAGGGGTTCGAACAGGAAATCGAGACCCATGGCCAAGGAGAGATCGTTCAAGCCGAAATGCACCTCATCGCGTTTACCCAGTAACTCTGCATAGCCGCTTATGCGAGTAAGCGCTTGTGGCGTTTCAGCCAGAAGCGTCATCGGTACGCGCCCATCCACGAGCCGGATGAATTCCTCGACCTCCTCCGGGCTACGAAACATCGGCAACATAAGCCGAGACGCACCACAGGCTATGCTTTCATTCACTTCCTGCGCCGTTTCGACATGTAAGGGATTGACCCTCACCATGAGTTCGGCTTTCGTCAATACTTCGGAAACGGCTGCAATATCTTCAAAGGTATGCGCCGCTTTGTGGGCCGACAGATGCTTTTGGCGCTCTTCCTTGCCCAGTACTTCCATATCCACGAAGATACGGTGCACCCCGCATGACTCGGCGTATTTCGCAATACTGGGCGACGCAGTAATTAGCATCCACTGCAGTTCGTCTGCCATCGTTATAGCTCCTTGCCCTCGGCATTCTCGTCTTTTTGTCTAAGACTATCGCGATAGGCACGCCAGTTTTGCGCATCGCCACCGTAAACATCGCTACGCTTGAATACGACAACGATAGTTTTCAACATTATTTTAAAGTCGCACATGATGCTGTAATTTCTAGCATATTCCGTATCCGCCTCTAGCTGCTGTAGCCAGCCAAGGCTGCGACGACCCCGAACTTGTGCCAGTCCTGTCAGCCCTGGAGGCACTTCGAAACGCTCTTTATAAGCTTCGTCGACGACTTCCAATTGTTCGGGGATAATCGGTCGTGGCCCAACGATGCTCATATCGCCTCGAGCTATGTTCCAGAGTTGTGGCAACTCATCAAGGCTAGTGTTTCTAAGGAATCTGCCTGCACGCGTAATACGCGGGTCCTGATTACTGGCCACTACCTTTTCATTATGTTGATCGATGGTGTCAGGTGCTCGATCATGCATTGAGCGAAACTTATATATTCTGAAGACTTCTTGATTACGCCCAATTCGCTTCTGTTTGAAAAAGACAGGCCCCGGGCTATCGAACTTTATCCATAGCATAATCAATAAAAGCAAAGGAGATACAAGTATAATTGCAAGCCCACTCAAGCATAAATCGACTAGTCGCTTTATAGAATCCTTCATATATAACCCATTGCATTCATGATCACTTTATTGACTTTCCTCACGTCATACTTCTCCTCTGCAAGACGCCGCGATTCCTGCGCCATACGTGCTATTAGCGTAGGATCGATAATGAATTTTTCCATAGCCTCGGCAAGTGAGTCAGCACTACGCGGCGCAACGAGAAACCCATTATCACCGTCGATTACCGTCTCGCGGCAACCTGGCGCATCGCTAGTGACAATAGCTCTTCTCATGCTCATTGCCTCTAGCACAGAGCGTGGTGTTCCTTCGCGATATGAAGGCAGCACGAAGACCGAGCATTTCGCCAGGCATGGGCGAACGTCAGAAACAGAGCCAATGAACTCGACACAAGAGTTTTTTTTCCAGTCGTCTAATAATTCTTGGTCAATTGAATGAGGCAAGGAAGGATCATGAGGGCCCACAGCAGAAAACGTTACATTTGGATATCGTGCCTTCAACGCTTTGGCCGCTTCTACAAACTCAATGATGCCTTTCTCGGTAAGCAACCGGCCAATGAACATGAAAACCGGGTTCCCCGAAGGTAATACAGATGGCGCAAATTTTTTCGTATCAACACCTGAGCCATTAGTACGTACAATTTTAGCCGAATCGCTTATAATTTTTAGCTGACGGAATTCTTGTTCGTCGTCTGGATTTTGAAAAAATATTACATCATTTTGCAGAAGGCTAAATCTATAAAGCCAGGCCACTACCTTTCGAACGAGTCCAGTCTTGACGCTCTGGGTAGTAAAGACGTGTCCAAGCCCCGTGATCATGGAAAATATCTTGGGAACGCCCGCTAGTTTGGCCGCAAGTGATCCATAAACGACGGGTTTTATCGTATAACAAAAAACTGCTTTAGGATTTTTTTTACGCATCAACCTTAAAAGAGCATAAAAAGTTTTAATATCACTCATCGGATTGATACCGGTTCTTCCCATCTCGAAGCGAAAAATAGGAATACCTAACTCTTCCACTTCTGGCAAATAGTCTCGTTCGGGTACTGCCGCGGCAACAGTTAGTCCCTTGGCTTGCATCTCACGTATCAAATCACCGCGATTGGCTATCAAAGAGCGAGCATTGCCCGCAACGAAAAGAATATCCAATTTATTTCCTTAGCTTGATTTTTAACGTATCGAAAGAAGAAGCTGCCAGCAATATAAATAGAGATACAAACTTTGTTTTGTGACGCAAAGCCGTACCAATATTAGTAACGCCGATCGCAAAAACAAAGGTAAGCGTCACAAGAATTATTAAAAGCGCTAAGCATTCTGGTTTTCTTTTTATATCTTTCCAGCCCTTGAATACTCGCCAAGACAAGAAAAAATACAAGAATGCGGCGACCAGACCAAACAAGTGCCTCGGACTTTTAAGATCCCAAGGAAATGGAGCATAAAGAAAATATATAATACGAGCGGGGATTAACCAAGGTTGAGTAAAAGGGTTACCTGACGCAATAGGGCCTGGATAAGCAGAACCTCCTCTTGGATCCCCCTCAAAGCGCGATTCTACCATCTCAGTAAATCCACCGCTTTCCGAAGTACCAACAGCGATTCCCTTACCTAAAGAAACCCCACTTGCAGCAATAGCCATGACTAGCACAAGCATGACGGAAGAAGTGATAACTTTACCAAAGAAATTTTTAGTTACACGTTCACCATTTGCGAGTTTTGGCACTGCCTTCGCCAATATCAAAACAAAATAAATACCCAAACCAACTATGGCTGCGACCCATCCACCATGATAAGTAGTTGCAATAGCAAAAAATACTAAGGATAAAACAACTGCTACATTCGACTTACCTTGTAGCCATCTAACTAAAAAATAGACGCCACAGACGAAAGCTAAAATTGAGAACTCCTCGCGGAGTGCGATAGCAGAATTAAATGCAGTAAACGGGTACAAGGCCATTAACAAGGCGGTTCCCTGCGCCGCTTTCTTATTCCATATATTATAACTAGTGACAGAAATTACAATTACTACTAACGTACCTGCCATTAAATTCAAAAATGGTAAAATTAAAGGGTGATAGCCAAATATTTTAAAAAAAACTGATCCATAAAAGCTATAAACAAATGCACTGCCAGGCTCGAATTTTGTCATTAACTCTGACCAGGGTAGGCGGGACATATCTAATGCACGGAGAGTAAACATCCGGGCATCTGCCCCTCCTCCCGGGATAGAAAAAATTCCTATATATTCGCTAAAAATTAAGCCAAGGCGGAAAAAAAACGCCAATAATACAAAAGGAACCAAAAATTTGTAGCGCAATCCAACTAAAACAATCAACCCCAAGGTAGAAGCTAATATTAAAAATAAAAAAAGATAGGTCGCCATTTATACTTCCTGCCTAGAACTGTTTTAAAATTCGACTTCGTCGAAAGCGGATAATTAAATTTTACCTATTTATTAATTATTATTACTAAGAATCTGACATAATTTATAACAACTGCCCGACCTTTAGAGATTTAGCAAACCCTAATAACATTTACTTTCGCCCTGCAAGAATATCGCCTCATATTATTTTAAATAAACCTTGTCAAATGTCATTACATAAATCAATTCTGAACAATGAGCCTGGATTTCTGCACTTAAATTAATTCTAGCCTTTCAACTCCAAAATACTTGTACCAAAATACACTCAGAATCGAAAACGAAAAACTTTATTCTTATTCAAATTACCTCTTCGTACACCTCCAAGTGTTGGGCTACGCTCCTGTTTAGCTCGTAATAACTTGAGTTTTCAAGCGCATTAACCGCGAACTCAAAACGCTGTTTTTCATTTTTTATTAAAAAATCCATTTTCATAGCAAAGCTTTTTACATCATTTTTCTCTACTACATACCCTGACTTACACTTTTCAACTACTTCTCCACAACTGCCTACATTCGTGACTATAGCGGGAAGTCCAGACAGCGTTGCTTCAAGTAGTGCTATAGGTAGCCCCTCATACTCGGAGGTCATTACGAAGACATCAACTTTATTTAGTAAACCTGGCATATCATTGCTTTGTCCCAGCAATTCTATGTAATCTCCTAATTCATTAACTCGTATCAAGTTAATTATTTTTTCTTTATACTTAAAAGATCCCTCACCGGCTACAAAGACCTTAAATTCTTTATTGCTATTTTTAAGCTCCTTAACTACTTCAACTAACATTTCATAATTTTTAAACGGAGCGAATCGACCTATAGCTAAAAATCTCAAAGGTGTATTTATTTTTATTTCTTCAATATTTTTTGGCTTCAAACGCTTTATATTTACTGCATTATCTATTCTTTTTACTGACTTATTACTGAATTTTTCCAATGCTTGTTGGCAATTATCAGAAATTGCAACATAAGTTGCGACTTTAATATTGTATATTTTATAAAGAAACAGCGGCACCCCAGGCCTTATACTATGATGTGTATAAATTAACTTGTAATTATACACACCCAGGTAGAATAGCGCGTAATGTAAATGCGCATGCACTACATCAGGCTTAAAGTCAGTTAATATTTTTTTAATCCTGAAAAAACCAAGTATTAAATCTTTTTTTGAGCGATCCCCTAGAAAAGCATAACCTATATTTGACTCTTCTAAATCCTTCAAATATTTTTTCTCGAATATAACATCTCTATTTATTGTCTGAGCGTCGCTTAAGAAAATAATAAAGATTTTATGTCCTAATTCGCTCATGCGTATAGCTAAGTCGCGGACATAAATTTCTGCACCACCAGCAGCTGGACTAGATATGAAATGCAATATTCTCATCGGTTAATCCATCATCAAAATAATTTACTAAAAAGATAAGCGGTGTACTCACGAATACCTTCTGGTTGTGCAAATGAAAAAGCTTCGTTCAATGCTTTCTTTACTTCATGACTAGAGTTTTTTCTCTTGCGCAGTTTTTTTGCTAATGTCAGCTTATTTCTTTTCCTTCTTTTTTTTAATTCTTTTTCATCGAAGTAATTATATTTTTCTGCCTTATCCAAAAAAAGAGATACTGCTTGGTGGTTTGCATAGACTTTATCATCGCTTCTAGTAAGCGACCCAGGCCGATAATTTCTATAAATTCCAGCTCCGACGCTGCCTTTTATGCGATAACCTTTTTTTATCAGCTTAATCAATAGGTCAAAATCTTCATTATGAGTTAATTTCTCATCAAACCCATCGACTTCTAAAAGCATACTCCGCTTTATCAAATAAGAATAAACGCACCCTGGAATGCCCTGATCCCTACCTACCAAGCTAGTGGATGGTATCCCATCGATATTACAATGCTTTACCCGCTTTTTTGTGAGACTACTTATATAATCCCCATAAACGCCAAAATAATCCTTGGGCAAAACTTTAATCGCCGAATAAAGATTTTCAATATTACAGGGAAGCATATAATCGTCAGCATCAAGAAAGGTTATATATTCTTGGCTAGCTTTTTGTATTCCTAAATTTCTTGCGCTTGAAGGCCCGCCATTTTCTTTTTTGAAAAAAACAATATTAGGTATACTATTTTTATATTTTTCCACTACCCTTTCGGCATCGTCGTTTTTAGAGCCATCATCGATTACTACAATTTCTGCAATTTGCTCATTTTGATGTAACGCAGATTCAATAGCTTTGTTTAAATACTCTGCATCGTTGTATGTGGTTATTATCAATGATATGGGTGCTTTAGGACTGGCCATTATATGTCCACTTCTTTGATAATTTATCTGTAAAGGGTTGTAGGCCGCTAAAAATGCGATCAAAAATTGCTTTTGCTTCCTGTTCAGATAGAAATTTGTATTTTACAGCAGGCCAGTGACGTGTCTTACTTTTAATTACTGGTTGCCACTTTTTTACATTAAAGTGAATGGGCACTATTTCATAGTCATTAGCCAGTAGAGCTGCTATTCGATGTTGACCACTATTTATCATTACCGAATATTTTTTACCCTCAACTAGCATCGCCCCATTTATTTCACTATGACTCCCCCCCCTCAAATAGCCATGTTTTTTTATAGATTCATAAATATTTATTAAACGCTCGTATTCGAATTTTCCCTTTGCATAAGAAACAGGGCCAAAATGCTGCCAGTCTAATGCATTTTTTAACTCTCGATTATGCTCACGAGCTTCTATCTTATTAATATTTATCTTACTACGTCTTTCATGTTTTGAAGGAATACCAAACCATGGCTCGATAAAATCCAAGGTAGTGTACCTGTTCAAACGATCGTTTTTTGACGGTTTTATCCCCCAGAGCTCTTCCCCCGTCGTGGGCTGAAACACTGAGTAATATTTTTCGAGAGGTGAGCCTTCATAACGGCGCAGCCCCGTGTTTTTGTATTCATTGAGCGTCTGAATAAATGGATGCGAAGAATCCTTGGTTATAGGAAAAGCTAGCAGCCCAAAGCCTCGACAATGAGCAAGCGGTACATTCGTTAAAAATGGTTCCCCGTCTGCTTTTTCTAATGCCTGCAATGGATCAGTTAAAAATGTGTAGTCCTTTACTTCTTTATTCTTTTTTAAAAGTTTTAAAAGGACCTCTTGATGGCGTCCGGGTCTCCCACCGACACGGAATAGATCCATTAGTTTGAAAATTCTTCTCTTATATAAATTCAAAACGTAGCGCGCCATGATAAAAAATAATGTAAGTGAGAATAATATAAATTTATGCTTGTAGCACGTCAACCTCGTTTAAGAATTTGGATAAGTTATCACTATAGTCGATCAAGCATGCTGTGCCATCCGCTTGAACATGTCGTTGCGGCCAACAAGATCGGCATATTTTCCTTGATCGACTACTTTTCCTTGGTTCAAAAGCAATATCTGATCGCACTGTTTCACTGTCGCCAGACGATGTGCAATCATTATGATTGTTTTTTCTCCAGAAAAATCGTGTATCGCATCCATGATCAATTTTTCTGTAATGCCATCAAGAGCACTCGTCGCTTCATCAAGGACTAGTACTTCGGTATCTTCATAGAGCGCACGAGCAATACCAATACGCTGCCTTTGTCCCCCAGAGAGCTGTACGCCGCGCTCGCCCACAAAAGTATCCAAGCCAGCAGGTAATTCAGCGAGCATTTCATCGAGATGAGCCATGCTTGCTGCTCTACGCACTTTCTCTTCGTCGATTGCCTCGGGAGGCAGGCCAAATGCGATGTTTTCGCGGATGCTTGAATCCGACAAGAAAATGCTTTGTGATACGAATCCCAGCTTATTTTGCCAAGCACGCCGGTTATCATCGGTCAAGGGCACCCCGTCGATGGTTATACAACCTGCATCGGGTTTGATCAGCCCAAGTAGAAGATCGATGGCCGTCGACTTTCCTGATCCCGAAGATCCTACCAAACCTATCACTTGATTGGCGGGTATTGAAAGCGATATATCCTTGAGTGCTGGATCTTGCTTGCCGGGATACGTGAATCTTACTCCGCGAAACTCGATATTCTCATTCAGTGCTATCGGCTGCGCACTGCCACGACCATCGAAACCTTCCTTCTGATAATGAGTACTCCCAGCTATCAATCCATCACGAATGGACTCGAAGGCGGCCATGTTACCTTTTATATTAGCGATGCCTACATAAATTCGCTGGAAAGCGGGCAATAGCTTGAAGCCTGCTAGTGCATAGACTGAAAGTGCGGGAAGTATATCGCCTAGATTGCCTTGCCGAGAATAAAGAAGATAAAGCACTAGCGCGATGATGGCCCCAAAGGCGATGATTTCTATTGCATATCGCGGCATCTGATTCAAGGCTTGATTGACGCCATGGCTACGCGCAAAGGCTCTACTGGCATCCTCAAAGCGATCGACTAGGACCTGCTGACGTCCGAGCAACAGTGTATCCTTGACGCCTCCAAAACCATCGGACATCAGACGAAAGCGTAGCGTCTGTTGCTGCGAAATTCTTGCGCCATTATTAGTGAGCCTCTTCTTCACCAGTCGATATATGAGCAGGTAGGATAAAGCAAAAAGCGAGACACCAATGATTGCCACCATGGGATTGTAAATCAAGATGGCAACGGCCATGAGGATGACCATGACCAGCTTGGCATTCATTTGCATCAAGGGGCTGATGATGAAATTGGTTACCCGCTGGGATTCCTGAGAAATCTGATTGATCAGTTGTCCACTGCTACCTTCAGCATGAAACAGCCAAGGCTGGTGCATGTAATGCTTGAAGAGGCGACTGGATAGCTCGGCCCCTACCTGGGAGCCGTAAAGTGCCAGACGCCAGACGGTGTACATGGAAAAAAGCCCGGCTGCTACCAGCATGACGAACACGCCTATCCCTAGCCAGAATAGAAAGCTTTGGGGCGTTTCGGCAGAACTTGCTTGGTAGATGCTTGCCACAATCCCATCGCCTTGTAACTGACTCATGTCACCCACCAGACCCATAAAGGGCCCGATGGCAATGACGCTGGCTATTTCGGCAAATGACATACCTACGATCAGTATTTGCAGCTTGAACAGTTTCTTACGCTGCTCAAGAGTAAGCAGATTATAGAGTTCTCGAAGGTTCTGGAGCATACGTTACACCGCTGTTGATAAAAAAGTTATGGACGCCATCATTTATATGAATAGTTGTAATAACCATAACCATAGCTAGTGGCGGCCTTGCGCTCCATGGCGTTGAGTATGCATCCCCTGACCTTCACTCCTGAAGTCTCCAGCCGGCGCAACGCTACTTTCACTTCACGCGGTGGGTTGAGGCCGAAGCGCACCATCATCAATGACGTGCCGGCGAATTTGCCGATGATAGCGGCATCCGTAACCGCCAGGATGGGCGGAGTATCGATGATAACCAGATCGAATTCACCATTTACTTGCTCGAGAAGATCGGTGAAGCTTTTCTGCATCAGCAACTCGGAGGGGTTGGGGGGCGCGATACCACGTGAAATGTAGTACAAGCCCGGCATGCCGCCGTTCCTGATGGCGTGTTGAAGATCGAGTTTGCCTGACAGCACTTCTGAAAGCCCTGCTTCCGAGCGATCATTGAAAGCCATGTGCACACTGCCCTTGCGCATGTCGGCATCGATCATCAGTACTTTCTGGCCTGCCTGAGCACATACGGCAGCTAGATTGATACTGGTGAAGCTCTTGCCGATGCCCGGACTCGGTCCAGTGACCATGATGCAATTGTTTTGAGCATCAAGCATGGCGAAATGCAGACTGGTACGCAGGCCACGCAGTGCTTCGATGGCGGTATCGGTCGGATTGACCTTGGCAAGCATTCCACCAATGACATTCTTGCCTTGCGACTCGCCGCGCTGGCGGATTCGTTTGACCAGCTTCTGCTGATCTTCCGACAGTGGCACGGTGGCATAAACGGGCAAGCCCAAATCTTCGAGTTGCTCGGGGCTTTCTACACCGCGATTGAAGATACCTCGAATCAAGACGACGCTGATGGCGAGAATTGCGCCGATAAGCGTTGCCAATATGACGATGAGCGGTGTTTTAGGAGCGATCGGCGATGATCCGACTACCGCGGAATCGATGATGCGCACATTGCCCACCGTGCCAGCCTTGGCGATATTGAGCTCCTGCATTCGATTGAGCAGTTGCACATAGATCTGCTGGGTGACCTCAACATCTCGGGTCATGCGCAGGATCTGTTGCTGGGTCTCGGGCAAGTTGCCGGTGCGCTCTTCCATGTTGGCCTTCTCGCGTTCGAGCTGGGCCTTCTTTTCCAATAGCGCCGCGTAGAGGGGGTGATTCGGTGTATAGCGCCTGGAGAGTTCGGACTCTTTCAAACGCAGTTCATTCAGACGACCCTCGATATCGACCATGCCCGAAAGCACGTTTTGCGTTTCCATGGTCAGGTCGACACTGTCGCGCTCGGAACGGTACTCATTGAGTCGACTTTCGGCATCCTGCAGCTGCTGGCGCACATTGGGCATCTGCTTTTCCAGAAACTCCAGGCTATTTTCCGCTTCAGCGGCTTGGCGCGCTATATTCTGGGCGAGATAGACTTCGGCGATAGCATTCAGCGTATCTTCAACTTCTCGGGGTTCGGTGCCCGTCAGGGTCAATTCCAGCACCCCTGTTTCGGTACCCTTTTGCATTACATTGAAACGAGACTTGAGCGAAGCGATTGTCGCCTGGGGACTGCGCTTGAGTAGCTTGAACGTAGCGCCAGCAGGTGCTTGCATGTCACCTACGCGCAGTTCGACCCAAGGGTTGGCGGTTTCCAGCATCTTGCCAACCTGGCCGGTTCCAATAACATGGCCCTCGGCGTCAAGCAGCCGATAGCGGTTGTCGGACAAGGCCTCAAGCGTCAGTGGCTTACCTACCAATTCGGGCTCGACACTCAAGGATTCGACGCTGATGGCTTCATTAGCCCAGATTTCGGGTCGGCCTTCAGCAAAACCGGGACGCGCAATGTCATTGCGTATCAGAACATCGCCCAGGATGGGAAACATGCTGGGCGCGGCAACGATGTCTAAATCCTCTTGATCAGCTGCCTGACCAAGAATGAGCCGCGAGCCGAGAATCTCCATTTGCGCAGCGGCCGTTGGCGCTTCTTCGCCCAGTAACGCAGCCAGTTCCGATTTGTCGCTGGCACCGGTTTGCTCTACCTGAACGAGTGCATCGCCCTGAAAGACCGGGGTAACGAGAAGTGAGTAAATCAACCCGGCAAGAGCGAACAAACCGGTGACGATGAGTATTTTCCACTTATTGTCCACCAGCAACCCGAAAAGACGGCCTAGATCGACGGTATCGTCGTTCTGGCCCGCATTTCGTGTCGCCTGAACCTGTTGTTCCTGAGACATGGTATTTCCTGAAACGAGACTGGTCATATACATCAACTCCCTAGCTTGGTTTGCCAGGCGTCGGCGGCTTGGGTCAGCAATTTGTGAACATGGGCAAATGCCTCACGGCTTTTGCGATATGGATCGGGAATCTTGCAGCCCTGGCTGCCTCCGTCCGGTAGCCAACGGCCATACAGCATGGTCTTACCGGTGGCCGCGGGAGCGAGTTCACTTATATGACGCCGCTGGCCTTCACTCATGACCAGTATCAGGTCAGCGGCGTCTATCATGTCACGCGTGATGCGCCGTGAACGGTGGGCCTCAAGATTCAGCCCGGATTCCGTTGCAAACTCCTGGGCAAAAGGCGCTGCGCCACTACCTTCATGGGATCCTGGCGCTAGCCCCGCCGACTCGATCCGCAATTCCGGTAGGCGGGCTTTAAGTAACGCCTCGCCCACCGGACTGCGACAAATGTTGGCGGTGCAGACCACCAGGATGGAGTGAAACATGGCTATTAGAGTTCGCCTATCTCTGTGCCAGTGATGTCACCCGGCAGCGTGGCCGTGGGCAGCAACAGGCTGATGACATTGTTCCAGCGAGCCAGCGGCGCAGCCGTCACATACACCACGTCCTTCGGCTGTAGCGGGAAATAGGAGCCCATGTTCAAGGCCACGGCGTTGGTGATATCCAGCTGATAGACGGTTGCCATCTTTTCGCTACCGGCCGGCTTGCTGCGGATGACGAAAATACCGGTAGGTTCCGCGCGCTGATTGTTCAGGCCGCCGGCACGTGCCAGGGCATCCGTCAACGAGATGCGCTCGTTGCCGACCGGCAGATTGCCGGCGTTGCGCACTCGTCCAAGAACGGCGACGTTCTGGTTTTCCGCGCTGGGCACATGCACGACGTCTCCTTCGCGAAGCAGGCGGTTCTGCGTCAGATCGCCTTCCTTGAGCATGGCGAACAGAGACAGGGTCTGCTCTTCGCCGCCACGGTTCAGGGTCACCTCGTGCCAATCAGCATCCGCTGTCGGCCCGCCTGCCTGACTAATGACGTCGAGTACCGTCATGGGCGTGTTGGTGATGGGTACCATGCCGGGAGTGCCGACGGCACCGGTGACATAGGCCTTCTTGGACTTGAAGGCCGCGATGCCGACCTCTACCTGGGGCTCGGTGATGAAGTTCGAGAGACGGCTGGTAATGATCTGACGTACCTCATCGACCGACTTGCCTTCGATCTTGACCCGCCCGATATAAGGATAGTAGATATAGCCATTGGGCTGAACCACTGTACCCGATTCCGTTGCGCTACGCTCGGCACCGGCGGGAATGGTCAGCTCGGGATGGTCGTAGACGACGATATTGAGCACATCGCCTGGCCCTATTTTGTATTCATAGGAGTCGATCGCCTCACTCAACTCCCGAGACATGCTCTTCGCGCTTCTGGACTCCACCTGCTGGCGGTACTCGGCGATCATGGTAGGCGTGATCGCCTCGATGTCCACCAGGTTGTCCAGTGGTGGCGCCTTCTCCGCCGCTTCGTAATCGATATGGCCACCCGGCGAATAGGCGCAAGCCGAGATGCTGAGTGTCAATGCTGCGAGCAAGCCAATGCGTGTTGTCTTTTTCATTTTTTGATCCTGTCTGACAAATTTTCGAATTCGAAGTTTTTGGTTCGAGGATGAAGTTCAGGCCCGTGGAGGCTTGAACCGAGAGCTGAAGTAGCGCGAATTCCTTTTTCCCACGCTACCGCCCGAGAGATACTCTTTGGCATTTCTCTCAGGCCACTACCTGCAGGAACCGTCAATTGACGGTGCCTTACTGTTAATCGTGTAGTTACAAAAGTACAACCTTTGAATACACAATATTACTAACTTAGCGTGCGTATGCATAACTGAAATTCCTAGTTCCGTGAGTATTAGTAAACTAATGTAACGCCTGACACCATTTTACCTAATTTTTCGCTGCGAACTGCATAATAAAAAGGGAAGGCGCGGCATCGGTATGTCGCCACGCCTCCCCTTTGCGCTAGCTAGCGCTTACTTGGCCTCACTGGAACAGGTAAATTGGCTCGCTTACTCCCCCCAGGGCAAAGGCCTCGGTGGTATTGGGGTCTTCGATGACTGATGCGACAAAGCCGAGAGGCAAGGTGTCACTACCATCGAAGCTGGCTGTCCCGTTCAGGAAGGTGTCGTAGACGAATTCAGCAGAAACGTCAGCGTAGCCATTTTCATCCAGCTGAATATCGGCAAACTGAAATTCCGCCGCATTGTTGGCCGGGAATGCATTGTCTTCCAGTCGTGACTCAACAATGCTTGCGATATCGTCGGTGTCATTGGTAACCGGTTGATGGCCTTTCGTCATGACTACCCGCACCCACTCGTTCGCGGGTCCCGACACTTCCACGCTAGGCACTTCCTCGAAGCTGCCATCCTCTCCGCGCACTACATTTCCAACGCTGAGTTTCACCTCAAGGTTCTTGGAAGCCTCGGTTACCAGCGCCTGTGCCCCGGTCTGGCTGCCATCCCCCATCAGCTGCGCATTGGCGATGCTGCCGTCGGTAAAGGCGATATAGACCTTCGAGCCGATCAACTCGGCACCGGACACACCTCCTACATCCCAGGCAGGCAGCGAGCCGGTATCGACGCCCGCTTCGCCACTCTTGGACATGCCTGCAATCGAATTGGGATCCATGTCCCCACTGAAAGTGACGGTCTCGCCCTGACTGAAGCCTCCATCTTCCGTGGCAGAGAACTTCACCATTGCGCCTTTATAGCCGCCGTTGACCGCGCTGTTTGCAGGGTCCGGATCGACCCCCTGCTGGAAGTAGTGCTCGTACTCGGACGGCTGTATTACCCCTGTTCCACCGGCGCTATCGATCGTGAGATCCTTGGCCGCGGTATCGCCACCCTTCCCATCCGGATCAAACACGCTGTCATCGTAGAGAGCCGAACTCACATCGAAATAGACGGCTGCGATCTTCTTGTCACCGGTATTGGTAATATTGAAGGAGCCGCTAACGTAGTTCGAGTCCTGAACGTCCTCTCCATTCGGAGTGATCGTGATCACGGCAGAACCAACTTCACCATTTGCATATTGTTCCGAGGTAACCAGATTGGCATCAGCAAACACCTGTTCAGCAGTGCTCGGTAAAGCCTCACCCTCGGAAGCGGTATTGCCCTCGGAAACGGTGACGTTGAGATACTCCCAGCGCGCTTCATAGGAATTTAGCGTCTGGTAGTCGTTGGAAGTCACGCCCACCGCAGTAGGTGTGCTGGAATCGAGCAGGTTGTCGAGTACAGCACTCGGCAACGCTTGCGCTTTAGCGGTGACGAAACCCTGCGTATCGTTGGCGCGCAGGCCACCGAGAACTTCATCGTCAGTGCCGTAAAGCGTCACGAGAGGCGTGACCGTGCCGGCGCTCTTGTCGATCTGCAGTGTCATGTCCACATTGGCAACGTCCCTCAAACCCTGGCTTTTATCTGTCAGCAGATCCTTGAGCTCGTACTGGTCATCCACAGCCTCAGGATCTTGCTTACCATTACCATTGGACCAGAGCTGTACGATATTGCCGTTGTTGCCCCCCAGGGTGAGTTTGATCAACTCGTTGTTGCCCTGACTACCGGTGCCGAAAAGGATCCCTTGCTGTGCATAGTTGGGGATCTCATCGCTGGACAACCCTTGAGCTTCCAGCGCCGCCGGGAAAGCATTGGAAAAGCGGGTCGCGATCTCTACCAGCGTCTGAGCAGGATCACTCAAATCGACGTTCTTGATAAAGTCGTTGGCGCTGTTGCCCTTGTATATATCGCCATCGGAGGTATTGATCACCAGCTGGCCATTCTCGACGCTGGTCACCACCGTCTCATCGCCGATTCCTCCCAGCAGACCGTCGAAGCCGCCTTGCTCCAGCGGACTGCCTGCGGTCTCGAAGTCCAGTTCAAATGCAGTGACGTACTCGATATCGCTCCCCGCATCAGAACCGCCTCCAGCATCGGATTCGCCCAGGTTGATGTCGAAGCTGGTTTGATAGGATGCAACCCCGTTACCGGCACTGTCCTTATAGCTTCCCTCCTTGACGCTTACGGTGAAGCTACCCTCCGGCCAGGCGTTGGTCCCTTCGGGCGGGGTGATGAGATAGGTGATGACGGCGCTCTTGCCATCATTGCCAAGCGTAATGGCACCGTCACCCGCTACAAGACCGGAAGATGCCGGTTCAATGCCAGTGAAGACAAGTTCATCACCCTGGATGGCATTGATATCGATTCCCTCGTCATCACTGAGGGTTACCGTCACCTGCAAGCCGCTGTCGCTGTCAGTAGCCTCTTCAACCTGAATAGAATCGACCTGAGGGGCTACGTCGTCAACGGGAGGCGGAGCTGTATCCGTTGTCGAATTGAGGCCTAGCTGCTTGATCTCGATGGCGTTGATCTTGGGATTCTGGGCGCCGTGATTGAAGGCCAGATTGATGACCTCGTCCTGAGCGGTGAACGTATAGGTACGAGACAGACCGTAACCGATCAAGTCATCCTGAGTGGCATCGGGCCCCAGAGCTTTCTCGGCTTCGGCCAGCGGGTTGATACCGGCGAAGGCCTCGGGCACATTGCCGTCCACCGCCACATCGAAGACACGACCACCTTCCTCGTTGAAGATGCCGTTCCAGTTTTCGGTGTAGTACAAGGTGATCGAGTAGGTGCCACCGGCGGTTACCGGGAAGCCATATTCCAGCATTTCTCCTTCAGCGCTGTTATCACTGCGCTCATTGGTGTAAAGCTGCCAAGGCACGATATCGTCGCCGAGTCCCGAGAGGTCGATTTCGCTCTGCTCATCCGACGATTTGCCACTATAGGTGTTCTTGGTATTGCCCAGCAGATACTCGAATCCGGACGTCTTGTCACCAAGCCAGTCAGGGCCCCCATCGGTGGCAGTGACATCATCGCCCCCGGCGTTGATCCGATACAGCACGCGTTCCTCGGAGTAGGTGATACGAGTACCCTGCTCCGTCAACTCGATATTGAAGACATTGGCACCGCTGTCAGGATCGAAGTTCTCGAACTGCTCGCCCGTCAGGCTGATCGTGGCGGTCTGCTTACTGGCAGGATCGGTGAACACCAGCTTGACCACGCCATCTTCCATGCGGTAACTGACATCCTTTTTCGTAAGATAACTATCAAGAATCTGGATATCGTCTTCCGGCTGGAAATCCTTCACGACGCTGCCATCGATGGTCGCGAAAGAGCCGCGTACACTGTCTGCACCACCCCCGCCGACAAAGGTATTGTCGCCGGAACCCGCGATCAGAATGTTGTCGCTGTCGTTACCAATGACAGTGAAGTCTGCATCGGAACCGCTACCGTCGAAGTTTTCGACGCTGTCCGCCAAAGGCGCCAGAATCACATCGCTACCGGTATAAATGAGGGTGTCGATACCGTCGGTGCCCTCGGCCCCCACTTCTTCTCCAGTCGTGCCTACCTGGATTTCATTGCCCCGCGCTTCGATTTCGAGATTGTAGAAGTCGATCGCAGATAGGCCATCTTCGCTTGCCGCATCGCGTGCAGAGGTTTCCGCGAGGAAACCGACCGCCGCGCCAGAGGAGAGCACTGTGTCGCCATCGCTGATGGTATGCGAGCCGGTAAGAATGTCCTGCAGTACGCCGGGCGGCAAGGAGAAGCCATTGAGATCGATTGGGATGATCTTGTCATTGCCAAGACGATAGCCGGCTTCGACTTCGAAGCCATTACCCGTATTTACGGCAAGCTGCAGCCCAAGAGTACTGACATTACCGTCGGTCAATTCCGGCACCGCGACACGGGCCAGGGTCGTGTAGGTATCTTCGACTTCATAACCCACTTCGAAACCCGCGGCGAGTTCGCCATCGATGACCATGGTGCCAAATACCATACGCACATAGTTGGCCTGGGTGCCATCGCCGAGCATGACGCCAGTAAGCTGCCCGCCCTTGATGCCACCGTTCACTGAAGGCATCCAGTTCTTGATCTTGGAGCTGATCACCATGCTTTCGACATCATCACCCGGATTGATGCCTACATGCATGGCGTCGCGGGCACTGTTGTCGCTACCCACGACGGTGCCACCGACGACTTTCTTGATCTGGAAGATCGGAGCGTTGCCACCGGGAATGATGTTGCCGCCAAGATCGTAAAGCCCATCTTCTTGCTGATCCGCTTCGAAATTTTCGCCCTGCGTCTTGGCATCGCGGTTCGGGGTCTTGCCATCCAGGGCGGCACCCATCAGACCGGTGTCGTTGATGGTTCCGGGATAGGGGCTCTTGGTAGGATCGAAGTCGAGTACGATACGCTCGCCAGCGGCCAGATCCATGCCGTTGTCGGCATCGAATTCAAAGGGATCATGGATATGATCGATACCGTCCTGGTCATGATCGATAGGATCGACGACAACGCTGCCGGCCAGGGGAACCTTGCCGTTGTCAGGCTGGAGTATTTCGATTGCCGGGCCACCTTGCTTGAAGATCGTAGCCCATACCGAGCCCTGAAAGGCCTTTTGTCCATTGAATGCCATGAGGTCGTCGCCAATGGAAGCAAGCCCCAACGGCGCTCCGCCTATATCCACCACATCGCGTTCTTCCGCCAGGCTCGGCCCGCTTCCACCTTCCCTGGACTGCATCATGCCGTTTTCATCGCGGCCCATGATGGTCAGGTTACCTTGACCCAGACTTGCGGCAAAAATCGCCCCGGACATTTTCATTCCACTAGCGGGATCGTCGAAGATCGTCGAGGTGTATTCGGTCAGGCCGTTGATGGAGCCTTTGCCGGAATCGATGGCGCCATCGGTGTAGCCACCTTCGAGATAGTTGCCTTCGATAGGATTGATATTAGCCACTACCGAATCGAAATCCTTGGGCATGCCGCTTACACCAAGTACCGTTTCGCCATTGATCTCCCTGGGCGCATCGGAATAATCGCCGACAAGATACGTTCGGCCGGATTCGGTAATGTAATACTGTTCACCCGGCGTCACCGCGATGACTCGACCTGTCAGATCACCGGCGCCCGCGGTGTCGTATTTTTCTTCGACGGTACGCAAGAAGGCCATCACGACATCATAGTCGCTGCTATTCTCACCCTCTTTATCGACGTTCGAGAGCATCAAGAACGAGTTCTCCACGCCATCTTCCGGGGTAAAGAGCAGCCCCGACTGGCCACCGCTGGCACGGGTAGGGTTGGGGTGCCCGCCGTACACCAGGGTCAACATTTCGCCGGTATCCGGATCTTCCCATTGATAGGTGGCGGCACCGCCTTTACCTGCGGAAAGCTCGCGCCCGTCTAGGTCGTCCGAGCGAGTGATCTCATGAAACTGGTCATAGTTCTTGGGATCCCAACCATGCTCGAGATTGATGCTGTCGCCGCCATTGCCATCACCATTGTTGAGATTGGTGGCGATAAAATTGGCCAGCTGCTGGTTATCGGTATAGGCCCCGCTCTCGCCGGCCTCTCCAATCGGGCGGCCGCCCCAGCTGTTGTTGGCGCCGTTGTCGTAAGTCCAGACGCGACCATCTTCCGTCACTTCAACGTCATAGGCATTACGATAGCCTGCTGAATAGATCTGAACGGGGCCCGTTGGATCGATCTTGCTGCCATTGAGACCATCATTACCGCCGAAAGGATCGCCGGCGTCATCCTCACCTTCGCGGGTAGGATCATCCAGGGTCGGCACGTCATAGATATAGTTGCGTCCCGATTCGGCATCGGTAAGCACGGGCATCGTTTTCAGCTGGTCGAGGTCGATCTCGAGAATTGCGCCGCTGTAGGCGGTTTCCTGCTGGCCGGCAAAATTATTGGAAGGCGCACCGGTATTGGTATTACCGCCACTGGCAACGATCATGCGCTCACTGATCAACTTGCCCTGGCTGTCGAGTTCCTGCACGACTTCGAGACCGTTGAGGGAGTGGTTCTCTTCTGAGCGGGCCAGGCCACGCACGATATCCGTCGTCTGCCAGCCGGATTCGGTCTGGTCGAGACGCGTGATGGTACCGGAATTGGTGTCCAGGTTTGAATCTTCTCCATCGCCACCGGCCCCGATGCGGCTATCGCTGGAGGTCACATAGACACTGACCGCGGGCTTGCCATCGATCAACACCGGATTGCCATCGGCGTCGTACCGGGGCACAACGCTGATCCCCGTTACCTGCCGTTCATCACCGCTGGCTTTCGTACCGTCATCGTTGTGATTGGTGATACCTTTGACCTGGTCAAGCGTTTCAGCGCTGGTGACATAAAAAGTGTTGGTCTGATTTTCATCAGGATTGGGGCTGCCAAAAGCGACGGTCAGAACCTTGATGCTGCCTTTGACCTCGGTGACATACAATCGTCCGTCAGGCCCCCACTCCAATGCCGTAGGTTGAGATAGCGTTACCTTGCCGTTGAGATCGAGACCACTCCTGGAGAAATCATTTGTGACCATTTTCAAACCCTGCGTAATGTGATTATGGACCTCCAACCTCTTCGTGCTGGAAGACAGCTGCTGGATATTCGAAAATCATCCTGTGTCACGCGTTGTCGTGAGTACGCGCTTGATGACATCGGAAATCCTTGGGCACAATCATCGCCTTTAATTACACAAAGTAACAAGAATGGTTATTTTGAAACACTTTGATTCAAAAATTAATACATGGCCATTATTTATCGATAGCGCTATTCCTAATTGAGTACTAAAGAAACACAGCAATAGTTAGTTACATTCGTAAGCGCGACATAAAAAATGCCGCTTCATCAGCGGCATTCGAGCATTCCATCTTCTTTTCGGTGTCAGGCGGCGTAACGAGTCACATCTAGCCCTTTAGGATCAATGGCCGGTTGGAGACCGCTCATCAGGTCGGCAAGCAGATGGCCACTGCCACAGCTCATGGTCCATCCCAGGGTGCCATGGCCGGTATTTAGCCATAGGTTGTCATATTTGGTTCCACCGACAATCGGTGTCGAATCCGGCGTCATGGGGCGCAAGCCCGTCCAGAATTCGGCCTCTGCAATATTGCCCCCTTCAGGGAACACATCACCGATCACCATGGCGATCGTGGCACGTCGCTTCTCGAGCAGACTAAGATCATAGGAAGCCAGCTCAGCGGTGCCGCCAACACGAATACGGTCATCGAAGCGAGAGATGGCGACCTTGTAGGTTTCATCCATCACCGTGGACTGAGGCGCACCGCCATCATCGGTTACCGGCACGGTCAGGCTGTAGCCCTTCACGGGGTAGATGGGCAGCCGAATGTCCAGATCCTTGACCAGCAATGGCGAATAGCTGCCCAGGCACACCACGTAACTGTCCGCAGTGAACTCTCCTGCGGAGGTCACGACGCCTTCGATATGATCGCCCTGGCGCTTGATACGCTGGATGTCGATATCGAAGCGAAAGGTCACATTCAAATGATCACGGCAATAATCCGCAAGACGGTTGGTAAACAGGTGACAATCGCCGGTTTGATCATCCGGAAGATGAAGACCGCCGACGAATTTTCCTGGAACCCGCGACAGCGCAGGCTCGACGTTTACTATTTCAGAGGCATTGAGAAGCGTGTGGCGAACACCGCACTGCTCGAGCACTTGCATGTCCTTGGCCACGGCATCGACCTGGCTTTCATAGCGAAACAGTTGTAGAAGCCCTCGCTGGCGGTCTTCGTAACGAATGCCCGTGTCATCCCGCAATGCATTGATGCAAGCGCGACTATATTCGGCGATGCGCACCATGCGTTCCTTGTTGATCGCGTAGCGTCCGCTGGTGCAGTTCTCGAGCATTTGCACCATGAAACGCGCCTTGGCCGGGTCCATACGCGGCTGAATCTTGAGCGGCGCATGCTCTTGAAACATCCACTTGAGCGCTTTCTGTGGTATGCCCGGTGCCGCCCAGGGTGAGGAAAACCCAAAGGAAACCTGGCCGGCATTGCCATAGCTGGTTTCCATGGCCGGCGAAGGCTGACGATCCAGAACGGTAACCGTATGCCCTTGCCGCGCCAGATAGTAAGCGCTGGTCACACCCACGACGCCACAGCCAAGTATCAATACGTTCATCACTGCCCCCAGGCAAATTTTTTGTGCATTGTCATGCCGCCAGCAGCGCCTGCTGGCAAGAGGGGAAGTATAGGAAACAGTTTGAAGTGAATAGCACTCTTTTAGTGCTAAAAAACACGTTTAACTACCGTATTGAAGCGCATTATCATCTCTTTTTTCTATAGAGACACGGCCCTCAGGTTTTTTAACCTGTCTTGCCTCTAAGCCCGATCGAGCGGCGGTACATCGCAAAAGCCAAACCGCCCGCCAGCACATTGCCCAGCGCCGCCCCCAGCGCCACACCAAGAAGGCCAGCCCATTGCGCCCCTAGCCACAGACAAGGCAGATAACACACGAACAATCGCACCCCGGACATCAACATGGAACGTAGTGGCCATCCCAGCGCGTTCGAGGCGGACACCACGATCATGCATACTCCCAGCAGGGCATAACTGGGCAGCAAGCCCCGTATCAACATGGTCAACTCCCCACGAATGTCGGGATTTCCTGCCAATAGCTCTGCCACCCAGGGTGCAAGCAGCGCCATCACCAGCCCCAATCCCAGTTGCCAGATCAGGACGACACGCAGCGCCAGCCACATCAGACGCCGTATCTGCTGCCAATCCCCGGCGCCGTAGCAACGCCCCAACCAGGGGGGCAATGACATGGTCAAAGCCAGCACGACCATCAGCGACACCGTTTCCAGGCGGCTCACCAGCCCCCAGGCCGCCACTGCGGTCTCGCCCAGGGAGGCAACGATTGCCGTTGCCAGCATCGCCGCCAATGGTGGCATGAGCTGACCGATCATGGCAGGCCCGGCGATGCCCACAAACGGCCGTGCGGAATATCGTGCTTCCTCCATCAATCCTTGATTCGTGAGCCAGTCGGTATGTTTCAATCGCAGGGCGATTACCAACAATCCCGAGCTGAACGCGATGGCCGTGGCCCAGGCAGCACCGGGCAGCCCTAGCCCTTGCCAATCACCGATACCGAAGATCAGCAGCGGATCCAGCATCAAATTGACGAGGCTGGTCATCACCATCATGTTGCCGGGCAGGCGCATCTCACCCCGGGAACGAAACAGGCTATAGCCGAAATAGAGCAAGGCACCGATCCAGGCCGCCAGCAGCTGGGGGGCCCAGTAATCGCCTATCAGCGGCAACAGCGCTTCATCCGCGCCTAGAAGACGAAACATTGGTGTTTGCAAGGCGCCCAGTAGCAGACAGAGCACGCCGACGATCAGGCTGCCGCCCAGCAGTACCAGGCTGCTCAATCGCCTTGCGCGGGGTACCTCCCCGGCGCCCAGCGCTCGGGATACAAGGGCGGCAATCGCGATACCCAGCCCCACTTGCACGCCGATGATCAAAAAGGAAAGCGGGAAGGTGAAGGACTGCGCCGCCAAGGGAGCGGTTCCCAATCGCGCAACGAAGGCGCTGTCGACCAGCTGAAATCCCAGTAGTGAAAGGGCGCCAAGGGCCATGGGCCAGGTTTGCTGCCATAGCTGATGCCTGAGAGATACTGAGGACTGACTCACGAGTGCTCCGGGTAGGGAAGTGACTTCGAGCGCTCGGCGGTCGCATCGTATGCAACGCCGCTGCCTCCGAGCCGCCCAGATGGCTCGGAGGCAGGATGATAGACGATCGGCAGTGGGACTGCTGAATTATTGGAGGAAAACCACGGCCACAGGATCCATCACCGGGTACCCTGCTCGCTTGCCAAGGCCGGCGTCGCAAGCAGGTTATCCGCGGCATCACTGCTCATTGGCTTGAAGAAGTAGTAGCCTTGCACCAGGTCGCAGCCCGCCTCGCGCACCAATTCGAGTTGCGCCTCATTCTCCACCCCTTCGGCGACGACTTCCAGGCCAAGACGGTGGCCAATGAACACCGTTGCCTCCATGATCGCCCGGTCCTGGGGCTCGGTCGGGGCATCGCAGACAAAAGTGCGATCGATCTTGATAGAGGTGATGGGAAAGCTTTTCAGATAACTCAGCGAAGAATAGCCGGTACCAAAATCGTCGATGGCTATCTTCATACCCCGATGGTACAGACGCCATAGCCCTGCCAGCGCCTGCTCATTGGCCTGAATCAATACATTCTCGGTCAGCTCGACACCGATGTCCCGCGGGGTTAGATCATATTCGGCCATAAGGGCCTCGAGGCGCTGAAAAACGCCATCCTGGACGAACTGCTTGCCGGACAGGTTGATGTCGATGCGGTACTCACCCAGGCCCTTCGCCTTCCATGACGCCTGCTGACGACATGCCTCGAGCATGACCCAATCCCCCACTTCATGGATCAGGTCCGAATGTTCGGCGACCTCGATGAGCTCGGCGGGAGAGACGGCGAAACCGTCCTTGGGGAACCACCTCAGCAACGCTTCGAAACTCTCGATTCTCCCGCTCCTGGCCGCCACCTGGGGCTGATAGTGCAGCGAGAGCTCTTCCTTGCGCAGCGCATCACGCAGGCGTTCGGTCACTTCATGCCGACGCACCGCATCCCGATGGAACTGCTCATTGAAGAAGCAATAATTATTGCCTCCGGCCTGTTTGGCCCGATTCTTTGCCATATCCGCATTACGGATCAGCTCGCTGGCGGTACTCCCGTTGACGGGGCAGAGGCTGACCCCGGCACTGGCGGTGACATGCAGTTCATGGCCGTCAAGCATGTAGGGCTGGCCGAAAACCGCGTGAATCCTTTCCATCATGTCGATCGCATCGCTATCCGCTTGCAGAAATGGCAAGGCGATAACGAAGTCATCGCCGCCGAAACGGGATAACAGGTCGGTATCACGCAGATGATGACGCAGACGTCGAGCCACCACCGTCAGTAATTCATCGGCCCGGTCATGGCCATGAGCATCGTTGATCTCGGAGAAACGATCGATGTTGATGAACACCACCGCCAAGGGGGCATCGTGGCGCCGACTCTTGTCAAGACAATGGGTGAGCTCGGTCTCGAAGGTCTGCCGATTGGGCAGGCGGGTCAAGGCATCGAAACGGGTCACGTAATCGAGCTCGCGCTGGGTCTTCTTCTCGTGCGATAGATCGACATCGACACAGAACATCAGCGGGTTGGCGGTATGCTCGCCGAGCATGACATGGTGCGAAAAGACCGCTACCGGTGAGCCCGACTTGTGCCTCAACTCCAGTTCGCTTGCCGGAATCTCCACACCCTCTTTTATCCATCTCCAGTGCGCCTTGATCACCGCTTCCCGCATTGCCACTGGAATCAGCAGCTCCTCGAGCCGGCGTCCTCTCACCTCATCTCGGGTGTAGCCATACAGCCCGCAGCTGGCCTCGTTCCAGTAGATGACCCGGCGGTCCTTGTCATAGCCCTGCACGGCCACCTTGGGCAAGCTCTCCAACAGGTTCCGAAAGCGCTGTTCACTCTCATGGTAACGATGCTGTACCCGCTGAACGTCGGTGCTGAGAACTATCAACTCATTGCGGTACAAGCGGTAACCCAAGGCCACCAGCGTCGCCAGTGCGACGGCAGCAAGGAGGCTTGGCACAAGCATAGGAAGGCTCAAGATCAGGAAGAACGCCAGAATAAAGGCGATCGTTCCAAGTGCGAATGGAAGCCAGGGCAAATACCGCGTCGTGCCATTGCTGAACATGTATATGACCCACCCAGAGTGTCTTGCAACACGATAATACGCACTTTCAACTATGACATATGTCTTATAAGCCGCCGTTAAACGGACCAATTCAATGATTAGAAACCAGGCAAGAGGCAAGGAATACCTGCCTACCCTACCGAATTCCGCTCAAGCGCCTTCTAAGAAATAGTCTCCATGCCCATGCGCTACTTTTATAACAGCCAAAAAATTAATTAATTGGTGCTAAAAAACAAAAAATACATCAAACGAATAATTGTCTTTTCCTCATATTTCTAAAAAACGTTCTTTCAAGGAAGAAATCGGATTGGTTCCTCGTTAAATTAACCCTTTTGTACATTCTGTTACATAAAAATAAATTTGTAATTACCACCAACCACACCATCAGGAGAGATGAATGACATCGGCCAACCCAACGCCCACCGAGGATCTTACTGACTTAGATGATAGAGGCTACTGGCCCCCCCTGGTTTACCGGGAAACCGAAGAGCAACATTGGAGCGTAACCCGGATCGACCATCGGGTAAGTATCGCCGCATGGAGTGAATTTCTAAGCACCCTGCCTCGTGACCCCTACGTCAATTCGCGTTGGAAACGCATGTCATGGGTACATTTACTGGAGAATGGTGATGTCGAGTGCATGGGAGAGTGCCCCATGGCTCAGGGCGGCATGTTCAACGATGCGGAGAGCATGGCCGATAAATTACGCTACTACCCATCACTGGAGCCGGCATTTACGGCGCGTGAGGATTTCAAGTCTTTCGTACGCGGCTGGGCGGATCTATGGGGCATCGGTGCCCACGAACCTATTCTGGTTCAGCTAAACGGCGTCAAGGGCACCGGCCAACTGGACCCGCTCCAGGGGCAGGGTATTCATGCCGACGGCTGCAAATTTCTCAGCGTGCTCGTCATCAAGCGGGAGAACGTCACCGGTGCTACCAACCAACTCTATGCCGACAAGGCGGGGGAAAATAGCCTGGCAGACATTCAGCTCGATCCCGGCGACATCTTGCATATTCAGGACGACAAGCTGTTTCACAGTGCCAATGCCATGACCCAGACCGATCCCGCACTCCCTTTCGAACGCTTCATCCTCATCATCAATAGCCGCTTCGTCGATGGTTTCCAGAATCGAATGCTGCGGCGTCATTTCCCCGATGCGGTCCTCAACGACGTCTTCTAATAAAGCGGCGTAGCGCGAGTCGCCACCGATAAAAACAAGAGCCCGCCGTCGGTAACGACGGCGGGCTCTGCTTCTTGCTATCAGTCATCGGTGCCGAGTGATATTCACTCATCCCACTCGGGAGCAAAGTCCGGATTGGCGATGCGTTCATCGGCATCGAGCTTGTCGATCCGCGCCATTTCATCTTGCGAAAGCGTGATATCGAGCGCTTCGAGATTGGCTTTCTGATGTTCTGGCTTGGTTGAAGAGGGAATTACCACGATGTCACGCTGAGCGACCCAGGCTAGCGCGATCTGGGCTGGCGTTGCATCGTGCGCCTCGGCGATCTCCTTGAGCACAGGCTCGTCCATCACCTTGCCCACCGCCAGCGGCATATAGGCAGTTACCTGCAGCCCTTTGGACTGGCAATGTTCGACCAGCTTGCGGTTGGCAAGAAACGGATGCACCTCGATCTGGTTGGTCACGATGTGCTCTCCACCAGGCATGGCCAACGCCTCGTTGATCTGGGCAATGGTAAAGTTGGAAACACCAATGCGCTTGGTCAGCCCCTTTTCTCGTGCCTCGCTCAAGGCACCAAGATATTCGGACATGGGCACTTCGTCATTCGGCGACGGCCAGTGCAGCAGTGTCAGATCGACCTGATCCACCCCCAGCTTACGACAGCTCTCTTCCAGGCTTGCAATGAGATCGTCGTGTTCGAAACGATCCCACCATATTTTCGTGGTCAGGAATATGTCGTCCCTGGGTACACCGCTCTGCTTGATGGCCTTGCCGACGGCTTCCTCGTTTTCATACATCTGAGCGGTATCGATGTGACGATAACCCAACTCCAGTGCAGAGGTAACGGAGTCGATGACATCCTGCTCCTTGAGGCGGAAGGTACCTAAACCAATGGAGGGTAATATCTGTGTGCGTGCCATTTCGAAACTCCTTTCGTGCATGCAGTTTGCAGCAATGATCCTGAACGCTGACTAGAAGATTGGGATGAAGGGCAATGTTTCAAGCCCCGCATGCTTCAGCCAGGCAACCCTCATGCTAGACTGAGCGCCCACGCTCAAAGCACGCGCCAATGACCGAGACCACTCATATCGTCCTCGTGGGCGCGGGACATGCCCACCTGCACGTCGCCGCCAATGCCCTACGACTTATCGATGCCGGCGCCCGGGTCACGCTGCTGTCACCCGGAAATTTCTGGTACTCGGGTATGGCCAGTGGCATGCTGGGCGGTGAATACAGCGCTAGTGATGACAATTTGGACCCGGCAGCGTTGATAGAAAATGCTGGCGGGCGCTTCATTCGAGACCGGGTTATCGCCATCGATCGGGAAGAGCGCATAGTGCATCTGGCCAAGGGCGAGCCGCTCTCTTATGACCTGCTCTCGCTTAACCTGGGTAGTCGTGTCGATACCCCTTCGATCAGCGGCATCGAAGACGCCAAGGGGATTTGGCCTGCCAAGCCCATTGAAGGACTCCTGCGCTTACGCGAACTGCTTGAATCGGCCCTGGCCGAGTCCGCTCCCCTGCCTCGGTTGGCGGTCATTGGCGGCGGACCAACCGGCGCCGAACTTGCTGCCAATCTTCTGGCGCTCAGCGAGCGTTATGGCCGAAAGTTCGATATCAGCCTGATCAGCGCCAGTAAACGCCTTCTCGAACATGCACCCCGCAGCGCCAGTGTATGGCTGGCTCGACGGCTTCGTCGTCGAGGGTTGAGGATAGAGATGTCCGCTAGCGCCGTCTCCTATGCCAATGGGCAACTGATCCTGGATGATGGCATGCAATTGCCCGTCGACCACCTCATCATGGCGACAGGGCTCGTGGCCCCATGGCTGATCGGCGAACTGGATCTTGAACATCATCCGCACCATGGCCTTGCGATTACCCCTGCGCTTCATACCCCCTATGACGATCGCATCTTTGCGGTGGGCGACTGTGCCTGGCTGAAAGACTCCCCCTACCCCAAGCTCGGCGTCTTCGGCGTACGCCAGGCACCGATCCTGCTGCACAATCTTGTCGCACACTTGCGCAACACACCGTTTGAGGCGTTTCAGCCCCAGCGTCGCTATCTATCGATACTCAACCTCGGCGATGGTCGCGGCATGGCATTGTGGTGGCGCCTGTGGTGGTCAGGACGGCTGGCAATGAAGGCCAAGCAGCGGCTCGATCACGACTTCATGCAACAGTATCGCCCGTGAAAATAACGCGCACTGAACCTTGAAACCAACGCTTGAGCACCTCGACTAAAGCAGTTGCCTCGCCCTATATAACTCTGCCACGAAAAAAGGCGCCGATATCGGCGCCTTTTAATGTAATACGTCAGTACTCGCTTACTGGCGGATGCCCTCGAAAACAACATACAACTCGAGCTCGTGCATCACCGGCGGGAATTTACTCATATCGATATCGTAGTCAGCCAACGCCAGATTGGTCGTCCCTTCGAAACCATCGCGATAGCCGCCCCAAGGGTCTTCACCACCACCGATATGGGACACGTCCATGGTGATCTCATTGGTGACGCCATGCAGCGTCAAATCGCCGGTCAGCGTGCCCTCACCCTCGCCGGTAGACTCGAATCCTGTGGACTCGAAGGTCGCGGTGGGATACTCGGAGGCATCCAGAAAATCCTCGTTCAGGATATGCTTGTCGCGCTCGGCGTGATTGCTGTTCAGACTGGCGACGTTGACATCCACATTGACGCTCGAAGAAGCAACATCCTCCGGGTCATAGCTGAAGTTACCCGAGAAATCCTCGAAGGATCCAAGGATGTAAGAGTAGCCCAGATGGCTGATCTTGAACTGAATGAAGGCGTGCTGACCCTCCTTGTCGATGATGTAGTCGGCGGCCTGGGCTTGAACCAAAGGCAGCAATGACGACACCGACAGCGCGGCCATCATGGTCTTCTTGAACATCAGTAACTCCTCGGTATTTTCAAGTGTTGCCCTTACGATATATCAAATCAGAAAACATATCAGGAAAGACGCCGGGACGTTCGTGGGTCGATCATGCGCCGCATGACATCGTTGCGATCGATCAATAGATGCTTCAGTGCCGCCAGGGCATGGCCTAGAGAAAGAATCATCAGTGCCCAGGCGCCATACCAATGAACCTCGCCGGCGATACTGGCCTGATTGGACAAACCGGAAACGGTAGCAGGCACGGTGAACCAGTCAAATACACTGATACCGCTGCCATTGGCGGTGGAAATCAGGTAGCCGCTGATCAGCACCACGAACAGGAGCGCGTAAATCAATAGATGACCAATCTTGGCCGCCACTCTTTCCATCCGCGCCCCTTGCTCCTCGGGCGTCGGCTGAATCAATCGCCAAAGAACGCGCAGCGCGGTGATTCCCAGCAGCAGCATGCCCACGGAACGATGCCACCAGGGCGCCAGGTTGTACCAGGCATCATAATAAGTAAGATCCGTCATCCACCAGCCAAGCGCGAACAACCCTATCATCGCTATGGCGCTTAGCCAGTGGATCAGGATACTGACCAGCCCCCATCCTCGAATCGAGTTACGCCACATGGATACCGTCCTCTCTCAATCGATATTCTGTGCAACTTCCATCAAACGCTTCATTGGGCAACAGGTCAGACAGCATGGCGGTGCTCGAAGCCAAAAAATCAGGGCCCGCATCAGCGGACCCTAGACTCCAGAGCAGCTTTCGATATGCAGCAGGTGGCGATCAGCCCTCGCGCAAGGTAGATAGCAGCAGTTCAGCGGTAGGGGCACTCGAGGCAGGATTCTGCCCGGTGATCAGCAGCCCATCACGAACCTGGTAAGGGGCAAAATCCTCCTCGGCGCGCTCATAGTGGCCGCCCTGCTGCTTGAGCGCCTCCTCCACCAGCAGTGGCACTACTTTCGTCAACCCTACGGCCTCCTCTTCGCCGTTGGTGAAACCGGTCACGCGGCGGCCCTTGACCACCGGCTGTCCGTCCTCGCCCTTGGCATGCACCAGCACGGCCGGGGCATGGCAGACGGCAGCAACGGGCTTGTGGGCGCTCAGGAAGTCATGGATCAGTTGCTGGGAGTGGGCATGATGGGTCAGATCCCATAATGGTCCATGCCCTCCCGGATAGAAGAGGGCATCGAAATCCTCGGCGCTCACCTCATCGAGCTTATGGGTGTTGGCCAACTGTTCCTTGGCCTGCTCATCGGCCTCGAAACGCCGGGTCTGCTCGGTCAGGGCGTCTTCCTGGGTCGAATTGGGGTCCACCGGTGGCTGGCCGCCCTTGGGCGAGGCCAGCGTGATCTCGGCGCCGGCATCCTTGAAGACATAGTAGGGAGCGGCGAACTCTTCCAGCCAGAAACCCGTCTTGTGACCCGTGTCACCCATCTGGTCGTGAGACGTGAGTACCATCAGAATCTTCATGCAGTCCATCTCCTTGGTCTGGATATGCTTGTCATCGCGCATCGTCCCTGTTGAATGGGGCCATTCGGCACGGATTCAAGGTCGCGGCGATGTCAGGTCAGGCGGTCAAGCCCACGTGCCATATCGGCTTTGAGATCCTCGGGGTCCTCCAATCCCACGGCGATACGAAGCAGGCCTTCGCCAATTCCTGCCGCCGCTTTCTGTTCGTCGCTGAGACGGCCATGAGTAGTGGTAGCAGGGTGGGTGATGGTGGTCTTCACATCTCCCAGGTTGCCAGTGATCGACATCAATTGGGTGGCATCGATCACCGCCCAGGCGCCTTCGCGCCCGCCTGTGATCTCGACACCCAATACCGCCCCAAAGCCTTGCTGCTGGCGGCTTGCCAGCTCGTGCTGAGGATGGCTCGCAAGGCCGCTGTAATGGACTTGAGCCACCGCCGGATGCGCTTCCAACCACTGCGCCAGTTGCAGGGCGTTCGCGGACTGGGCCTTCATGCGCAGGCCCAGGGTTTCGAGTCCCTTGAGAAATATCCAGGCATTGAAGGGGCTCAAGCAAGGACCGCAGGTACGCACGACGCCAAACACCTCTTCCAGCTCCTTGTCGCGCCCTACCACGGCACCGCCAATGGCGCGGCCCTGACCGTCGAGATACTTGGTCGCGGAGTGAATAACCAGATCCGCCCCCAGCTCAAGAGGTCGCTGCAGTGCCGGCGTCAGAAAGCAGTTGTCGATCGCGAGCCAGGCATCCTGTTCCTTGGCCAATTTTGCTAACTGTGCAATATCCACCACTTCGGACATGGGATTGGAGGGCGTTTCGGCAAACAGCAGGCGGGTCTTCGGCGTTAGTGCTGCAGACCATTCCTCGAGATTGCCAAGCTCCACATAGCGCGTGGTGATACCGAACTTGCCCAGGTACTTGTCGAACAGACTCACCGTCGAGCCAAACAGCGACCGCGACGCGACGATCTCGTCGCCGGCTTCCAACAGTGCCAGGGCCGTTGCGAGGATTGCCGCCATGCCCGAACTGGTGGCGATACAGCGCTCGCCTCCTTCCAGCGCCGCCAGTCGCCGCTCGAAGGCTTGAACGGTCGGGTTTGTAAAACGCGAGTAGATATTGCCTGGCTCGTCCCCGGCGAACTTGCTCGCCGCCTCGGCGGCGCTGGCGTAGACGAAGCTCGAGGTCGGAAAGATTGGATCGCCGTGCTCTTGTTCATCGGTACGCCGTTGGCCGGCCCGCACCGCCAGGGTATCGAAAGCCAGGCCGTCGGACTGCTCGAAAGATCTATCGTGATTCATAGTCGTTACCCATCATCCTCGACATCGTTGTGCAGGTCCACGACCGAGTGCGCCGAACCGGATTGCTGCTTGACCGCATCGCTGCGCGAGGCTTCCAGCGCGCTCAGATAGGCTGCATCGATATCGCCGGTGATGTACTCGCCATCGAATACCGAACAGTCGAAGCGCTCGAGCTGCGAATTAATCTTGCGGCAAGCGGCCTTCAGATCTTCCAGATCCTGATAGAAGATACGATCGGCCCCGATAAGTTCGCCGACTTCCGCTTCGGTGCGGCCATGAGCGATCAGTTCATTGGCTACCGGCATGTCGATGCCGTACACATTGGGATAGCGCACCGGCGGCGCGGCGGAAGCAAAATAGACTTTGCGAGCACCGGCTTCCCGGGCCATTTGAATGATCTGCTTGCAGGTCGTGCCGCGTACGATGGAGTCATCCACCAGCAACACATTCTTGCCTTCGAACTCGCTGTCGATGGCGTTGAGCTTCTGGCGCACGGATTTCTTGCGCTGGGTCTGGCCCGGCATGATGAAGGTACGCCCGATATAACGATTCTTGACGAACCCCTCGCGATAGGTCACGCCGAGATGCTGGGCCAGTTCCAGGGCGGAGGTGCGCGACGTATCCGGGATCGGGATCACGACATCGATGTCGTGTTCCTGCCACTCTTTCAAGATACGATCACCGAGCTTGCGCCCCATCTCCATGCGCGTGACGTAGACGTAGGCGCCATCGAGCATCGAGTCCGGTCGCGCCAGGTAGACATATTCGAAGATGCAGGGTGCCAGCACCGTGCGTTCGGCGCAGGATTGAGTATGTATTTCACCCTTCATGTCGACGAAGATCGCCTCACCCGGGGCCAGGTCCCGGGTGAGTTCGAAGCCTCCCACGTCCAGCGCCACGGACTCCGAAGCGATCATTACATCTCGCCCTTCTTCGGTCTCGCAGGTACCGAAGACCACCGGGCGGATGCCCTGGGGGTCGCGAAAGGCCACCATGCCAAAACCATTGATCATCGCAACCGCGGCATAGCCTCCGCGACAACGACGATGCACGCGGCGTACGGCATCAAATACGTCTTCTGGCTCGAGGTGGTGTCCCTGCTTGCCCAGCTCGTGGGCAAACACATTGAGCAACACCTCGGAATCGGAACTGGTATTGATGTGGCGCAGGTCCGTGGAGTAGAGCTCCTGCTTCAACTGATCGGAGTTGGTCAGGTTGCCGTTGTGCGCAAGTGCCAGACCATAGGGCGAGTTGACGTAGAACGGCTGGGATTCCGCTTCGCTTGAAGAGCCCGCGGTGGGATAACGCACATGGCCAATGCCCAGGTTGCCCTTGAGCCGAGTCATGTGGCGGGTATGAAAGACATCCCGTACCAGACCGTTGCTCTTGCGTAGTAAAAAGCGCCCTTCGTGCCAGGTCATCATTCCGGCGGCGTCCTGCCCACGATGCTGAAGCACCGTAAGCGCATCATAGAGCGCCTGATTGACTGGCCGATTGGCCATGAGGCCTACAATACCGCACATGTCGCCTTACCTCATTTCAATGAAACTGCTGCCATGAAACCACTGTCGAGACGCGCTTGGCCTACACTGTAACCCTTTATCGGGCATCGTCTTCAGGCGATCCAAACGGTAACGCTGTGGGCACCGATAGAGAACGTAACTCTTCTTCGGCTTGGGGAACATACTGCTTCCAGTCCGGGATGCGCGCCATCGTCCAGTCTCTCAACCCTTCAAAAGCAGGCCGTAACTCTGCCTCCTGCCAGGCCTGTAACTGCACGAGAGGCGTCAAGGTAATCACGACCGTGGCCACCACCAGAATAGCGCCACCGCGCAGCGTCCCGAAACCGGCGCCTGCCAGGCGATTGAAAAACCCCAGGCCAATCCACTCGACGGCGGCTTGCACCAGACGAATGATGATCCCGCACGCTACGATTACCGAGAGTATGATCAGCACGAATGCCGCTATCAAACGTACATCCGGGTGATCGATGACTTCCGCCAGCCTACTATCCGCGACCGGCTGAGCGAACATCCGTGAAGCTATCAGCGCAAGGATCCAGGCCCCCAGGCCCAACGCCTCCCGCACCAACCCGCGGGAAAATCCCGCAAGCATCGAAACTGTCAGAATGGCTAAAAATACCCAATCCAGCCAGGTCAGTGTCACTCCTGCCCCCGCAGACGAATCAACAAGCCCTGTATGTTGGCTTTCTGCTTGAGCTCGGCACGTGCCTTCTCTCCAGCCTCGGACGAGGAGAAAGGACCCACGTATACTGTGGTCAGGTCGTTGTCCCGGGCACGGCTGAAGGCATTGAACCCTTTTGTTTCGAGATCAGCCTGAAAACTTTGTGCATTACCCGGCTCGCCAAAGCTACCTGCCTGAACAGCCCAGTCGCCTTCGGTCGCTTTAGACGCTTCCTTTGGGTCGCTCTCCGGCGGTTGAGCCTTTGTACGCTCCTGGTTACGGTTCGCCAGTTCCGCAATAGGATCGGAGCGGGCCTCGGGCTTGGCGACCGGCTGGGTGGGCTCTTGCGGTGAAACCTGCTGTCTGGCGCGCTGCACCTCTTCAGGCTCGACTCTATCGACCGACGCCGAGGTTCCATTGGATGATGCAGATGTATCGTCACGCATGCGAGGCATCTGGATCTGCCCCAGACTTGCCGGTGGACGCGGTTCAGCCACATTCTTGCGCTCGACTTCAACGGGCTTTTCAAGGGTCAGCGTCGGCTCGGGTTGCGTTTCCCGAGAGGGTGGGTCGTCAAACAACATGGGAATGAAGATGACGGCCAACGCCAATAAGATCACTGCGCCGCTGATACGCTCGCGCATGCCATATTTCATGTTTTCCTCCTGGAGGTAGATGCTGGCTCCGGATCGACTTGCGAGTTTCGCGCATCATACCAGCCAAGCACATCGGCGACGGTAAAGAAGGAACCGCACACCAGCGCCTCGTCATCATCTTTGAGTATATCAAGCAACCATTCAGCACCGGCTCGGGGCGAGTCAGCCCGCTGCAGCACCCTTTGTCCATGGTGCATGAGTAACGCCGCAAGCGATTCAGCATCCCGGCCTCGTTCACCTTCAAGGCTTACCGCCACCCAGGCGTCCACCTGAGGAGCCAGTGCCTCGATGACGGCGCTGGCGTCCTTGTCCGCCAGCATTCCGAGCAGCGCTATACGGCGACCTGGAGGCTCGCGCTCCGCCAGCCTTGCGCACACGTATTCAGCTGCCTGAGAATTGTGGGCCACATCCAGACACCAGTTGCCTAGCCACTGCATGCGTCCAGGCAAGAATACTTCGCTGAGCCCTTGTCGGCAGGCCTCGATGTCGAGCTTGATGCCAACAAGCGCAAGCGCTTGCAGGGCGCTGGCGGCGTTATCCAGCGGCAATCCAGGGTCCGGCAGTTTCTCGACGGCCAGTGGATTGCCTTCACCGTCGCGCCCCTGCCAGCACCAGCCTGTATCTGCGCCTTGGCGATGGTGAGAAAAATCACACCCCAGCCCATGAACCCCGGCGCCCACTTCCAGCGCCGTTCGATAGACGCTGTCCGGCAGTTCCCGACTGCCCAGCACCGCCGGGCGCGCACATCTTAGAATGCCGGCTTTCTCACGGCCGATACCTTCGATATCGGTGCCCAGGAAGGCCGCATGGTCCTGGCCGATGGTAGTGATGATCGCCACGTTCGCATCGATGATATTGACCGCATCGAGACGCCCCCCGAGACCGATTTCCAGAATGGCTATTTGAGGGCGGCGCTCGGCAATCGCCCAGAATGCCGCAAGCGTGCCGACTTCGAAATAGGTCAGACTGATAATGGGCTCAGAGGATAAGCGCGCCGCCTCGACCCGCTCGAAGCCCTCGACCAACAGCTCGTCCGTGGCCTCGACCCCGTCAAATCGCAAACGCTCGTTGTAGCGCAGCAGATGAGGAGAGGTATAGGTGACCGTGGACAAGCCGTGGGCGCGAGCCAGGGCTTCGAGCATGGCGACCGTCGAGCCTTTGCCATTGGTGCCCGCCACGCTGATGACACGCTCGGCAAGAGGGGCATCGGTCAGCCCCATTCGGCCAGCAACCTCGGCCACTCTCTCGAGACCAAGATCGATGCTGACCGGATGCTCCTGCTCGAGTCGCACCAGCCATTCAGCCAGTGTCAGACTAGCGCGCATTCAGCGTTCAGCGTCCTGAGGCGTTTCCTCTTCGAGGGGCAGCTCTTCCTGCAGCTCGTTCGTTTCTTCGCCAGGTTCCACGGGTATGCCAAGCACGGGCTGGTGGGTCAGCTTGCGCAATATGCCACCGACACGTTCGCGCATTTCCTGGCGATGAACGATCATGTCCACCGTGCCATGTTCGAGCAGAAACTCACTGCGCTGAAAGCCTTCCGGCAACTGCTCGCGTACGGTCTGCTCGATGACCCGGGGCCCGGCGAAACCGATCAAGGCATTCGGCTCGGCGATATTGAGATCGCCCAACATGGCAAGGGAGGCCGAAACCCCGCCGAACACCGGGTCCGTAAGCACGGAAATATAGGGGATTCCTGCCTGCTTGAGCTTTTCCAGGGCGGCGGAGGTCTTGGCCATCTGCATCAAGGAAAACAGGGCTTCCTGCATACGCGCGCCACCGGAAGCGGAAAAACAAATGAAGGGGATGTTCTCATCCAGGGCCAGGCGGGCCGCACGCACGAACTTCTCGCCGACCACCGCCCCCATGGAGCCCCCCATGAAGGTGAACTCGAAGGACACGACCACTACCGGCAGCCCGCCGAGCATGCCCCGCATGGCTACCAGCGCATCATTTTCACCGGTTTCCTTTTGCGCCGCAGTGAGGCGATCGCGGTATTTCTTGGAGTCCCGGAACTTGAGGCGATCGACGGGCTGCAGGTCCGTCGCGATTTCCTCGCGCCCCTCCTCGTCCAGAAACCAGTCCAGACGCTTGCGGGCGGTCAGGCGCAGGTGATGATCGCACTTGGGACAAACGTCCTGATGACGTTCCAGTTCGGGAAGATAAAGCACTGCGTCGCACTTGGGACACTTGCGCCATAGACCATCCGGCACGCTGGTGCGCCGGTCATTGCGCTGAATGCGTCCCATGGACGGCACGATCTTGTCTAGCCAACTCATGGTAAAGAGATTTCCGTTTTGCTGCTGTTAACGATACCCGAAAGCCATGCCCATTCGGTATGCCACTCGGTTCTTGAAGCAAAGAGCCTGGATGGATTCTATCAAAGATCATCCTGCCGGAAGCATCTACCTGGACAGGCATCCAGGGCTTGACGCATGTCGCTCAGTATTCTTTTGAGTTCCTCCCTGGCACGCTCGGGACGCTCGCAATTATCAGCGATACGTGAAACCAGGGCACTGCCGACGACCACGCCATCGGCCACCTTCCCCACCGCGGCGGCGGTTTCGCCATCACGGATACCGAAACCGACGCACAGGGGGATCGAGGTCATCTGGCGCAGCGACTCGAGCTGTTGATCGATGCTGGTCACGTCCAGCGTGGCAGCGCCGGTCACGCCTTTGAGCGACACATAGTAGAGATACCCTTCTCCATGATCACATATGATAGCGGCCCGCTCTTTTGATGTGGTGGGCGCCACCAGGAAAATCGATTGTAGGTGATATTCCTTGAACAGCGGGGCTATCTCATCGGCCTCTTCCGGCGGCATATCGACCACCAGCACACCGTCGACACCTGACGCGGAGGCCTGCTCAGCAAACGCCTGCAACCCCATGCGCTCCAAGGGATTGAGATAGCCCATCAAGACCACCGGGGTCTCATTATCCTGCCGGCGGAACTCCTCCACCATGGCAAGAATATGGCTCAGGCGAACATTGTGCTTGAGCGCCCGCTCGCAGGCCTTCTGAATGACTGGCCCATCCGCCATGGGATCGGAAAACGGCATGCCGAGCTCAATCACATCCGCCCCGGCCTCGACCAGGGCATGCATGAAGCCGACGGTGTGCTCCGGCGCCGGATCACCCGCGGTAATGAAGGGAATCAGGGCGGTACGCTTCTGCTCCTTGAGGTCAGCGAAGCGTTGGTCAATACGATTCATCTCTTTTCCTTTTAGAGCCTGTTCATGGTCGTTACGAACGAAGGCGAGACAAGGCGAAATTGATCGAGAAAGCGCAGTTTACTGATGTAAATGAGCATTTTGAGATCCATTTCAACGCCGTATCGCCGAGTGCAGTAGATCATGGACAAGCTCTTAAAATTCGACGCCGTCTATTTTGGCCACCGTCAAGATATCCTTGTCGCCACGTCCGGACAGGTTGACGACGATATGCTGATCGGTGCGCATGGTCGGCGCAAGCACCTTGGCATGGGCCAGGGCGTGAGCGGATTCCAGCGCGGGCATGATGCCTTCGACATGGGTGAGCTCACGAAAGGCCTCGAGCACCGCCTCGTCGTTGGCGGCGACGTACTCGACGCGCCCCACGTCCTTCCATAGCGCGTGCTCCGGCCCGACACCCGGATAATCGAGGCCCGCCGAGATGGAGTGCGTCTCGAGCACCTGACCGCCTTCGTCTGACATCAGGTAGGTACGGTTGCCATGCAACACGCCTCGGGGCGCATTGGCGCTCAGCGGGGCCGCGTGGCGACCGGTTTCGATACCGTCACCGCCGGCTTCGACACCGATCATGTGTACGCCTTCATCCTCGACGAAGGGATAGAACAATCCCAATGCGTTGGAGCCGCCGCCGACGCAGGCGATCAATGTATCCGGCAAGCGTCCGATCTGCTCGAGGGACTGCTTGCGGGCTTCACGCCCGACCACCGCATTGAAGTCGCGCACCAACATGGGATAGGGGTGCGGCCCCGCCACGGTACCGATGATATAGAAGGTGTCGTCGACATTGGTGACCCAATCGCGCAACGCCTCGTTCATCGCATCCTTCAGGGTGCGCGAGCCGGATTCCACGGGGATGACATTGGCGCCCAGCAGGTGCATGCGATAGACGTTGAGCTTCTGGCGCTGCACATCCTCGGCCCCCATGTAGATATCGCACTTGAGCCCCAGGCGCGCCGCCACCGTGGCGGTGGCGACACCATGCTGCCCCGCCCCGGTCTCGGCGATGACCCGCGGCTTGCCGCCTTTCTTGGCCAGCAGCGCCTGACCAATGGTGTTGTTCACCTTGTGGGCGCCGGTGTGATTGAGGTCTTCACGCTTGAGCCATATCTGAGCGCCGCCGAGCTGGCGCGACCATCGTTCGGCGTGATACAGCGGCGAGGGACGGCCGACATAGTGCGCCAGATCATGGTCGAATTCCGCCTGAAAGTCCGGGTCATCGCGAAGACTCATGTAGGTCTTCTCCAGATCTTCCAGCGCGAAGCTCAGGGTCTCCGAAACGAACCGGCCACCATAGGGGCCGAAATGGCCACGGGCATCGGGTAGTCGGGTCAGGTCGCTGAACGTGGTCACGAAAGATACCTCTTGGGGTCGCTTGTGAGGGTCGCTTGTGAGAGCCGCTTGGGCTCAAGGTTGTTGAGCGAGAAATACGTGATCGATGAATGCACGAATCCGTGCAGGATCCTTGATGCCGCGAGAGCGCTCGACGCCTCCCGAAACATCCACCGCATAGGGCCGAACCGCACGAATGGCCTCGCCGACATTGGTTGCGGTGAGGCCACCAGCGAGAATAACAGGTTTTGCGAGCGTTGCGGGAATACGCGACCAATCGAAGGTGTCGCCGGTGCCACCGGGCACCCCTGGTTTATAGGCATCGAGCAACAGCCCGCGCGCCGCTTCATAGGCGCTCGCCGCGGCCTGCAAATCGAGCCCTTCACGCATGCGCAGCGCCTTGATCCAGGGGCGTTGACCCAGGGCACACAGCGCCGGCGTTTCATCGCCATGATACTGCACCAGGTCCAGGTGCGCTTCGCAGCGGTGAATGACCTCGGGGGATTGGTCGACGAACAAGCCTACCCGGGTGACAAACGCCGGCACTCGGGCCGCAAGCTGTGCCAATCGCTCGACATCGATGGCACGCTGGCTGCCCGGCCACAACACGAACCCCAGCGCATCCGCGCCGGCGGCCACCGCCGCATCGACATCCTCGGCCCGGGTCAGACCGCAGATCTTGACGCGAGTACGACCTGTCGCGAACCTGCTCATGTGCCTGCTTCCTCAATGGATGGAGTGTCACCCTCGGGCAGTCGACTGCGGTGGCGTACTCTGGGGCTGTCGGGTATCGTCCGCTCGCCGGTCCACTCTCCCAGAAACGCCAACAGATTGGGGCCCAGAGGCTCTTGAGGCAGCGCAAAGCGCCTGGCATAGACCGAGTCGACGAAATGCAGACCACAACCGGGCGCCGTGACGTCGCCCTTGGCGCGATCCTTCAGCGACAGCAGATAGGCCAGGTAGCGAGTATCCTGCTCCCCCTTGCCCACTGCCACCAGGGCGCCGGCAATATTGCGAATCATGTGATGCAAGAAGGCGTTGGCCTGAATGTCGATCACCACCAGCGGGCCGTAACGATTGACTTCAATGAAATGCAGATGGCGCCAGGCGGTTCTGGATTGACAGCCCGCCGCCCTAAAACTCGAGAAATCGTGCTCGCCCACCAGCGCCTGGGCCGCCACATGCATGCTCGGCACATCCAGCGGCTCGCGGCACCAGGTGGCATTGGCGCGTTCCAGCACCGGACGGCTGGGCTGGTTGAGGATCACATAGCGATAACGTCGGGCCAGGGCCAGAAAGCGGGCATGGAAGTCGCTTGCAACGGGCATGGCCCAACGCACGGCGATATCCCGGGGTAGATTGACGTTGGCACCGTATACCCAAGCCTTGCGGCTACGCGGTACGGGCACGTCGAAATGCACGATCTGGCGGGTAGCATGTACGCCACTGTCGGTGCGACCACTGCACAACACCTTGACCGGTGTCGCGGCCACCTTGCTCAGCGCATCTTCGAGTGCCGCCTGTACCGACGGTGCCTGCTTGAGGCGCTGCCAACCGCAGTAGTTGCTACCGTCGTATTCAACGCCAAGGGCCAGGCGCCCCGTCAAGGGGCGGGTTTCATCCAGGTACTCGAATAGAGGCATCGGCTCTCATCTGGTATTTTGATAGAATAGACCATCATTGTCCCAGTGTAGCGCCTCGGGAGCCAGCCGAGTTCTTTCAAAAGCATGCGCGCTCGCGCCTTTGAACATGAGCAGCTTGAGAGCTGTATTGAGCTGCACCATGTCGATCTCGATGTCGCTATCAAATCCCGAGATCGTATCGTCGACCGAGCGGCACACGATGGGGTGATAAATCGCATCGCTCTGCGCGGCCAACTCACGAAAGCACGGGGCCAGGTGGTTTTCCGAGAGAAAGTCGACCACCAACGTGCCGGGTTTGCACCACACCAGATTGGTCAGAGCGGCCCCGTGGGGCGCAATGATCACCGAGGCCGATGCAAACAGCGTCTGCTGCTCGCGCACGCTCAAACCGTCGAGGGTCAGCACGTCGAACCCTAACGGCTCGAGATGCTCACGTACCTGGGCCTCGTTAGTGACCCGCCGTCGCGGGGCATCCGCCCGGGAAAGATAGAGCCGCCGCGTAGCTGGATGCTTGGCCTCGACCCAGTTCGCCATGCCTCGTATGGCATCCGCCTGCCAGGAAGGCTGATCCTCCGAGCCTTTAGGCCTGATCGGCACGACCAGCTCGTCAACGTTCAACCAGTCGTGAGCGGACAGGGGAATGACCTGCTCTTCGCGAATACCGCATAGCTCCAGAATCTGCCGTTGCCAGGAAACGCCGGTATAGGCCATGAGATAGCGTTCCGGCATTTCCGAAGCCGGCAACGACTGGCGCAGATACCAGATATCGGCAATGGTATCGGCCCAGAAGTGGTAGTAATTATTGCTGTCGGAGACGAAATTACCCAACAACGCCACGCGGCCGGCAAGGTGTGCAGTATGACGATTCTTGCGGCGCCATTCCCGATGTTTGAAGTAGTACGCCCAGACGTACGGCGAGGCGGGAGTCCTCAACCGCCGGTGGTGCTTGTCGAAGACAATGGCGAGACGACGATGAGGATCCGGCGCGATCGTGGCGCTACTGGCGCGAAGGCACCAGACCCGGGCTTGATGAAGGCGACAGATACCTGGCCGCTCTACTGGCTCGACCTTCTGCCAGCGAAGTTCATTGGGACCCCCAGGCTGCTTACCCGCCGGGTATTCGTTCATTCGCGGAATGCTGGACTGATCCTGCCACGGCATATCCTTGTCATCGGGTGCGATCGTGAATCGTTCTTCTAGCCAGTCCATTGACGAGCGAACGGCGGTATGCAGAATTTTTTTCACAGCATCCATGCTTCACATTGCAGATAAGAGATTCCATAAAGTAGACAATGTTTTACCGGGACGGCAATATCAACGATCTAGTTAAACATAATTACATTTCTGCTACAGTCAGAAAGGAGCGTAACGACATTTTGTAGTTCTCAACGTCCTTGTCAGCGCTTGAAGGTCTCCGGATCAGAGGGTTTGTCACTCAATTGCAGCGCCTCGAAGGTAACTTCTTCTACTTCCCACTCTTCCCCGGTATTAGGTTTTTGATCGAAAGAGGTATTATCCTTCCCAACTGCCAGACCCTGGGCAGTGCTTGCAGCGTCACTATCTTCCGGTGAGCATTCTTGCGCTCGCTGGTACGAGACGGACTCGATGTTCGAGGGTTCGTAATCCATGATTCGTTCGACGTCATCCTGTCCGTTGCCATTCCCTTCCAATTGCCGCTTATCCTCGGCCTCGGGGGCACTTTTCGATTCGTTGAACCCGTCAGAAACCAAGGGAAGCGCAGACGACGTGGCTGAGGCCGGCCATGACGTGGGCGCACTCGGCATTGGCTCGGATTCATTTCCGTCTCCTTTGCGGGGCGAAGGATCGGCTCGATTCCACCTCCCCAGGGTATGCCGCTGCCGGCGCTGGCGGAGCAGAAAGGCCAACAGCACAACCGCCGTCATACCGCCTACCGTTGGCAGATACCCCATTACGCGCTGCCAGCCACTCGGCGCTTCGGACTCTCCAGCGACCCCGCGAACCTCGTCCGCAGCGATAGCAACGTTGCCCGCACTACTTGTCTGCGCGGTAGGCGGCGACAGCACCTGAAGAGCTTCAGCGACTTCATCGTGCAGCCCGGCCAATTCTTCACGCAAGGACGCAACGTCTCCCGCCAAACGTTCTCGCTCCTGGCGCATCGCGGCAAGGGCTTCATGGATGGTTTCCCGATCGATTTCCAGTTCGCCAAGGCGAGACTCCTGTTGCTGCACTGCCATAGCGAGGGCGCGCGCATCGCCACGACTCGCCTCGTCGTCACTCGCCGCCAAAGTTCCATTTTCCTCGGGTGCTGGCATCTCGAGGCTTTCCTGGGCCGTGTCGCCAACGGCTTCAGCTTGCGTCGCCACCTGCTCCAGCGGCGTTGCATCCTGGTTATCGACCGCACTTCGCGTTTCATGTCTCGACTGCCAGGCATCATTCTGCTCGCGCACCCGACGCCGGGCCTGGCCGGCATCAAAAGCACTCATTTCCTCACGAGAGGGTACGTCGAGCACCGACCCGGCTCGTAGCGCATTGATGTTGTTTCGAGAGAACGCATCGGGATTACTGGTCAACAGCGCCAGCATGGCTTGCTCGAGAGTGGCGTTCTTTCCGCGCCGTGCACGCTCAGCCAGACTCGAAAGCGCGTCGCCGGCGCGAGCCTGCAATTGCCGAGGGTGTTCTTCGCTAGCTGTTACAGGATCACCACTATTCGAACGCCCTGAACTGTCGGGCAGCTTGGAAATGCTTGCCGCAGTCAACGTGGATATCGTCTGAAGCGGGCTATCATCCAAGAAAGCAGACGAATTGGCATACCCTGGAGGGTCGAGCAAGATAGTCACTTGGTGTTGCTGCTTTCCCTCGGGCCATTCCAGCATCAGCAGCAACTCAAGATAGGGCTCATTTACCGCCTGTTCGGTACGTAACAACAGCACGGGATTGCCACCCTCATGGTTCACTGTCAGCTGCAGGTCGTCGATTATGGCAGCGCGAGGTAATTCGATCCCCTCAAAGTCGGCTTCGTCCGCCAGGTATGCATGCAATCGACCCAGGTTCACGCCTTGCGAATCGACGAGCGGAATACGTGCGCGCAGGGGTTCATCGAGCCGAGAAAGAACCTGCATTTCAGCCAGGCCTACCGCTTGCTGCTCGGTACTGACCAGTGCGAGGGCAGTCGCGACGATCAATGATAATGTGCGTTTCATACTTGTCCTTAGGGCCTGTTGACGTTTCATCGCGAACCGCGTTGCTGCATCAAAAAGTGTCAGTCAAGGCGCGAAGCGCAGGGAAGGGTTATTCCCTTTTCACGTTTCGCAACGCAGAATGGCGCTTTTTGCTGCGCAACCCGAAGGGCTGGGCCAGTTTTTACCCGCTGCTGCGTTAGTCGTCGTTCATTTGGAATAACCAAATTTCTCTCCTCCTACCTTGCCCCGAATAAAAACTGGCGCCAGCGCGGCCGTGAATGAAACGTCAACAGGCCCTAGCACCTTGATCCGTTATCGACCAATTCATGGCGTTATTTGAATAGTCGTCTCGACCTTCTCCCCATGCATTTACTCTCTCCCAACGCAACGACGCCTCCCGAAGGAGGCGTCGTGACAGGTGGAAGCCGATCTACAGGATTATTGCTCGCGCAATATTCCAAGCATACGCTTGAGCGGTTCCGCAGCACCCCAGAGCAACTGATCACCCACGCTGAAGGCGGTCAAATATTCACCGCCCATGGCCAACTTGCGCAGGCGCCCTACCGGAATGGTCATGGTGCCGGTCACGGCAGCGGGGGTTAGCCCCGTAAGCGTTGCTTCCTTCTCGTTGGGAATGACCTTGACCCAGTCGTTGTGCCTGGCCAGACGATCCTCTATCTCATCTATCGGCACGTCCTTCTTCAACTTGATAGTGAAGGCCTGGCTGTGGGAGCGCATGGCGCCGATACGTACGCACAGACCATCGATAGGTATCGGGTTGGCTCCATGACCGAGGATCTTGTTGGTCTCGACACCGCCCTTCCACTCTTCCTTGCTCTGGCCGTTGTCCATGGCCTTGTCGATCCAGGGCAGCAGACCACCGGCCAAGGGCGCACCGAAGTTCTCCACCGGGAAGTCGCCGCCGCGCATCGATTCGGACACCTTGCGATCGATCTCGAGGATGGCGCTGGCCGGATCGTCGAGTTCGTGCTGGACGCTATCGCGTAGCGAGCCCATCTGGTTGAGCAGCTCCCGCATGTGCTTGGCACCGGAACCGGAAGCGGCCTGATAGGTCATGGAGGTCATCCATTCGATGAGATCCGCCTCGAACAGTCCGCCAAGCCCCATCAGCATCAGGCTGACGGTGCAGTTACCGCCAGCAAAGGTCTTGGTGCCCTTGGCAAGCTGGGCATCGATCACATGCCGATTGACCGGGTCCAGCACGATGGTGGCCTCGTCGCTCATGCGCAGGGTACTTGCCGCGTCCAGCCAGTAGCCCTTCCAGCCCGCTTCGCGCAGGGGCTTGTAGACCTCGCCGGTATAGTCCCCGCCCTGGCAGGTCACGATCACGTCGAGCGCCTTGAGCGCCTCCTGATCGAAGGCGTCCTTGAGGGGCGGCACGTCCACGCCGATATCCGGCCCCGGCTGCCCCACCTGGGACGTGGTAAAGAAGACCGGCTCGATACCGGCGAAGTCATTGTCTTCGCGCATGCGGTGCATGAGCACGGAGCCGACCATGCCCCGCCAACCAACGAATCCGACTTTCAACATGGTGATTCTCCTGATGACTTAAGCGTGATTAAAGGCTGCGAGTACGGCGTCGCCCATTTCGGCGGTGGATACTTTCCGAGTACCCGGATAGGCGATATCCGCGGTACGCAGGTTGTCGTCCAGCACGCGCCCCACCGCTTTTTCGATGCGCTCGGCCAGTGCCGGCTCGTCCAGGGAGTAGCGCAGCATCATGGCAACGGACAGAATGGTCGCCAGGGGGTTGGCCACGCCTTGGCCGGCGATATCCGGGGCACTGCCGTGGCATGGCTCATACATGCCCTGGTTGCGCTCGTTGAGCGACGCCGAGGGCAACATGCCGATGGACCCGGTGAGCATGGCCGCTGCGTCGGAAAGAATATCGCCGAACATGTTGCCAGTGACCATGACATCGAACTGCTTGGGGGCCCGCACCAACTGCATGGCGGCATTGTCGACGTACATGTGGCTGAGCTCCACGTCCGGATATTCCGGCGCCAGCCTGTTCATGACCTCACGCCACAGCATGGTGACTTCGAGCACGTTGGCCTTGTCCACGCTGCACAGCTTGCGGCCGCGTTTGCGCGCCATCTCGAAGGCCGCACGGCCAATGCGTTCGATCTCGCCTTCGGAATAGACGTAGGTATTGAAGCCGACCCGCTGGCCGTCCCGCTCCTCGATGCCTCTTGGCTGGCCGAAGTAGATGCCGCCGGTGAGCTCCCGCAGGATCATGATATCGAGCCCTGCCACCACTTCAGGCTTCAAACTCGACGCCTCCGCCAGCTGCGGATACAGCAGCGCCGGGCGCAGATTGGCGAACAGGCCAAGGTGCTTGCGCAGTCCCAGCAGCCCTTTCTCCGGACGCTTTTGAATATCCTCGAGACCGTCCCACTTGGGGCCGCCCACGGCGCCCAGCAGGATGGCGTCCGCGGCTTGGGCCTTCTGCAGCGTGGCCTTGGGTAATGGATCGCCCTCGGCATCGTAGCCTGCACCGCCTACCAAGGCGTCTTCCAGCTCGATATCAAGACCGTCCTGCTGGCAGGCCTTCATTATCTTGACCGCCTCGGCGGTGATTTCCGGGCCGATGCCATCCCCGGGTAGAACGAGAATCTTGCGACTCATGGTGCCTCTCTAATAACACAATAATAGCGCTGTATTTGACGCCGAATGATCGAGTGCAGCAGTTTTAACCCCGAAACAGCCAGGGTTGGGCTGCACGATGGCGGCTTTCGAAATCGCGGATTGCGCCCTCGTGCTCCAGGGTCAGGCCGATGTCGTCCAGGCCGTTGAGCAGGCAGTGCTTACGGAACCCATCGACCTCGAAACTGAACACCTCACCGCTTGGCGTGGTGACGGTCTGGGCCTCGAGATCCACCGCGAGGCGATAGTCGTCGCTGGATGCGACTTCCTGGAAAAGCTGCTCGACGACCTCTTCGTCCAGGGGCACCAGCAGGATGCCGTTCTTGAAGGCGTTGTTGTAGAAAATATCGGCGAAACTCGGGGCGATGACCACGCGAAAGCCGAAATCCTCCAGCGCCCAGGGCGCATGTTCCCGGGAGCTGCCGCAGCCGAAGTTGCGCCGTGTGAGCAGAATACTGGCATCTCGATAGCGTGGCTGGTTGAGCACGAACTCCGGATTCACCGGGCGGTTTGAGGCATCCTGACCCGGATAGCCTTCGTCCAGATAGCGCAGCTCGTCGAACAGATTAGGGCCGAAGCCGGTGCGCTTGATCGACTTCAAGAACTGCTTGGGAATGATCAGATCGGTGTCGACGTTGGCACGGTCGAGAGGCGCCACCACACCCTGGTGCTGTTTGAGGGCTTGCATGATCAGGCCTCCTGGGGTTGCTGAGTAAAGTTGCGAACATCAACAAAGTGGCCCGCGATCGCGGCGGCGGCGGCCATGGCCGGACTCACCAGGTGGGTGCGTCCGCCATAACCCTGGCGTCCCTCGAAGTTACGGTTCGAGGTGGAGGCGCAGTGCTCCCCGGCGCCCAGCTTGTCCGCGTTCATGGCCAGGCACATGGAGCATCCCGGCTCGCGCCATTCGAACCCCGCCTCGAGAAAGATCTTGTCGAGCCCCTCGGCTTCCGCCTGGCGCTTGACCAGCCCGGAGCCCGGCACCACCATCGCCAGCGCAATGGAGTCCGCGACCTTCTTGCCCCTGGCGACCTTGGCGGCCTCACGCAGATCCTCGATGCGCGAGTTGGTGCAAGAGCCGATGAACACCTTGTCGAGGCGAATATCGGTGATCTTCTGGCGCGGCGCGAGCCCCATGTACTCCAGCGCCCGGGTCACGCCACGCTTGACGGTGTCATCGGCGATGGCATCAGGGTCCGGCACCTCTCCCTCGATCGGCGCCACCATCTCGGGGCTGGTGCCCCAGCTCACCTGGGGCGCGATCGCCGCCGCATCCAGCAGGATCTCCTTGTCGAACACCGCATCCTCGTCGGACACCAGTTCCCGCCAAGCGACCACGGCGGCGTCCCACTGCTCGGCATTCGGCGCATAAGGACGCTCGCGCAGATAGTCGATGGTGGTATCGTCGACCCCCACCAACCCCACCCGGGCGCCCGCCTCGATGGCCATGTTGCAGATGGTCATGCGGCCTTCCATGGACAGATCGCGAATTGCGCTTCCGGAGAACTCGATGGCGCAGCCGGTGCCGCCGGCGGTCCCGATACGCCCGATCACCGCCAGCACGATGTCCTTGGCGGTCACGCCGGTGCCCAGTTTACCCTCGACCCGCACCAGCATGTTCTTCATCTTCTGAGCCAGCAGACACTGGGTTGCCAGCACATGCTCGACCTCGGAGGTGCCGATACCGTGGGCCAGGGCGGCGAAGGCACCGTGAGTGGCGGTATGGGAATCGCCACAGACCACTGTCATGCCCGGCAGGGTCGCGCCCTGCTCCGGACCCACCACATGAACGATGCCCTGGCGCGCGTCGTTGATGCGAAACTCCTCGATGCCGAAGGCCTCGCAGTTGTCGTCCAGGGTCTGCACCTGAATAAGCGACACCGGGTCGACGATACCGGCATTGCCGGCAGCGCGTTCCTTGAGGGTCGTAGGCACGTTGTGATCCGGCGTGGCCAGATTGGCATCCAGCCGCCAGGGCTTGCGCCCGGCCAGACGCAATCCCTCGAAGGCCTGGGGCGAGGTCACTTCATGCAACAGATGGCGATCGATATAGATCAACGCACTGCCATCGTCTCGCTGTTTCACGAGGTGCTGGGACCATAATTTGTCGTAGAGGGTCTGGCCTGCCATGTCGTTCTCCCGGGTCGTCGGCCCTGTGTTTGTCTAGTCACATTCTGTCTGGTCGAGTGCTGTCTGATCGATTGCCACGGCATACCCGCGGCAAATACTGTTCTTTTCAAGCAGTCTCACGCCACTCGTGCATAAATGCAATTCATGTTATTTATACTTTGAATTCCTAAATGGAATACAAGTAGTATAAAAAGCGGCATACGAAGAGAACAGCAACGACGAATGGATACCCAGAGCCTGCAAGCCTTTCTCGCCGTTGCGGATAACGGCTCCTTTTCATTGGCCGGCGAACAGCTTCATCTGACTCAACCGGCGGTGAGCAAGCGCATTGCCACATTGGAAGATCAGATCGGGGCGCGGCTTTTTGACCGTATCGGTCGACGGGTCAGCCTGACCGAAGCCGGTCAGGTGCTTCTGCCGAGAGCACGAGAAATCCTTGTCATGGTCGACGACAGCCGTCAGGCGCTGGTCAATCTGACCGGCGTCGTACGCGGCAACCTGACCATGGCCACCAGCCACCATATCGGCCTGCATCGCTTGCCGCCGATACTCAAGGCCTATACGCAGGCTCATCCCGAGGTGCGTATGGATCTGCGCTTTCTCGACTCGGAACAGGCCTATCAGGGCGTACTCACCGGTGACCTGGAAATCGCCGTGGTCACCCTGGCACCGGCGCCGGATCCTCGCTTGACCGTGGTTCCGGTATGGGTCGATCGTTTGCGTTTCGTCTGCGGCAAGGATCACCCCCTGGCGAGGCAAGATCGCGTGGCGCTGACGGCGCTCTCAGAGCACGACGCGGTGCTCCCCGGTCATCTGACCTTCACCCGCGGCATCGTCCTCGATACCTTTGCCCGGGATGGGCTTCAAGTGAACGTCGGACTGTCGACCAACTATCTGGAGACGTTGAAGATGATAGTCACGATCGGACTGGGATGGAGCGTGTTGCCCGAAACACTGATCGACGAGGAGCTGCATACGCTGCCTATCGAACACCGCCCCATCGAGCGCCCGCTAGGTTATCTGGTACACAAGAACCGCACACTCTCGAATGCAGCCCGTTCGATGCTTTCGCTACTTGACGACGCAACAACGCCCCCGGCCCGGTCGCCATGACCGTGTCGAGGGCGTTGCATGCGCCAAAGGCATCGATACCGCCAGGGTTATCCCTGGTTCAATCGACTTCCTTGGCTCGGGTGTCGACCTCTTCTCCTTTATCTGCTGATTGACCAATCACCTCGGGGATGGTCTGGCGCACATAGCGACCCGGTGCGGGTTCGATGATGTCCAGATTTCCCTCGCCGGGTTTGCGAGCCGGCACCTGCTTGCTGGCATCCGCGTAACCGTTGTCCGTCATCCATTTCTGCCAGTGCGGCCACCAGGATCCTTCGTTGAAGGTCGCTCCTTCCAGCCACTTGTCCGGACTATCGGGTAGCTCATCGTTGGTCCAGTAACCGTACTTGTTCTTGGCCGGCGGATTGACGATGCCGGCGATATGACCCGACCCGCCGAGCACGAAGGTCACCGGCCCCTTGGGCAGTTGCGTGCCGTAATAGGTCGAATTCCACTTGGCGATATGATCCTCTTTCGCCGAAACGAAATAACTGGGCGTGGATATCTTGCGCAAATCGATCTTGACCCCGTCGAGTTCGATACCACCAGGCTTCGCCAAACGATTCTCGACATACATGTTGCGCAGGTACCAGCCATGGGTGCCGGCAGGCAGATTGATGCCATCCGTGTTCCAGTACAGCAGGTCGAAGACCGCCGGCGCTTCACCCTTGAGATAGTTGTTGACGTAGAACGACCAGAATAGATCCCTCTCTTTCAACAGATTGAAGGAAAACGACATGATGCGGCCATCCAGGTAACCATCGGTCTCAAGCTGGCGTTCGATCCCTTCCAGCGCCTTGCCACTGAAAAAGACACCGATATCGCCGGGATCGCGAAAGTCGTGCAGGGTCGCCATATAGCTGACCGAGCGTACCTTGCGCGCACGCCGCGTGCTGGTCAGGTAGGCGATCGCCGAGGCCGTGAGCGTTCCGCCGATACAGTAGCTGAGTATATTGACGGATTTTTCGCCACAGGCCTCTTCGATGGCGTCCATTGCCTCGATCAACCCCATCTGCATGTAATCTGCCCAGGTGATGTCGCGCTGCTCGACCCCAGGGTTGCGCCAGGAAATCAGAAAGACGGTATGCCCTTGTTCGGTCAGCCATTTCACCATCGAGTTGTCCTGGCGCAAGTCGAGGATGTAGTACTTGTTGATCCAGGGCGGAACGACCAACAGCGGTGTCTTGAAGGTCTTTTCAGTCGTGGGATAGTACTGAATCAACTGAATCAGTTCATTTTCATAGACCACTTCTCCCGGCGTCACCGCGACATTCTCGCCGATATGAAAGGCTTCCCGGTCGGTCATCGTCACGTTCAAACCTTCCGCGGAATTGGCCAGATCCTCTCGCAGACGCTTCAGACCATCCACAAGGTTCTGACCCTTGGTCTCCAGGGTAAGGCGCATCACTTCAGGGTTGGTAGCAATGAAGTTGGTGGGTGCCATGGCGCTCATGTACTGGCGTACATAGAACTCAAGACTCAACTTTTGCTTCTCGGTGAGACTGTCGATGCCCTCGACCAGCTCATTCATCATGCGAGACGAAAGCAGGTATTGCTGCATGATGTAGCGGTAGAAAGGTTCCGTATGCCAGGCCTCATCACGAAAGCGCCGATCCGAGCGCTCGGGCTCGATGACCGTCTCTCCCTGATCGCCACCCCCGTAAAACGCTTGCACGGTCTGCTGCCAGAGACGCATCTGATCCTGCATCAGACGCATTTGGGCGTTATAAAGTAACTGGGGGTTGCCTGCCAGCGCCTGAGCGCCTCGATTGAGGCTTTCCTTCATGTCTTCGAGCATCAATCCGCTAGCTTCGCTGGGCAGTATTCGCGCCAGCATTGCCTGGGTCAGTGCTTGATACTCATGACTGATCGAGCCAAGCTTTTCGGCCCAATGCTCGTCAATGAACGATCCTAGCTCGAATTGGGAATCTGGCTGCATATACCCCCCATGCCCCTGGCGCGTTTTTTATTGAGATCCAGCATACTCAAGCGCAAGCCTCGCCAATACGAAGCCTGCACCGTATGTCTAAACTATATTGGTAAAAGGCCGGCAGCGCCGGCCTTAAATTGATCAGCTATTCTTGGTATTGCGCGAGCTGGTTGATTTTGATGAGTCGGCAGAGCTTTTTGTCGAATCGGCAGCTGACTTGGCAGCGTCCTGGGTATCACGCATCGCCTGGTTGGTGCGATTCATTGCCTGATCGCCCGCCTCGGAGAAGGCTTGCTGCAGGTCTTCCCGGAACTGGGAGCTCAACTCGGACATGGTCCGGGCATCTTCCATCATCTGCTGGGAAAGCTCGTTCATCAGCTCCGACTGGCGATTCGAGAAGTCGCGCATGTCGTCAGTGTCCTTGACTTCGGATGCCGCGCGCATGCGCTCGGTGCCCATCTGGCTGTAACGCTTCATGGAGTCCAACTGGAACTGGGTCATTTTCTCCATGTTATCTAGCATCACACCGCTGAGCTTGCGCATCGGCTCAAAGAAGCCGCGAGTCTGCTCGGTCAAGGCGTTATACATTTGCTCTTGCTGGTCGTTACGTGCCATGTCGAATCCCTCCTGATAGAAAACACATTGCCGTTCTGGCGTGTTGTTTGCTGCACTGCACAAAGCGTAGACACCATCATGACATGTTGCAACAGGCGCTCGCTTATATACCGATCGAAATGCCATGTGGCTCATCGATTCAGCAGCCTTGTCACCTCAACTCTGGGTCTTGCCTGTCTTGCGACGAGAAGAGCTGCTGCGGGAAGAGTTGGCCGAACTCGTGCGAGAGGAAGCAGCGCTGCCACTTTTCTTCTTGGCAGCCTCGTTATCCTCCTTTTCCTCTTTTTCCGCTGATGGCGAAGAGGCCATGGCATTACTTCCAGCCTGACGAAACATATCCATCATCATCTGCTGATAGTTACCAAAATTAGCCATGCCTTGGCTCAGTCCCTGGTTCAGCCCCTGGTTCAGGTTCTGACCCAGCCCCGCCTGCATGAAAGGCTGCATCAAGCTCCAAGGATCGTAGCCTTCGACACCGGCCTCCATCTGCTTCTGGATACGCTCCATCATGTTGCGCTGAAATGCCTCGACATCCGGGAGCCCGAGAGACTCTCGGAACTCCGCTGGCGTAAGATCGAATTCGACATTTATCTTCATGAAATGACTCGCTGGCTGAACACTCATTTCAGTGTAGCAGCAATGCGGCAAGGAGCACGCCAGCGTATGGTCAGGCAGGCACCATCAGCGTAAATGGGGCGTGTCGACCTGCACGAATGGATTCTGGGCCCGTTGGCGCAGCAGATGGTCCATCAGAGTCAGCGCCATCATTGCCTCCGCAATCGGGGTGGCACGGATACCGACACAGGGATCATGCCGCCCCTTGGTGATGACCTCAATGGCATTACCCTGCACGTCGATGGCCCGACCGGGTCGAGTGATGCTCGAGGTGGGCTTGAGCGCCAGATGCGCAATCAATGGTTGCCCGGAGCTGATGCCGCCCAGCACACCGCCGGCATGATTGGAAAGAAAGCCCTGCGGGGTCATCTCGTCACGATGTTCGCTGCCCCGCTGGGATACAGTCGCGAAGCCATCGCCGATCTCCACGCCCTTGACCGCGTTGATGCTCATCAGCCCGTGGGCAAGCTCTGCATCCAGCCGATCGAAGACCGGCTCTCCCAATCCCACCGGCACGCCGTCGGCAACCACGGTGATACGGGCGCCTACGGAGTCCTGATCCCGCCGCAACTGATCCATGAAGGTTTCGAGTTCCGCCACCTTGTCCGGATCGGGACAGAAGAAAGAGTTATCGTTGACCCCTTCCCAGGACTTGAACTCGATGGGGATGGGGCCGAGCTGACTCATGTAGCCACGCACGGTGATGCCGTGGCTTGCCAGGTATTTCTTGGCAATGGCGCCGGCGGCGACCCGCATGGCGGTTTCCCGGGCACTGGAGCGTCCACCGCCACGATAATCGCGAATGCCGTACTTGTGGTGGTAGGTATAATCCGCGTGGGCCGGGCGGAACTGGTCCTTGATGTTCGAATAATCCTTGGAGCGCTGATCCGTATTCTCGATGGTGAGCCCTATCGGGGTACCAGTGGTCACGCCTTCGAATACACCGGATAGAATGCGCACCTGATCCGGCTCGCGGCGCTGAGTGGTGTGCCGCGAGGTTCCCGGGCGGCGGCGATCCAGATCCCGTTGCAGGTCGTCTTCGCTCAGTGGCAATCCGGGTGGGCAACCATCGACGATAGCCGCGAGCGCGGGGCCATGGCTTTCGCCGCAGGTGGTGACGGTAAACAGCTTACCGAAGGTGTTGCCGGACATGCTGCGTTCCTCAGAGGATGTTTACAAACTACTGCGCTCGACCATACTGCGTTAAAATCAGTTTCAAAATGCTCATTTACACCACGTAAACTCCGCTTTTTCAGCTGATTTTGTCTTGCCTGATCGTCGCTCGTGACTTTTGTAAACACCCTCTCAGGGGGTGTTTACAAAACAGGGCTCAAATAAAATGATGGGCGTACTCGTCGAGTTCGCCCGCGGTCAATGCAAACACGCCGTGACCGCCGCGCTCGAATTCGAGCCACAGAAACGGCACCTCGGGAAAGGCGGCTTCGAGTTCCCGATCCGAATTGCCCACTTCGACGATCAGCACGCCGTCGTCCTGGAGGTGAGTCCGCGCCTCTCGTAACAGGCGCCGCACGACATCAAGACCATCCTTGCCAGAGCCCAGCGCCAGCGGCGGTTCATGGCCGAATTCCGCGGGCATGGTGGCCAGATCCCGCGCATTGACGTAAGGCGGGTTGGCGACGATCAGATCGTAGCGCTGGCCCGCCACCCCTTCGAACAGATCGGAAAGCACTGCCCGCACCCGCAAACCCACGTCATACAAGGTGATATTGGCCTTGGCCACTTCCAGCGCCTCGGCGCTTATATCGACCAGATCGACCTCGGCGGTGGGTAGATACAACGCCGTGGCGATACCGATACAACCGGAGCCCGCGCCTACGTCCAGCACCCGGTCCGGTGGCTGGTCGGGAAACCAGGCGGCAAAACCATGCTCGATCAACTCGGCGATCGGTGAACGTGGAATCAACACCCGCTCATCGACCTGAAAAGGATAGCCGGCAAAGAAGGCTTCGCCGAGTAGATAGGCCAGGGGTCGGCGCGTCTCGATACGCTGGCGCACCAGCTCAACGAGCCGTTTGCGTTCGGGTTCCAGCAGCCGGGCATCGAGTACCGCAGGGTCGACATCCCAGGGCAGATGCAGACCGCCCAGTACCAGGGCGACCGCCTCATCCCAGGCGCTGGCGTTACCATGGCCGAAATGAAGGCGACTTATATGGAACTCACTGGTCGCCCAGCGCAGATAGTCTCGCAAGGTGATGAGTTCGCCTGCAAGCAGTCCATTATCCATCGTCAGCGTCGAAACGGCGGTTGAACGTGGGTTCACGCAGCATCCTGTCGTCGGGTTGTTTGAATAGGCGATGCAAGGATTGTACCCGGGGAGCACAGCGGTTCACAGCCGGATGCAAGTCGCTATACTGAAGCGCCAACATTCATCGACTATCAGCAAGGGCAGATCATGAGCCGATACCGCCGCGATACTCCAGACGACGAGGAGATCACCTTGTTTCGTCAGGCGCTGGAAGATGCCGGCGTGCGCAAGCTCAGTTCCGACCGCGCCGATCCAGGCAGGCGCCGGCAGGACAAGGCAGCACTTGATCAACGCAAAAATGCTGCCACTGCTGCGGTTACCGCCGCGCTGAGCAGCCGTACCAGTGATGGACGAGTCGAACCGGTACCGCCCAGCGCGCAACTGAATTTTGCGATACCGGACTTGCCCTATCGAACCCAGAGTGCCTTGAAGCGCGGCCAGATTCCTTGGGAGGCAGGGCTCGACCTGCACGGTTACACCCTGGATGAGGCGCGTCATGAGCTGGAGAGCTTCCTGGACGAGGCGCGTAGCAAGCGTATGCGCTGCGTGCTGGTGGTACACGGCAAGTCGCGCACCAACGCCAGCAATCTGCTTAACGACTACCCGGTCATCAAGAGTCACGTCAATGCCTGGTTGCGGGAGTGGCCCACGGTGCTGGCCTTCTGTTCCTCTCGGGAGCTGGATGGCGGCACCGGCGCGGTGTATGTGCTGCTGCGACGCCGGGGAGAGGTGTAGCCATTCACCCGCTCCTGACGCTGATGTTAACGCTTCCAGGATGGACGCGAGGCGCTGGCAATCGAAACGGGCCTGACGTACCATCCTGTTACCTGGTGTAAGCGTGCATTATGTAATTATCGAACAACGCTTGTTGGAATCGCAAGAAGCCGTGTTGGGGCGTGGCTTGCACTTATGTCCGCTTTGATTTGACTCGAATAATCTCTCTAACCAACCATAGTTCATAACATGAATATTTTGATGCGCACTCCGGCTACGACCAGTGCTTTTATAAAACCTATCGTCGTCATGCTGGTTCTTCTAGGCATATTCATTGCCACCTCTGCGCAAGCATTCGAGGATAATGAAAAAAAGCACTTTGCAGCCTCGACGGCGATCTCCGCGACCTTCACCGCTGTCACGAATAGGCCCTGGGTCAGCTTTGGAGGCTGTTTGGCAGTTGGCACGGCAAAAGAGCTTTATGACGATCGTCAGGATGACAACCACTTCGACTGGCAGGATATGAAGTACAACGCCTTGGGATGCGCTATCGGCATTCCGATTGGCAAGGGTGCTCGGTGGCTGTTCACCGATGGCCGTTCGTTCGGATTCCGCGCAAGATTCTAGTTGATGAACCTATTTTTCCAGCCGACAGGCCTCTACTAACAGGCCTCTACTAAGAGGGTGTTTACAAAATCATGCCGGATTAGTCAGCCGGCTGAGCAACTGGCGGCCTGCCGCCAACCAGACCCA
>NZ_CANLTC010000002.1 GCF_947493865.1 uncultured Halomonas sp.
TGGCCTACGGGTACCGCGACACGGGGTACTTCTTCCTGAAGATCCGTGCTGCGTTTCCCGGTAAAGTGCGATGAACCATAAAAAAGCCCCCACTCAAGCGATGAGCGAGGGCTGAGAAGAGATACCGCTAAAGCAAGCGTGCTAGAAAATCATACCCGGCACCATTCAAATGCTGTCGCGCATGGCATGCTCGCTCTTGGGCAGAATCAGGTTCAGCACGATGGCGGTGATGGCGCCGGGAATCAGGCCGGACTCGATGACGGCCTGCATGTTGGTCGACAGGTTGGCGTAGAGGCCTTCCTGAGCCGGCAGCCCGATGGCTACCGCCAGAGAGACACCGATGACCACCATGTTGCGCTTGTTGAAATCGACCCCGCTGAGCATCTTGATGCCGGCACTGGCGATCATGCCGAACATGATCAAGACCGCCCCGCCGAGTACCGCATTGGGAATGCTCGAAATGATGGCTCCCAACTTGGGCAGCAGGCCCGCCAGCAGCAGGAAGCCGCCCCCGATCGCCACCACGTAGCGGCTGACGACGCCGGTCAGGGCGACCATGCCGACATTCTGGCTGAAGCTGATCTGCGGGAAGGCATTGAAAATGGCAGCGAAAATACTGGCAATACCGTCCGCCATGACGCCACCGGAGAGTTCCTTCTTGGTTGGTTCGCGATTCATGCCGCCTGCGGTGGTGCCGACGATGTCACCAATGGATTCGGCGCAGGTCACCAGTGCCAGCAGGACCACTGGAACGATTGCTGCAAGGTGAAACTCCAGGCCGATGGCCAAGGGGACGGGCAAGGAAATCCATTCGGCGCTGCCAATCTTGCCGAACTCCACGTAGCCGAAGAGGATGGCGGCCCCATAGCCCGCCAGCAGGCCCGCCAGGGGGGCGGCTTCGGACCAGATACCGCGACCGTATTGGTGCAGACCCAGGGTGACGGCGAAGACCAGTGCCGCCAAGGCAAGATGATGCGGTGCGCCGAAGTCCGGGGCGCCGAAGCCGCCGCCGACATAAGCAAAGCCTACCGGCATCAGCAGTACGCCGAGCATGATGACGAAGGTGCCGGTGACCACCGGCGGAAACAGGAAGCGAAACCAGGGCAGAAATAGCCCCACCAGCGCCATGGCGATACCGCCGCACAGTGCCGCACCGAGTACCGCCGGCAGGCCCATGCCCACGGCGATAGGGATCAATACCGGCACGAAGCCGAAGCTGGTGCCCATGACGATGGGCAGGCGAGCACCTATCGGCCCCAGGCCCAGGGACTGCAATAGCGTGGCGACCCCGGCGACGAACATCGCCGCCTGGATCATGAAGGCGGTCTGATCCGCGGGCAGATCCGCCGCACCGGCGATGATGATGGGGACGGTGACGTTGCCGACGAACATCGCCAGCACGTGCTGAATGCCCAACGGCACGGCGCGGCCCAACGGCGGCATGGCATTGACGTCATGGGTACTACGGACGTGCTGAGGCATGTCCTTGGATTGCTCGGTCGTCGTCGTCATCGATACTGCTCCTGCTTGTTGTTGTCGAAAGGGGAGTCATAACGCCTTGCGTAGTCGCCTGGCGGCTTCGTCGTGCCGGGCCATCAAGCGGCTCAGGTCTATTTCACAAGGTAGGCCATCGGTTATTCGCCAGCGTCCGGCGACCATGACGCGGTCGGCTCGCTGGGCACCGCACAACAGCAGTGCCGCCAGCGGGTTCTCGGCGCCGGAAAAGCGCGGTTCGTCGAGTTTGAAGAGGGCCAGGTCGGCCTGCTGGCCGGGTTCCAGGCCGCCAATGTCATTACGGCCTAGGCAACGCGCGGAGCCTTGCGTTGCCCAGCGAATGACGTCTTCATGGGTGACGCCGCTAGGCGAATAACGCAGGCGACCCAGCAACAGGGCCTGGCGCATTTCGTTGGCCAGGTTGGAGTGATCGTTGGAGGCAGAGCCATCCACTGCAAGCCCGACGGGTGCTCCGGCGGCTTCGAGTTCCAGAGTGCGGCACATGCCGGAGCCCAGCACCATGTTGGATGACGGGCAGTGCGCGATACCGGTGCCGGCCTGGCCCAGGCGCCTGATCTCGTCGTCATTGAAATGAATGCCGTGGGCCAGCCAGGTTCTGCTGGTCAACCAGCCGCACGCTTCCAGGTAATCCAGCGGGCGCATGCCGAAAAGACGCTGACAATAAGCGGTCTCGTCCTTGGTCTCGGCGAGATGGGTATGCAGGCGAACGTCATGGGATTTGGCGAGGCGTGCGCTTTCCTGCATCAGTTCGCGGCTGACCGAAAAAGGGGAGCAGGGCGCCAGGGCGATGGTCGTCATGGCGCCGTCGCCGCGCTGATGGTAGCGCTCGATCAAGCGTTGGCTATCGTCGAGGATGGTTTGTTCGTCTTGCACCACGGATTGCGGGGGCAAACCGCCATCGTCCTGGCCCACGCTCATCGAGCCTCGGGTCAGGGCGGCGCGCACGCCAAGTCGCCGAGCGGTCTCCACCTGGCAATCGATGGCGCCGAGCAGGGCACCGGAAAAGACGTAGTGGTGATCGGCCACGGTGGTGCAGCCGGACATCAAGAGTTCGACCATGGCCAGTTCGCTGGCCTGCGCCAACTGCGCCTCGTCGAGATTCGCCCAGACCTCGTAGAGCGTCGTCAACCAAGGGAAAAGCTCCTTGTTGAGTGCGGGCGAGTAGGCGCGGGTCAGGGTCTGATAGAAATGGTGATGCGTATTGACCAGCCCGGGCAATAGCACGTGCCGAGAGGCATCGAAGGTCTCGTCCACAGACTTGCGGGGCTTAGCACCGGTGGCAATCTTCTCGAGAATGCGCGTGCCCTGGATGACTACGCCTCCCGTGGCATCGGGGTCGGCGCAGGCAAGCGGATCACGGATCCAGAGCGTTCGGGCTGTGTCGGTCATGGGCCTCTCCTCAGCGATAGAAACCGGCAACTGGACTAACCGAAGGGTTACCCACATCAGTGTGGTTCAGGTGCCTTGCTCTGGGAGCCGGTGATTGTTTTGTGTACCGTTGTTGTATACCAAAATCGTAGATAGTGGTGTCACTGTCAAGCGTTTACTGTCTACAGCCTATGAGACTTACGTCGAGGTAGTGTTTTCTTTAAGCTGATAGTATTGATGTTGAGTGGTTTTTTAATACTAGAAGGAGGGAAGGGTATGCGCGCTTTCGGATCATTGAGTTTGGTACTTCTGCTATTGGCTGGCTGTAGCTATACGCCGGCACGTATCGATCCCGAGCCGGTAATCGAAGTCGGCGATGGTCACCATGATCATCGGAATGGCGGAGACTTCTGCCCCCCTGGGCAGGCGAAGAAAGGGCGTTGCTGAGGCCGTCGACAACACCCATATTGGCGATGACTTATAACAACGACATGGCAATTCGTTTAAGCAAGCGAGACCCCATGAAATAAACGGCTCTGTTAGAATCTCCCGCTTTCACGCACGTCCCTCTACGCTGGAACAGGAAATAAAGCATGAATGCGGTAATTCTGGCCGTCCTGGTCATGGTCGGGCTGTCATTGGCTCGGGTGTCGGTGGTCTTCGCCCTGGTGGTCGGGGCTTTGGTGGGTGGGCTGGTCGGTGGTCTTTCATTGGGCGATACCCTGGCGGCCTTCAATGACGGCGTGGGCGGCGGTGCCAAGGTTGCCCTGGCCTACGCGACCCTCGGCGCCTTTGCCGTCGCCATCTCCCGGGCGGGTTTGCCGGATTTGCTGGCGCAACGCTTGATCGGTTTATTGAACCAGGAAGCATCCGCGCGGCGTCAGGCTGCGGTCAAATACACGCTCATCGGTTCAGTACTGTTGGTGGCGATCTCTTCCCAGAATCTTATTCCGGTGCATATTGCCTTCATTCCTATTCTGATTCCGCCCTTGCTCAAGGTGATGAACCAGTTGCGCCTGGATCGTCGGGCGGTGGCCTGCGCGCTGACCTTCGGCTTGACCGCGACTTATATGCTATTGCCGGTGGGCTTCGGGGCAATCTTTCTCAATGACATCCTGCTGACCAATATTAACGAGGCGGGGCAATCACTGGGCCTCGAGATCACCCGAGGAATGGTCCCTCTGGCCATGAGCGTGCCGGTCGGCGGCATGGCGCTGGGCTTGCTGGTGGCGCTGTTCTTGAGTTATCGCAAGCCGCGAGACTATGACGCGCTGGATGCGAGCACCAGTAATCTTCCGCATCGCCAGGAGCGGGTGGAGATTCACACCCTCGGGCTTGTGATGTCGGTAGTGGCCATCGTTGCCGCCCTGGGTATTCAGCTTTACAGCGGCTCGATGATTCTCGGTGGCCTGGTTGGCTTCGCCTTACTCTCCGTGGGCGGCGTCTTCAAATGGCGTGAAGCCGACGATCTGTTCACCAGTGGCATGCGCATGATGGCGCTGATCGGCTTCATCATGATTTCCGCCTCCGGGTTCGCGGCGGTGATGAACGCCACCGGCGAGATCGAACTGCTGGTGGATAATGCCTTCGATATCATCGGCGACAATCAGGGCCTGGCGGCGCTCATCATGCTGCTGGTCGGTCTGTTTATCACTCTTGGGATCGGCTCGTCGTTCTCGACCATCCCGATTATCGCCGCCATCTACGTGCCGCTGGCAGTGCAGTTCGGCTTCTCGCCGTTGGCAACAGTTGCACTGGTGGGTACCGCCGCAGCGTTGGGTGATGCCGGCTCGCCCGCCTCGGACTCGACCCTGGGGCCGACCTCGGGGCTTAGCGTCGACCGCCAGCACGATCATATCTGGGACTCGGTGGTGCCGACGTTCATTCACTACAATATCCCGCTGATCGCGTTTGGCTGGCTGGCGGCCATGTGGTTGTAACGGCTCTTCTCACAAGAGGCTTGCCAATCGGCTGGCCCATTATCGCAAACTTGCCCACGTTGTAAAAATGACGATCCATCCAATAAACGGCTATATAGGAATTGATGTTACGCCTATAAATACGGGGTAGGGTCGTCGAATATCAATAATGCAAGAAAAAAGCAACGTAACTCTTGGCATAAGGCGTGTAAACGTTAATAATTGCACCGTAACCGTAAATTTTAATATAAGGGTATAAGCCGTATGTCACTGCTCAGTGAATATATGATGAAAGAGCAAATGCTCAAACAGATTCAGCAAGAACTCGAACAGATGGAGGGTGACCAACGGTTAAAGTCCGAGCTCGAGTTCAAGGAGCGCCTGGAGGCGCTAATGCAAGAGTTTGGTAAAAGCGCGAGCGATGTCATCGATCTTCTCCAGCCCAACGAACCATCCACCAATGCCGCTAAAAGCGTTGCCACTGGGAGCGCTCGACGTAAGCGCAAGCTGAAGATATACAAGAACCCCAACACCGGTGAAGTAGTGGAAACCCGGGGTGGGAACCAGAAAACACTCAAGGCCTGGAAAGACCAATACGGTGCCGATACTGTCGAGTCCTGGCTGGTACGCACCGAAGGTTGAGGAGTGAGGTGCATGTTTAGGCACTCATTTTGGTATAGATAAAAAGCTATTTTGCCTCAAATAAGGAGGTTTTCACGACCTTCAAGCAACATTGATATTGTTGTGCTAATAAAATAGTATGATTTTGTCTGGTTTGTATTTTTTAGTAACCTGACGTAATGTTATGCTTGTCTTCAATATCCTGTTCTATTGGGGGGCGCGATATCAGCTGTATTCCTTGATGCCCGTGAATGTAGATCGTGTTGAATTTTACACCTTCTGCATTTACCGGGTTTTTTTTGTTGCGTAGATGTACATAATTTTGCCATCATAAAGGCCTTGATTGCGGTGTCCATGACTCCTTTACAGATATGTGCCTTCTAGCGTCATAAAGTCATCGCCGCTATCGTTTGAAAATACATCATCTGGTTATTTAAAGAGCAGGCTTTTACTTACTGCTGAGCAAGCCAATATCCTGGAGCCAAGCGGTAAGGACATTTAGATGAGATAGAATGTCAAGCATGGCGCCTGTAGGGCGTACCAAAGTCATGCAATGCGCTGTAAAAAAGTAATTCAGTTACGCCTGTTATTATTCAGGCTGAAGCTAAAGCATTCGAATGGCTGCTGTCTTTTGGATTTTTATTTATCGCTGCTTTAACAAGATAGTCTCTAAGATTTTTTTAACTTTGCTTATGGTATTGATACTAACCTCATGAAATTCAATAAACCGCGTCAAATGGATGAAAGAGAGAAGCTGCGCAAGTTTCGTGAACTTGATGACGCCTTTGCTCAGGCGTTGAAGGACATGGATGGTTCCAGCAAGCGTCAGCAGAGAGCGCGAGAACAGGAGGCCAAGCAGGAGTTCGAGCAGCGTTTGCGCACCCTGATGAGTGATTTCCACCAGTCCGACACCAGTGTCGATACGTTACTGCGCACCCTGATCAAACTGGGCAAGATCGCTTGAGCGTGTTGGCATATTGATCAGCCTTTGTGCTCTTGATGACAGCTTTTATCAATCGCGTGGAGTATCCACCCGTGTTCGCATCTGATCCGATTTCCCTTTCTGACCTGAAGATATATCCTGTCATTCAGGCTACATTAAGGGCTGGAATATGAATATCGCTGAACAGATCGCGAAAGAAGTACGCCATCTACCTGACTCGCTGCAAAAATAAGTGATTGATTTTGTTGAGTTTATTAGAATAAAACATCATGCATGCAATTGACGGCTCGCGATAAGATCAACCCCACCCCAATAGTAGTTGGCCTGTCTGTCATTCGCGACACACCCAACACAAATTCATACGACTGACATCTAGTGGCCACGGAATCGGTTCACTAGAATGCCCATCTCAAGAAATAACAGCTTTGTTACAAAAGTCCACCATATCTCCCCGTACTCACGAGTGTGGCGCAAGCAATAGCATTAGGTAAGTGCTACCATTTCGCTATTTTTTCGCACATCCAAGCTTTGTGCAATCTTATCAAGCGCTAGAGATCGGATATAGGGTCAGGGAAGATGCCCGTAACAATCCTTGGGCGGTAGCGTGCCTGAAGCACTCTCAACTCCTGGGTTAGATCCTGTTCTACGCGAAATATTGCATCTATTGGGCTTTCGTTGCGCAGCTTTTCGGCGTGGCTTCAGCAGCGCGAAAGGTAGTGATTAACTTGGCTTTTCTTTATTTTTGGTACTGAATGAACGTTCACGCTTTAATGACGCTTGCTGTTATTGTCGTCGTTCTTGCCACGCTTGCACTTACCCGCATCGCCGCCGATGTCATCATGATGGCAGCGTTGGCGTTTCTGGTGATTTTTGGCATTCTCGGGCCTGGCGAGGCGTTGGCGGGATTTGCCAACCCTGGGGTAATGACGATCGCTACGCTCTACATCGTGGCGGCAGGCCTCAAGGAAACCGGGTCCATTCAATGGATTGCCCACCGCCTGCTGGGGCAGCCGCACCATATCAAACAGGCTCAGCTGAGAGTATTGCTCCCGGCGTCTGGTTTGAGCGCTTTCATGAACAACACCACAGTGGTGGCGATGTTCATTCCGGCCATCCAGGAATGGGCCCAGCGTTTGAAAATGCCGCCTTCCAAACTGCTTTTGCCGCTCAGCTATGCAGCTATCCTTGGTGGCACCTGTACGTTGATTGGTACCAGTACCAATCTGGTCGTGGACGGTCTGCTGCAGAGCGAGAAGGGCGTCTCTCTTGGCATGTTCGAGTTGGCATGGGTTGGAGGGCCGCTGCTACTGGTTGGTGGTGCTTTCTTATGGCTCTTCGCCGATCGGTTGCTTCCAGATCGGCAGGGGGCATTGGAGCAATTAGAGCAAGCGCGTGAATATAGTGTAGAAGTGAGTATCGAGTCCGATGGCCCGCTGCCTGGCAAGACGATCGCCGATGCTGGCTTGCGTAGCATGACCTATGGTTATTTGGCTGATATTGAGCGTGATGGCCATTTGATGACGGCGGTTCCTCCGGACACCCGGCTCAGAGCAAACGATATCCTCATCTTTATCGGTGCGCCAGAGTGTGCCAGGGAACTGCGCCGTGTGCATGGTTTGAAGCCGGCCAACGGCGATGTGCACAAGCTCGATATCGCGCTTCATCGCCGATGCCTGGTCGAAGCGGTCATCGGGCATGACTTCGCTGGGCTATATCAGACGGTTCGGGAGTCACGTTTTCGTTCGCGTTTTCAAGCCGTCATCCTTTCGATTTCGCGCGCAGGCAGGCGTTTACCTGGAAAGGTCGGCGATATCGAATTGCAGGTGGGCGATACGCTGTTGATGGAAACCACGCAGGAATTTGTCGAGCAGTATCGTCACCGAAAGGATTTCCTGCTGGTCAGCGCATTGAACGACTCGACACCCCCTGACTTCCGTAAAGCCCCTGCCGCACTGACTATTCTTGTGGTCATGGTGCTATCTAGTGCCTCCGGATTGTTATCGATCCTGGAGGCGGCGTTTCTTGCGGCGGGTGCCATGCTGGCAACGCGTTGTCTCTCGGCGAGCAAGGCGCGGCACTATGTCGACTTGAGCGTACTCATCGTGATTGCCGCTTCCTTTTCACTGGGAGCGGCCATGAGCAAAACGGGGGCAGCCGGGCAAATAGCGCAATGGCTAATGTTTGCCAATGGCCTTTCTCCCTGGTTAGTTCTGGCGCTGGTTTACTTGATGACGGTGATTTTTACCGAGTTGATCACTAACAATGCAGCCGCAGTATTGATGTTTCCCATAGCGATGGCGGTCGCCGAGCAGCTAGATGTCAGTTTCATGCCTTTTGCCATCGCCATCATGGTTGCTGCATCGGCCAGTTTCATGACTCCTCTGGGCTACCAGACCAACCTGATGGTGATGGGGCCTGGCGGGTATCGATTCAGCGATTATTTACGAATCGGCGCGCCATTGAGCGCCTTGGTCGCCATTACGGCGATCATGCTGATTCCGGTGATCTGGGAGTTTTAACAACGGTGCCATTCATTCGTAATATGTCGTACGCCAATTTAGAGGCCGAAGTGCTTACTTGAGACGCTAGCCGGCTTTCCACTCTTCGTTTATCGCTAACATTTATCAGGTATTCTCGATGTCGGAATTCTCTGCAGAACGTCAGACCCACCTCAAGCAGCTCGAGGCGGAGTCGATCCATATCCTGCGCGAGGTCGCCGCGGAGTTCGCCAACCCGGTGATGCTCTACTCCATCGGCAAGGATTCCTCGGTGATGCTGCATCTGGCGCGCAAGGCTTTCTATCCGGGCACGCCGCCGTTCCCGCTGATGCACGTCAACACCACCTGGAAGTTTCGCGAGATGATCGCGTTTCGCGACCGCATGGCCGCGGAGGTGGGCATGGAGCTGATCGAACACATCAACGAGGAAGGGCGGGCGGCCAACATCAACCCCTTCGATCACGGCAGCGCCAAGTACACCGACGTGATGAAGACCCAGTCCCTCAAGCAGGCGCTGGACAAGTACGGCTTCGATGCCGCCTTTGGTGGCGCCCGCCGAGACGAGGAAGCCTCAAGGGCCAAGGAACGGGTCTACTCCTTTCGCGACAAGCACCATCGCTGGGACCCCAAAAACCAGCGCCCCGAGCTGTGGAACCTCTACAACGCCCGCATCGACAAGGGCGAATCGATCCGCGTCTTCCCGCTCTCCAACTGGACCGAACTCGACATCTGGCAGTACATCTACCTCGAATCGATCCCTATCGTGCCGCTGTACTACGCCGCCCCGCGCCCGGTGGTCGAGCGCGACGGCATGCAGATCATGGTCGACGACGACCGTCTGCCCCTGGCGGAAGGCGAAGTGCCCGAGAAGAAATCAGTGCGATTCCGCACCCTGGGCTGCTACCCCCTGACCGGCGCGGTCGAATCCACCGCCGCCACCTTGCCCGAGATCATCCAGGAGATGCTTCTGACCCGCACCAGTGAACGCAGCGGTCGCGCCATCGACCACGACCAGGCCGGCAGCATGGAGCGCAAGAAGCGGGAGGGGTACTTCTAGCGCGCCGTAGGCGCGCTAGAAGTACCCAAGACGGAAGAGAGAAGTCAGAAGAGAGAAAGGCGGATGGATTTTGAGCGACTGGATGTCTGGAAGCGTTCGGCAAGGCTATCGGCCGATCTGTACCGCCATTTCGCTGACTCTCGGGACTTTGGCTTCAAGGACCAGATCACTCGTTCGGGCTTATCCGTGCCCAGCAATATTGCTGAAGGCATGACGAGGCCTACCGTCAAGGATCGAACCAAGTTTCTTCATATCGCCAAGAGCTCGTGCGCCGAATTGCGAACACAGATCTACATCGGTATGGAGATCGACTACATCAATAGGGAGAAAGGGTACCAGTGGGTAGCAGAGACCAAAGAGATCGCCGCTATGCTGACAGGACTGATTCGTAGGCAAGCGGACTACGATACCGGCTGACGGGCTTCCTTCTTCCTTCTTTCCTCTTACCCCTTACTCCTGAGACCTTGCTATGTCACACCAATCCTCACTCATCGCCGACGACATCGACGCCTATCTCAAGGCCCATGAAAACAAGGATCTGCTGCGTTTCATCACCTGCGGCAGCGTGGATGACGGCAAATCGACCCTGATCGGGCGGCTGCTTCACGATTCCAAGATGATCTACGAGGACCAGCTCGCCGCCATCACCCGAGATTCGAAGAAGAGCGGCACCACCGGCGAGGCGGTCGATCTGGCGCTGCTGGTGGACGGCCTGCAGTCCGAGCGCGAGCAGGGCATCACCATCGACGTCGCCTACCGCTATTTCTCCACGGACAAGCGCAAGTTCATCATCGCCGACACCCCGGGCCACGAGCAGTACACCCGCAACATGGCCACCGGCGCCTCCACCGCCAGTCTCGCGATAATCCTCATCGATGCGCGCCACGGCGTACAGACCCAGACCCGCCGACACAGTTTCATCTGCGACCTGCTGGGCATCCAGCACCTGGTGATCGCGGTCAACAAGATGGACCTGGTCGACTTCTCCCAGGCGCGTTTCGACGAGATCGTCGCCGAGTATCAGGCCATCAGCGACAAGCTGAATGCCCGAGACATCCGCTTCGTTCCCGTCTCGGCGCTAGAGGGTGATAATGTCGTCGATCGCAGCGGCAACATGCCCTGGTACCGTGTCGATGGAAAACCCGGCCCCGCCTTGCTCGAATTGCTCGAGACCGTCGAGATCACCCATGACCAGAACCTGCGCGACCTGCGTTTGCCGATACAGTATGTCAACCGGCCCAATCTGGACTTTCGCGGCTACTGCGGCACCCTGGCCGCCGGAGTGATGACCCCAGGGCAGGCGGTACGCGCCCTGCCTTCCGGCAAGACCTCTACCATCGAGCGCATCGTTACCTTCGATGGTGACCTGGAGGTGGCATACCCCGGGCAGGCAATCACCGTGACCCTCGCGGACGAGATCGACATTTCTCGGGGCGACTGGCTGGTGGCCGAAACGGATTTAGTGCCGATGGCCGGAAGCTTCGAGGCGGATATCGTCTGGATGCACGAGTCAGCGCTGGAACTTGGCAGGTTGTACGACCTCAAGCTCGCCACGCGTGATCTAGCCGGCAAGATCACGGCCATCGATTATCAGATCGACGCCAACAATCTGGAACAGCGCCACGCTGATCATTTGGATCTCAACACCATCGCCCGGTGCCAGGTAGAACTGACCGCACCGGTGCCGGTGGACGACTACCGCGTGAGCCCTGGGACCGGGAGCTTCATCGTCATCGACCGGTTGAGCAACGTCACCGTCGGGGCGGGCATGATCCATCAACCCGTGGAAAGCGAACTGCCCTACGAGTACCGCGAGCACGACAGCAAGGCCAACGTGGTGTGGAATCGCACCAGCGTGACCCAGGCCATGCGCGAGCAGATCAATGGCCATGCGGGTAAATGCGTATGGTTTACGGGCTACTCCGGCTCCGGCAAGTCGACCCTGGCCAACGCCCTGGAAGTGGAACTCAACCGTCGCGGCTATCACACCATGCTGCTCGATGGCGACAACGTTCGCCACGGTCTATGCCGGGACCTGGGCATGGGCGAGGCCGACCGTGCCGAAAACATCCGGCGGGTGGGGGAAGTGGCACGGCTATTCGCCGAGGCGGGCATCGTCGTGATTACTGCGTTCATCTCCCCGTTCCGCTCGGACCGCGATGCAGCCCGCGAACTGTTCGACGATGGTGCCTTCTTCGAAGTGCATGTCGATACGCCGCTGGATATCTGCGAACAGCGCGACCCTAAAGGGCTGTATCAAAAGGCGCGAGAGGGCAAGATCAAGGACTTCACCGGTATCAATAGCCCCTACGAAACGCCTCAGGCGGCGGAGGTGACGCTCAGAACCACCGAATACAGTCAGCAGGAGCTAGTGATGCAACTGGTGAAAGCCTGCCTGTGATGAGCGAAGGGTGAGATGAAGGAGAAAGGTAGTGCCTACTGTCCTACGCCTTGAGGGATTTCGTTTTTACTTCTATAGCCATGAGCCGAACGAACCGCCACACGTGCATGTCGATCACGGAAGTGCCACCGCTAAGGTGTGGCTCTATGATAACGCGATCGCACGCAATGTCGGTTTCTCGGCAAAGGAACTGGGTAAAATTCAACGTATGGTGCGTGAGCATCAGCAATCGCTAGAGGAGGTGTGGAATGCATTCTTTGGTATCTGAAACCGATCTCCGAGTCATGAGCGTCAGCATCGACGATGACCGCCTAGCGGTCGAACTGATGGATGGGCGGGTGATCGCTGTGCCGCTGGCATGGTATCCCCGCCTTGCCAATGCTACCCAGGCGCAGCGTGAACATTGGGAGCTTGCCGGGGCTGGGTACGGCATTCACTGGCCTGATATTGACGAAGATCTGAGCACTGAGGGGTTGCTCCAAGGTGCCCGCGCCCCGCGACAGTCGACTTAGAATCATGGCGAGAAAGGCACGAATAACACGACATTCAAGGGGTAACGAATGAGCAAGACATTTATCGTCACAGGCGGCGCGGGTTTCATCGGCTCCGCCGTGGTACGTGAATTGATCGCCAATACCGGGCATCGCGTGGTCAATGTCGACAAGCTGACCTATGCCGGCAACCTGGAATCCTTGGCCGACGTTGCCGATCATGAGCGTTACCATTTCGTGCAGGCAGATATTTGTGATGCCCTGGCCATGCAGACGGTATTCAATACCCACGAGCCCGATGTCATCATGCATTTGGCCGCCGAGAGCCATGTCGACCGCTCCATCGACGGCCCGGCGGAGTTCATCCAGACCAACGTCGTTGGTACCTCGGTACTGCTGGAAGTGGCTCGTGCCTATTGGAAATCGCTTCAGCAATCGGCGCCGGACAAGGCGCAGCGTTTTCGCTTCCATCATATCTCGACCGATGAAGTCTATGGCGATCTGGAAGGGCCGGAGGGGCTGTTTACCGAAACGACGCCTTATGCACCAAGCTCACCCTATTCCGCCAGCAAGGCCAGCTCAGATCATTTAGTGCGCGCCTGGCAGCGGACCTTCGGGTTGCCGACCCTGGTCTCCAATTGTTCCAATAATTATGGCCCTTACCATTTTCCCGAGAAGCTGATTCCGCTGGTGATACTCAATGGGTTGGCAGGCAAACCACTGCCTGTTTATGGCGATGGGCAGCAGATACGCGATTGGCTCTATGTCGAGGATCATGCCCGTGCCCTGATCAGGATAGCGACCGCGGGGCAGGTGGGCGAGACTTATAATATCGGCGGCCATAACGAGAAGGCCAACCTCGAGGTCGTCGAGGCTATCTGCGATCTTCTTCAGGAGTTGGTGCCTCAGGATGGCAAACATTACCGCGACCAGATCACTTTCGTCACGGATCGGCCCGGACATGATATGCGCTATGCCATCGATGCCGGCAAGATCGAGCGCGAGCTGGGCTGGACACCGGAAGAAACGTTCGAAACGGGGCTACGCAAGACGGTACAGTGGTATCTCGCCAATACAGACTGGTGGCAACGCGTGCAGAATGGTAGCTACCAGGGGCAACGTCTCGGAATGGGAGGGTGAGAAGTAGCATGAAGATTTTCGTGACAGGTGGTTCTGGCCAGGTCGGTTTCGAGCTCTTGAGGCAACTCTGCCTGCTGGGGGATGTATTGGCGCCTGGCCGCGCCGAGCTGGACCTTGCGGATGGCGATGCCGTTAACGCCTGGTTGGAACGGCAGCAACCGGAGTTGATTGTCAATGCGGCTGCCTATACCGCTGTGGACAAGGCCGAAAGCGAGCCGGAGATGGCGCGACGCCTGAATGTCGAACTCCCTGCCCAACTGGCCGATTACTGCCATGAACGCCAGGCAATGCTGGTGCATTACTCCAGTGATTACGTTTACCCCAGTACGGGAACGGTGCCCTGGCAGGAAGAAAGCGACACCGGGCCGCTGAGCGTTTATGGCCGCACCAAGCTGGAAGGAGATGAGGCCGTGATGGCCAGCGGCTGCCGCCATCTCATCTTTCGTACCAGTTGGGTCTATAGCGCCCGGGGCAATAACTTCATGAAGACGATGCTGCGCCTCGGACGCGACCGGGATACGCTCAAGGTCGTGGCGGATCAGATCGGTGCGCCAACCCCGGCGAGACTGATTGCCCTGGTAACGCAGTTGGCTCTCGAGCGGGGGATCGCCTCGGGCGTCTATCACCTGGCGCCGCGTGACACGACGAGCTGGCATGGCTTCGCCCAGGCCATCTTCGAACTCGCCCAGGCGCACGGAGAAACGCTGGCCATCACACCGCAAGCCGTTTCCGCCATCCCCACGAGCGACTATCCCACCCCCGCCGAGCGTCCGCTCAATTCACGGCTCCAACTCGACAAGCTGGAGCAGGCATTGGGCATCACGTTGCCGGATTGGCGGTCGCAACTCGAGCTGACGCTGGTTGAGAATCTCGACGCGCGCCATTCAAACGCTCATTAATTCCAGAAACAGGTCCGGAACAGAAAAGGAAAAACAGGATGGCAAGAAAAGGCATCATTCTCGCGGGGGGCTCGGGAACGCGTCTGCACCCTATCACCCGCGGTGTATCCAAGCAGCTACTGCCCATCTACGACAAGCCAATGATCTATTACCCGGTCTCGGTGCTGATGCTGGCCGGCATCCGCGAGATTCTGATCATCTCCACGCCGGAAGACCTGCCCCAGTACGAAAACCTACTCGGCAGTGGCGAGCACTTTGGCGTGCGCTTCGAATACGCTGTACAACCAAGCCCGGATGGGCTGGCCCAGGCCTTTATCATCGGCGAGGAGTTCATCGGCGACGATTCGGTATGCCTCGTACTGGGTGACAACATCTTTCATGGCCAGCACTTCTCGGAACAACTCAAGCGGGCTTCCGGTCAAGCCAGCGGCGCCACGGTATTCGGCTACTTGGTTAAAGACCCGGAGCGCTTCGGGGTCGTCGAGTTCAACGATGAGGGCAAGGCGATCTCCATCGAGGAAAAGCCGAAGCAGCCCAAGTCCGCCTATGCTGTGACGGGGCTCTATTTCTACGACAACGACGTGGTCGAGATCGCCAAGCAGGTCGAGCCTTCCGAGCGTGGTGAGCTGGAGATCACCAGCGTCAATAACGCCTACCTGGAACGTGGCGACCTTCGCGTCGAACGGTTGGGCCGCGGTTTCGCCTGGCTGGATACCGGTACGCACGACAGCCTGCTCGAAGCCAGCCAGTACGTGCAGACAATCGAACATCGTCAAGGGTTGAAGGTGGCCTGCCTGGAAGAGATCGCCTGGCATAACGGCTGGATAAGTGATGCCGACCTGGTAAAAGAAGCCGACGCACTGGCCAAGACCGGCTATGGCCAGTATTTAAAACGCCTGGTAAAAGGGAATTTGAGCCGATGAAAGCGACCCGTCTGGACATCCCTGATGTCGTGCTATTCGAACCCCGGGTGTTCGGAGACGAGCGTGGCTTCTTCTTCGAGAGCTTCAACCACAAGCGCTTCGAAGAGGCGATCGGCTACTCGGTGGAATTCGTGCAAGACAACCACTCGCGTTCGGCAAAGGGCGTACTGCGAGGTCTTCACTACCAGATGCCGCCCTATGCCCAAGGTAAGCTGGTTCGTGTGGTAAGCGGCGAAGTTTTCGATGTCGCGGTAGACATACGCAAAAGCTCACCGACCTTTGGAAAATGGGTGGGAGCCCACCTTTCCGAAGAGAACAAGCATCAGCTATGGGTGCCGGAAGGCTTCGCACATGGGTTTATCGTATTATCGGAAAGCGCCGACTTCCTGTACAAGACGACGAATTACTATTCGCCGGAAAGTGAGCGTAGCATTGTCTGGAATGATGAAACGCTCTCGATTGACTGGCCTTTTGAAGGTGAGAAGAAAGTTTCTGCAAAGGATAAGAAAGCTTCGACCTTCCATAAAGCTGATTTTTTTGATTGAAGAACAGTTATTTTTTACTGATTTACGATAATTAAAGGTGTGCAATGACGCTTAGACAGCTTTATGAAGCCCATAAAGGAAAGGTTTCTGATAAGTGGAGCCTCTACCTAGATGAATATGAGCGTTTGCTATACCCTTATAAAGATAAAGAAGTAAATGTACTTGAGATAGGTATACAAAACGGCGGATCTCTTGAAATATGGGCGGATTACTTTAAGAATGCTCACCGTCTAGTGGGCTGCGATATTGAGAAAAAGTGTGGCGAGCTGGTCTATGACGATGAACGGATTCATATCATTGTAGGTGATGCCAATAGTTCAATAGCATTTGATAGCATTAAGAAAACATCTCCAACCTTCGATATCATAATTGACGATGGCTCTCATCGCTCCTCGGATATTATCAAGAGCTTTATGCGCTACTTCCCTCTCCTCGAAGAGGGAGGGAGTTATATCGCTGAAGATCTTCATTGCAGCTATTGGCAAGAATACGAAGGTGGGCTTTTTGATCCATATTCATCACTGTCTTTCTTTCGGCAATTAGTGGATGTTATAAATTACGAGCATTGGGGGGTGAATGCCGAGTTCGAAGAAACTATATCTGCAGTTTTATCCCACTATAATATTGAGCCTGCATCAGATTTCCCTTGGCAAAGCTTGCACAGTATCGAATTTGTAAACTCAATATGCGTAATAAAAAAATTGTCGCCTATCAAAAGCCAGCTCGGAATGCGGAAAATAACTGGTCAATTGGCACTAGTTAATAATGCGATCTGGGCCATGAACGATAGTGGCTCAAGGGCGCTGGAGCAGGATCACAATCCCAGGTCGATGAGTGAAAACCCTTTAATTGAATACGAGAAGACTGTACAAAAAATGAAGGCAGCGCAGGAAAGAGAAAAAAATACGCACCGGAATTTAGAGAAAAGTAAAGTTAATATCGAAAATAAAAATCAAAAAATACATCAGCAACAACAACAGCTTGAAAAAAAGGATGCTGAATTAAATGAGTTGAGGCAGCACTCATATCATTTACAAGCCATGCTAGATTCTATTATCAATTCGGAAAGCTGGAAAGTTACTGCGCCGGCTCGGCTAATTGGACGACGTGTAAAAGAACTAAGCTTGACCAGGTTGTTGATGCAGGCTTTGCATCAAGGTGGAGGCGTTAAAGGCACTTCTCGTAAAGTGCTACATATCTACCGTAGCGAGGGAGTCGGTGGGCTAAAGCGTGGTTTTCATAAAGTACGCTCGAGTACCACATTCCAGCCAATTAGTGGTGATCCTGCCTCTAGCTTGGAAGGAGTGGATCGCAACGATTACGCTACATGGGTAAAGTGCTTTGATACGTTAAGTGATGTTCGGCGCGAGCAGATTCGTGAAGTAGTAACAGATTGGCAAGATTGTCCAGTTTTTTCGGTGATAATGCCGACATTTAACCCTGAACCTGAAATGCTTAGAGCCGCGATTGCTTCTGTAACTGAGCAGCTATATCCCCATTGGGAGTTATGTATTGCCGATGATGCCTCTACTGACCCCGCCATCAGGGAGATTCTTGAAGACTATGCACAGCGGGATAGCCGTATTAAGGTAACGTTTCGCGAGCGTAACGGCCATATTTCAGCTAGCTCAAATAGCGCTTTGGCACTGGCCGAACAGGATTGGGTAGTGCTGTTTGATCACGATGATTTGTTGACTGAGCATGCGCTTTTCTACATGGCAGAAGCCATTCGAGAAAACCCGCAGGCACTGCTACTTTACTCCGATGAAGACAAGATCAATGAAAGCGGGCAACGTTTTAGTCCATACTTCAAGCCGGATTGGAACCGCGACTTATTTTACTCTCATAACATGATCTGTCACCTCGGTGTCTATAAACGCAATATCGTCGAGGGGATCGGTGGTTTTCGCGAAGGCTTCGAAGGCTCGCAGGATCATGACTTGGCGCTGCGCTTCATTGAGCAGATAGATGAGTCGCAGATTCATCATGTGCCTCGGGTCTTGTATCACTGGCGTATGCACTCGGGGAGTACTGCAGCAAGTGGAGACGCTAAGCCCTATACGGTGCAGGCAGGTCTCAAAGCCATCAACGAGCATTTCGAGCGCACCGGTGTCAAGGGGCATGTCGAGCCTACGCCGTTTGGTTACCGTGCCCGCTACGACCTACCGGAAAATCCGCCATTGGTTAGTCTAGTGGTTCCGACGAGGAATGGCTTGCATCTCGTGCGCACGTGTGTCGAGAGCATCGTCAAGTATACTGAGTATTCTAACTACGAAATATTGTTGGTAGACAATAACTCAGATGATCCGGATGCGTTGGCATACTTTGCCGAGCTGAACGAGCGCGACTACATTACGGTGATCCGTGACGAGCAGCCATTCAATTATTCTGCAATAAATAATGATGCCGTTGCCAAAGCCAAGGGCGATATAATTGCGCTGGTAAACAATGACATTGAGGTGGTCAATGGCGAATGGCTGACTGAAATGGTAAGCCTGGCATTGCAATCTGGTGTAGGTGCGGTAGGTGCCAAGCTGTATTATCCCAATGATACGCTCCAGCACGCCGGTGTTGTAACGGGAGTTGGCGGGGTGGCGGGTCATTCTCATAAGCACTTTCCCAAAGAATCAGCCGGTTTCATGAATCGTACTAAGGTGATCGGTGGATATTCTGCAATTACCGCCGCGTGTCTGGTAATACGCAAGACGATCTTTGATGAAGTAGGTGGCCTGAATGCCGAGCGCCTCAAGATCGCCTTTAATGATGTCGACTTTTGTCTACGGATTCGTGAAGCGGGATATCGCAACGTCTGGACGCCATATGCTGATCTATATCACCATGAGTCTGTAAGTCGTGGGTATGAGGATACACCTGAGAAGCAAGCAAGGTTTTCTTCTGAAGTTGAATATATGAAAGAGCGTTGGGGAAAGGGGTTGTCAAAAGATCCAGCATATAACCCTAATCTTACTTTGGATCATGAAGACTTTAGTTTGGCTTGGCCTCCCCGTGTTTAAATATGTATATTGTATAGAAAGATGAGTGGTGTTGAATTATGAAAAATGAGTATCTTGTTGCTTTTGTACATACTCCCAAAGCTGCCGGCTCAACTATTAATAAGCAATTAGAATCTATAGGCTCAGGCTACTCCCATATAGAAAATTATTGTAGCCGGAAAAAAGAATTTGATCTTTTGGTTAATGAAGCAAAATGGGTTTCTGGTCATCTTCCTTATGATAAGATGCAAAAAATGCTTGACGGATATAAAAATGAAATAAAGTACTATTCATCAATAAGAGAGCCGTTGAGTCATGTTCGATCACATTTTAATTGGCTTATAGAGATTTTTCATAAGGGTGAGAAGTTCTATAATAATCATCCTGATAATATAAAAAACATTTCTGAAGAAATACGTCTTTCTAATAAAAGAAAACCAGAAGAAATAATTAAATTGCTACGCAAGTATAATGGGCTTTTTTTAAATTACCAGTCGAAGTTTATCAAAGGGGTATCGGAAGGCGATAAAAAAGAAGAGAGTGTAATGAATAAGTATGAATATATTTGTGATGAAAATGATGTTGATATTATGCTTCAAAAAATGGGTGTGAATGGGGCCGGAAAAAAAAGAATAAATGTTAGCAATTATCATTTTGATCCTTCGTTGTTTGATACGGATGAGATGAAAGAATTTCTAAGAAGCGAAAACTATGAAGACTATAGTTTATATAGAGATGTCGTTTCTTACAAAAAATCACGAAACAAAAAAGAGGATTCAGGAATGCAAGGTAGGCTACTGGGTCTGCTGAAAAAGAGGTGGAAGGGGTGAGTCGCAGTATATGTATACTGTTGGCTGTATACGAAGGAGAGAAATACTTAGAGGTATTGCTTGAGTCTGTTTTAACCCAGTCTTGTCACAACTGGCATATGATGATAGGCGACGATTCTTCTTCTAGAAATAGTGAGTTTTTAATACTAAAAAAAATCAATGGGTATCAAAATTTATTGACATTTATTGAAGGCGTTAATAAACCACTGGGAGCGAAGAAAAACTTTGCGAATTTAGCTGGTCAATGTGAGAAGCCATATGTCATGTTCTGCGACCAAGATGATATCTGGCATGAAGATAAAATAAAAATAACATTCGAAAGGATGCTCGAAGAAGAGAAAAAAGCTCCAGGGGTCCCCGTTCTTGTACATTCTGATTTACGAGTCGTCGATAGTGACGGAAACGTCATTGCCGATTCTTTTTTCGACTACCAGAAGTTGCCAAAGAAGGTCGCCAGCCTCGATGAGGCGCTGGTCAAAAATAACGTGACAGGATGCACAGTCATGCTCAATCGCGCAGCCATTGATATCGCCATGCCGATACCGGATGAAGCGATAATGCATGATTGGTGGATCGCCTGCAAAGTGATCCAGGCCGGTGGTATCATCAGTTTTATAGATCGACCCTTGATCGATTATCGCCAGCATGGAGCCAATACCATCGGAGCACATAAGACGACTTTTTTTTCTTATGTGCGCAAGGCATTTAAACCTAAGGCAGCGTATGTCTCTTATCGCGATGTTCGACGACAGGCGAAAGCCATGGGAGCAGAAATCGGTTTGCCTAAGTTTTTATGGTTGAAAGCCCGCATGCTGTTTAGAAAGTGAGCCCAGCATTGTCATTACGTGTCGCTATCATCGTGCCGACCTACAACGGTCGTCATGAAGTCGAGCATGCCATATGCGCCATAAAGAACCAGACTATTGATGGCGATCTCTACGTAGTCGATTCAAGCTCCACCGATGGCACTCGGGAATGGCTGGAGGAGCACCTCGACACGGTTCATGTGATACCCAGCGAGGAGTTCGATCACGGCGGCACACGCCAAATGCTGGTCGATCGGCATGCCGGTTACGATATTTATGTATTCCTGACTCAGGATGCTTATCTGGCCGACGAGCATGCCTTGAGTCGCTTGGTTGAGTGCTTTGCGGACCCCGCTGTTGGCGTTGCGTATGGCCGCCAACTGCCGCATCACGGTGCTACCCCCTTGGCGCAACATGCCCGCTTGTTCAATTACCCCCCCGCCTCGCGTACAATTACCTACCAAGACCGCACCCATTTGGGTTTCAAGGCGGCATTCAATTCCAACTCCTTCGCGGCATACCGCGCGACTGCCTTGGCAGATGTGGGGGGCTTCCCTTCACATACCATCCTTTCCGAAGACATGTACGTTGCGGCAAAGATGTTGATGAAGGGGTGGAAGGTGGCCTATGCCGGTGACGCGCTTTGCCGCCACTCGCATAATTACACAATCTTTCAGGAATTTAGCCGATATTTCGATATTGGCGTGTTCAATGCTCGTGAGGCGTGGATTCAGGAACATTTCGGCACGCCGGATGGCGAGGGCAGGCGTTACGTTTTCTCGGAAATTCGGTTCGTCCTTCCGCGGTACTGGTATCTGTTACCGGAAGTGGCTCTGCGTAATTGCTGTAAGTATCTAGGGTTTAAATTGGGGTTATGGGAACGGTATTTGCCGCAGTGGCTAAAGCGACGTTTTTCCATGAACAAGAAGTTCTGGGTATGAGTTTTCAACCGAATACGGATACGTTTGCACGATGAGGGAAAAGGAAGCGAGCTCGCCAGGCTTGGTTAACCCAAGCCCCATGCCTTTGGTCGATGAAGCAGCCAAGTGGGCCATGGAGGCCATGCGTAACCAGCAGTGGCAGGAAGCTGCCCAGCGCTGGGCGGTTTTACAGCATGCGTATCCGGATGAGGCCATGGTCTGGATTCAGGCAGGCATTTGTCATCGTCAGTTGGGTAACCTGGCCATGGCACAAAACTTGCTCGAATCGGCTGTCGAACGTTTTCCGGGGCGCCCGGCTGGCATTCTGGAACTGACTGAAGTGGCTTACGCCAATAACGATACTTCCCGGGTAGCGGCGTTGCTGGAACAGGCGCGGGAACGTTTCCCTAATCATATGCCCGTGCTGTTGAAATCCGCCGAGTTGGAACAGCGCCTGGGCCACCCGGCAGATGCTGAGCGTTACAACGTCCAGGCCAGGGAGCAGTTTGCCGATCATCCCCAACCTTGGGTGCAATACGCCGAGCTGGCCATGCAGCGTGAGGAGTGGTCGCTGGCCTTGTCTCGTTGGGTCGAGGTTCGTCAACGTTTCCCCGAGCATCCTGCCGGCTACAACCGGGCGGCACTGGCTGCAGAGCAGGCTGGCGACGTGCGTCATGCGCGTCGCTTGCGCCTGGCGCGGGAGTATGGCCAGAAGTGGCTGGAAAGCTTTGACGAGCCTAGCCAAACAGAGAAGCAAGCGCTAGATGACAAGATATCGCCGCCTACACGGCGCCATTGGCTGGCGTTTATCGACCTGATATGGACCAAGGCGCGCCTCAACCTCAAGTCCGAGGCAAGCCAGAATTACTTGCGCTATCTATGGTGGGTCATCGATCCATTGCTGTACATGAGCGTTTTTTACCTGGTTTTTGGCATGCTTTTGAATCGGGGGGGAGAAGGGTTCGTTGCCTATTTGCTGACCGGCCTGGTGCCGTTTCAGTGGTTCGCCAAGACTTTACAGCAAACGTCAAATTCTATCGTGTCCAACAAGGGGTTGATGAACCAGGTTCATATATCGCCTCTGTTTTTCCCCCTGGTGGGTATCGTGCAGAACAGTGGCAAGCAGCTACTGGTGTTCTTCATGCTGGGCATATTCCTGGTGTTCTACGGCTTGCCCCCGACGGTCCACTGGCTGGCATTCATTCCAGTCATGCTGGTGCAGTTGTTTCTGATGGCGATCTTTAGCTGTACCCTTGCCATGCTGGTGCCTTTCGTTAGGGATCTGACCAATCTGATTCCGACGGGGATACAATTCATGCTGTTCTGCAGCGGTGTCTTCTATAGCGCTTCGATTATCCCCGAACAATGGCGCTCGCTTTTCTTCCTCAATCCCATGGCCAATATTCTGTATCAATATCGTTTGATATTGATAGAGCACCAGTGGCCTGACTGGCAGGGGCTCGGCTGGGTCTTGCTGGGGTGTTTATTGGGTAGCGTTTTACTGTTCTGGCTTTACCGCCGCGTCGAATCCGTATTGCCCAGGGTGGTTATCGAATGATGGCGGGAGTGCAGAGAGTGGCAACATCGGTTGTATCCAAGCCCATGGCTAACCAGGCCAAGGAAAATTTTGGGACTCAAGCGCTGGGCGAGGTGATCATTTCGCTCGAAGCCGTCGGGGTGCGTTACAAGCGACGCGGCGGGCTGCTACGCAAACCCGATTACTTTCAAGCACTTCAAGGTATCGATCTGGATATATACCGTGGGGAGACGCTGGGCGTCGTGGGGCGCAATGGTGCTGGAAAATCGACGCTTTTAAGGCTGATTGCCGGCATCATCAAGCCGGATAGCGGCACGATCACCAACCATGGCGTTTCGGTATCGCTGTTGGCGCTTGCGGCAGGGTTCGACGCCGAGCTGCCAGGAACGGATAATGCGATTTTCAGCGGTATGCTGCTCGGCTATACTCGCCGCCAGGTCGAGGCGAGGCTGGATGATATCGAGGCGTTCTCGGAGCTGGGCGATTTCATGCACCAGCCGGTCAAGACATACTCTTCCGGCATGCGCTCACGGCTGGGTTTCGCTGTTGCCATGTACATGACCCCGGATGTGTTGTTGTTGGACGAGGTTCTGAGCGTGGGCGACAAGGAGTTTCGCAAGAAGGCTGAAGCCGAAATGATGAAAAAGCTGCACTCGGACCAGACGGTGATCCTGGTGTCACACTCGGAGGCACAGATTGACCGTGTTTGTGATCGAAAGATTGAGCTTTAGGCTCGTAGGTCTTTCTTCGTTTTCAATTTGACACGGCAACTTGATGAGCGCACCAAAGCACGAAAAAACTATTACGGAACGTTTTCCCGCCCAGATATTCGTGCCCTTGATCGATGCGGGGGCCGTGTTCATTTCGGGCTTCCTGGCCCACTTCATCCGTTTCGGCACGATGGCCGTTCACGAACGCTTCATGCTGGGCATGGTGATCATCGCCATTTTCGTGGTGATGGCCAACTTCATCGATGGCGCCTACGTTCGCTGGCGTACAACGCGCCTCTCCAGCATTCTTTTCCGGTTGCTTTGGATCTGGGGCATCGTGGCGCTGCTGGCAACGTCGATCATCTATCTGGCGGAAGCCTCGGTGCGTTATTCCCGATTGTGGCTGGGGATGACCTTGCTGTTCTCCTTCGGATTCGCCGCTGGCTTTCGTGTGCTGGTGATGCTGTTGCTCAAGCGAGCGAGGGCGCTAGGCAATAACTTGAGACGAGTGTTTCTCGTGGGACCGACGACGAACGTGCTCAAGGTTGCCAGAGGCATGCGCAAGATGCCCGGGGAGGGCTTCGCCATCGCCGGCGTGCAACGCCTGAAAGGAGGGGGCCTCGACCCGGAGTTCTACGATTGCCTGGCGCGGCGGGTCGAGGCATCGGGGGCTCGCGAGGTGTGGCTTTGTCTACCGCTCGAATTGGGCGGTGTGGTACGCGAGGCCATGTACGCACTGCGCCACCAGACAACTGAGGTGCGTTTCATTCCCGAATTTCAGGATATGCGGCTTCTCAACCACCGCATCAGCCGGGTGGCGGGCTACTTCTCCATCGACCTGAGCGTCACCCCGCTAGGGGAAACGGCGCGCTTCCTCAAGCGGGTAGAAGATCTGGTGCTGGGCACGCTGTTTCTGATTCTGTCGCTGCCTGTATGTGCCGTTATCGCCTGCATCTTAAAGGTGGAGGCCTCGGGGCCGGTGCTCTTCAAGCAGTACCGCATGGGAAGCAACGGTCGGCACTTCAAGGTCTACAAGTTCCGCTCCATGGAAGTACACCAGGAGGCGGACGGTACCGTTACCCAAGCGAAGCAAGGCGACCCGCGTGTGACGCGTTTCGGCGCATTCCTGCGGCGCACCTCATTGGACGAACTGCCTCAGTTTTACAATGTGCTGCAGGGGCGAATGTCCATCGTCGGCCCTCGGCCACATGCCTTGGCCCACAACGAATACTACAAGGAGCTGGTGCAGTCCTACATGCTGCGCCACAAGGTCAAGCCGGGAATCACCGGCTGGGCGCAGGTCAATGGCTTACGCGGCGAAACGGCTACCCTGGAAAAGATGGAAAAGCGCGTCGAGTACGATCTGTGGTATATCGACAATTGGTCGTTATGGCTGGATCTGCGCATCATAACCTTGACGATCGTGAAGGGGTTCAGGCATAGCAATGCCTACTGATATGCATACTCGCTTGGGGCCTAAAGCCACTTGGCAGACATTCTTGAAACGGCGCAGTTTTGGAACGCGACCCGTATGGTTGCTGGTGCCCGGGGTTCTGGGATTGTTGCTCTATGCCTCGTTCCGGGTTTTTTGGCCCGATGCCGGCAAGTTGGGGGAGCATCTGACGGCCTTTCTGGGGCTGATCGCGATACTGGCTTATGGGCGGGGTATTCGCAATTCGCTGGCGCTCTGGCTGCTGCTCGCGGGGGTGGTCGTGCAAGCTCTCTCCTGGTGGCTGGGGTATCTGCATCATCCTGATTGGGTTGCAAGCAATCCGGAGGTCGATCGCCTGGCAAAGCTGTTCATCTTTATCGGCGTTGCCTGGTGGTTGGGGGGAAGTACGCATAGTACGTTCATCGTCTGGGGAAGCGCGCTGGTATTTTACGTGCTGGCCACGCTGGTGCTGGGCGATGGAATACAGGGCTGGATTCGTGGTCTGCAAGGAGAGCGGATAGGGTTTGGTATACGCAACCTGCAACATGGTGCCATGTTGTTCGGCGTCGCTTTTCTGGGCCTCGTGCTGTTTGCAAGACGCTGGCTGCAGCCAGGGAAGTACAGGGCGCTGCGGCTGACGATCTGGGGCGTGCTTTTCGTGATCTGCCTGCTTGGGGTCGTGATCGGACAGACCCGGGCGGTATGGCTGGCGCTGTTGATTGCCTTGCCGGTGGCTGGGGGCCTCTGGTGGCTGTATAAGCCCCGCGACGCTTCGCTGAACACGAATCGCAGGTCTCTTGTCGTCGGTTGCCTCATGGCACTGGTGGCACTGACAATTGCAGGCCTGTCTTTCGATGACACTGTCGAAGAGAGAATCGGCACTGAGTCCCAGGTCATTGCGCAATTGCTGGACGGTCGGGTAGAGGAGTTGCCCTATACAAGCATCGGCATCCGCATTCATACCTGGCGTGCCGCGAGCGAATGGATTGCCGAGCGGCCACTGGTTGGCTGGGGCGGTGAAGGGCGCAGCCTGGTCATCAGCGAAACCGCCTGGTTGCCTGATTGGGTGAAGCAGCAGTTTGGCCATCTTCATAACTTTTTCCTGGAGGTATGGGTAGCCTACGGCGTGCTGGGGCTGGCCGTGATTGGGGCGTTGGCATTCTGGATAGGGCGTGGTACCTGGCTTGCCTGGCGTGGAGGGATCATGCCGGGGGATATGGCGCTATTCGGGGCCGCCTTTTTCGTTTATTGGATGATCGTCAATCAGTTTGAATCCTACAACTCCTTCTGGACAGGCGTTTACGTGCATAATCTCGTCGTAGGTGGATTGGTCACGCAATACTGGCGTTGGTTGGTGGTGAGCGGGCAAGTTGGACCGGATGCAGGTGGGGCGGTAGCGCCTCGCTTGGAGGGATGACGGGTTTGCGTACGTTGATCGTCGTCAGAAGTTTGAAGATGGGTGGCATGGAGCGTGTCGCCGTCGACCTGGCCGATGCTTTTGCCCAGGAAGGATGCGAAAGCCACCTGCTGGTGTTTAGAAAGCGAGACCAAGGGCTGGCACCGGAACATCCCGGCGTGAAGGTGCATCTTTTTTCACTGCGTTGGTGGCAGCGCGCTACCGGTATCGGCTTGCTTGCAGAAATCGTCTCGCGCCTGATATTGAATCCCTTGATCCGACGTTCGCAATTCGTATGGACCGGCTGGCTGGGCGGCGGTCTGTTTCGTCTATGGCTATGGCGTTTCGAGAAGCGTCATGGCCGGGTCGATCGCATCGTTTTTCGCGGGATAGGCACGTTCGAGCTGGTCTGGAGCTTCCGTGACGAGCGGGCGCGCTTCGTGCTCGAAAATCGGTTGCCCATCGACAAGACATCATGGTCGCAGAAGCTGTTTGCACGCTGCCTGTTTCCGAACAAGCATCTCGTCGCCGTTTCCCAAGGCGTAGCGGAGAGCGTGCGTCTTGCCGAGGAGAAATGGGCATTCAAGCCTGCGTCGCTGGCGGTGATCGTCAATCCTTGCCCGGTCGAGAGAATCCGTGAGCTGATGTATCAGCCACAGCCGGACATTCCTTCACGACCCTATATCGTCAACGTCGCGCGACTGGTGCCCCAGAAGGATCATGCCTTGTTGCTGCGCGCTTATGCCCTGGCCAACCCGGAGGAGCCGCTGGTGATCGTCGGCGAGGGGCCGTTGCAAGGCGTCCTGGAAAAGCAGGCTTCGGAGTTGGGTATCGCCGACAAGGTGCATTTCGTCGGGCATCAGGCCAATCCTTACCCCTGGATGCATCATGCTCGCCTGTTCGTGCTGAGCTCCCGGGTCGAAGGCATGGGCATCGTGCTGACCGAGTCGCTGGCCTGTGGCACCCCGGTTATTTCCGTGGACTGTCCGGGCGGTATCCGCGAGGTGCTGAAAGGCGAGTTGGAGACTGCTATCGCCGAGCGTAGCGATTCAGGGCTGGCAGAGAAGATAAATGTTTCTCTTCAGGGGCCCAAGCCGCCGGTTGACGACGCGTGGCTGCAGGATTTCTTGCCTTCGAAGGTGGTTCGGGGGTTTCTGGAAGACCAGGCTGGAAGGCCAGGCCAGAAGGGCAGGCATTGAATGAGCATCGACAGAGAGGCCGTGACAAAGGTGCCTGAAAAAGTCTTGCATATCTGCTACATGGACAAGTTCATCCCGGCGTTCATCGACTTCGTGCGCGAGGAAATTGGGGGTTCCCATAACCACTTCCATCTCATACAGAACAATCGGCATTACTCCTATCGGCGGGGCGAGGATACCGAGGAGCAAACCAGCAAGTTCGGCTTCTTCAGGCTCCACTTCAAGATGCGCAGGTACGACAAGATCGTGTTGCACGGGCTTTTCAACAAGTACGTCATTTTGCTGCTGGTGCTCAATCCAAAACTGCTTAGCCGATGCTATTGGGTCATGTGGGGCGGTGATTTATATAGCTACAAAGCCAGGAAAAAGACGCTCAAGAAGAAGTTTGTGGAGCGCTGTCGGCGCAAGGTGATTCGGGACATGGGGCATCTGGTCACCTATGTGCCCGGCGACGTCGAGCTGGCACGGCAGTGGTATGGCGCTAGAGGGCAATACGTCGAAAGCTTCGTTTACCCGAGCAATCTCTACAAGCCTCTGGATGTGCCTGAAAAAGAAGCCGACGATACGAAATTCACGGTGTTGGTTGGTAACTCCGCAAGCAGGAGCAACGAGCACTTCGAGGCATTCGACAGGCTGGCCGCGTTAACCAGGGAGAACGTACATGTCATCTGTCCGCTTTCCTATGGCGACCTAAAGTACGCCAGGCACGTCATCGAGCGTGGGCAAGAATTGTTTGGCGATCGCTTCACGGCGCTTACCGATTTCATGCCGCTGGAAGATTACCTGAAGCTGCTGGGCGAGGTGGATATTGCGTTGTTCGCCCATCGCCGGCAGCAGGCCATGGGGAACCTCATTACCCTGCTGGGGCTCGGCAAGAAAGTATACATACGCCGGGAAATTACTCCCTGGTCGCTATTCGAAAGCCTGGACATCAAGGTTTTCGATATGGACGAATTCGATCTCGCTACATTGGATAGCGACACCGCCAGGCGCAACCGGGAAATCATCAGCGCGTATTTTTCCAGGGAGCGACTGGCACACCAGCTCAAGGATATCTTGTAGGAAGCCATGGCATACCTTACTCAAGAGGCGCTCGAGGCGCTGGGATTCAAGAAGCTTGGCAAGAACGTCAAGATCAGCGACAAGGCCAGCATCTACGATCACGAACGCATCGAGATCGACGACAATTCCCGGATCGACGATTTTTGCGTGGTCTCCGGGCGGGTCAGTATCGGCAAGTTCTGTCATATCTCACCTCAATGCCTGATAGCGGGAGGCGAGCTTGGCGTGTTCCTTGCCGATTTCTGCGGCCTTGCCTATGGCGTCAAGGTGTTTTCCCAGTCAGACGACTACAGCGGAGCGACCATGGTCAGTTCACTGGTCGACAAGAAGTACAAGAACGAGTTCTTCAGCCGGGTGGTGCTTGAAAGGCACGTGATCGTCGGCGCCGGATCGATCGTCTTTCCCGGTGTCACTATTGCAGAAGGCGGCTCGATCGGCGCGATGACACTGGTGAGCAAGAGCACCGACCCCTGGGGGATCTATTTTGGTTGCCCGGCTCGGCGTATCAAGGAGAGAAAAAAGGACATGCTGGAACTCGAAAAGCAGTTTCTGAAAGAGCGCAATGATGATCCCGTTCAATAAGCCACCCTACACCGGCAGTGAAGATGCCTATGTGCTGGCTGCCATGCGCAGCGACAAGATATCCGGCGACGGCGAATACACGCTGCGCTGCCAGCAGTGGTTTCGTGAACATCTCGGTTGCCATAAGGCGCTGCTGACGCCCTCCTGTACTCATGCCCTGGAGATGGCGGCGCTGCTGATCGACATTCGCCCTGGGGATGAAGTGATCATGCCCAGTTATACTTTCGTCAGCACTGCCAATGCTTTTGTGCTGCGCGGCGCCAAGATCGTGTTCGTCGACATTCGCCCCGATACCATGAATATCGATGAAGGTTGCATCGAAGCCGCCATCACGGCCAACACCAAGGCCATCGTAGTCGTGCACTATGCCGGGGTGGCCTGCGAGATGGATAGCATCATGTCGCTGGCCGAACGTCACGGCCTCTTTGTCATCGAGGATGCCGCCCAGGGAATGATGGCGACCTACAAGGGACGTCGTCTCGGTAGCATTGGTCATCTGGGTGCCTATAGCTTCCACGAGACCAAGAACTATACCAGCGGCGGCGAGGGTGGGCTCTTGATCGTCAACGACGAGCGTTTCGCGGAACGGGCCGAGGTTCTCAGAGAGAAGGGCACCAATCGCAGCCAGTTCTTCCGCGGCATGGTCGATAAATATTCCTGGGTCGATGTGGGTAGCAGTTATCTGCCCAGTGAACTGCAGGCGGCTTATCTATGGGGGCAACTGCAAGAGGTCGATGGGATCGATACCGACCGACGTCGTGCCTGGCATTATTACCTTGATGCGCTTTCGCCACTGGCCGAGCGCGGTGTCCTGTGTCTGCCGACGATACCCGAGACGTGTCGGCACAACGCTCACATGTTTTATCTCAAGGTTGCGGACATCGACGAGCGCTCCCGCCTACTTGCTTTCTTGAAAGAACAGGGCGTGATGGCGGTGTTTCACTATGTGCCGCTGCACACTTCTGTGGCGGGTCGGCGTTGGGGAGCCTTTGCCGGCGACGATAGGTTCACCAGTCGCGAAAGCGATCGACTAATCCGGCTACCGCTATGGTATGGCATCGGTGAAGAGAATTTGAATTTCGTCGTGGCGGCGGTGGGGCGTTATTTCGCCTGACTCTCTAGACTTTCCAGGCTTTCCAGGCGCTTCATGAATCGCGCCCACTGTCGATTGATCTTGGCGTCTGCCAGCGGTTTGATCAATGAGGCGAGTTTGATGAAGTCACGATCGCCGATGCCGTCGATCAAGAATAAGCGGGGCGGTGTCTTCTCCAGGTTGCAGACGATATTGCTGGCCCGCAAGTCGCTGGTGAAGATACGGTTGGCGTAGAGATAATCATGTAACTGCATCAGCGGCGTGGTGATCTCCACCGTGGTGAGTCGGCCGCTGGTCAGTAGGATATCCAGCCGTGGCAGCGGGCTGCCTTTCGTATCTTGCAACAGGTCGAAAACCAGACCATCGCCAAGGTTGGTCTCGACCCAGCCGTGACAGCGCGGCAAATGGGACCAGTCTATGTCACGACGCTCGAGTTTGGTGAAGTATTCGTAGTCCTTCCGGTTCTGCTCCTTGTTGTTCTTGAAGTTATGCGCGACCTTCACACAGCGTTTCTCGTCTCGAGGATGACGGTAGCAGTTACGCTCGGTGCCTCGCCCAATCAATAGGTCGTCTTGCAGATGAAGCATGAACGCGTTTTCCTTTTTAACTGCCATCGGCAAGCGACTGAAACGAAGCCTTGAGCTTTTTGTACTGTTCTTGATGCGAGTAGTGCGTCGCAAGGTTGGCTAAGCGGGAGCCTAGTTCTTCCTGTTCGCCGTTTACAAGCAGCTTGGCGATTCGCGAGGCCCAGGCGTCGCTATCGTCGTCGAGTATCAGGTCAGGGAACTCTTTCTCGATCAATTCGGCGGCGCCCACCCAGGCGGATAGTAGCACCGGCGTGCCGCAAGCCATGGCTTCCAGCGCGACACGTCCAAACTCTTCGATATGGGCGGGGAGCGTAAAAACATCGAGAGCGCCGTAGAAATGCTCGATATCCGGCACCGTCGAGTGCCAGATGAAGCGATCACTTATTCCCAGCTTTTCCGCCTGTTGCTTGTAGGGGCTGGCATCGTCTTTACCGATCACGAGAAAGCGGCATTGGTCGGGAAGCCGCCGGCTTAGCAGCCCGGCGATCTCCACGAATCCTGCCACGTTGCGCTTCTTGAAGTTGCCTGATGTAATCAAGCCGATCAGGAATTCATGCTCGCCAACGCCCAATGTTTTTCTGAAAGCATCGCGTTCCTTGCGAGCCTTGATAGGCGTGAACTGCACAGGATCATAGCCCGGGTAGCTGACTTCGAGCTGATGGCTGGCCAGGCCATAGCGGTGCTTGAAATCGTTGGCCATCATCCTTGAGTTGACGGCTATCCGTTTGAACCGACCCTGGGAAAGCACATGATCGTGGATGGCGGCAACTTCGTGGCCTTTTGGTAGTGCACGCCCATGAATCTGTTGGCTGGCTAGATGCACGCAGTTGTGCATGTAGACAATATCCTGGCTCTCCGCATCGCCATGGCTTACCAGCAGCGCTGGACGATGGCGCTTGCACCAGGCCTGCACACGGCGATTGAACCAGAAGCGTCGGAAAGGGCCTTTGAAGGGCCAGCGGCGCAAGCGAACGAACCCTGCGCCTGCCTGTCTAGTCAGTTCGGGTTTGCCGCGTTCAGTGAGGATCACTACACGATACCCCAGCTCTTTGAGCGCCGCCGCCTGCTCGAAAGCATTACGCGTTGTCCCGGTGCTTTTTGCTATTTGACGAATGGCGATGGCGGCCAATGGAAACTGGTTCGGCGGTGTGGGCGAGGGCATTGGGAGGGTTCGCTTTTACGGGCAAGTGTCAGAGTGATGCTAAAGAAACGATCATAGGCTATGTGCTAGGGTCATTTCTGGCAACCTGAGCTGAAATATTGTATGTTATTTTATTCTAATTATTACCTGACTAATGGCTTTCCAGATAGACGTTCTTGATGTCTTCGATAGAAAAACTACCCAAATTACCCAGCGGGGAACCCGTTCTCCCGGCGCTTTATGATCCTCAACTGCGCTGGGCGATGCTGCGCTCGCGTTGGGCCTATAGAATACGCTTGGCTTTCGAGGCATGTGTACTCAGGCCGTTGGAAAACCGGCTATTCGAACGCTGGTTGAAGCAGGAACGGTTTGCCCGGCAAGTGGAGGCCACGGGCTTACCTTATCGAAGTGTCGAGGCCTATCTGGATAAAAATCTGGAGTTACAGGTTGATCCGAATGCGTTGACCACACTGATATCCATCCCACGTTCGTTTCCGGTCAAATCGGAGCGCCGTTCCGCCTTGAATCAGTTTATCTGGAAGGGAGATTGGGACCGAACACGCTATGATTTTAGCAAGGGCAGCCGCTATCGGTTCATCGACGACATATGGAGACATCGGGATGAACCTGTCCAGAGTGCTGCCTATAAGCGGCTTGTACATCGAATCGAGCAAGGAAAGCCGTTTCGCTCTCACCATAAAGGCATTCTACTCAATACCCCGGATAAGGTGCTGGCGTACCTGAACGTCTATATCGGTTATATGAAAGACATGCAGCGGCATGGTTTCAATAATACATTGGGCAAGGATCGTTTGGGGGTGGCAATCGATCGCCATGGCCGTGTCGTTAAACTTAACCGAGGGCTGCATCGACTTGCCATGGCGCAGGTGCTGGAGCTGAAAGCGATTCCGGTGCAGGTGCGGTCTGTGCATGCCCGGTGGTGGTTTCAAGTCACCAGCGGTAAACGTGGAGAGGCCGCCCTGGTGAAAATGGTGGAGGCATTGCGGGAGTGTCGGCCAGCGGTGTGAGCATTTTTCTTGGGCAAGATCACCAAACGCAAGGAGCCCCGGCAGCGATGTCGGGGCTCCTTGCGTTTAGGGGCGTCGGTTCTTGTTGAAAACAAGAATTTTCCTTACAGGGAAAATATGCTGTACTGGCCATCATTAGCCACGTTGTTTTCCCTATAGGGAAAATAGGCTAATGTTTGTGGCGGTTTCAACAATTTTTTCCTTGAAGGGAAAATTCATATCGATATTCAGGAATCAGGATGGATACGATCGAGATTCATGATGCGAAACGCCTTGGGCAACTGATTCGTCGTACACGGAAGCAGCAAGGATTGACGCTTGCCACCTTGGCCGGGCTGTGTGGACTAAGTGTTCGTTTTCTTAGCGAGCTGGAAAATGGTCGTGACACCTGCACCCTCGTTCGCGTCATGGCGGTTCTCGATGCCCTGGGTATTATGCTCGTCGCCTCTCCACCCGAGGAGGATACATGAAGGGTGAAGCGGCATTGCATGTCTGGTGGAGCGATCAGCAAGTAGGAACGTTGTGGCGAGGCGACGATGGTCGCTCGATCGGATTCGAGTATGAGTCACGATGGCAGGTGGAGGGGCGCGCCATTTCGCATAGCCTGCCCTTGAGCCAGGCGAGTTGGCCCCCCGAGACCCAACTGGCCCAGCGCTGGTTTGGTAATCTGTTGCCGGAAGAGCAGGCGCGTGAAGCGCTGATCAAGCGTCTGGGCATCCCCGATGATGATTTTTCGCTTCTGGCCGCCATAGGCGGCGACTGTGCAGGGGCACTCGTCATCCTGCCGGAGGGGCAAACGCCGAAGCGTTTCGGCGATTATCGGCGCCTTTCTCTGGACAGGCTGGAACAGTGGGCGATTTTTCAGAAACGCTACTCAGTGATGATGGACGCCGAGGACCCGGATGATCGCCCACGGCTTACCCTCGCGGGAGCTCAGGACAAGATACCGGTGCTATTGCGAGAGGATGAGTTGTATCTGCCTCTGGGCGCGGCTTCTTCTTCGCATATCCTCAAATTCGCTGTCGAGGGGCGTGAGCAGGTAGTTCTCAATGAGCTTTATCTGAACACGCTGGCGGCCATGGTCGGCCTGGAATGTCCCGCTACCCAGGTGCGTCATGCAGGACGTAATCCCTACCTGATGATCGAGCGGTACGATAGGCGGAATCAAGAAGCCGGGCATGTCGAGCGGATACACCAGGAGGATCTTTGCCAGGCAATGGGACTCGCGCGGACGCAGAAATACCAGGCATTCAATGGTCCACGCTTTGGTCAGTGCGTGCAGGCGGTGCGGGAAGCATGTCGGCCTTCCGCCAACTCGGTCCTGCATCTTTTGCGCTGGCAGATATTCAATGTCTTGGTGGGCAATAGCGACGGCCATGCCAAGAATATTTCCCTCCTGCAGGATGACAGAGGGAGATGGCGCATGGCCCCGGCCTATGATCTGGTTGGCACCATCGTGCTGGGCTATAACGCCGATCTGGCGTTGTCGATCGGTCATCAGTTTAATTCGATGCAATTACTACCGAGAGACTGGCAAGCCTTTGCCGAGGAGTGTGGGTTCAGTTACCCCTTCGTCAAACGTCAGATAACCGAGATGGTTGGCGCCCTTGTGGCGCTTGTCGATTCTCAAGCCCTGCAAGAGCGTCTTGATGGCGCGGGTCTGAAAGAGCGGGAGTGGTCGCGCCTGCAACAGCAGCGCCAGCACATTCGTAGACAATGCCGAAGGGCTGAGCGCTGGTGATTGTCATGGATCATGGGCGCTCGAGCCTGGTCAACAAGAAGTGCAACCAGGGGAAGCAGAATTCGTTGCAACGTTTGAAAGGTTCAGTGCTTCAGTATGACGATCCCACGCTGCCGGTTGCTGAGAATGATTGGGAGACGCTCGAGTGACAGTGCTGGATACTCATGTGCTTCTCTGGTGGGTCTCCGGCGATTGGCGGTGGATGTTGCCATCGTCTGAGTACATGGCATCCGTGAGAGGTGGGTGTGCTATGCTTTTACATATACGCCAGATGTTATCAGCCATAGGTAAGTCTCTATGCAGATTGAAGAGTTACTAACCAGAGTGAGTCGTTTGCCGGTGCTCCGACAGCAAGAAGTGCTGGATTTCGTCGCTTTTCTGGAACAGCGTTATGGACAATCCGCCACATCAGTGGCTGATCAGGAGGGGTGGTCAGAAGGGCAGTACAAAGCCATGAGTGTGGATCAGGCCATGCGCGGCTTGGCTGATGAGCCCGATCTCTATTCTGAAGACGACCTCAAGGAACGCTGGCAATGAAACGCGCCGGGCAGATAGCGCTGATGCCGTTCCCTTATACTAATCTTCAGTACAGCAAGAAGCGGCCAGTACTGCTACTACGCCGGCTGGATCATGCTCAAGATGATTGGTTAGTGTGTATGGTGTCTTCTCAGTTGCATCAAGCTGAGCCAGGGCTAGACTGGGTACTGCGCACTGATGACATTGAGTTTGCTGCTTCTGGATTGAAAGTCTCCAGCGTTTTCAGGCTTTCTCGGTTGGCGGTTCTGGAGGGCTCCTTACTATTGGGTCAACTGGGGGAGCTGCCAGAATCGAGATTATGTGATATCCGACAACGCTTAGCCTCCTGGCTATTGGATAAATCTTCATAGGAGATTCCTTCGGCTTCATGTTCCTTTCTCTTATCGCCTTTCCGATAAAAGAGTTGAGGAATTGGCGCCCCAAGAGATCATGTTCTCGTGCATCCAGCGACTACGGTAGTCACTGCGCAAGAACCTAAGATTGCTGAGTGCGGCACAACTGAGTAAATAGCGTAATGGAGGACGAATCATGCTGACCCACGTCTGGGGGCTGATGGCCCACCCCAACCGCGAATGGAAGCAAATCCAGAGCGAGCGAGAAACGATTACCCATCTGTATGCGCATCATGTTCTCGGTTTGGCGGCGATCCCGGTGATCTGTGCGTTCATCGGCACGACTCAGGTCGGCTGGAGTCTTGGCGAAGGCCACACTATCACGCTCAAGCTGGACGATGCCTTCTACGCAGGCATTGTGTTCTATCTCGCCATCATCGTCGCAGTCATCTTCATGGGCAACGTGATCCATTGGATGGCCAAGCGGTATGCCACGCCACCGAGCAAGCGTCGTTGCGTCATCTTTGCCGGCTATGTCGCTACCCCCATGTTCCTGAGTGGCCTCGTGGCGCTCTATCCCTTGATCTGGCTGTGCCTGCTGGCGGGGACCATCGGTCTTTGCTACAGCGGCTATCTGCTCTATCTGGGTATCCCCAATTTCCTGGGTATCGACAGGAAGGAAGGCTTCATCGTGACGGGCTCGACCTTGGCGATCGGCGTGCTGGTGCTCGAAGTATTGCTGGGTGCCACGGTACTGCTATGGGGTTATGGTGCCAGGATGCTGCTGGGTACTTATTGAATGTGATACTCATTCTTGTCGAATTTCGTTAAAGCAGCCGGGTTTTTAGTGCAAAGCCTCTAGGGAACCACTGCATAAATGCCTACTCGGACGAATCGCTGCGTTGCGCGGTACTCGATGACTCGCCTAACTTCATGTTATGTCTCGCCTTCTGCGTTCCGTGCGCCTTGCGCTTCATTCCGCTCGGCTGTTTATTCAGCGATTCCCTGGCGATGAGAACGCATAAGATGTAGCCGCTTTTCATCGCTTTGCCTCCTGTCGGCATCGTTATGATGGTCGCATTCCCAAGCGATCGCCCATCGAAGGGCCCAGGTTCCGCATGAATGCTTCCACGCTGATCGGTATCGTCGCCAGTCTTTTGCTGCTGGCCAGTGTTCTCTTGCTCAGCGCCGATACGGCCATGAGCTTCATCAACCTGCCCGGTTTAATGATCGTCATTGCCGGCACCCTGGCCGCCACCTTCATCAGCTACCCTCTGCGTGAAGTGATTCGCGTGGTGCGGATAATCAGAGTGGTCTTCCATCGCGAGAACAGCTACGTCGAGGAGGACGTGCGCGAATTGGTGGCCATGGCTCGGCTGTGGTTCCAGGGTGATATTCGAGCTGTAGAGAGAGCCCTCGACCAGACGCGCAATCCGTTCCTGCGCACCGGTGTGCAACTGGTGATCGACAATACCAAGGAAGCGGAGATCATGGATCTGCTGCGCTGGCGTATCGCCCGTTTGAAGGCGCGGGAACTCGCCGAGGCGCAGATCTTTCGCACCATGGCTGCTTATGCACCGGCCTTTGGCATGATCGGTACCCTGGTGGGGCTGGTCAACATGCTGCAGACCATGAATGCCGGCGATCTGGCGATCATCGGCCCAGGCATGGCCGTGGCATTGCTTTCCACCTTCTATGGCATTCTGATCTCGAATCTGATCTGCAAGCCGATTGCCGTCAAACTCGAGCGCCGCACCGAACAGCGCTTGATCGCCATGAACATGGTGCTCGAAGGGGTCTCGCTGATCGCCAAGCGGCGCTTGCCATCCTTCGTCGAAGAGACATTGAACTCCTTCATCGCCAACTATCAGGATGAAATTCGCGATCCCGCTGAACCTTCGGCAGACGACGCTAGCAACACGAGTGTTCCGCTCAATGCTTGAAATGAACCGTGAGCACATGAGCCATGATCGGCTGTTGACCCTCAATGCCGAGGATCGCGGAAGCGACAGTTGGATGATCAGTTACATGGACATCATGACCTTGCTGGTCGCGTTGTTCGTATTGGTCTTGAGCCTGAACGGCACTGCGGGAATCACCGCTGATGCCGCGCCCAGCACGGTCGTATCCAACGTATCTCCCGATGCCATCACGGCGGCGCGGCGCATCAATCACTCGCCGGGTCTGCTGCCTGGGGCGTTAAAGGCGGCCATTCAGGTCGCCTCCGCCCCCGTGCTGAGTGACGACGCTATCGCCGCGGCTGGTCAGATAGCCCAGTCGCAGCAGATATCGGCGCAGGCCATCGCGGCGGCTCGCTCGATTGCGCGCTCACGACTCATTCAGACCCAGACGATCGCGGCCTCACTGAAGGTGGCACGTACCCTGAAGGTGAGTGCGCAAGCCCAGGCGGCAGCGATACAGGTTGCCGGACAGTGGCAGGTGCGGCAATCCGAGAAGGAACTGCCGGTGATCGATGGCGTGGAAGTGTCTCGCGTCAAGGGCGGTATCAATCTGCGCATTCAGGATCATCTGCTATTCGACTCTGGGGATGCGGCATTGACCGGTTCCGGCGAGGCGGTGACCCAGGAACTGGTGGCAACGCTCAAACGCTACCAGGGCACGATTTCCGTCGAAGGACACACCGACAGCGTGCCCATCAAGACCGAGCGCTTTCCCTCCAATTGGGAGCTTTCAAGTGGACGCGCCACGGCGATCCTGCGCTATCTCAACCAGGCGGGCATCGAGTCCTCGCGGCTACGTGCGGTGGGCTATGCCGACACGCAGCCCTTGAAAGACAACGATACGGAAAAAGGGCGGGCCGCCAACCGGCGGGTGGAAGTGATCATTCACGAGCCGGAGGCTGGTTGATTGGCGTCTGGTTCAGCCGTTACAAGCCCTAGCGCCGCGTCCGCCGGTAATCGTGCATGACCACTTCAGCCGTTAAGCACCGATTCGCGAATCACCAGCCGGGGTGCAAGCGACAGGGTGGGCTCGAGAGGACGGCCGTGTTCCAGCCGCTCGATAAGCTGGGTAATCGCCGTGGCGCCAAGCTCGTAGATGGGCTGGTGGATGGTGGTCAGCGCCGGATTCAGATAGCGGGCGAGTTCGATGTCGTCATAGCCGATCACCGAAAGATCATCGGGTACCCGCATTCCTTCTTCATGGGTGGCCCGGATGGCGCCGATGGCGACCAGGTCGTTGAAGGCAAACACCGCCTGAGGGTAGGGGCGATGTTCGAGTAGTCTCCGCATGGCCTCGAAACCGCCATCCGCCAGCAGATTGGTGGTGACGATGCGTTGCGCTGGTATGTCGATTCCGGCGCTTTTCAAGGCGGCGAGGGCACCGGCCAGGCGCTCCCGGGAACGCGGATGATCCTCGGGGCCGGTAAGCAAGGCAATGTCCTCCAATCCTTGGCTCAGCAGGTGATCGATGGCTAGCCGGGCGCCGAGGCGCGAATCGTCGTTGACCACGGCGATATCCGGGCTAGATGAAGGCTCGGCATCCATGAGAATGGTCGGCAGGTTCTGATGTTTCAGCGCCTCGAGGAAGCCCGGGGCGTTGCGGGAGGTCATCACGATCAGCCCATCGATACGTCGGTCGAGCAGTGTGTTCAGATACGTCAGTTGCTTTTCTTCGACATCATCGGCGTTGCACAGCACCAGGCTGTAGCCGTTGGCAAAACAGTGATCCTCGACGCCACGGATGATCGCCGAGAAAAACGGATTATTGGTGGTGGTCACGATCATGCCGATGGTGTGGCTGCGATTGGACTTCAGCGTGCGGGCCACGCTGTCGGGGCGATAACCTAGTTGTGAGATGGCGCGTTGCACCCGCTCGAGGGTGGCGGGGGCAACGCGCCGCGTGTCGTTGACTACATGCGACACGGTGGTGATCGAGACGCCGGCCTGGCGGGCGACGTCCTTTAAACGTATCACAAGCAAGCCCCTCTTACTCCTTGGTGACCAGCTTTAGCGGCACGGGAATATTTTCCTCCACGCTCTCGCCCTTGAGCAGCTTGTCGGCGGTGCTGACGCCCAACTCGCCGATGCGGGCCGGTTGTTGCGCCACCGTGGCCGCCATCTTGCCATCCTCGACCGCCTGGATGCCGGCATCGGTGCCATCGAAGCCGATCAACAGTACGTTCTCCTTGCCGCTGGCGGCCAGGGCGCGCTGGGCTCCCAAGGCCATCTCGTCATTCTGAGCGAACACCGCGTCGATCCCCGGATGGGCCTGCAGCAGGTTTTCCATCACGTTCAACCCTTCGGTGCGATTGAAGTTGGCCGGCTGTGTCGCCACTAGTTCGACGCCCTCGGCATTGTCGATTGCAGTGGTGAAGCCCTCACCGCGATCCCGTGTGGCCGAGGCGCCGGGCACGCCTTCGAGCTGCACGACCCTACCTTCGCCGCCAAGCTGTTCGACAACGTATTCACCCGCCAGCTTGCCGCCGGCGATGTTGTCCGAGGCGATATGTGCCGCCACCTTGCCGCTATTGGCACTACGATCCAGGGTGATGACCGGCACGTTGCGGGCGTTGGCGGTGCGCACGCCAGAGGCCGCCGCATCGGAATCCGTGGGGTTCATCATCAACAGGTCGATATTCCGGGACAGGGCGTCCTCGACGTTGGAAAGCTCCCGGGCGGCGTCGTTGCCCGAATCCAGCACGATCAGTTCGTGACCGAGTTCCTCGGCCTTCTGCTGGGCACCCTCCTGCAGCGTCACGAAGAAGGGGTTGTTCAGCGTCGAGATGACCAGGGCGATCTTGTCGGCCATCGCGGTGCCGGTAGTGCCGATGCCGAGTCCGGCGGCGACGGCGGAGGCGAGTAGTAGTTTCTTCATGATGGAGCTCCTTGGGTCTTGTTTTGCATTGCGTTGTTCAAGTAGATGGTTTTGAACGGCTATCTATCAGTACGGCCAGCAGAATGACCGCCCCCTTGGCGATCATCTGGTAATAGGACGACACGCCCATGATGTTCAATGCATTGTTGAGTACACCGATGACCAGCGCGCCGATCAAGGTGCCGAAGATGCGCCCGCGTCCACCCATCAGGCTGGTGCCACCGATCACCACGGCGGCGATCGCATCCAGCTCGTAGCCGGTACCGGCGGTGGGTTGAGCCGAACCCAGGCGGGCGGTGAGCACCACGCTGGCAAGTGCCGCGCAGGCACCGGAAATGGCGTAGACGCTTATCTTGATGCGATTGACGTTGATGCCTGACAGTCGTGCGACCTTCTCGCCACCGCCCACCGCATAGACATGGCGGCCGAAGCGGGTGTGGTGCAGCACGCTCCAGCACAGCACAAAGACGAAGAACATCAGATAGATGGGGATCGGTATGCCGAACCAGTAGCCGCCCCCCAGTTGCCAGAAGATGTCCGCGGCATCGCTGGCGCCTATGGAGATCGGCCGGCCATCGGTGTACACCAGCGCCGCGCCGCGCAGGATGGTCATGGCCACTAAAGTGACGATGAACGCCTGAACGCGGCCGTAGGCCACGAACAGCCCCGAGATTGCGCCCAGTGCTGCCCCGGCGGCCACGGTGCCGGGTACGCCCAGCCAGGGGGCAAGCCCGGAGGCGGTCATCGAGGCGGCAAAGGCACCGGTCAAGGCCAGCACGGCGCCCACCGACAGATCGATGCCCGCGGTGAGAATCACAAAGGTCACGCCCATGGCAATGATGGCGTTGATGCTGGTCTGGCGCAGCACGTTGAGCATGTTGTCCAGGGTCAGGAAGTTATCGCTCATGCCGGCACTGACGGCCACCAACAAGGCCAACGCCAGAAAGGCCTTGTTGTCGATCAGCAAGCGGGTGAGGCTGCGGCTCGTGAGGGCATTCATCTGGCTTGCGTCTCCTTCAGGTTGTCGGCATGTGCCTCGACATGAGCGGCGGCGGTCATGATTTTCTCCTGGGTGGCGTCTGCGCGGGTGAATTCACCGGTGATACGGCCATTGGCAAGTACCATGATGCGATCGGACAAGCCGAGTAGCTCGGGCATCTCCGAGGAAATCAGCAGCACGCACTTGCCCTCGCGCTTGAGTCGATTGATCAGCAGGTAGATTTCGCGCTTGGCACCGACATCGACACCCCGGGTGGGTTCGTCGAAGATCACGATGTCCGGTTGGCACATCAGCGCCTTGGCCAGGGAGACCTTCTGCTGGTTACCGCCGGACAGTGTCTCGGTGGACTGGCCGGGATCGTTCAGCTTGATGCGGAAGGCATCGATATATTGTCGAACGGCGATTCGCTCCTGGCCATGGCGAATGATGCCCAGGGGGCCGCAAAAGGCGGGCAGGGCGGTCAGTGACATGTTCTCGGCCACCGAATGATCGAGGATCAGACCGGCCTGCTTACGGTCCTCGGGAACGTATACCAGCCCAGCGCGAAGTCCGTGCTGCGGTGAGGAAAAGCGCACCTCGCGGCCATGCACGCGAAGCTTCCCGGAACTTATGGCCACATCACCGCAAAGGGCCCGGGCCATTTCCGTACGCCCGGCCCCCATCAGACCACCGAATCCCAGCACTTCACCTGCTCGGGCATGAAAGGACACGCCCTCGACACCCGGCGCGACAAGATCGTTCACCTCGATCAGGATGTCGCCCGGGGTCGGTGGCTCGTAAGGGTAGCGATCGGCGAGTTCGCGACCGACCATCTGCCGAATCAAGTGCTCTTCACTCGATTCGCTGGTTAGCCCTTGATGCACTAGTTGGCCATCGCGCAGCACGGCAACGTCGTCGCACATGCGAAAGATCTCCGACAAGCGGTGGGTAATCAGTACCAGGGATTTACCCGCATCGCGTAGGGTGCCCACCACCTTGGCAAGAATGTCGGTTTCGATATCGGTCAGCGAGTCGGTGGGCTCATCCATGACGATGATCTCGGCATCAAGTGATAAGGCTCGAGCGATCTCGACCATCTGCTGTTGGCCAATACTGAGACGCGAGACCGGGGTGCGCGGATCGAGGCGTTGCTGCAAGCGTTCGAGCAGCTTGCCCGACTCTCGGTAGAGCCTGGGCCAGTCGATGGTGCCCAGTCGCGTGCGCGGCTCGCGGCCCAGGAAGATGTTCTCACCGGCAGAAAGCGCCGGAATCAGGTTGAGTTCCTGGTGGATGATGGCGATGCCTGCATCCATGGCCTGGCGCGGCGTGGTGAAACGCACCTTCTCGCCGCGCAATATGATGCTGCCGCCATCGGCGCGATAGACACCGCTGAGGATCTTCATCAGCGTCGATTTGCCCGCGCCGTTTTCGCCGGCCAGGGCCAGCACGCGACCCGAATGCAGCGTCAGATTGACGTCCGCCAGAACCTTCACACCGGCGAAGGCCTTGTCGATGTCCTGCAACTCCATGAGGGGAGTCCGGCTGTCGTCTGTGGCGGAGTTCAAAACGGCACGCCGCTGCGCAGGATGATATTGGCGAAGGGAGTGCACTCACCGGTGCGGATCACACCGCGGGCATTGATGATCTCGCGTTTGAATGCCTCATGAGCAATCAGCCTTCTTTCGATCGAACAACTGTCGCGATGCTCCTGAGCAGCGAGACGTTTCTCGATTATCTGGTGCAGGCTTGCGTTGCGTTCGTCTATCTCGCTGGCCAGAGTCGCACTCTCGATGCAAAGCTCGTCCAGTACTGCATCCAGCACATCCAGGAAGCTGGGAAGGCCTGGACGCAATGCCAGGTCGATGCGCGGCACTCCAGGAGGGATGGGTAGTCCGGCATCGGCGATGATCAGAGTATCGGTGTGTCCCAACTCCGCGAGTAGAGTGCTGATCGGAGCGTTCAACAAGCCTTGGCGTTTCACGGATGCTCCCTGGGCGGTGATTATGCTGCCTAGAGTAGTACGCAAACGTTTGCGTCTGCGATTAGCACAAAGTCTGAAATAGCATGATCCAGTGAAAGTGATTGATTTCAAACTATCCCGTAAGGGGCAGAGGTATCGTTTGACTCAGGCCGTTTCCCGGCGGTGGTCGATGACGCCTTCCACCGAGGCAATCTCGAGCTTGTGGCAAAGGTGATCGCGCAGTATCTTCCCTAGCCGTTGCCCATTTCGCTGCTTTAGCGCGGCGATCATCTCCTCATGATCCTCCACTGCCTGCTGCCAGAAGCTATCGGACATCTTCTTGGAGTAGCGCACGCGTTTCACGCGTTGACTGAGGTTGTTGTACATCTCTTGCAGGACCTCGTTTTCGGAGGCCATCAGAATGCTCTCGTGGATTTGCCGATTGACCTGAAAATACTCGGCTAGCTCTCTTTCGTGATAATGCTGAAGCATTTTTTCATGCAGGGCGCAGATCTTGTCGATATCCCCGTCGCTGATGTGCTGACACGCCAGTTCGCCGGACAATCCTTCCAATGCCGCCATCAGATCGAAGGTGTCCTTGATCATCTTGAGCGTCACCTGACGAACCCGCGCCCCGCGGTTGGGTAACAGTTCTATCAGGCCTTCCGAAGCGAGTACCTTGAGCGCTTCGCGTAAGGGTGTGCGCGATACACCGAACTGCTCGCACAGCTCCCGTTCGGGAATGCGATGACCTGGAGCAAGCACGCCGTGCTCGATCAGATCACGAATACGATCGGCCACTTCCCTATAGAGAGTCTGATATTGAATCTTGCCCATGCTCACTTCCTTGATGGTAGCGAAGGATATTTCCCCGTTGTGTGAAACAGCGTGGCGAGGTTTGCTTCACTGCGTAAAAGCATTATGAATGCAAAAAACCATCGGGTACAGATGATTGGTTTCGTGGCCCTGAAAATGATCGTTTTAGGCATTTTTCTACAAACAGCGGCAACAGTTCTAAGTGGTTTTAATGGCCGATGTCGTCTAGTGCGCAAGGTTTTGCTGCCTCTGCGATGAGAATCATATCACCAAGAGTGCTTTCAGTAAGTCGCGGGACGTGGAGTGAAATCGTTTACGGTAGATGAACGAACATTCCGCTTCCGTCAAGAGATTGCGACGAAAGTTTAATTTCGAATTTTGAATTTTGAATTCATTCTCAGTGTAAGCCGGTCTTAAAGGCTAAAGCCTCGTTCAATCGGGATGAATATAAGAACAACGGATAGCGGAGTGCAGAATGAAATTCATTAAAACAACTCTTGCAGCGACTGTGGTGGCATTCAGCATGCAGGCTGTCAGTGCCACTGCCGCCGAAATTGAGATCAAGTTCGGTCATGTGGGTGGGCCGGGTTCCTTGTTTGAAAAATCAGCCAATGAATTCGTGCGGCTAGCCAACGAGCGCCTGGAGGGGCAGGCCAATGTGGCAGCCTATGGTTCCAGTCAGTTGGGAACCGACTCCCAGATGCTCAACAAGCTCAAGCTGGGTACTCTGGACCTGGCGCTGCCATCCTCCATCATGAGTAGCGTGGCACCCGAGTTCTCGCTCTTCGAGATGCCTTATCTCATCGAGGATCGAGATCACATGCGCCGGGTGCGTGACGACTTCCTACGCGACACGCTTTACGAGGCCGCCGAGAGCAAGAACTACAAGATCATCGGTATCTGGGAGAACGGCTTCCGCCAGATCACCAACAACGTCAGGCCGATCAACGTTCCTGCCGATCTCGAAGGCATCAAGCTGAGAACACCCAACGGCGTGTGGCGCGTGGAGATGTTCAAGAGCTATGGTGCCAATCCTGCTCCCATGGCGCTTTCCGAGGCGTTCGTCGCCTTGCAGACCGGCGCCATGGACGGTCAGGAAAACCCATTGGTTCAGATCTACTCCCAGCGCTTCCAGGAAGTTCAGGACTATCTATCGCTTTCCAACCACGTCTATACCCCGGCTTACGTGCTGGCCGGTGCCAGCTGGAATCGTCTGCCCGAGGAGGTTCGCAAGGTGCTGGTCGAGACCGCCGAGGAGGTCGAGTCCTACGCGCTGGAGCAGGGCGCCGAGCTAGACGACAGCCTGCTTGCGGAGTTCGAAGAGGCGGGCATGAAGATCAACAAGGTGAATACCAAGGCCTTCGTGGAGGGGTCCACCGGAATCTACGAGAAATTCGGTAACGAAGTGGAAGGCGGCAAGGAGATGATCGAGAAGGTCGACGCGCTGCGCTGAGGCTTTTCGACCCTGTGAACAGGGCGTCTCACCGGCGTTCGATGATTCGGTGAGACGACCCTTTCTCGATTCTTCTCTGGAGATCGCTATCGTGTCCTTGCACAAAATCAAGGCGGCTTATCAGAAGCTGCTGGAGTTTATCGTCTTTTTGAATGTAGTGGCGTTGTCCGGGGTCGTGATCATCGGTTTCATGTCGCGCCTGCTAGGTTCTCCCTTCAGTTGGTACGACGAGGTGGCCTCCGTGGGGCTGGCCTGGCTGACCTACTACGGCGCGGCACTGGCCGCCGCCAAGGGCGCGCACATCACCTGCCCGAGCATCATCAACATGGCACCACCCAGCATTCGCCTGCCGGTGGCTCTGCTGGCAGAGGCGATCACCATGGCCTTCTTCGTGCTACTCGCCTACACCGGCTACCAGGTGGTGGCAATTCTGGAAGGCTCGACCCTGGTAAGCCTGACCAGCGTTTCGCTGCAGATCACCCAATCCGTCATCCCCATCGGTTCAGCGCTGTTCATCATTGCTCAGTTGCTGCGTTTACCGGAGGTGATCGCCAGCGCTCGAGGCGCGGGCTTCATCGACCACGAACTCGAGGAGGCGGGCATCAGCCCGGACAAGCAATGATCATTCTGTCGATGTTCGTAGGGTTGATACTGCTGATCCTCATCAACGTGCCGGTGGCCGTGGCACTCGGCATCGTCGGTGCCTTGGCGACGATCGTCAGTTTCGGCACCTTTGCCTTGCCCAATGTGGGCATGGTGATGTTCGACGGGGCGACCAAGTTCCCGTTGATCGCGATTCCGTTGTTCATCCTGGCTGGCGCCATCATGAACGCCTCGAGTATTTCACGGCGCTTGATCGATCTGGCCATGGCAATGGTCGGGTTCATCAAGGGTGGCCTGTCCATGGTCACCATCGGCGCCTCGATCTTCTTTGCCGAGATCTCGGGTTCGGCGGTGGCTGGGGTTTCGGCTATCGGCAGCATCCTGATTCCGGCGATGCGCAAGAAGGGTTACTCGAAGGAGTTCGCAGCGGCGATATCCTCATCCGCGGCGAGCCTGGCCATCATCCTGCCGCCCTCCATTCCCATGATTCTTTATGCCGTCATGTCCGGGGAATCCGTAGTCAAGATGTTCGTCGCGGGTATCTTCCCGGGGTTGCTGGGCGCGATGGGGCTGGCGGCGATGTGTTATTACCTGGCCCATAAGCACGATTTTCCCTCCGAGGGAAAATTCCAGGCCAAGCGACTCTGGGAGGCGTTCAAGGGCGCGATCTGGGCCTTGCTAATTCCCGTCATCATCCTCGGCGGCATCTTCGGCGGTATCGTCACGGCAACCGAGGGCGCCGCGCTGGCGGTGGTGGTGGCAATCTTCATCAGTGCCGTGGTCTATCGCGAGTTCAGCCTGAGGATCTTCTACAAGTCCTGCGTCGATGCGGGCATCCAGACCGCCGTGGTCATGTTGCTGGTGGCCAGTTCCGCGGTGGTGGGGCTGTATCTCACCGAGACTCAGATTCCCCAGCAGATGGCCAACTCCATCAGTGATTTGACGGATAACAAGTACGTCATCCTGGCGCTGCTGAATATCATCTTCCTGATCCTGGGTATTTTCCTGCACTCTGCGGCGGCCATCATTCTGGTCGTGCCTATCGTGCTGCCCCTGGTGACGGCAGTGGGTATCGATCCGTTGCATTTCGGTCTGATCGTGACACTGAACCTGGCCATCGGCCAGCAGACGCCGCCGGTGGCCAGCGTGCTGATAGCCTCCTGCTCAATTGCCCGCGCGGACATCTGGGCCACGACCCGCGTCAACCTATGGTTCATCGGCGTGCTGTTTCTGATCCTGATGATCAACACCTATGTGCCGGCCTTTGCGCTAGCCCTGGTCAACTTTGTGTACGGGTAAGCGGCGCCTAGAGCCATGGAGGATTTCATGTCCAACGAGAGTGTGACTTACGTACAGCGCGACGAGGTGGCCTGGATAGGCTTCAACCGCCCCGAAAGCCGCAATGCCATGACCTGGGAAATGTACGATGCCCTGGAAGCCCATTGCGATCGTCTAAACACCGAGGACGAGGTGCACGCGGTGGTGTTGCATGGCGTGGGCGGCGAGGCCTTCGTCGCCGGTACCGACATCACCCAGTTCGCTCAATTTTCGACGCCTCAGGATGCGCTGGATTACGAGCGGCGCATCGAGCGGGTGGTGGGAAAGCTGGAAACGCTGAACAAGCCGACCATCGCCCTGATAGAAGGCTTTTGCGTGGGTGGCGGGGCGGCTCTGGCGATGGTCTGCGACTTTCGTTATTGCACGCCGACGCTGAAGTTCGGCGTGCCCATCGCCAAGACCCTGGGCAACACCCTGTCGATTACCAATATCTCACGGCTGATCGATATGGTCGGCATCGCCCGCACCAAGGAGGTGTTAATGCGTGCTCGGTTGCTCGATGCCGAGGAGGCGAAGCACGCCGGGCTGGTGAACGCTGTCTTCTCGCAGGGCGATATCGTCGATCAAGTGACGGCATTGGCGGCGGAATTCGCCAAGTTCGCGCCGCTGACCGTGCAGGCGAGCAAGGCGCTGATCGGTCGCGTGCAGGCGCACCGGCGCAACGCCTTGGCTGATGGCGATGATTGGGTCACCACCTGTTACATGAGCGATGACTTCAAGGCGGCGGTCAATAAGTTCGTCAACAAGACGCCCTTTGAGTGGACAGGGCGTTAGGTATCCATAGAACAATAACCGGGGAGAAGCGCCATGCTACCTCTACAGAATATGAAAGTGCTGGATGCCTCCCAGATCATGGCGGGGCCTTACTGCACCATGGTGCTGGCCGACATGGGCGCAGAGGTGATCAAGGTCGAGAAGGTCAACGGCGGCGACGACAGCCGCCAGATGGGACCCTACGTCAACGGCGAGTCGACCTGCTTCTCTCAGATCAATCGCAACAAGAAGAGCATCTCGCTCAATCTCAAGGAACAGCGCGGACGTGAAATCTTCTATCGGTTGGCTGCCGAGGCCGACGTCATCGTCGAGAACTACCGGCCCGGTGTGACCAAGTCCCTGGCCATCGACTACGACACCATGAAAGCGATCAATCCCGCCATCATCTATTGCTCGATTTCCGGCTATGGCCAGACCGGCCCCTACAGCCACAAAGGGGGCTTCGATCTGGTCGCCCAGGGCATGACCGGGCTGATGTCGATGACCGGTGAAAAGGGTGGACGACCACTGAAAACCGGCATCGCGGTCTATGATATCGGCGCCGGCATCACGGCGGTCTACTCCATCCTCGCCGCCTATATTCACAAGATGAACAGCGGCGAGGGGCAGCATGTCGACATCGCCATCACCGAATGCGGCCTGCCCTGGTTCACTTGGGAGGCAGCCGCCTACTTCGCCGAAGGCAAGGTGCCGGAGGCGACCGGCTGGCGTCATCGGGTCTCCGCACCCTATCAGGCGGTCAAGGTTCGGGACGGCTACATCATGCTGGGTTGCGCCAATCAGCGTACCTGGGAGCGTTTCTGTCGCGATGTGCTAGAGCGCGAAGACCTGATGGCCGACGAGCGCTTCTTGACCAACTTCGACCGGGGCCAGCATGTCGAGGCACTGGAAGCGCTGCTGGAAGAGCTGCTTGCAAAGCAGGACGCCGATTTCTGGCTCGAGCGCTGCGACAAGGCCGGGGTGCCGGCGGGGCCGATCAACGACTTCGACCAGGCCATGCGCGACGAGCATTATCAAGCCCGCGGCATGGTGCAGGAGATGGACCACCCAACGATCGGCAAGATGAAGACCATTAGCTTTCCCAGCAAATTCTCGCGCACGCCGTCACAGATACGCAGCCCCGCGCCGCTGTTTGCCCAGCATACCGATGAAGTGCTGTCGCATTTGGGGATTTCGGCAGGAGATATCGAAAGGCTGCGCACTGCGGGGCATATCAAGTAGCTTTTTTAATGCCGTAAATTGAATTCATTATCAAAAATACAAATTCCGTTCTGGAGCCTGTGCCATGTTGAATCTCGACTTCCATCCCTCCGGCCGTCATTTCTTGCAGATTCCCGGGCCGTCGCCGGTGCCGGATCGTATTCTGCGCGCCATGAGCTTGCCGACCATCGACCATCGCGGGCCGGAATTCGGCGCCTTAGGGCGCGAGATCCTCGGCAAGATCAAGAAAGTCTTCAAAACCCGGAATCCGGTGATTATCTATCCCGCATCGGGAACCGGAGCCTGGGAAGCCGCGCTCATCAATACCCTGTCCCCGGGCGACCAGGTGCTGATGTTCGAGACCGGCCACTTCGCCACGCTATGGCAAAAGATGGCGCGCCGCCTGGGATTGGAGCCGGAATTTATCGGTCTACCGGGGTATGAAGGCTGGCGCCACGGCGTTCAGGCCGACATGATCGAAACGCGACTCAAGCAAGATGGCGACCATCGCATCAAGGCGGTCTGCGTGGTGCACAACGAGACCTCCACCGGGGTGACCAGCGACATTGCCGCGGTGCGTCGCGCCATCGATGCCGCGGGGCATCCGGCCTTGTTGCTGGTGGATACCATTTCCGGGCTTGCCAGCGCGGATTATCGCCATGACGAGTGGGGCGTGGACGTGACCATTTCGGGCTCCCAGAAGGGGTTGATGCTGCCGCCGGGCATCAGCTTCAACGCCATCTCCGACAAGGCGATCGCCGCCAGCAAGACGGCACTATTGCCCAAGAGTTTCTGGGCCTGGGACGAAATTCTCGAATCCAACCAGAACGGTTACTGGCCCTATACACCGAGCACCAATCTGCTCTATGGCCTCAATGAATCCCTCGACATGCTGCTGGAAGAAGGATTCGAGCATGTGTTCGCGCGGCATCAGCGCTGGGGGGCGGGTGTGCGTACCGCGGTGGAGGCCTGGGGGCTGGAGATTCAGTGTCTGGAGCCGGCGGTGTATTCGCCGGTGTTGACCGGAGTAGTGATGCCGGAGGGTGTGGACGCGGATGCGGTGCGCAAGATCATTTACGAACGCTTCGATCTGTCTCTCGGAGCGGGCCTCGGCAAGGCAAAGGGGCGCATGTTCCGCATCGGTCACCTCGGCGATTGTAACGATCTCACCCTGATCGCCACCCTCGGCGGTTGCGAGGCGGGCATGAAGTTGGCCGGTGTCGAACTCGCCTCCAGTGGTGTGACGGAGGCACTGGATTACTTTGCCAATCACACCCTCGAGAATGCTAAGTGACCAAAAACTTTCTTTCACAGTTTTGGTGGGCAGGATGGGCTTTTCCGTCGGCAAGCATTCGCGAGGGCGCTGTGAACCCATCCTTGGGCGCTACTTTTGCCATCCCTGGCAAAAGACCCTCGCTTCGCCTTGCCCCCGGCGCTCATCTCGGCAGGAGGCTTGAAAATGAGCGCTAGACAGGGCAGCGATCTGGCGACCCGGCTGAAGCGGGAGATCGCGGGTGAGGTATTGTTCGATAACGCCTCCCGTGGGCGCTATTCCACGGATGCGTCGATCTATCAGATCACGCCGGTAGGTGTGGTGATTCCCTGCGATCAAAGCGATCTCACTATGACCCTGGATATCGCCCGGGACGCCGGCGCACCGATATTGGCTCGCGGCGCGGGTACCAGTCAGTGCGGCCAGACGGTGGGCGAGGCGCTGGTGATCGATACTTCGCGCTGGTTGAATCGAGTCATCGAGTTCGACTCCGAGGCGCGTACCGTCGTCGTCGAACCGGGCATCGTGCTCGATCATCTCAATGCCTGGCTCAAGCCCCATGGCCTCTGGTATCCGGTGGATGTCTCCACCAGCGCGCAATGTACCCTGGGTGGCATGGCCGGTAACAACTCCTGCGGTTCGCGCTCGATTCGCTACGGCAACATGGTGCACAACGTGCTGGGCGTGGAGGCGGTGCTGGCCGACGGGGGCGAGGGCCATTTCGGTTTCATCGATGAGCTCCCCGAGATGGGGCGAGCCAGGGAACTGGCCGAGCGGGTGCGTGGCATTGCCGAGCGCGTTGCCCCCAAAATTCGCGAGCACTTTCCCAAGGTGCTGCGTCGGGTTGGCGGTTATAACCTGGATCTGTTCGATTGCCAGAATCCCAAACCTTATGATTCCCAGGGGCGTACAAACCTGGCCCATCTGCTGGTGGGCTCAGAAGGCACTCTGGGAGTGACCCGGCGCCTCAAGCTCAGGCTTTCGCCGTTACCCCAGCACAAGGTGTTGGGCGTGGTGAACTTCCCGACCTTCTATCAGGCGATGGATTTTACCCAACACATCGTCACCCTTGGCCCTTCTGCCGTGGAACTGGTCGATCGCACCATGATCGAATTGTCGCTGGAGAACCCTGCCTTTCGCCCGGTGATCGAGAAGGCATTGATCGGAAAGCCTCAAGCCGTGCTGCTGGTGGAGTTCGCCGGGGAGGATCGCGAGGCGCAGTTGAATTCTCTGCACAGGCTTGGCGAACTCATGGCCGATCTGGGGCTCCCCGGGAGTGTGGTGGAGATGCCCGAGTCCAAGGCCCAAAGTGCCCTGTGGAACGTGCGCAAGGCGGGACTCAACATCATGATGAGCATGAAGGGCGACGGCAAGCCGGTTTCGTTCATCGAGGACTGCGCGGTGCCTCTGGCGCATCTTGCCGAGTATACCGACAAGCTGACCCAGGTCTTTCATAAACATGGCACCGAGGGTACCTGGTACGCCCACGCCAGCGTGGGCACGCTGCACGTGCGGCCAATTCTCGACATGCGCCGCGACGGCGCCGAGAAGATGCGCGAGATCGCCGAAGAGGCCTCTGCCCTGGTGCGCGCGTACAAGGGCGCCTATTCCGGCGAGCATGGCGACGGCCTGTGTCGTGGCGAGTGGGTGGCCTGGCAGTTCGGCACGACCATCAATGAGGCCTTTCGCGAGGTGAAGCGGCTGTTCGACCCGGAGAATCGCCTCAATCCGGGCAAGATCGTCGATACCCCGAAGATGGATGATCATCGCTACTTCCGCTTTCCCAGGCACTACGAATCGATCCCGATGACGCCGGTGTTCGACTGGTCGACCTGGAACGTCAAGCGCGATCCGCTGACCGGCGAGCAGAGCGCCCCGGGCAGTGCCGGTGATCCCACCCACGGCCTGGCGATGGCGGTGGAGATGTGCAACAACAACGGCCACTGCCGCAAGTTCGATGCGGGGACCATGTGCCCGAGCTATCGCATCACTCGCAATGAGCAGCACCTGACTCGTGGACGCGCCAATACCCTGCGCCTGGTGCTGTCCGGGCAACTGGGTGAGGAAGGCCTGGCCGGTGATGAGGTCAAGGAAGCGCTGGACCTATGCGTCTCCTGCAAGGGTTGCAAGCGCGACTGTCCGACCGGTGTCGATATGGCCAAGTTCAAGATCGAGGCCCGGGCGGCTCGGGCGAGGGCAAGAGGGCTTTCCTTGCGAGATCGGATGGTGGGCGAGCTGCCGCGCTATGCGCCCTGGGCCAGTCGTTTTCGAGGGCTAGCCAATACTGTTGAAGGCCTGCCCTGGCTGTCGCGGCAAGTTAAACGCACCTTGAAACTGGCGCCGCAGCGCTCCCTGCCGGTCTTTGGAGGTGATTTTTTGCGGGGTTCACAAGAGACTCAGGAAGTCTCGTCTCGAGAGCCTCAAGCGCTTGCCTCTCGCGAGGTGCTGCTGTTCGTCGACACCTTCAACAACTACATGGAAGTCGACAATCCGCGTGCCGCTAAGCGGGTATTGGAAGCGGCCGGTTATCGGGTGCATCTCAACGTGCAAAAAGGCGAGCGGCCGCTGTGCTGCGGTCGTACCTATCTATCCTCCGGGCAGGTCGACAAGGCCAAGGCCGAGGCACGCCGCACCCTGGATGCCTTGATGCCTTTCGTGGAACGCGGTGTAGCGATCGTCGGACTCGAACCTTCCTGCCTGTTGACTCTGCGGGATGAGTTCCTGCAATACGGTTTCGGCGAGGAGGCCCAGGCACTCGCTGAGTCCGCTTATCTGTTCGAGGAGTTTCTGGTAAAGGCTCGGGCGGCGAACGAACTGCCTCTCAAATTCAAGCAGTCAGGGCATAAGCATGCGCTGTTACATGGCCATTGCCATCAAAAGGCCTTCGATGCGGTACGGCCGATCGAACAGGTGCTGGCCTGGATTCCTGGTCTGGAAGTCACCACCATCGAGTCGTCCTGTTGCGGCATGGCGGGCAGCTTCGGCTACGAAGTCGAACACTTTGACGCTTCTATGCAAATGGCCGAGCTGTCATTGTTGCCGGCAATTCGTGACGCGGAGGAGGGGGCCGTGCTGGTGGCGGATGGCACCAGCTGTCGACACCAGATCCATGATGGCAGCGGCCGTCAGGCGGTCCATGTCGCGCAACTACTGGAGCAGGCGTTGGCCTTGTCGATCATTCCACTCGACTCCAGTAGAGAAACCGGTGGCGATCCATCGATATGAAGATCGAGTTCCGGATATCAACGCCAGTTTTCATATGTCCGAAAATGGGCCGAACGCCATGTTCGCGGCTTAAAACAGACCAATTATGAGCGCGGATTTCATATTAAAAGTTATATCCATCTTTAACCAAGATTCCATATAAAGCTTTATGGCAATCGGTCGATGCAATAGACAGGACTGGAGAATAGGACTGGCATCACGCGCTCATTGACAGACGGTTTGCTGAGCCAGGTCATGCTAGCAATTCTGCCAGAAATTCTGACAGAGCCTCTGCCAGCAACACTTCCGACCGTGAACGCCTGACCGTGAAACCAACAGCCACTTCATTGCGCCATTACGAGCGCGAAATATTTCGAGAAAATCGCTTCCTTGGACTGCCCCACGGGATCGCAGCTACCGGGCCAGCGATTCTGATGGCGCTGACCTGTCTGCGCTTGTCGATGGGCCTCGCCGATGTTCTGTTGTGGATGCTTCCTGCCGCCAGCTATCTGCTCGCCTATTCCATTCTCGTTTCACACTTACCTGGGCGCGGCGAACTCAAGGCGTTGGCTGTCGAGGCACTCTATATTGAGATGAGCCAAAAGGTACAACAGCTTGAGTTGTGTTTTGATGAAAATGAATGGCGCTTCGAGAGTATGGATGGTGAGGTAGGTCAACTAGAGCTCAGTATTGCAGCCCATTCGCTACCTTCAGATAATGAATTCGCCTGAGTGAAATAAACGCATCGCTGATAGTTCCATCTTACCGATTCTCCAACCAGGCAGTGATCAGCGCCGCGGGTTTCTCCCATCCTGGCTCCTTCAATATCCAGTGCGCGTGCCCCGAGAATTCCATGAAAGTACTTTGCGGCTGATATTTCCGGGCGACTTTGCGTACCACCCGGGCTGGAGTGATGCGATCTTCAGCGCCCGCGACGATGAGCATCGGGCAGGTCACACGGCTTTCATCGACCTGGGCCCCCTTGAAACCCAACGGCCAAAGGCCGATCTCGGCCATCACCCGGCCTGATTCCCAACCACAACGTGAATAAATGGCACGGCGCTCCGCGTCGGGTAGCTTGTGCATCATTGCGTAGACGGCGCGCTCGTACTCCAGCTGATGTGGACGTTTCCAGAAGGCCCCACTGGTAAAGATGCCGAAGAAACTCTTGAGCACCGAATAGCGCAGCGAGAGTATGCCTGCGGGTGCTGCTGGCGTAATGCAGACAACGGCTCGGGCGCAATCGCGACTTGCGAGAATTTGCGCGAGCAGCCCACCCATTGAATGCCCGAAAAGGATCGGCTTCTCGGGTAGCGCGCGGATCTCGGCTTCAAGATCCGCAGCATAGTCGAGCAGGCCCGTGGTGCCGAGTTCGGCTAGTGGCACTTGATCCATGGGCATGCCATGGTGACGCAAATCCGGCGCCAGGCAACGATAGCCCTTGGCTTCAAAAAAGCGCCGGTAGTTGTCCCAGTACCAACCGCCGCCCCACATGCCGTGGATCATGAGGATAGTCTCCTGCATGTCTCGACCTTGATCCGGGCCGTGCATTCCCGTCATTACCGATTACGCCTGTTGTCATGTTGACGGCATCATCAGTCCGCCTTTTCCGCCGAATATACCTGCTCGCCGGCAATCCAGGTCTCGGCGACCTGGGTCTGCCAGATATTTTCAGGACCGGTGCGAATGATGTCGCTATCCACCAGGATGAAATCCGCCCATTGCCCCGGCATCAGGCCGCCCAGGCTCTTTTCCTGATGGGCCGCATAGGCTGCGTCCAGGGTAAAGGCGCGTAGTGCTTCCGTCGCGGTGAGTTTCTGCCCGGGTAGCCAGCCGCCCTGGGGCTGGTCGTCACGATCCTCTCGCGTGACGGCGGCATGCAGACCATAAAAGGGATCCGCCGGCTCGACGGGGAAGTCGGAGCCTGCAGCGACTCGACTGCCGTTGTCGAGGAAGAAACGCCAGGCGTAGGCACCGGCGAGGCGCTCCTGGCCCAGGCGATCGCCCGCCATGTTCTTGTCGCTGGTGGCATGGGTTGGCTGCATGGACGGAATGACCCCGAGCGCGGAGAAGCGTGGAATATCATTGACGTTCACGACCTGGGCATGTTCGATACGGTGGCGCAGTTTTCGTGCGTTCGGATCGTTTTCCAGATTTTCTCTGTAGATATTCAAGGCGATGCGATTGGCGCGATCGCCGATTGCGTGCATGTTGGCCTGGAAGCCATGCCGACTGGACTCGTTTACCAGCGACTGCAGCGATTCCTTGTTCTGAAGCATCAGCCCCTTGGAGTCCGGGCGATCGCTATATTGCTTGAGCAGGGCAGCACCACGACTACCCAGTGCGCCGTCGGCGAAAATCTTGACGCTGCGAATATCGAGCCAGTCCTCTGGGTCGTCCTGTGGGCCTTTTTCGAGAAGGGCTTCGAATTGCGGATCGCTCGAAGCGATCATCGGATACAGTCGCACGCCGAGTTGACCGGCCTTGTCGCGGGAGCGAAAAAGCTCAAGTTCCGCGGCGCTGGCACCGGCATCATGGACACTGGTGATGCCGACTTCCTGAAGATGCGCAACGGCGGTATCGAAGGCCTGGGCCATCTCCTGCTGGCTGCGTTCGGGAATCTTGTCCGTGATCAATTGTTCGGCGTTATCGATGAATACGCCGGTGGGATTGCCTTCATCGTCACGCAGGATCTCGCCACCTTCCGGGGCTTGAGTGTCGGCATCGACGCCGGCAAGTTCCATGGCCTTGCTGTTGACCCAGATGGCGTGCTTGTCGACCCGGCTCAGCACCACCGGGCGATCAGAAATCATGGCATCAAGTGCCTCGGCGGTAGGGAACTCCTGGCCTTCCCATAGCACCTGATTCCAGCCGCCGCCCCGAATCCATTCGAGATTCGGATTCTGGCTGGCGAAATCCGCCACCTTCTCCGCGCCTTGCCGGGCCGATTCGAGATCGCGCAGATCCACTTCCAGCAAGCTATACCCCAGTGCCATGAAATGGCCGTGGGCATCGATCAACCCCGGCAGAAGTGTCTTGCCCTCCGCATCGATGGCGTTTTCGGCCTCGGGGTAGTCCGCAGCAAGCCGTTCGTCGCCTCGGGCCACCACCTTGCCATCTTCTATGACCAGGGTAGAAAAAGTGACGAGCTGTCGCTGGTCATCGAAGCCGTAACCGTTGGCGTTGTCGATCACCGTGGTCTGTGCCTGGGCGACGAGGCTGGTGCCGGCGATGCTCAGGCACAGTAGGGACTTTTTCAGCATGACATCATTCCTTTATATCCTTGGCTGGCGACGATCCTGGGCAACGCCCGATTGCTATACTTTTTCACTGATTCTTGGCATTGGCCACCGCTGTATCAGTTAGCCTGAGGTAGGATGAAAAAAATAGTGTCATCCCGGGAAAAGAAAGATGCATCTCGGTACCCCTGATATGTCCACTTTGGTTGACAGTCTTTGTCCGTCAGCTATAGTAAGCATATGAAAGAGATCATCACATCAGACGTTTTCAGCAAATGGCTGAATGGGTTGAGGGAGCGCAACGTACGCGCCCGCATCATTCAACGTCTTGACCGGTTGCAGGCTGGCAATGCAGGCGATGTAAAGCCTATCGTACGCAAAGCAAAGACATTGCGAAGGCGAAAGAGCTTGCCCGTAAATGGAGGGATGGATGATGGCAGAAGAAAACGTGACTTTCAGCCGATACGACTCGGCTGATTATCTTCGGGATGAACTCGATATACAGGCATATCTCGAAGCTGCGCTAGAAGATGGCGACCCCGCCATGATCGCGCTGGCATTGGGGAACATCGCCCGTGCCCGCAACATCAGCCAGCTTGCACGGGAAACGCACATGAGCCGCGAAGGTGTCTATAAAGCCCTTTCGGGACAAGGCAACCCTAGCTTCGCCACTATAACGAAGTTAGCTAGTGCGCTGGGCTACCGTATTAGCTTGGAGCGGAAGCAGGTATAGAATGGATCAAGTTCCCTGCCATGCTGAGTAGGATGAAATATCAGGAGGGCATCCATTCCCCCTTTGACATGTTGAATCAATGGGCTACGCCAGCCTCGGGATGACATTGTTTTTGGCGTGAGATCCGGCATGCCTTCAAGGCAAGATTGGACCAACGCAGGGTGTGCGCGGTGTCGAGAGTCGTGTAAATTGGGGTTGAATATTTCGAACAGTCTTTGGCATGTCTTGCGCCCGAGACACTGACCCGGGAGAGCACAATGAGTGGATTCCAGTGGGATGATGCGTTGCTGTTGTCGCAGCAACTGACCGATGACGAGCGCCAGATTCTGGACGCGGCCCATGCCTATTGCCAGGAGCGGCTGCAGCCACGGGTACTCGAGGCCTTTCGCGAAGAGCGTTTCGATCGTGAGATTCTCAACGAGATGGGCGAAATGGGCCTTTTGGGTGCAACGGTCGCTGAAGAGTACGGCGGCTCCGCCATCGGCCATGTCGCCTATGGCCTGATCGCCCGAGAAGTTGAGCGAGTCGATTCCGGCTATCGCTCGGCGATGAGCGTGCAGTCCTCCCTGGTGATGCACCCGATCGAGGCCTACGGCAGCGAAGAACAGAAGCAGCACTATCTGCCCAAACTCGCCACCGGCGAACTGGTCGGGTGTTTCGGGCTGACCGAGCCGGATTCCGGCTCCGACCCGGCCAGCATGCGTACTCGGGCACGCAAGGTCGATGGCGGTTATCGTTTGACCGGCCAGAAGATGTGGATCACCAACAGTCCCATCGCCGACCTGGCGATCGTCTGGGCCAAGTCCGATGCGCATGACGACAAGATCAAAGGGTTCATCGTCGATCGCGATGTCGAAGGCTTCAGCACCCCCACCATTCACGGCAAGGTGTCCCTGCGCGCGTCGATTACCGGCGAGATCGTGCTGGACGATGCTTTCGTTTCCGAGGATAAGTTGCTGCCGGGAGCCTCCGGTCTGGGCGGGCCTTTCGGCTGCCTCAACAAGGCACGTTACGGTATCGCCTGGGGCGCCATGGGCGCAGCGGAATTCTGTTGGCACGCCGCACGCCAGTACACCCTGGATCGCAAGCAGTTCGGTCGCCCTCTGGCCGCGACCCAGCTCGTTCAACTCAAGCTGGCCAACATGCAGACCGAGATCAGCCTGGGTCTGCAGGCCTGCTTGCAGGTCGGCCGACTGCTGGATGCCAAGCAGGGCACTCCGGAAATGATTTCGCTGATCAAGCGCAACAATGCCGGCAAGGCACTGGATATTGCGCGGGTCGCGCGGGACATGCACGGCGGCAACGGCATCTCCGAGGAGTACGGCGTGATCCGTCACATGGTCAACCTGGAAACCGTGAATACCTATGAAGGTACTCACGATATCCACGCCCTGATCCTGGGACGTGCGCAGACGGGCATTCAAGCTTTCTTTTAAGAGCGGAGTTTTGTGATGAACAAGCCGCTCGAAGGCGTACGCGTCCTGGATCTTTCCCGAGTGCTGGCCGGCCCCTGGTGCGGTCAGCAATTGGCGGATCTGGGCGCCGAGGTGATCAAGATCGAGCGTCCGGGCACCGGTGACGATACCCGGGCCTGGGGGCCGCCCTGGCTCTCCGGTACCCGGGAGTCCGCCTATTTTCTCAGCACCAATCGCGGCAAGCGCTCCGTGGCGGTGAATCTCGCCGATCCGGAAGGGCAGGCGCTGATTCACGAGCTGGTGGGCCATTGCGACGTGGTGCTCGAGAACTTCAAGGTGGGTGGTCTCAAGGCTTATGGGCTGGATTACGAGAGCCTGAAGGCACTCAAGCCGGATCTGATCTACTGCTCGATCACCGGCTTCGGTCAGGATGGCCCCTATGCCCACCGGGCCGGTTATGACTTCATGATCCAGGGCATGGGCGGATTGATGAGCCTGACCGGCCAGTCAGAAGGAACGCCGGGAAGCGAGCCGATGAAAGTGGGTGTCGCCCTGACCGATATTTTCACCGGCATGTATGCGGCGAATGCCATCATGGCGGCGCTGTTTCAGCGCGAGCGCACCGGGCAGGGCGGCCATCTCGATCTGGCATTGCTCGACGTGCAGGTAGGTGTGCTGGCCAACCAGGCCCTCAATTATCTCACCAGCAATGTGCCACCCCGGCGCTTGGGCAATACCCATCCCAATATCGTGCCCTATCAGGCGTTCCCAACCCAGGACGGCTATCTGATCATCACCGTGGGTAACGACAGTCAGTTCCGGCGGCTATGTCAGGTGCTTGATCGACCGCAACTGGCAGACGATGAGCGCTTTGCCACCAATGCGGCGCGGGTCGAGTATCGCGAACTGCTGGTGCCGGAAATTGCTTCCCGCCTGTTGGAGAGAAGCACGGACGATTGGTTGGCAAGCCTCGAAGCGGTCGGTGTGCCCTGCGGGCCGATCAATACCCTGGATCGTGTCTTCGATGACCCCCAGGTGCGCCATCGCGGGATGCAACTGCACATGACCCATCCCCAATCCGGCGAGGTCGATCTGGTCAGTAATCCCATTCGACTCGATGGCCAGGCACTCAACGCGGATCTGCCGCCGCCGACGCTGGGGCAGCATAGTGACGAAGTGCTGCGGGAACTCTTGAATCTCGACGATGAAAGCCTGGCGGATCTGCGTCAGCGAGGCGTGATCGGCGGCTAAATCACCTTCTTGCGCAGCCATGCCGCCAGCGCTTCACCCGCGATCACCAGCACGATGATCGCCAGTAGAATGGTAGCCACGGTGCGCCAATCCAGCATGTCGATGGCGCCCTGCAGAATGACCCCGATCCCGCCTGCGCCGACGAGGCCGAGCACCGTGGATTCGCGCAGGTTGATGTCCCAGCGCAGGATGCTCACGGCAAAGAACGTTGGCACGACTTGCGGCACGATCGCATAGAGAATGACCTTTGCCCGGGAGGCGCCGGTAGCTTCCAACGCCTCGACGGGACGTCGATCAATCTCCTCGATGGCCTCGCCGATCAGCTTGCCGAGAAAGCCCAGGGAGCGAAACATGATGGCGACGATGCCGGCGAGCACCCCGGGGCCGAAGATCGCCACGAACAGCAGCGCCCAGATCAAGGTGTTCACTGAACGGCTGGAAACGAGAATGAAACGGCCAAGCCACAGGGTCGCCCGATTGGGGGTGGTGTTCTGGGCCGAGATGTAGGCGACGGGCAGGGAGAGAAAGACCGCAAAGAACGTTGCGATGGTGGCAATGTTGAGCGTCTCGATCAGTGCCCAGGTAATGGCGCTGATGGCGGAAACATCCGGTGGCACCATGCGTTTGAAAAGATCGCCGATCTGGGCGGGCGCATCCCACACCCAGGGCCAGATGATGTCGATGGTGGTCAGTGACCATGCGGCCGCCGCAGCAATGAAGAGCATCCCGGCAAGTCGCCCCCAGCGTTGGCGTCGGGTATGGCGCGACCAGGCGCGATCAGCAATCGATTCTTTCACCAGACGCTCCTTTTACCAGAGGTTTTTTCGAATGCGCCCACTGATCGCTTCGCTGACCAGGATGACGGCAATGATGACCAGGGTGATCGCCAAGGCAAAATCGTAGTCGTAGCGGCCAAAGGCGTTCATCAGGGTCGAGCCGATGCCCCCTGCGCCGACGATGCCGACCACCGCCGAGGCGCGCAGATTGCTATCCAGTTGATAGATCGAGAGGCCGATCTGACGCGGCATGATCTGTGGCAACACACCGAATTGCAGCACGGTGAACGAGCCGGTGCCGGTGCTGCGCAGCGCTTCCACCTGGCCCCAGTCGATTTCCTCGATGCGCTCCGCGAGCATCTTGGCAACGAAGCCGATGGAATAGATGGTCAAGGTCAAGATACCCGCCACCGGGCCGAATCCCACGGCCTTGACGAACAAGATGGCGACGATGACCGGATGGAAGCTGCGAGCCACGATGATCAAGATGCGGCCCAGCAGATAGACCGGCAGGGCAGCGATGTTGCGCGCCGCCATGAAGGCGATGGGCACGCTCAGTGCCAGCCCGAGCAAGGTGGCGAGGATGGCGATCTGCAGGCTCTCCAGAAAGCCTTTCAGCAGCAGGCCGCCGCGATCGAAGTTGGGCGGAAAGGCGCCGCCGAAGATGCGCGCAGCGCGCTCCATGCCTTGACTGATGCGCGCCCAGTCGAAGGGCAGGGTGGTGATTGCCCAGGCGGCATAGATCACGAAACCGATCAGCAGTCCCCAGCGCAACCAGGGGTTGGCGATGAAGGGCGCCTTGCGCCACTGGCGAGGCGTCGCTGCCGGCGTCGAGTCGCTGCTCATGTTGCTACCTTGTCGGTACTCGAGGCTGCGGCAGGCGCTTCCTGGTCTTCCGACGTGCCGCTGTACACCGAGTCCATGGCATCCTGGTCCAGATCGCCGGGCTTGCCATCGAAGATGATGCGTCCGAAGCGCATGCCGACGATGCGCTGAGTGAACTCCTTGGCTTCACTGACGTTGTGAATATTGATCAGTACCGGCAGATGCAGCTCACTGGCGAGTCGCTGCAACAACTCCATGATCTGGCGGGATGTGACCGGGTCCAGGGAGGCGGTGGGTTCGTCTGCCAGCAGGATGTCCGGATCCTGCATCAACGCGCGCACGACGCCGACCCGCTGGCGTTCGCCCCCGGAAAGTTCGTCGGCGCGCTTGTTGGCATAATGTGCAATGCCCACCCGCTCCATGAGCTGGAAGGCGCGTTCGATGTCTTCCGCCGGGTAGCGCCGCAGCGCGGCGCGCCAGTAGGGGATGTAGCCCAGGCGGCCACACTGCACGTTCTCCATGACCGTGAGCCGGTCGACCAGATTGAAGCCCTGAAAGATCATCCCGATGCGTCGGCGTGCCTTGCGCAGGCCATCCCGCTTGAGCGTGGTGAGTTCCATGTCGTTGAGCACGATGCTGCCCGAGGTCGGCTCGACCAGACGATTGATACAGCGTAATAACGTACTTTTGCCGGCCCCCGAAGCGCCGATGATCGAAACGACGGACTCCCCCGGTACCTCCAGATCGAGATCCTTCAGTACCGGTTCGCCATTACCGTAGCGCTTGACCAAGCGAGAAATGCGAAGCATTGGTGGCCTCCAAGAAGAAGTTGAAAAGTCGGCGAGCGAAGGCCAGACAAGGCAAGAATCGGCGAAAGAGCGGAGTTTACTGGGGTGTAAATGAGTATCTTGAGCCGATTCTTAACGCCGTATGGCCGAGCGCAGCCACTTTTCAGGCTTATTCGATGTTCTCGCGGGTGTAGCTAATCCCATTCGCCTCCTGAATATCCCGGATGACCTCCCAATCCTCCTTGTAGCTGATGGGGACGAACTGCGTGACGCCGGTGAACTCTTCACCCAATGCGGTTCCTTGCATATCGAAGCTCATGAAGGCCTCCTTGATCTTCTCGGCGAGTTCCGGCTTGAGATTGTGTGCATGGGTATAAGAGGTAGTCGGGAACCGCTTGGATTCGAATACGATCTTGACCTCTTCGGGATCGTAGAGCCCTCGATCCGCCATGCGGTCAACCACTTCCGAGGCCACCGGAGCGGCATCGTAGTCCCCGGCCACCACGCCGAGCATTGACTGGTCGTGGGAGCCGGAGTAGACCACTTCGTAGTCCTCACCGGGCACGATGCCCTCCTTGGGGAATAGTGCGCGTGGCGCCTGGTTGCCGGAATTGGAGGTGGGGGAGGTATGGGCCACGCGCTTGCCCTTGAGATCCTTCAGCTCGTCGATGCCGCTGTCCTTGCGGGTATAGACCTGCAGGGTATAGCCGAAGTTGCCGTCCTCGGAGCCCATGATGGCAAAGGGCACCGCGCCGGCCAGGTTGACGGCGAAGGGCGTCGGGCCGGTGGAGAAACCTGCGATATGGATGCGATTGCTGCGCATGGCTTCGATTTCCGCGGAGTTGGATTGCACCGCGAAGAAGCGCACGTCCTTGCCGGTTTCCTCGGCTAGATGCTCGATGAACGGCTCCCAGATATCGGCATAGATCGCCGGATCCTCGACCGGGGTGTAGGCGAAGATCAGCGTATCCGGGTCGAGTAGCTTCGAGGGGTCGCTTGGTGTATCCGCGACAAGATCGTTGTTGGCGTCGCAGTACATAGGGGCCAGGGCGCCCTGGTTGGAGCACTCCTGGGCGGCCATGACACTAGCGGCGGGGATCAGCAACGCGGTAATGGCGGTGCCTAGTAGCATCTGTTGAATACGCTGGGCGTTGACGCGAAGCCGAGCTGGATCAAGTACTTTTGTCGACATGGCGAGAGCTCCTTATCCCTTGTTGAGGTTATTATCGGACCGAGCCATACGGTATACATGGATGAGAGTAGACAGCAATCCAAGTGGCTTCAATTAGCATAAGGGCTTACGGCCGTTTTCCGGTCAATCCGATAAACGTTCAATACAACGCGCAAACAGAGGAAGAAAATCCCATGCACAGCTTTGCCGATGCAGATTTTGATCTGCTGGCACACGTCGATGTCGTACTCACGGATGTTGACGATACATTGACTCGTCACGGCAAGCTGGCACCGGCAACGCTCGGCGCCATGGCGGAATTGATGGCGGCGGGAATTCGGGTGATTCCCGTTACCGGTGGCTGTGCCGGCTGGTGCGATCATATCGTGCGGGCCTGGCCGGTCAGTGCCGTCATTGGCGAGAGCGGGGCGTTTCGTTTTCGTCTGAATGCACGCGGCCGACTCGAGCAGCGTTTCATTCGCCCGCTGAATGAATTGCAGGCGGAGCAGCGCCAGTTATTGAGGATCGCGGAACAAGCGTTGCAGCAAGTGCCCGAGGCACGACTCGCCGCGGATCAGCCGTATCGGCTGGTCGACGTGGCGATCGATCATGCCCAGGATATAGGACCCTTGAGCAGTGAGCAGGTCGCGGCATTGATCGCGCGGTTTCACGAGGCCGGGGCGAGCGCCCGGGCCAGCTCGATCCATGTCAACGCCTGGTTCGGCGATCACGACAAGGCGGTCATGGCGGGGCGTCTGCTTGAAGAAGACCTGGGCTTGAATATGAGGGACCGAGCCCGGCGCGTGCTGTTCATCGGCGATGCGCCCAATGACGAACCGCTTTTTCGTGATGTTTGCTTGAGTGTCGGGGTCGCCAATATCACACCGCATCTTGGCAGGCTGGCTCACACTCCGCGCTGGCTATGCGGGGCCAGTCATGGTGAAGGCTTCGTTGAAATGGCAACAGGCTTATTGGCTGCGCGCATGCGACCTTTTAATGAGTGATGCTGGCGCTGGATGTGTCATTCTATGAATATGTCACAACGGTGACAGATGGGTGACCGAATGAAAAATTCCGGTCGAAGGGCATGGGCCTGCACGAATGAAAAAACAATCATCGCTACTCAAGAATCGGCTCGGCAAATACCTGCTGATAGCTGCGCTGATCATAATCGTGGGCGGTATACTGGTTCAGAGTTATTGGCCGCTATTGGCGCCTGATCGCTTTTCACGTCTTTTTGCTGCAATAAGCCCCGATATCTTTCTCGAAACGCTGGTTGCCTGGCATGCACTCGGCGTGGTGATCGTGCTTGGTTTGCTGATATTGATCGCTTTGACCCCCTCGGTATGGGCCATCGCGCTGGGCATGCTTGGCTTCGTCTATACGCTTTTCTGGGGTGTCTGGCGGGTGGCGGACATGATGACCGGCGTGGGCATCAATCAATCCGTCATCTTTCATTTCTTCAGTGGTACCGAGGGTGCGGACTACACCCAGTTCCTGCGGGAGATCATCGTATTCACCGCATACGTGAGTCTGGCGTTTTTGTTTCTATTGCTACCCCTGGTCAAGACATGGCGGCAGCGTCGTTCGCGGCGGCGCGTTGCTCGGGCTTCGCCTGTAGGGCATGACACCAAGTACGGCACGATGGTATCGCTCACGCTTGGCTGTCTCCTGGTAAGCATCGGCTGGCTGGCCTCGCCCTGGCATCGGAATATCGTCGCGCTGACCCATACCTACTCGACGCTGGACAGTGGTCAGGAGCGTCGGCTCGAAGCACTGTACAACACCGATCGGCGCTCCCTAAGCCGCGACAAGAATCTTGTCGTGCTTTATCTGGAAAGCGTCGAGTCGACTTATTTCGATGAAACGCTTTTCCCCGATCTCTTGCCAAGATTGCGTGCCCAGCGCAACGAATCCGCCTACTTCTCGGGGATCGAGCAAACCCCCGGCGCCGGTTGGACGATTGCGGGGCTGGTCAATACCCAGTGCGGGCTACCTCTGGTTACGCCGGGTGCAGGTCCCAATGAAATGGGCAACGTGGCCCACTTTCTGCCCAAGGCAAAGTGCTTCGCGGAGTACCTTGGCGAAAACGGCTTCGACACGGTTTACATGGGAGGTTCTTCATCGGAATTTGCCGGGAAGGGACGCTTTCTGGAACAGCACGGTTTCGATACCGTGCGAGACAAGCACTATTTCAAGGAGTGGCAGCAGAGTACGGGCAAGTTCGCCGTTTGGGGCGCATACGATGATGAAGTGCTGGAAAGTACCTATGCCGAATTCGTCGAACTCTCGAATAAAGAAACGCCCTTTGCGCTTTTTGCACTAACCATGGATACCCACCATCCTCATGGTCATATCTCGCCCAGCTGCAAGGAGGTTCGCTATCGGGACGGTGAGATAAATACATTGAATGCCTTGCGCTGCGCGGATCGCTTGGTATCCCGTTTCATCGACCGCGTTCGCCGCTCTCCTTACTACGAGAACACGCGCCTGGTCGTGTTATCCGATCATCTGGCCATGGTCAACGATGCTCAAGAGATGATCGAAAAAGCGGATAAGCGAGAAAATCTGCTGATGGTATTCGATAGTGACGTGGCGCCAGGGGAGCGTCGAGTGCAGGGAACCATGCTGGATGTGGGGGCCACGCTCATGAGTCTGATGGGAGCGGACAAGACCGCCCTGGGCTTCGGACGTTCGCTGCTCGAGGAAGATGCAACCAATACGCCGGCTTATACCAGGGATTACTACGTCAGCGGTGACGTTACGCAATATTTGAGCTTTGCCCGTGGGCTATGGGGCATGCCGACGGTCAAGGGTGAGATCAGGAGCAATGGGCAAGGCGTGCTCGTGGGTGACAATCGGCTCGAGGCGCCTTTCTTTTCGGTGCTGGACGAGAAGAACAAGGTCGTGGAACTCTATTTTCAAAACTTTGCCGAGCACATCGAGAGCCTGAAGGAAGGGGCTCGTTACCTCTATGCCCTTGAATGTGAGGAGGCGCGCAGTGCCGAGGTCGGGATCTGCCTGGTATCGGGGCTGAAAGGCGCAGGAGAGCGCGTGTTTTCCTCGTCGGAATTGGTCAATGGCATACTGGCTACTGATATTCTATGAGCAGAAGATCAGTGCTGGACGAGTTCATTGTCAGTTGTTGATGTCAGTTGTTGATGTCAGTTGCTGAGAGAAACGGGCAATAAAAAAACGAGGATCGGTTAGCCGATCCTCGTTTCGTTGACGCTACATCGATACTACTTTCAAGCGACTATCTGCGATAGTGCCATGCCAGCGAAGAAGCTTTCAGGCACCACGTGTCGGAGAATTACCCGAATTGATATCCGTTCTTGAAAGATCCTGCTCCGTTGGCTTGCCCGTACTGGATGACGTCGAGGATGAACTGCCAGTTGTTCCGGTTCCTGTAGTCCCCGGTGTCCCTGATGTCGACGAAGTCCGAGACGAAGTGCCGGTAGTCCCCGTTGTTGCGGATGAGCCGCCTGTGGCGGACGAGCTGCTCGACGAGCCTGCAGTCGAACCCCGGGAATCAGACGCTTCTGGAGCATTCTGCTTCGCCTGTTGGGCCTTTTCCTCGACCTTGGATTGAGCCTTGTCGGCGTGTTTCTGGCCTTCCTCGGCGGCGCGATCGACCAGCCTATCCCGGGTATCGCCCAGTTGCTCATCCTCGAAGCGTGTGGAAGGCAACAGGCTTCCGATCGCGGCACCGATGGCAACGCCCAGCGCCGCAGTCACTAAAGGATGTTCCTGAATGAACTGCGTCGTTTGCTGCCCGGCATTCTGAGCGCGATAAGAGGCTCCGCGCATGGCAGACCGTGAACCGCTTTTCATTCGTGATGTGCCATCACGCATGCTGCTGGACATGCTCTGAGCGCGCCCTTTTACGCTAGCGGACATGTCTTGAGCACGTCCTTTTACGCTGCTCGACATGTCTTGCGCTTTTTCCTTGGCACCACTCATTCGTCCCTTGCCCTGACGGTCGTCGTGATCCGCATCCCCTACGGTACCGGTCGTATATGCTGCCGGCGGTACACGAGTGGTCGTGGTGGCGGTGCCCGCGGTCGTGCCGCTGGTAGGCGGAACGCTAGTGGAAGAGGGCACGGACGTCGTTGGTGGCACCCTGGTGGAGTCGCTCGGTAGACCTGCCGTCGTGCCGGAGGATGTACCCGTCGGCGCCGGACGCGTCGTCATGGGGTAGTGGCGGCTATCCTCATAACCATACATGTCGACGTCGTCACGATCACGACGTGAATACTTGTCGGGGTTGCGCTGAGCCATGATCAACCAGCCCAGGCCAACCCCTGTAAGCACGAAAGGAACCGGGTTGTTCTTGATGGTCTCGCTCAGATTGGAGGCGAATTCATTGGCTCCTCCACTGCGCACATAGTCCATCGTCGTATCAACCAGTCGCCGAGGTGAGATCTTTTCCTCGAGTTCGTGCAGAGTGCGATCCAATCTTTCGCGATTCTCTTCGATATCGGATTCGATCTCTTCCGGCTTGCGGGTATCCTGATGATTATCGCTCATTTTTCAGCTGCTCCTTAGCCTCGACTTTATGGTGTTGTGCCATTTCCTTGTCTCGCTGAACGCTGGAAATAGTGCGCTGGGGCATCAGGTTCGTGGCCTTGAGCTTCTTCTTGCCAGTCTGCAACATGATGAACCCGACGATGACGACGATCACGCCGACGATCAGCGCTGAAAGCCAAGGCGTCTCCAGTACCGTATCCAGGCCAAATACCGCAGCTGCCAGCAGCACCAGGAAGCCACACATGAGTACCGCGCCTGCGGCTGCTATCGAGCCGACACCGGTACCGACTTGGGAGGCCTTTTCACCCATTTCAGCTTTGGCAAGATCGACTTCGTTGCGCACCAGTGACGTTACTTCATTCGTCAAACTTGATATCAGGGAACCAAAGGACGAGGCGCTTTCTCTCGTCGTGTTTCTGTTGTCTGTATCCATGCTATTAGCCTCCCTGGCTAGTTGCGTTGAATTTTTTTACCAAAACTTCTTTATTAGAAACACGAGGTTCAAACCTCAGTAAGGCCTTGAGCCTGTCGAGCCGCTTGAGGTGCCTGCTGACGTACTGCCTACGCTTGACGTGGATGTACCAAGTGAGGAGGAGCCTGCAGTAGACCCAAGAGAGGAAGAACCAGAATGGGAGGTATTCGATGAGCTATTTTGCTGGGAGCTATTCAAGAAGCGCGCCAGTAAGAAGCCGGCCGCAATTGCGCCGCCCAGGAATACAGCGGGTTGACGACGGCTATAGTCTTGCATCTGATGCATCAGGCCATCCAGGTTCTGTTCACGCAATCGCTGGGAAATGCTGTCCGTCGCCCTGGCGATATTGTTGGCATAACCCGAAAAGGAGCGCTGATCTTGCTCTTCGAACTCTTTGGCCATCTTGCGGAAGGCAGACGATAGACCTTCTGCCTGGTTAGCTGCATTTTCCTTCTGCTGATCGAACATGCCCTCTGCTTGCTTGCGCGCGGCATCCTTGACTTCACCGGCACTCTGTCGAGCCTTGTTCTTGGCTTCTTCAGTGTGACGAGAGTTTCCAGCGCCATTTGCGGAGGTGGATTGAGAACTCGTAGTGCCCGTGGAAGGCGAGTTCGAAGTATTGGAATTTTCCGGATCGATCATGCGCATATCTCCCTATTTAACCCAGATTAAAATTACAACGAAAACAAGGCGCTTCCTGCTGCCTCTTCATTGTTTTCGGTTCGCCAGATTAAATGTAGTGTATCGGCGCGTGGTGTCAACCATCAATTGAGAGGTGGCTTTTTTGTAATATTTCAGGAATGTTCTGACACGAAGCGGGGATCATTGAACAGGCGCATATTCAACCTCTCGATAGTAAATTGTTGTTATTCGTTATGTAGCGATAAAGACAAGATGGAGAGTAGCCATATACCGACATATCACGTTGTCAGTTGTTCTTCATCATGCGTTATTGGAAGCATTCTTTGTCTTCTTCTAAAATTTTGAATTTACGTGGCTCCCGGAGGAAAACCCATGACATTTCTGGAAGGCATTGCGCAATATCTAATCGAGCAGGAGCTGAAATTGGCGACAGCGGAGTCCTGTACTGCGGGATTGATCATTTCGGAGCTTGCCAGAGTTCCGGGTAGTGGTCAGGCGATTGATTGTGGGCTGGGTGTCTACTCCCCTGAAGCCAAGAATCGCTATCTTGGCGTACGTTATAGCACCATCGAGAACTTCGGACTCACTAGTGAGGAAACGGCGAAGGAAATGGCGCTCGGAGCGCTTGATAACAACCACGCCGACCTCGCCGTTGCCAATACGGGGGTTGCTGGCCCGGATCCGCAAGGAGACATTCCGGTGGGAACGGTGTGTTTTGCCTGGGCCTTTCGCCATGCGGAGAAAAAATACCTGTACACCGCGACTCGGCGCTTCAACGGGGATCGAAACGACGTGCGTCTTGCCGCAGCCCATCACGCCCTAGAGCGTATTCCTCAATACCACCAGGCGGTGCTTGAAGGAAAGGCGCCGCCCCTTTGACCATGCTGCTTCCCTAACGGTTGAACGTAAAGGAGACAAGAATGAGTGATCACGACAAGGACGAAATGCAAAGGCGCATCATCGAGGCCCTCGGTGTAAAAGCATCGATTGACCCTCAGGAGGAAGTTCAGCGTCGTTGCGAGTTTCTGTGTGAACGCATGATCGCTACCGGCCAGCATGGTCTGGTGCTGGGAATAAGTGGCGGCGTCGATTCAACGGTAGCAGGGCGCCTGGCGCAGTTGGCCGTGGAAATGGCCCGAGAACAGGGGGTCGATGCACGCTTTTATGCGCAGCGTCTCCCTTATGGCGAACAGCATGATGAAGACGAGGCCCAGGCCGCCATCGATTTCATCGCACCGGATGAAGTCCTTACGACAGATATCAAGCCTGCCAGCGACGCCATTGGCGACGAACTGGAAAAAGGAGGGCTCACTTTCAAGGATGAGCATCATAGAGACTTCGTCTTGGGTAACATCAAGGCGCGTCAGCGCATGATCGCCCAATATGCCGTTGCAGGGGCCAAGGGCGCATTGGTCGTGGGTACCGATCAGGCTGCCGAAGGAATGATGGGATTTTTCACCAAATATGGCGATGGCGCCTGCGATCTGGCGCCGTTGACCGGCTTGACCAAGGGGCAGGTACGCGAATTGGGACGCACCCTGAAAGCACCGCAGCACCTCGTAGAGAAGGTGCCGACGGCGGATCTTGAATCACTCAAGCCTCAACTCACCGACGAGGACGCGCTCGGCGTGAGTTATGAGAATATCGATCGCTTCCTGCAGGGCCAGACTGTAAGCGACGAGGCTTATCAAACTATCCTTGAGGCGTACCGGCGCACGGCGCACAAGCGAGAGCTTCCAGCCACCCCTTGAAACAAGCCCGTTCTTGAGCGCCGGATACCTGTTCCGGCGCTTTATCAATCACCTCTCGATCAATAAAGCCAAGGAGCCGGCTTGCCATGAAAGACATCAATATCATATTGGCCGCCGCCGGGGGGCTGGTATTGCTATTGGGATTGCTGTCGCGCCCCATCGATCGTTCCTGGTTATCGCCTCCGTTAGTAGCCTTTTCTCTGGGAGTGGTAATCGGTCCTCACGTCTTGAGTCTGCTCGATCCCGAAGCCTGGGGTAACAGCCACCGTGTGCTCGAACAGGCAACCCGGTTGACCCTCGGTATCAGCCTCATGGGGATCGCGCTGCGGTTGCCTGCCCGATTCCCCTTTATTCATTGGCGTTCCCTGATGATCTTGCTGGCTATCGGCATGCCGATCATGTTCTTGATCAGCGCACTACTGACCCAGTGGATGCTTGGGGTTTCTCTGCTGATAGCACTGGCGATAGGCGCCAGTATTTGTCCGACGGACCCTGTCATTGCCTCGTCAATCGTCACCGGCGGTGTCGCCAAGGACAATCTTCCCGGCGGGTTCCGGCACTTACTTTCTACCGAGTCAGGTGCCAATGATGGCCTGGCGTATCCCTTTGTATTCCTGGCTATCTTGTTACTGACCAAGCCGACAGGTGCGGCCTGGCTAGAATGGTTCTTTCAGGTCTGGCTCTGGGAAGTGGGCGGTAGCGTATTGATAGGCGCCGTACTTGGCTGGTGCTTTGGCAAGTTATTGAAGTGGTCCGAACACAAGGGGTTTTTCGACCAGCCTTCTTTCCTGGCAATCAGTCTGGCATTGACACTATTGGTACTCGGGGTCGGCAAACTGTTGGGAACGGATAGCATCCTGGCCGTGTTTGCGGCAGGTATTGCCTATGATCAACGCGTGAAAGGCAAGGAGCGTAACGAAGAAGACAACGTGCAGGAAATGGTCAATCTTTTCTTTACCATGCCGGTGTTTGCCTTGTTCGGCTTGATGGCGCCCTGGGGCGAATGGCTGGCACTGGGCTGGCATGGCTTGTTGCTGGTGGTGCTCATACTGCTGTTACGGCGCTTGCCGATTGTTTTAGTGCTGCGCAAGTGGTTGCCGCCAGTCCGAGAGCGCAATATTGCGCTGGTCATGGGCTGGTTTGGCCCCATTGGCATCTCGGCACTGTTCTATGGCGTGCTGGCATCGAGTCGTACGGGTGACGATTCGATATGGATAGTGGTTAGCCTGTGTGTATTCGCTTCAGTGGTTGCGCATGGGATAACCGCAGCCCCCTTTGCCAGACTGTATGCGCGTCATCAGGATCGTGGTTGAGGCTGCTTTCAATACAACATGACCTGGCGCAGTAATTTGTAATCACCTTTGCAATGAACCTCACAAAAAACGCCGGGCAGGGCCCGGCGTTTTTATCGCTGAACGAGATACCTGGAATCTAGAATTCCTCCCACTCAAGTTCGCTTGATTTTGCCGTTGCGCGTTTTTCTGTTGCTTGCTTCTCTGTTGCTTGCTTCTCTGGGGCAGGTTTTTGCTTGTTTGAGCCAGAAGATGGAACGACGCGGGGTTCGTTAGCCTTGACCGGTATCTGGTTCGTATTTGCCGCGCCATCGGAAAGACGGAAAATCGATACGGCGGTTTCGAGTTGCGCAGCCTGTTCCTCAAGAGAAGAGGCGGCCGCAGCGGCTTCCTCGACCAGAGAGGCGTTCTGCTGAGTCACCTCATCCATCTGGGTAATGGCCTGGTTGACCTGCTCGATGCCAGAGCTTTGTTCCTGAGACGCGCTGGAGATCTCGTCCATGATGTCGGTCACCCGGCGCACGGATTCAACGATGTCCCGCATGGTCCCGCCGGCGCTTTCAACCAGGGCCGAGCCTTGATTGATCTGCGTAGCGGATGCTTCGATCAATGCCTTTATCTCCTTGGCGGCGTCCGCACTGCGGCTGGCAAGGTTGCGCACCTCGGAAGCCACCACCGCGAAGCCACGGCCCTGTTCTCCGGCCCGGGCCGCTTCCACGGATGCGTTCAGTGCCAGAATATTGGTCTGGAAAGCGATGGAGTCGATGACGCTGATGATATCGGTCACCTGCTTGGAGCTGGCTGTAATGCCTTGCATGGTAGTGATGACTTCACCGACAACCTCTCCGCCGCGAGTGGCGGTGCTGGAAGCCTCTTTGGCCAATGTGCTGCCCTGACGAGCATTGTCGGCGTTCTGCTTCACCGTGGTGGTCAACTCTTCCATGCTGGCGGCGGTCTGCTGAAGCGCTGCCGCCTGCTCCTCGGTCCGGGATGAGAGATCGGTATTGCCGCTGGCGATCTCCCGGGAACCGATATGAATCGAACCGCTGCTGCTGCGCACCGTCGAGACGGTCTTGGTCAACCCATCCTGCATATCGCGCATGGCGGAAAACAGCTGGCCGATCTCGTTGCGGCCGCGATCGGCAACGGCGTGGGAGAGATCGCCCTTGGCGATAAGGCCGAAGTGCTGCACGGCTTCCTGAAGCGGCTTGATCACGGTGCGGATCATGGCGGTGCGAACGAGTAGTACGATGGCAATGGCGAGAACCAGCACGATGATCTGAACGATTTCGGTGGTAGCCGCATATTGCGCTTGCTCGGCCATCAGTTCGCCACCGCGGTTTTCCCCGTAGCCTATGAATTCTTGAGAGGTGCGGCGAAACTCGGTGCGCAGTTCCTCAGTCTTGGAACTTAGAACGGCATAAGCAGCCATATCGCCTTGCTGCAATGCTTCAAGCTGAGGCTGAAGTCCTTGATTCATCAGCTTGCTGTAGGCTGACTGAATAGATGCTTCAAATTGACGACCTTCCTCTGAGGTCTTGGGAGCATTAAAGAATCGCGAGATACGCTTTTCGGCGCGCTCCATGGTTACCAGTGCATTGGCAAGACCCGCTTCGGCTTGATCGCTTCTGCCTGCTGCAGTGTCACGTACTACCTCTTCGAAACTGAGCATGGTATCGGCGATATTGAAGCGGGCGCGGTTGAGTGCATTCAACTGCTCGACATTGAGGCTGTCGAGCTGCTCGAGGACTTTTTCACTGTGCTGATTGGTGACATAGCCCATTCCTGCGACACCAAGGATCATCAAGGTGAACAGACCAAGCACGACGGTCAGGCCGGCCTTGACGGAGAGGTTGCGGATAAGATACCTCATGATTTTCTTTACCTTCGATTTCTTTCTATGAGTTGGGTGCGAGTGGCAGCATTGCGCCTGGAGCTTGGGACTATTAGGTCGGCTCATATAAAGTTATCGGCAGCAGGAAGCAGCTCTGATGGGCTTTAAGCAAAAAACAGGAGATAAAAAAGCACGTTTATGGCGCTTTCTACTTGAAAGAGGTCATTATCCTGTCGCTGGCGATGAGGAATCGGGCATGCAGTCAAGCACCCAGCGCAGCACGTCGGAATAGGGATAGGCTTCCAGCCGGGCAAAACCGGTAAGGCCCCGGGCTTTCATCGGGGTAAAGAGCGGCATGCTCAAGCCGCACAAGAAACGCGTCAGACGCTCCGCGTTGGGTAGTTGGCCTTCGCATAGCGCTCGATGGCGCTCGATGAATTCGCCGCACAGGGCAGTGAAGTTCTTGTCATCCAGGGCTGGCAGCGGTGGCGGTGGGGGAAGCGTTGCAATGTGCCCCTTGCACACCGAACAGTGGCCGCACAGTGTTGGCGCCTGCTCGTCGCCGAAATAAGCGGCCAGGCGATGGCTCAGACAGGTGTCGCTCTCGAATAGCGCGAGCATGGCATGAATGCGCTGGATCTCGCTGCGCTCCTGCTGCTTGAAATGCGCGTGTAGCTCAGCACTCAATGGCGTCGTGTCGATATGCTCATGTCGCACCTCATATACGTCCGTCATCTGCTTGCTTTCGAGTGCAATCCAGCCCTTGTCCTGAAAATAGTCCAGCGCGGTAATGACGCGCTCGCGCCGGGTATCGAGTTCCCGTTCGATGCCATATCGATAGAGCGCCTCGAAATCCAGGGTGCACCAGGTCTTGGCCCGGGGCGCGCAGTGCAGGATTGCCTCCACGAACCGGTAACGTTCGCCTTCAAAACGGGACGCCAGCGTCTCGGGGTCGATCAGATACTTGAAGCGATATTCCGCGTAATAGGCGTAGCGGGGCGCAATGAGATCGCGCATCTCGAGCTGTACCAGCAGCGTCTTGAGCGGCAGGGGACGGATGTTGCTGTGCCGGGACAGGGTGTTGAGCATCAGCTCCCATTGAGTTTCGCCACGGCGGGTAACTGCGGTGATCTCTTCGAGCACCGTGGTGATGCCTTCAAGCTCCGGGGTATCGCCATAGACGAAGTTCTCCAGCACATTGAGACTGTCCCGGTTGGCCAGTACCAGGCAGTCGGATGGGTAGCCGTCCCGCCCGGCGCGGCCGATTTCCTGACTGTAGTTTTCGATGGATTTGGGCAGGTCGAAATGCACGACATTGCGAATGTCGCTCTTGTCGATCCCCATGCCGAAGGCAATGGTGGCAACGATGCAGGGGATCTCGCCGGCCATGAAGCGTTGCTGAAGCTGGTCGCGCTGCTCGTGGGGCAGGCCCGCGTGATAGGCCTGGGCATCAAGGCCTTGCCGTTGCAGATGCGCCGCCACCTGCTGCGCGGTTTTCTGCAGGGTGACGTAGACGATGCTGGGCTGCGGCGCAGCCTTGCCAAGCCGGGGCGATAACCATTCGCTTAGCCGCTGTAGCTTATCGGCACTCGCCACGGGTTCGACAAGAAGGTTGAGATTGGACCGATAGAAACCGGTGGTGACGACATGCGCCGGGGCGATGGCGAAGCGCTCGCGCATGTCGGCAATGACCGCGGGCGTGGCGGTGGCGGTCAGCAGCAGGGCTTGAGGAATGCCGAGCTGGCGCTGATAATCCGGCAGCTTTAGATAGTCCGGGCGGAAGTTGTGGCCCCATTCGGAAATGCAGTGGGCTTCGTCGACCACCAGTAGCGAAATCGGTACCTGGGCGATGAAGCGCCGGAAGCGCTCGTTTTTCAGGCGCTCCACGGAGATCATCAGGATCTTGATCTCGCCGCGTCTGACGCCATCCATCACGGCGCTGGCCTCATCACGCGTCTGGGCGGAATCGATACTGGCGGCGGGAATGCCATGGCGCTCCAGAAAGGCCAGTTGATCCTGCATCAGAGCCAGCAGCGGCGAGACCACCAGGGTCAAATGCGCAAGATGCAGCGCCGGCACCTGATAGCACAGCGACTTGCCGGAGCCGGTGGGAAAGATGGCCGCGGCGGAATGACCGGCCACCACGGCGGAAATGACCGCTTCCTGGCCCGGGCGAAAGTCGCCGTAACCGAAGGTCTGCTGCAGGGTCTTGTGAATGGTCGGGTCGCTCATTCTCGGGATCGTCTCGCGTGTTGAGGCGCAACAACCATAGCACCCCGTGATAGCGTGGGTCGCGTAGACTGGGGCATGGGGCGAAATGACAAGCCCCGATGCATGCCAAATAGAGAGCCCCGATGCAAGCCCTGCGGATGGCTCAGACAACATGTTCAGAAACAGGATGAATCGATGAAAGCGCTTGATGAACGGCAACGCCAGCGACTGTTGCAGGGTGTCGATGAAATCGCCGAGCAGGTGATGATCGTTTATCGGCGGGATTTCGACGTCGAAACCAAGGCGGACAACAGCCCTTTGACGGAAGCCGATCTGCTCGCCAACCGGCTGTTGACGTCGCTGTTGCAGGAGGTGCTGCCTGATACCCCGGTGCTGTCCGAGGAGTCGAGCCAGGCAAGCTACGACGTTCGCCGCCACTGGGCGCGCTACTGGCTGATCGACCCCATCGATGGCACCAAGGAGTTCGTCAAGCGCAGCGATGAATTCACCATCAACGTGGCGCTGATCGAAAATGGCGTGCCGGTTTTTGGCATCGTGCAGGCGCCAGCGTTGCAGCAGACCTGGTGGGGGCAATCCGGAGTGGGGGCATTCAAGCGCACCGATGGCGAAAGCCATGTCATCCAGGCCAGGGCGCTACCCAGTCCTGAACAGGCACGATGGAAGATCGTTGGCAGCCGTTCCCATGGTGCTGCCGCCTTCGAGGCATTCTGCCGTGAATTGCCGAGTCACGAGCGTGTCAGCATGGGTAGCTCATTGAAGCTGTGTCTGGTCGCCGAGGGCGTGGCGGATCTCTATCCGCGTCTGGCGCCCACCTGTGAGTGGGATACTGCCGCCGCCCACGCCGTGGTTCTGGCAGCCGGCGGTGATGTGCTGGATGCCAATACGCTGGAACCCTTGCGCTATAACCGCAAGGAGAGCTTGAACAATCCCTTTTTCATCGTCTGCAAGGGTACGGATGAGCGCTGGATGAAAGCGCTCAAGAACGCGATATCCCTGGCATGGCTATAGCGCCGAGCCTTTACATTTCTGTTTCGCAGCGAGGGTTTGTGAGCAATAGTGCAGATTATTGTGTCATTAGGTAATGAAGCTGCGCATTCATGCAGTCACGGGGCGAACTACGGGATAGAAAAGCGGTATTTTAATGGATTGAAGAGGCTCGTGACGGCGCACACTGATTGGTTCAAGCAAACCGTTTATCGAGCCGCCAATGAACGCCAAAACACCCGTGGCGTATTCCCTGCGATATTATGAAAAGACGCTGCTCAGCGCCAACCGCTTTCTGGGCCTACCCAACCCGGTCTGGGGGGCGATCATTACCTTCATGATCGCCCTCACAGGCTGGTTCGCCAGCGGAGTCGAGTTGTCGCGCTTCATTTCCGGGTACGCGGGGCATCTGGTGGGGCTGGCACTCGTCATCTGGGGCTTGCTGAGATGCATCACGCCGAGTCGACGCCAGCTGAAGCGCCTGGCTCAGTCGGAGCATCAGGCGGAGGTCCTGCAGATCGCCAAGCTCTATGGCATCGACCCTACCAGTGTGCGCTTCGTCGATAGCGAAGAAGAGCGCCGCATGATCGAAAGCGGATCGTCGCCGTTTTCAAGCCAACTGCCTTGATGATCGTCCGGCGTTCACACGCCAATCTCGCCGTTTTCAAGCCAACTGCCTTGATGATCGTCCGGCGTTCACACGCCAATCTCGCCGTTGTCTTCTCGCTGGATCACCACCGTGGATGAGCGTGGCCGCACCGTGTTTCCCCCGGGTATTGCCAGGGTGGCATCTTCCGCGTAGGGCCAGTTGCCCGGGTGCTGGACATTGATGAACAGCGAGCGGTGATCCGGTGTCATGGCGAAACCGGTGATCTCGCAATCATTGGGGCCTACCAGAAAGCGCTTCAGCTTTTTTTGATTGCGCGCATCGATGGTCGCAAGAGGCACGTCATCGGTTGCCAGCAGTGCGGGAATGACAGCCAGCATCTGGTCGTTGGAAGCCTCGGCGACTGCATTTCCACCATTGTCGGTCTGGATCCATAGAATGCCCCGGGGATCGAACATCAACCCGTCCGGGCTTGCGAACTGATTATCCTGAGTCAGCGACGAGCGATTGATGGTATCCGGCGCCTTGGCGCTGGCACCGAATACGAAGATCGCCCAGCGAAAGCCGCCATCGCCGGTCTCGCGCCAGCGGATGATCTGACCGTTTTCGTTGCGTGGGCGTGGGTTGGCCGCGTTGAGCTGATCGACCTCGCGTTCGTCGTTATTGGTCAGGGTCATGTAGACGTCGCCGTTGGCCGGATCCACGTTGCCCCATTCCGGGCGGTCCATGGGCGTGGCGCCCACCAGGTCGGCGGCTCGGGCGGTATTTAGAATGATCTCCGGTAATCCGCCCAATTCCTTGCCCAGGGTGCTGTCATTCTGCTGAGTTGCCGTCTCAGGGGTTAGGGGGAGCCACTGGCCGGTGCCATCGTCATTGAAGCGGGCGACATGGAGGGTGCCCTTGTCCATGTATTTGGCACCCACGGCCAGTCGATCTTCGGGGTCGGCATCGGCAGGGTCCCAGTTGGCCTCGGAAACGAACTTGTAGATGTACTCGAAGCGACCATCGTGGCCGGAGTAGAACACCACCGGCTTGCCCGGCTCGAGCTTGCCCGGCCAGCAGCCTTCATGACGAAAACGCCCCAATGCGGTGCGCTTGATGGCGCGGCGCTTTACATCGAAGGGGTCGATTTCGACGATATAGCCGAAGGTGCTGGCCTCATTGCGGTAGTCCTCGGTGGCGTCATTGCCTCGCGGGGTTAGATCGAAGCGCGCGAATTCGTCGTCTCGCTCGCTGCTATCGTTGGCAGCGGTTTCCCAGCCGTAACGCGACGCCTGGGTCGGTATTCCCAGGCGTTGCTGGTCGGCGGGAAGCGTTTCGGCACGATTGATGAAGATGTCGGGCCAGTTCTCTTCGCAGGTTAGATAAGTACCCCAGGGCGTATAGCCGTTGCCGCAGTTGTTGTTCGTGCCCCGCGCCTGAGTGCCGTCCCTGGAAAAGGCCGTCTTGACGTGATCCGTACCCGCCATGGGGCCGGCAATATCCATCACGGTGGCGCTGGTATAGCGACGATTGAGCGGGTCGTTGCTCATCACGCGCCACTTGCCGTTTCTCATGGTGATGCGCAGTGCGCTGACACCGTGGGCGTTGATCTCCTTGCGAATCTCCTCAGGCGGGCGCTTGCCCGAGGCGTCTCGAGTAGGACCATCGGGATGCAGGGCGTCCTGATCGACATACTCGTTGTTGATCAGCAGCAAGCCGTCATCCGAGCGTCCCTCGATGGTAAAGAAGTGCATGCCGTCGTGATGCATGCCTACCGCGTTGGCCTGGTCCTGCGCGCTGTTGCTGCCGTCATTCTTCCAGGGATTGGCCTTGTCATTCAGGGGCGTGCCCCAGGGGGCGAGTATCGTCGCGGTATAGCCCTTGGGGACTACCACCGCGTCGGTTTTCGAACCTGCCACGGAATCGAAGCGCAGCTGGACATCACGCATCCCGTCAAGCGGCGTGGCATTCGCTCCATTGTCCTGCATATCCCCGCGGGCAATGCCCAGCTTGCCCAGCAGGGTCGCGGCAGCCAGGGCCAGACCGCCCTGCATGACATGGCGCCGCGACCAGTTGCGTTCGAGGATGGAGGCGAATGGCTCGTTGTCACTCGGGTTGAAGCTGGGTTCGTTGTCGAATTCGCTCATGTGCTCTCCTTGAGGCGTGATTTTACAGGCTTTTCGAGCCGGTCAGACCATGACCTTAGAGAGCGAGGATGACGATATGGAGACGTCGACATGACAACTTGATGTCAGTCGTCGGGTAAAACGAGTCGCGACTGCGCCAACCGTCGGCGCTGCTGCAGCTTGTCGCTGATACTCACACTGTAAGGCCGGGCCTCGACCAGGCTGCGAAGCTCCGGGGGGAGGCGGGAAATGGCATCGAGGCACATCTCGCGCGCTGCATCGAGAGACACCATGTTCGCATCCTGAAACTCACCCTTGAGTACGATGGGCTGCAACAGAGCGGTACCCGGGGCTTGTTCGTCGCGTAAGGTCAGATGGTCGCAGCAATAGCTGCCGTCTTCGCGTTGTTCACGATAGATCTGTTTACGACCCGGGAGGGAGTGCTTGCCGGGAGAGTGTTTCAAGCGCGGCTCGCCGGCATATTCCGTCAGCTTGTAGGCAAGCTCCAGGGAGGGAGCATCGCTGGAAGCTCCTAGCGACGTGCCGACGCCAAAACCGTCGATGGGCGCGCCGTTGACCACCAGTTCGCGAATGCTGTGCTCGTTCAAGCCCCCGCTGACGATGATTCTGATGTCCTGGTGACCCGCGTCGTCAAGCAGTTGGCGGCAGGTCTTGGCCAGCTGTTCCAGATCCCCGGAATCGAGCCGAATGGCACCGATGGCCAAGTCGGGATCGCGAGCCATGCGCGCGATCAGCTTCTTGACCGCCGAGAGGGTGTCATAGGTATCCACCAGCAGCGTGGTGCCAGGATAGCGGCGCGCAAAGGCAACCAGCGCTTCCTCTTCGTCGTCGTGGGCCTGAATATAGCTGTGCGCCATGGTGCCTTGGGCGGACAGGCCGTGGGTCACGGCGCCCAGCACATTGCTGGTGCCGGCAAGGCCCGCAATACGATAGGCGCGTACCCCGCGCACCGCCGCGTCGATACCGTGCATGCGGCGCATGCCGAAATCCACCACCCCGCGCCCCTGGGCGGCGTTGACCAGGCGGGTGGCCTTGGAGGCCAGCACCGTTTCCAGATGCACGTAGTTCATCACTAGACTTTCCAGCAGCTGCGCCTCGATAAGGGGCGCTTCGATCTCCAGCAAGGGCTCCTGGGGGAACAGCGGTGTCCCTTCCTGTACCGCGTGGATATCACCGCTGAACCGAAAGCCGGCCAGCCATTCGAGAAAGTCGTCGTCGAAGAGGCCCAGGCCGCGCAGCTTGTCGATCTGTGCTGCACCGAAACGCAGCTGCGTGACCAACTGGGCCACATGCTGCTGTCCGCAGGCCAGCATATAATTGCGCCCTTGCGGCAGGGTGCGGAAGAACAGGCTGAAGGTCGCCGGCTCGTTCATTCCTTCGGCCCAGTAGGCCTGGATCATGGTCAGCTCGTAGAGATCGACCAGCAAACCAAGATCTTCTGCCTGGGGCAATGTTTCTTCGGGCATCAGGGCGGTGCTCCTTGCAGGTGATGCGTCGTCCGTTTTTGGAATCCAATCAATAAAGCTTAGCGTGTTATTTGTCAGCGCTCATGCTGGGTGAGTTCCTTCCAGGCCGAATAGGTGCTCAGAAAGACGCGCCCGGTCAGGGATTCGATGAGATCGGAGTATTGCAGGCGGTCCATTACCGGGCCCTTGACCTCTGCCAGATGCAGGGTGACCTGGGAGTCCTTGAGACGCGCGTTGATCGCCTTGAGGCTCTCCAGCGCCGAGGCGTCGATGAGATTGACCGCGGAGCAGATCAATACCACGTGATCGATGCCCGGGCGGGTGGCGATCAGATCGTAAAGGGTGTCTTCCAGATAGCGGGCGTTGGCGAAATAAAGGCTTTCATCGATGCGTAAAAGCGCCACTTGCGCGCTGGTTTCAACCTTGTGGCGGGCCAGGTTGCGAAAGTGTTCGGTGCCTGGCACGCGTCCCACCAGGGCGCTATGGGGGCGGCTGGTACGATAGAGAAACAGCGCAATCGACAGGGCGACACCGGCGAGAATGCCAATCTCCACGCCCTCGAGTAAGGTCAATAGCAGGGTGGCCAGCAGGGCGGCGAAATCGCTACGGGAATAGCGCCAGGTATGGCGCAGGGCATCGATGTCCACCAGGGTCAGGATCGATACGGTGATGACCGCTGCCAGGGTGGCGATGGGGAGAAACGCGATGAGCGGTGTAAAGAAAAGTGTTATCAGGGTGATCCCCAGCGCCGCCACGACACCGGCGATCGGCGTGCGGGCGCCGGCGTCGAAATTGATCACGGTACGCGACAACCCGCCGGTGACCGGCATGCCGCCGGTGAAAGCGGCAGCGAGATTGGAGGCGCCCAGGCCAATCAGCTCCTGATCCGGAGAGATGCGTTCTCGGCGTTTGGCCGCCAGCATCTGGCCCATGGAAACGGACTCCACGAACCCCACCACGCTGATCAACAACGCCGGCACCCATAGTTGGCGCCAGAGCGATGCGTCAAAGGTAGGTAACGTCAAGGGCGGTAAACCGCTGGGTATCTCGCCCACCACGGCAACACCCATTGAGGTGAGATCGAAGTACCAGCAGGCAAGCGTCGTCAACGCCACCGCATAGACCGGTCCCGCCCGGGTGATGAGGTTGGCGGGCTTGCTCGGCATCCCGATTCTGGCGAGAAGGGCACTTCCATGACGGCGCAGCAGGATCAGGAACGTCAGCGTGGCAGCGCTGACGGCAACGGTGGGGAGGTTAATGTCACTCAGATGCGGGATCAGGCTGCCGATCAATGTAGGCAGGGTGAAACCCGAAGAGTCGATGCCCAGCAGATGGGCCACCTGGCTGGCGGCGATCAGTAGCCCGGAGGCGGTGAGAAAGCCTGAAATGACCGGATGACTCAGGAAGTTGGCGAAAAAGCCCAGGCGCAGCAATCCCATCACGCTCAGCATGATGCCGGACAGAAACGCCAGTATCAGTGCGGCCTCGATATATTCCGCGGAACCCGGTGCTGCCATACCGGAAAGTGCCGCCGCTGTCATCAGTGCCAGAATCGCCACCGGGCCTACCGCTAGGGTGCGGCTCGAACCGAACACCGCATAGAGCAGCAGCGGCAGGATACTGGCATACAGGCCCACCACGGCGGGCAAGCCTGCCAGAAGCGCGTAGGCCAGGGACTGGGGAATGACCATGACCATCACGATCAGCCCCGCGATCATGTCGTAAGCGAACAGACTGCGTTGATAGTGCGGTAGCCAGGTAGCAATGGGCAGGTAGCGCTTGAGCATCTACTTCTCGCAACGAGAGTGACGAGGAAACATCTGTTTTTCCAGGCATGATGAGGGGTTGGCTCAAGGGGTGCAAGAAGCCGTCCGAGTTTCCCGCTGCAACGAGAAAGCATTACACGCCCAGAAATCCCCATTCCGATTCAATGATCAGGACCTGGTTAACGCCACTTATTTTTGCATAAAACCTGCTCAAGGATTTCCTCTGCAAGCCGTTAAACATGGTAACAGATAGTAACTCATCATAAGCCGGCACTCGCCTTGAATTGTTACGGCGACATAACGACGGACAGGCAAGGTCACGCCCTGCTGGAGCCGCAACCAAGTGCAAACGGCACCAACGCAGGGGAATGCAAATATGCCGAATGGAAGGCCACTGGTCTTGCTTCAGGAATCGCTATTGGGTAAATCTGCGGCGGCAGTCTTGACTCGTGAGGCCTTGATCGCCGAACTGGAAGACGCCGGTCGCAACCTGGCGAAGCCATTGCACCGATTGACAGAAGCCTCGGATGAGCCCGAGCGTATCGACGCGAATGCCGCCAACATGCTCCAGCGCATGCATGAGCCGCTGCTATCGCTTCGCGCCTGGGTGCTGATGAGTGAGTCCGATGACGCGGTGTCCATCGATCCCGCGCTACTCGAGGATTTCATTCATTTCGTTGCCATGGCACGAAGTCTCGCGGAATTTCATGGGGCGCCGGAGCCGCAACGATTGATGCATCTCATTGGCCTGGCCCAGGTACGTACGCGTCTGGAAACCCATGTCGGGCTGACGCCGGCCATCGATGTTTCACTATTATCCAGGGCCCCGGGGCTGAATATCGTCGAAATTGCCGCCGTGTGCAGCCTCAAATTGACGACCGTGCGTAACGCCGTCTCGCGTCGCGAGATGCCCTATGTCAAGAATGAAGGTGTGGCCCTCGACGATGTGCTCGACTGGATGGTGCAGCGCAGCGGGTTTCTCTACTCCCATATCAATGCCACCACCCGGAATCGACGCATCAACGGGCGTCTTGTCAACGAGGAACTGAAACGTAGCAAGGCGGTGGAGTTCGAACGCTGTATCAGCCGCCTACGGCTTTCATTGTGGCGTATGCAAAAAGGAGAAAGGCGTCTGGCGCTCAACGCCGAAGGTATCCGTAACTGCGTGCTGCTGCTGCCGGCCATCGCCCCTGAACGCATTGCGGACCTGGGGCTGGAGCAACTGGAGGATCGAAGCGACGATCCCGCCGCCTCGATGCATCGCGAAGCACTGGGGCTGGCGCCTGGAGAATCGCTATGGCAATGCCATGTGCCGACCCTGGGGGTGCTGGAGTCACTGCTCGGGCGCTTGAACCAGTAAGAGTATCGCGGCCTGCGAGCGGTTCAGCGTGCCGTGGCGGCACTGGCCCGGGAGCGGCTCTGCCAGGCGGCATAGGAGTACATCGCCAGGCCGATCCAGATCATCACGAAAGTCGCTAGCTGGATCGGTCTCAGGGGTTCCTCGAAGACCAGAAGGGCAATGAAGAACTGAATGGTAGGATTGATGTACATCAGAAATCCTATCGTCGAAAGGCGCAGGCGGTGGGTCGCGCCGGCAAAGGCGATCAACGGCAGAGCAGTCACCACGCCGCTGGCCATGAGCAGCAGGTTGGCGCGGTCATCGCCGATCATGAAGTGGGAATAGCCAGCGCTGATGAGCCAGAACAGCGCGATGAGCGCCACGGGCAGCAGCAACAGCGTCTCGACGAACAGTCCTGTCACGCCGTCCAGCGGTACCTGTTTGCGAAACAGGCCATAAGTGCCAAAAGAGAGTGCCAGGCACAATGTGATCCAAGGCAGCTCGCCCAGCACCACCAGTTGAATGACGATGGCCAATGTCGCCAATCCTACCGCCATGCCCTGTAGCACCCGCATGCGCTCCTTGAGTATCAGCATTCCCAGCAGCACATTGACCAGCGGTGTCAGAAAATAACCCAGGCTGGCCTGAAAGACATGGCGTGTTTCCACCGCGTAGATATAGATGCCCCAGTTAAGGGCAATCAACACCGCACAGGCGAGTACCCGCCCCAAGCGTCGTGGGTGCCTGAGCGCACCGAGCACCGGTGACCAGCGACGCAGTACCGTCACCAGCAAGGCTAGAAACAGGCAGGACCACAGCACCCGATGGACGAGGACTTCCCAGGCAGGAATCCCTTCGAACAGTGCAAAGAACAGCGGGAAGCAACCCCACCATAAATAGGCGAAAAGGCCCAGGGCAACGCCACGGGTGACTTCCTTATCAGGGTGTACCGGCAAGCTCATGATGGTTCGTCTCTATAAGAATCGATGTGCTGGTTAACGCGCTAAGGAATCACTTTATAAATGTCTGCACGAGCGAATCACTTCGTTGCGCGGTGCCTAAAAACTCGCCTAACACCCAGTTATGTCTCGCTTTTTGTGCTCCGTGCGCCTCGCGCTTCATCTCGTTCGGCAATTTATTCAACAGGCCCTAATCTAACATAGTCGCTACCCCCCGTAGTCCCAATTGTCCTTCGCGGATTCCTTTGCCACCTGAATGCAGGCCAGAGAAAGCCGGTCCATCCGTGCTGCAGTCTTTCGCTTGCTCGGTTAGTCTTGTAGTCATACACACTGACTGGATGACGCCTCGCGTATTCTAGGAGAGCAGCCATGAGCGAATTGCGCACGACGCTGGTGCAGGCGGATCTGCGCTGGGAAGACCCCGAGGCCAACTGCCGTCTGCTTGACGAACAGTTGGGCAACCTCGGCGACGACGATACGGATCTGATCGTATTGCCGGAAATGTTCGCCACCGGGTTCACCATGAACTCCCGGGAGATGGCGGAACCCATGGAGCAAAGTACCAGCGTGGCCTGGCTGCGGGATCAGGCGATCAAGCGCCGGTGTGTAGTGACCGGGAGTATCGCGGTCACTGCCGGTGGCGAATACTATAATCGCCTGGTATGGGCGACCCCGGACGGAGAACTGATTCATTATGACAAGCGCCATCTTTTTCGCATGGCCGGCGAGCATGAACGCTATGGCATGGGCAATCGCCGCAGGGTGGTCGAACTCAAGGGCTTTCGCATTCTGTTGACGGTCTGCTACGACCTGCGTTTCCCCGTCTGGTTGAGGCAGCAGCCAGCCCCAGGGGAGCATTTCGAATACGACGCCTTGCTCTGCATCGCCAACTGGCCGGCGCCGCGTCGCCAGCCCTGGCGTACCCTGCTGCAGGCTCGGGCCATCGAGAATCTATGCTATGTCATCGGGGTGAACCGGGTGGGGGAAGACGCCAAGAAGCAGGCCTATGCCGGTGACTCGATGCTGGTGGACTTCAAGGGCGATCCCTTGATCGACGAACCTCGGGATCAGCCTTTCATCCGCACGGGCGCTCTCGATCGTGAGTCGCTTTCCGAGTTTCGTGATAAATTCCCGGCCTGGATGGATGCGGATCGTTTTACACTGGAGGTTTGATGCGGCTGGACAAGTTTCTCAGCGAGACCACGGATCTCTCCCGCAGCCTGGCGAAGAAGGCCTTGCATCGGGAGGAAGTCAGCGTGGATGGGCAGATTACCAAGAATCCCGCGACCCAGGTCGATGACGCAAGCGATGTACGCTGGCAAGGCGAGCCGCTTGAACTCACCGGCCCGCGCTATTTGATGATGCACAAACCCTTGGGTATCGAATGCACGACCCGTCCTGGCCGCTATCCGATAGTGCAGGAGTTGATCGATCTACCCAATGTGGATCGGCTGCATGCCGTCGGTCGTCTGGATGTGGATACGACCGGACTGGTGCTGCTTACGGACGATGGGCAATGGTCGCATCGCGTGACCTCGCCCAGGAAGCGCTGCGCCAAGGTCTATCTGGCGTCCCTTGCCGAGCCTTTGGAAGGGGAGGCCGGCGAAGGCGCCATCCAGTCGTTTGCCCGGGGCGTTCAGCTCGACGGTGAGGACAAGCTGACGCAGCCCGCAGAGCTCGTGCTGCTTTCACCTCGGGAAGTGCGCCTGACGATCACGGAAGGCAAGTACCACCAGGTGCGCCGCATGTTTGCCGCCATCGGCAACCATGTGGAAGCATTGCATCGTGAATCGATCGGCCCCTTGCAGCTCGATCCTGATCTCGAGCAGGGAGAGTGCCGTTTCCTGCGCCCAGAGGAGATTGCTGCTTTCTGATTTATACCGTTATCTTGTTATTGCAAGAAATTCTTCTGATTCTCGTGTTTTGTCTTTACGGCAGTCGTTACATGGAGTGCAGGGCAGCGCAAAGGAGAAGCGGATATGAGCAGCACAAGTAAACAGCAGATCGTCGAGGCATTGCTTGATTGCCATGGCCGTACCTTTGCTCAGGAGCTGGGTATCGCGCTCAAGCGTAATACCCCCGCACCTTTGTTCAGATTGCTGTGTTTCTCCTTGTTGACCAGTGCACCCTTGAGCGCAAGCGCCGCCATGCAAGCCTGCAAGGCCCTGGGCAAGGCGGGCTGGACGACGCCGAGCAAGATGGCGAGTTCGACCTGGAATGAGCGGGTCAGGGTGCTCAACGGGAATGGCTATGCACGTTACGACGAGAAAACCGCTCGCCAGCTAGAGGCCCTGGCCATGCATGTGCAAGAAACCTATGGTGGGGACTTGCGCCAGCTGCGTAGCGCGGCAAATGGCGATGTGAAGAAGGCCAGGCGCTTGCTCAAGGAGTTCAAGGGGATCGGTGACGTCGGCGCGGATATCTTCCTGCGGGAAGTGCAGCTGTGCTGGGAGGAGTATCATCCTTTCGCCGATAAGATGGCATTGGCATCGAGTGTCAAGCTGGACCTCGGAGACGATGCCGAAAAGCTCGCGAAACGCGTCGACTCAAATGACTTTGCGCGGCTGGTGGCGGCGTTGGTACGGGCGCAGCTGGCAAAGGATCATGACCGGGTGCTTGAAGTGGCCGGCGCCAGCTAGTTGCCCCTGCCGTCCAATCCAGCGGCTTCCACCAGCGCCTGCGTATATGCGTTTTTGGGCGCGCCCAGCACCTGTTCGCATTCGCCTTGCTCCACGACATGACCTTCCTTGAGCACCATCACCCGGTGCGCCATGGCACGCACCACCGCCAGGTCGTGACTGATGAACAGATAGCTCATGCCGCGCCTGGCCTGTAGATCCCGCAGCAGTTCGACCAGCTGTTTCTGGACGGTGCGATCCAGTGCCGAGGTGGGTTCGTCGAGTACCAACAAATCCGGTTCTAGGATGATGGCACGGGCCACGGCGATGCGCTGGCGCTGGCCTCCGGAGAATTCGTGGGGGTAGCGGGCAGCGCACTCTTCTGGCAAGCCGACCTCGCGCAGCGATGCCATCACTCGCCGCTGGATTTCGGCGCGATCAAGCTCGGGATGGTGAAAGCGCAGGCCTTCGCTGATGATGTCCGCCACCGGTAGCCGAGGGGGCAAGGAGCCGTAAGGGTCCTGGAAGACGACCTGCATCTGCCGGCGCTGACGTCTCAGCGCGTTGCTGCTCATGAGATCGAGGCGCTCTCCGGCAACGTCAATTTCACCGCTGGATGAGGTAAGGCGCAGCAGCGCCATGGCCAGGGTCGTCTTGCCTGAACCTGATTCGCCGACGATACCCAGGGTTTCTCCCTTGCGCAGATAGAGATCGAGAGGCTGAACGGCAACAAAAGGGCTCGGCCTTCGAGAGAAAAGCCGCTTGGGGCGGGAGAATTCCACCCGGAGTCGTCGGGCTTCCAGAAGCGGCGTTTGGGAGCCGATAGTCTTGGGTCTTCCCTCGGGCTCCGCGGACAACAGCAGGCGAGTATAGTCGCTACGGGGTTGGCTGAAGACCTCTTTGACGGGGCCAGTTTCTTGAACGCGGCCGCGATAAAGCACACAGACCCGATTCGCATGACGCCGCACCAGGTTGAGATCGTGGGTGATGAGCAGCATGGCCATGCCGTGGCGCTGGCGCAGATCGTCGAGCAAGGCCAGAATCTCCTGCTGCACCGTGACATCCAGCGCCGTGGTGGGCTCGTCCGCGATCAGCAATCGAGGGTTGTTGGCGATGGCCATGGCGATCATCACCCGTTGGCGCTGCCCACCGGAAAGCTGATGCGGCCAGGCGTCGAGCAGCTCATCCGGGCGAGGCAACTTGACCTGAACCAGCAGTTCGCGCACCCGCTCTCTCGCGGATCGGCCGCTGAGCCCCTGATGCAGACGCAGGGTCTCGCCGATCTGCTTGACGATGGTGTGCAGTGGATTCAGCGAGGTCATCGGCTCCTGGAAGATGAAGCCGACCTGGTTGCCGCGCACGGTGCGCCAGTCACGCTCGCTTAAAAGCGCGAGATCGCGCGCTTCCAGATGCCTTTCGCCGCGTACCTCGGCGCTTTTGGGAAGTAGATTGATGGCGCCAAGGGCACTCACGGATTTGCCGGAGCCGGATTCGCCTACCAGGGCCAGGGTTTCGCCGCGGCGAATCTGCAGGGACAGATCCTCGACCACCGGGACCCCATCGAAAGCCACCGTGAAATCCTTCAGCGAGAACACCACTTCAGCGCTCATCCACGGCCTCCTTCGTCGTCGAAATCCGTTCCGGCTTGGCGGTCAGCGCGGCAATGATGTGACGTGGATCGAAGGCATCCCGCAGGCCCTCTCCGATGAATACCAGCAGTGACAGCATCACGCTCAGGGTGATGAAGGCAGTGATGCCTAGCCAGGGTGCCTGCAGATTGTTCTTGCCCTGGGCCACCAGTTCGCCCAGGGAGGGCGAGCCCGGTGGCAGGCCAAAGCCGAGAAAGTCCAGCGCGGTCAGGGTGGTGATGGCCCCGGTAAACAGAAACGGAATGAACGTCAGGGTGGCGACCATGGCGTTGGGCAGCACGTGTCGCCACATGATCAGATAAGAGGGAAGGCCCAAGGCGCGTGCGGCCCGCACATATTCGAGGTTTCGCGCCCGCAGGAACTCGGCGCGCACGATGTCCACCAGTCCCAGCCAGGAGAACAGCAGCATGATGCCCAGCAGCCACCAGAGGTTGGGCTCGACCAGGCTGGCAAGGATGATTAGCAGGAACAGTACCGGTAGGCCGGACCAGATTTCCGTCAGACGCTGGCCAATGAGGTCCGTCTTGCCACCGAAATAGCCCTGAATGCCGCCGACCAGCACGCCCAGCGCCATGGAGCCTATCGTCAGCACCAGGGCAAAGACCACGGAAAGCCGAAAGCCGTAGATCACCCGGGCCATCACGTCACGCCCCTGGTCGTCGGTGCCCAGCCAATGACGCGTGCTCGGGGGGGAGGGGGCGGGTTGCCTCAAGTCGCGATCCAGGGTGTCGTAGGTGAACGGGATCGGCGGCCACAGCATCCAGCCCTGGGCCTCGATTGCATCGATGACGAAGGTGTCGCGGTAATCCGTGCTGGTGGGAAGAAAGCCACCGAACTCGGTTTCAGGGTAATCCACCAGCAGCGGCGTATACCACTGGTCCTGGTACTTGATCAGAAGCGGCTTGTCGTTGGCGATCAGCTCGGCGCCCAGGCTGAGAACGAACAACAGCGAGAACAGCCAGAGCGCGAATCGTGCCCGGCCATTGGCGCGAAACACCGCCATCCGACGACGGGTGATCGGCGACAGCGTGGGTTTGAAGCGTTCGAGGCGCGCCATCAGGCCCCCCTCGTTTCAAAATCGATGCGGGGGTCCACCCAGACATAGGTCAGATCAGAGACCAGTTTCAGGAGCAGCCCGATCAGGGTGTAGAGATACAGGGTGCCGAATATGACCGGATAGTCGCGCTGCATGACCGCCTCGAACCCTAAAAGCCCCAGCCCATCGAGGGAAAAGATCACTTCGATGAGCAGCGACCCGGTGAAGAAGATGCTGATCAGCGCCGTGGGCAGGCCGGCAATGATGATCAGCATGGCGTTGCGAAACACATGGCCATAGAGCACCTGGCGGTCGCTTGCGCCCTTGGCTCGGGCGGTCAATACGTATTGCTTGTGAATCTCGTCGAGAAAGCTGTTCTTGGTGAGCATGGTCAGGGTCGCGAACCCCCCGATCGCCGCGGCGATCACCGGCAGGGTGATGTGCCAGAAATAGTCACCGACCTTTCCCCACAGGCTCAACTCGTCGAAATACGGGGATGTCAGCCCGCGCAGGGGGAAGAGATCGAAATAGCTGCCCCCGGCAAACAGGACGATCAGAAGAATGGCAAATAGAAACCCCGGAATGGCGTAGCCGACAATGACCAGCCCCGAGGTCCAGACATCGAAGCGGGAGCCATGACGCAGCGCCTTGCGAACTCCCAGCGGAATCGAGACGAGATAGACCAGCAGGGTCGTCCATAGGCCAAGGGAGATGGATACCGGCAGGCGTTCGATCATCAGGTCGATGACCGGCCGATTGCGGAAGAAGCTGGTGCCGAAGTCGAAGGTGGCGTAATCGCCGAGCATGGTGAAAAACCGCACATGGGCGGGTTCGTCGAAGCCGAACTGTTCCTCGAGTGCCTTGATGAAGCGTTCATCGACCCCGCGGGCGCCCCGGGATTCGCCACCACTCGCTGCCGAGTCGCCGCCGCCGGAGGATAGGCGGGTGCTGGCGATGCTGTCGAGGCCCTGGTAGCGGGCAATGATCTGATCGATAGGCCCGCCGGGCGCGGCCTGCACGATAACGAAATTGAGCAGCATGATTCCCAGAAGGGTAGGAATCATCAGCAATAGACGACGCAGGATATAGGCAGCCACTAGAGCAGATTCCTTGGGCTTGGCTCAGCTCTCAGCGCTTGCGGCTGCCGTGCTGGCGTTGGTTGACCGCATCGGCGCGCTCGGGATTCACCCACCAGGCGTCCAGGTCGATGTTGTATTTCGGGTGCGGATCGGGATAGCCATATTTATCCCAAAGGGCGATGCGCGTCGCGGCGAGATGAAACTGGGGAATGACGTAGAAACCCCAGCGTAGCACGCGATCAAGCGCTTGTGCCGCCGTGTCGAGTTCTTCACGAGAATCCGCGCGAATCAGTTTCTCTACCAATTCGTCGATGACCGGATTCTCGAGACCGATGAGGTTGCGACTTTGAGGCTGATCCGCGAAATCGCTGGTCCAGAATTCGCGTTGCTCGTTGCCTGGATTGGCTGATTGCGGAAAGCTGCCGACGATCATGTCGAAATCGAAGCCGCGCAGGCGGTTGAGATATTGATTGACGTCGACGATACGAATCTTGCTCTGGATACCGATGCGCTCGAAATTGCGTATCAAGGGCTGGACGATACGCTCGAACTGGGCGTCGTACAACAGGATTTCCAGCGTAAAGGGCCTGCCGCTTTCGCGATTGATCAGCTGGCCGTTCTGCACTTCATAACCGGCATCTCGCAGCAGCCCCAGAGCCTTGCGCAGGCGGGGGCGAATGTCGTCGGGCTGCTCCAGGGGCAGCACTTCCTCAAAGAGGCGTTCAGGGAGCTGGTCGCGATACGGCTCGAGCATTGCAAGCTCTGCCTCGCTGGGCTCACCCTTGGCGGCCATCTCGGAGTTCTCGAAGTAGCTGTGGGTGCGCTTGTAGGCGCCGTAGAACAGATTGTCGTTCAGCCAGGGAAAGTCAAAGGCAAGATTCAGCGCCTCGCGTACCTTCACGTTCTTGAACTTGTCACGGCGCAGATTCATCACGTAGGCCTGCATCCCCGCGGGCTGCCCATCGGGTATTTCCAGCTTCTCGACGAAACCTTGCTTCAAGGCTGGGAAATCATAGGCGGTTGCCCAGTTGCGGGCACTTGATTCGATTCGCATGTCCAGGTTGCCCGCCTTGAAGGCTTCGAGCGCTACGGTCTGGTCGCGGTAATAATCGAAGATCAGCCGGTCGATGTTATGGCGGCCGCGATTGACCGGAAGGTCCTTGCCCCAGTAGTCCTGAACCCGCTCATAAACGATACGTCGTCCCGGTTCCACCTTGGCGATACGATAAGGCCCGGAGCCCAGCAGGGGGTCGAGGGTGGGTGTGGCAAACTCGCGGTCCTTCCAGAAATGTTCCGGCAGAATCGGCAACTGACCAAGAATCAGCGGCAGCTCCCGGGAGTTCTTGGGATTGAACTCGAAACGAACGGTATCGTCATCCAGGCGCTGTGCCGAGGTCACGTCCGCGTAATAGGCGGCATAGAAGGGCTGACCCTCATCGCGCAGCAGTCGAAAACTGAACACGACATCATCGGCGGTCACTTGCGTGCCATCGTGAAACCTTGCCCTGGGGTCTAGATCGAATTCCATCCAGCGCCGGTTCGGGTCAAGGCGCACGCCCTGTGCGAGTAGCCCATACATGCTGAAGGGTTCGTCTGGGTTGTTCGCCATCAAGGTGTCATATATCTGAGCAAGACCGCTTGCAGGCGTACCGGTGACGATGAAGGGGCTGGTGGAGTCGAAGCTGCCAATGGCGTCCCGCGCAAGTTCACCACCCTTGGGTGCCTCGGGATTGACATAAGGGAAATGCGAGAAGTCGCTTTGGAGCGCCGGCTCGCCGTACATGGCGAGACCCTGCACGGTAGGCACCTGGTCGGCGGTCACGGCAAATCCATATCCAGAAAATGACATGACCGCAGCGGCGAGAATGGCCTTACCCATGCGCAACATCGATACTCCTTTCACCATTGCCCCGGTGCGGTTTCAAGGCAGCAAATCACTGTACGTAAAGTGTCAGCTGTTGTCCCGGTTGTAAATACTGATCTGCCTCCAGCTTGTTCCAGCGCAGAATATCCAGCGCGGAAACGTCGTGGCGAGCGGCGATGCGCGCAAGGCTGTCACCTTGCTTCACTTGCACTATTTGAGCCTGCTGACTGGCCTGTCTAGCTGCGTTGGCTCGATTATTGGGTGGGATCCGCAGGATCTGGCCCACGTGAATAGTAGTGCCGCGTAAACCGTTGTAGCGACGCAGCTCATCGATCGATACGGCATAGCGATTAGCCAGAATCGATAGTGAGTCTCCACTGCGGACCTGATAGCGATCGCCCCGCGCAAATATCGCACGACTCTTGGCCAGCATCGCTACCAGGGCATTCTTGATTCTGTGGGGTACCAGCAGTTCCGGTGCTCGTGAAGGCATGGTGGTTTTCTGCAGCAATCCCGGATTGAGATATTCCAGACGCGCGCTGCTGATGCCCGCCATTTCGGCTACCTGAGAAAGATCGATTCGGTCATCCACGATCACGCGAGCGAAGGCGGGCTGGTCGGGGATGCTGGGCAGGGCGATATCGTAGCGATCGGGATCGGCGATCATGCGCGAAAGCGCCAGGAGCTTCGGCACGTAATTCATGGTCTGGCGCGGCAGCTCAAGGCTCCAGTAATCTCCGGGCCGACCTGCGGCTACGGCCTTGCGACGGGCGCGATTGACCGTGCCGGCACCGGCATTGTAAGCCGCAAGGGAAAGCTCGATGTCACCGTCGTACCACTGATCGGCCTGTTGCTGAATATAGTCCAGGGCCGCCTTGGTGGAGGCGATGACATCGAGGCGTCCATCGTAGGCGCGGTCCCGGCGCAGACCGAGGGCATCGCCGGTGCCGGGCATGAACTGCCACATGCCGGTGGCTCCGCCTGCATGCCGTGCGGTTGGGTCATAGGCGCTCTCGATGAAGGGCAGCAAGGCAATCTCGCCGGGCATGTCCCGACGCTCGAGTTCGCTGACGACCCAGTACAGCCAGGGGCGCGCGCGTTCGGCGATCGTGGTGATATTGCCCGGATAGCGCTGGTAGTAGTCTACCCATTTCTGAACGCGCGCTTCGCGGGCATCATTTTCCCACTGGAAGTTGTCGCGCATGCGGGTCCAGATGTCGCCCGGAACGAAGGGCTGCAGTACCAGCTCGTCCCAGAAGGGCGCCGTGGGTGGCGATACGGACAGGGCGCTGACCTGGGCGTGGGCTGAAGCACCGAGCACCAGTAGCATCCCGCCTGTCGCTTGGCATATCCGACGAAGCAATACCTGTTTGTTCATTTTATTCGGGTCCGTCAAAAATTGTCTTTCCAGGCACGTAGCGTCGCAAAGGTACTTTCGCTGGAGTCGGTGGAACCATGAGCACTTGCTGCCGAGCGCAAGGTTTGGTTATCGACCCGTAAGAACGGATTGATCTGACGCTCGCGGCCAATCGTGCTGGGGAGCGTCGGTCGATCCAGGTCTCGCGCACGCTGACATTCCTTCATCAATCGATCACGAATCTTATTATCCGGCTCTGCGGCTTGGGCAAAACGAAGATTAGCGAGGGTATATTCATGGGCGGCAAAGACCAGCGTGTCTTCAGAGAGCGCCGCCAGGCGGGAGAGCGATGCTTGCATCTGTTCCGGCGTGCCCTCGAACAAGCGTCCGCAGCCGCCGCAGAACAGGGTGTCACCGCAAAACAGCAGGGACGGCGTACCGGGGCCCAGGAAAGCGATGTGATCCAGGGTGTGTCCCGGTACCGCCATTACCTCGAAGCGTCGCCCGAGAACGCGAAAATCGTCGCCATCGCCTACACGTTCCTGAATTTCCTTGATCTGAGGATTGTGCGGGCCGATGACCCGAGGGGAGTAGCGTTTTGTGAGTTCGGGTAGTCCACCGGTATGATCGTGATGATGATGAGTGATCAGGATCGTGGAAAGGGTGAGATTTTCCCGCTCAAGATAGTGTATGACCGGCTTGGCGTCGCCTGGGTCCACCACCGCTACATCCTTTGTGGAGTCTTGACGTAATAGCCATATATAGTTGTCATCAAAGGCGGGAATCGGTATCACGCTCAGCATGAAGGTTTTACCTCGGTCCGGTTGTCCACGCCCGCTTAGCGCGCCACTGGATTGGGCTGACGGGAAGGTAGACTGCACAAAATGTGCCTAACATGGGGGCGCGAGCGTTCTGTGTCAAATTCTAATATGACGATATCCTTGTCTCAATTGGTAGGACGAGGGCGCCTTTACTGGTCGTCGGCAGCCGGTCGCGCGCACTGGCAAGCCGAGCGTGCCTGCATCGGGCCGATGTGTGAGCGTCTGTTCGGGGCTCACGGCCTGCACCTGGGCATGGCGCCGCCCTTGACGGACATGTGTCCGATTCGCCATACCCTGACCTGGTCGCCGACCCGGGAATTGGCTGAAAACGATGCCTGCCTGGTATGCGATCCCACTCGCTTGCCCTTGCCGGATGACAGCCTCTCGCTGGTGGTATTGCATCACATGCTGGAAGTCGCGCCCGAGCCACATCGGCTGCTGCAGGAAGCGACTCGCGTATTGGCGGACAATGGCTGTCTGATCATTTTCGGCTGGTTTCCACTGGGCCTTGAAGGGATGCATCGGCTATGGCCGCGTAGTCGCACAGGCATGCCACGCTGCGGACGATGGCGAACCCCTGGGCGTTTGGGCGATTGGCTTGCATTTGTCGACTTTGAAATCGAGCGAGTAGACTACTGTGGCTTTCGGTTGCCGGGCAGACCGCCGGGCAATGCCAAGCTTGAATCCCTCGGGCGGCGTTATAATTTACCGCTCAGTGACGCATACATGATTCGCGCCCGGCCCAAGACGCAGCGGGCGCAAATCATCAAGCCGCGGCTGACCGCGCCGGGCATGGGGCGACCACTGCTGGGCAATTCACCCCGGGTGACGACCGAACAGGAACACAAACAGGTGAGCGAGGTTGACTGACATAGCATTACCCAAGGTGATTATTCATACCGATGGCGCCTGTCGTGGCAATCCAGGCCCAGGTGGCTGGGGCGCGTTACTCAACGCGGGGCGTCACGAGAAGACCCTCAACGGCTTCGAAGCCACGACCACCAACAATCGCATGGAGCTGATGGCGGCCATCATGGCGCTACGCGAGCTCAAGCGCCCTTGCCAGGTGGAGCTGCACACGGACTCCCAGTACCTGCGCAAGGGCATCACCGAGTGGATACATGGCTGGCAAAAACGCGGCTGGAAGACCGCTGCCAAACAGCCGGTCAAGAATGCGGAGCTATGGCGCGAGCTGCTCGCCGAGAGTCAGCGCCATGAGGTGCGCTGGCATTGGGTGAAGGGCCATAGCGGCGATCCGGGCAATGAATGCGCCGATGCCCTGGCCAATGCCGCCATCGATGCGGCGCTGAGCCCTTAGACGTGAGGCGTTGTTCTGTCTTGCCACTTCAGTCGTCAACATTCACAACACATTCAGCGAGAGATTAATGCGCCAGATCATTCTGGATACCGAAACCACCGGTATCGATCCCAAGGAAGGCCATCGACTCATCGAGATTGGTGCCGTCGAGATGATCAATCGCCGTCTGACCGGCAACACCTATCACCAGTACATCAATCCCGAGCGCGAGATCGAGGCGGAAGCCATCGGCATTCATGGCATCACCAACGAGCGCGTCGCGGATGAACCCCGGTTTGCCGAGGTGGCGGATGCCTTCTGGGCGTTCATCAAAGGGGCGGAACTGATCATTCACAACGCACCCTTCGACGTGGGCTTCATCGACCATGAGTTTGGCATGTTGCAGGCCAGCCGCGATAAGCCTCGGCTAGGGCCGGTAGCGGACCACTGCGCCATCCTCGATACGCTCAAGATGGCGCGAGACAAGCACCCGGGACAGCGCAACAGCCTGGATGCGCTGTGCAAGCGTTACGAGATAGACAACGGTCACCGGGTGCTGCACGGGGCGTTGCTCGATGCGGAAATACTGGCGGATGTGTACCTGGCGATGACCGGGGGGCAGACGGCGTTGCTGCTTGATGCGGATGCCCAGGCGGGGGCGAACAGCGGCGGTACCAGCGGCATTCGGCGCTTGTCCAGCGAGCGCCCGAGGCTGGCGGTGACACGGCTGAGCGAGGCGGAACTCGAGGCGCACCGCGCCAAGCTTGCACGCATTCGCGAAGGCGCAGGCGAGTGCACCTGGGACGCCCTGGCTGGCTGGGAAGCACCCGAGACCGATCCTGCGTCTTCCACATCGGTGGACGCCTGATGTTTCGACGTGATTTACCCTCAGACGATCAGCGTGGCGGCCTGCTGATTCGCATCGGCGACCGCAGCACCATTGCCCCAGCCGCGACCTCAACCGGCGAAGATGACATGCTGGCCTTCGTTGATACCTGGCCGGCGATGGCGCAACCGATCGGTTTCTGGGATGAACAGCCCGTGGCGGTGGTTCACGAGCCCGAGGCAACGCAATGGCCTACCGCCCGAGAGTGGCTGGCCCAGTTGCCCGAGTCGAAGTTCGCCTTGATTTCGACGGCGCTGGAGGTGGTGGCCTGGCAGCGGGACCATCGCTTCTGTGGCCGTTGCGGCCACGCTGCACAACGGATAGGCGGTGAGTTTGCCATGCAGTGCTCGGAATGCGGGCTACGCAATTACCCGCGCATCTCGCCTTGCATCATCACGCTGGTGACGCAGGGGGAAAATCTGCTGCTGGCCCGTAGCCCACGCTTCCCGCCTGGACGCTATTCGACCCTGGCGGGCTTCATAGAGCCTGGCGAGACCGCCGAGGATGCGGTGCATCGCGAAATATACGAAGAGGTAGGCTTGACGGTGCGTAATCTCAGCTACTATCGCAGCCAGGCCTGGCCGTTTCCTCATTCATTGATGCTGGGATACTTTGCCGAAGCGGCCACTCGCCGCATTCGTATCGATGGTATCGAGATTGCCGACGCGGCGTGGTACACGCCGCGTCGATTACCGCAATTGCCGCCGCCCTATTCGATTGCTCGGGCGCTGATCGAGGCACACCTCAGAACCTGTTCATGATCTACTGCACTCGGCGATACAGCGTTAAAATTGATCTCAGAATACTCATTTACACCCGTAAACTCCGTTTCCTCGATCAATTTTGCCTTGTCTCGCCTTCGTTCGTAGCGATCATGAGCAGGCTCTTTTTTTCTCTCGTTAGCGAGAAGCCGGGGAATTAGCGAGGGAAAAGCGTGCTGAGCTTGGTGGCCAGCATCAAGTTGCCGGTGGCTTTCAACTTGCCGGACATGAAGGCATGCATGCCGTCGATTTCACCGCTCATGATGCCCTTTAGCGTGGCGCTGTCCGCCGCCAGGGTGACGGAAGGGTCGTCATGCTCACCGTGATGCACTCCGAGCGTGCCATCCTGAACGTGGAGATAGTAATCCTCGTCGTCGATGACATTGAACTGGAAGATCTCGTCCATGCCCTGAGCCGCTTGAGGATCGAAGCGGTTTTTCAAGCGCTCCAGGGTAGCGTTGTTATCGGTCATCAAAATTCTCGTGTCGTGAACTGAAATGGGAACGCGAATGTGTGGCAAACAGTCAGTCTACGTCAAGGATGACGTGTGATCGCCTATCAATTCAATGGCCCCGATGCATGGCACCACGGGTATGAAATGTTGAAAAAAGATAAACGGAGAAGGCCTCAGTGAAAGAATGGTTAGCGGAATACGGCATGTTCCTGGCCCAGGTGGTCACCCTGGCCCTGGTCGTTGGCGTGTTGATTGCCTTGATTGGCAAGGCCCGTGGGCAGGAGGAGCATAGCCGCCTGCGAATCGAAGAACTCAACAAGCGTTTGCGGCATCGCCAGCGCCGTTTACGCCTATCCGGCATGGATCGCAAACGCCGCAAGATGGCCTTGAAACGCTTCAAGAAAGACGACAAGGACGAAATTCGCTCCTCCCATAATAGCGAAAATGAGCCTCGGAGGCAGACGGTCTGGGTGCTGGATTTCAAGGGGGATATCAAGGCGTCGGCGACTTCGCGATTCAGCGAGGAGATTTCTGCGCTGCTGGGGGTGGTTGACGAAAACGATGAGGTCGTCGTGCGTCTCGAATCCCCGGGTGGGTTGGTGCACGCCTACGGCCTGGCGGCGGCGCAGCTCGATCGACTGCGCGAAGCGAATGTCACCACCACGGTGTGCGTCGACAAGGTGGCGGCCAGCGGCGGCTATCTCATGGCCTGCTGTGCCGATCGCATACGGGCCGCGCCTTTTGCCGTGCTTGGTTCCATCGGCGTGGTGGCGCAGTTGCCCAACATTCATCGCCTGCTCAAGAAAAACGATATCGACGTCGAGCTGCTTACCGCAGGGCGTTACAAGCGTACTTTGACGGTGCTGGGAGAAAATACCGAAGAGGGGCGGGAAAAGTTCTTGGATGATCTGGAAAACACCCATGCGCTTTTCAAGCATTATGTCGGCGAACGGCGCCCCCAGCTCGATATCGAAGCCGTGGCTACCGGCGAAATTTGGTATGGCAGCGAAGCGGTAAAAAATGGCTTGATTGATGAAGTAGGTACCAGCGATGCATATCTACTCGAGCGTATGTCCCAGGCGCGGGTGATGACCGTGGCGCTCGAGAAAAAACGCGGCCTGGCCGAGCGTGCAGGCTTGGCGGCCTCAATGGGTGTGGAGCACGCGCTACAGCGTGTCTATGAAGTGCTCGAAGCCGGGGGGTGGCAGCGGCGCTAAGCGTCACCTCCAGACCTGTGACGCTGAGTGGAAGCCCTCAGGCGTAGAGCGTTGCCAGCGTATCCACCACGATGCGCGCCTCGTTACCCTGCAATGAGTAGTAGATGGTCTGAGAAGAGCGCCGAGTGTTGACCAGCCCTTCCCGCCGCAGAATCGCCAGATGCTGAGACAAGGCGGATTGACTCAACGCCAGGCGTGAATTCAACTCGGAAACGGAGAGTTCCGTTTCATCGAGCAGGCAGAGTATGCGCAGACGATTTTCATTTGCCATGGCCTTGAGAAGATTGGTCGCGTTGACAACACTGGCATCGCCTTTTTCGAGCAGCTGTGCCGCAGGCTGACGAGTGCTCATGATACTTCTCCTGGATAGGGCTTGTGCTGATGGCGCAAGCCTCTGGTCGGTGCCGGTTCGGCGAGGGTAACCCCCTTACTCTCTTCCTCATTTAGCAAATCTTCAACAACTTCGAATTACTTGTTCAAACGCGTATTTAACGGTAAATCATCGCCAGATGATTGCTTCTCTACATCCCTGACCTGCTTATTGTCGACAATATTTCATTGACCGTGAATAGCATGGGCGCATTTTATGCGTCTTTCGTCGAGAATTAGCCAATGGTATGAGTTGAAAGCGCATCGACATCGCCTACAGTGTCAACAATCGGCCATCGGAGGATTGGTATCACGTCTGAGCTTGAATATTGATCTTCCCGCGCATCATTTCCTTTCTTGCGCGTCATTCCCTCTAGAGGCGAGCTTTTCATGCATACCTATCAATCCGAGTTTCAGCAGTCGATTCAGCATCCTGAAGCGTTCTGGGCGGAGCAGGCTCGGCGCATTCCCTGGTTCAAGCCGCCACAGACCATGCTCGGTTACGATGAACAGGATCACGCCCGGTGGTATGGCGACGGCGAGCTGAATATCTGTCATGTCGCACTGGACCATCATGTCGAGTCCGGACGAGGCGACCAGCCGGCGATCTTCTGGGACTCACCGGTATCCGGGCACCGCCGGCAGTACAGCTATCGTGAACTACGCGACCAGGTGGCGACCTTTGCCGGTGCCTTGACAGGATTGGGGGTGGAAAAGGGCGACCGAGTGGTCATCTACATGCCCATGGTGCCCGAGGCGCTGATAGCGATGTACGCCTGCGCACGCCTAGGAGCGATCCACTCCGTGGTATTCGGCGGCTTTGCCCCTCATGAATTGGCAATGCGCATCGAGGATGCGGAACCCAAGGTGGTGGTGGCCGCCTCCTGTGGTATCGAAGTCGATACGGTCATCCCCTATAAGCCGATCGTCGACAAGGCAATCGCCGCTAGTGACCATAAGCCATCTGCCTGTGTGATCCTGCAGCGCGAGCAGGCCCAGGCCGATCTGGGCGATATCGATCACGATTGGCAAATGCTGATGGAAAACGCCATGCCAGCGGACTGCGTACCGGTCAAGGGCACGGATCCTCTCTATATCCTCTATACGTCGGGCACGACCGGCAAGCCCAAGGGAGTGGTGCGCGATCATGGTGGCTACGCGGTGGCACTGCACTACTCCATGGAGCGTATTTATGGAATGGCGCCAGGCGACGTCTTCTTTTCAGCCTCTGACGTCGGCTGGGTGGTGGGGCACTCCTATATCGTCTACGCGCCGCTGATTCTGGGATGCACCACCGTCGTTTACGAAGGCAAGCCGGTTCGCACGCCAGACGCGGGGGCGTTCTGGCGCCTGATTTCCGAGTATGGCGTCAAGGCATTCTTTACCGCCCCGACCGCCTTTCGCGCCGTCAAGAAAGAGGATCCTGATGGCAAGTGGCTGGAGAAGTACGATATTTCCTGTCTCGAGACGCTGTTCCTGGCCGGCGAGCGGCTCGATCCCCCGACCTTTCACTGGCTCGACGATCTGCTCGATGTCCCGGTGATCGATCACTGGTGGCAGACCGAAACCGGCTGGGCCATCGCCGCCAATCTTCAGGGGCTAGAGCCCATGCCAGTCAAGCCCGGCTCCGCGACGGTACCGGTACCTGGTTACGATGTGCAGGTGATCAACCGCCAGGGAGAACCCGCGGCAGCCCATGAGCAGGGCAGTATCGTCATACGCCAGCCCATGCCGCCGGGGTGCCTTGCGGGTATCTGGCGTGATCCCAAGCGCTTTCACCAGGCGTATATGGCGGCGATACCCGGCTGTTATCTGACCGGCGACGGGGGATATTTCGACGAAGAGGGCTATCTGTTCGTCATGGGACGTACCGATGATGTCATCAACGTGGCGGGCCATCGTCTTTCCACCGGGGAGATGGAAGAGGTGCTCGGGTCCCATGCGGCGGTGGCGGAGTGTGCCGTGATCGGTATTCTCGACGATCTGAAAGGGCAGGTACCCCTGGGTCTGGTGATTCCCAAGGACGGCTTCGATGGCGATACACACGCCCTTGAAAACGAGTTGATCGCCCTGGTTCGTGCGCAGATCGGCCCGGTGGCTTCCTTGAAGCAGGTGCTGGTGGTATCGCGGCTGCCGAAGACCCGTTCCGGCAAGATACTGCGTAAGCTCCTGCGTACCATTGCCGACGGCAAGGAATTCGGCATGCCGTCCACCATCGATGACCCTACCAGCCTGCAGGAAGTGCACGAGCACATGGTGGATCGGGAGGTGGGGGCGGCGCACCAGTCAAAGCAGGTCTGAACGCCAGCGCTCAAGCTGGTCACTCTTGCTGCATGCAGAGTGATTGAGGCCTGTCGCCGGCAACACTTACTTTATTGAAACATTGGGCCCGCTTTCGGCGGGCCCGATTTGTGGGTACCATGCACCGCTCAACTCATGCCCCATCGATGCGCGAGGGTTCCCTCACCCCCTCGGCGGTATAAAAAAAGGAAACCTCATGCTGTTACTGTCCGAAAGGCAAAAACGTCGCTGTCTGATAGCGCTGGTGGCGTTTCATGTTCTCGTGATCGCCGTGAGTAATTATCTGGTGCAATTGCCTTTCACCATTGCCGGCTTGCATACCACCTGGGGCGCGTTCAGCTTCCCGTTCATCTTCCTGGCCACGGATCTTACCGTCAGGCTTTTCGGCAAGGGGCCGGCGCGAGTGATCATTGCGCGAGTCATGCTGCCGGCCCTGGTGGTCTCCTATGTGCTGTCGGTCATGTTCGAGAAGGGGGAGTTTCGTAGCCTGGCGGCGCTTGGCGACTTCAATCTGTTCGTCGCACGTATCGCGCTGGCAAGCTTCATGGCTTACGTGATCGGCCAGTTGCTCGATATTCAGGTGTTCGATCGCCTGCGTCGCAGCGCTCGCTGGTGGGTGGCGCCGGCGCTCTCGACGGTATTGGGCAATCTGGCGGATACTTTTGCGTTTTTCGCCATTGCCTTTCATCAAGGGCCGGACCCCTTCATGGCCAGCCATTGGGTGGAGATCGCCTGGGTCGATTATGCAGTCAAACTGGCCATTTCGTTGACGCTGTTCTTGCCCATGTATGGCTTGTTGCTGGGGTGGTTGAGCCGAAGCCTGTTACGCTTGGGGGCAAGGCCGTCCCGGGAAGGCATTTAGACGCGGGCTTCTAAAAGGATTGAAAAGGAAGACAGCATGAGCGACTCCGTCGAACTCTACTATCAGGTTGGCGATGGGCAAGATAGTGATGGGCAGGATGGCGTGCCGTTAGTCGTATTGCACGGCTTGTTCGGCAGTGCGGATAACTGGCGCTCTCATGCCAAGCAGTGGCAGCGCAAGCGCCGGGTAATCACCGTGGATCTACGCAATCACGGGCGCTCCCCTCATGCCGACGAGATGAATTATTCCGTGATGGCTCAGGACGTGATCGCCTTGCTCGACAAGCTCGAAATCGAACGCTGCGATCTATTGGGTCACTCCATGGGGGGGAAGGTGGCGATCACCCTGGCCCGTATTGCCGCGGAGCGCCTGTCCTCATTGATCGTCGCGGACATCGCGCCGGTTGCCTATGGCCACGACCACGACGATGTATTCGCCGCCCTGCGTCGGGTCGTGGAGGGAGAACCCACTTCACGCAAGGAAGCCGATGCATTGATGGCCGAAGCCGTTGAAACACCGGCGGTGCGCATGTTCCTGGCGACCAATCTGGTACGTGATGACGATGGCGTGATGCGCCTGCGGGTCGGTCTCGATGAGATCGAAGCGGCCTATGACAACATCATTGCCGAGCCGGCGGGTGAGGGCGCCTATGACGGCCCAACCCTGGTCCTGCGCGGGGCGAACTCCGGCTATGTCAGCGACGAGCTCCTGCCTCCGCTAAAGAAAGTGCTACCTGAAGCCGAGATCGAGACGCTGGACGCGGGGCATTGGCTGCATGCCGAGGTGCCGGCAGCGTTCCAGCAGGCGGTGAACGACTTTCTTGCGCGTCGTCCCCTTTGAGTGTTAAAGCCAGGATCTCATGCCAATAATGGCCGAACCTCGAGTTGCTCCGGCTGCTGGCTCAAGAAGCGGTTGAGAATCTTGTAGGTATCCACATCGAAACGCGCTTTCTGGGTGGTCAAGGAAGCAAGCGCAGAATCATCGAGCCGTTCCAGACTGCCCAGATAACACCAATGATCCACGATATGCCAGACCTGTTTCCCGTCCTGGGCGGTTTCTCCAAAGGCGACGCGGCCAGGCCAGGCCCACTGTTGAACCCTGAGGCGCTCGAGTGCTTCCCGGGCACGGCTTGCGTGGGCTTCCAGGGATTCCTTGCCGCAACAAGCGCCGGCACAGCGCCCCAACTGCTGCGCAAAGCAGCGACCCTTGCCGCTGGTCAAGCCGAGTACCTGAGGGCATAGCTGGTACTCCTCGGCAATCTGACCCAAGGCGTTGCGCGCATCGCGACGGGCACGAAACAGTCCATAGAGCGTCAGTTCCCGAGACGCATCGAGGGCCTCACCGTCGACCAGGCAGGGCGCAAGCTCATTTTCCGGCCAATGCCAGCTGATCAGGCGACTTTGACGGCGTAGCTGACGATTGTGCACCGGCATCAATTCCTTGATCAGTCGCGCCTCGAGCAGTTGGGCGCCCAGGTCTCCCGCGGTTTCATGCCATTCCAGGTCGTGAGTCTGCTGGCTCAGGCGCATCTCCCGATCGTTGCGATGGTCGCTATTGAAGTGGCTGAGCACCCGGCTGCGCAGATTGACGCTCTTGCCCACGTACAGAAGGGCGCGGTTCTCGCCGTAGAACAGATAGACGCCTGGTCGCTCGGGTAATGACTGCAATCGAGCAGGATCGAGATGGGTCGGTAGGCTGGACTGACGCAACTGGGCACGAATCAGGGTTTCGAGCTGTTCTCCTTCGTGTTCTTGTTGCCAGTATTGCCAGAGTGCCAGCATTGCCTTTGCATCACCCTCCGCGCGGTGACGATCGAAGTCTCCAAGGCCATGGCGTTTGAGTAGCGCATCGAGATTGTGATGACGCTGCTGGGGCGCCAGGCGGCGGGATAACTTGAGGGTGCAGACCACGCTGGTGCTGTAGTCCAGCCCGGCACGCTTGAATTCATTGCGTAGGAAGCCGTAATCAAAACGCGCGTTGTGGGCCACTATTGCATCGCCGTCGAGCCAGGCGAACAGTTCGTTGGCCAAGGCGTCGAAGGTGGGAGCACCAGTCACCATGGCATCATCGATGCCGGTGATCTGCTGTATGTGCCTCGGGATATCCGTCTGCGGATCGACCAGCGTGGTAAAGCGTTCGATGACCTGGCCATCGATGACGCGCAGGGCGGCAATTTCGGTAATTCTATCTCGGGTGGTGCGAGTGCCGGTGGTTTCCAGATCGATAAAAACGAGCGGGCGATCATTCATAAAAGCGGCGCGGTTTCCTTGCCAGGCGTGGCGGTAATCTCATGAGCGGGGGCAACGTCTTGTCATCCTTGCGGTGAAGCGTCATTCCCGGATAACTCACCTTCGATATCCACCGCAAGACGTCTGACCGAAGCTGCCGTTTCGATCAGACCACGCCGCAGCAAATAGGTTTCAAGCCGCTGATAACGCTGTGGTTGTAATGCAATTGGCCGCAATGCCAGATAGCGCAGCACTTCTGGCCAGGCACGAGCATTGGCCGGGGTGTCGATACCCGGTTCAGCTGTGCGCACCAGCTCCCAGCCTTGTTCAGGATGATTGATAAGCCAGAGGGTCGCTTTCTCCACCGCATTGAAAAACCGTTCGATATCCCGCCGGTGCCGACTCAGTACATCCCGGTTGGCGACAACGATCAGCTCGTCATAGGCAGGCAGTTCGCTTTCATCGACCATGAATTCGTTGACGACGATGCCTTGCTGAGCCAACTGGCGACGATCCACGTGACGCATGGTGCCGATGACGGCATCGACCTCTTTGTTGACCAGTGCCGATATCAGGGCAAAATCGACATGCTGCAGCGTTATGTCACTCAGGCTTATAGGCTGGTCCTTGAGCATGGCATCCAGCCATATGCGGGCTGGACCTTCATGTACGTAGCCAACGGTCTTGCCCTTCAATTGCGATAGCTGTTCGATGCCGGTGTTTCGTCGTGTCAGCAGGGTGGCTAGCGGCACCGGTACCAGGGCGCCAACGCGAACCAATGGCAGGTTCTGCTTGACGAGTAGATGCAGCTGCAGCTGCGAGGTCAGTGCCAGCTCGGCTCGCCGGGCGGCAACCAGCTTGGGTGCAACGCTTGGATCCGCAGGCGTGATCAGCGTGACGTCCAGGTTTTCCTGATCGAACAGATTACGCTCCCGAGCCACGATCAAGGGAGCGTGATAGGGCGTCAGGTACCAATCGAGTACTACCCGTAGAGATCGTAGCGCGGGCAGGGTCAGGGGGTCCGATACCGTGTCGATGAAGGGGAGTTGCTCTTGAGCCTGGGCTGGATCGTGAATGACGGAAAGTTCATTCGTCGAAAGGGCCTTCGAATCGACTGATGGATCATTGATCGTTGCAGAGGCTTTAGGGGTATCGCTGCTGTGTACTTGTACAACGGTGACAATAGCGGCAACCACGGCCAGCACCATGACGAGTGCCGGTTTATAGCGTAGTTTCAGCAGCATCGCATTCTCATCTATTTGATGTTTCCCAAGACCAAGCCCGGCGCTTGTCAGTCTAACCTTCAGGTTGTTGCATGCCCAGCATAGGTGATACTGGCTTCAGCTCGTTCCACCTTTTCGTGTTGCCAAGTTTGGGATATGCAATACATCTTCGATTTGTCGATATGGCATACTTAGTACCCCCTTTTTCTTGTTGACGCCATGGATAGTATCAATACTCTTTTTCTGTTCGCCGGTTCACTGATCGCGCTTAGTGTGCTGGCTAGCCGTCTATCCTCCATATTCGGTTTGCCTCTTCTACTCATCTTTCTTGCGGTCGGGATGCTCGCCGGTGAAGATGGCATCCTCGGTATCGAGTTCGACAGCTACTCCCTGGCGTTCATCATTGGCCATCTGGCCTTGGCGATGATCCTGCTTGACGGGGGGCTGCGCACGCGCATGAAGACCTTTCGCGTCGGGCTCAGGCCGGCCTTGTCTCTAGCGACGTTTGGCGTCTTCATCACCAGTGCCGTGGTGGGGGGCTTTTCAATGTGGTTCTTTGAACTGAGCCTCGCGGAAGGGTTGCTGGTGGGGGCGATCGTGGGATCCACGGATGCCGCCGCAGTCTTTTCGATGTTGCGTGGCCAAGGCGTCAGCCTCAACGAGCGCGTCAGCGCCACTCTCGAGATCGAATCCGGTACCAACGATCCGATGGCCATATTCCTGACCATCACGCTGGTCGAGATTCTGATGGGCGATATCGGCGGGCCGGCCGAGACGCTTTTGATGTTCGGCAAGCAGTTTGGCCTGGGACTCGCAATTGGTATCGGGGCTGGCTGGGTGTCCGGACGCTTGCTGAGAACCATGGACCTGGCCCCGGGACTCTATTCTCTGCTGGCGCTTGCCCTTGGTTTCTTTGTGTTTGGACTGACCAGTGCGCTGGGAGGCAGCGGGTTTCTGGCGATCTATTTGACAGGATTGATGATCGGCAATCAGCCAGGGCGGCATCTCAACTTCATTCTGCCGGTACACGATGGCCTGGCCTGGCTCAGCCAGATCGGATTGTTCCTGGTATTGGGCCTGCTGGTGACGCCAAGCGAGATGGTCGAGTATGGCGTGCCAGGTGCGTTACTGGCCCTGGTACTGATTTTCGTCGCGCGTCCATTGGCGGTCATTCTGGTCATCAAGCCCTTCTTCAGCTTTCGCTGGCGCGAGGTCGCATTCATATCCTGGGTCGGGCTGCGCGGCGCGGTACCGATCGTTCTTGCCATCTTCCCGGTGGTTGGTGGCGTCGAGAACTCGGCGCTCTATTTCAATGTCGCCTTCTTCGTGGTGCTGATATCGCTTCTGATCCAGGGAACGACACTTCCCGTAATGGCCCGCTGGACCCGGGTCGAGGTGCCGATAAGTGTCGTGCCGAACCGTCGTGGTCCTCTCGGCATACTGCCGGAAAACGATTTTGAAATGTTCGTTTACGAGGTCAACAACGAAGCGCTTGAAGATGTACCCATTCGCTTGCTGCGATTCCCTTCCGGCGCCCTTATCTCAGCATTGTTTCGTCAGCACGTCATGCTGCATCCCAAGGGTAGCACGCTGTTGAAGCTGGAAGATGTGATCTGTGTCATTGGGCGCAGCGAGGATCTTCCGGCACTCAACCGTCTTTTCAACGGGGAAGCCCGTCTCAAGCGCGAGCGCGCGTTCTTTGGCACCTTTACGCTTGATGGGGCCGCACTCATGAGCGATGTTGCCAGCGCCTACGGACTCACATTGAGCCCCGGTGAGCAGCATATGACCCTGGGTGAATTCATTTCATTGCGAGTCGGTGGCCACCCGGTAGTCGGCGACGATGTGGGCTGGCACGGCATTCATTGGGTCGTCAGTGTCATGGAAGGTAACAAGGTGACCAAGGTAGGGTTAAGACTCTATCAATAATCTCGGCGAGTTCCTCATCAAGAGACGACGGCGCCCTCGGGCGCCGTTCTGGAGGGAAAGGTATTTTTAGCCACCGAGAAACGAAGACATTGCCTTATCGGCGATAGTACCGCAGACCTTTTCGCCCATCTTGTCCTTGAGGCTGCCCAAGTCGAAGCTCTTGCCTTCTTCCTGGCCCTTGAGAATACCGTTCATGCCTTCCTGGTAGCCCTTGTCTTCGGAGGCTTTCTCTTGTCCGCCAAGCTTGCCCATCAATTTATCCTTGGCAGTCTGGGTCGCGCTCTTGCTGTAGCCCTGTTCCTGGCAGTAGCCGAGTACCCCTGCTACGTTGCTCATGCTGCCAAGATCGAAAGAGCCCGAAGAGAGCGAACTCAACAAGGCTCCACCGCCGGATGAACCGCCGGACATGAGACCGCCCGCTTTTTCCTTGACGCTATCCATGCTCGATGCCGAACCAACAGGTACTAGAGCGACGGCGGCGATCAGCCCCGCGATGCAAGCAAAATGTTTGTTCATACAAAGAAATCCTTATCCGTATCGTTAATTGAACCGCTACTTCATGAAGCGAGTTCAGCATGGCGGGTGTAGCGGCCGTCTGTAAAGATGAAGAGGCAAGAAAGCAAGGCAAAAGACACGATGGCGTGGAGAAGGGAGGGGGCGAGAGGGGAAAGGGAGCCGATTACAGCTCCCAACCGAGCGGTCAGAACTGGTAGCTTACGCCTGCACTGATGGCGCTGACTTCATAATCGGACTTGTCCAGATAGGACATGTATTCAAGCGTTCCCGAGAACCGAGGCGAGAAGAAATTGACTTCGCCGCCGACACCGAAGGAAAACCCGGAGTCGTCGTCGCTTTCGGACCCGTAAGGGGTATCCAATGTACCCTCTATTTGAGCAAACCCGGCCAGCGCATAGATCGAAACGTACTGAGTGACGGGCAAATGACCGACCGCGTAAGCGCCAATAAGATGGTCGATCTCTGCCGTTGCATTGGCGTCGTGCCCATCGACTGTCACATCATCGTCGGAAAGCCCCAAACCCACGCGTCCCTCGACGGAGAAGTAGTCGGTAAGGTAATGCCCTAGACGTCCCACGACCATGGTAGGATCTGCTTCTATATCGTAATCAGCTTCGTAGCTGACCTTGGCATATTGAAGACCGGCATAAGTCGTTCCGGTATTGTCAGCAAGCACGGGGCCGGATATGAGTCCAGCTAGAAGAAGCACGCCAATTTTCGCTGTCATTTTTACGCTCTCTGCAATAAGTACGCAGTATTGACCATCCAGGCGCGAGAGGTGCCTGTGGCCGCGATGATATAAAGCAGACTAATGATAGCGCTACGGGATCGTGCCAAAATGCCGAAAAGGAGCGCTTGATGGCGCTAACTCAATGTTTTGCGGATATTTTAGAGTATTGAGCTGACGTGGAAAGAGAGGTAAATAGAGGGATTTCGATTTATTTATGCTGTAACTTATTGATTTTATTAATAAAGTGGCGGAGGGACAGGGATTCGAACCCTGGGTAGGCTATTAACCTACGCCGGTTTTCAAGACCGGTGCATTCAACCGCTCTGCCATCCCTCCGGCTCACGGCGCTAGATACTACCAATTTTGGCTGATTCGTCAAGAGCCTTGGCTATCATGAGGTTAAACCTCATGCTTTCAGCTAGGCTATCGAACAGGAGATTTCGATATGGCGGCCAACCTCATCCGTAGAGCAATGGTTCGCCATGAATGACTTATTTCAGGAGAAGCCAAGGCATGTCAGACAACATTACCCGGGTGCCGATTGAAAAGGCCCACGGGCTACAGCTTGCGGATTTGCATGTGGTAGGCGCCGTAGGACGACACGACGACTCTCATCGCTACGTCGAACTGATGAGCGATCCGCAGTACATGCCAGTAAATGGCTCCAGCCTTGCCGGAGAAACAACTAGCCTGTTACTGGTCGAGGTCGACGATCCCAACGATCCGGAATGCTTGCGCAGCGCGATAGATATCTTGATGGAGCATGAGTATTTCGAGCAGCGCCATCATCACTTCAAGCAGTATTAGATAGCAGGCTGCCGCGATCGCTGAACCATGATCAGCCTGTTGAGCCACAAGCGTTGGTATACGAGTACTTGCGTAGGGAACGTTCTGCCGGCATCCTTGGTCTATAGTTCGTATCTCAACCTCTTAGGAGCTTATCTCCATGGCTTATCAGCAGTCGACGCATGTGACTGAGCGCCAAACGGGCGCGGTCAGTACCAACAAGGTTCTGCGTAACACTTACATGCTTCTGGCAATGACGCTGCTCTTCTCTGCCGTCACCGCCGGAGCCGCCATGGCCATGGGCGTTGGCCAGATGAACATTTTCGTGTTCTTCATTGGCGCCTATGGCCTGATGTTTCTGGTCCACAAGACTGCCAACTCGGCGATGGGCCTGCTTGCGACCTTCGCCTTCACAGGCTTCATGGGCTTCACGCTGGGGCCGGTGCTGAGTCTTTACCTGTCGATACCCAATGGCGCGCAACTGGTGATGACGGCGCTTGCCATGACCGGCGCGACCTTTCTGGGTCTGTCTGCCGTAGCGCTGATCACCAAGAAAGACTTCAGCTTCCTGAGCAACTTCTTGCTGGCTGGTGCCATCGTATTGGTGCTGGCGATGGTCGTGGCGATGATCTTCAATATCACTGCTCTGGCCCTGGCTGTTTCTGCCGGTTTCGTACTGTTCTCCTCCGCGGTGATCTTGTACCAGACCAGTGAAATCGTGCACAGAGCAGGCGAGACCAACTATATTCTGGCCGCCATCACGCTTTATGTCTCGATCTACAACCTGTTCATCAGCTTGCTCTCCATCTTGGGTGTGATGAACAACGATTGATCGAACGGTAGTGGCTGTTTCATGTGGCCTCGCCTTTCAAGGCGGGGCCGCTTCGTTTTGTAAATTCGTGGTCGTGGAGTAAGAGTGGGTCATGCGTTATGCACTACTTGTCCAAGGCGCCCCGTACAGTCATCAGGCGGCGCACTCGGCGCTGAGATTTGCATCCGCGTTGATCGATCGAGGGCATCGCCTCGAGACGGTGTTTTTCTATCATGATGGTGTCTACAACGCACAGCGGCTGGCGACACCGCCTCAGGATGAGCCACATTTGATCGAAGCCTGGCAACGCTTGCATCATGAACAGGGCACTGCACTGTTGGTCTGTGTCGCGGCGGCATTGAAGCGCGGTGTGATCGATGAACGCGAATCGCGCCGTCATGACAAGCAAGGGCATAGCCTTGCCGCAGCTTTTGAGCTTACCGGGGTGGGTCAACTGGTCGAAGCCGCCATGACTCATGATCGTCTGGTGACCTTTTCACCTTAGGGTGTTGTATGAATAATGAGGATTCATCTACCGCCATGCTCGTGGTGCTGCGCCATGCCCCTCATGGCAGCAGTTGGTTACGCGAAGGGTTGGATGTGGCATTGGTGGGGGCCGCCTTTGGTCAGACGGTCAACCTGCTGTTTCTGGGTGAGGGCGTCCAGGCGCTCATGAAGGATCAGCAAAAAGGGCCCTTGGGTCAGAAAGGAACCCATCCGACCCTGGACATGCTGGCCATGTACGATATCGACACGTTGCTGGTAGACGCCGACTCTCTTGCTCAGCGTGGTTTGACCGAAGCGGACTTGCAGTTACCCGTGACATTGATTACTACTTCGCAGTTACCCTTTCTGTTCACTCAATATGCACCAGTATTCAATTTCTAGTGTCTTGGTATCACGCCCCGAAGAGTGGTCGTCGGGTGAAAAGGCCGATGAAAAATTTTTAGCGTTAAGGAACGATTGCTGATGCAACTGCACTTGCTCAACCGTTCTGTGGCTTCCAGCCATGTATACCAGGACGCGCTGCGGGCCATGGGTGACGACGATTACCTGCTACTGATTGAGGATGGCGTCTATGGCGCCGTGGCGCCCCTGCACGAGCATTTCGCTTCGATTCCGGGGCGCCTGTATGCGCTGCGCGAAGATCTGGCATCCCGAGGCCTGGAAGGACGATGTGCCGAACAGGTCATCGTAGTGGACATGGAGGGTTTCGTGCAGTTGACCGAAAAGACTGAACGATCGGTGAGTTGGTTCTGATGAGTGCGAAAACGGCGACGGCACGCTGCCTGCGGGTAGGTGATCGTGAGATCGCGCTGGATCCCGAAGGCTATCTGGTCGATCTGTCGGACTGGACACCGGCGGTGGCCGAGGCGATGGCCAGTGAGGAAGGGCGCGTGCTTACCTTCGAGCATTGGGAAGTCATCGAGGTGCTGCGCGATTTCTATGCACGCTTCGAGATGGCGCCTGCCATGCGTCCTCTGGTCAAGGCTGTAGGGCAGGCGCTGGGGCCGGAGAAAGGCAGGTCGTTGCATCTGATGACGCTGTTCCCCGAAAGCCCGGCCAAGGTTGGTGCCAGGCTGGCAGGTTTGCCCAAACCGACCAATTGTCTGTGAGACGCGTACGATGAGGCCACCGTTCTGAATTTTCTGGCTCACGCCTGGCTTGCCCGAGGCGGCAACGATGGTTTTCTCTATGGCAACCTGATCGCCGACGGCGTCAAGGGCAGCGATCTTGGCAACTGGTCGGAGGATATTGCTGCGGGCATACGTCATCATCGGCGGGTGGATGCAGTGGTCGATGCGCATCCGGTGATTCTGGATGCTCGCGCCAGGGCGCCGAGGGAAGGGCGGCGCTATGTCGGCATCGCCCTGGATCTGGTGTGGGATCATTTTGTTGCCCGCGACCACTTGAGCGACAGCGCCAACCAGGCCTTGATTCAGCGCTGCTATCGGTTACTCGACGAGCGCCCGGCTCCGGCGCGGCTGGAGCGGATGATACCGGTGCTGGTGGCTCAGGATTGGCTGAATGGCTATGCGGATTTTGGTTTTACCTGTAGTGCGGTGGCGGGCATAGGGCGCCGATTGTCTGGCCCCAACCGTCTGGCGGAACTCGTGCCATGGATCGAGGCCGACTATGCTGCCCTCGAAGAGGGGTTTGTACGACTATGGCCGGAGCTGAACCGCCAACTGGGGGTCTAAGTCAGCTAGCTCAGCCACCGGCATTCGATCATATCGCCTTGCTTGATCGTGCTGTTGGCAGGGATTACTGCAAGGGCGTCCGCCTCGATACAGGATGACAGTACCGCTGAGTTCTGATCGTCGAAGGCCCGGGCAACAATTCCTACAGTGCCGAATTCCAGCATGACGCGCATATAATGGCGTCTGGCCTGAGTGGTGGTCGAAAAATCACTGCGAGCATGCATGGCAGGCAAACTGGACAGCTCGGGGCAGCCGAGCAGAGCCCCGACCAACGGACGAAGAAATATCCAGGCACCTACGAAGCCGGAGACCGGGTTGCCTGGCAGGCCGACGAAACGGGCCTCATCATTGGCTCTCTCACCGGTGCTGCGAGGTAGCCGGCCCAACGCCAGCGGTTTGCCTGGACGCATGGCCAGCCGCCAGAGATCCAGCTGGCCAAGACTTTCCAGGGCATGCTTGACGTGATCCTCTTCACCGACGCTCACGCCCCCGGTGGAGACAACCACATCCGCCTGTTCCGCTGCCTGACGCAGTGTCTGGCAAGTGGCCTCGAAGTCATCCGGTACCGAGACCGCCATGATTACCTCGGCGCCAAAGCGCTCCAGCAGGCGTTTGAGCATGGGGCGGTTGGAGTTGTAGATCTGCCCCGGCTTGAGTGGTGTGCCAGGATCGATGATTTCATCGCCGGTGGAGAGCAGCGCCACTCTTGGCCTGCATCGCACCGCGACCTCGGTAATCCCCTGGCCCGCCAGATGCCCCAGCGCCGCTGCCTCAAGTCGGATGCCTGCGGATAACAGCAGGGCGCCGCGCTGGACATCGCGGCCGCGGCGACGAATGTTATCGCCCCTTGGAATATTTTCAGGCATGCGCATACCCTCAGCGCACTCCTCGACCTTTTCTTGCATGACGACGCAGTCGGCACCGGGGGGGATTTCGCCCCCGGTAAAGATGCGCGCACAGCTATCGGGTGCCAATGGCTGCGGTGCATGCCCGGCGGCAACCCGTTGGGAGATGGGGAGTACCTGACCGGCATTCCCGGCGCGCAGTGCATAGCCGTCCATGGCGCTGTTATCCGCAGGCGGCACGTCGAGCCGGGCTTCCACGTCCTCTGCCAGTATGCGTCCTGCCGCGTCAGCAGTGGCGATCAACTCCACATCCACGGGGTTGAGTCCATTCAGCAATGCTTCAATCGCTGCTTCGACGCTTTGCATGCCATCGCTGGCTTTCATGGCATTTCCAATGTCAGCCATGCTGCCCCCGCTCGGGAATGATCAGGTTGGCGAAATTACAGGGCCCGTGCCGGCTGTCGAGTTGCTCCTTGAGGATGCCGTCCCAGGCAGTGCGACAGGCGCCGGTGGAGCCGGGCAGACAGAATACCACGGTGGCATTGGCAAGCCCCCCAAGGCAGCGGCTCTGAATCGTGGAGCTGCCTATTTCCTGCCAGGAGAGGTGCCGAAACAGTTCGCCGAAGCCTTCGATGGTCTTGTCGAGCAGCACGCTGACCGCCTCCGGGGTGGAGTCACGCCCGGTAAAACCGGTACCGCCGGTGGTCAGGATCACCTGGATGCGCTCGTCGGCGATCCAGTCGGCGACAACCGCGCGAATACGATAAACATCGTCGACGACGATGCGCTTGTCGATGGCGGTGTGCCCAGCCTCCTTCAGGCGCTCGACCAAGGCCTGCCCTGACCGGTCAGTCTCCTCGGTGCGGGTGTCCGAGATCGTCAGTACCGCGATATTGAGGGGTATGAAGGTATCACGGTCGGTACTCATGCATCTTCTTCCTTGGCGCTGTGGCGTGCCTTCAATGCGGCTTGCTGTTCTGCTGTGGCGGGTGTTTGGTACTTTTCCTTCCACTGCTCGTAGGGCATGCCGTATACGTATTCCCGGGCGCTGTCGTAGTCGAGTTCTGCCCCTCGCTCCTCGGCCGCCGTGACCATCCATTTGGACAAACAGTTGCGACAGAAATCCGCCAGGATCATCAAGTCGATGTTCTGTGCTTCCTTGTGGGCATCGAGATGATCGAGCAGGCGGCGAAAGGTGGCGGCTTCGATTTCAGTACGGGTGGCATCATCGATATGCTGCATGCGGCGCTCTCCATAAGGCTGGCAATGAGACTGGTATCATAACAAAAGACACCGCCCCTGTTGTTGAAAGGGACGGTGTCAAAAAGGGCTGAACGCCCAGAAACTACACGTTAGTTGGGACGATGTGCTTTTGCGGTTGCATCATCCACTGCCTTTTCCTGGGGGGCGGTATCGGCTTTATTCATGACTTCTTCATACCAGAGGCTATGGTGCTGCTTGGCCCAGGTTTCATCGACATAGCCACTCTTCATGGCATCGAAGGCACCTTCCATGCCTAGGGTGCCGATGTAGATATGCCCGAGAGCAACCGCCATCAATCCAAGCGAGCCGACAGCATGGATGACGTTCATCCACTGCATGGTGTCGCGGCTCTGGCCGAAGATGGGGAAGTCCATCACCAAGCCCGTGACTACCACCACCAGGCCGACGCTGGCCAGCAGCCAATACCAGCCTTTCTCGCCGCCATTGGCAAATCCAGCGGGGGGGTGGGCCTTGCCGACAATGCCGCCACCTTGCTTGAACCAGGTCAAGTCGTGTTTCTTGGGCAGGTTGATGGTCAACCATTTGGCCAGCATGGTGATCAAAACGATACCGAACAGCGGCCCCAGGTAGTTGTGCACGAACTTGGTGCCGGCAATCATCGGTGCCCAGAAACCGTCACCGAACAGCGGGCGGAAGACAAACTTGCCAAACAGAAGATTCAATCCGGTCAGGGCCAGAAGAATGAACAGTGTCGCAAGCGTCCAGTGCAGGGCGCGCTCGAGTGCCGTCCAGCGTAATATCAAGCGCCCGGTGCGAGGTTCATCGAGGGTCTTTGTACCAACGACGAGATAGAAGACGATCAGAATCGCCAGTACCCCTACAATGGCGATCGCTCCGCCCGGAGAGACCCAGGTATTGCGTATCTGGCGCCAGGTCTCGCCGCTGGCGTTGATCAGGTTATAGGAGGAGTCAGCCCGGGTGTCGATGTAGTCATCAGTACTGCCGATATCCTGCCAGGTCTCCTGGGAGGCTCCGCCGATGGCCTGTTTGATTTCCGCCTCCGGATCGGCCGCCAGGGTGGAGGTGGCAAACACGCAGGTCAACAGCAACATGAGCGCCAGACCCAGCAGGCGCCGATACCACAACAGGGGAGTGAGTACAGAAGTCATGGTCTAGCTCCTTCAGGCTTGTCGGCTGGCGTCGTAGGCCATGCGATCGAGGTTCAGGGTCGCAGCCGTTTCGCGAGACTGATCGTCCTGCATCGGCTCCCAGGCAGCAAGCGACTGGCCGCGTTTTTCCATGCGCTCGCGGAAGATATCCGTCAGCGCATCCGTGGGTCCTGCCATCAAGGCCTTGGTGGCGCACATTTCCGCGCATAGCGGTAATTTGCCTTCAGCGATGCGATTGGCGCCGTACTTCTCGTATTCTTCTTCCTTGGTATCGGCAGGGCCGCCGGCGCAATAGGTACACTTGTCCATCTTGCCGCGCTCGCCAAAGGCGCTTTGCTTGGGAAATTGCGGCGCGCCGAAGGGGCAGGCGTACAGGCAATAGCCACAGCCGATGCAAAGATCCTTGTCATGCAACACGATGCCATCGTCGGTTTTGTAGAAACAGTCGGTAGGGCACACCGCCATGCAGGGCGCATCGTCGCAGTGCATGCAGGCAACCGAGATCGACACCTCCGTGGGCTGGCCGTCGTCTATGGTGACCAACCGGCGCCGCTGGATGCCCCAGTCGGTTTCGTTGGCGTTCTTGCAGGCGGTGACACAGCCGTTGCATTCGATGCAGCGTTCCGCGTCGCATACGAATTTCATCTTGGTCATAAAAATCTCCTCATTCGCCGCGTTCGTGATCGCGACGCTCGCTGATGTCTTGGCGCATCATGCGGTGGCTTTTTCTATCCGACACAAAGTGACCTTGGTTTCCTGCATCTGGGTGACGCTGTCGTAGCCGTAGGTCGTGGCGGTATTGGCGGATTCGCCGAGTACATAGGGAGCGCTGCCTTCCGGGTAGCGATCGTGCAGGCTCTTGCCTTGGAACATGCCGCCGAAGTGAAAGGGCATGAACACGACATCCCGGCCTACCCGGGGCGTGACCATGGCCTTGACCCGTACGCGACCCTGTTCGGCGCCCTCGACCCATACCATGTCGTCGTTGGCGATGCCCAGCTCCTTGGCCATCTCCGGATTGATCTCGACGAACATTTCCTGTTGCAGTTCCGCCAGCCAACTCATCGAGCGGGTTTCCTCGCCACCGCCTTCGTATTCCACCAGGCGCCCGGAGGTGAGGGTGAGAGGGTAGCGCTCACTGAAGTCTTCTTCCTGAATGGAGCGATAAAGTGTCGGCAGACGATAGAAGGATTGCATGTCCTCCCAGGTCGGATATTCCTTGACCAGATCTCGACGCGGGGTGTAAAGCGGCTCGCGATGTTTCGGGATGGGGTCGGGGAACGTCCATACCTCGCAGCGTGCCTTGGCATTGCCAAAGGGCGCGCAGCCGTGGTCGATGACGACCCGCTGGATGCCGCCGGAAAGATCGGTCTTCCAGTTCTTGCCTTCCGCAGCGGTTTTTTCCTCGTCCGTGAGCTCTTCCCACCAGCCAAGCTGCTTGAGCATCTCGGCGGTAAACTCCGGATAGCCATCGTTGAGGTCCGAGTCCTTGCTGAAGACGCCATCCGCCAGCAGGCTCTCGCCGTCACGCTCGACACCGAAGCGGGCACGAAAGGTCAGTCCGCCTTCCTTGACCGGCTTGCTCATGTCGTAGAGCAGCGGCGTTCCCGGATGGGCCATCTCGGGATTGCCCCAGCAGGGCCAGGGCAGGCCATAGTACTCGCCCTTGATCGGGCCGCTTTCTGCCTGCAGCGTTTCGAAGCTGAACGTGTGCCAGTTCTGCTGATGCATCTTGAGGCGCTCCGGACTCTGCCCGGTGTAGCCCACGGTCCACATGCCCTTGTTGAATTCCCGGGTGATATCCTCGACCAGGGGTTCGTTGCCGTTGACCTGGATGTTCTTGAACATCTGCTCGGCGAAACCGAGCTTCTTGGCCAGCAGATACATGATTTCATGATCCGGTAACGCCTCGAACTGTGGTTCGATGACTTTATCGCGCCACTGCAGGCTGCGGCTGGTGTTGGTCACGCTACCGGTGGTCTCGAACTGGGTCGCCGCAGGCAGCAGATAGACACCATCGCTGCGATCGTGCATGACCGCGGCCACAGTAGGATAGGGGTCGACGATCACCATCAGCTCGAGCTGACCCATGGCCTTCTGCATTTCCACGCCGCGGGTCTGGGAGTTGACCGCATGGCCCCAGTAGAACATGCCCTTCAAGCTGGAGCGCTGAGCGATGTTCTCTTCTTTTTCAAGGACACCGTCGATCCAGCGCGAGACGGTGATACCGTTGGCGTACATGGGCTTGCCGTCGGCGTACTCGGTCTGATCGAAACGGCTCTTGAGCCACTCCTGATCCAGTCCCCAGATTTCCCCCCAGTGCTGCCAGGCGCCTTCTGAAAGACCGTAGTAGCCGGGTAGCGAGTGAGACATCAGGCCAAGATCCGTGGCGCCTTGCACGTTGTCATGACCACGGAAGATATTGGCACCGCCCCCGGAAACCCCGATATTGCCCAGGGCAAGCTCGAGGATGCAGTAGGCGCGAGTGTTGTTGTTGCCGGTGGTGTGCTGGGTTCCGCCCATGCACCACACGACGCACCCGGGGCGGTTATCCGCCAGGCGCTTGGCAACGTCGTACATGTCCTCTTTCGACACGCCGGTGACCGACTCGACCACTTCCGGCGGGAAGGCGGCAACTTCCTCGCGTACCTTGTCCATGCCGTAGACCCGGTTGTCGATGTACTCCTTGTCTTCCCAGCCGTTGTCGAAGATGTGCCACAGCAGCCCCCATATGTAGGCGACATCCGAACCCGGACGCAGGCGCACAAACTTGTCCGCCTTGGCGGCAGTGCGAGTGAAACGGGGGTCGACGACGATGATGTTCGCTCCGCGCTCCTTCGCGATCAGGATGTGCTGCATCGCGATGGGGTGGGCTTCCGTGGGGTTGGAGCCGATGAAGAGGATCGACTTGCTGTTGTGCATGTCGTTGAGCGAGTTGGTCATCGCCCCGTAGCCCCAGGTATTGGCTACCCCGGCGACCGTGGTGGAGTGACAGATGCGCGCCTGGTGATCGGTGTTGTTGGTACCGAACATGGCGGCGAACTTGCGCATCAGATAGGCCTGTTCATTGCTGAACTTGGCCGATCCCAACCAGTAGACGCTGTCCGGGCCGTATTTGTCCCTCAGCTGGAGTACCTTGTCGCCGACTTCTTCGATGGCCTGTTCCCAGGAAAGACGCTTCCACTGGCCGCCTTCAAGCTTCATGGGGTATTTCAGGCGGCGAGTGGAATGCCCGTGTTCGCGTAGCGATGCGCCTTTTGCACAGTGGGCACCACGGTTGACGGGATGATCGAAGGCCGGCTCCTGGCCGGTCCAGACGCCTTCCTGGACTTCGGCGTAGGTGCCGCAGCCCACGGAGCAGTGGGAACAGACGGTGCGCTTGATCTCGATCGGCGCAGTGGAAACCAGGGTCTTTTCCTTGGCATCCGCGCGACGCATCATGGTGTTGCCCATGAAGCCTGCAGCGGCCAGGCCTCCGGTAGTGGCGGCGCTGCGCTGGAGAAATTGGCGACGGGAGATGCCCAGTCCCGGTTCGCTAGGCGTGGGAGATTTACGTGTCAGTCGCATGGGGAGTCCTCTTGTTCTTCAATCGCGCAGAGTGGCGTAAAAGGCGCGAACATGATCGGTTTCACGATACTCCGGGCCGTCCGGGTGCAGTGGATAGTCGTCGTCCTTCTCCTGAGCCTGGACGAAGGTGGCGTTACCAAGGCCTGCAGCAGCGGCCCCGGCCACGGTGCCAAGGCCCAGCACGCGAAGAAAACGACGGCGTCCTGGAGCAGCAGGGCTGGCGGGTTTGGTGGTTGTGTGACTCATGGCAATTTCCTCAGCGCACTTTGTCAATATCGAGCATCTGGCGACAATGTCGTTCAGGTGTTCGAGGGATCCTGTCGTGATGTATCGGGAGTCGAAGCGTCGATGGGGGGTGATGTTTCATCAGACATGTTCATGGTCTCTTCCTGCTGCAAGAATACATGACCCAGCTGACCGACGCTGGCATAGAACGGCGTATCGACTCGGGCGAGATCCGCCATGAAATCGCTGCCCCAGGGGGCCAGATGCCGTTGAAAAAAGAGCGCCTGCTGGGCAGGGTCGCTTTCGATGAGCATGGCCATCACCTCGAGCATGGCAGCGATATGATCTTCCGGCTCCTTGACGTCCGGGGCACGTTCATAGCCCAGTTGCCTGAGATCCCGGCGCAGTTCCACCAACGGCATTTCCATCAGGGAGCCGGTCAGGTACCAGGAGGCATAGGGCACCAGCTCTCCTTGTATGACCCCGATAAGGTGCCGAAAGTGCGCTTGCGCAAGGTTTTCCGGTTGCGCCGTGGAGGCGGCAAGGGCCAGCGTTCTCCAGCAGGCTTGCAGGTCGCTCTTGTCCTCGGCGATCTCGAGCTCTGCCAGAAAACCGAGCAGATCCGCATCCGGCGCTTCCCTTAAAAGCCGTGCCAGCAAGCGATAGATATCGCTACGCAGTCCATCGTATCCGCTGAGCCTGAGCGCTGCTTCGTCGCTGGCTTCGGTCATGGACTCTTTCGCCAATTCACAGGCATCGTTGGTTCCTGTCATGGTCATATCTTCAGTTGGGCGGCGGGATTGCGGGCCAGATCGTGCCACACGTCCTTGACTCGGCAATCCTCGCACATCTCCAGGCGCCGGATTGCATCGCCGGCAAAGTAAGGATGATCGATGAGCTTGGCCTTGATGTTGGCGATCGTGCTGGAGGTGGCGAAAGGCTTGCCGCAGCTTATACAGGCGAAGGCGTCCTCTTCCTTGCAGATGCGCGTGGTATTGCGTAGTTCGAGATCGCCCAGAAACCCGGGCGCCAGGGTAATGGCATTCTCGGGGCACGAGTTCTCGCACAGGCCGCATTGCACGCAGTCCGCTTCGCGAAAGCCAAGTTGCGGGGAATGATCGTCTCCCCCTCGAAGCGCCGGCGTCGGACACACCGCGACACAGGCCATGCAGAGCGTGCAGGCTGATTCGTCCACATTGATGGTGCCGAACGGGGCGCCAGTGGGTACGGAGGCTCGTTCGGAGCTGGACTGGCCTTGAGTGCCCAGATAGTCGATGACCGCATTGAGGCGATCGCGCTTGTTGGCTGCCAGGTCGGACTCTTCCCGCGGCATCAGGCAATCAAGACGCGCCGGGGCATCCCGGGCAGTGGGTGACGCATCGATGACAATCACACGCAGTGGGTCATGGCCGAGGGTGGAAAGTAGCACGCGTGCCTGCTCGAGCTGATCCTTGATGAGTCGGGACAAGCTTTCGGGCAGGCTCGCATGATGCTGAATGCGTACTTCCGCCGCGCCGTCGGCCAGAGCCGCCAGCCAGTGCTCGAGACCGGCAGCACCCAGTTCTTCCAGGGGGACGTCCAGTACATGGGGCGCGGCAGTCGTGGATTCTCCTTCGAGCCAGGTTTGATCGCAAAAACGCACCACCGGCATCGTGCCTCCGGCCTGACGATAAGCGCCGAGCAGGCGCCGCACGAAGTCGAGCTGGCGCTGGGGCTGCGGCAGCAGGTACTGAATGGCGCCGGTGGGGCAGGCGCTGGTGCAGCTGCCGGCTCCATGACAGAGATAGGGGTCGATCTCGATCCAGGATTCGATACGCTGGGTGACGCTCTTGATGGCGTCCGCGGGGCACACGTCCAGGCAGCGAGTGCAGCCGCTCTTTCCGCGGCCCGCATGAGCGCAGATGGCATGGTCGATCTGGAAATACTTGGGTTTCTCGAATTCCCCCACGCTATCGGTCAGGGTGGCGAGGGTCTCCTCATAGGCGGGGCTTGCGACATCGATGGCATGATAGCCCGGTGGGAGCAGCTGCAGATCGAGTTGTGCAGGGCTACCCAGATCCAGCACCAGATCGAAGCAATCACGCTGAATGCAGGCCTGGGCAAGATTGATTGCGGGCGCGTCGTCACGTGTGATCTGCGCATGAAACGCCCCCAGGTGACCACTCAGGCACAGGTGCCGGGTCTGATAACAGGGCAGCGCTGCGGTGGCATCATAGGCTTGCTCCAGTGCTGCGTCGGAAGCGCCGTCGATCGGTGTCGCGGCGGTGATCAGCAGGGCGATCGAGCCCAGGGTGCCGGCTTTCTGTAAATGCTGGGCAGCCATCCGCACGTCGCGCTCATTGCCGATGATCAGCAAATGCCCGTGACTCTGATAGCTGATGCTGCTGGGGGCCAGATTGACCGGCCAGGAGACCTGCGCGTAGGCCGCGTCTTTAGCCGCGCGATCGCGGGACGGATCCAGCGACGCAACGGGAATATGGTTCGCCATGTCACCTCAGTTCGTTACGGTCTGGAAGATATCGACGAATGATTATTGAGTTTAGATGATCGCCAGATCGAAGCAATCGCCGAAATCTTTTATTTCAATACTATAAGCAGGCTTTGGACCTGGCCAGAGGTAGTCAAACTCCCGTAAAAGGGAAGCCGATGGCAGTCTGGCAGTTCATGATGTGCTGGATTGCGTCAAACTGGCCTGTTCGTGGGTCGTACTGGGTCAGTCGCGTCGTCTATATTTTCCTGAGCCACTTCATCAGCGTGATTATCAGGATTCTTGCTTTCACAAGGCGCTGCTTCGTCACTCGAGGCGTTCGCTTTCTCATCCATGTCGCCTGTTTCCTCCGGGGCAGAAGCTACCGAGGGACTCTCCTCGATGATTTCATCCGCTGGCTCTTCGGTCTCTTCAGTGAGCTTGCGCATCCAGCTTCTCAACTGCGCCGAGGTCTCGCTGTCGAGCTTGCGCATCTTGGTGAAGTCATGATCGTAATCGTCGAGGCCATCGCGCACATTGTAATTCTCTGCCGTGAACATGCGACGCAGCGCACGTCGCTTGAGTGCCGGACTGACGCCGTGCTGTAAAAATGCACTGAAATCGCCCTTTGGCGCAAGCGTGTCCGGATCAGGTAGCTCGGCATCGATATGATCCGCCGGATTATCCAGTTGCGATCGGGCATCTTCCTGTTCCTGCAGGCTCTCCTTGGCATGTTCTTCTTCCGGTGCCGGCGATAAATCGATGTTCGACGATTCTCTTGCGTCTGACGGCTCAAGCGGCGTCTGGCTCGAAGAGGGGGCAAATGCCTGCTGTTCGGGTTGATCTTCGGTTTCCAGGCCACGCTTGCGCCGCGACCAGCGTTCGAAACGACTCATGCTTGATCCTCCCGGGCGCGGCCGGCGCCCTTGCGTTTCTTCTTGCGTCCCTCGTCCGGTGCCTCTCCATGACGGGCCAGATAGGCTTCCAACCACACCTGGATAGCCAGGGGCATGGTGGCATCGAGTACCAGCCAGTCACCATCCATCCATCCCGCGGCCACTTCCTGGCTGGCGGTGATGGCGTTTGCCTTGCTCTGGTGCTCGCCCTGGTGCTCGCTCTGGTACTCACTACAGCGCACGAACAGGCGCGGCCTTGCGGAAGAGAGATTATGGCGGTAGGCGAGCCGCTCGGTCATATAAAGCTGCAGTTCGAGCACGTCTGGCCCCTGGTTCCCGGGCTCCACCCTGGCAACATGCCATTGGGTCATGCTGAAGCCCTTGACCGTGCGCTGAACGGCTTCAAGCTCGAGACTCAGGGTGCGTAGACTGCTAGTGGTCATGGCATGGGTACTCCTGACGATAACGGCTGACGAGAACGGGCGTGCAACGCCTGGCTGGTCTGAGGGGGATTGTAACCGATATAGTGCTCAAGCCGCTGCGTGGTCTGGAACCCGTTCATGATCTAGGGCCTGTTGAGGTTTCATTCACGGCCGCGCTGGCGCCAGTTTTTATTCGGGGCAAGGCAGGAGGAGAGAAATTTGGTTATTCCAAATGAACGACGACTAACGCAGCAGCGGATAAAAACTGGCCCAGCCCTTCGGGTTGCGCAGCAAAAAGCGCCATTCTGCGTTGCGAAACTTGAAAAGGGAATGACCCTTTCCCTGCGCTTCGCGCCTTGACTGACACTTTTTGATGCAGCAACGCGGTTCGCGATGAAACGTCAACAGGCCCTAGCGAGTTGGCAAACACGTTCTCAGGAGGATGCTGGTCATGAGCTCTATCAGCGTAAGTCAGGCGCGCCTGCCGACGACGGTGGAAATTTCCGTTATAGATGAATATGGCGAGACTCGGCAACAGGCCATCGCTGCCGAGCGGGCACTGACAGTGTATCTCAATCGTCGCGAGATCGTCACTTTGATGACCTTGGGCGCCGAACCCGAAGCATTGGTGATCGGCTACCTGCGTAACCAGGGGTTGATTGCTCGACGAGAGGATCTTCAGGCGGTGCAGGTCGATTGGGAGGTGGAAGCCGCAGCGATCGTCACCCGACATCAACCCGAGGATCTCGACGTGCGGTTGGCTCAGCGCACCGTCACCACCGGCTGCGGCCAGGGCACTGTGTTCGGGCGTCTGCTCGATGCCGCTTCTCTCAACCCCCTGCCCGAGACCCGTCTGGCACAATCCGTGCTCTATCGGTTGCTCGATAACCTGGGCGCCTACAACGAAACCTATCGCAACGCCGGTGCCGTTCACGGCTGCGCCTTGTGTCGTCAGGATCAGGTGCTGGATTTCGTCGAGGATGTAGGCCGGCATAATGCGGTAGATACCCTGGCGGGTCGCCAATGGCTATATGCAGATGAAGCGTCCATGGCTGATGCCGGCGGGGCGGACGTCTTCTATACCACTGGGCGCTTGACCTCGGAGATGGTGCTCAAGGTGGCCCAGATGGGCATCAGTGTGCTGGTGTCGCGTTCCGGTGTAACCCAAAAAGGCGTCGAGCTGGCTCAGCGTTTCGGTGTGCTGTTGATTGCTCGGGCCAAGGGCAAGCATTTTCAGGCCATATACACTGCCGAGCGTTTGATACTGGACAGTCCGCCGCCTCGGCGACCCCATAGCCGGAAGAGCCATGAAGGCGCCAGGCAATCAATTTCGTCGTCTCAGGACAAGCCTCTGGATGCATCTGCCCGGGAGAGAGGCTGGTGAGCGAGGCGGATAATCCTTTTCTCAATGTTCATCAGGTGGCAGAGCTATTGCATCTGAATGAAAAGAAGATCTATCAGCTAGCCAGTGAGGGCGTCTTGCCGGCCACCAAGATTACCGGCAAATGGCTCTTTCCCCGTCGGCTGGTGGAGCACTGGATTCTCGAATCCTGTCATCACGGTGTGCTCACGGACCGCTTGATGATTACCGGCAGTGACGATCCATTGCTGGCTGCCATGGTCATGCGACTCAACCAGCAGCAGCGAGGCCAAGCGTTCTACGGTCATAGCGTGACCGGTACACAGCTGGGCCTGGAACTCCTGTCCCAGGGTAGGGCGGATGTCTGCGCCATTCACTGGGGGCGCGCCGAGGAGAGCGGGCTGCGTCATCCAGCGCTGATTCGCGGTCATCAAGGCTATCGCCACTGGGTCCTGGTCCGGTTGTTCCGGCGCAGCCAGGGACTGATCATTCGCAGCGAGGATCGGCATTTGTCTCTGCACCCTAAGGGGCTTACTCAAGGGCTGGCTCAAGGGCTTTCCGGTGCCAGCAGGCGTTGGGTAATGCGTCAGGAAGGGGCCGGCTCCCAGCGTTTTCTGAAAGAGTGGCTGGCCGGTCAGCAATTGCGTCTCGAGCAGCTCAACTGCAATGCCATCGCCTATAGTGAAAGGGAGGTTGCCTCGCTGATTGCCCGCAACGAAGCGGATATTGGCCCAGGCACCTTGTCCGCCGCCAACGAGTTCGGCCTGGGATTCATACCGGTGAGCGAGGAAGCCTTTGATCTGGTCACGCCGCGCAACGTCTATTTTCGTTCCTTGTTGCGCCAGCTGTTCGATTATATGGACAGTGCCCCTGGTCTCGCCCTGGCGCAATCCCTGGGTGGCTACTCGCTTGAAGAGTGCGGCAAGTTGCTGTGGCGGGGGGATGCGGTTCAACATGATTGACTTTGGTTGAAGGCAGTTGGAAAACACTTGTATTACGTGAGCTGGCTGATTTAGCGTGGCTTTATCGTTGAATTTATAAAACGAAGCGCGCTAGAAAAAATCACAAGACCAATACAGTGAGAGGTGAGTGCTAATGACGGATTCAGTGACGGAAAACAAGCTGGCACGTGTGCTGGCGCGCAAGGACGTATTGGCGCTTGCCTTCGGCGCCATGATCGGCTGGGGCTGGATCGTTCTGACCGGCAGCTGGATACAGTCCGCGGGAAGCCTGGGGGCGATCACTGCCTTCGTATTCGGCGGCATCGCCATCGTTCTGGTGGGCCTGACCTACGCGGAGCTTGCTTCCGCCATGCCCCAGGTGGGTGGCGAACACGTCTACAGTTACCGGGCGCTGGGTCATTTTGCTTCGTTCATCTGTACCTGGACCATCGTGCTGGGATACGTGAGCGTGGTTTCTTTCGAGGCCGTTGCGTTGCCTACCGTGGTCGAGCAGCTGTTTCCCGGCTATGCCGTGGGCTATTTATGGACCATTGCCGGTTGGGACGTGACCGCAAGCTGGGTCGCGGTCGGGGTGATCGGTTCGTTGGTGATGATGTGGATCAACTACGTTGGTATCCGCACTGCGGCGCTGGTACAGAAGGTGGTGACCGTGCTGATTCTGGCGGTAGGCGTCATGTTCATCACCGGTGCGCTGTTCACCGGCGACAGCGCTACCATGCAGCCACTGTTCAGCGTCGAGAACGGTGTCATCGGCGGTATCATGACGGTATTGATCATGGTGCCGTTCATGTTTGTCGGCTTCGATGTCATTCCCCAGGCCGCGGAGGAGATCAATCTGCCCTTTCGCGAAATCGGGCGGGTGCTCATGGCCTCCGTCATCCTCGCGGTGTTCTGGTATGCGCTGATCATTCTGGGCACTTCGTTGATGCTGAACCCCCAGGCACTGGCGAATAGCTCCTTGGCGGTGCCGGATGCCATGCAGGCGGTCTTCGCCGCACCCTGGGCAGGCAATCTGATGGTACTGGCGGGCATCGCGGGCATCATCACCAGTTGGAACGCCTTTTATATCGGTGGCTCCCGGGCAATCTTTGCCTTGGCCCATGCGGGCATGCTGCCCGCTTTCCTGGGCAAGTTGCATCCGCGCTACCGCACGCCGACCAATGCCATCCTGATGATCGGTATCCTTTCCAGTATCGCGCCGTTCTTCGGTCGCCCAACCATGGTCTGGCTGGTGGATGCGGGCGGGCTGGGCATCGTCGTTGCCTATTTCTTCGTGGCCTTGTCGTTTGTGGTATTGCGCTATCGGGAACCTGAGCTCAAGCGTCCTTTCATGGTGGCTCAGGGCAAGCTGGTCGGCGGATTGGCCGTCATTCTCTCCTTAGGGATGGTGGTGCTGTATCTACCCGGCAGCCCCTCGGCATTGCTGCCGGTGGAATGGGTCGTGTTCGGCGGTTGGATGATCCTCGGGTTGATCATGTATCTCTGGTCCCGAGCGCGCTATGGGTCGGACTATGCTGCCAAGGTGATGCAGCGGGAGTTGGCAGGGGAGGATCCTTACGCGGGTCGTTGAGCATGGGTGACGGGAAAGCCCTCAAGTGATATTGAGGGCTTTCTTATGAGCTGCTCGTTATGAACAGCTCCGGGCAGCAGCACTTTCCAGCGCAATTTCGGACGAAGTGCACACCGACAATACCGTGGCGTCCTGCTCGCTGATCGAGACCAGGGCGTGGCCCATGTCGCTGTCAAAGTAGAGGCTGTCGCCCTGTTCCAGGCGCAGAGGTTCGTAGAACTCGGTAAATAGAAGTACGCAGCCATCAAGAACGATTAGGAATTCCTCGCCATCGTGGCGAACCCATTCGTTGAATTCCCTGAAGTCCCGCGCCCGCACGATGGTCTTGAACGGGATCATGCGCTTCTGGGCCAGCTGGCAGGACAGCAGTTCATGCTCATAGGTAGGGGTCGGGTGCTGTTGCCCGTCACCACTGCGAGTCAAGTCGCGCCGGCCCAGGGTATGGGCTTGTGTCTTGGGCGGACTTAGTAGTTGTGGCAGGTCGATTCCCAAACCATTGATGAGCTTCTGTACGGCAGTGAATGTCGGTGAAATCTGATTGTTCTCGATCTTGGATAGGGTCGAGCGGGCAAGGCCAGTACGCTGACTGACGCTATCCAGGGTCCACCGATTGGCCAAGCGAATTTCCTTCAGTCGCTCACCCAGGCGCAACGGTTCGACGAAGGGTTTTCGGCCTGAAGCGATACGTAATGCGGCTTCCTGGTCGGTGGTGGCGGGCATGACAAGTTCACTATAGGAAACAAAGTTTCCTGGATTCTAGCATACCTCCTGCCTCGGGCGTTCTCCGAGATTTCGTGGTCTCCAGGCTTGCCGCCGGAACTCATCCCTTCGATACGGGGGAGTCATAGCGACATGCACCTTCATCATTCTTTTCGTGGTAGGGCAGGCCCAGCAGTGCCTTGACATGTGTCGTGGCGCACCTGCCAAGAGCTTCGGGGTTGTAGCCGCCTTCGAGTACCGAGACCAGGCGATGGTTGGCATAGCCCCGGGCAACGTCCATGGCCAGATTGGTGATCCAGTAATAATCCTCGTCTTCCAGACAGACGTCCGCCAAGGGATCTTCCCTATGGGCGTCGAAACCGGCGGATACAAGGATCAGCTCTGGCCGATGGGCCTGCAGTGCCGGCAACCAGTCGCGCTCGATGACGCGACGAAAGGTACGGCTGTCACAACCTGCATCCAGCGGCGTGCAGACTACGTTGTCCGCTTCGGGACGTAGATAGCGCCAGGGATAGAACGGGTACTGATAGCTGGTGCAGATGAGGATGTCCGGATCGTTGGCAAAGATATCGATGGTGCCATTGCACTGATGCACGTCGAAATCGAGGATGGCAATACGCTTCAAGCCGTACTTCGCCCGTGCGTGAGCGGCTCCCACGGCGACATTGTTGTAGAAACAGAAGCCCATGGCTTCCGTTGCCTCGGCGTGATGCCCGGGCGGGCGCACGGCACAAAAGACGTTGTCCGCCTGCTGACGAAAGAGCTGATCGATGCCGCGCACCACGGAGCCGGACGCCAGGCGTGCAACGTTGAGGCTGTCCGGGTTCATGAAGGTGTCGTTGTCGAGGTTGGTCAAGCCCTGCTTGGGAACGCATTTGTCCAGGGAGCGCAGATGGCGCTGGGGATGAACCAGATTGAGCTGTTCATCAGTGGCCGGCTTGGCCTCGGACTGCATGGTCTGCTGCAGGATGCCTTCAAGGGCCATGCGCGCGAGTATCGCATCCAGACGCTTGGGGCTTTCCGGGTGTTCTGGCCCCATGTTGTGAAGAACGCAATGAGGATGCGTGATAAAGGATGTGATCATGACGGCTCTCCACACTGGTATGATGCAACAGTAAGCGGCAATGCGACTTGCAGGACAGTGTTCTTAAGTCGTACGCAAGCATCGTCTTTCTATCAGGAGGTCGCCGTGGGTACCCGTTTTCTGCGTAACTTCTTCGATCCGAGCTCCGTCACGGTGATCGGCGCCTCTGAAAAGAGCCATTCCATGGGTGGGTTGGTGATTCGCAATCTGCAGGAGGGGAAGTTCCCGGGATCTCTGTGGGCAGTCAATCCCAGGGGCTACGATGCGGTCTTTGGTGTTCCTTGCGTCAAGAGAGTGTTTGATCTGCCTCAGGCACCGGACCTGGCGGTCATCTGCTCTCCAATGGTGACGGTGCCCGTCACGATAGAGCAGCTGGGGCGCCTCGGCGTCAAAGCGGTTCTGGTGCTTTCAGGCGGCTCCTTTCTGGATGAAAGTACCGGCAAGGAAGGGTCGATGCGTGAGCGGATGCTGGCGGCTGCCAGGCGCTCCGGGATTCGAGTGCTGGGGCCGGAGTGCATGGGGCTGATCGTTCCCGGGCGGCATCTCAATGCCACCTATTCGAGCCAGCCGGTCAAGACCGGCAAGGTCGCATATCTGGGCCAGTCCGGCATGCTCGGCAATGCCATGATCGACTGGGCTGCGGGTCAGGGTATCGGCTTCTCGCATCTGGTGACCCTGGGCGACAGCGTCGATGTCATGCTTCCGGATCTGATCGATTACATCAATCAGAACTCCCCGGCGCAAGCCATTCTGTTGCATCTGGAGCGTATCAACGATGCCCAGCATTTCATGACGTCGCTGCGGGAAGCCTCGCGCAATCGACTGGTCCTGGCGATCAAGAGTGGGCGTACGCCTGAATCGGATCTTTCGGGGCTTCCGCCCACGCCAGGGGTCATCAATCGGGATAGCGTGTATGACGCGGCCCTGGCCAGGGCCGGGGTGGTGCGCGTGGACAACTCCGACGAGTTGTTCGATGCGCTTGGCACCTTGTCGCGTATGCGCCCCCTGCGCGGCGATCGTCTGGCCATCGTTGCCAATGGGCTGGGGCCGGCGCTATTGGCCATTGATCGTTTGATCACCGCCGGGGGCAAGCTGGCGCAGTTTACCGACGAGACACGTCAGGCACTGCTGGATAGCGATTTTGACATGAGCCTGCCCGGAAGTAATCCGGTGGATCTGGGCGGTAACGCGACGCCGGAGAAATTCGTCGGGGCTCTGGAAATCGTTGCCGCCGATGCCAACGTGGATGCGGTGCTGGTGGTGCATGCGCCAACCCGACTGGCCCCCTCCAAGGCCACAGCGCAAGCGGTCGTTGCCAATCGCAAGCGCTTCAAGCGGAATTTACTCACCAGCTGGATGGGGCTGGAGGAAGCGTCGTCCGCGCGTCATGAGTGTCATCTTGCGGGTATCCCGACCTATATTTCGCCCGAAAAAGCGGTCAAGGCATTCATCCACATGGTGGACTACCAGCGGGTGCAGACCCTGCTGCAGGAGACGCCGCCCAGCCTGCCCTTCGGAATCACGACTGCCAATCGCCAGAAGTGCCATGGGTTGATCGCCGAGGCCAAGGCGAGTGGTCGCGATCGCTTGAGCCACCAAGAGACCGGCGAGGTGCTTCAGGCCTACGGTATTTCGACGGCGTCAAGCCGCTATGTCACTACCCCGGAGGAAGCGGCAGCGGCCTTTGAAGAGCTGCAGGCCCCGCTGGGGCTCAAGGCGATCCATGAGCAGGGCTGCCGGCCTTACCATTACCCTAAATATCAGCGCAAGCCCTCTTCTGGCCTGCTGCAGGATCTTAACAGTGCGGCCGATGTCGCAAACGGCGTGGAACGTCTCCGGCACGAAATACAGACGCAATTTCCAGACAGCGAGATACATTGCTATTGCCTGCAGCCCATGCAGCGGGGAAAACACTCGATTCAATTGAGCGCCGGCATCACGCGGGACCCGGTATTCGGCCCGATCATCGTCTTCGGTATTGGTGGCTACCGCACCAACGTGATGGCGGATCGCCATGTGGCCTTGCCACCCTTGAACATGACCCTGGCCAACGATCTGATAGGCAACACCCATGCGGGCAAGTTGATTCTCGATCACTCCCCGGACCCGCAGCGGGATATCGATCGGCTGTGCCAGCTGCTGGTCAAGCTTTCCCAGATGGCCTCGGATCTACTCGAGCTGCGCGGTCTCGAGATCAATCCCTTACTGCTCAACCGGGACGGCATGATCGCGGTGGATTTTGCACTGGATCTGGGCGAGCCGGCGCGTCATGCCATCATGCCTTACCCGGAAGAGCTACGAGAATGGGTGACGCTCAAGAATGACATGCGGGTCGAGATTCGCCCGGTGCGGGGCGAAGATGCGCCACTGATCACCGAATTTCACTCCCGGCTGTCCGAGGAGAGCATTCGCTTTCGCTATTTCCATAACAAGGCGGATCTGACCAAGCGGGATCTGGCGTTGCTGGCTCAGATCAATTACGACCGTCAGATGGCGTTCATCGCCGAGCATACGCTAGAAGATGGCGACAAGGAGATGCTCGGGGTGGTTCGGGTGTGGAACGACCCGGACAACATTCGCACGGAATTCTCCGTCATCATACGGGACGACATGCAAGGGCTGGGCCTGGGCAGCGTATTGATGAAGAAGATGATCGCCTACTGCAGGAGCATCGGCACTCTGGAGATGATCGGCAAGATCATGGTGGACAATCACCCCATGCGTGGCTTGATGAAGCACCTGGGATTCACCTCGCACTACAACATGGAAGAACAGGTGGTAGACGCGGTATTGCGTCTGAACGAGCCGGACAACGATTGGCAGCGCCACCGTCTCGAAGCGCAGCCCTGAATGCAGTATCGATTCTGATTCCAGGATCGAGCACATGATGAACTTGAGTCGTCTGGTACATGGAAACCTTGATTTGATCCTGTCCAGACGACTCCGTATGATATGGCCTCTATAATTTGAAATTATTGAAATTATGACGAGTCATCATTTTTTGATATGAATTGCTGACGATACTGTGTTTGTCATTCGATACAAATAACCACAGAACGGATGAATCGATGAGTGAGACCGAAAACATCAAGATCCAGGTGCGCGGACTGAGCAAGGTCTTCGGCAGCCACCCCAGGAAAGCACTGGAACTACGCGACAAGGGAAAGAAACGTGCCGAAATCCTCGAGAAGACCGGGCAAACGCTAGGGCTATCCAACATTAGTTTTGACGTCAAGGAAGGGGAGCTTCTTGTCATCATGGGGTTGTCCGGCTCGGGGAAATCCACCCTGATTCGTTGCCTCAATCGGCTGATCGAGCCCACGGAAGGCGATATCGTCATTGACGATGAAAATATCCCCAAACTCAGTGAAAAAGAGTTGCTGGAGTGCCGGCGCCGGCATTTTTCCATGGTCTTCCAGCACTTTGCACTGTTTCCCCACCGCACCGTCCAGGCCAATGCGGAGTTTGGGCTGGAGATTCGCGGTTTTGACAAGGCGGAACGCGCCAAGAAGGCACGAGAGGCGCTTCACCAGGTAGGCCTTGAAGGCTGGGAGGATTCGATGCCCAGTCAGCTTTCCGGTGGCATGCAGCAGCGGGTGGGGCTGGCCCGTGCCCTGGCCAATGATTCCACGGTCTTGTTGATGGATGAGGCGTTTTCCGCCCTCGATCCGTTGATCCGCAAGGACATGCAACAGGAGCTGCTCGAGCTTCAGCATCGCATGAAGAAGACCACCATCTTCATCACCCACGATCTGGATGAGGCGCTGGCACTCGCCGATCGCATCATCTTGCTGAAGGATGGGGAGATCGTTCAGATCGGTACGGCGGAAGACATTCTGACCCACCCGGCGGACGATTACGTGGCTCGTTTTACCGAAGGCGTCGACATGTCGCGGATACTCAATGCGCGTCATGCCATGCGCCCGGTACGTGCCGTGGCGCGCAACGATGACGGGCCGCGCACCGTGCTTCGCAAACTCAGTGAAAATGGTCTGGACTCCATCTACGTCACCGATCGACAGCGCAAGCTGCTCGGGCTGCTGGAGGCGGATGTCGCCGATCGGGCCGCCAGGGAAGGCCAGCAGAGCATAGAAGGATTGATCAGCGACGATTTTCCCAAGGTCGGCCCCGACGAGCCATTGCACAACCTGTTCGCCATGTTCGGCGACAAGAGCTTCCCGATCGCCGTTGTCGATGACGACCAGCGTCTGTTGGGCGTCGTCGTCAAGGGCGCGGTACTGGCACAACTTGCTGAAGCAGGAGAACACTGATGGCTATCGATATTCCCCGCCTTCCGCTTGGCGATTGGATCGAAACGGGTCTCGACTATCTGACCTCTGAATTTTCCGGCGTGACCCGTGGCATTTCGCGTATTACTCAAACTGGCATCAGTGCGCTCAACGATGCCTTGATGTGGCTGCCCGAATGGGCCTTGATGGCGATCATCGCCTTGCTGTGCTGGCGCCTGGCGGGAATACGTCTGGCGATCGGGGCGGTATTGGGTCTCTTGTTGATCTGGAACATGGGGCTGTGGTTCCCGATGATCGAAACCCTGACCCTGGTCGTGATTGCCACCCTGGTAGCGGTGGTGATCGCGCTGCCGGTGGGTATTTTTGCGGCGGTATCGGACAAGTTCTATAGCGTGATCATGCCGGTGCTGGATTTCATGCAGACCATGCCGGCCTTCGTCTACCTGATTCCGGCCATACCGTTCTTCGGTATCGGGTCCGTATCGGCAATTTTTGCCACGGTGATATTCTCCATGCCACCGGCGATTCGCTTCACTACCCTGGGCATTCGCCAGGTACCCACGGAGCTGGTCGAGGCCGCGGATGCCTTCGGTTCGACTCGGGGTCAGAAGCTGCTCAAGGTGCAGTTGCCATTATCGCTACCGACCATCATGGCCGGTATCAACCAGACCATCATGCTGGCGCTCTCCATGGTGGTCATCGCCGCCATGATCGGCGCGGACGGCCTGGGTAATGAAGTATGGAAGGCGATTCAGCGTCTGCGCCCGGGTGATGGCTTCGAGGCGGGTATTGCGGTGGTCATTCTCGCCATGCTGCTCGACCGCTTGACCCAGGCGTTCCGCAAGACCAAAAAGACACAGTAAACAGGTCAAGTTGAAAGAGCAGGACGCTGGCCGATATGTTCGGCCAGCCTTGGCAGCAAGAGGTATCAGCAGGAAGATAGATTGGAAGGCGACGCTGTCCCTCGAACACAAAAGACGAAAAAGAGGAAATCATGAAAACAACCACTATCATGTCAAGCACGCTACGCACCACCACGTTGGCGCTGGCCCTGGGGCTAGGAACCATGAGCGGCGCCTATGCTCAGGACAAGGGCACCGTGACCCTTGCCTACGTCGAATGGTCCTCGACGGTCGCGTCTACCAACGTCATGCGCGCAGTGCTGGAGCAGGCTGGGTACGACGTCGAGATGTCCTCCTTGTCCGGTGCTTCCATGTGGCAGGCCATCGCCTATGGCGATGCGGATGCCACCCTGGCGGGCTGGCTGCCGACGACCCACAAGGACTATTACGCTCAAACCAAGGACAAGGTCGTCGATACCGGCGTCAACCTGGATGGCACCAAGCTGGGATTGGTCGTCCCCGAGTACACCGATATCGACTCCATCGAACAGCTCGGAGACAAGGCGGATAGCATCGATGGCGAGATCATTGGCATCGACCCCGGCGCCGGCATCATGAGTCTGACCGAGGATGTGCTCGAGGAGTATGGCCTGGATCGCGATATTCGCCTGCGTACCGGCAGTGGTGCCACCATGACTGCCGCCTTGAAATCCGCCATCCAGAATGAAGAGAACATCGTCGTCACCGGCTGGACCCCCCATTGGATGTTCGCCCGCTGGGATCTCAAGTACCTCGACGATCCCAAGAACGTCTATGGCGGCGCAGAGCAGATTCACACCATCGTGCGCCAGGGCCTGAAGGAAGACATGCCCGGAGCCTACCAGATCCTGGATAATTTCGAGTGGACCGCCGAGGACATGGGCGAGGTCATGGTGATGAACCAGGAAGAGGGTAGCGATCCTTACGAGAACGCCAAGAAGTGGGTAGAGGACCATCAGGACATGGTCAATGAATGGCTAGGTGATGCCTCGTAACTCCGCGATTACATTGCGGGTTTTTACGGCTTCTAGAATGACGAACGCCCAACCTGGTTGGGCGTTCGCCGTTGTGCCTTTCAAGCGACCTTGAGAGTCTCAGGGCGCCAGGCGTACCTTGAACCACCCCTGATCATGAAGATGATAGCGTACTCGGTCATGTAACCTATCCGGCTGGCCCTGCCAGAACTCGATCATCTCGGGCGTGATGAGATAGCCACCCCAATGCCGAGGGCGGGTCACGGGCTGGTCTTCGTAAACCTTTTCGAAGCGCTTGCCGCGCTCTTCCAGCCATGCCCGATCCGGTATCTCCACGCTCTGCAGGGCGGTCCAGGCACCCAGTTGGCTATTGCGCGGACGACTTTCGAAATAGCGGTCGGATTCTTCTGCATCGACTTGCTGTACGTGACCTTCAACGCGTACCTGGCGCTGGCTCTTGGGCCACCAGAAAACGATAGCTGCCTGAGGCACATTGGCTAGTTCGCTGCCCTTGTGGCTCTGATAATTGGTGTAGAAGACGAAACCGCGCTCATCGAAGCCCTTGAGCAATACGATACGGGCATGGGGCACGCCCTGACCGTCGACCGTTGCCAGGGTCATGGCATTGGCGTCATCGGTTTCCTGCGTCAATGCCTCGTCCAGCCACTCCTGGAAAAGCGGCATGGGGCTGTCTGGCGTGGTTGCCGTATCGAGGCTGTTTCCACTGTAGTTGCGCCTAACATCGGCGATCTCCTGGGTCATGGCGTACTCCTGATGTTTTAATAATCTCTACCCTGAGCGGTGATGGGCCCACTTTCTGGTCCTTGGTTCATTAGTAGAGCATATCAGCCTAGGGCCTGTTGACGTTTCATCGCGAACCGCGTTGCTGCATCAAAAAGTGTCAGTCAAGGCGCGAAGCGCAGGGAAGGGTTATTCCCTTTTCACGTTTCGCAACGCAGAATGGCGCTTTTTGCTGCGCAACCCGAAGGGCTGGGCCAGTTTTTATCCGCTGCTGCGTTAGTCGTCGTTCATTTGGAATAACCAAATTTCTCTCCTCCTGCCTTGCCCCGAATAAAAACTGGCGCCAGCGCGGCCGTGAATGAAACGTCAACAGGCCCTAATTGAACCATCAGCATATAAAGTCCGGTTCCCGCGACGATCGACAAGAGGGCATTGCGTCGCCACAGATGCATGACGACCACGGTGAGCGAGGCGATGATGACCGGCAAGCCATTGGGCGTCATGTTCATATGACCCTCGGCAAGAGGACGGAAATCCCGCAAGGCATAGATTACCAGTATCATCATTACCGCCGGGGGAAGATAGCGCCCCAGGTGCAGGATCAATGGATGATCCGCATGCCGCGACAAGGCGATGAACGGCAGTACCCGGGTGGCGAAAGTCGCCAGAGCGCTGATGGCAATGAATATGAGCAGGGTAGAGGTTTCCATCAGCGTGATCCTTGGCTTCGATCAATCCAGTGGTAGTGCGCAAGAAGTATCAGACTGGCGGCACCGATGGCGCCCAGCAGTAGATTCTGTTCCGGCAGCAGTATCAAGGCACCCAATCCAGTCAGCAGGGCAATGACAAAGGGCAGCGCCTGGCGGAGCCGGCTCGCTTGCTCCAGCGTAAGCACGATGAACAACGCCGTCAGCGCGAACTCGATACCGCGACTGTCGAACTCGAGCAATGCACCGGCCATGGCGCCGGCCAGAGTCCCCAGCACCCACCACAGCTGATTCAGCAAGCTGATGCGCCAGGCATTGGCGTGATCCGCCGGTCCTTGTGCTTGCTTTCCTTGATTGGTCAGCAATGAATAGGTCTCATCCGTCAGGGCAAAAATCAGATAGGGCTTGCGCCATCCCGCGCCCTTGAAGCGTTTGAGCAATGACAAGCCATAGAAGAGATGTCGTGAGTTGAGCATGAAAGTCGCAACCGCGACTTCAAGTAACCCTGCTTGATTGGCCAGAAGGGTGACCGCCATGAACTGACCGGCGCCGGCATAAATGAAAAGCGACATGGCCAGTGCCATCCACCAGGGGTGGCCGAGTTGCATGAACAGAATGCCGAAAGCGGCCCCCAAGGGTAGATAACCGAACATGACGGGCAGGGTTTGCAGGCTGGCGTAACGCCACTGAGCGATGAGCGACAATGAATCTCTTCCTTGCTGGAGAGGAGTATTCTAAGGTACCTGTTCAAGAGAAAAGCGCATGAATGCCTAAATGGAGCTTTGTTCGGTATTCAGGCTTCGCGCCTTGACTGACACTTTTTGATGCAGCAACGCGGTTCGCGATGAAACGTCAACAGGCCCTAGTATTCATAAATCGGGTGAAGCATGCAAAGGATCTGGGTGTGGGATGTCTGGGTACGTATTTTCCACTGGGTGCTGGTTCTGGCGCTCATCGTATCGTTTTACACCATGAAGACAGAAGGCTACCCGCTAATGTTTCCTGTCGATTGGCATGCTCGGGCAGGGTATATCGTATTGGGTTTATTACTGTTTCGCTGGTCCTGGGGAGTTTTTGGAAGTCGTCACGCGCGGTTTTATAGCTTCTTGCGCTCGCCATCGACTTCCTGGCACTACATGGCCCAATTTCTTCGGGGGCGTGCAGCAAGCTACGCCGGTCACAATCCGCTGGGCGGCTGGATGGTTTTGATCATGCTGTTGTCATTGACGCTACAGGCAGGGAGCGGGTTATTTCTGCATGACGATATTCTGTTCGAAGCACCGCTGCATGGCAGCGTAAGTGACGCGACCACCAAGCTTCTTACAACCATACATCACTACAACGGCAATTCTTTACTGATATTGATTGGCTTGCATATTGCGGCGGTGGTCGTGCATCGTCTCAAGGGAGAAAAGCTGGTAGGCGCGATGTTCAATGGTCACAAGGAGTTGACCTCGGAGCCTGCCGACGGCCCGGGAAGCCGGGCCGTGCAATGGCGCGCCGCGGTGATGCTTGTACTGGCGGCGGGGCTGATAATATGGCTCTGGAACGGCTGAGCCTGGCTATCAATCAGTCATCCGCACGATACTCATCGTGGCAGTTCTTGCAGGTCTTTCCAGTTGCCGCTACTTGCTGACGCAGTGCCGCGTAATCGTCTTGTTGAGCGACTTCCGCTAGTTTGGCGGTCGCGTCTTCCATTTTCCTCTGCAAGGACTCGAAGTCATCACGATTATCGGCAATCTTGGCGAGCGCATCGGTATTGGCGCCATGTGCATCATCGCGCAAGGAGCCTTCGATGAACCCCTCCCAGGGCATCTTGGCCAGCATGGCAACTCGTTCAGCGCGCATTGCAGCTTCCTCGGCATCGTACTCCATGTCGCCCTTGGCCATGGCACCCAGCGGGTCAAAGTTCCAGCCCATCACGCTAAAGGCAGACTGCCGATACTCGATTGCTTCCTTGATCTGCTTCTCGTCCGCCGCTTGTGTAACGCTGGATGCCATTGACAAAGAAACAGCAATACCAAGACTCATCAAGACTCTCATCGGTCTCTCCTCGTCATTTTATAGATCCTCGATGGCAATCGATTCGAGGTCTCTGTCCGGCGTGTTGTAAACGCCGGGTATCTTGAGAATAGCAGTAACCCGGCAATCTTAAAGGCGTTGAGTTTGCTGGCCCTGTAATTCGCGGCTGCGCCAGCGTGCGTAAAGCATGCTCGAGACGAACAGAGTCAGGCTGGCCACGACTTCCAGCAAGCCGAGCCAGGTTTTACCGGGTAACGTAGTCAGCATCACGCCCTGCATGAAGTACAAGAGACTCACGAACGCCAGCCAGGCATGACCGCGAGGGCGGCGAGTATAAATAGTGGGTAGAAATAGTATCAAGGGCAGTACCCGCACCAGCACGGGTAAAAAGCCGTTACTGCTTTGAGCCTGAAGCTGCCAGCCGCCAATCAGTAGCATGATGATCAAGCCGACATAGCTGCCAAGAACGATCTTGCGGGTACGCTGAGTCAGCGGCGCAATGCCATGTTTTGCTTCGAAGCCTTCCAGGGCGGCCCGCATTATTTTTCCTCACGCAATGTACGTAGCGCCAGCGCGAGGCGGGCTATGCGCTTGCCTTGAGCCCGGGCGAGAGTGCGTTCGGTATCATCGACGCTGCGATCGCTACTACCCCCCGCGAGGTGACTGTTGCCATAAGGCGTTCCACCGCTCGTCGTTTCGAGCAAGCCACTCTCGCTGTAGGGTATGCCTGCATAAACCATGCCCAGATGAAGAAGGGGTACGAGCATGGTAAGTAGCGTGGCTTCCTGCCCGCCGTGCAGGCTGGCGGTGGAGGTGAAGGCGGTCGCCGGCTTGTCGATTAGAGCACCGTTGATCCAGAGTTCGCTGGTGCAATCGAGATAGTATTTCAGCGGGGCCGCCATATTGCCGAATCGGGTTGGGCTTCCGATGGCCAGGCCCGCACAGTTTCGCAGATCATCGATGGTGGCGTAGATCGCGCCTTCAGCGGGAATTTCCGGTTCGATGGCCTCGCAGGTCGTCGATACCGGCGGCACCGTGCGCAAGCGCGCCTCGATTCCAGCGACCGATTCGATTCCAGCAACTACCTGTTCTGCCATGGTGCGCGTGGCACCTGATCGAGAATAGTAGAGAACCAGGATGTAAGGGTGGGAAACGCTCATGACGACTCCGGGTAGGCGTAGGGAATGAGAGGCTTGGTTGAATGGCAGCCGGCCTTTCAAGGTCGAAGCATAGTGTAAGCGGGCTGACACTGGACAACAAATGCCTATATTTATACCGTTATCTATTATCTCATCCGTGCAACTAAAAAAAGATCATAGGCGTCGATAGACCCAAGCGTGATCTCCGTTACTCAACGTTACTCGATCACGGTAGTAACGAATTCCTAATCGCTCATAGCGATCGAGCAGTTTGAGTTCTGTAGCATCGACTTCCAGAAGATAGCCTTCGACATGGGACTCACGTGCTCTTTTTAAATCGAGTTCTTCACGACGAAACCCTGGCAAAGTGGCTTCTTGGGGATTACCCCACCGATCGTAGACCAGCCAACGAACAAGGCCGAAGCGCAATGTGCCATATACGAACACCTGATGCTCACCCTCGGCTATGGGAGGCAGATCATTTGGCGCTTCGTAACCAAACGGACTCAACAACACGAACCAGAGATAAAGCAGCACTATGCTAAGAGCAACCAACGAAGCGATAAAAAAACGCCGTAGAAGTACCACGAAGTATCCTGATAGTAATGGGTGGCAATAAAAAGTCAGGCCATGATCACATGGTTTGGCAAGAGCCAACCAGCCCCTGGCTTGAAGTGCAGGGAAGCGCATCTGATATGATAATTAAATTACTCATACGTCGAGGGCATCGCCATGAACCGCTGTCTGAACCACGACACCGATTTCAGCCGCCTGCTGGGAGGCGAAGCAGACGACGTTCGACCGCTATCCAAAGGTCGTGACAAGGCGGATGTAAACAGCTCGCCGCGCACACCTAGCGAGGCACAGTTGGCTCGTCGAGCAAGTGCTGTGAAAGAGGGTGAGGGTAACAACTTTCTGACGGATGAGTTCGTCGATCTGTTGCCACATCACGATCCCATCGAATATCGCCGCGATGGTATTCAGATTGGCGTGCTCGAGCGGCTGCGTCATGGGGGCTACGCACCGGAGGCGCGTCTGAACCTGATCAAGCAGCCGGTACGCAACTGCCGGCGTGAGCTGTTCACCTTCCTGAATGATGCGATCGAGCACGACCTGCGTTGCTTGCTCGTGATACATGGCCGAGGCAAGGCGTTGGATAGTCATGCCAACGTGGTGCGTTCTTATGTGGCGAAATGGCTGATGCAATTCGAGCAGGTGCAGGCCTACTCATCCGCGACATTCGCTCATGGCGGTATCGGTGCCACCTACGTCATGCTGCGCAAGTCCGAGCGCGCCAGGGCGCGCAACCGGGAGCGTCAGCAGAAGCGGCATGGATAGTCGTATTCAAGACGGTTCAAATTGTTGCCCCAAAACGGTCACTCCGCCCGGAAGGCGGCGTGACCACTACTAATATCTAGCTGGTTTCCCGCAAACGGCGCTCGAACAGGGCTTCGCGCGCATCGACCCCCGTCTGGTAGCTGACGCTAAAGGGTTTTAGCCAGCGCAGGGCATCTTCCAAGGGTTGGTCGTCCCGCAGCGCCAAGGCATCGAAACCGCAGCGTGTCATATAATAAAGCTGATCGATTAGCACATCGCCGATGGCGCGGATCTCGCCCTCGACGCCATGACGCTCACGCAGCAGCCTGGCCAGGGTGTAGCCACGCCCGTCGGTGAATGCCGGGAAGTCGATGGCGATCAATGGGGCCTCATGCAGTTCAACCACCAGCTCAGGGCTGAGCTGGGTATCGCTGGCAAGCCAAGGGGCGAGATCGTCCTGCTCGCGATGCTGCCGCCACAGTGACAAGGGCACGATGGCAGGGCGGATATCCGGCAAGGCATCTTCGTTGCGAGACAAACTCCAGTCATCCTGTGTTGGCTGGCCTTGTTTGATCAACAGCGTATCGGCGAGATCATCCTGGAAAATATCTGCGTCGATCTTGAGTGCACCACTGTTAAGCATAAACCTGCTCCTTGAAAGGCTTGATTCCGATGCGGCGATAGGTATCCAGAAAGCGCTCATCTTCATGACGCTGCTGAACATAGACCTTCAGCACCTTGTCGATAACGCTTGGCACATCCTCACGAAAGAAAGAGGGGCCCAGTATCTTGCCCAGGGAGGCGTCGTTGTAGGAGTTGCCGCCCAGGGATATCTGGTAGTATTCCTCGCCTTTCTTGTCGACGCCGAGAATGCCGATGTTGCCGACATGATGGTGGCCACACGCATTCATGCAGCCCGAGATATTCAGATCCAGCGGGCCCAGGTCGTAGAGATAGTCCAGATCGTCGAAGCGTTCCTGGATTGCCTGGGCAATAGGGATGGATACCGCATTGGCCAAAGCACAGTAGTCGCCGCCCGGGCAACAGATGATATCGTTCAAAGTGCCCACGGTCGGATTAGCCATGCCCAGATCCTGCAACTTGTGCCACAGCACCTCGATCTCATCCACCGGCACATCGGAGAACACCAGATTCTGCTGGTGTGTCACCCGCAATTCACCAAAACCAAACGCATCCGCCAGATCCGCAACCGCTTCCATCTGGTCGGCACTGACATCGCCTGGGGCGTGTTCACGACGTTTTAGGGATAGCGTCACTGCCTTGTAGCCCGGCACGATGTGATCGGTGACGTTGTTGGTCACGAAGCGCGCAAAGGCACGGTCGTTCTGGCGCAACTGTTCGTAAGCAGCGATGGCGGCTTCACTGACGTCGCGACGCTCGGGCTCCGGGAAGTGGGCTTTAGCACTATCGATTGCCGCCTGGGTAAGCGTCTGGGGGCCATCCTTTAGATGCACCCACTCTTCCTCGACACGCCGACGGTACTCTTCAATGCCCAATGCCTTGACGAGTATCTTGATTCGCGCCTTGAACTTGTTGTCCCGGCGACCGAACTGGTTGTAGACGCGAACGCAGGCCTCGAGATAGGTCAGTAGATGCTGCCAAGGCAGATCTTCACAGACCACATCCCCCAGCATGGGTGTGCGACCCATGCCGCCGCCCGCCAGCACCCGAATGCGTAGTTCGCCTTCATCGTTGTGCCACAGACGCAGGCCGATATCGTGGGATTGAATGGCGGCGCGATCCTGTTCGGCGCCGGTCACAGCAATCTTGAACTTGCGCGGTAGATAGGCGAATTCGGGATGCAGTGTCGACCATTGGCGAATCAATTCACACCAGGGGCGTGGGTCTTCCACCTCGTCATTGGCGATGCCGGCGAATTGATCAGTGGTGGTATTGCGAATGCAGTTGCCGCTGGTCTGGATGGCATGCATCTGTACCTGGGCCAACTCCGCCAGGATGTCGGGAATGTCTTCCAGCTTGGGCCAGTTGAGCTGCAGGTTCTGACGGGTGGTGAAGTGCCCATAGCCGCGATCGTAGCGCCGGGCAATATCCGCAAGGACACGCAGCTGTTTGCCGGAAAGCATTCCGTAGGGGATTGCAATGCGCAGCATTGGTGCATGTCGCTGAATATACAGGCCATTTTGCAGGCGCAGGGGAAGAAATTCTGTCTCGCTCAGCCGTCCGGATAAATAGCGTTCCATTTGATCGCGAAATTGAATGACGCGTTCATCGACAAGGGTCTGATCGTAGGTGTCGTACCGATACATACGGGCATGTCCGTTTTATAAGAGCGCTTGGCCAAGGTATGAAGGACCTGTGTGTATAGAAGCGACTTTACATGGTATTCAATATGCTGAGAAAGAATAAATAAGCATTCCGAATGATCTTAAAGTTATTAAAAACGCTTGTTTTCAACAACAAAAACACCAAACGATCGCCTTCGGCGACCGGCGAGACCATCGCCACCTATGCAGCGGTCGGCGATGACCAGGCGCTGCAGGCGGTTCGTGACTCACACGAAGCCTTTCTGAAGTGATGCAAGACCAGCCTCGAGAAGCGCGGCATCGCTATTGCGCGTAATACGGCCCCTATCACTCCGGGTCGTAGGACAGTACCGGCGATAGCCAGCGCTCGAGTTCGCCCATTGTCATCCGCTTGCGCTGCGCCAGCGCCTCGACCTGATCCCGGGTGATCTTGCCGGTGGAGAAGTACTTCGACTCGGGATGGGCGAAGTACCAACCCGAAACTGCCGCCGCGGGCCACATGGCGAAGCTATCGGTGAGGATCATGCCGGTCTTGTCGGTGGCATCCAGCAAGCGGAACAGCGTTGCCTTCTCCGTATGGTCCGGGCAGGCCGGGTAGCCGGGGGCAGGGCGGATGCCCTGGTATTTCTCGGCGATCATGGCGTTGTTGTCGAGGCTCTCCTCCGGCACGTAGCCCCAGTACTCCTTGCGCACTCGCTGGTGGATGCATTCGGCAAAGGCTTCCGCAAGACGATCCGCCAGGGCCTTGACCATGATGGCGTTGTAGTCGTCGCCGGCGGCCTCGTACTCCTTGGCCAGTTCGTCGGCGCCATGGCCGGTGGTGACTGCAAAGCCGCCGATCCAGTCCGGCTTGCCGGTTTCCTTCGGAGCGATGAAATCCGCCAGGCTGTAGCAGATGCCGTCCCGGTTCTTGGTCATCTGCTGACGAATATGGTGCAAATGTTCGATCACCGTTTCCCGGGACTCGTCCGCGTAGACTTCGATAACGTCGTCATCGACGCTGTTGGCCGGCCACAGGCCGATCACGCCCCGGGCGTTGATGTGCTTTCCTTCGACCAGCTTGCGCAGCATGGTCTGGGCATCGTCGAACAGGCTGCGGGCCGCTTCGCCCACCACCTCATCGTCGAGGATCTTGGGGTATTTGCCGCTTAGCTGCCAACTCAGGAAGAACGGCGTCCAGTCGATGAACTCGACCAGTTCCTCGAGATCGTAGTGCTCGAATACCTTGAGGCCGGTGAAGGTCGGCGCCGGCGGAGTATAGTCTTGCCAATTCGGCTGGAAGCGCCGCTCCCGGGCCTCGGCGTAGGAAAGGTCCGCCGCCTTGGGGCGGCGCTTGGCGTTACGCTCGCGTACCTTTTCGTACTCGGCATGAATATCGGCGACATAGGCCGGCTTTGCCTCCGGCGACAGCAGGCGGCTGGCCACGCCCACGGCCCGGGAGGCGTCGGTGACGTAGATCACCGGTTGGTCGTACTGCTGATCGATCTTGACCGCGGTATGGGCCTTGGAGGTGGTAGCGCCGCCGATCAGCAGGGGCAGTTCAAACCCCTGGCGCTGCATCTCCTTGGCCACGTGTACCATCTCGTCCAGGGATGGGGTGATCAGCCCTGAAAGCCCGATGATATCGGCTTTCTCGTCCCTGGCGGTCTGCAGGATCTTCTCCGCCGGCACCATCACGCCCAGATCGACGACATCGTAGTTGTTGCACTGCAGGACCACGCCGACGATGTTCTTGCCGATATCGTGAACGTCGCCCTTGACCGTGGCCATGACGATCTTGCCCTTGGTCTGTGCATCTTCGCTCTTTTCCGCTTCGATATACGGCAGCAGATAGGCCACCGCCTGCTTCATGACCCGGGCGGACTTGACCACCTGGGGCAGGAACATCTTGCCGTCGCCGAACAGATCGCCGACCACGTTCATGCCGTCCATCAGCGGGCCTTCGATGACCTCGATAGGGCGTGGCGCACGTTGCCGGGCAAGCTCGGTGTCTTCTTCTATATAGGCGGTGATGCCTTTGACCAGGGCATGTTCGATGCGCTTTTCGACCTCCCAGCCGCGCCACTCGAGATCTTCCTTCTTGGGGCCGCTACCGGCGTCGCTCTTGTAGCGCTCGGCAAGATCCAGCAGCCGCTCGGTGGCATCCTCCCGGCGGTTGAGGACCACATCCTCCACGGCGTCCCGCAGTTCTACGGGCAGATCGTCGTAGACCCCCAACTGACCGGCGTTGACGATGCCCATGGTCAGCCCGGCCTTGATGGCGTGATAGAGAAAGACCGAATGGATCGCCTCGCGCACGGTGTTGTTGCCGCGAAACGAGAAGGAGACGTTGGAGACGCCGCCGGAGAGCATGGCATGCGGGAGGTTCTGGCGAATCCAGCGACAGGCTTCGATGAAATCCACCGCGTAGTTGTTGTGCTCTTCGATGCCGGTGCCGATGGCGAAGATGTTGGGATCGAAGATGATATCCTCGGCGGGGAAGCCGATATCATCCACCAGCAGGCGATAGGCCCGCTCGCAGATCTCGGTCTTGCGCGCCATGGTGTCTGCCTGGCCGTCTTCGTCGAAGGCCATGACCACGATGGCGGCGCCGAAACGCCGGCAGGCCCGGGCCTGCTCACGGAAGGCATCTTCGCCTTCCTTCAGTGAAATCGAATTGACCACTGCCTTGCCCTGAACGCACTTGAGGCCGGCCTCGATGATTTCCCACTTCGAGGAGTCGATCATGATCGGCACCCGGGAAATATCCGGCTCCGAGGCAACCAGGTGCAGGAAGTGCACCATTGCCGCCTGGGAATCGAGCATGCCCTCGTCCATGTTGATGTCGATCACCTGGGCGCCGTTCTCGACCTGCTCAAGGGCGACTTCCAGGGCGGTGGTGAAATCCTCTTCCTTGATCAGACGCTTGAAGCGCGCCGAGCCGGTGACGTTGGTACGCTCGCCGACGTTGACGAACAGCGAGTCGGCTTCGATGTTGAAGGGCTCGAGGCCGGATAACCGGCAGGCAGCAGGGCGTTCGGGAATCCGGCGGGGCGCAATGCCGTCCACTGCATCGCGAATCGCGCCGATATGCTCCGGCGTGGTGCCGCAGCAACCGCCGATGATGTTACACAGGCCGCTTTCGGCGAATTCGCGAATGATGACCGCCATCTCTTCGGGGTCTTGGTCGTACTCGCCGAATTCGTTGGGCAGCCCCGCGTTGGGGTGCGCGGAAACCAGGGTGTCGGCCTTGTTGGAAAGCTCTTCTAAATAAGGGCGCAGTTCCGCGGCACCGAGTGCGCAGTTCAAACCCACGGAGAAGGGCTGGGCGTGGCGCACGGAGTTCCAGAACGCCTCGGTGGTCTGGCCGGAGAGCGTGCGGCCCGAAGCATCGGTGATGGTGCCGGAGATCATCACCGGCAGGCGTTCGCCGCGTTCATCGAACAGCTCTTCGAGAGCGTAGATCGCTGCCTTGGCGTTCAAGGTATCGAAGATGGTCTCGATCATGATGAAGTCGGCGCCGCCCTCGATCAGGGCAGTGGCGGCTTCATGGTAGTTCTCCCGCAGGGCATCGAAGGTGACGTTGCGCTTCGATGGATCGTTGACGTCCGGGGAAAGCGATGCCGTACGGCTGGTTGGCCCCAACACGCCGGCCACATAGCGCGGCACGCCGGTCTCTTCGCCAACCTCGTCGCATACCTGACGCGCTAGCCGGGCGGATTCCCGGTTGAGTTCGACCACCAGCTCTTCCATGCCGTAATCGGATTGGGAGAGGCGAGTACTGTTGAAGGTGTTGGTCTCGATGATATCCGCGCCGGCCTCGAGATAGTCCCGATGAATGCGCCGGACGAGATCGGGCTGGGTCAGCGCCAGCAAGTCGTTATTGCCCTGAAGCTGGGACGGCCAGTCGGCAAAACGCTCGCCACGAAATTCTTCTTCGCTCAAGCGGGCATTCTGCAGCATGGTACCCATGCCCCCATCCAGAATCAGGATGCGCTGGGCCAGCGTCTTCTTGAGAGCATCCGTCAGGGGCGCGGCGAGGTTGAGTGAGCCAAGCGAATCCAGCAGTTGAGAAGTAGCGGCGGCCATGGTCAGCGTCAGTCTCCAGCGATCAGGAAATGCATACGTGTTTCCCGAGCGCACACAGTTAAAAGGCGTTTGAAATTGTCTGAATAGCTTATCAGAAAGCGCGCGGCGCTGGGCACCAGGCTATAACCGAGTATTTCACTCGGGATTGTGTTGTGAGGGGAATTTTTTTATCATTAGGGCCATAACTTTCATGATGAGTCGTATCCATGAGCGAGAACATCCAGATTACCGATAGCGCCGAAGAGTATCTTGCCGAGCTGCTGTCGAAACAGAACGTCGAAGGCATCGCCGTACGCATTTTCATCACCCAGCCGGGTACGCCTTATGCGGAAACCTGCCTGGCCTATTGCCGTCCCGGCGAGGAAGAGCCGAGCGACGAGAAGATTGCTCTCGACAAGATCACCGTATTCCTCGACAAGAACAGCCTGCCGTTTCTGGAAGAGGCGGTCGTCGACTTCAATGCGGATCGCATGGGCGGCCAGCTGACCATCAAGGCGCCCAACGCCAAGATGCCCAAGGTCAATGCGGATAGCCCGCTGGAAGATCGCGTCAACTACATTCTTTACAGCGAGATCAATCCCGGGCTGGCGGCCCATGGCGGTGAGATCCGCTTGATCCAGCTGACGGAAGAGGATATCGCCGTGCTGCAGTTTGGCGGCGGCTGCCAGGGCTGTGCCGCGGTCGATCTGACCCTCAAGGATGGGGTCGAAAAGACGCTGCTCGAACGTATTCCTGAATTGGCCGGCATTCGTGACGTGACGGATCACACGGATACCACCAACGCCTATTATTGATCAGGTCGTAATGCTCGGGGCAGGCCACCAAGAGGTGGCTCGCCTTGCGTTATGCGCCGATAGACTGGCTGCTGTTTGTATATTCTGTAACGGGAAAGGGTAACCCATGGCTCCTGTGGCGCATCCATCGATCATTGTTTTCGACGTCAATGAAACGCTTCTTGATATTACAGTGCTGGAGCCATTATTCAGCAGGCTTTTTGGCAGTCGTCACGTCTTTCGTGAGTGGTTTGCCCAACTGGTGCTCTACTCCCAGACCATGACCCTTTCCGGTCTTTACACGCCTTTCGGTGAGATTGGTGTAGGCACCTTGCGTATGCTCGCTGAGATATACAAGGTGACGCTCTCTGAGGATGACGTAGACGAACTCAAGGATCGATTGGGCTCCATGCCGGCATACGCCGACGTCATTCCGGCGCTGACGAAACTGCAGGAGGCGGGGTTCCGGCTGGTGACATTGACTAATTCTGCAAGCGGTTCGTCACCCACGCCACTTCAACGTGCCGGGCTCGATGGTTTCTTCGAACGCGCCTTCAGCATCGAGGCGGTTCAACAATTCAAGCCGGCCTCGGCTAATTACCATTACGTTGCACAACAGATGAATGTCGAGACCCCGGATCTGTGTCTCGTCGCTTGTCATTTATGGGATACGATTGGTGCTCAGGCGACTGGCTGCCGTGGCGCACTCATTACACGTCCCCACAACGCCATTTTGCCCGCCCCTGGTGTGCCGCTTCCGGATATTGTCGAATCAGAATTGACCACCCTTGCCGATCAGATCATTTTGCGCTGGCAAACATCTTGATAATCGCTCGTCAGTACACAAATGGCGGCAGGGGGGTTCTTGCCAGCCGTGTCTCAGCCTCTCTTAATGCTGCCTGCAGTTGCTCAAGCTTCTTGTCCTGCTCGACGACCTGGGCCTCCAACTGTTCTTGTTTGAAGGCCATTTCTCGCTCGGCATCCTGGTAGCGACGTAACTCCCACTTCGCTTCTCGATGATGCGCTTCTTCTTCGATCAGTGCCGTGCGCTGTTCCTGCAATGATCTTTCCAATCCCTCTACGCGCTTCTCCGCCTGCGCTTGACGCTTGGCGTGCTGCTTTTCCTGTTCCTGACGCTCGCGTCGCGCATCGTCAAGTAGCGTCATGAGTTTTGCCTCGGCGGTTTCATGGCGCTGTTCCTCCTGGACAAGTCGAGCGTCGTATTGCCGGGTCTGTTCGTCCAAGGCCTGCTTGTATTGCGCCGCTTCGGTGTCGCTTTTTTCGCGTAGCCGTTCAAGCTGCTCTTCCAGACGAACGATCCTGGTTGCCGTGCTTTCAAGGTCGGCATGGTTTTTATCAAGCTGCGCCTGAGTTTGAGCCAGGGCCGTGCTTTTTTCATCCAGGCGTGTCTGCAGCACTGCCAGGTGTTCGGCCATGGCGGATTCGCGCTGAGCGGCATCTTCCGCTTGGCGTTGGGCTATCTGAACGCTGCTTGACGCTTCGCTAATGCGCTGGTCCGCTTCTTCACGGTATTGGGCCAGGCCTTGGCGCGCCGCTTCCTGAGCCTGGTGCCACAACTCCTGGGTCAATGCTTGCAGCGGTTCGGGCAGATCCTGAGCAGGGGGCTCATCGCGATTTTCCTCGCGCTCGATTTTCCATTGACGAAGATGCTCGCTGAGGGTGGTGAAGCTGCCGGTGCCCAGTACCTCGCGAATCTTTTGCACTCCCGGCGTTTCACCCCGTTGCAGCAACTGATGAATGGCCTTTTGTACGTCTTCATACCGAACGCCGCTACGCGCCATGGTGCTCTCCTGTTCACGCTGCTCATGAGCAAGCAGTAATGCAAGGTATCTTAGCGCTATTCATGCTTCATTTAAATAATTACGTAATACATGAAACGTAATATTATTTATCTTAGTGAATAGAAATTCATGATTACACGCCTTATCTTGAATAATTGAGACGTAAGATGAACAATGCGATCATTGAAGTATCGATGGGCGGATGTGCGCAGAATGACGAACGAAGATCGGCAGGGTAGAGGTAATGACGATAGTGGCGATAAAAAGGTTGTAGCGGTTGAACCGAAAAACCCGGCACTGCTGTATCAAGCGAGGCCAGCCGCCGCTTCAGTACATATCACTGCCAATAGCGATGCCCAAGCCGTCAGGCAATGGCTTGACGAATACACTGCTAGCGCGCAGACGTTTCGTGCTTATCGCAAGGAGGCGGAGCGCCTGCTGCTGTGGCTGGAGGCGCAGCAGTTGAGTCTTGCGGACGTGGATCGTCGACGACTCGATGAGTTCGAACATTTTCTGGCGGATCCGCAACCCGCCGAGCAATGGGTGGGGCCGCCACGACCGCGCGCTCACCCCGGGTGGCGCCCTTTTCGTCGACCGCTGACCGCCGCAAGCCGTCGCCAGAGCCTGGTCATTCTGCAGGGGCTTTTCAGCTGGCTGGTGGAAGCAGGCTGGGTAGCCCACAATCCGTTTCGCTTGATGCGGGACAAGCGCCGGCGGCTGGACAATCGACAGGAAGAGATCGAGCGCTATCTGGAGCGGCCGCTGTGGGATTGGCTATGGCGGTGGTTGAATCGACCGCTAGAGGCCGAGGTGAGTTCACGAACGCGCTTCTTATGGCAGCGTCGACGGCTGATCTTTGGCTTCGCCTATCTTCTGGCGCCCCGCATCAGCGAAATGGCATCGGCCCGCATGGGCGATTTCTTTTGCAGGGAAGGGCGCTGGTGGTGGCGGGTCGTCGGTAAGGGCGACAAGCTTGCAAGCATTCCGGTACCTACGGATATGCTTACATTGCTTGGAGAGTGGCGCCAGCACCTGGGGTTGACGGCGTTACCTGAAGCGGATGAGACGGGGGCGGTACTAAGAGGCCTCGATGGTATGCGCAGCTTGGGCGACAATCAGCTTTATCGGTTGATCAAGACGAGTTTTAAAGAGGCTGCGCAGGAGATTGAGGTAGATGAGGGCGGCGGCGTCTTTGCGCGAACGCTACGAAAGGCCACGCCGCATTGGCTTCGCCACACGGCCATCACCCACCAGGCCCAATCGGGTGTCGAGCTGCGCTATCTCGCCAAGACGGCCCGTCATTCTCGGCTGGACACCACTGCGCGCTATCTACACACCGAAGCGGATGAATGGCAGCGTCAGCTTGCGGCTCATCAACTTAAAACCACAGGTCCTGAGTAAAGCTCAGGATGAGAAAGAGACTTCCATAAAAAACAATCAGCGGGGTGGGGCCCCGCTGATTGTCACTCTATCTCGATCTGTATTTCTATCGGTTGCTGTTGCTTGCTACTTACTGAGCGAACTTATTGATAGGCACGTCCAGTGCGATAGGCTGATATTCGCTATCGTCGTAGGTTTCAGCGCTCTCGATCTCTTCCATGCTCTTGTTTACCTTTAGCTGACCCTGCTCGAGCTGTAACTCATCGAGTGGCAACACGACTTCATCATTCGTGCCCTTTACGCCGAGAACGGCAAAGAGCTTCTTGCTTTCCTGATCGACGACGAGTTCCTTGATCTGACCAGCCTCGTTGTCTTTGGAAGTCATCAGTGTGCGATCGACAACCTGTTCGCCTTTCATCTCCATCAACGACTTCTGGGATTGTCCTTGCGACTGTCCCTGTTGGCCCTCGCGCTGAATAGTGACCTTGGCTTCTTCCTGTTCATAGGAAACCTCGGGCTGGCCTTCGCTTCTGTTCAGGTTGACCTGGGGGGCGTCTGCTTTTTGCAACTGAACCTGAGGTTGAGCCTGCTCGACATCGACATCCGGATTGGACTCGACGGACACGTCCGGCTTAGGCTGCCGGATACTGATCTTGGGATCAGGCATGTCTACCTTGACGTTGGCATCCGGCTGAGTAACCTCGATACGGGGTTCAGGAATCCTGATGGTGACTTCGGGTGCTGGCTGGAACACCTTGATTTTCGGCTGCGGCTGATCGACTGTCACGGTCGGACGCGGTTGCTCGACATTGACGACCGGTTTGGCCTGATCGATTGTAATATCGAGATTGGCTTCCCGGGATTCTGATTCTTGTGCGAATGCGGAGCCACTTGCTATCGCGAGTGCCAGAGTACTAATTGCAAAAACCTGGGGGAGGGTGTTCAGTAATTTCATAGTAATTCCTTCCTTGAATTATGATTGCTTACTGGATTCTAGTAATTTTAATTTTAGTCTTGCTGATAAACTAATACTCAGTTTTCTGAATTTAGCTCTTCTGGCGTTACGCGCTTTTTCTCGCCCTTTGGAGATTCACTGGATTTTTCGCTATCTTCCTGGCTGGCGGAAATCTCTGAACCTCCAGTTTGCTCGTTGGGTTCTTGATCCGGCTCGAGACGCTCTTCCTGCTCGTTCTGCGTGGAAGTAGAAGATGACTGCTCTGAGGTGCTTGAAGCGTCGGTATCAAAACTTTCATCCTCTGATTCACAGGCTGAGAGACTGATTACACCCAATAGAACCACGCTGGCTAAGAGCGCATTCTTGGCACCGGGTTTACGCAAGCGAGATTGAGGAGCGGGGAATGGTTTATTGCTTGAGTGGCGCATAGGCAAAATCCTTTTAGGTGGCTCATTTCTATGAGCAACGACTTCGTCCATATTCTTGATTACTTTTAATATGGTGGCCAGAAACAACAATATCCGTGTCGAAACTCATAGGCACTTGAATGAAGCTAGTGGAATAGATCGAACAGGTCAAAACAAAAATTTATTTTTAACCTGAGTTATTATAAGGCGGTAGCCAAGTCTAGTTCATCCATCATCTAGCTAGCACGCTAAATAAATTGACGTTAAAAACTGAAATTGTTGGCTTGTAGCAGGCGGCTGCTCTACTGTTTCGTTATACTGACGTGTCGTTGAAAATCAGTCAGGAGAAGCATCGTGAGCATTCAGGAGGCTCAAACCGAGCTGATCGAGGAATTCGAGTTATTCGATAACTGGATGGATCGTTATCAGTACATCATCGATATGGGTAAGCAGCTACCGGCTTTTCCCGAGGATTTGAAGACGCCAGAGACGAAGATCGATGGCTGCCAGTCCAATGTCTGGATTCACCATGAGCGCCAGGGCTCGGCACTTCATTTCGAGGCCACGTCGGATGCCGCCATCGTTTCCGGGCTGATTGCAGTATTGATGCGCATTTATAATGATCGCACGCCAAACGAAATTGCCGAGACCACGCCACGCTTTCTGGAAGAGCTGGGGCTCGACAAGCATCTCTCGCCTACGCGTGCCAATGGGTTACATGCCATGCTGACGCGCATTTACGCGGTGGCGGAGCAGGAGAAGGATACTGCCGGGTAGTAGCTAGGGCCTGTTGACGTTTCATCGCGAACCGCGTTGCTGCATCAAAAAGTGTCAGTCAAGGCGTGAAGCGCAGGGAAAGGTTATTCCCTTTTCACGTTTCGCAACGCAGAATGGCGCTTTTTGCTGCGCAACCCGAAGGGCTGGGCCAGTTTTTATCCGCTGCTGCGTTAGTCGTCGTTCATTTGGAATAACCAAATTTCTCTCCTCCTGCCTTGCCCCGAATAAAAACTGGCGCCAGCGCGGCCGTGAATGAAACGTCAACAGGCCCTAGAGAAATCAGCGAGGTTGATTGCCGGAGGATTTGGCGGATTGATCGTCAGACGCAGAGTGTTGGCAGTCGGTAGAAGGGTAAAGAGAGCGAGCATGAGTGGGCGGCACTGGATCGATACCGCCGGCATACCAGGGATGACATTTCAGGATGCGCTTGAGGGCCAACCAGCCGCCTTTGAAGGGACCGTGCCGCTGCAAGGCTTCGATGGCGTAGTGGGAGCAGGTGGGCCAGAAGCGACAGCGTGGGCCTAGCAGGGGGCTGATGCCGTACTGATATAGGCGAATAACGCCGATCAATAGGGCAGATAGGCCTCGACGCAGAGGTTGTTTAATCCTTGTTGCCATAGAGGGCACTCGGATCGATGAGAGGTTTGGTATCCACTTGGCCATGCTCGTCGTCAAGCGCGATATAAAAGCAGCTTCGCCTGCCAGTATGGCAGGCAGGACCGGTTTGTTCGACACTGAGCAATAAAGTATCGCCATCGCAGTCGAGATGAGCCGCTTTCAGGTGCTGCTCCTGACCGGAAGATTCCCCCTTGCGCCAAAGCTTGCCACGAGAACGGGACCAGTAGCAGACACGGCCGGTATGCAGCGTCTCTTCCAGCGCTTGCCGATTCATCCAGGCCAGCATCAGAACTTCGCCGCTATCGTGCTGCTGGGCGATGGCGGGTATCAAGCCGTCTGCATTCCAGCGAGCCGCGTCAAGAAGCGATGATAGTGGATGTTGAGTATCCGGCTCTGCCGCTTCAAGTCGCTTGAACAGATCGCTCATCTTTCCCCCACATTTGTCCACGTTTGATGATTCAGGAGGCAAGTGCCGCCTCATGAAGTTCCCCGCGTCGAGCAAAATGCAGCTGTGAGAAGGCAACTCTGGCATCTGCATCGACGCCTTCCGGCTGCCGCTCGACAAGGTCGAGTCGCGAACGAAGCCCTTCACCATTGGCCATCTGAATGGCGAGCCCGGGGCGCGCATTGAGTTCAAGTAGCATGGGACCATGAACCTTGTCGAGCACCATGTCGGTGCCCAGATAACCTAGCCCTGTCATTTCATAACAGCTGGCTGCGAGGTTCAGCAGCGTATCCCAGTGAGGCACCCTCAGGCTGGCCAGTTCATGGCCTGTATCCGGATGATCCAGCCGGGTACGATCGAACTGGACACCGCGCACGGCAGTGCCGCTGGCGATGTCGATACCGACGCCGACGGCGCCCTGGTGCAGGTTGGCCTTGCCGTCCGAAGCGGCAGTGGACAAGCGCATCATCGCCATGACCGGATAACCCTTGAACACGATCACGCGAATATCGGGTACGCCTTCATAGGTGTATTCCGCCAACGATTCGTCGAAAGCAATCAGTGCCTCCACCACCGCCACATCCGGCGACCCACCCAGAGAATAGAGTCCCGAGAGGATGTTGGACACATGACGCTCGAGATCCTCGCGATGCAAACGGTGGCCACTTGGCTTGATATAGCCTTCCGCGTCCTGATGCTCCACCACCAGGATACCCTTGCCACCACTCCCCTTGGCGGGCTTGATGACGAAGCCAAGATGCCCCTCGACCATCTTGGCGACGTGCTTGACGCTGAACTGGTTGCTGATGGTGCCAATCAAATCCGGGGTGGTGACACCGAAACGCTTGGCCAGCAGTTTCGTCTGCAGCTTGTCGTCCACCAGGGGATAAAGGCGACGATCGTTGTAACGGCCGATATAACGAATGTTGCGCCGGTTCATGCCGATGATGCCTTTTGTTCTCAGCTGGGATGGGGTCGCCCACATGGCTCAATCCTCCGTGATCGGCTTGAAGCGGCGCAGTTCCAGCAACCGGTAGCCGGTGTAGTTGCCCAGCAGCAGAATGAATGCCATCAAGATCAGCTGTACGCCAAGGAAGTTGAAGGTGATGTGACGTATCCAGGGATTGTTCATGGCCAGATAGGCAAGTACCGCCGTGAGTAAGCTACCGCCCCCTTGGATCAGGACCTCCTTGGGACCTTCCTCTTCCCAGAGAATCGACATGCGCTCGATGGTCCAGCTAAGGATGATCATCGGGAAAAAGGTAATTGTAAGACCGGCGTTCAGCCCCATGCGATAGGCCATGACAGAGAAGATCGAGATGATGGCGATGACCGTAATGATCACCGCCGATACTCGTGCCACCAATAGCAGGTTGAGATGTGAAAGATAACTGCGGATCACAAGGCCTACAGCCACCACGAGCAGGAACCCTACAAGCCCGGTGAAGAGTGTTGTCTGTATGAAAGCGAGCGCTATCAGTACAGGCATAAAGGTACCGGAGGTCTTGATACCGATCAGAACGCGAAGTAATACAACCACGAGCGCGCCGATCGGAATCAATAGTATGGTCCTGAATAGCGACTGTTCCTCAAGCGGAAGACTATGGATCGAGAAGTTGAGCAAGGTGTCATTGGCCAGTTGATTGCGCACTGCCACGGATGCCGGCTCATTGTGCTGCAGCATGGAGAAGGTGACCTTCGAATCGCGCCCACCTTGCACCTCGAGGGCGGCCTGATCGCCCGTCTCCCAGAGCAGTAGATTATCAGGGCGGCCCTGCTCGCCGCTGGTGGGGTTGATGATGACCCAGTCACCATCCGCATTGAAGACCTGTATCCAGGTCGTCAGGCTTTGTCGGCGACGCCCGTCTTCAAGCAACAAGCCATGGACCTTTCGAGCTGAAACACCAGCCTGATTGAGCAACTTTACCAGCAGCGTGGGGCGATCGAACTGGGTCAACAGAAGGCGGGCGTTTTCATCCTGGCGATCGCCACTGAAAGCGCGCACCAACTCCCGAGAGAAGGTGAAGGCATCGGAGGAGCGCCGATAAGCCTGATCGATGACCTCTTGCGCTGCCGTATCGTAGGGGCGTGCCCAGGATACATCCTGATCCGGCGGCGGGGCCTCGACCCGAGGCCGAGGAGCATTGGGAGCGACCAACAGCTGAACCGAATAATAGAGCTGCTGGCTACCTCTGGCCTCTCGTGTGGCCCACTGTGCCCGGCGTCCCTTGTCATCATCCAGAAAGGAGAGTCCGAAGCCCGAAGAGCCTGTATTCTCCGTCAGAATGCGAAATCCTTCCTGATTGGTGGGTAGTGCCAGATTCACTTTGGCAGAGCCATCTTCAGCAATGAAGTTGACCTGCGCTTCGACTTCCCAGACCTGGCGCTGTTCGCCGGGTACCCACGGCACCTCAAAAGCAACATGACGATAAACGGTCACCGCAATGCCGGCTACCAACAAGACACCGACCAGAAGATAAAAGGGGACACGAGACATAAAAGCGTTATTCCTTATCGTCTTTACTATCGAGGGCTTCGTCTTGAGCCGCGCTATCGGCAGGTTCTCCTCCTGGATATTCAGGACGTTCGTGCAGGTAGGCCTGGGACACGTCGATCAACGCAATATCCAGCATGAAGCGCCGTCCGAGCAGTACGGGATAGTCCAGATGGCTGCGATCATTGAGGGTGAAATCGACATTTTGCTTGATCGGCCCGAGGCGCATCAGCAAGGTGATGACTGGCCGGCTCTCTTCTCCGGAGGCTTGAACGATACGCACGCGCCGGGTGATTTCCGCCTCGATCGGCTTGTCACGAACGTCTTCGATGACGGTGTCGTCTTCATCAAGCGCCAGCGTGAAGCGAACCCAGTTTTCTCCTTCCCGCTCGAACTCGGTGATATCTTTCGCGGAAATGGAAGCCGTATTGGCACCCGAATCGATTCGTGCCTTCAGATAGGTGCCGATGGTCGGAAAGCCGACCCATTCGGTGCGCCCTAATAAGGTCTTGTTTTCCAGCGCCTCTATATCACTAGTGGGGCAGTCTGCGGGCGGGGCGCTCGCCTCATCACCAAAATTCTTGATTTCGGCCCGTAGCGATCCCAGCGTGCCTCTCATGGCGTTGATGCTTTCTCCAACCTCGTCGAGGCGCGCTGTGTGCGAAGCGAGGCGATCAGCATCACCCTCGCAGCGCTGGGCCAGACTGCTTTCCAAAGCATTCAAGCGCGAATCGAGTTGAGGCGTGGTGACTAGAGCATCGAATCGACTCTCGTCCTGTGCTTGAGGTTGGAGCGCGCAACCGCCCAGGAGCAGCGTCCCGGCAGTGAGTGCCAGCATCATGTTTCGTATCGGCATGATCATTGAAATCCTCGAAAACCTTCATTACACGCGTTTGTCTGCAGACAAGCGCGTCTGGCAAATGGACCCGATGATAAGGAGTCCCTGTGGAAACGTCCATGCATCCATTCATGATGAAGCAACGTAGCCATGCCTAGACAGATCGGCGTTCTGGCCTTAACAGCTTACCTTGCACCCATTTTCGGACACCCAGCACGAAAGTCTCCTGGAACATCATGCAAAACAGTACGGTAAATAGTAAAAAGACCGGATATAGCCATATGGACGTGTCTCCGGCTGCATCCATGCACTGGCGAAGGCTGGACAGGCAAAGGCTTGGCTCGCCGCTGAGCACCCGCTCAACACGTGTGAAGATGACAAACAAAGGCACATGAAGTGCAAACATGGGCAGTGACGCGCCTCCCAGACGGTGAGCCAGACGGCGCATGCCGGTTCTGGAGGAGGGTGACCAATGGGCAACAACAAGGATCAGCATGAGTTGCGCAGGCAGCAATAGCCCATTATGCAGCAGGTAGTACCAAAAAGAGCCGTGATGACGCAGCAGCCAAACGGCAACGACGATACAGGCGGCCACGAACAGGAGTGCCAATGACTGCGCAGCACGCCCCATCGTGAGCCCCAGTGCTCTGCGCTTCGTATAGAATGAACAAAGCAGGATGCCGGCCAGGAACTCAGGCAATCTTATCAAGGGGTTTCGGTGCAGAATGCCTGTTTCTGGCATGCCGAAATCCGTATAGGCGATCACGATGATAGGTGGAATCAGATAGATCACATTGACGAGCACCATGGCCCTGAAAGGAGATTTGATACGAAAAAGCCGTGGTGCCATCCAGGGGAAGGTCAGATAGAAAAAGAACAGTGCCGAGATGGACCAAGTGACAGGATTGAAGGTTAGATAAAGCGGGTTCCAGGCATGCATCAGCGTCAAGTTGAGAAGGGCGCTCAACGCCAGTTCGGCATTGCTCATGTAGTGCGTTATGCTTTCCAGGCTGGAGCCATTATTGGTGTCATAAAGCACAAAGCGTATCGAGGCATTCGCGTCGGCTTCCGTAATGACCAGATAGCCAATCAGCGTCGAAACCGCCATGGCCAGCAAGACCGCGCCGATATGAATCGGATAAAGATTGGAGAAACGCTTGATCCAGAAGCTCCTGGCAGGTTCACGCATGCGCTGACGGTCGTCTAGGTAGACGTGGGCTAGAAGAAATCCTGAGAGAACGAAGAAGGTACTGGTCGAAAAGAAGCCGATATCCGTAATGTACCCAGACCATCCGCTGATCGATTTGTAGGTATGCAGCGTATGGAATATGACGATATAAAGCCCAAGCCAGAATCTCAACCACTCCAGCCCTATGAACCGTTCCTTTTTGCTTGCTAGTGCTTGTTTTTCCATCAATAGGGGAGCCTTGGGATACGTCGATTCAGTTTTTTATATAGACAAAGCCAATTGAAAGAACACACCGGCTGTTCAGGAGCGATACGGCAGCCGGCGTGCATTGGTTTATACGCGTTGATATATTTTTTTAATTGGCAACGGGCATGCGATAGAACCAGGTCTCTGAAAGAGGGCGATCACCATCTTGCAAGTGTGCGCGTATCTCCAGTGGCCGAGCATCATCATTGCGCTTGACCCGCAGAATGGCACGCCAGCCGCCTTCCGCGGTGTTTCGAATGACCTGGCTTTCAACCAGCTCACCGTTGTCACCCACATCGATCTGAACGCCAGGCTGAGTGTTCGGCGACAGCGAGTCTAGTGCCGGACCCTTGAAATCGACGATGAAAGCGATCGACCCATCGGGTTCACGGATCAGATCGTTCTGACGCACCTCGCCGCGAGAGCGCATGGTGCTGTCGACCCATGACAAGGACGGCTCATGGTAGTGGCTTTCGTTTTTGGTCCAGTACATGCGGTAGTTGAAATCAGCAGCCTCACCGACTTCGGGCATTTCATCTGGCTTCCATAAGGCCACCATGTTGTCGTTGGTCTCATTTTCGGTCGGGATCTCGATCAGCTCCAGAGAACCTGGTCCCCAATCGTTTTGCGGCTCTATCCAGGCGCTCGGACGCAGATCGTAACGGTCGATCAAATCCTCGTAGTCATGGAAGTCGTGACTGCGTTGTAGCAGGCCATAGCCTTTCAGCGTTTCGATATGCTGTTCACTGACTTCTACCTCTTCTGGATTGACTAGCGGGCGCCATATCCAGCCAGCGTTTTCACCGTGCACCAGCAACCCGTTGGAGTCGTGTATGGCCGGGCGGTAATTCAAGGTTGGCGAAGGTTGACTTGGGCCAAAGAGGAACATGCTGGTCAATGGCGCAATGCCCAGTTTCTGAACGGGTTTGCGCAAGAAAATACGCGATTTCACATCGAGTTCTGAATCTTCCCCAGGCTGCAGGATAAAGCGGTAAGCACCAGTCGCACTGGGAGAATCAAGCAGCGCGAATATGGTCAAGGAATCACTATCTGGGGCGGGTTTCTCGATCCAGAATTCGCGAAAATCGGGAAACTCCTCACCAGAAGGCGCATCCGTCTTGGAGGGTGTTTCCGTATCGATTGCCAGCCCGCGGCCGGACAGCCCATAAATCTGGTTGCGACCAATCACGCGGAAATAACTGGCGCCTTGAAAGACCATGATCTCATCGTCGATGGTGTCGGGATTATTGATGGGATAATGAATTTTGAGCCCCGCAAAGCCTAGATCCTGAAGATCTTCTTCAGAAAGCTCCACGTCGCCGTAATGAAAGTTTTCAGCCTCGAAAGGTATTTCACGAACGCCGCTATCATCGATCACGTTCATTTTCACGGCGCTGACATAATGCATCCCTTCATGAAAAAAACTTAAATTGAAGGGGAGTTGTTCATCACGCCAGAGAGCACGGTCCATTTGATACTGAATCTGAGCATATTGCTCGTATTCCAGGTCCCGCAGCTTCGGAGTCGTGTTGGTCTCTGGTGGTTGATAATCCTGCTCGCCGAGTTGTTTCGCCTTGTTCGCCACGTCTTCAAAATCGAAGGCCAAGGCCGCTGGTGCCGTGAGTGTCATCCACAATCCGGCCATCATGGCCAAAGGGTAAGGGCAAGCAACGTGTTTTCTACCAAGGATGGTAACGCGCTGCAGTATCGAATCGCTCACATATCACTCCTTCGTTGAATTCTTGAAGATCGCTATCCAAGCAGGCGCTAGGAAGAGTACATTTTAATAGACGTCATCTGAAGCGCTGATCGCCATCTTGGTAGAGGGATAAGCAGAAAGAAAGAACAACGTTGGAGGTTTGTCATTCTTTAAACATTGTCTGTCTGAGTATGATGGCTGTAGTGGGGAGCTAGATTTATTCGGCAAACTTTATCAGGTAAATACTAAATTTAACATAATATACATTATGCGAAGTTATTGGTGCCTGATCCGCTGCCTGAACCTGTAGCAACCTATAAAGGCCCTGACGATAACGCTATCAGGGCCTTTATGGTTACTGCGCTTGTCAGCGTGATGGTTTTTTAGAGCGGCTTATTGTCATCTGCCTCGTCTGCATTTTCGTCCGCCGGCGCGTAGGAGCCATCTTCCCGGTGGTTCTCGTTGCCAGTCAGCCCCGGTGTGAACACGCAGGCCAGATGCATGGTCTTGCTGGCTCTCAACAAATGATCGTCATGCTGATCGAGAATGTAGATATCGCCCGGCTTGATCGGCCAGATCTTGCCATCGGCCAAGGTCTCTACTTCGCCTTCGCCTTCGATGCAATATACCGCTTCGAAATGATGCTTGTAGTGTATGTGGGTTTCAGTGCCTTCGTAGATCCGCGTGATATGGAACGAACACTTGCCGCCATCCTGGGCCAACAACAAACGCGTACTGTCCCAGTTACCATTGGCTGCAGTAACGAGGCGTTCGGTCTTGCGGGCTTCTTCGAGGTTGCGAACGATCATGAGCGATATCCCTTTCTTATGAGTGTCTTATAAATATCTTGCTGAGGTATGCGGACGCCAATGCGCCCGCATGGTCGTGTCAGTCAGCAACTTCAGCTTAGAGCTTCCTTGGCACTGGCTTCAAGAATATCCAGCCCCTCGACGAGATCTTCGTCGCTGATGGTCAGCGGGCACAAGCATTTGATGACCTGGCCATCCGAGCCGCAGGTCTCGACGATCAAGCCGTTCTTGAATGCCTGGGCAGTGATCTTGTCGGCCACATCTCCAGAGCCGACATCAAGCCCCCGCATCAGCCCGCGTCCGCGTTCGCTTGCGGCGTGCCCTTTCTCGCTCAACCCTTTTTCGTTCAACCAGGCAGCGATTTTCTGAAAACGGTCTTCGACGATACGTCCTTTACGCTGAACATCGCGTTCGAGCACGTCATTCGACCAATATTCACGCATCGCTGCAGCCGCCGTGGTGAATGCCAACGCAAATCCGCGGAACGTACCGTTGTACTGGCCCGGCTTCCATTTATCCAATTCTGGGCGCATCAGTACGTGAGCAAATGGCAGCCCGTAGCCGGATAGCGACTTGGAATTGGTGATGATGTCCGGAGTGATACCCGCATGCTCGAAGCTGAAGAACTTGCCGGTACGCCCGCAACCTGCCTGAATATCGTCCACGATCAGCAGAATTTCATGATCGCGACAGATCTGCTCCAGGCGCTTGAGCCAGTCGAGGCCCGCGACGTTGATGCCGCCCTCGCCTTGCACGGTCTCGATGATTACGCCGGCGGGACGATCGAGGCCACCGGAGTTGTCGCCGAGCAGTTTCTCGAAGTAATCCAGGGTATCGACATGGTCTCCCATGTAGCCGTCAAAGGGCACGAAGCTTGCGCCTTGCGTGGGAATGCCGCCGGTTGCTTCACGGAACTTGCGGTTGCCGGTGGTCGCCAGCGATCCCATGGTAACGCCATGGAAGCCATTGGTGAAGGACACGATATGATGGCGACCGGTGGCAACTCGCGCCAGACGAATCGCCGCCTCGACGGCATTGGTGCCTGTGGGCCCAGGCAGATGCACCTTGTAGTCCAGATTGCGCGGCTTGAATATGACCTCTTCCAACGTTTCGAGGTAATCGCGCTTGGCTTCAGTCCACATGTCCAGTCCGTGAACGATACCATCGGAAGTAATGTAATCGACCAGCGCCTGCTTGATCTTGGGATTGTTGTGGCCATAGTTCAGTGTGCCTGCACCGGCCAGAAAATCGATATAGGATTTCCCATCCTCGGTATGCAGCCTCGCCCCCTGGGCTTTCGTGAATACCGTGGGAAACGAGCGAGAGTAGGTACGAACGTCTGATTCCATGCGCTCGAGGATCTTGGTCTGCATGCTATAACCTCCTGAAAAAGATGTTGAACTAGATATGTTGCGGATCGAAGGGGCCGATCCGCACAAGATTTTCGGGATCGTGTTCTCCGCCGAGTTGCTCGGTTGAGAAGTATTCTCGGCTGTTCAACGGCGCCTGCCAGCGATCGGCGAGCCGCCTGAACAACCCCCAGGAAGCGGTGTTATCCGGTGTGATCGTCGTTTCGAGATGGCGCACGGTAGCCATTTCTGGGCGGCTTAGAATGGCCTCGACCAGGCGTCTTGCCAGGCCGGTACCGCGAGCTTTATCGCCAACCGCCACCTGCCACAAAAAGTAAGTATCTGACACGCTATGCTTGGTATAACCGGAAACGAAACCAACGATTTCGCCCTCTTCATTGGTTGCCACCGCGCAGCTATCGCGAAACTGAGTAGCCAACAACAGATAGGCATAGGCTGAATTCACATCCAGCGGCGGGCAGGATTTCACCAGCTCATAAATGCCCCAGCCATCTTCCGTGGCGGGTTTGCGAATGAAGAGAGGATTGTCGGCCTGCCCCACTACCGCATCTGCAATATTGCTCTTGGCCAGTTCCGCGGAAGGGGTAAACGGTTGCTTGGATGCATCCATGTCCAGGGTCGCCATTGCGAATGTCGGCATGATTATAGCAGGCGCTTGAGTATCAATCAAAATACATGGTTATTGGTAGTCAGTGTATTCATAAAATATATTTATGTAAGATTTTGTTGTTACAGATGCCTTCGTATATCTCAATCAGCACATTCAGTGTAGATCAGCGCCACCAGGAATCAAAAAGGCCGCCTGTAATGGCGGCCTGAAAGCGGTTACGAAGATGCCGTGCATCAACAGCGTGTCGGCGTTCTCATGGTCACGAACTCCTCTGCCCCGGTGGGATGAATTCCCACCGTGGCATCGAAGTCCGCCTTGGTCAGCTTCGCGCGCACGGCGATGGCAATTCCCTGGATCAGTTCCCCGGCATCTTCCCCCACCATATGGGCACCGACCACCCGGTCACTGGCATCATCGACGATCAGCTTCATGAGGCAGCGCTCGTCACTACCGGAAAGCGTATGTTTCATGGGGCGGAAGTCCGCCGTATAGACTCGTATCGCATCGAATTCGGCTCGGGCTGCCTCCTCGGAAATCCCGACGGTCCCTATGTTGGGATGACAGAACACGGCAGTGGCGATGTTGTTGTAATCCAGTGCGGGCAACTGCTCGTCAGCGAAATGGATGCGCGTCATGTGCATCGCTTCGGCTAGCGCCACCGGCGTGAGCTCCGGGGCGCCGGTAACATCGCCCAGGGCCAGGATGGAAGGTATGGAGGTCTCGAAGCGGTCATTGACCTTTAGCGTGCCGTCGGGGTCCAGTTCGATATCAAGTTTGTCCAGACCGAGCCCTTGAAGGTGCGGGCGCCGACCCGTCGCAGCCAGGAGCGCGTCGACCTCGAGGGTTTCACCGTTGGTCAGAGTGACTTTCAAGGAATCATCGCGCTGCTTTTCGACGGATTCGATATTGGTCTCGAAATGCAGGTTGACGCCCTTCTTCTCCATTTCGTTCCGGGTGAACTCCCGGACCTCATGGTCGAAACCGCGCAGGAACAGCTCACCACGATAGACCAGATGCGAATCGCTGCCCAATCCATTGAAGATGCTGGCGAATTCAACCGCAATATAACCGCCGCCCAATACCAGAAAACGCTTGGGAAAGGTCTCGAGATCGAATATGTCGTTGGAGCTCAGTGCATGCTCGTTACCCGGGAAATCCGGAATCCAGGGCCAGCCACCCACTGCCACCAGAATTTTCGCTGCGCTGATGGTTTCACCGGCCACTTCCACACAATGCGCATCGAGAACCCGCGCCCGACCATTGATCAAGCGAACATTGGCGCCTTCGAGTAAGCGCCCGTAGATACCATTGAGGCGCTTGATCTCCTCGATCTTGTTGTCGCGAAGTGTTGCCCAGTCGAACTCTGCCGGTTGAGGCAGTTGCCAGCCAAAGCCGGCACTTTCAGTGAAGGCTTCATGAAAATGCGCTGCATAAGAATAAAGTTTTTTGGGAACACAGCCGACGTTGACGCAGGTACCGCCCAGATAACGATCTTCGGCAATGGCGACGCGAGCACCGGTGGCAGCTGCCGTGCGTGCGGCACGCACGCCGCCGGAACCGGCCCCGATGACGAACAAGTCATAATCGTAATCAGTCACGTTGATTGTTCTCCAGTCTTGAGTTGTAGCGATGATAACAGCCAAGTGCGTCGCTCGGGAGTAATGCCATCGATTGACCCAGCCTATGACGAAGAGTAAAAGTTCAGATCAGACACTCCTGAGGAAGAGAATAGTGAGCGATATCGCGAGACTGCTCGAGCAGAATCGAACCTGGTCAAAGTCCATGCGTGAAGATGATCCCGAGTTCTTTTCTCGCTTGTCCCAGCAGCAGAACCCTGACTATCTATGGATCGGCTGCTCCGACAGCCGCGTACCGGCCAACCAGATCGTCGATCTACCGCCGGGTGAGGTCTTTGTTCATCGTAACGTGGCCAATATCCTGTATCACAATGACATGAATGCGCTATCCGTCGTGCAGTTCGCTGTCGATGTGCTTAAGGTCAAGCACATCATGATCGTGGGGCATTATGGCTGTGGGGGAATCAAGGCCGCTATCACCGGTGGCGAGAACGGCATGGTCGATTTCTGGTTACATTCGGTGCGCGAGCTGTATAGCCGCCATCGTAGCGAGCTTGGAGAGTTACCGCTCAAGCAGCAGGTCGACCGCATGTGTGAACTCAATGTCGAAAGTCAGGTGAATACCCTGGCCCATACCAAGATCGTTCAGCGTGCCTGGCTTCGTGGCCAGCCATTATCGTTGCATGGCTGGGTCTATAGTCTGGACGATGGCCTGGTCAACGAGCTCGGCTGCAGGATCGATGGCCTCGATCAGGTACCGCAGCTCTATCGCGTCGATCGTTTCGAACCGATGGCGGACAGCGATTAAGGTCGGTTCATCGAGAATTCCGCCTAGTAAGCTACTTGGGGTGACGCTGCAAACGTCAAGCTATCCGCTTATCGCGCAGCTCACCCCAGTGCCCTTCAACCCGCAGTAGCCATTGGGATTACGGGCCAGATACTGCTGGTGATATTCCTCGGCGTAGTAGAAGTTCTCCAGGGGCTTGATCTCCGTAGTGATGGCACCCTGGCCGGCGTCCTGTAATGCCTGCTGATACCGCTCGCGACTTTCGAGTGCCAGGCGCTGCTGAGCATCGCTGGTCGTGTAGATCGCTGAACGATACTGGCTCCCCACGTCATTGCCCTGACGCATGCCCTGCGTTGGGTCATGGGCCTCCCAAAAGGCCTGCAGCAATGAGGCCAGACGAGTCTCGTTGGGATCATAGACCACCCGTACCACCTCGGCATGGCCGGTACGACCACTACAGGTTTCCTCATAGCTGGGATTGGGCGTTACACCGCCCGCATAGCCCACTGCTGTGACGTAAACGCCGGGTAGCTTCCAGAACAAACGCTCCGCACCCCAGAAACAGCCCAACCCCAACACGATATCTTCATACCCGTCAGGGAAAGGCGGCAACAATGAACGCTCATTGACCAGGTGCTTGCCGGAAATGGCCATTGGCGTCTCACGCCCCGGCAAGGCCTCCTCGGCAGAGGGTAGCTGCTGTTTGTTACGCGTCAACATGGCAAACACTCCTTTCAAACGTTCAAGCATTTTCACTAGCAATAACATCATTAGACGAATAATCTGCGGTGACGTTCAACGTTCGTCACTCCCATCACTACGACCGAGGTTGAAGGTATAGATCAGGTCCACTGCCTGAGCCGCACCAGATACCGCCTGAACATACAGGTTCTGAAGCAATTTATAGCGCAGGGTCAATTCCGCGATAGGTGAAAAGATACCAACGCCATAACTCACCTTGAGATCATCGAACAGATAGCCGCTGACCACCACCTGACTGTCATCGCCGCTGCCGGCGGTATCCAGTGACAAGTCGTTGATGCCGAAGGCCTGCCCCACTTGCCCCACGGCGTTGCCCGTGCGTGACAAGGACAGCCCGATCAACGCGGAGGTCAATGCACTGTCGGCCCCAGCGCCTCCATCATCCGGCGCGCGACCACGCAGCAGATAGGAAAGTGCGCGGCTTTCGTCCATGGCCGGCTCGGAAAAGATCTTCAAGCGCGGCTGTTCCGCAGGTCCCGTGACACGCAGGCCCGCGATCACGCCGTCTTCGGTGACTTCGGGGTTGCGGATAGCCTCGAATTGCAGCCGTGGCTGGGAGGCGGGCCCGCTGAACAGTACCTGACCACGGCGAATGATCAAATCCTGTCCAAAGGCTTGATAACGCCCGTCTTCCAGATTGACATCGCCGAACAACTGCACCGGGCCGCTATCCTGGCGTACCTGCAGCGTACCGTTCAAGGACGTTTCCAGCCCATAGGCTTCCAGTTGCACATCCGGGCCCAATACCAGTTCGACGTTGACGTCGAGTTGCATGCCTGCTTCATTCAGTGCCTCGGAAGTGGCCTCTCCAGCATCTTGGCCGGCTTGCTCTGCGGCCTGTCTGGCCTTGCGCCTGGCCTCCTCTTCATCCTCCCGGGTAATGACGACCGCATCGGAACTTGGCGCGATCGCCGAGGGCGGCGTTCCTGCCACGCTCAAACGCGCCCAGGGGATGCGCACCTGGCCTCCAATGCGTAACAGTTCAGGCGTGGCGTTGATCTCGAGATCCGGGGCTACCCGTAGCCGTCCAAAATCCGGCAGCACGACCAGCAGGGGATCGTTGGTGCCGTCGAGAGAAACCTCGGCCCGCCACTCCTGCGGGGTTGGCCAACTGGCCTGACCGTCGAGATTGATACGCCCTTCTTGCGCCTCGACGAAGCCCGCAATAGTGGCGTTGTCGCCCTGCAACTGAATGCCAATAGTGCCATCCCGCACCTTGACGGGTATGTCCTTGCCCTGGGCACGCAACTTGTCCAGGCGTACATCGCCGGTGAGGCGCGGCTGTTTCAGAGTACCCCCAAGTCCGACATCCGCGTTCAAGGAACCCTCTAGCTCATCCAGGGCAGTCGTCAGGCGTTGATAGGGCGACAATTGAATGTCATCGATACCCAGGCGCCCATCCAGGGTCGCCTGCCCTGTCGGATCGTCGATCTGAAGATCGAGCTGTACCACGCCGGCTTGCTCGAGGCTCAGACGTGCGTCCAGCTGCGCCTTCGAATCGCTGGCGTCGAGGGAAGCATCAAGCGATGCCGCCGGCACCGACCAGGGCTTGCCAAACGCATCCCGGCCATCGATGGCAAGACGGCTTTGCAACTCGGCCTGTGCCGACCAGCGCCCGCCGGGCGCCCAGCCGAGATCGAACTGGCCGTTGGTCTGGCCTTCTGCCGACCAGTTTTCCGGTAGCGCGGCGGAAATCATCGCCATGGGGAAGTTGCTGAGTTCCAGCGTGGCGCTACCGCGTTCGGCAGATGCCTTGACGGTGTCGGTGGCACAAAGCCGCCCACCTTGTTCACGAATCAGACAGAATGGCGAGGCTTCAACGCTACCGGCGGCTAGATTGGCAGTAAAGGCCAAGGCGTCTTCCAGACGCAGGTCCGCCTGCTCACTATCCACCTCGAGCGCCGTGACACGTCCCTTGTAGCGATCGCGGGCAGCGTTGAGACCGCCTTGTAAGGCCAGGGATGCACGGGATAGCGGCATGTCTTCCTTCGCGTCCGCGGAAAAATCGAGCTGGTGATCCGAAAGCCGGCCGTCGAGGGTCAAAGCGATGTCGGAAAAACGCTGCCCCGCTGCGTCAATACCGCTGATATCCAGGACGGCATCAAGGGAGGGGTCGTCCAGTCCTTCGATATCGGCCTTGAGCTGCAGGCTTTTCAGCGAGTTCTGCGCATAGCGTAGATCGGTGGCGCTCATGCTCAGATCGAGCTGGGGAGCCTCGAAGGTTCCAGCCACCGAAAAACGGCTCTGGATGCGCCCGCCCAGCTCCGGCAGCAAGGTTTTCAGTGCCGGTGCATCGATCTCGCCGGAAAGATCCATGCGTTCTGCAATACGGCCTTTGGCCGTCAGACGATTCTCGCCTTGGCGCAGGCGTAATTGCGCGATGTTCCAATGCATGTCGCTGTTTCCGCTGAGCTGCGCGTTGAGCGACAAGGGACGTTCCTGCAAGGTGCCATCGATATCGAGCCTGGGGATTTCCAACTGCCAGTCCCCCGCCTCGTTCAATGCAAAATGCGCTTGTGCATCGCCATCGAGACGTCCGCTGATCGCATCCGTCAGTGCATCGAGGGAAAAGTCGTCCAGATGCAGCGTGGCATTGACATCCACGTCCGGCGCCCAACGCGCTTCACCGCGGCTGATCAAGGAGCCTTTGCCGGTGGAAAGCGCAAGAGGCGTCCAGGAAAAGCGTTCCAGATCGCCCTTGCCTTTCAGCGCCACCTGCACTTCCTCGGGCAGTGCGGAACCGGACACGAGACCGGATAACGCGGCATCATAATCACTCAAGTCGCCATTGGCCTTGAACACGAGATCCCGCACCACGTAACTATCAGGCGTTGCTTGAGCGGCAGACGCTTTCGGCGCTGAGGATGGTGGTGCCGTGCCTTCCGGGGATGACGCCTGCTTAGGGGGGTTGTCCTGAGCTTTCTGAGACGGCTCTGGTTCTGGCTGGGGCAAGGGCCACTCCAGGCGCTCGGCTGTCAGCGCGATATCAAAGGGCTTTGCTGGAGCCAGTACGTCGGCTTGGGCCTTCAAGCGCGCCGCGAACGGCCCCTTGGCATCCAGATCGGCAGTCAAGTCCGCCAAGCTGCCATTGAGCGTCAATTGAAGACGCTCGCCGCTCAAGGGCTGCTCATGAATGCGTGCAACCAGATCGAGCCCCAGCGGATAGTCATCCTTTAGCGTGACGTTCGCGGAAAGTCGTGCATCCGCCGCCGTAGAAGCCAGTGCCAAGCTGGTGAGACGCACCTCGTTGCCTTGCCCCTGCAAGCTGATGGCCAGGCGCTCCACCGACTGTTCGGTTGGTCCGGTGATACGGAAATTCTCGACCACCAGACTGGGGACGTTGACGTCCATTGGCAGCTCGATGTCCGGCAAGACCAGGCGTTCGCGCTCTTGCAGCGGGCGAGTGTCCGTCTCCGCTGGCTCGTCGGTAGCCGACGCTTCTGCCACCGTTTCTTGAGAGTCAGGCATGACCACGTCATTGGCGGCATCGATTGCCGCCCTCGTCAGGCGCTTCTGGGATAAAGGAGGAATGCTCGGGTCGTTTTCGCCGGAGGGGGCGTCGTCGTCAGCTGTGCCACTCATGGCCAGGGCCTGCCCCGGCGACACTGGCAGACGCAATTCGCTGTCGACCAGTCGGGTCGGCAGCAGGGTCGCGGAGTGGCCGGCAAGTCGAGCGCCGGTGGTGAAGCGCTGCCAGGTCAGGCGTGTGCCATCCGCCAGACGCACGTCCACATCACGCAGCTCGATGGCGCGCAGTTCGATGGGAAACGGCAGCGCGATCGAAGGCATTCCGCCCCCATCCGTCGTTTCCGGTGCCGGTTCTGGCTCGGTTGCATCGCTTTGCACGATACGAACATCCACGTCCTCGAGCTGAAGGGCATCAAGGCATAGCTTGCCGTCGAAAACGCAGTCGTCCGACCAATCCAGATGCAGCCGCCCGACCTTGATACGGGCTGGCCCGGCATCGAGTGCAAGCCCCGTCAGCGTGAATTCGTCCAGCGGTGCCCCGTTGACGCTTTCTACCTGCAGAAAATCACGCTTCTCGGCCTGAGATATCAACCACTGGGTGCCCCAGGGCGACAAGGCCAGCCCCAGAAGAAACAACAACAATCCCAGCAGCCAAAACGGTAACCACAGCAGTAAACGAAGCAAGGGAACAATCAAAACTCGGGTCCTATGGCGAAATGCAGCCGGAAGGCATCATCGTTATCGAAGGGATGCGCCACATCCAGACGAATCGGGCCTACCGGGGAGATCCAGCGCACACCAAGCCCTGCCCCGGTCGCCAGGTCCTCCGGCCACCAGTCATTGAAGGCATTGCCGGTATCGACAAAAGCGGCTCCCCACCAGTCCCCGGTGATACGCCGCTGGGCCTCTATGCTGGCGGTGAGCTGCTGCTGCCCCCCCAGCAGATCGCCGTCTTCGTTTTCCGGTGCGAGGCTTTCATAACTGTAGCCGCGCACGCTTCTATCGCCACCGGTAAAGAAGCGAAGCGAAGGCGGAATCTTCGAGAAGTCATCGGTACTCATGGCGCCGATACCCGCACGGCCAACGAAGCGTGTATTGCTTCCCCACATGCGAATCCACTGGGTGTCGAAAATGGCACGCGCGAAAGTTGCACCGGACCCCCATACTTCGTCGGAAACTTCAAAGGTGAGACGCTGGCTATCCCCCCAGGTAGGAAAACGTGGGTTGCGTGTGCGGGTGCGCGCCCAACTGATTCCAGGGTAGTAGAGCAGTACATCCGCGTCCTGATCCGCCTGAATGTAATCCTCGTAGGTCGTGCGAAAATAGATACGCTGTATCCAATCGTTTTCGAAACGCCACCGACGCGCGAACTCGATCGAGGCTTCGAGACTTTCGGTATCTTCGATATCGCGATTCTTGAGTCCGTAAAGCACTTCATAGCGATCACGCAGCGGATCCTCCAGCGGCATCAGATATTCGCCGCTGAACTCCTGCTCGGGGCCGGACAGGTACAGATTGTGATTGAGGCTGTCGCCGTCTTCGTTGAGCCAGGGCTGCTCCCAGGAAAACTTGGTACGAGGCCCTACATCCGTGGCATAACCGACGCCCACCTCAAACTGGTGCCGATCCGCGGGTATCAGGGTGATGTCGATGGGTACCCGCGGTGGCCGTTCGCTGCCGGTGCGAACAGCCGCCTCGATGGCACCACTTGCCAACAACGGCGATCTTTGAGGTGGCATGGGCGATGCCGCTGACCGGCGATCGACGGCTTCCCACCAGTTGCGTTGTGCCTGGGCGATGGTGTCCGCGCCCTGCTGCAGCCGTGGACGCACTGCTATGCTACGAAACCAGCCGGTTTCACCCAGGCGCTGGTTATATTCCGCCAGAGCACCGGCGAGGTAAGGATCCCCCGGCTCGAAATTGAGCATGTTGCGCAGTCGCGATACTTCGATTTGACTGCCACGATAATCGATGTCGCCAAATACGTGACGTTCGCCACTGTCGAGGGTCAGGTAAATTCGCGCGCTCTCCTCCCAAGGGCGTATCTCCAGACGATGATCCGTAAAACGCGAGTCGAAATAGCCACGCTCCAGCGACAAGGTAGACAGCTTGCTGCGTAAGCTGTCGTAGCGATCCTGGCGAAGTGGCTGGCCTACCTTGAGCGGCGTACTGGCAATGGCTTCCTGAAAAGCCTCATCGTCCTTGGCATCATTGAGCAGGGTGACATCGAGGACGGTTATCTTCGCTCTCGCGCCTGGCTTGATGGCGATTTTCGCTAGCTTGACCCTGCTTTCACCTTGCTTGTCCGCACCCTTTTTCTCTTCATGCTGCAACGTAATATCAAACTGCGGCTCGTAATAGCCGAAGGCCTTGAGCGCCTCGCTGGTGCGCTGCGTGATTTCGTATTCGAGCCTATCGCGCCCATACTCGCTGGCGTCGAGTTCAGCCAGGTAGTTTTCGACATTCTCGGCGACGTCATCCTCCACACCGGTGATTTTCGTGTCGAGTGCCAACGCCTTGAAGCTGCAGGAGAGTAATAACAGCAGCATCAACGGTTGTCTGATAGGAGGCGTAACCATGAGCGATCAGTCCACTCCCGGCGGCCAAGGCAATGAGGCCGCGGCGGGAAGAGACGTGGTACGAGGGCAAGGTGGCTCTAGCATTTGCGTTGTTTTGGGTTCGTGCATTTCCTTTGCTCCTTCCCCTGTCTCTTCCCTTATCGCATGGTTGCTGTTTATTCCAGGCGATCTCCAAGATTCTCCACACTGGCGCTTAACGCAAGCTGGCCTTGGCGCAACTCCGTAAGGCTTGCCCGGTTGGATTGAATGGCTGCGTTCAGTTCTTCAAGTCGCGCTTGCCGTTGCTGGCTGGTTTCTTCCAGTGTCTCGATACGCGAAGCAATACTATCTATTTTTTCTTGCACGGTAGCCAGAGTTTTGTCGAACTCCTGCCCGGCAAGCGACTGCATCTGATCTTCGAGTCCGCGGATAGTTCCACTCAGGGTCTGTAGTTGCTGTTCGTGATCGTCTCGCGCGGTACCGGCGTCTTTCAAGCGCGTGTCGAGTGCTGCTCGAGCCTTCTCGCCACTCTGTTCCAGCGTGGCCAGCGAGCGACCCATGGCATCGAGAGTCGCGGAGAGCGTATCGCGCTCCTTGCGGGCAGATTCGATTCGCCTGGCGGTTGCTTCCGGGTCGATCCTGGCAGCATGCTCCTGAAGCGTCTTCAGTAGCGAGGTGAGTTCTTGTTGACGCTCATTCAAGGACTGTTGATTCGATGAAAGTTCATTCAATTGTGCCTTGAATCCGGTGCCCTGCTGACGATCGTCCAGACTATCAAACCGGGCGTGCAGATTGGAGAGCTGGCCATCGAGTTCGCGCTGCTTGAGTTGCCACTCCTGGCGATCGAACCAGTAATAGACCCCCATCGACACTAGCGCCGCCAACAGGATCAAGCATAACAACCATAGCGCGCGCGTCTTGACGCGGCGTTCATGCTGTGGGGTTGAACGGTGCCGGGGTACCGTCTCATTATCGGGCTCCGGCACGATCGGCGTCGTCAATCGCGGTTCGTCCGAGCGATTCATGCAGTCTCCTAAACTATCTGTCCTGCGTTATTCACGTAATTCTGCGTACACGAAAAGTTCGTTGATCGGTGACCTAGGCGCTGCCACCCGGCTAGGCCGTTGGCATAATTGGCTCTTAGGCGGCAGACTGCTAAGATGATACGACACCATGTTCGCAGATGCTTGGTATCATGAAATCTTCCACCAAGTGCTGCATCCCACGGTGAATCCAAAAGGAGTTAACCAATGGCATTCGAACTACCTGCTCTTCCCTACGAGAAAAATGCACTGGAACCGCATATCTCGGCGGAAACCCTGGAGTATCATTACGGCAAGCACCACCAGGCGTATGTAACCAAGCTCAACGAGTTGACCGATGGCACCGACGACGCCAACAAGTCCCTTGAGGAGATCGTCAAATCCTCGTCAGGGGGATTGTTCAATCAGGCGGCACAAGTCTGGAACCACACCTTCTATTGGCATTGTCTCTCCCCTAACGGCGGTGGCGAGCCCTCCGGCGCGCTCGGCGAAGCCATCAACGCCAAGTTCGGCTCCTTCGACAAGTTCAAGGAGGAGTTCAGTGCCAAGGCGGCGGGCAACTTCGGTTCCGGCTGGACCTGGCTGATCAAGAGCGATGACGGCGGCGTCGAGATTTTCAACACCGACGATGCGGATAGCGCGATCGCTCACGGCAAGACGCCATTGCTGACCATCGATGTCTGGGAGCACGCCTATTACATCGATTACCGCAACGCCCGCCCGAAGTATCTCGAGGCGGTCTGGAACGTGATCAACTGGGATTTCGTGGCCCAGAACTACAGCTGATACCCTTTCATGGGTCATATCGGCTCATTGCAGGATTGCTGTAATACATTACGCCCCGCATTGCGGGGCGTAATTGTGTCGGAGGAAGGTGGAGCGGCTGGCAGACATGCAGAATGTCAGGGGTCCGCTCGGCGACCGATACCACGATAAATCAATCCCCTGGCCGCGACATAGTTGGGATCGTAGATATTGCGCCCGTCCAGAATCAGCTTGGCACTCAACATTTCCTTCAGACGACGCCAATCCGGATTCCAGTAGGGTTTCCACTCGGTGACCAGCATCAACGCATCCGCCCCTTCGCAGGCGTCATAGGGGTTGTTGGGACAAAGTGTCAGCAGCGGATGCTCTCCTACCTCGGCTCGCACGGCGGGCAAGGCAGCAGGATCATGGAGACGCACATGCACGCCCTGGGCCCAGAGGGCACGCAGCAGCGTCAATACCGGTGCATGATCGATGCGTGCCGTGCCGGGTTTGAACGCTGCCCCCCAGATGGCCACGGTACGTCCTTCCAGTTGGCCGTGAAAATGCCCCCAGAGCTTGCGGAACAGGGTCTCTTTCTTTTTTTCGTTGATATCGAGCACCTGTTCGAGAAGATAGGATTCTCGACCGGTTGCCATCTGCACGTCCGCCAGACGCATCAAATCCCGAGAAAAGCTGGGGCCGCCGAAACCACAACCCGGGTAGAGATATTCATAGCCGATCCGGCTGTCGGCGCCCATGCCTTTACGCACGTGTTCCACATCGACCCCGAGCGAATCCGCCAGACCCGCCACTTCGTTCATATAACTGATACGGGTTGCCAGCATGCCATTGATGGCCAGTTTGGTCAGCTCCGCGGCGCGACGCGGCATACGATGAATATTCTCGGCGCGACGATTGAAAGCGCGCAGCAGTTCGCGCACCTGCCGTTCGGCCCAATCGTCCTCGCATCCGAGCAGCCAGCGCGAGGGTCGTGTGAATACCTGCCAGGCGCGTCCTTCCTCGATCATGTCCGGTACCATCACCGCTGCCTGGGAGGCATGCCGCAACAATCCTTCCAATGCTTCGGTCTGGCCAATCGGGAACATGGAGTTGTTGACTACCACCAGTGGCGACGTCTGGTGTTCGGCAATGGCATCGATGAAATGCTCGGCGGTTTCACGCTGATCCGGTGCCAGAGCCAACCAGACCACATCCGCCTCGGCAAGTGCAGACGGGGTCTCGACGAGCTTGAGAGCGCCGGAGGAGCAGCTCTCTTCGAGTTGATCGGTAAGCACGGGCTCGCGGTTCAACCACTGCGCCTTGCGTAGCTGCGACCAGGGCATGTCCGGATGCGGGTACCAGCTTACCTGATGCCCTACCGAAGAGAGCGCCGTGGCGGCAACGGCGGCAGCCAACTCACTGCCATGTACGATGATACGCATCGGTTCAGCCCTCGTTGGCGTAGCGCTGGAGCAATTCGTTGAAACCTTTGCCGAACTTGGGATGGCGCTTGGCCAGCACCAGGGTCGCCTCGAGATAGCCAAGTTGATGGCCGCAATCGTAGGTCGCTCCCTGCATGCGATAGGCGGCGACATCGCTATCCTTGCGCAGCGCATCGATGGCATCGGTCAGCTGGATTTCATTGCCCGCGCCGGGCGTGGTCTTGGCAAGCAGCGGGAATATTGCGCCGGGCAGGAGATAGCGTCCGATCACCGCCAGAGTGGACGGCGCTTCGTCGGCGTCGGGTTTTTCCACCATCCCGGTGATGGGCGTACTCTTGCCAGGCTCGGGAGAGTCTCCCTCCAGGGCGACGATGCCATATTTGTGCACCATGTCCTGGGGAACGTTCTCGACCATGATCTGGGCTTCGCCCCTGGCATCGAAGGCCTGGATCATGCCGGAAAGATCGTTGCGCTCGAGGCCTTCATCATCCACCAGCACATCCGGGAGCAGCACGGCGAAGGGGGCGTCATCGCCAATCACCGGCCGGGCACAGAGTATCGCATGCCCCAGACCCAGCGGTTCGGGCTGGCGTACGCTGATGATACTGACGTCTTCTGGAATGATGGCGCGCAATTCCTCGAGCAGCTCTTTCTTGCCCTTCGCTTCCAGCGTCGTCTCGAGTTCGAAGTGCTTGTCGAAATGATTCTCGATGGCGCTCTTGCTGGAATGCGTTACCAGAACGATCTCCTTGATGCCGGCCTTGACTGCTTCTTCGACCACATATTGGATCACCGGCTTGTCGACGATCGTGATCATTTCCTTGGGAATGGCCTTGGAAGCGGGCAAACAACGCGTGCCTAGTCCGGCAACGGGTAGAACGGCTTTACGAATCATGGGGTCCCTCCTGCATGATGAATGAATAAATCGAATGACCTGCCCATCGATTTTTAGTGAATATTGCGAATTCTGACGTCATGCCAGTAAACCTGCAATGCTGCCACGTTCCGGCGTCTTGATCACGCCATGCTTGCAAACGGTGGCTTCGATCAGCGTGGCGGGACTGATATCGAACATTGAGTTGCATAGCTCCAAGTGGTTGTCGTCATTCACGCCTCTGAACGGATAAAAGGATATCGAGTGGTGATACCGCAAAAAATGGCGAGAAATAGTAGAATGCATCGCATGATACCGGAGGAGGACTGTAATGCCATCCATCGCGACCCAGGAAGTCGAGTTGTTGATTGAGGCCCGTTGGGTGCTACCGATGAGTGAAGGGCTGCCGGTACTCGAACACCACGCCATCGCTATAAAGGATGGCTGCCTGCTGGGGCCTTGGCCGATTGACGAGGCGCATGAATGCGTGACTGCCGAACGTAGGCTGCGTCTTGATCATCATGCCCTGCTGCCGGGACTGATCAATGCCCATAACCACGCCGGCATGAGCCTGATGCGAGGCTATGCGGACGATCTCCCCTTGATGATCTGGCTCAATGAGCATATATGGCCTGCAGAGGCGAAACATGTCTCCCCGGAATTCGTGGCGGATGGGACACGCCTTGCGGTGGCGGAGATGCTGCGCTCTGGCACCACCACCTTCGCCGACATGTATCTGGCACCGGAGGCGGTCGGTGACGTACTCGCACAAGGCCTCATGCGTGTACAGCTATGTACGCCGCTGATCGACTTCCCTACTCCCTGGGCCGCGAATTTCAGCGAGGGCCTGGAACTTACCCAGGCGCTGTTCGAGCGTTACCGCCACCACCCCACGATCTCCCTGGCCTTCGGTCCCCATGCGCCTTATACGGTAAGCGACGACAGTCTGCAGCGATTAGGCGCGGCGCACGAACGGCTAAACCTTCCCATACAGATGCATGTGCATGAAACTGCAGATGAAGTCGAGCGGAGTCTGGCGCAATACGGTAAACGCCCATTGAGACGATTATTCGAGTCAGGGCTGCTGGGACCCCATTTTCAGGCGGTGCATATGACACAGATCGACGATGATGATCTGGCTATCCTGCAGGAAAGTGGTGCCCAGGTGATTCATTGCCCACAATCCAACCTGAAGCTGGCCAGCGGATTCTGTCCGGTGGCACGATTGCAGGAGGCTGGCGTCAATGTGGCGCTGGGCACCGATGGCGCTGCCAGCAATAACGATCTGGACATGTTCGATGAACTCAAGAGCGCTGCGTTACTGGCCAAGGGCATGAGTGGCAACGCCGCCGCCCTGCCTGCCATGGCGGCCTTGGCCATGGCGACTCGCAACGGTGCGCGGGCACTCGGCCTGGGCGAGCGCATCGGTCAGCTCCGTCAAGGCTTTGCCGCGGATCTCATCGCCGTGGATCTACAGGCCGTTAATACGCTACCGGTTCACAACCCGGCCTCCGCCATCGTGTATGCCATGAACAGTCGTCAGGTGAGTCATGTCTGGGTTGGCGGCCAGTGTCGGGTCAATGAGGGTGAACTACTGAATATCGATCTCAATCAACTCATCCCCATGGTCACCCAATATCAACGGGCCATTGCGGGTGTCAGCCAACCAGGAGAGGCGTCATGAATTCAGCGCAACATACAAGCAAAGACCACCGCGGCAATGTGGATCAGTCCGAAATTGCCAAGTTCGATGCCCTGGGCAGCAGCTGGTGGGATCGGGATGGTGATTCCAAGCCTCTGCACGATATCAATCCGCTGCGGTTGGATTTCATCGATAGCCGCGCCGCCCTGGCGGGCAAGCAGGTGATCGATGTCGGCTGCGGTGGCGGTATCCTGAGCGAAGCCATGGCCCACCGAGGAGCCAGGGTCACCGGTATCGACATGGGTGAGGCGCCTCTGGCCGCGGCCAGGCTGCATCAGGAAGCGACCGGTGCCAAGGTGATATACCGCCAGGCAAGCGCGGAAGAGATGGCCGCAGCACATGCAGGTGAGTTCGATGTGGTCACCTGTCTGGAGATGCTCGAACATGTACCGGATCCTGCCGCAATCGTGCGTGCCTGCGCCACCCTGGTAAAACCCGGCGGCCATGTTTTCTTCTCGACCATCAATCGCAATCCCAAGGCCTATGCCTTCGCGATCCTGGGGGCTGAATACTTTCTGGGACTTCTACCCAAGGGCACTCACGAGTATCGCAAGTTCATTCGCCCTTCGGAGCTTTCCACCTGGTGCCGTGCCACGGGGTTGCGGGTTCGCGAACAGACCGGGCTGACCTACAACCCGGTAACGCGGCATTATCGTCTGAACGCTCGCGACGTCACCGTCAATTACATGATGCACTGCTCTCTGGAGGCGCTGTGACGGCTTCTTCTCTGATCCTCCCCCAGGCGTTGCTGTTCGATCTCGATGGCACCTTGATCGATACCGCGCCGGATCTGGCGCGGGCGACCAACGCATTGCGCAATCATCATGGGCTCGAAGCGCTACCCTTCGAGACAATCCGACCCGAGGTCTCCAATGGCGGCAGTGCCTTGGTCACTCTCGCACTGGGCCTGGAGCAAGGTCATCCCAAGCATGCCTCGGCCCGGGCGTATCTGCTGGATGCCTACGGTCGAGGTGTCGCCATCGATAGCCGAGTGTTCAATGGCCTGGAGCGCCTGCTCGAATGCTGGGCTCGACCGCCCCGAGGATGGGGTATCGTCACCAACAAGCCGCGAGCCTATGCCGCGCCGCTGGTCGATGCCCTTGGACTGCACCCAGGGGTACTGCTTTGCGCCGATGATTTGCCGGTGCGCAAGCCTAGTCCCGAACCACTCTGGGAAGCGGCAAGGCGTTTGGATGTGGCGGCAGAAGCATGCTGGTACATCGGTGATCACATTCGTGACATGCAAGCGGCACGAGCCGCTGGCATGCGGGCCATCGCGGTGGGCTATGGGTATATCGATGAGGACGAAGATCGGCAGAGCTGGAAGGCGGATCAATGGTTTGAACGACCAAGCGATCTAGTGGCTGCGTTACTGGAAGGTGAAGCTCAGTAGTACGTTGAGTCCGTCATGAAAACGCCTCCATTTGGAGGCGTCATTCCTGATTACTTGATCATTTCCTGGGCGGCTGTGCATCGAAACGCTCACCGCTGTGCCCGCGACTATCCGATCCCATCAGCCACAGATAGGTAGGCATGATGTCTTCCGGAGTACGCAAGACGCCAGGGTCTTCCGCGGGGAATGCCGTCTTGCGCATTTGAGTGCGTGTGGCACCGGGATTGAGACTGTTGACACGGATGGAGGTGAGGTTGTCGAGTTCATCCGCCAACACCTCCACGAAACCTTCCGTGGCGAACTTCGAAACGGAATAAGCCCCCCAGTAGGCGCGTCCCTTGCGACCGACGCTCGAGGAGGTGAAGATCACCGAGGCATCCGAGGATGTCTTGAGCAGCGGCAACAATGCCTGGGTCATCCAGATCGGCCCATTGATGTTGACCTGCATCACCTGCTCCCACAGCTCGGGGTTGTAGTTTTCAAAGGGGGTGATGCGCCCTAGTAATCCCGCATTGTGCAGAATGCCGTCAAGCCGGCCGAACTCCTGATCGAGCGTTTCGGCCATATCCCGGTAATCCTTGAGTGTCGCCCCTTCGAAATTCAAGGGGAAGATTGCCGGTTGCGGACTGCCCTGCTGCTCGATGTCGTCATAGACTTTTTCGAGTTTGGAAATGGTACGTCCAAGCAGAATTACCGTTGCACCGTGGCGGGCATAAGTCAGCGCCGCAGCGCGTCCAATACCATCGCCGGCACCTGTCACCAGAATGATTTTGTCACTTAGCAGATCGGCGGGTGCCTGATAATCAAGCTTGTGCGTCATCACTGCTCCTTGATTCGCCTACCGAGTGGTCACGGTACCCACTCTTCGCGTAATTTGCTTTTAAAGTCCCGATTGATTCATGAAGTCCGCAGCCATGCTGGCAGCATTGCTTTGCGGAAACTCCTGACGCACGCGCGCCAGTAACTTCTTGCTTTCATCCGGCTGCCCCTGGCGCGCCTTCAGCAGACCCAGTTTATACAAGGCATCCGGCATCTTGTTGCTCTGAGGATAGTCTTCAATGACGCGATTGAAGGCCTGGGCGGCAGGCTCGAGCTCGGAGCGGCTGGAGTAGAGTTCACCTAGCCAATAATAGGCATTGGCGCGTAGCGGCGAGTCAGGATACTCATTGACGAAGGCCTCGAAATCCTCGACGGCAACATCGAAATCTCGCGCCTGCACTTTCTGAAACGCTGCCTGGTACGCTTGCTGAGCGTTACTCTGGCTGTTGTTTCCAGAAGTACCGCCAGTCGCTGGACTAGCCGAAGCCTCCTGAGCGGCCTCGCTAACTTGAGGTACCGGACGATTACCCTGCGTCGTACGTTGCTCCAGGTCGAGATAGCGTTCTTTAGAAAGCTGTTTTTGCTGTTCGAGTTGATAGCGCAATTCTTCGATCTGGCCGCGCAACTCCTGAATCTGACGCTCATTCTCCTGGAGTTGATTGAGTATTCTCAGATTGGCACCGGGGGTGGCCCCTCTTGCCTGGGTATTCTGATAGAAGTTGTTTGACCCCGATGAAAGATCCTGCACCGTTGGAGCGGCCCATACGGACAGCGGGAGCAACAATGCTCCCGCACCGCACAGCCTTTTCAGACTGTGTTTCATGATTGACTCCGTAACAGCAGCTTAATAATCGAAGACTACACGACGATTCTGCGCGTAGGCGTCCTCAGAGTGCCCATCGACTGCAGGACGTTCTTCACCATAGCTGACGATTTCAATTTGAGAATCGCTGACGCCTTGTACGGCAAGATAGCGCTCTACCGCCTTGGCGCGACGCTCACCCAAGCCTAGATTGTATTCCCGTGTGCCACGCTCGTCACCGTGGCCTTGAAGTATTACCTTGGCATTCGGGTTCGAACGCAAGTACTGGGCATTTGCATTCAATGTAGACTCGAATTCCGGGCGGATGGTTTCTTTATCATAGTCGAAATAGATGGTGCGCTGCTGGGGAACGCGTCCTTGCCCCTGACCTTGCATACCTTGGCCTTGTCCCTGCATGCCCTGTCCTTGGCCCATGCCAGTGCCACCAACCTGTCCTGTGGTTGCTCCCTGCCCTCCAACACCACCGGCGCTACCATCCATGCTGCCATCCTGGGTTCCGCCAGTGCTGGAACAGCCCGCCACGAATGCGAGAGCCACGACGACGATCAGACTCTTTACGTAGTTATTGAACTGCATTATTAACTCCTTGCTCAGAATCGAAATGACGCGATTATTTTTTAATTGAGAAATGGCGACCAAGCGGGTTCGCGCACATCACCTTGGGCCGATGGCAAACGATAAGACGCTTTGCCATCGGCGGATACCACTCCCAGAACACCACGGTTACCTTCCTGGGTAGCGAAGATTATCATGCTCCCGTTCGGCGCAACACTAGGCGATTCGTCCCAGCGAGTGTCGGTCAAAACTGTTAAACGATCGGTCCTCATGTCTCTCTTGGCAACATGATAACCGTCACTGGTGCGATGAATCATGAAGATGTCTTCACCGATTGGAGAAAAGCGCCCTCTCGAGTTGTAATTACCGGTGAAGGTGATTCTTTTTGCCTCGCCGCTGGAAAGATCATACCGGTACAACTGAGGGCCACCACTGCGGTCGGAAGTGAATAGAATACTCTCACCGTCCGGTGACCAGTCCGGCTCTGTATCGATAGCTGAATTATTGGTCAAGCGCTGAAAACTACCCGCAGCAATATCCATGGTGTAAATCTCGGGCTGCCCATCCTTGGAGAGCGACATGGCCAGTTTCCGGCCATCCGGCGACCAGGTTGCAGCGCCATTGATGCCTTCGAAAGAAGTCACCTGAACGCGCTGACTGTTAGCCAAATTCTGAACGTATATGGCAGGCCGGCCTGTCTCGAAGGATGTATAAGCAATCTTGTTGCCATCTGGCGACCAGGCGGGTGACATGATGGGTTCATCGGAGGTCAGAATCTGTTGACTGTTATGTCCATCCGCATCGGCAATGTGCAAGCCATAACGCCGATTGTCTGCTGCACCTTCCGCAGTGACATAGGCAATCTTGGTAGAGAAAGCACCACGAATGTCGGTCACTGCTTCGAAGACCTGGTCGCTGATGTAATGCGCCGCCGAACGCAATTGATTCTGACCGACGGTAACCACCTCACCCAACATGCGGCGCTCACCGTAGATATCCAGCAACTCGAACTGAATACGATAGTCGTTACCCTCTGGCGTGACCTGGCCCACGACTAGATAGTTGCTATCCACGGCGCGCCAATCACGATAGTTGACCTGCTCGCTACTATGAGGGGCAGCAATCAAGGCGTTATCTGCAAGAGGAGAGAATTGACCGCTGTGGGCTAAATCATTGCGCACGATTTCAGCGATATTCTCCGGCAGATTCGCCTGGCCTTGCTGAGCAAAAGGCACTATCGCAATGGGGACGGCACGGTCGCTACCCTGAGTAATCTCGATTGTAAGATCGGCCTTGGCAAGAGTGCTGATCATTAGCAGCAAGGCCGTCAGCATGGCGAACACGGGTTTCATCAACGGATATCCTTAGGATTGAAGTTCAAATTGAATTGACGAAATTGTCGTTGAGCGGCACCTGGTAGATCCCGCATCTCGCGAAATGGCGATGCACGCTCCACTGCCTGTAACACCGAGCGGTCGAAGGCGGAGTTGCCGCTACTCTTGTTGATTGTAGCGCTGGCAAGTTCCCCGGTAGGCAATAGTTGAATGCGCACGGTAGCCTGTAGCTGACCACCGCTGGTCGGGGGTAATATCCAGGCCTGCTCGATAGCGGCTCGAACCAGACTCTCGAAGCCGTTGGCGGCTTGCTCGGCTTGCTTGGCATTGGCAATGGACTCCGCTTCTCCGGCAATCATGCTCTCGAGAGAGGATTGAGCAGCACGCTTAGCCGCAGCGGCAGCTTCCTCGGCTTTACGTCTGGCCTCTTCCTCTTTCTTGCGCTCGGCCTCTGCAGCGGCTTGCTTCTTGGCTTCTTCGGCCTTCTTGCGCTCGGCCTCTGCAGCGGCTTGCTTCTTGGCTTCTTCGGCCTTCTTGCGCTCGGCTTCGGCAGCAGCTTGCTTCTTGGCTTCTTCGGCCTTCTTGCGCTCGGCCTCTGCAGCGGCTTGCTTCTTGGCCTCTTCGGCCTTCTTGCGCTCGGCTTCCAGTTGAACCTGTTTCTGGCGCTGCTGTTCACGCTGTCGGGCTTCTTGCTCAGCTTGCTGGGCACGGCGCTGGGCCTCGGCTTCAGCCTGTTGTCGTGCCTCTTCTCGCGCTCGTTGCTCGGCCTCCCTGGCAGCTTGAGCCTCGGCTTGAGCTTGTGCCGTTTGCTCCTTGGCAGCTTCCTGCTCGGCCTGACGCTGAGCTGCTTGTTCCTGCTCGGCCTGCTCTGCGCGTTGGGCGGCTGCCCGGGCCTCTTCCGCGCGCTGTGCCTGATCGGTAGTGGTCTCGGTGCTGACTAATGTCGCTTGAACGATGGCTGTACTGCTCTCTTCAGGCTCGCCGGCGGGCCAACGCATGGCGGCGACCAGCAGTACCACGACGTGTACGCCAACGGCCAGCAGTGTCGGGACTCCATAACCTACTCGTTTTTCGTGTCTTGCCATTCCGCGTCCTCAACTGTCGCCTGGGGGCGGATCCGAAATGAGCCCGACATTCGGTACTCCAGCGGTCTGCAAGGTGCCCATCAATGTCACGACCTGGCCATAGGCAACATTGCGATCGCCGCGGACCAGCACCGGTGTTTCCGGGCGGCGTCCAAGAATGGCGATAATCTTGTTGCTGATGTCATCCAGCGAAACCGCCGTTTCTTCGTCACCCAGCGAGATGAAGTACTGACCTTCCTTGTCGACCGACACGATGATCGGTTCTCGATCTTCCATCGCCTCGATAGGCTCCGAGGTCACTTCCGGCAAATCGACCTGCACGCCTTGGGTCAGCATGGGTGCAGTGATCATGAAGATCACCAGCAGTACCAGCATCACGTCGATGAAAGGCACCACGTTGATCTCGCCCATGGGCTTGCGATTGGAATCGCGGTTGAATGGACCATGCATGGCTTGGGTTCTCCCTCAATAATGCTCTTTTCGCACGTTCAGGCCGCTTCGCGCTCACCGCGACCCTGCAGGTTGCGGTGCAGGATGGAATGAAATTCCTCCGCGAAGTCCTCGTACTTTCCCAGCAGGCGATTGGACTGAGCGGACAGGCGGTTGTAGAAAATGACAGCGGGAATGGCTGCAAAAAGGCCCATGGCCGTGGCGATCAATGCCTCGGCGATCCAGGGGGCGACGGTGGAGAGCGTGGCCTGCTGGGCCATGGAAAGACTCTGGAAGGAGCCCATGATGCCCCACACCGTTCCGAACAGCCCAATATAGGGGCTGGCGGAGGCAACCGTGGCCAGAAAGGTCAAATGCAGATTGAGCCGCTCTTCTTCTCGAGACCAGGCTACCCGCATGACACGCTGAACGCCATCGAGCACCGCCTGAGAGCTGCCGGTCTTGGGCAAGAGACGATTGAATTCCCGAAATCCAGCGCGAAAGATATGCTCGGCGCCCAGGGATTCCTTCTCCGGAGGTGCCTCGCGATAGAGCTCATTGAGATCGATCCCGGACCAGAAACGGTCCTCGAAGGCGCGGTGCCCCTGCTGGGCGCGGCGTAATACCATGCCCCGCTGAAAAATGACTATCCAGGAGGCAATCGAGGCGGCCAGTAGCAGCAGCATGACAAGCTGGACAACCAGGCTCGCATTGATCATCAAGTGGATAATGGACATTGAATCGTTCACGGCTGTTCTCACTGACTGATGGTATAAATTTATTCACGTAGAATCGCGGCCAGAGTCGATGGCCAGCGGACGGGTCTGAGCGTCGAGGATGCCACACAGGCGATATCGACGTTCGCATCGCACAAGGGTTCCCCTCGAACGGTGACTTGTTGATGAAAACCGAGTCGACAAGCTGATTGGTCGACGGTCTCGACGCTGATCTCCAGCGCATCGTCCAGTCTTGCGGGCCTGACATAACGACACTCCAGGCGGTGTACCACCAATTGGATGCCCATGTCGAACAGGCCCTGCTGGGTCAGGTTGCGCTGCCTCAACCATTCGCTGCGCGCGCGCTCCATGTACTTTAGATAATTGACGTAATAGACGATGCCACCCGCATCGGTATCTTCGATGTATACCCGCACGGGGAACTTGAAAATGCTCACTGCTCGAGACCTCGACTGCCATCGAGCGCTTCGTCCAGGGCGACATCCGGAATCGCGCTGGGCGTCGCTTCGGTGACAGGGATGCCGAAGTGCAAGAAGGCTTGGCGTGTCACCATGCGTCCGCGCGCGGTACGCAGCATGAATCCCTGCTGGATCAGATAGGGTTCGAGCACGTCCTCGATGGTATCGCGCTCTTCGCTGATGGCCGCTGCCAGGGAATCCACACCCACGGGGCCGCCATCGAATTTTTCAATCATCGTCAATAACAATCGGCGGTCCATGTGATCGAGACCGTGGCTATCCACATGCAGCATGTTAAGGGCGAGATCCGCAATGGAGGCGGTCAGACGCCCATCGCTGCGTACTTGAGCGTAATCCCGCACGCGACGCAGCAGCCGATTGGCTATGCGCGGCGTGCCTCGGGCGCGCTGCGCGATCTCCGCGGCGCCACCCGGATCGGCTTCGATACCAAGTAAACGGGCCGAGCGCGCCACGATCTCGGTAAGCTCGGCGATATCGTAGAACTCAAGCCGCTGAACGATCCCGAAGCGATCCCGCAATGGCGAAGTAAGAAGTCCTGCTCGGGTCGTCGCGCCCACCAGGGTGAATTCGGGCAGATCGAGTTTGATCGAGCGGGCCGCAGGCCCTTCGCCGATGACGATATCCAGTTGGAAATCTTCCATGGCGGGATAGAGCACTTCTTCTACCGCTGCTGGAAGACGATGAATCTCATCGATGAAGAGCACATCGCCGGCCTGCAGATTGGTCAGCATGGCTGCCAGGTCACCGGCCCGTTCGAGCACCGGGCCGGAGGTCGATTTGATATCGACTCCCATCTCCTCGGCGATGATATTGGCAAGCGTCGTTTTGCCCAGCCCCGGGGGGCCGAACACGAGAGTGTGATCGAGGCTGTCGCCACGGCCGCGGGCCGCCGTGATGAAGATATCGAGCTGTTCACGCACCCGTGGCTGGCCGATATAGTCCGCCAGTCGTTTGGGGCGGATAGCGTGGTCCACACGTATTTCGCCTTGCTGGGGCTGGGGGGCGATGAGTCGATCGCTATCGATCATGTGCTTGCTACCCTACTATCTTACGTGTGAGCGCGGCCTTGATCAGCGCTTCGGTGGACTGCTTCACGTCCAGTCCCGAGAGCATGCGTGCGGCTTCCGTCGGCTTGTAGCCCAGGCTGACCAGTGCGGCTTCTGCATCGGCAAGCGGATCGCTTGGGCGCAGGGATCTCGCCGTTTGCTGTGTATCGTCCAGTCCTGCTAGCTGTTCACTGCTCCAGTGAGGGAAGCGATCGCGCATCTCGACGATCAGGCGCTCCGCGGTCTTCTTGCCCACCCCCGGGAGGCGGGTCAGCGCCTTGACGTCATCATCCATGACGCAACGAATGAACTGATCCTGCTCCATGCCGGAAAGAATCCCCAGCGCCAGTTTGGGGCCGACGCCATTGACCTTGATCAGTGCGCGAAAAAGCGCCCGCTCGGGCTCGCGAAAAAATCCGTAAAGCAGATGGGCATCCTCGCGTACGGTGAGATGGGTATAAAGCTGCACACTCTCGCCAACACCGGGTAAGGCAACGAGCGTATTCATCGACGCTTCGAGTTCGTAACCAACGCCGCCGACGTCAACCACCAGCCAAGGCGGCTGCTTTTCCAACAGGGTGCCACGCAGGCGTCCAATCATGCCTTCACAATCTCTCAAATGACTGGGGTGTCACTATACTGATAGGTCTCGCCACTGGCCAGCGTCCCGACGGCGCCTCATTCCGGGCGATAATCACGCCAGCGCTGCCCCTTGCCTCGCCGACCACCATAGCTCCCCTGCTGTATCAGGCCGCTGCGTGCATGGCTGTGAGTCAACGCGATGGCCAACGCATCCGCCGCGTCGGCCTGGGGCGTGGCACTCAATGCCAGTATCGCGGTGATCATGTGCTGCACCTGGGTCTTGTCCGCGGCGCCGGTGCCGGTGACGGCCTGCTTGACCTGACGCGGGCCGTACTCGAAAACGGAAATGCCATGGTTGGCAGCGCAAACGATAGCAGTACCCCGGGCCTGACCCAGCTTTAGCGCCGAATCCGCATTGCGCGCCATGAATACCTGCTCGATGGCAAATTCTCCCGGGCGATACATCGCAATCAACTCCGCCACTCCGGCGTAAACCTGGGCAAGCTTCTGGGCCAGATCATCGGCCTTGATGCGGATGCAACCGCTGGCTACATAGCGTGGGCGCGTTGAAGAAAGGTCCAGCACGCCATAACCCGTAATGCGTGAGCCAGGATCGATGCCGAGCACGATCATGAGAAAGCGCTCGATACGCGCTGGTCAGTCGAGTCGTTCAATAATGGCCTCATCGAAATCCGCGTTGGTATAGACATTTTGCACATCGTGCAGATCTTCAAGCATATCGATCGGCTTGACGACCTTTTTCGATCTCCTTGAAAATTGCACGATGCAAAGACGAAAAACCGGCGTCACCCGTGAAACGGCGCGCCGGTTGTCGATGCGAATTGGCTATTTGAAACCGCCTGACATCACATCAAATCTTGCTACTCATTATCAGGCGCAGGCTTTTGCTTCTGGCGCAGACGGATATGCAGGTCCTTGAGCTGCTCCGGGGCCACTTCTCCCGGTGCATCCGTCATCAAGCACGCAGCGCTCTGAGTCTTCGGGAAGGCGATGACCTCGCGGATGGTACGCGCTCCGGTCATCAGCATGACCAGGCGATCGAGACCAAACGCAAGCCCGCCGTGAGGCGGAGCGCCATATTGCAACGCATCCAGCAGGAAACCGAATTTCTCCTCGGCTTCCTCCTCACCGATGCCGAGAACCTCGAATACCTTGCGCTGCATGGCCTGATCGTGAATACGGATCGAGCCGCCACCGAGTTCCGTGCCGTTGAGCACCATGTCATACGCCCGGGAAAGCGCCTTGGCCGGATTCGCCTTGAGCTCGTCGCCGGAACAGGACGGTGCGGTGAACGGATGGTGCAGCGCCGATAGACGCCCATTGTCGTCCGCCTCGAACATGGGGAAATCCACTACCCACAGCGGCGCCCACTCCTGGGTATAGAGATTCAGATTCTCTCCCAGCTTGACCCGCAGCGCACCGATCGCCTCGTTGACGACGTTGATCTTGTCGGCACCGAAGAAAATGATGTCGCCATCCTGGGCCCCAACGCGATCGAGCAGGGATTCGACGATACCCTCCATGAACTTGACGATGGGCGACTGCAACCCTTCGAGTCCCTTGGCGCGCTCGTTGACCTTGATCCAGGCCAGCCCCTTGGCGCCATAGATACCGACGAACTTGGTGTATTCGTCGATTTCCTTGCGCGAAAGCGTGGCACCGCCGGTGATCTTGAGCGCCGCAACGCGGCCATCATCGGCGTTGGCCGGACCGGAGAAGACCTTGAAATCGACCCCTTTCATCAGGTCGTCCACGTCGATCAGTTCCAGGGGAATACGCAGGTCAGGCTTGTCGGAGCCATAACGGCGCATGGCTTCCGCATAGGGCATGCGCGGAAAGTCCGGTAGCGTCACCTCGAGCACGTCGGAGAACAGCTGACGTATCATGCGCTCGGTGATCTGCATGATGTCATTTTCGTCGACGAATGACGCCTCGAGGTCGATCTGGGTGAATTCCGGTTGACGATCGGCGCGCAGATCCTCATCCCGGAAGCACTTGGCGATCTGATAATAACGGTCGAACCCGGATACCATCAGCAGCTGCTTGAACAGCTGAGGCGACTGGGGCAGCGCGAAGAAGTGCCCTTCGTGAGTGCGGCTGGGTACAAGATAGTCCCGTGCCCCTTCCGGCGTGGCCCGCGTCAGGATCGGCGTCTCGATATCAAGGAAGCCCTGGTTTTCCAGGTAAGCCCTCACGCTATGGGAAATACGCGAGCGCAAACGCAGCTTCTCGATCATTTCAGGACGACGCAGATCGATATAGCGATGCTTGAGCCGCACCTCTTCACCCACCTTGCCATGCTCATCGAGCTGGAAAGGCGGTGTAGCCGCGCTGTTGAGCACCTCGACCTGTTTGGCCAGCACCTCGATCATGCCGGTGGGCATATTGGGATTCTGGGTCCCTTCCGGACGCGAGCGAACACGCCCGCGGATACGTAGTACGAACTCGTTGCGCGCGCGATCGGCAGTAGCGAACGCATCCGGGGTGTCGGGATCGACCACGACCTGGGCGATACCATCGCGATCGCGCAGGTCGAGAAAGATCACGCCCCCATGGTCACGGCGGCGATGGACCCAACCGCAAAGTGTGACCTCCTGATCGATCAGGGACTCGTTCAACTGGCCGCAATAGTGGCTGCGCATGGAAAATCCTGTTCTGTTGCTTTAACGGGTGATGCATCACCGCACGCAGGCGGTGATGCCAGGTCGCCATTGGGTCAGGCGGTGTTCTTGCTATCCTGGGGCTTGGCTTTTTGAGACTTGCTATCCTGAGTGCTGCTATCGGTTTTCTTGGACTCAGGCGTTTTCGACGCATCGCTCTTGTCACCGGCCAGGTTTTTCTTGCCGCCGGATTTGAAATCGGTTTCGTACCAGCCGCCGCCGGCAAGACGAAAACCGGCAGCAGAGATCAAGCGTGTCAGCGCCTGCTGTTCGCAATGAGGACATTGAGTCAGGGGCGCTGCATTGATTTTCTGCAATTTTTCCAGGCGCTGGCCACAGGCTTTGCACTGATATTCATAAATGGGCATGGTTCTTAACTCTCAGAGACAAAACGACCGCGATGAAAACCGGCGGTACAGGGGAATATGCGGTCTGGCAGCATGCTTTCCAAGACGCCTTCGAAAGCCGCATATTATAGCGTGCAGCGGCCCCTAACCGGCAAGACCTCAGGTCATATGCAAGGAGTAAAACGATGAAGGCTGTCATTCTGGATGCCGCCACCCTGGGTGACGACATCGATCTGACCCCGCTACGCGATGAAGTAGAGACTCTTGAGGTTCACGATCGCACGACGCCCGAGCAGTGCCTGGAACGGTTACAGGACGTGGACGTGGTCATCGTCAACAAGGTGATGCTGGGAGGCGACTTACTGTCGTCCTTGCCCCGGTTGAAGCTGATATGCCTGTTGGCCACCGGCACCAACAACATCGACACGGAAACCGCAAGGCATCAGGGCATTCAGGTCAGAAACGTCACCGCCTACGGCACTGCCAGCGTCGCGCAACACACCTTGATGCTGATGCTGTCCCTGGCCAATCGATTGCCCTTGTATCAGCGTGATGTGATCGATGGTCGCTGGAACCGGAGCCCTTTTTTCTGTCTACTCGATCACCGCACTCTGGAGTTGGCCGGCAAGCGCCTGGCCATCGTGGGCAGCGGCGAATTGGGCCAGGCGGTGGCACGTCTGGCGACAGCATTCGGCATGGAGGTGGTCTTTACCGCGCGCCCCGGCAACGAGCCCCGGGATGAGCGGCCCGCACTTGCCGATATTGCCTCCAGCCTCGATGTGCTCAGCCTGCATTGCCCGCTGACCGAAAATACACGGTCTCTTGTCGATGCAGCGTTACTAAAGCGGATGAAGCCGGGTGCGCTTCTGGTCAATTGCGCCCGGGGTGGCATCATCGATGAGATAGCGGCATTGAAGGCATTGCGAGACGGCCAGCTAGGCGGGCTTGGCGTGGATGTACTGCCCGAGGAGCCTCCCCGAGACGGACACCCATTGATCGATGCCTTGAACGGTGGCGACCTCAACCTCATCGTGACGCCGCACAATGCCTGGATAACGCCGGAAGCCCGTGCCAATGTCGTACGCTTGACCGCAGACAATCTTCGTTCGTTCAAGGTATGACGTCATTCCACCAACCCTTTACCCATCTGATTGCCTGACAGGAGATCTATGCTTTACAACTACGGCTCGATCAACATCGATCATGTTTATCGGGTGTCTCATCTGGTGCGCCCCGGCGAGACCCTGTCCAGCCGCAGCTACCGGCAAGTGCTTGGTGGCAAGGGGGCCAATCAGTCGCTTGCAATCGCCAGGGCCGGGGGTCACGTGATGCACTGGGGACTTCTGGGGCAAGGCGATCACTGGGTACTCGAGACACTCTCCAGTGCCGGTGTCGATATCAGCCGTGTCGAATTGACCCTTGAAGCCAGCGGCCATGCGCTGATTCAAGTGGACGACCAAGGTGAGAACGCTATCATCCTTCACCCTGGCGCCAACCACGCCTTCACCGATGCTCAGCAGGATGCCTTGCTGGCGATCCCTGTCGCCGGCGATTGGCTGCTCTTGCAAAACGAATGCAACGCACTCGATAGGCTCATTACCCTGGCGGCGGAACGCGACTTGCTGGTAGCCTTCAATCCCGCGCCCATGGCAGCGAATGTGCTTCAATTACCCCTCGAGCGCTGTCAGCTTCTGTTTCTCAATCGCGGCGAAGCCGCCGATCTGATCGACGAACAGGAGCAGGCACCGAGAGAGCGCTTGCTCGATGGCCTCAGGCGACGCTTGCCTGAGGTGGAGATAGTGCTGACACTGGGCCGCGAGGGCGTGTGCTATCAACACGGCGATACTCGTTTGCAACTCGAGGCGCATCGGGTAGAGGCACTCGACACCACCGCTGCCGGGGATACCTTCATCGGTTATTTCATGGCGGCTCGCCAGCGCAATGCCAAGGTGGAAGAGGCGTTGCGTCTGGCGAGCACCGCGGCAGCATTGTGCGTGCAGCGAGAAGGCGCGGCGCCCAGCATCCCGGTTGTCGCCGAAGTCGAGGATGCAACTCGAGATTGGCCGGCGCTTGAACTTCGTGCATCTTGAGCGCATGTCCTGATCTGCCGTTAGCCATTCATATATCATTCACCAGCACAAGGAAGACTTCATGACCACGCCCATCATTTTCGACACCGATCCTGGCGTCGACGATGCCCAGGCGATCGCCATCGCCCTGGCCCATCCGGATATCGAGTTGCTGGGATTGACCACGACCTACGGTAATGTGGATATCGACACGGCGACCAGCAATGCTCTGCTGCTGTCGGAGCTTGCCGGGCAGCAGATTCCCGTCGCCCAGGGCGCTGCTGCGCCACTGGTCAAGACCAAGCATCCCGCGCCGGCGCATATCCATGGCGCCAACGGGTTGGGTGACATCGCACTCCCCGCGGTTCAGGGCAAGGCCATGACGTCGAGCGCCGCAGAGTTCATCGTCGAGCAGGTCAATGCCCGGCCCGGAGAGATTACCCTGGTCACGGTAGGCCCCTTGGGTAATCTGGCTGCGGCGTTGCAACTCGATCCAACGATTACCGGCAAGGTGAAGCAGGTCGTGGTCATGGGCGGATCGATCAAGGAAGGCGGCAATGTCACGCCGGTGGCCGAGGCCAACATGTTCAACGACCCGCATGCCGCATCCCGAGTGCTGACGGCGGGTTGGCCCTTGACCCTGGTGGGCCTGGATGCCACTCACCGCTGTGTACTCAGCCCGGCGCACATGGAAAGGATCGCTGCCGGACAAGGGCGCCTGGGTGAAGTGCTGCAAGGCAGCTATGGTTTCTACAGCGATTTCTATCGCGAATTCCTGGGTATCGATGGCTGCTGCCCCCACGACAGCTGTGCCCTCGCCTGGCTGATGCGCCCGGAGTTGTTCACCACTGCTCGCGGGCATCTTAGCGTCGAGACCGACGGCTTTGCCGAAGGCCAGACCATCTTCGCGCCGGAAGGCCGCCCCTTCCTGGGTGAGCGCTGGTCACAAACTCCGGTGGTCGAGGTTTGTCTTACTGCTCAGGGCGACAGGGTGGTTGAGTGGATCGTCGAGACATTGAGCTGATTGACTTTTCGGAAAATTTTTAACCAGTCGTGAAGTTCGAATACTCACACCAGTCAATGTCTTCGGTCTGAACCTGGGTCACCTGCGCCGCGGGTGGCCCTTGCCATAGCCATTCGATGAGCTGATCAACCTTCTTATCCTCACCGCAAATCGTTACCTCTACGCTGCCATCCGCCAGATTGCTGGCACGCCCGGTGAGGCTCAACTCTTCGGCGCGTTTTTTCACGGCGTGGCGAAAGCCCACACCCTGAACCCGGCCGCTGACGATGGCGTTAGCGCAATGCTTGCTCATGCTGCCCCTTCCCTGTGATGACATGAACGTCATTTTTAGCATCATTGCAGGCGTTATCCAAAACCGGGAAATCACGCCCGGTATGTCTTGATCTGGAAGCAGCTTGCGGCTAACTCTTTGAAGGTCGATCTCGGGGTAGTACTTCCCGTTTGACCCGCACCGCCATGTTGCGAGGCCTGATGGTCATGCCTCTTTCTTCGAGGTGCGCACGGGTCAACGCTGCGCCGAACAGCAGAATCAGCGATGAGTAGTAGACCCAGAGTAGAATCAACACTACGGAGCCTGCGGCCCCATAGGTCGAGGCTGTGGCCGTATAGGCCAGATAAGCGGCAATACCAAAACGACCGAGGGAAAACAGTATCGCGGTAATAATCGCACCCAGCATCACATCACGCCAGCTAAGCACCACATCAGGCAGCACCTTGAAAATAGAGGCAAAGAACAGAACTACTGCCAGCAACGAGAGAAGCTGTTCCGCTCCTCCCAATAGCCCTTTGACCCAGGGCAGCCAGCCGCTGGCAAATTGAAATACCGCCTGGACCGCTACGCCGGTAACCAACGAAACCAGCAACACGAAGCCGATGGCCAGTACCACGGCAAGGGATAGAAGGCGACTCTTGAGGAACAGAAGTAGACCGTTACGATCCGGCCGCGGAATCACCCCCCAGATGGTATTGAGTGAAAATTGCATCTGGGCGAAAACCGTCGTGGCCCCTATAAGCAATGCACCAATACCCAGCAGTGTCGGGAGGATACCCGATGTCTCGATGCGCGACTGAGAAACGGCATCTTCAATGGCACTCGCAGCGCCAGGCCCCATGACCCCCGAGAGCTGAGAAACGATTTGCCCCTGGGCGGCATCTTCACCGAGCACCAGACCAATGACCGTGACGGCGATGATGATGGTGGGCGCCAAGGAAAACAGGGTATAGAAGGCCAAGGACCCCGCATAGCTGAAGGCGTTGTGATCCAGCCAGAGTTGAACTGCGTTGCGTACGATGCGAAACCAACTGGCGATTTCATTTTTTATCATGGTCACTTCTTCCTTGAGCCTGGCTCTTTACTTCTTCTTCACTACTACTGTTTGGTATATACGGTGCTGCATAAATAGACAATACGCTAAACATCATATGGCTTGTATCGACGCTCCCGAGCACGCAAGCCACTCCACAGTACCGCTAGCCAAGCTACGTACAAGACGATGCCGCTATCAAAAGCGAGAAATGTCTGCGTCAAACCGAACCCCATGTAAGCTACCGGCAGTGCCGCTCCTGCAATGGCAAAGGCGCGCAATCGAATATCTGGACTGCGCAGGCGCTTTGCAAATAAAAACAACGGCACCAGGTAGAGCGCCAATAGCGACACCAGCCCAGCTATCCCCCGCTTGAGCCAGGTATCCAGCACGTCGTTATGAACATGGTCGAATTTTTCCAGATAAGGATGAATCGTTCCTTCTTCGATCAAGTTGTCTCGCGCCTTTAGATAATCCGACTCCCCCCAGCCTAATAACGGCCGCTCGGGGATCAGAATGAGCGCACTGCGCCACATTTCCAGACGAGCACCCACGGAATTCGTCGGGTCTCCTTCTTCCGCAAATTCAACATAGTTGCTGTATATACCCTGTATACGCTTCTGAACGCCTAATTGAGGAACCGTATAAGCAACTATTGGCCCGGCTAAAAAGAAGATTGCCAGCCCCAACAGCCAGCGTCTGGATAAATGCTGCCCGTACCCCAGATACAATACGCCGAGCATGAGAGGAAAGCATATCCACCCTCCCCGGCTGCCGGAAAGAAAAGACCCCAGTATTCCGCAAGCCGCGCCAACCACCAGGAGAATGCACCATGCCAGCCTTCGGCCACGGGTATTCCGGCGCAATGCCCAGCCCAGTCCCGCGAGACAGAAAAAACCCAACAACAGGCTCAGATCGCCGAATTGAATGGCATCCACGGAACCGAATCCACTGGCACGCCTTTTGCCTTCAATGAGCGTCTGCCAACCTGCCCAGCCTCCGGTTAGCATACTGCCCAGCGCCATCCCGCTCCACATTGCCGCCGCTGAGGGTGGAAAGGCCAGCAGCAACAGCAAACCGGGAATAGCGAGAAAAACATAGACCGGACTCACCACATGCGCTGGTGACTGCCTGTCCAACCAGAACTCCAGCATGTTCACCCCCGCATAAAGCAGGAGTGTCCCGATAATCGCCCACTCCTGGCGACCCAATGCAGGTCTTGAACGCAGAATCGGCAACAGGAGGCTACCTGCCACCAACAGCGCGGGCCCGACGAAATATCCCAGGGGAAGAATCAGCGCCACCGCGCCCAACAAAAATACTGCAAAACTTGTATAACGGATCATGCTTTCTCTCGTGTTCATAGCCTTGTGGCTCGCGCAGTGCCCGACCATAATGGCGTATCAGATTGACCGCCATGAACGACTCGCCAGATCAACAGCAATGGCAATCGCGCCGGATCCAAACCTCATGCTCCATTATGATTTCGACTGCCTGGTCTTCATCGGCCGTTTTCAACCACCCCACCTTGGCCATCTGGCCGTACTGAACGAGGCGCTAAAACGCGCACGTCAGGTCATCGTGCTCAGTGGCTCTGCCTGGCAAGCCCGCTCGCTACGCAACCCCTGGCGTTTCGAGGAGCGGCACGACATGCTGCGCAGCTGCTTCGATACTCAAGAGAACCAGCGCCTTGAAATTGCGCCACTACTGGATGCGCTCTATAACGACGATGTCTGGGTGCGTGACGTACAGCGCAAGGTTCGCGATATTGCTCGACCTTCTCAAGGAAAGCTACCGCGTATCGGTCTTATCGGCGCCAGTCGCGGGCAATCGAGCTATTACTTGAGCCTGTTCCCGCAGTGGGAATCGGTTAGCGTTCCTTTGGTAGAGGGAATTTCTGCCAGCCGAATCCGTGAGCGCCTGTTTCGCTCCAGTGCCTCGGCGCTGGATTATCTTTCTACCGGCGGCGCCCACGACCTCCCTCCCGGGGTGCATCGAGCCCTGAACGCCTTCCTTGATACTGCGTTCCATCGGCAGCTACTCGAGGAGCAGCATCTGCTCGAGCAGTATCGCAGCGCCTGGGCCGAGGCCCCCTATCCACCGATTTTCGTTACCGTGAACGCGGTGGTCGTTCAGTCCGGGCATGTTCTGCTGGTCAAGCGCACGGCAGCCCCGGGCAAAGGGCTATTGGCATTGCCCGGCGGGTTTATCAGCCCTCACGAGCGCTTGCTTGATGCGTGCCTGCGGGAGTTACGCGAGCGCGTGCGTCTCAAAGTGCCCGAACCCGTGCTCAAGGGTTCCCTGCGTGGCCAGCGGTTGTTCGACGAACCGCATCGCAGCTGGCGAGGACGCACCCTGGCAGAGGCGTTCTATTTTGCCCTGCGTCCCGATCAGCAACTGCCGCGTCTAAAACCGGTCAAGGGCGGTGATAATGCGCGCTGGGTTCCTCTGGCGGATCTCGAACCTGATACCTTGTTCGAAGACCATTTCTTCATTATCCAGAACTTCCTGGGGCTACCCGCTGGCGGGCTGAGCGCATGACCAGGTAGCCTTCGATTTGTGATCAATGCCTGCCTCAGGCTTCAGCTCAGGCCTGGAGCAAATCCCGCGGTAGCGTCATCATCTGCTTCCATAATTTCTCGGCACCGGGTTTATGCACCAGGGAACAGCGATAGAGGCGTACTTCCAGAGGAATGTCCCACTCTCCCCCACCGGCCCGCACGAATCGTCCTGCATCGAGTTCCGCACGGATGCAGAAATCGGGAATCCAGGCCATGCCAACGCCCTGTAGTGCCATACCCTTGAGCCCTTCCGCCATGGCGGTCTCGTAGATCGTCTTCAGGCGCAGCCGTAGGGGGTCGTTTTTCAGCAGTATGCGCACGCTACGCCCGAGGAAAGCGCCTTGGGTATAAGCCAGATAGGGAATCGGCTCGTTTCCCGCCAAAGGGAAAAGCGGCTGCCCCGTTTCATCGGGTAGACAGACCGGAATCATCTTGGCATTGCCGATGGAAAAAGAGGGGAAAATTTCACTATCGAGCTGCATGGTGGCGTAGGGGTCGTGGTATCCCAACATGAGATCGCAATTCCCCTCCCGGAGCACATGGATGGCGTCGCCGACATTCATGGCTACCAAGCGGGTAGGTAGCTCCCCCACGCCTTTTTGCAACCGGGAAATCCAGCGTGGATAGAAATCGAGCGCCAATGAATGAGCGGCCACCACATCCAGGGCTTCGTTGGCGATCGAAAGACCACGTAAATGTCCCAGACTTTCATTGAGTTGCTCGACCAGATTGCGGGCGGTGACGAGAAACAGCTGCCCTTCCGGTGTTAACCCGATAGGGGTTGTCGAGCGATCCACCAGAACGGTGCCGACTGCTTGTTCAAGGGCGCGAATGCGCCGACTGAAAGCCGGTTGGGTGACATGGCGCTGGCGAGCCGAGGCGGAAAAACTGCGGGTACTGGCCAGGGCGACGAAGTCTTCCAGCCATTTGGTTTCAAGATTCACCGCGACTCCTGGTTCACTATTGCGGATGATGTCGGCGTTGATGACGAGAGCCTAGGAATCAGTAGTTTACCGGATATTGGCCTGCCCATCACGTGTATCAGCAAGGTTATAGGATGGGTGATAACAGGTAGGCGGCACGGGAAACGATTTTTCGCCACAATGGTCGCCGCTGCAGCTCGTCAAAAGTGACTTGACGACAGTTGGCAAAATCATGCTCGAGCATGATTCGTACATCATTGGCAAACGAACGATCTGGAATGAACGCCGTGATCTCGAAATTGAGCCGGAAGGATCGATTATCCAGGTTGACTGTTCCGACAGCTGCTTTGTCATCATCAACCAAGATTGTCTTTTGATGTAAAAATCCTGGTTGATAACGGTATATCTTCACTCCGATCCTGAGCATATCCGGCAGGAATGAAAACGCGGAGAGAAATACGAGAAGATGGTCCGGGCGCTCAGGAATCATCACTCGCACATCGACGCCACGCAGAGCCGCAAGACGCAGAGCATCCTGAACACCCTGATCTGGCACGAAGTAGGGGCTGGTTACCCAGAAACGATACTGGGCATCGTGAATGGCATTCTGCACCAACAAGCTCGCGGTTTCCTGGCTGTCTGCTGGCCCCGAGGGAATGATCACCACATCGTGACACTCTTCGCAAATCACACGGGGCTGCCAATCCAGCGCAATGACACTGCCTGTAGCCCAGTGCCAGTCCTCCCAGAACGCTTCCTGCAATCCCAGCGCACTGGGCCCCGAGAGCTTGAGATGCGTATCGCGCCAAGGCCCGTGGCGAGGGTCTTCGCCGAGATACTCTACGCCGATATTGAACCCGCCCGTCCAGCCCAGCTTGCCATCGACGACCACGACCTTGCGGTGATTACGAAAATTGAGCTGAAAACGGTGCCGAATACCCCGAGACGAGTTGAACGCGCTGACATTGACGCCGGCCTTGCGCAGATCATTCAGATACCCTTCACCCAATCGCCGAGAACCCACTGCGTCATACAGGAAATAGACCCGTACGCCCCGCTCGGCCTTCTTCTCCAGCCGCCGTTTGAGTTCCAACCCCAGGCGATCCTGGCGAATGATGAAGAACTGGATCAGGATGTAGGATTCGGCTGCATCGATCCCTGCAAACAAGCTATCGAACATGGCCGTGCCGTCGATCAAAAGCTCTGCACGATTACCGGTGGTCAACGGCATCTGCGCCAGGTGTTCCATGGCGCGCACGTTGCCTTCTCGGGCATCTACCAGATAAGGATCGATCAGTGGTCGATAACGGACCAGTACACGACGCAAGGCGCTGTCGCGTTCACCTCGCGCTGATACATAGCCATAAAAACGCGGGCGGCCAAACATCCAGTAGGCTGGCAACGCTGCATAGGGGAAGGTTATCAGAGTGACGATCCAGGCAATCGCTCCCTGAGACGTGCGGCTCGACATCAATGCCAGCACCGCAGACAGCACTCCCAGAAGATGGACGAGAAAAATTCCAAGACCCAGCAGCCAGGCGGTCATCGCCTCTCCCTATAGTAACTTGCCAGTGGTTTGAACTAGCCTTAACGTCGCGGCCCCACATTGTGTGGGGCCGCGACATGCTCACATCAGCCTATCAGGCTTGCGCGGCAATGATCTCTTTCCATTTTGCCGGCCCCGTCTGATGAACCGATTCGCCCTGGCTATCCACCGCCACGGTGACCGGCATATCCTCGACCTCGAACTCGTAGATCGCTTCCATGCCCAGATCCTCGAAGCCGACCACTCGCGCCTTCTTGATCGCCTGGGCGACCAGATATGCCGCGCCACCCACTGCCATCAAATAGACTGCCTTATTGTCGCGAATCGCCTCGATCGCCATGGGGCCGCGTTCCGCCTTGCCCACCATGCCCAGCAACCCGGTCTGCTCAAGCATGGTACGAGTAAACTTGTCCATGCGCGTGGCCGTTGTCGGACCTGCCGGTCCGACGACCTCATTCCCTACCGGGTCGACAGGACCGACGTAATAGATGAAGCGCCCCTGCATATCCACTGGAAGCGATTCGCCCTTGGCCAGCATGTCGATCATGCGCTTGTGAGCGGCATCACGGCCGGTCAACAGCTTGCCGGAAAGCAATACGGTATCGCCGGGCTGCCAGCTCTGTACTTCCTCTGCAGTCACCTCATCGAGGTTGACTCGGCGCACATTGTCACTCACCTCCCAGGCGATTTCCGGCCAGTCCTCGATCCTGGGTGCCGGTAATTCAGCCGCGCCACTGCCATCGAGGGTGAAGTGAACATGACGCGTGGCGGCACAATTGGGAATGATCGCCACCGGCTTGTTGGCGGCATGGGTCGGATAATCCCTGACCTTGATGTCCAGCACCGTGGTCAGTCCGCCCAGGCCCTGGGCCCCTATGCCGCTCTTGTTGACCTTGTCGAACAATTCCAGGCGCAGTTCCTCGGCGCGGTTGGAAGCACCGCGAGCCTGCAATTCCTGAATATCGATGGGGTCGAGTAGCGCTTCCTTGGCAAGCGTCATGGCCTTCTCGGCGGTGCCGCCGATACCAATGCCGAGCATACCCGGCGGGCACCAGCCCGCCCCCATCTTGGGCAATTGCTCGAGCACCCAATCCACCACATTGTCCGAAGGATTGAGCATGGCGAATTTCGATTTTGCCTCGCTACCACCGCCCTTGGCCGCCACGTGAATTTCGACCGTCCCCCCCGGCACCAGTTTGTGGTGAATGATGGCTGGCGTGTTATCGCCCGTGTTCTGGCGCTTGCCATCCGGGTCAGCGAGGATCGAGGCCCGCAATACGTTATCGGGGTGGCGATAGGCACGACGAACGCCCTCATTGATCATGTCGTCGAGGCTCATATCCCCTTCCCAACGCACATTCATGCCAATGTGAGCAAAGACGGTGACGATGCCGGTGTCCTGACAGATTGGACGATGCCCGGTGGCACACATGCGTGAATTGATCAAGATTTGAGCAATGGCATCCCGGGCTGCCGGATTCTCCTCGCGCTGATACGCCTGATGCATGGCATCGATAAAATCCTTGGGGTGGTAGTAAGAGATGTATTGCAGAGCATCGGCGACGCTTTGGATCACGTCGTCCTGACGAATCACGGTCATGAGTTGGGAACTCCTGGCATAAGGCACGGTTCGGTGGAGGAAATTGTACCCTATTCAACCCGATTGACGCAGTTTCTCCAATTGAAGTATATGGCTATTAAAGATAACGGTATAAATATAATATCCCTGGATTGCCACCCGCTACCATCAATGCTGCTTAGCCACCCAGATAGGCGCGCCGAACGTCATCGTTGGCCAGCAACGCCTGGCCGCTGTCGGCCAAAACCACCCGGCCGTGTTCGAGTACGTATCCGCGGTCGGCGATAGACAATGCTTTATGGGCGTTCTGCTCGACCAGGAAGATCGTGGTGCCCTCGTCGCGCAGCTTGGCGATGATCTCGAAGATTTGCGCGATGATGATCGGCGCCAGCCCCAGGGAAGGCTCATCGAGCAGCAGCAAGCGTGGCCGACTCATCAAGGCCCGGGCGATGGCCAGCATCTGCTGCTCGCCGCCGGACATGGTGCCGCCGCGCTGGTTGAAGCGCTCTTTTAAACGCGGAAAGAGCGTCAGCACATGTTCGATGCTTTCGGCGATCTCGCGCTTGCTGCGATAGTAACCGCCCATGGCAAGGTTCTCCTCCACCGTCATTCCAGTGAAGATACGCCGCCCTTCCGGCACCACGGAAAGGCCCGAGCGCATGATGCGGGAGGTAGGCCAGCCCTGGATTTCTTCGCCTTCGAAGCGAATCCTGCCGGAGGTGGGCACCGGATCGCCGCAGATCGACATCAGCAAGGTGGTCTTGCCTGCCCCATTGGAGCCTACCAGCGTGACGATTTCTCCTCGGTTCACTTCCAGGGAGACCCCATCCAGCGCTTGTATGGGGCCGTAGTGTGTCGTGAGATTATCGATTTCGAGCATCGCTGTCGTCATGGTCACTCCTCGCCCAGGTAAGCCTTGATCACCTCGGGATTACATCGAATTTCCTGCGGTGTGCCATCGGCTAGCGGCTTGCCTTGGTTGACCACATAGATACGATCGGAAATATCCATGACCAGACTCATGTCGTGCTCGATCAGCAACACCGTGATGCCCTCTTCCTGCTTGAGCCGAACGATCATTTGATTCAGATCCCGAGTCTCGTTCGGGTTGAGTCCCGCCGCGGGTTCATCGAGCATCAAAAGACGTGGCTGAGTCACCATGCATCGGGCGATTTCAAGACGCCGCTGCTGCCCATAAGCCAGATTGCCGGCTTCACGATTGGCAAAATCGATCAACCCTACGCGCTCCAGCCAGTGGGCAGCTCGCTCCATCACCTCCTGCTCACGCCGACGGTACCCTTTGGTGAGCAACAACCCCTTGAGCAGATTGCGCTCCGTCTGCATGTGCTGGGCTACCAGCAGGTTTTCGATGACCGTCATTTCCTTGAACAGCCGCACGTTCTGAAACGTGCGCACCATGCCTGCCCGGGCGATCTTGAAGCCCGGCAGACGCTGCATGGGGCGCCCCTTGAACACCACCTCGCCACTCGTGGGGCGATAGAAGCCGCTGATGCAGTTGAAGACCGTGGTCTTGCCGGCTCCGTTGGGACCTATCAGCGAGACCACCTCACCGGAGCGCACATCCATATTGACCTGATCCACCGCCAACAAACCACCGAAACGCATGGAAAGATCGCGTACGCTGAGCAATTCGGATTCAGCCACGTTTCAACTCCATCTGCGGGCGTTTGAGCGGTAGCAATCCTTGTGGACGCCATACCATCATCATCACCATGATCAGCCCGAACAGCAGCATGCGATATTCATTGAACTCGCGAGCGATCTCGGGCAGCAAGGTCATGGCGATCGCCGCCAGGATCACCCCCAGCTGAGAACCCATGCCGCCCAGGACAACGATCGCCAGTACGATGGCGGATTCGATGAAGGTGAAAGACTCAGGACTGATGAACCCTTGCCGAGCCGCGAAGAAGGCACCGGCAAACCCCGCGAAGCTGGCGCCGATGGTGAAAGCCGAAAGCTTGATGCCGGTAGGGTTGAGCCCCAGGGAGCGACAGGCAATGTCGTCCTCGCGCAGTGCCTCCCAGGCACGGCCGATAGGCATGCGCATCAGACGATAGATGACATAGACAGTCGCCAGGGTAAGCAGCAAGGCCAGAATGTAGAGATACATCACCTTGTAACTGGGATCGTAGGGAATGCCGAAGAATTCGTGAAAAGGAATGTTGCCCTCCTCGGCGCGGCGCGAGAACTCCAGGTTGAACAGGGTCGGCTTGGGGATTCGCGAGATGCCGTTGGGGCCACCGGTAAGCTCGGTCCAGTTGTTGAGCAGGATACGAATGATCTCGCCGAAGCCAAGGGTCACGATGGCCAGATAGTCGCCTCGTAGCCTGAGCACCGGAAAACCCAGCAAATACCCGAACAGCGCCGTTACTGCACCCGCGAGGGGTAGCGCCTCCCAAAAAGAGAAGCCAAGGTAGTTGTTGAGCAAGGCATAGGTATAAGCCCCCACCGCGTAGAACCCGACATAGCCCAGATCGAGAAGCCCTGCCAGACCAACCACCACGTTGAGTCCCAGCCCCAGCATCACATAAATCAATGTCAGGGTGGCCAAATCTATTGCGCTGCGTTGTGCCAGAAAGGGAAACAGCAATAGCGCGCCGATCACCAATGCAATCATCAAGCGTCGCTGAGCATGGTTCCTGAGTAGTGGTGGCAGCGAAAAGCGCGACCCTCCCCAGGTTCGGCGTCTCAATGCTTCGATTCTGGGGCGAAAGAGTTGATGAAAAAACACGATGACCACGGCAACACCCAACCAGAGCCAGGTCATGGGTCCTTCGACCGCAACAATGGTGTTGACGCCTTGAGAGCGTAGTTCGACACCCAGTACCGAAGCGCCAAGTACAAAGGTCAACCCCGCGGAGAAGCCGGCATGCAACAATTGACTCGCCATCAGATCTTCTCCACTTCCGGCTTGCCAAGAATGCCCCAGGGGCGGAACAGCAGGATCAGGATCAGCAGGCCGAAGGCCACCACGTCCTTGTACTCGCTGGACAGATAGCCGCCCGTCAGGGCTTCGGCGATACCGAGAATCAGGCCACCCAGCATGGCGCCGGGAATGCTGCCGATCCCGCCCAGCACCGCCGCGGTAAACGCCTTGAGTCCGGCAAGAAAGCCGATATAAGGGTTGACAACACCGTAATACATCCCCAACAGCAGCCCTGCCACGGCGGCCAGGGCCGCGCCGATGACGAAGGTCATGGAGATCACCAGATCGGTGTTGATCCCCAGCAGGTTGGCCATGCCTCGATCCTGGGAACAGGCACGGCAGGCGCGGCCTAGGCGCGAGCGGGAAATGAACAGTGCCAGCGCGCCCATGCTGAGCAGGGTGACGACGAAGATGATGACCTGCATGTAGGAGAGGTTGACGACAAAACCTTTGCCACCGAATTCCCAGCCCCCGGGTAGCAGATTGGGAATCGCCTTGTCCCGGGAGCCTTGGGCCAGACGCATGTAGTTCTGCAGAAAGATCGACATGCCGATGGCGGAGATCAAGGCAATCAGCCGTTTCGAGCCCCTTACCGGTCGATAAGCGACCCGCTCCACGGCAAAACCGTGGGCGCTGGCGACGATCATGGATACCAGCAGGGCCGCCACGATCAGAAACAGCGTGTTGTCGATGCCCATCATCGCCAGCCCTGTGATGACGATGAAGGCGATATAGGTGCCGATCATGTAAATTTCGCCGTGGGCGAAATTGATCATGCCGATGATGCCATAGACCATGGTATAGCCGATGGCGATCAGCGCGTAGGTACTGCCAATCGTCAGACCATTGATGGTCTGCTGCAGGAAGTAGAGAAGCTCATCCATAAAGATTACCTGCGAAAAATCGCCCGGTCAGTGGTGACCTGCCGGGCGATAACCATTGTCATTGTCGTTATCTAAGGAATCACTGCATAAATGCCTACACGAACGAATTGCTGCGTTGCGCGGTGCTCGAAAACTCGCCTAACCCCATGTTATGTCTCGTTTCCTACACTCCGTGCGCCTTGCACTTCATTTCGCTCGGCGATTTATTCAGCAATTCCCTAATGCGCTGAACCAATCAAGCGCGGTCACGCATCATTCGGCTTCCGTCTTGGTGCCATCCGCATGCCAGGTATAGACGACGAAGTTGAACTCCTCGAGATCGCCCTTCTCGTCGTATTTCACCTCACCAATCGGCGTATCGAAGGTATTTTCGTGCAGGTAGTCGGCTACTTCGTAAGGATCGGTCGATTCGGTTTCTTTCATTCCCTCGGCCATCAGATAGACGGCGGTGTAGGCGGGCATGACGAATGGACCGGAAGGATCCTGATTCTTGGCTTCGAAGGCCTTGACCAGGTCGGCGTTGTCAGGATCGGTTTCGAAGGCCTGGGGTAACGTGACCAGCAACCCTTCCGAAGCCTCACCGGCAATCTTGGAGATATCCGGGTTTCCGACACCTTCCGGTCCCATGAACTGAGCGTCGAAGCCTAGCTCCCGAGACTGACGCAACAACAGTCCCAGCTCCGGGTGATAGCCACCGTAATAGACAAAATCGACGTTCTCGCGCTTGAGCTTGGAAATCAGCGAGGAGAAATCCTTGTCGCCTGCAGTAATGCCCTCGAACAGGACAACATCGATGCCGGCCTCCTCGACGGTGTCACGCACGCCGGTAGCGATGCCTTCGCCGTACTGCTGCTTATCGTGAATGATCGCCATGTTCTCGGGCTTGGCCTGCTCGGCGATGTACTGGCCGGCAACCGGCCCTTGCATGGTATCAAGGCCGATGGTGCGGAAAACGGTCTCGTAACCGGCCTCGGTGATTGCCGGGCTGGTAGAGGCCGCAGTAATCATCAGGATGCCTTCCTCGGCGTAGATATCCGAGGCGGGCTGGGTGGCACTGGAACAGAGATGACCAACCACGAACTGTACGCCGTCATTGACGATCTGGTTGGCTACCGCTACCGCCTGCTTGGGATCGCAGGCATCGTCGTACTTGACGCCCTTGAGCTGTTCGCCGTTGACGCCCCCTTGTTCATTAATACGCTCGATGGCCATCTCGGCACCGGTAAACTGCATGTCTCCGTACTGGGCCAAGGGTCCTGTCACCGGCCCAGCCAGCCCAATGGTGATTTCTGCTTGAGCCGTCAGGCTGGTTACCGCCGCTCCTACAGCCAACACCATCAGTGACTTTCTCATCATATTTTTCATATTTTTCCCATCTCGTTGTTATCTTTAGGAAAAACTGCCGCATTCAAGCGACTGCTCGCTGTTATTATTGACAGCTTCATTGCAGAGAGTAAAAGCGTCTTTAGTCCAATATGAGCTGGTTGATTTCGTGCTCATTGTTCGGGAGAGGCGAACCACGCGCCATCAAGCTGTCGGGCACCGTTCAGGCCATTCCCAGGAGCAATTGCTGCTCCTTCAACTTGTGCAACTGATCCCGCAACTGAGCCGCCGTCTCGAATTCGAGATTCTGCGCTGCCTCATGCATGCCGTCCTCGAGCCGGGATATCTCCCTGACGAGTTCGTGGGGTGCCAAGGTGCTTGGATCGTAAATCGCGGCTTTTTCCGCCACCTGACGTTCGCTCTTGCGACGGTTGCCCTTCTTGCCCGGCGTCTGGGCGCCTTCCATGATATCCGCCACGGACTTGGTCACGGTTCGCGGTGTGATGCCATGCTCCTCGTTATGCGTGATCTGCTTGGCACGACGCCGTTCGGTCTCATCGATGGCGCGGCGCATGGAATCCGTGACTCGATCACCGTAGAGAATCGCCTTCCCCTTGGCGTTGCGAGCGGCGCGACCGATGGTCTGGATCAATGAGCGCTCTGCGCGAAGGAAGCCCTCCTTGTCCGCATCGAGAATCGCCACCAGGGAGACTTCGGGAATATCCAGCCCCTCACGCAGAAGATTGATGCCCACCAATACGTCGAACTTGCCCAGGCGCAGATCGCGGATGATCTCGACCCGTTCCACGGTATCGATATCCGAATGCAGATAGCGCACCCGGACATCGTGCTCGTCCAGATATTCGGTCAAATCTTCCGCCATGCGCTTGGTCAGCGTGGTGACAAGCACCCTTTCGCCCACGTCGGTCCGCAGTCGAATCTCGGAAAGCAGATCGTCGACCTGGGTCGAAGCCGGACGCACTTCGACTTCGGGATCGAGCAGCCCGGTAGGACGCACCACCTGTTCTACCACCTGCCCCTGATGCTCGGCTTCGTACTTGCCCGGTGTCGCGGAGACAAACACCGTCTGCGGGCAGACACGCTCCCACTCTTCAAAGGTCATGGGGCGGTTATCCAGCGCCGAGGGCAGCCGGAATCCATACTCCACCAGGGTTTCCTTGCGCGACCGATCACCTTTGTACATGCCGCCCACCTGGGGCACGCTGACGTGGGACTCATCGATGAACAGCAGCGCATCCGCGGGCAGATAGTCAAAGAACGTGGGCGGCGGCTCGCCGGGGTTGCGACCGGACAGATAGCGAGAATAGTTCTCGATACCGTTGCAATAGCCGAGTTCCAGCATCATCTCGATGTCATAGAGGGTACGCTGCTCAAGACGCTGTGCTTCCACCAGCTTGTCGTGCTTGCGCATCCAGTCCAATCGGCCCGCAAGCTCCTCCTTGATCGAGTCGATGGCGCCCAGAATCGTATCGCGAGGCGTCACGTAGTGACTCTTGGGGTAGATCGTCATGCGCGGCACCTTGCCCCGTGCCTCCCCGGTCAAGGGGTCGAACAGGCTGATGCTCTCGACCTCGTCGCCGAACAATTCGACTCGCACCGCCTCTTCCTCGGAATCCGCCGGGAATATGTCGATGACATCCCCCCGCACCCGATAGGTGCCGCGACGAAAATCCATGTCATTGCGAGTGTATTGCAACTCCGCCAGACGCCGCAGGAAGGAGCGCTGGTCGATGAGTTCACCACGGTTGAAGTGCAGACGCATCTTCAGGTATTGGTCCGGGTCGCCGAGACCATAGATCGCCGATACCGAGGCCACGATCAATGCGTCCTTGCGCTCCAGCAGCGCCTTGGTCGCCGAGAGACGCATCTGCTCGATATGATCGTTGATCGAGGCATCCTTCTCGATGAAGGTGTCCGAGGATGGCACATAGGCCTCGGGCTGGTAGTAATCGTAATAGGAAACGAAATACTCCACGGCGTTGTCCGGCAGAAACGACTTGAACTCACCGTACAGCTGCGCCGCAAGGGTCTTGTTGGGGGCCATGACGATGGTCGGGCGCTGTAGCCTCTCGACCACGTTAGCCATGGTGAAGGTTTTACCGGAACCGGTCACACCCAGCAGGGTCTGGTGGGCCAGGCCCGCTTCAAGTCCCTTGACCAGGCTATCGATAGCAGCCGGCTGATCCCCAGCCGGCTGATAATTGGATTGAATGCGAAAGGATTTGCTCATGCGCTTGAGATGGTTCCAAAGAGGTTAAAGTTCAAGCGTCGGCGATGTATTAAACCTGGACGCGGGAGGCTAGGGTCTGTTGACGTTTCATCGCGAACCGCGTTGCTGCATCAAAAAGTGCCAGTCAAGGCGCGGAACGCAGGGAAGGGTTATTCCCTTTTCACGTTTCGCAACGCAGGATGGTGCTTTTTGATGCGCAACCCGACGGGCTGGGTCAGTTTTTATCCGCTGCGGCGTTAGTCGTCGTTCATTTGGAATAACCAAATCTCTCTCCTCCTGCCTTGCCCCGAATAAAAACTGGCGCCAGCGCGGCCGTGAATGAAACGTCAACAGACCCTAGGAATCCATCGCGGTGGTTATCTGTACCTCGGAAGTCGTCAACAGCCGATGAATCGGGCAGCGATCGGTAATCTCCAGTAGCCGAGCCAGCTGTTCCTCGTCTTCGATGCCTTCAAACGTCATTTTGATATCGACACGATAAATTCCATGACGCTCCTGGCTATCGTCCCGGGTGACGGTCACTCCCACCTTTTCCAGCGGCCACTCCTTGCGTCGGGCATACATGCGCGCAGTGATCGCCTTGCAAGCTCCCAGCGCCAGATCCAGGTAGTCATGGGGGTCCGGCGCGCTTTCCTCGCCTCCCACGATTTCAGGCGCATCAACGACAATATCTTCGAAAGACTCGATCTCGGCGCGGTGGCGCAAGCCGTGACGATCCATGCTGGTAACGACGATGGTCATGATCCACTCCTGGATGAGCTGCTGTTCATGAATTGATACTTAGGGAATCACTGCATAAATGCCTACATGAACGAATTGCTACGTTGCGCGGTGCTCGGAAATTCGCCTAACCCCATGTTATGTCTCATTTCCTGCGCTCCGTGCGCCTTGCAGCGTAGCGACGCCCGCTTATTTCGCTCGGCGATTTATCCAGCAATTTCTTAGTACGCCTTGATGCCGAGCTTTTCCACGGCGGTGATCAAGGCCTCACGGCTCACCTTGCCCTCCACTTCCGCACCATGGCGCCCGACTTCTGCACTCTCGACACCGTCCAGAGTCATTAGTGCGGTGGTGACGCGATTGAGCTGCTCAACGCTTTCGATTTCTTCAAAGCTCAGCGATATATGACCCACAAAACCCTTCCTGTCGAATAGTGGCATTGTTAGCTTGCAGTATAGAGTCTTGATCGTCGAACAGTAGCGCCAGCATGTAAACAATCATTAGGGATGCGCATTTTAGGCATACCCGATATAAAGATTCACGGCAATTTTCCCGCTTATTTCAATACTTTGATATGTCCTTCCTGCTGTTATTAATAGCACATGCGCTAGCGAAAGGTGCTCGTGACACCTCATGTCAAGCGCATGGCCTCTCCGCCAAGAGGGCGTCCTCTCGGTAACAAAGGCGTTCATCACCAATCATTCAAGGAACAAGGGCATAATGAAAAATACGATCAAACTTCATAACACTGCCATCGCAGTTGCTTTTACGCTCGTCGGTGTGCTTGGAGTGAGTACAGCAGCGAGTGCCGAGGTTGACAAAGACAACCTGAACCCGTGGCAGCATTGTGGTATCGGCGCGGCTATTTTCGATAACAACGAAACCGCCGCAGCACTCTCCAACGTTATCTGGGATTCTGGAACCACGGCCGTAACTTCAGCCACTCTTTCTCCCGACACTTGCGAGAGCGAACAAGTCCAGGTCGCTCAGTTCATCGATGACACTTACGATGTGCTTGCCATGGAAACGGCTGCAGGTGAAGGCGAGCATCTGCAGACAGCATTGAGTCTTGCCGGCTGCACGGCAAGCGCTCAGGAAGGCGTCATTGACGCGCTGCGTACTGACTTGGGCAGCATCAGTGCCGACGCCGGCTATGGCGCCATGTCACATAGCGACAAGGCCTTTGAGTTCTATCGCAGCTTGACCACTGCTGCCGGCTGCTCCGTAGGCTAACTCCAATCAGCCTCAATGACCGGGCCTGAATGATCGGCTCTAAATGATTGGAGAGACCGGAGCATTTGGCTCCGGTCTACCACTGCCCTTTGCTTTATACCTTTCGATTCTGACGAGACTTTTTCATGCGGCGAATCCGGTTGCTCGTGGCTGCCTGCCTTGGCGTTTTTTGCATGGACAGCATGGCGGGTGAGACATCACTGGCTGACACTGAGCAATGGCGTTCGCTGTTGCATTTCGATCGAGATGGCCTTTTCAAAGAGCCCCGCAGTGCCGTCATCGATTCACGTTTTTTTCTGGCTCCCAATGGTGCTACCGATCCCGCAGCAGAACTCGAAGCGACACTGAACGCCTTTCGCGCTGATCCGACAGGCATGGAACCCGGTACTCACGCATTGTGTCGTTTTCCCGCACGAGCCCTGTGGATCACTCAAGCGACTGGAGAGCAGTGGCCCCAGAATGCAGCATGTCCGGATTTAGGCGCATGGCAAGAGCGTTACGAAGATGCGTCCGTCGGCCTCATATTCGCGTCAGGATATCTGGGAAATCCAGCATCGTTCTTTGGGCATCTGATGATTCACTTGCAGCCCCCTGCAGAGCCGGGCAATCTGGTCGACGCGACTCAATTGCTCGATACCAGTCTCAATTTCGGTGCGGATGTACCCGCCACGGATGGCCTGGCCAAGTACATGGCCAAGGGCCTACTAGGGGGGTATGAAGCAAAATTTTCCAATGCGCCCTTCTATCGCAATACGACGATCTATTCCGAAAAGGAAATGCGCGATCTCTGGCACTACGAACTGGCGTTACCGGACGAGGAACGGCAGCTCCTGATCGCCCACCTCTATGAGATTCTCGGCCAGGATTACGATTATCTTTTTTTGACGCAGAACTGTGCCTCACGGATCGCCCGAACCCTCGAAGTCGTGATTGATGCCGATCTGACCGTCGGTAGCGTCGCCTGGGTAGCCCCAGAAAGCGTGATTCGCAACGTCGGCACTGCCTACGACTCAGGTCAACCTTTGCTCAAGACGGTCCATCACGTACCCTCGCGCCGCCTGATCACCGAGCAGCGCTATCGAGCACTGAACAATGCAGAGCAAACGGCAGCCCGCAGGGTGCTGCTGGAAATGGATCGTCTCGACCTGACGAGACCGGAATACCTCGCATTGTCGCCCAAGCGTCGCGCGGCAGTGATCGAGACCCTGCAGAGTCACGTGGCTCTCTTGCGGGACACTCAGCCTCAAGGGGCCCTCTCGGATATTGCACGCCGCTTGCAGTTGGAGCGCCTATCGCTCCCGCGCGGTCAACAGTCGCAAAATACGCAAAAAAGCATACCCATTCATGAGGCCACACCCTCCAGTACCGTCAGAGCACAAGGTGTCTACAATAATGTTCTAGGGGATGGATTGCGCTTGACGATACGACCGCTGCATTACGATTTATTGGATAGCGAGGCCACTCGAATGCCCAATGCGGCATTGGAAATCGGCACGACCAAGATCGATCTTGGTTATGGAAGCCCCAAACTACGAGAATTCAAACTATTCTCGATAACCAACCTGTATACGCAGCATGCCCCCTTGCCCGCATCACCTACCATGGCATGGCATGCATCTGCGGGAATAGCACGCTCAACACTCGACTGCGATGATTGCCTTGATGGCAACGCCAAACTGCTCGCTGGCAAATCCTCTCAAATCGGCAGTCATATCCCTTTTGCCTTGGTGGGCGGCCAGCTCAGAACGCAGCGTTACAATGACGGCGCCCTGGCGCCAATGGCCCAGGCAGGCCTGCTATCGCATTGGACCGAGCGTCAGCGCACGCTACTGACCATCGAGCATGCCGACGCCCTACAAGGCGAATCTTCTCGATCGACTGAGTGGAACATTCAATATCGCGTAGCCTTGAACAATTATCTGGATATCCGTGTCGAGGCACAAGGCGATGGTGATGCAAGAGAGTTGGCAGCAGGCATGTCGTTTTACTTTTGATCAGAGTGTTCATGGGGAATGCTGCCGAAAGGCGTACTAGGGCCTGTTGACGTTTCATCACGAACCGCGTTGCTGCATCAAAAAGTGTCAGTCAAGGCGCGAAGCGCAGGGAAGGGTTATTCCCTTTTCACGTTTCGCAACGCAGAATGGCGCTTTTTGCTGCGCACCCCGAAGGGCTGGGCCAGTTTTTATCCGCTGCTGCGTTAGTCGTCGTTCATTTGGAATAACCAAATTTCTCTCCTCCTGCCTTGCCCCGAATAAAAACTGGCGCCAGCGCGGCCGTGAATGAAACGTCAACAGGCCCTAGCCCCACCACCTTGCAATCCCTGGCATCGAACCCAATAGTCATGAACAAACCCGGCGTCAAACGGAGCCCTCATGACCAACTGGACAGCTCATCTTCAAGCAGCCGGTGCGCGTTGTCTCGACGAGCGTCGTATCGACTTCGACGATCCGAAACAGGCCCAGCAACCCAACGACGCCACCCTGCTCGCGCCTTTGCTCCACCTTGCCATTCTGGAAATCGAGGGGGTCGATGCCAAGCGCTTTCTGCAGGGCCAGACCAGTGCCCAGCTTGAATTGGCGGATGGCGATTTCGCACCCTTGACCGCTTTCTGCTCGGTCAAGGGACGCATGCTGGCCAATGCGCAACTGCTATGTCTCGCCGAAGGCCGCTACTGGCTGTTGCTCGACCGCAGCCTTGTCGAACCGCTCAAGACCCACTTGAGCAAGTTCGCGGTGTTCTACAAGGCCGAACTCCGCCCTCGAGACGACCTGGCGCTGATCGGCCTGGTTGGCCGTGACGCCCCCGCACTGTTGGAAGCGCGTCTGGATATGCTTCCACCGGCTGTCTGGCATCAAACCGTGCAAGACGAGCGCGTTCTGCTGCATCATCCCGGCCCGCGCCCTCGCTTCATTCTGGGTCTGCCCCAGACGGAGGCTGCTGCGGCCTGGGATACACTGGCGCGCTCGGCAACGCCGGTGGGCAATGCGGTATGGCAACTGCAGGACATCAAGGCCGGGCTTGCCTGGCTGAATGCCGCACAGCAGGACACCTACCTGCCTCAGATGATCAACTGGGAGGCCTTGGGAGGCATCAGTTTCAAGAAGGGGTGCTATACCGGGCAGGAGGTCGTGGCCCGGGCGCACTTCCGGGGACAGGTCAAGAAGCGTCTGGTGCGTGCGCAACTCGAGGGCAGCGAGGTTCCCGAGCCAGGCGCACTGGTATGCGATGCCGAAGGCAAACGCCAGGGCGAGGTCTTCTGCGCCGCCCTGGATGCCTACGGCCAGGCAGAAATACTTGCCGTGTTGAATACTCGCGCCAGCGAGGAAACGCTCGAGGTCATCGGTCAGCGCTTGAAGCAACTCAAGCTGCCCTACGCCATCGAGCGCCTCGATCCGGAAGAACTCGCCACACAGGACTAGCCGTCGATGCCGAACAATCGTCGCGTATTGTTCGTACTGTTTGAGGCGATCTGCTCAGCCGGTTCGCCTCGTAAACCGGCGATATGCTCGCATACCCGCGCCAGGCGGGCAGGCTCGTTGCGCTCCCCCTGAAAGCCGGCCAAGGGCATGTCCGGGCTGTCGGTTTCCAGCACGTAGCCGTCATCCGGCAAGGAGCGAACCGCACGCTGCAGGCGCTTGGCACGCTCATGGGTCGTTGCACCCCCCAGACCGACGACAAACCCTAGATCGAGAAACTTGCCGGCCTGCTCCGGACTGCCGGCGAAGGCGTGAATCAACCCGCCTCTGGGCAGGTTCAGCTGACGCAGGCGCTTGGCAACCTTGTCGTTGGCCTGCACACAATGCACCACCACCGGGAGATCGCGCTGCTTGGCAATCCTGAGTTGGGCATCGAAGAGGCGCCATTGTGCGTCCAGCGTATTCTCGAAACGCGCATCGATGCCGCACTCCCCTAACGCCACGGTTTCCGGATGCTCGTCGAGCATCGCCTCCAGCGCCTCGATATCCTCATCCCCATGGTCCTCCATGAAGTAGGGATGCAAACCAAGGTTCAAGCTGACCTCCTCGCGCCGGGCAAGCTCGATCACCGCCGGCCAACGCGCCCGGGTCGTGCCGGGTACGACGAAGTGTTCGATGCCGGCCCCGCGCGCCCGTGCGAATACGGCCTCGCGGTCGTTATCGAAATCGGCAAGATCCAGGTGGCAATGAGCGTCGATCAGCATTTGGGCTCCTGTTGCTAACTGACTTGTGGATCGTCGTCGAGCTTGGATGTACAGGCTGGACAGCGCGTGGCATCCACGGGAATCTTGCTGATGCAGTAGGGGCAACTCTTGACCGTCGGCGCGGAGGTTTCCGGCGGGTAGGCAAGATTCTTCAACCGGTTGATATTGCGCACCAGGACGAACACCGCCAGGGCGACGATCAAGAACGAGAGCAGGGCATTGAAGAAAAGGCCGTAATTGAGCGTGGTCGCGCCGGCCGCCTGGGCCTGTTCCAGGGTGTAGTAAGCCCCTTCCCCACTGCCGGGGCGCAACACGATGAACTGGTTGCTGAAATTGATATCGCCGGTGATCAGTCCGATCACCGGTGTAAAGATATCCTTGACCAGGCTGTTGACGATGGACGTGAAGGCAGCCCCGATGATGATACCCACCGCCATGTCGACCACGTTGCCCTTGACCGCGAATTCACGAAACTCCTTGAGAAATTTCGATGCCATGGCCGCAAGATCCTCGTTTCTAGTGTTCTCTAGTAGCATTGAAGCGCACTTCCGGCCAGCGCTCCTGAGTCATCTGTAAATTGACGCGAGTCGGCGCCAGATAGGTCAGATAACCACCGCCGTCCAAGGCAAGATTCGTGCTGGCCTTGCGTCTGAACTCGTCGAGCCTCTTGGCATCATCGCAGTACACCCACCGCGCCGTCTGCACATTGACCGGCTCGTAAATGCAATCGACCTTGTACTCTTCCTTGAGCCGATGAGCGACCACATCGAATTGCAGCGTTCCCACCGCACCGACGATCAGGTCGTTATTGTCCAGGGGCATGAATACCTGGGTCGCGCCTTCTTCGGAAAGCTGCTGCAACCCCTTTTGAAGCGCCTTCATCTTCAGCGGATCGCGTAGACGCACGCGCTTGAACAGCTCCGGTGCGAAATGCGGAATGCCGGTGAAACGCATCTCCTCGCCCATGGTGAAGGTATCGCCAATCTGGATGGTGCCGTGGTTGTGCAGGCCGATGATGTCACCGGGCCAGGCCTCCTCGACATGAGCCCGGTCCGAGGCCATGAAGGTCAAGGCGTCGGCGATCTTGACGTCCTTGCCGATGCGCACGTGGCGCATCTTCATGTTCTTGTCGTACTTGCCGGAACAGACCCGCAGAAAAGCCACTCGATCGCGGTGTTTCGGGTCCATATTGGCCTGGATCTTAAAAACGAAGCCGGAAAAACGTTCGTCATGGGCGCTGACGGTTCGCGTATCGGTATCTCGGGGCTGAGGGGCCGGCGCATATTCGACGAAGCCGTCGAGCATCTCACGCACGCCGAAGTTGCCCATGGCAGTGCCGAAATAGACCGGCGTGAGTTCACCGCGGCGATAGGCATCCAGATCGAATTCATGGGATGCGCCACGCACCAGCTCCACTTCCATGCGCAGCTCCTCGGCCTGCGCAGCGCCCAGGATCTCGTCCACCTGGGCACTGTCGAGGCCCTCGATGCGAACATCGTCAGGAATACGACTGCCCTGACCCTGCTTGTAGAGATGAATCACATCATTATAAAGATGATAGACCCCACGAAAATGACGGCCCATGCCAATGGGCCAGGTCATCGGCGCGCACTGGATGTTCAGCACCGTTTCGACCTCGTCCATGACCTCGACCGGATCGCGAATATCGCGGTCCATCTTGTTGATGAAGGTCAGTATCGGCGTGGTACGCAACCGACACACCTCCATCAGCTTGATGGTACGTTCTTCGACGCCCTTGGCGCCGTCGATCACCATCAGCGCCGAATCCACCGCGGTCAGGGTGCGGTAGGTATCCTCTGAAAAGTCTTCGTGGCCTGGCGTATCGAGCAGGTTGACGATGCGACCCGCATAGGGAAACTGCATGACCGAGGTGGTCACCGAGATGCCGCGCTCCTGCTCCATCTTCATCCAGTCGGAAGTAGCGTGGCGCTCGTTACGCTTGCCTTTGACGGAACCGGCGAGCTTGATGGCGTTGCCGAACAGCAGAAGCTTTTCGGTGATGGTGGTCTTGCCGGCGTCGGGGTGAGAAATGATGGCAAAGGTGCGGCGAATATCCGCCTGCTGGGCTAACTGACTGTCGGGCATTGAGCGGTGTCGCTAATTTGTACTCGGTTTCGAACACGCCAGGCAGCGGCCAAAACCAAAGGAAGTGTATTCTGATAAGCGATTGTAATCATTGCGGGCATGCGAGTGTAGCGTCTTGGCTTCAATATCGACGTTTATCGAAACGATCGATGCTGGCGCAAGGCGGCAATTGATGACATTGCCGCCGCCTTTCCGCTGCTAGTGTGATGTTTCACAAGTTGGCCGTCTTATTCATTGCCACCATAGGTCACGCGCCAGATGGCGTTCGTCAGGTCGTCAGCGATGATGAGGCTACCATCCGGGGCCACGGTCACACCCACTGGCCTGCCGCGAGTCTGGCCATCTTCGGTGAGAAATCCCGAGACGAAGTCGACCGGGTCGCCGTCGGGCTTGCCATTGCTGAAGGGTACGAACACTACCTTGTAGCCGACAGGATCGGCGCGGTTCCAACTGCCATGCTCACCGATAAACACCCCTTCCGCGAAATCGTCACCCATTTCGGGTATGGAAAACGCAAGACCAAGCGGTGCTCTATGTGAACCAAGGCTGTAATCCGGCACAATCGCCGATTCCACCTTCTCGTGGCTCTGTGGGCGAACGCGCGAGTCCACATTCTGGCCCCAATAGCTATAGGGCCAACCATAGAAACCACCTTCACGTACCGAGGTGAGATAGTCGGGAACCAGGTCGGATCCTAGCTCGTCCCGCTCGTTGACTACCGTCCATAACTGCTCGGTTCCTGGCTGGAAGGTCAGCGCCGTGGGGTTGCGCAGGCCGGTCGCATAAGGCCTGTGCGCGCCCGTTTGCGCATCGATCTCCCATATTTCGGCACGGTCGACCTCTGCTTCCATACCGCGTTCGGTAATGTTGCTGTTTGAACCGATACCCACGTAGAGAAAGCGTCCATCAGGACTGGCGGTCAGCGCCTTGGTCCAGTGGTGATTGATTGCTGAAGGTAGCTTGGCGATGACCGTCGGCGGCCCACTGGCCTCGGTTTGCCCCTCCTGGTAGTCAAAACGCACCAAGGCATCTTGGTTGGCAACGTAGAGATTGTCATCCACCAGGGCCAGTCCGTAGGGCGCATTGAGATCCTCGGCGAAAACCACCTGCTCTTCATAGGTGCCGTCACCGTCGCTGTCGCGCAGTAATGTCAAACGATCCCCACTTTCGACCGAGGTAGTGCCCTGACTTTGTATATACCCGGCAATAAAATCCTTGGGTCGCGACTTTGGTGCATTGCCGCCGCCGCTACCTTCAGCCACCAGAATGTCGCCATTGGGCAGCACCAGGGTTTGACGCGGCACCTTGAGATCGGTGGCAATAGCCGTGATGGCGTAGTTTTCGGGCACCTTGGGCAGCTTGTCGCCCCACTCTGCTGGCTCTGGAATGGTCATGTCGGGCAAAAGCCCGCGCTCCGGTTCCGGCAATGTTGGATTGGGGCCGTACACTTGCATATCTTGAGCGCTTGCTCCACCGGCAAGCAGAATCGATAGAGATGCGACGTAAATACTGGAAAACTTCATGACTTACCCCTGGCGCCGAGACGGGAAAAACCGAGCCATGTGGCCGCGCATGCCATGACGGCGACGATGATCGAAAGAATAAAGCCGGTAGGCATCATGGCCCAGGCATCCCGGGCATGGATCAGCGCATTGATGAAACCGGCAATCCAGATGACCAGCATCAGGAAAAAGTAAACCAGGGAGAGCCCACGGTGACGATCGGCACGAAACAGGCCGATGATGGCAGCCAGTAGCGCCAAACCGCTGAATACAAGCCCCCCGACAATGAGCCAGGATGAGAAGTGGGCCCATTGAATGTTGTAGCTCGTCGAGTAGGCGTAATCGCTCAATGCGGCGCCAAGAAACAAGGGAACAGTCCCGGCAAGCAGTACTGCATGCAGCGGGTGCAGCCCACTTCGATACGTGCTGTCGGCAGTGGCCGTCACGGCAAACTCCTTATGCTGATCGAGCTAATTGATTTGGCCAGGCTGGCTTGAACCATGCACTAAGCCAATCTGGCGGACGACATCATGTCCGTCAGGCCGGAGTATAGTTTACGTCTGAAATCTTGCCCAAAGGAGAATAAGCGAGAGCTAATCGGTTGCTGGTCTGTACAGACAACGTTAGCCTTGCTCTCGGTCGCCGGGCGACAGGATGACAAGATCGTCGCCTGAAAAGCAGTCGACACCGAACGGGCAACCGCGACGTGTGTCTCCCTCCTGGAGGAGAGATACCTCGCGAGGCTGCCACATTGGAACGCAAGCGCTCCCCAACTAAATCCATTATCGATCAATTACATCATGCTGACACCTTATGACTTTGGCGCCGTAGGCGATGGGCGCACCGATGACACTCAAGCAGTCAACGAATTCCTTGCCTATGCCGCCGACCATGTCGTACTGGAAGCCAAGTTCGTCGGCACCTTTCGAGTAACCGATACCGTCAAGTTCCGTCCCAGCGATCCGGAACAGAAGTCCTTTGCCACCAACGACATGCGCCTGCGCGCCACCCTGATCGTCGATCGACCCTCGACCAACCCCGGGCCAGGCATCGAGATCGCCGGTGTCAGTGGCGGTGTATTCTCGGGCAAACTGTCAGTCAAGGGAGTGACCGGACAGCGCTGGCCACTGGGCCGCTATATGACCCATGGCGTCGTTTATGGCGACGGTGTGCGCCAGACCATGTTCGATTCGTTGTATGTCGAAGGCGCTCTGCTGTGGGGCGTGCACAAGGATGGCTCAGACGGGAATGCGGTCGAGGATATCGGCTCGAACAGTCGTGTGCGTTACGCCATGGTGCATTGCACCGATTGCGGGCTATCCGATAAGCATGACGCGCTTGCCGGCTGGGCCAACAGCTACGTCAGTCATACCGACAACGACGCCAAGCATGGCGATGAACGCTCCATCGTCGAACTGGCCAAAGGCGTACCGCCGCACATCGAGGACAAGGGCCGTAGTGCCATTCTGATCAATGGCAATGTCTACGGTATTGCTCGGGTGGTCGATGACCGCCACATCGAAATATTTCCTCGCGTCGCCGAAGACGTCTCGAAGGGCAACGAGGTAGTGTTCGCCATTGGTGGTGGCGTCTTCCAGGACAGCGTCGATTTCAGTTTGTGGAGCTATGGCGTGGTAGATGTGTCCTGGTGCGGCATCGGCTGGTATGACGCCAACATGTACGGTAATTCGGTGCAGTTGATGCACATCAGCAAGGCCATCATCGCAGGATTGATAGGCAGTTTTCCGACAGGCCCCCTGTACGGCGGTTTCGTTGGCCAGCTCTATACCGAAGGCAATACCCCGGTGCGCGGCTTTCCCAGCTGGGGAGATTCGTCGTACACCATCGGCGATAGTCGCATCACCGTGGCGGAGGACTTCTATCGCATCTATGCCAACAAAGGGAAAGCATACCGGCGCGCACCCTTTACCGGCACCCTGCATCGCGGTGACTAGGAGTCGGGGCATGGGTGATCCTGGCATGATCGGTTATCATGCCGCGTAAATCCTTTCGGACTCACCATGCAGCCTCCTCTTCCCCTGCCGCTATCGACACCCAACCGTAACCTGGTTCGTCTGACGCTGATTCGCGGCATCAGCTGGACGGGCTTTCTCGGGGCGATTGTCTTCGGCATCGAGGTACTCGGTTTCGAGCTGCGTGTCGTGCCGGTGATCAGTGTCATCATCGCCATGGGATTGATCAACGTCGTCACCTGGTGGCGCTTGAGTCGTCCTCGCGCCGTCACCAACATCGAGTATCTGCTGCAGTTGCTGGTCGAGATCGCCGGGCTAGCCATGCTGTTTTACTTCACCGGCGGGGCAACCAATCCTGTCATCAGCTATTATCTGGTTCCGGTAACCATTGCCGCGGCTACCCTGCCCTGGCTCTATGCCTGGATCGTCGCCAGCGCCACCATGGCCTGCTACACCTTCCTGATGCTTTTCTATGACCGCGTACCGGAAATGAGTCACGGTCTGATGAATCCGGATATCAGCCTGCATGTGCTGGGCATGTGGTTGAATTTTGGGCTGTCCGCCGGTCTCGTGACGTTTTTCATCTACAAGATGGCACTGGCGCTGCGACGTCGCGACATGGCCTTGTCTCGCACCCGGGAAACGGTACTGCGCAACGAACAGGTTCTCGCCGTGGCGACCCAGGCGGCCGGCACGGCGCATGAACTCGGCACACCGCTCTCCACCATGGCCGTACTGCTCAATGAAATGCGCCACGATGCCAAGGGCAATTCGACCCTGGAAGAGGATATAGACCTGCTGCGCCAGCAAGTCGATACCTGCAAGTCCCGTCTCCAGCATCTGGTGGAGAACGCGGATCGCCGCCGTCTGGCGGAGCCGGAAGTTCGCTCCGCCCAGGAGTGGTTACAGCATCTGGTTCAGCGCTGGCTGGTGCTGCGCCCGGACGTCACTCACCGCATCGAGAAACTGGGCAAGCGCGGCTCACCGGAGCTTGCAGTGGATGTCACCCTGGAACAGGCGCTGATGAATCTGCTCAACAATGCAGCGGACGCCAATCCCGACGACATCCTGATCAGCCTTGACTGGAATCATGAAGAGGTGATCATCGATATTCGCGACCATGGCCCGGGCGTGGCCATGTCGATCGCCGATCAACTCGGTGACACCTTCATCTCGACCAAGAGCAAGGGCATGGGTATCGGGCTGTTTCTCTCCCATGCCACCATCAACCGCTTCGGCGGCGGTGTGAGCCTGTACAATCATGAAGAAGGCGGCACGCTGACCGAAGTCAAGCTGCCCCGCGCCCTTGGAAGCAGACTGATTAGACAGGAAATCACTAGAGGTTCATCCAGCAATGACCAATGACACTCCGGAACGCTTGTTGATCATCGACGACGATGAGATGTTCTGCCATGTAATGCAGCGCGCGCTCAGCCGGCGCGGTTTCGACATAACCGTTGCCAATGATGCCGATCAGGCGCTGGAGTCGGCACGCCGCTCTCCCCCACAGCTGGCAACTCTCGATCTCAAGCTCGAACACACCTCCGGACTCAAGCTGCTGCCGGAGCTGCTGGCCCTGGCTCCCGAGTGCCGCGTCGTCGTGCTCACCGGCTATTCGAGCATCGCGACCGCCGTCGAAGCCATCAAGCTCGGCGCGGTCAATTATCTGTGCAAACCCGCGGATGCGGACGAAATTCTTGCCGCCCTGGGATGCGATGAAGGCAATCCGGATATCGATATTGCGGACAATCCACCCTCGATCAACCGGGTCACCTGGGAGCACATCCAAAAGGTGTTGCACGAATATGACGGCAACATCTCCGCCACCGCAAGGGCCCTGGGCATGCACCGTCGAACCCTGCAGCGCAAGCTGCAAAAACGCCCCGTGAGACGCTAGACCGCTACAGCACTTCTTCACATCTTATCTTCACAGCAGAGGCAGGAGGCCTTATGAAACTCAGCGAGCGACTTGCCCTCACCGTGGATATTGCCGAACAGGCAGGAGACATGATTCGCAAGGCACGTCTGGAACAGAACTTCGACGAGCATTACAAACAGGACGATGAATTGGTCACTGATGCGGATGTCGCTGTCGATCGTTTCATCGCCGAACAGCTGGAGAGCCATTTCCCTGGAGAGGCCAGACTCACCGAAGAACTTTCACCGGAACGGGACGTCCTTGAGCAAGATGGCGATCTATGGGTGATCGACCCCATCGATGGCACGGTGAACTTCGCTCGAGGGTTGCCTCATGTAGCGGTGTCCATCGCCTGGTCCCATCAAGGCAAGGTACAGCTAGGCGTCGTGCACGCCCCTTTTCTCGATGAAACCTTTACCGCCCTGCGCGGCAAGGGCGCTCGCCTCAATGACAAGAGCATTGAAGCCAGCTCTGCCAAGCGTCTCGAACATAGCCTGATTGCTACTGGCTTTCCCTATCGGATAGAGGGTCGCGCGCCCTTGCTGAGGCGTCTTGGCGCGGTCATGGATGCCTGCAAGGATCTGCGGCGCTGCGGCTCTGCAGCGCTAGACTTGTGCAATGTGGCCTGTGGCCGCCTGGACGGCTATTACGAAAGTGTCTCGCCCTGGGATTTCGCGGCGGGTTTCCTGATTGCCCAGGAAGCCGGCGCACGCACCGGCCACCTCTACCCTTGCCCGGACAATATTCCTGAAGAACTCTATGGCGAGCACATACTGGCGACGGCACCCAATATCTACAAGTCGCTCCACGCTCTGCTGATTCAAGCCGATGAGAACCGCGCATTTCCACGTTGAGATTTCTGCAATGCCGTCTCGAAAGGCAGAATCCGATAGCGCCATGTAATAATGCGTTTAGAGACACTCTATTGGCGTTATTTTCCCGAATGCGAAACAATGACGTCATTCTTTTACCGGCCAATTTCAATTTCCTACCAGGAGTCTTCATGCTTACTGTCATTTTTGGTCGTCCCGGCTGTCCTTTCTGCGTGCGCGCAAAAGAGCTTGCGGACAATATTGCCAATCAACGGAATGATTTCAGCTATCGTTATATCGATATCCATGAAGAAGGCATCACCAAGGCGGATATGGAAAAGACTATCGGCAAGCCAGTGGATACGGTACCGCAAATCTTTGTCGATCAAACACACATCGGTGGCTATACCGAGTTCGATCAGTATGTTCGCGATAATGAACTGCTTTCCAGTGCCAATGCGATCTGAAGCATGGCGCTTCATGACGTCGCCGATCCGTCGATCGGCGCCGCCGTTTACATTTACACGACAAAATCACTCATAATTTCCTCTCCTGTGTATCCATGTCGTTGAAGCGATGTCCCGTCAACTGCCTATACTCTTTGACAAGGTCACGTTAAAGACTCGTTGAAGGGTCACCAACAGGGAATGCACCAGACATGCAACGGGAAGAGTTCTTACAGCAATTATGGCTGGATTACATTCACATGCATCCGGAACTGGGAGGCAACCATCCCTGGAGCCAGAGCAAGAATGCCGAATACCTGGCCATACTGACGCTCAATATCGGTCCTTTCAGCGCCGAGACCTTGCAACGATCGCTGACGCGCTTCGGCTATCGTCCTACCGGACGCTTTGCCATCGCCGATCGTGGCTTGCTCTTCACTCTTCTTGCCCCACCGGACGATGGCGCCTGGATATTACTGGGCGAATTCCAGACCGGCTCCTTGATGCATCAACCTCGCCATCAATTGCAGAAACTCGTGGAGCAGACCCAGCCTCGGGATTTTCGCGGTCAGAATCTTCTTTGCCGTGGTCGCCCCTGGCCCATGCCGGACTGGACGACCTATCAGGTTCTGCATGCGGAACATCCATTGGCCGCCTGGCTAGCGATCATGGGCCCTAGATTGCATCACATCGGATTTGACTGCGAACGCCTTGGCAGCGATCTGTCTTCCCTGGACTTCAGCATGCAGCAAGCGGGGCTGCATGGGAGCATCGACCCACTACAGGATATTTTTCCTGTTTCACCCCTGCTGCACTACCGCTTCTACCCTGCCTGCGCCCAGCGCCTGCCCTTTGCCCAAGGTGACGAGCATCGCATCACCACCGGCGGCATTGCCCTGGTCCAGAAGAGCCTGCCACGCACCCAGGAGCGTGCCGCAGAGCTTTTGCTGCCTCAACATACCCGTTGCGAAATTGCCTGAGACAATTTCCGGCATTCAGGCCGTCGCCGGTGTCAGGTCATCGCGATACTCGGCGCTGGGTAGGCCTTCCCCTTCGCTGGAACGCTGCCCGGACTCGAAATCCAGTTCGAGCTGGTGCGGCTCATGGCGCGCCTCTTCCAGCTCATTGATGTAATGCGAGGTTTCCATCAACGGCATGGGCGCCAAGGGCTCCTGCTCCACCTCGGGCTCAATACCCTGACGACCGTGCAGACGCACCATGACGAACATCGCAAGGAATAAGGCTGCCGCCCCGAGAAACAGCCATAGCCCTTCGGGGCCGACGGCTTTCATCAACAATGAAGCACTGAACGGACCGATCACCGAGCCGACGCCGTACCAGATCATCAGCTTGGCATTCGCCGCAATGATCTCGGCGGGCTTAAGCCAATCATGGGTATGGGCCAGGCTGAGCGAGTACAGCGTATGCAGCATGGCGGTATGCAAACACGCCACCACCACTAACGCCACATAGCTGTAGCCGGCTGCCAAAGATATGGTGGTCCCGGTGATCGCCATGACCATCGCCATGCCGAGGATGACCTTGCGCCGGTCGAATCGATCTGACACGCGCCCTAGCGTCCACTGCGCAACCAACGCCACCAAGGTGGTGATTGCCATGAACTGAGCCGTTTGCCGGGTGCTCAGTCCAATCTCCTGGCCGTAATAAGGCGTCATCGCGAAGAATGCCTGCGCCATCAATCCTGCCGTAAAGGCCCCTACCAATCCTACCGGCGCACGCTTGAATAGCTCGCTTAGCTTTATCTTGTGGGCGATTTCGTGACTGCCCTGGGAGGGGCCCTGAATACGATGGATCGAGAGGGGCACCAGGGAGAGAGCAAACAGGATACCGGCGACCGAAAACAACACCGCCGTCGCTGGATCGGCAAGATTCAACATCCATTGCCCCCCGGCCAGGGACAAGGTTGAAATCACCATATACCAACCCAGCACCTTGCCGCGATTCTGATTGGTGGACTCCCCCGACACCCAGGACTCCATCACCATCAGCATGCCTGCGGTGGCGGCACCACCCGCGACACGCCAGCCAAGCCAGGCCCAAGCATTGATCCAGATGCCATGCAGCATTGCCGTAACGGCCAGCGTACCGGCACACGCGGCAAAGACGCGGATATGACCTACCGAACGAATGCGCTTCTCGAGAAAGTAACTTCCCAGCACGAACCCCATCGAAAAACTGGACATCAACAAACCCGCCATCTGCGAGGGGAAGCCCTCGAGTGACATGCGCACCCCCAGCAGGGTCATGATCAAACCATGCCCCAGCAGGAAACTGATTTCACAGACGAACAGTATCGGTAATGTCGCCGGCAAGCTGCGCAAACGCGACCTCCGCTCATGAATGACGAAAAACACAAAGCCTACGACCGAGCACGTTAAACGGGGCCGAGACCAACCCTGTGGAGTAATATACAAAATGCTGAGCGATTCTAACGCCTTACGTAGCTTTACCCCAAATTGAAATGGTTCGATCGCCGAGAAAGGTTATGCACAAAAGCTGTGGACAAGACTGTGCAAGAACACTGCATAGTGGATTGCATTACCGATTATTGCCTACCTGAGCGATAGCGGTCTTTTTTTCATCACCTCATTCAGGGGTGCAACTCTATCGAACGTCTAAACAACGACTTACCCCTCTCGTGATAGGCTATCGCCAGATCACCTTGAAAGGACTCTCTGGGCGCAGAATACGTGCTTCGAGAAGCCGGCCTAGCGTACCGCTACGATAATGACCAGGATAAGAAAAGGAGGGAACGACATGTCGCAACCACTCTGGCAGCCTTCTAAAGCGCAAATCGAAGCCACTCAGATGTACGCTTTGATGCAACGCATCAATAATGACCATGATGTTTCCCTTACGGACTACACCGACCTGCATGCCTGGAGCATCGACAACCTGGAAGCGTTCTGGACGCTGGTCTGGGAAAACAGCGATGTGGTAGCAGAGCGTCGCGGCGAAAGCGTACTGGCACGCCCGGATGCCATGCCGGGAGCACGCTGGTTTCCCGAGGCACGACTCAACTTTGCCGCCAACATGCTCAAGCGCCGGGACGACCATGCGGCACTGATTGCCTGCGACGAACGTGGGCGTCGGCGGGTGTTGAGCTACGCCGAGCTCTACACTCAGGTCGCTAGACTGGCCCATGCCTTGAAGGCCAGCGGCGTTACCGAAGGCGACCGGGTAGCCGGGTTCGTGCCCAACAGCGAACACGCCATCATCGGCATGCTGGCGGCGGCCAGTATCGGGGCGGTCTGGTCCTCCTGCTCGCCGGATTTCGGCTTCAGTGGGGTACTCGATCGCTTTGGTCAGATTCAGCCCAAGGTGCTTATCGCCACGGACGGCTATACCTGGAACGGCAAGCCCATCGATACCCGAGAACGAATTGCCCAGATCAGCGACGCCATCGAGTCTTTGACGCAGGTCGTGGTATTACCCTTTCTCGAGGACGACCCCGATATCAGCGCCATCGGCAAGGCCGTGCCCTGGCAGGCGTATCTCGACAACGACGCCGTGGAAATCGAGTTCGAACAGGAGCCCTTCGATCATCCGCTCTACATCGTCTACTCCTCGGGTACCACCGGGGCCCCCAAGTGCATCATCCACTCCGCTGGCGGCACCTTGTTGCAGCATCTCAAGGAGCATCGCCTGCACACGGATCTGCGTCATGATGACGTGCTGTTCTACTACACCACCTGCGGCTGGATGATGTGGAACTGGCTGGTCTCGGGCCTTGCCTGCGGCGCGACCCTGGTACTGTTCGACGGCTCGCCCTTTTCCCCCAGGCCGGACGTGCTGTGGAAACTCACCGAGCAGGAAGGCATTACGGTGTTCGGTACCAGCGCCAAGTACATTGCCGCCTGTGAAAAGGAAGGGCTCAGCCCGGGCAAGCAGCACGATCTAAATGCGCTACGCGCGGTGCTCTCTACCGGCTCGGCTCTTGCCCATGAATCTTTCGACTATGTCTATCGGGAGATCAAGGAAGATTTACTGCTGGCCTCGATCTCCGGCGGCACCGACATCGTCTCCTGCTTTGCCCTGGGCTGTCCTATCCGCCCCGTCTATCGCGGCCAGCTACAGTGCCGAGGCTTGGGCATGGCGGTGGATGTGTTCGATGACGATGGCACCCCCCTGCGTGAAGAAAAAGGCGAGCTGGTCTGTACGCGCCCCTTCCCCTCGATGCCTATCGGCTTCTGGAACGATCCCGAGGGAAAGCGCTACATGGAGGCCTATTTCGACACCTTCCCGGGTATCTGGGCCCATGGCGACTACGCGGAGATCACCGCCGAGGATGGCTTGATCATTCATGGTCGTTCCGATGCCGTGCTCAATCCTGGCGGCATTCGCATCGGTACCGCGGAAATCTATCGTCAGGTGGAGAAAGTCGAGGGCGTGCTGGAATCGTTGTGCATCGGTCAGGACTGGAATGATGACGTGCGCGTGGTGCTGTTCGTCAGGCTGCGTGAAGGCATGACCCTGGACGATGAGCTGCGCGATGAAATCAAGCGCACGATTCGCGCCAATACAAGCCCCCGTCACGTGCCGGCGAAGATCATTCAGGTCGAGGATATTCCCCGCACCCTGTCCGGCAAGATCGTCGAATTGGCGGTTCGCAATGTGGTACATGGTCAACCGGTGAAGAACAAGGATGCCCTGGCCAACCCCGATGCATTAAAGTTTTTCCAGGATCTACCCGATCTACAGAAGTGAGTGCCTGTCCAGAATGGTCGACAGGCCATTCTGGACTGGGCAGCGTCAGCTTCGTCCAGTAGCATACTCCCAAGTCATTGAAGGAGAATGACATGTCGACCCTAAAAGGGATCGTCAGCATGCTGCTGCTGGTACTTAGCACCCTGTTCTGGGCAGTCCCGTTGTACGCCCTGGCACTACTCAAACTGATAGCCCCCACCCGCGGGTTGCGTACGCGCCTGCTTCGAGGGCTCAATACCATTGCCTTGGCCTGGATTGGAACCAATCTCTGGTGGATGAAGCATTGGCTCAAACCGCGCCTGGAAGTTCACTTGCCGGATGGATTGTCACCCGAGCAATGGTGGTTGGTCATCGCCAATCACCGCAGCTGGACCGACATCTTCATGTTGCAGTTGGCGCTGCACCGGCGCATTCCGATGCCACGCTTCTTCATGAAACGCGAACTCATCTGGGTACCAGTGATTGGACTCGCCTGGTGGGCGCTGGAGTTTCCTTTCATGCGCCGCTACAAACGCGACCGCCTGGAACGCGACCCGCGCCTGGCCAAGCGCGATCTGGAGGCTACGCGACTCCTGTGTGCTCGTGCTCAACAAATGCCCATGGCGATCTACAACTTTGTCGAGGGAACCCGTTATTCGGTAGCCAAACATGACGCCCAGGAAAGCCCTTATCGACATCTACTTAGGCCCAAGGCCGGCGGCACCGCCCAGGTGGTGAGTCTGTTGGGAAAGCGCCTGAGCGGCGTCCTCGATGTCACTCTGGTCTATACCCGCGAACGCCCCAATTTCTGGGATTTTTTATGCGGTCGCGAAACACCGGTCGCGCTCCATGCACGGCGACTCGAATTGCCAAGCTGGATGCACGATGGCGATTACCATCATGATCCGCAGTACAAGGAACGCTTCCAGACATGGCTCAATGCCTTGTGGCAGGAAAAAGACCATACCCTTGCTTCGTTGCGCTGATACTACTGGCGCTCTTCACGCTGAGCGGCTGCGCCTCGTCACCTTCGATGACCTGGCGTGGCCCGCAAGCAGGTAATTGGGTCACCATTCAGCGTGGCGATACGCTGGGCGCCATTGCCCGTCGTGCCGATATACCGCTAGTGCGCCTGCAACGCTTCAATCCCCGGGTCGATGCTCGCCGTCTCGCGATCGGACAACGTATCCTGATACCCAGCAAGAACGAGCGTGCACCTTCCGGCGGGCCTTATCGTTATCAGGTAAGACCCGGTGATACCTATTCGAACATTGCACGGCATTTTGGGACCAGGACCGACCGGATCCAGGCAGCCAACCGATCGGCGGACCCTTCCCGATTACGCGTCGGACAGTTGGTACAGGTACCTTTGAAAGGTCGCAGCCGTGCTGGAAGTACGGTTGCTGCTTCAAAGTCATCTTCCCGACCCGCAACCAGTCCGGCCCGGCGCCCGGTGGCCAAGGCGGTATCGCGCCCCGCCCCGAAACCATTGCCAAGCGGTTCCAAGGGCTGGCCCTGGCCTCTCAATGACTACCGGATCGTGCGTCAATTCGGTACCGACAAGCGCGGCACCCTGCAGCCCATGCTGCTTAGCAGCCGTGCCGGCAGCGAGGCTCGCTCGGTCGCGGATGGCCAAGTGCGTTTTGCCAGCAGCATGCGGCAACTAGGCAGGGTCGTGATCGTTCATCACCCGGATAACCTGCAGACGGTGTACGCCCTTTGCGATATTCTCAAGGTCAACGATGGGGATCAGGTGAAAGCCGGCACGCCGGTATGCACTGTCGGTTATAGCGGAGCAACACAGCGCTACGACCTGCTGTTCGATGTACGCCATGGTGGCAAACCCATCGATCCGCGCAAGGTGCTGCGCTGATACAAGCATTGATCGAGTTCAGAACTGGCTCGATCTGATTGGTGCAAAAAAAACCGCCTCATGTGAGACGGTTTTTATCGGAAAAGATAACGGTATATTTATCTATCAACCACGATGATAGTCTGGCGTGATAAACGGCGTCTTGCTGACTGTCATGGCCAAACGCTTACCCCGGACCTCGGCGTAAATCACACTGCCGATTTCCGCATCATCGACATTGACATAGCCCAGTGCCACGGGTTTACCCACGCTCGGACCAAAGCCTCCCGACGTGACCACGCCAATATGGCGATCGTCACTGCTGTAGAGTTCGGCCCCCTCTCGCACCGGTGCGCGCCCTTCGCCTAGAAGTCCAACCCGCTTGCGCCGATGGTCTCGCGCTTCGACCTGATGAAGGATGATATCCGCCCCCAGAAAGCCTGCCTCGCGTTCACCGCCACGACGACGCGGTTTGCCAATGGCCCAGATCAGCCCTGCCTCGACCGGTGTCGTGGATTCATCGATATCATGGCCATAGAGACACAACCCCGCTTCCAGACGCAGGGAATCGCGAGCGCCAAGCCCGATGGCCTCGACTTCGGATTCCTGCAATAGCCGCCGCGCAATGGCGTCCGTCCGGTTCGCCGGGATCGAGATCTCGAACCCGTCTTCACCGGTATAACCGCTGCGGCTGATCCAGACCTCCGCACCCTCCATGGAGAAGGCGCCCTGCTGCATGAAGGTCAGTTCACAAGCGTCCGGACACAACCGCGCCATGACCTCTGCCGCCTTGGGGCCTTGTAGCGCCAGCAAGCCACGATCGAGCTCCTCGACCTCGTAATCGGCGCCCAGCCCCATGCGAAGATGAGGAATGTCCCGCGCCTTGCAGGCAGCGTTGACCACCAGGAAGAGATGTTCGCCGGTGTTGGCCACCATCAGATCATCGATGATACCGCCCTCGTCATTGGTGAACAGTGCATAGCGCTGCATGCCCACCGGCAAGCCGACGATATCGGCGCACACCAGGGTCTCGAGCGCCTCAGCGGGATTGGGTCCGCTGATCATGACCTGCCCCATATGGGAGACATCGAACAGTCCACAAGCGGCACGGGTATGCTCGTGCTCCTTCTTGACCCCCAAAGGATACTGCACCGGCATGCTGTAGCCGGCGAACTCGACCATCTTGCCACCCAGTTCGACGTGCAGGTCGTGCAACGGGGTCCTGCTGAGCTCGTTCATTGAAACCCTCCATCTATGCGAATTATCGGATACGCCTCTCTGCGCCTGTCAGCGTTTCAGATCCTCACCCGGCAGTATCGACTCACCGGCAAAATGGCGCTTGGTCAGATCGAAGACCACCGGTGACAGCAAGGCCAGCGCAATCAGGTTGGGAATTGCCATCAAGGCGTTGAACACACTAGCCATCAGCCATACGAAATTGAGTGGCGCGATCGCCCCCAACATGATTGCCAGAATATAGACCACCCGATAGATCTTGATCGACCCCACCCCGAACAGGAACTCGAAGCACTTTTCGCCATAGAATGCCCACCCCAGGATCGTGGTGAAAGCGAACACCGCAAGCGCAAAGGAGACGATGTACTGCCCCACCCCGGGCAGTGACTCATTGAAAGCCATGGTGGTCAACGCCGCTCCGGTCTCCCCTCCGGTCCAGTGGGTCGAGGTAAGGATGGCAAGAGCGGTAATCGAACACACGATGATCGTATCGATGAAGGTCCCCAACATGGCGACCAGGCCCTGGCGTACAGGGTTCTTGGTCTGGGCCGCCGCATGGGCAATAGGCGCACTACCCAGACCGGCTTCGTTGGAGAACACGCCTCGTGCAATGCCGAACTGAATGGCCTTGGCCACCGCTGCACCGGCAAAACCGCCTGCCGCGGATATGGGCGTAAACGCGTGGGTGAAGATCATGCCAAAGGCGGCGCCGATCTGCTCGGAATTGATGATCAGCACGACAATGCCCGCACAAATATACGCAACCGCCATGATGGGCACCAACTTGCCTGCCACCTTGGCGATGCGTCGGATACCTCCGAGAATCACCGCGCCAGCCAGCACCATGATCACAATCCCCGTGACCCAGTGGGGCAATCCGAGAGACTGATTCAAACCATCGGCGACGGAGTTTGATTGCACGGTATTGCCAATGCCGAAAGAGGCAATGGCACCGAAAAAGGCAAAGGCAATCCCCATCCAGGCCCATTTCTTGCCCAGGCCATTGCGGATGTAATACATCGGACCGCCAACGTGTTCGCCGTCCTTGTTGACCTCACGATAACGTACCGCCAACACCGCCTCGGAAAACTTGGTGGCCATGCCGACCAGGGCGGTAATCCACATCCAGAACACGGCCCCCGGCCCGCCGAGGAAGATGGCGGTGGCCACCCCCGCAATATTACCCGTGCCGATGGTTGCCGATAGCGATGTCATCAGGGCATTGAAGGGCGAGACTTCCCCTTCGCCTTCATCACCTTTTTCCGAGACCCGCCCTTTCCACAGCAGACTGAAGCCCAATCCCAGCTTGCGAATCGGCAATAACTTCAAACCAAGTTGCAGGTAAAGTCCGACTCCCAGTAGCAGGACCAGCATCAGCGGTCCCCATACCACGTTCTCGACCGCCGTAAAAATTCCTGTCAAGGCTTCCATATGAGTTTTCTCCAGAGATTTTTTTGTTATGCACCGTTGTCACCAAGGGGCTACCGACCAGTGGCAAGACAGCAACGACGATGCTCGAACCCGCATACCTTAGCGGATACCCCGGGTATTCCACCAGCACCTGCACCATGGATCTTGTTTCCTATTGGAAACTTGCAGTCGAGATAGCGTCCTCAATCCTCGAATCAACTGGAAAAACCCTGGTAAAAATACGGCAACTGGACGTTCAGCAATAACTTGACCACTCTATAGACGGCGGTCAAGGCGTGCGACGTTGAAAGAGGCACGAAAAACGCGCTTTGATACGCCCGAGGACTCGCCAACACGTCCTGATGGCGTTACGATTCCCTGAAATAGAAAACCTTTTCTTATAGGAAATAATCATGAGCTCCATTCCCGGGAACCTGCATTACACAGAAAGCCACGAATGGGTCAAGGACAATGGTGACGGTACCGTCACCATCGGAATTACCGACCACGCGCAACAAGCCTTGGGCGATGTTGTCTTCGTCGAATTGCCTGAGGTTGGTCGTTCACTTGATAACGGTGATGAATTCGGCGTCATCGAATCGGTCAAGGCCGCATCTGACCTTTATGCACCTTTGGCCGGTGATGTAATCGAAATCAATGAGAGCCTCGAGGAGGCACCGGAAACCATCAACGAAGCACCTTACGAAGGTGGTTGGATCATCAAGCTGAAGCTTGCCGATAGCAGTGCGCTGGACGACTTGCTCGATAACGATGCCTATGCCCGGCACGTCGAGGCAGAAGAAGACTGATCGAATGCGACGGGGCAGTTTCTGCCCCGTCGCATCATCCAGCGCCATTACTCTTAACCTCTGAACACCGGACCTGACAGTCCCCTCTACCTATAGGTATCCCATGGCCAAAGATCAACGCCGGCTGGCGGAACTTGCCAGCCACGATGCTTTCGTTCATCGCCACAATGGACCGGACAGCGACGATGTCGCTCATATGGTCGAAACACTCGATGCCGATACCATCCAGGCATTGATCGACAAGACCGTGCCGTCGGGTATTCGCCTGAATCGTGAACTCAATCTGGATACGCCCAAGGGCGAAGCCGAATCCCTGGATTACCTCAAGCGTCTGGCGCGCCAGAACAAGGTGTTCAAGACCTATATCGGACAAGGCTATTACAGCACTCACACCCCTGCCGTGATCGCGCGCAACCTGCTCGAGAACCCGGGCTGGTACACCGCCTACACGCCCTATCAGCCGGAGATTTCCCAAGGTCGCCTCGAAGGACTGCTCAATTTCCAGCAGATGGTCATGGACCTGACCGGCATGGATCTGGCCAACGCCTCGCTTCTCGACGAAGCGACCGCCGCCGCCGAAGCCATGGCGCTGTGTCGGCGTGCCAACAAGAAGGTCAAGACGAACAGCTTCTTCGTGGCGGACGACGTGCTGCCGCAAACCGTGGACGTGCTGCGCACTCGGGCGGACTACTTCGGCTTCGAGCTCATCATCGACAGTGCCGAGAAAGCAGCGGAACACGAAACCTTTGGCGCCCTGTTCCAGTATCCTGGCCAGACCGGACGCGTGCACGATCTTGCTGCCCTGATCGAAGCCGCCCACGGGCAAGGTGCGATGACCTGCGTGGCAACCGATCTCATGAGCCTGGCGCTGCTCAAGGAGCCCGGCGCGCTGGGCGCCGATATCGTGCTGGGCAACTCCCAGCGCTTTGGTGTCCCCATGGGATACGGCGGCCCCCACGCGGCGTTTTTTGCCACTTCGGACAAGCACAAGCGCTCCATTCCCGGGCGCATCATCGGCGTCTCCAAGGATAGCCGGGGGCAGATTGCCTTGCGCATGGCCATGCAGACCCGTGAACAGCATATTCGCCGCGAAAAGGCGACCTCCAATATCTGCACCGCCCAGGCGTTGCTTGCCAACATTGCCGGCTTCTATGCGGTCTATCATGGCGCCGAGGGCATTCGCACCATCGCCACCCGCATCCATCGCCTGACCACCATCCTCGCGGAAGGCCTCAAGCGCAAGGGCCTGGAACTGGCCAATGACAGCTGGTTCGATACGCTGACCCTGGTCGGCGCGGATGCTGGCAAGATCTATGGTCGCGCCCTGGCCCACGAGATCAACCTGCGCATGTACAAGGATGGGCGCATCGGCATCAGCCTGGACGAGACCACCACAGCTGCGGATGTTGCCAAGCTCTTCGACATACTGCTCGATGAAGAACACGATCTGTCGATCAGCACCCTGGATGACGAGATCGTGGCGGCGGGCACTACAGGTATTCCGAGCGGCTACGCCCGGGAAAGCGATTTCCTGACTCATCCAACCTTCAAGCGCTATCGCAGCGAAACCGAGATGCTGCGCTATCTCAAGCGCCTGGAAAATCGCGATCTGTCCCTGACCCATGCCATGATTCCGCTGGGCTCCTGCACCATGAAGCTCAATGCCACCAGCGAGATGATTCCCATCACCTGGCCCGAGTTCGCCAACATCCATCCCTTCGTGCCCGCGGAGCAGGCGGTAGGCTACAAGCAGATGATCGATGAGCTATCGGCCTTTCTGGTCGAGATCACCGGCTACGATCATATCTCCATGCAGCCCAATTCCGGGGCTCAGGGCGAATACGCCGGCATGCTGGCCATTCGCCGCTACCAGGCGGCCCAAGGGGAAGGGCATCGCAACATCTGCCTGATCCCGAGTTCCGCCCACGGGACCAACCCGGCCTCCGCTGCCATGGCCCAGATGAAGGTAGTGGTGGTGGAATGTGACAAGGATGGCAACATCGATCTGGCGGACCTTCGCAGCAAGGCCGAACAATACAGCGATACGCTCTCTGCCACCATGATCACCTATCCCTCGACCCACGGGGTATTCGAGGAGAACGTGCAGGAAGTGTGCGACATCGTGCACAAGCATGGTGGCCAGGTCTATATCGACGGCGCCAACATGAACGCTCAGGTGGGCCTATGCCGACCCGGCGATTTCGGCGGCGACGTGTCGCATCTGAATCTGCACAAGACCTTCTGCATCCCACACGGCGGAGGCGGCCCGGGCATGGGGCCGATCGGCGTCAAGGCGCATCTGGCACCTTTCGTTTCCAACCATGTGGTGACGCCGATTGCCGGGGTTCGCGAAGAGTGTGGCGCCGTGGCATCCGCGGCTTTCGGCAGCGCCTCGATCCTGCCGATCTCCTGGGCCTATATCAAGATGATGGGAGCGCGCGGCCTGCGCGAAGCCACGGAGCTTGCCATCATCAATGCCAACTACATCGCCCGGCGCCTGGAAGAGCACTTCCCGGTACTATATCAAGGCATCAACGGCACCGTGGCTCACGAATGCATCATCGACATTCGCCCGCTCAAGCAGGCCTCCGGAATCAGCGAAGAAGACATTGCCAAGCGCCTGATGGATTATGGCTTCCACGCGCCGACCATGTCTTTCCCGGTACCCGGCACCTTGATGATCGAGCCGACGGAATCCGAATCCCGCTACGAGATCGATCGTTTCTGCGATGCCATGATTGCCATTCGCCAGGAGATCAAACAGGTTGAGAAAGGCGATTGGCCGGCAGATGACAACCCCCTGGTGAACGCACCGCACACCATGGCGGATCTGATGGACGACGCCTGGGAGCGCCCCTATTCACGCAAGATCGGCGCTTTCCCTTCCGAGCATGTCCAGGCGGCCAAGTACTGGCCCGCGGTCAACCGCGTCGACAACGTGCAAGGCGACCGGCAATTGATCTGTTCCTGCCCGAGTGTCGACAACTATCGCGACTGACCCGCTCTTGCTTGCACCACCCCCCCGGCCTCGAACCCGGGGGTTTTTCTTTCGTCGTCCTTGTCGCTCTCGGGCATCAACTGTCAAAGCTGGGTTCTTCGGAAATCGCATAAAGGGTATTACGGCGCTGCTGACGGAAATCATCGAGTAGCTGGGTATAACGCTTGGGAAGTTCAGTATCCGCCGGCGCAACCACCTGCAAGGTTTCATACACCGGATTCGACAATATCAACTCCTTGACCTGACGCTGCCAAGGAGAGGTTTCAAGCACCAGCCGAGACACCACGGTAAAGCCCAACCCCCGGGCGACCGCATCCATCACCATGCTGACTTCGTTGGTAAAGCCCTGCCTTGGAAAACGACTCATGGAGCGAAATTCGTCACCGTAATTGGCCCGCAGTAGCTGAGTCGCATAGTTGCCGGCGCCGGAATAATCGATGAACCCCAGCGCCGCCAATTCATTCAGGGTCGAGCCCGTGTAATCTGCCGGTGCAAGCAGACACAACGGCTCCTGATACCAGGGGGCGTAGACCAACCCGGGATGCTTGATCACCTCGGTCGTGATACCTAAATCGTAACGTCCCTCTACCACGCCCTGCAGGATATCCCGGTTGGATGCGAAGTCGTAACTGACCGTCAGACCGGGATGAGCTTGCTGATAACCCAACAGGAAAGGATAGAACATCAACCCCACGCTCCCGGGTGATGCAATCCGACAATCGCCGGAATCCAGGGATTCGTCGTCCAGGGAATGACGAAAATACTGGTGCTCGGCAAACAGTTTCAGCGCGTAATCGTAGGTGCGCTGCCCTGATTCCGTAAGCGTAAAACGACGGCCATGGCGATTGAGCAGTGGCTTGTCGAGATACTCCTCCAGCTTCCGAATGTGCTGACTGACGCCTGGCTGTGTCATTTCCAGTCGTTGGGCAGTAAGGGTGAAACTACCGGTTTCCACCAGCGTAATGAAGGTCCGGAAGTATTGGGTATTGAACATGGAAATTAGTCAATTCCTTGTGGGACAGCGCTGCGGGGCACTTCGGAGCATGATAGCATTCCTGCAAGAGAACCTTAATTCAACAGTCTTTCAAGAGCCGGGAGCATCATGTCAGACCCATTCGTCGACCGGGCCAAAGCACTTCATCGGACGCTGCTTGCCATGGAAGGTAACGCCGCAGAAGACGATCTCTTCGCCCTTGGCTACATGATTCCACAGATCGAACTCGTGCTGGAGATGGCAGACTATGACGCAAGTACCGTCGAGGCAGAGGACTTCGACGTCACTTACTGGCAATGGCTGGAATCCACATTCATGGAAGATGGCATGAGCGAAGACGATCGTATTCGCATCGCACAATTGTGGGAGCACGCTCGCGCCAGCAGCGACGCTTCCTGATCCACCTTCGAGACACCAAGATGACCGAGAAGTTTTCCGCCACGACGACTCCCGAGGGCAGTCTAGAGGTTCTTTCCCAGCACGAAGTGAATCGACTTCGCGACACTTCCGCCAACGGCTTGCACGACATACTGCGCCGGTGCGCCCTTGCGGTACTCAATTGCGGCAACCCGACGGACGATGGTCTTGCCGTGATGCAGACTTACCATGACTTCGATATCGAAGTGCTGCAGCAGGACCGCGGCATTCGTCTCAAGCTGACCAACGCCCCCGCAGAGGCCTTCGTCGATGGCCGCATGATTCGCGGCATTCGCGAGCACCTTTCCTCCGTACTGCGGGATATCGTCTACGTTCATAACGAGATACAGCAGCATCCCCGCTTCGATCTGGCCTCCAGCGAAAGCATCACCAACGCGGTATTTCATATCCTGCGCAACGCCGGCACGCTGGACCCTTCCCGAGAGCCGAGTCTCGTGGTGTGCTGGGGAGGACATTCGATCTCTCGAGAAGAGTACGATTATTCCAAGGGCGTCGGCTACCAGCTCGGGCTGCGGGATCTCGATATCTGCACAGGCTGCGGCCCGGGCGCAATGAAGGGACCCATGAAGGGTGCAAATGTGGCTCACGCCAAACAGCGCCGCAAACGGGGTCGCTACCTGGGTATTTCCGAACCCGGCATCATTGCCGCGGAGTCGCCCAATCCGATCGTCAACGAACTGGTCGTGATGCCGGATATCGAAAAGCGCCTGGAGGCGTTCATAAGGGTCGGTCACGGCATCATCGTCTTCCCCGGCGGTGTGGGCACCGCCGAAGAGATTCTTTATCTGCTGGGCATTCTGTTGCATCCCAGCAATGCCAAGATTCCGTTTCCGATCATCTTTACCGGACCACGAAGCGCTGCGGAATATTTCCAGCGTATCGATGAGTTTCTGGCGTATACCCTGGGTGACGAAGCGCGCAGCCGTTATCGCATCATCATCGACGATCCGATTGCCGTGGCACGTGCCATGCGAGAAAGCATCGAGGAAGTCACCGCTTTTCGACGCACTCATGACGATGCGTTCTACTACAACTGGCGACTCAATATCGAGGCGGACTTTCAGTATCCCTTCGAAGCCACCCATGAAGCCATGGCAGGGTTGGCGCTGCATCGCGGGCAACCCGTGCACGAGCTGGCCGCCAATCTGCGCCGCGCGTTTTCCGGCATCGTCAGCGGCAACGTCAAGGAGCCGGGCATTCGTTCCATCGAGGCGCACGGCCCTTTCAAACTGCATGCAGAGCCTGAACTCATGACGCGTCTGGACGATCTGCTGACCTCTTTTGTCGCCCAGGCGCGCATGAAGCTGCCTGGTAGTCACTACGTGCCCTGCTATACGCTTGAATGACGAGTTCAAACACCAGCACTTGAGCCTGCTTCAATGCCACGCATTGCGTTGTTGCAGGCCCATGCCAAGCGCATGAATCAACAGGCCCAGAGTAGCGCCGTGGGACAATAGCAAGCGTTCATTCAGGCCACTGGTGAACACTTGCCATAGCGCCACCAGCAGCAAACCGAGCAGTACCATTAATGCCAGGCGCCCCAGCAGCCCGGGTACGCGACGACGCGCCTCCACCGACAGCATGCGCCAAGCAAAGACAGCCACGACCGCAATGGCGGCAAACGCGATCAGGATCAAGATCAGACGCCCTTGATTGCCGTAGGCCAGATAGCGCGGCAGCGTTGCCAGGATGGCAACGAGCACCCCCACCATCACGCTGAGTCGCTCGGGAGTCATTGTCGTCATCATGGCGAGACTACTCCTGGGGTAATACTAGAAAAACTCATTTATTCAATCCTTGCTCCTCGATCCATGCTTCGACCCAGGGCACTGCCTCATCGTCCGCCATGAACGTCTCCATGGCATCCACCTCCAGGCGTTCGCCCAGCCGTTCGGCCCCATGCTCGCTGAGCAGCGCGTCAAGTGCTCGGCCTGCACCGCAAAAGGTGTCTCCATAAGAGCTATCGCCGAGAGCGATCAAGCCATAGCGCAAATGAGCAAGAGAAGGCCCCTTGTCAGCGATGCCACTGGCCAGACTGGCGAAATTACCAGGGTAATCGCCGCTACCCGTGGTCGAGACACAAAACAGTGCCAGCTCCGCTGGGGAATCGATCAGATCCTCCAGGGTCGGCTGTTCATGAATGGTCACCGTATAGCCGCAATCTTCGAACAGCGGCTTGACCTGCTCGGCAACGTCCAACGCCCCCCCGTACATGGTGGCGACAAAAATATTGAGAGTAGACATGGCATTCATTTACTTGAGAAATTTACTGGGATATTAGCACGCCTGAAGGGGCTCGCTCACGCGCTTGCCGGCAATGGCACCATTGCAAATGGCTTTCCAGCACGCTAACGATCGGACAGGTATAATAGTTGCCCAATCCTGCGGAGGGTATCATGGAGAGAACATTCGAAGCCTGGATCACGCCACTCATGATTGGCGGGTTGATACTATTCATGTGCTTCATCATCTGGGAGTTGGCACGGGAATCGAAGGCGGGCAAGTTCGGCACGATCATGCTGTTCGTCGTGCTTGGGGCCGGGATGCTGGGTTTCGTGATCAAGACGGTGATTACTGAGTTGCTGGAAAAAGGCGGAGCGTTCTAAACCCTAGCTGCCCCTCCCTCACTTGCATGCCTTGGCACACTACGAAACCGGCCCTTTCAAGGCCGGTTTCGTTTTGCGTTTGCTTGGCTCCGCTTCCGGGGTTCAAGTGTCCGTGAGCGCAGGCTGACCCGCATAATCCTCGACCCGGGCCTTGAGTTTCTGCCCTGGTCTAAATGTCACGACCCGGCGCGCCGAAATAGGAATTTCTTCGCCGGTTTTCGGATTTCGGCCAGGGCGCTGACCTTTATCGCGCAAATCGAAATTGCCGAAACCGGACAGCTTGACCTGTTCGTTTTCGCGCAGACAGCCACGAATTTCCTCGAAGAAAGCCTCCACCATCCCCTTGGCTTCTCGCTTCGAGAGTCCCAGCTCACCATGAAGATGCTCTGCCAGTTCCGCCTTGGTCAACGCCCCCATAACCACTCCCCCTCTACAGGTACAGGATCTTATCCCAGCCGCTCAGCCACGAAGTTCCGCGCCGAAGCGTTGGCTGGTCTCAGTAACGATTGTATCGATTAACTGATTGATTTCCGCGTCATTAAGCGTGCGTGAAGGATGCTGCCAGGTCAAGCCCAGTGCAATACTCTTGTTGCCCTGGGTGATACCCGCCCCGCGATAGACATCGAACAGATGCAGATCCGTCAGCCAGTCACCTGCACATTCGCGCAGCGTATCGAGCAAGGCCTGAACGGGAATATCATCACTTATCACCAGCGCCAGATCGCGGCGTACCTCTGGATAGCGAGACATGGCGTTGAAGGCCGGCAAGCGCCCCTGAGTCAGTGCCTCAAGGCGCATCTCGAAAAGAAACACCTCGGGCTTGATACCAAGCTCCGCACGCAATGCCGGGTGCAAAGCGCCGAGCCAACCCACCGCTTCTCCTTCATGGAGCAAGCGGGCAGTCTGTCCTGGATGCAGCGCAGGATGCTCTGCTGGTTCGAAACGCCAGGACTCCTCGTTACCGCCCAGCTTCAACAGACTTTCGACGTCGCCCTTGAGATCAAAAAAATCCACATCATCACGACGAGCCGCCCAACCTTCCGGGTCTCGAGGTCCACAGATCAAGCCACTCAGCATTGGAATCTGCTCGACGCTATCCAGCTCGCCCTGAAAGACAAGGCCGGTTTCGAATAGCCGAATGCGCGACTGCTGTCGATTAAGATTATGGATCAGCGCCTTGACGAGCCCTGGAAACAGGCTCGCACGCATGACCGCCATATCGCTGGATATCGGGTTGGCCAGACGCGGTGCGGCCATGTCCGGTACCAACAGCGCCTGCAGCTCCGGTGCCACGAAACTATAGGTGATGGCTTCCTGGTAACCACGCGCCACCAGTTGGCGACGCAAGCGTGTCAGGGGTTGACGGTGTTCATCGTCGGCAACGAGCCCAAGCCGCGCCGCCGGGCGACGTACCGGCAAGCGATTGTAGCCATGAATACGCGCCAACTCTTCGATCAGATCCTCTTCGATCGCTATGTCAAAGCGCCAACTGGGTATCTTGACCAGCCAGGCATCGGCTTTATCGCCCACGTCAGCCTCATCACGGCTGACCTGCATGCCGAGCCGCTCCAGAATGTCGACGATCTCCGTATCGGGCAACCTGATGTTCAGACACTGCTCGATGCGTGACCCGCACAGGCGGACCCGACGCTCATCGGGTAGATGCTCCGCGCTTACGGTTTCATTGAGCGGTCCTGGCTCGCCTCCGGCGACCTCGACCAGCAGTGCCGTGGCCCGCTCCGCCGCCTGGCGGGGCAATTCGAAATCGACGCCGCGCTCGAAACGGTGCGACGCATCCGTATGCAGGCCATAAGAGCGGGCCTGCCCCGCAATCGCCAATGGCGTGAAAAAGGCGGATTCGAGAAACACATCCCGGGTTTGCGGGCCAACACCGGAATGCTCGCCCCCCATTACTCCCGCAATCGCCAGCGCCTTGGCATCATCGGCAATGACCAGGGTACCTTCCCGCAGAGCGACGTCCTGACCGTCGAGAAGCACCAGGCGCTCCCCTGGCCGGGCCGAGCGTACATCGATCGCTCCCTCGAGGTTTGCCAGATCGAAGGCATGCAGGGGCTGCCCCAGCTCAAGCATCACATAATTGGTGATATCGACCACCGCATCGATGGAGCGCAGGCCTGAACGTCGCAGCCGCTCGACCATCCATAGCGGGGTAGGTGCCGTCACATCGATATTCTTGATCACCCGGCCGACATAGCGTGGGCACTGCTCCGGCGCACTGAGCCGTACCGGGAACACATCCCCATGACTAGACGCCTGAGGCGCGAGATCGGGGCTGTTCAGGGTCAGGCGGTTGAGCACGCCAACCTCTCGGGCCATCCCTTTGAGACTCAGGCAATCGCCGCGATTGGGAGTCAGGTCGACGTCGATGGTACTGTCGTCCAGGGACATCCAGTCCCGCAGACTCTGTCCAACCGGTGCGCTCAAAGGCAACTCGAGAATACCTGGCGACGTTTCCTCCTCGAGACCCAACTCCGAGGCGGAACAGATCATGCCTCTGGATTCAACGCCCCGCAGCTTGGCCTTCTTGATCTTGAAATCGCCGGGCAGAACGGCACCTACCTGGGCGAAAGGCACCTTCTGGCCCACTGCCACGTTGGGCGCGCCGCACACCACCTGTACCGGGTTGCCAGACCCGTCGTCCACCTGGCAGACGTTGAGCTTGTCTGCGTCCGGGTGCGGCTCCTTGGCGACGACTTCCGCCACCAGGACGCCCTCGAATTTGGCGGCAACCGCTTCCACGGCATCCACTTCGAGACCCGCCATGGTGATCTGATCGGCAAGTGCCTGTGTCGAGAGTTCGGGCGAGACCCATTCGCGCAGCCACTGTTCGGAAAATTTCATCGTGCGTCTCCGCCTCCATTAAAAATTAAGTGAACTGGCGCAAAAAACGCAGATCGTTATCGAAGAACAGGCGCAGATCGTTGACTCCGTAGCGCAGCATGGCCAAACGCTCGGTACCCATGCCAAAGGCAAACCCGGTGTAACGCCCGGCATCGATGCCGGAATGACGAAACACTTCCGGATGCACCATGCCGCAGCCCATCACTTCCAGCCAACCGCTATGGGAACATACCCGGCAACCGTCACCGCTACACATCACGCACTGGATGTCGACCTCGGCAGAAGGCTCCGTGAAGGGGAAATACGATGGTCGAAAGCGTACCGAAAGGTCATCACGCTCGAAAAAAGCGTGCAGGAAGTCTTCGATCGTGCCTTTAAGATCGGCAAAACTGACGTCCTCGTCGATCAACAGTCCCTCGACCTGATGAAACATGGGCGTGTGGGTCAGATCCGAGTCACTGCGATAGACACGCCCGGGACAAACGATACGAATCGGAGGTTCCTGAGACTCCATGGTGCGCACCTGCACCGGCGACGTATGGGTGCGCAGCAGGCGATTGGCATCGAAATAGAAGGTATCCGCCATGCCTCGGGCCGGATGATGCGCCGGGATATTGAGCGCCTCGAAATTATGGTAGTCATCCTCGATTTCCGGCCCTACCGCCACGTCATATCCGATGCGCGTGAACAAGCCTTCGATGCGCTCCAAGGTGCGCGTCACCGGATGCAGTCCGCCGGTGGACTGGCCACGGCCTGGAAGGGTCACGTCAATACGCTCGCCTTGCAGACGGGCATCGAGCGCCGTCTGCTCGAGTTCTCGTTTACGCGTCTCGATTTCGCCGCTGAGCTGCTGCTTGACCTGATTGATTCGTTCGCCCGCCTGGGGACGCTCTTCCGGGGGTAGCTTGCCCAGCCCTTTGAGCAGCGTCGTTATCTCGCCTTTCTTGCCAAGATATTCCACACGCACCGTATCCAATGAAGCGACGTCACTGGCCTCGGCAATGGCAGCGCGGGCCTTGGCGACCAGGGTGGGAAGATGATCCATCCATTACTCCAATAATGTCCGTGTCTCGGGATACGTCAGCTAAACGCAACCCAAAAAAAGGGGAAGAGCAGCCGCTCTTCCCCTGTATCGTTCACAACGAGTGCGGCTACCTGAAGCAACCGCGTTCATCGTTCACTTGGCAGCCTTGGCCTTCTCGACAATGGCAGCAAAGGTTGCCTTTTCATGGACAGCAAGATCGGCCAGTACCTTGCGATCGATCTCGATACCTGATTTCTTGAGGCCAGCGATGAAGCGGCTGTAGGACAGGCCGTTCTGACGTGCGGCAGCATTGATACGTGCAATCCATAGCGCACGGAACTGACGCTTGCGCTGACGACGGTCGCGATAGGCATACTGCCCTGCCTTGATGACCGCCTGCTTGGCAACGCGAAATACGCGAGACCGGGCACCGTAGTAACCCTTGGCCTGCTTCAAGATCTTCTTGTGACGGCGACGTGCAACGACGCCACGCTTGACACGACTCATAGCTTTCTCCTGACGTTAAGAATTCGACCGCGGGCGTTACAGATTGGGCAGCATGCGCTGAATCAGTGCCTTGTCGGCATCGTGAATCAGCTTGGTGCCACGTAGCTGACGCTTACGCTTGGTAGACTTCTTGGTCAGGATATGGCTACGAAAAGACTGCTTGTGCTTGAAGCCGTTGGCAGTCTTCTTGAAGCGCTTGGCAGCGCCTCTATTACTCTTGATCTTCGGCATGAGGGAACACTCCACTCGGGTTCTTTAGAAAATCCGTGGCCAATGGCCGAGGTATCACTACCGCGACCATTCGTTGACTTGCCAACGGATCACTTCTTCTTGGGGGCAATGATCATGACCATCTGGCGCCCTTCCATCTTCGGAAAGGACTCGACTGTTCCCAGTTCTTCAAGATCCGACGCAATCCGCTCCATCAGCTTGCGGCCGATATCCTGGTGCGCCATTTCACGACCGCGAAAACGCAGTGTGACCTTGCCCTTGTCGCCACCTTCGAGGAAACGCGTCAGGTTCTTGAGTTTTACCTGATAGTCACCCTCGTCGGTGCCAGGCCGGAATTTCACTTCCTTGACCTGAATCTGCTTGGTTTTCTTTTTCTGAGCGCCTTTCTGCTTTTTTTGCTCGAAAAGAAACTTACCGTAATCCATGATCTTGCAGACGATGGGGTCGGCATTGGAAATCTGCACGAGATCCAAACCAGCCGCTTCGGCCCTTTCCAACGCTTCACTGGTCGGCACGACACCGATTTGCTCACCGTCGCTTTCGATCAGACGAACTTCGTCTTCCAGGATTCGGTCATTCATTGGGGGGCGCTTGTCTTGGGGACGCCCGCGCTGTGTATTCCGCTTGATCGTTAAATCTCCGTTCCGGTTAACGTTGTGATCGGCCCCGCTCGACCTCAAGGCGGGCAATGAACTCATCCACCTGCAAGGCGCCCAGATCCTCGCCGCTACGGGTACGTACAGCTACCGAGTCGGACTCTACTTCCTTGTCCCCCACTACCAGCAGGTACGGAACCTTCTGCAACGTATGTTCTCGGATTTTAAAGCCGATCTTCTCGTTCCTCAAGTCCGCTTTGACGCGGAACCCGATTTTCTGCAATCGCTGCTCGAGTCCAACGGCATAATCACGCTGTGCATCGGTAATGGTCAGCACGACTGCCTGCTGGGGTGCGAGCCATAATGGCAGCGCCCCTGCATAATGCTCGATCAAAATCCCCAGGAAGCGCTCGAAGGAGCCCAGGATTGCACGATGCAGCATGACGGGGGTCTTGCGCGCCCCATCCTCATCGACATATTGTGCCCCAAGGCGTTCAGGCAGATTGAAATCGAGCTGCAGGGTACCACATTGCCAGACGCGGTTGAGGCAATCACGAAGAGAAAATTCGATCTTGGGGCCATAAAATGCGCCTTCGCCGGGAAGCAGTTCCCATTCGAGACCCGATGCGTCCAGTGCCTGGGCCAGCCCCTTTTCGGCTCGCTCCCAGTTTTCCGGCTCGCCGACATAGGATTCCGGTCGGGTGGACAGCTTGAGTTCCACATCCTCGAACCCCAGATCGCGATAGACCTGCAGCGTCAAGGCAATGAAATCTTCGGCTTCCGCCTGAATCTGTGCATCCGTACAGAAGATATGGGCATCATCCTGGGTAAACGCCCGTACCCGCATGAGACCATGCAGCGACCCCGAAGGTTCGTTGCGATGACAGCTGCCGAATTCCGCCAGGCGCAGGGGCAGATCGCGATAGCTCTTGAGCCCTTGGTTGAAGACCTGCACATGGCCTGGGCAATTCATCGGCTTCACGGCAAAATCCCGCTTCTCCGATTCCGTGACGAACATCAGCTCGGAGTAGTGCCCCCAATGCCCGGATTTTTTCCATAGCGATAAATCGAGCACCTGGGGCGTCTTGATTTCCTGATACCCATGCGCTTGCTGTACACGACGCATGTACTGCTCAAGGGCCTGATAAATGGTCCATCCGTTAGGATGCCAAAAGACCATGCCTGGCGCTTCTTCCTGAAGGTGAAACAGATCCATGCGCTTGGCCAGCTTGCGATGGTCGCGTTTCTCGGCTTCTTCAAGACGCTTTAAATACGCCTTGAGCTGCTTGCTGTCCGGCCAGGCGGTTCCATAGATGCGTGTGAGCATGGGATTTTCCGCGTCGCCACGCCAGTAGGCGCCAGCCAGCTTGGTCAGCTTGAACGCCTTGAGATGCCGCGTGTTCGGTACATGGGGCCCGCGACACATGTCAATATATTCTTCATGGTGATACAGACGAATGGTCTCGCCTTCAGGAATGCCTCGCACGATCTCCTGCTTATAGGGCTCGTCCCTATGCAGGAAGGTCAGCATCGCCTTGTCGCGATCGACATATTCCCGCACCACGTCATAGTTGCTATCGATCAGTTGCTTCATGCGCTGCTCGATGGCAACAAGATCATCCGGGGTTATCGAACGCTCGAAATCGATGTCGTAATAAAAACCGTCTTCGATCACCGGTCCAATCGCCATCTTGGCGTCCGGATAGAGCTGCTTGACCGCATGACCAATCAAGTGAGCGCAGGAGTGGCGAATGATCTCGAGACCCTCGGCGTCTCGCGCCGTCAAGATGGCGACTTCGGCATCGCGGTCGATGATGTCCGCGGCATCCGCGGCGACGCCATCGATCTTGCCACCTAGACAGGCCTTTGCCAGGCCGGGTCCGATGGATTCGGCAAGCTGCATGATGCTTAGGGGTGTATCGAAGGTTCTTTGGCTGCCATCCGGCAGTGTCACGATAGGCATGAAAAAAACATCCTTGAGCGTAGTGGTGATCCATACCAGGGACCACGTATCGCAGGAGAGTGATGAAACATCGCTAGCAGGCAATGAAATACGAAGGGCGAAACATTATCAGCAGGTGGCAATCTCAGTCCATACCCGATCACCCCAGGCAGCCGATCAATATGAAAAAGGGGCGCTCGCAGGCGCCCCTTTCATTCGTCATCCGTAGATCAGATAACGTCTATCTGAAACTTACTGCTGCCACTCGCCCAGTTCGACGCGACGGTTCTCGGCGCGACCTGCGGCAGTCTCGTTGCTGGCAACGGGATTCTGCTCGCCGAAGCCAGTGGCCTGCATGCGGCTTTCGGAAATGCCACGAGACGCCAGATAGGACTTCACGGAATCCGCACGGCGCTGTGACAGGTCCTGGTTATAGGCATTATCACCGATGGAATCGGTGTAGCCTGCCACCCGCACACGAACGTTTTCGTTGCCGCGCAGCTTATCGGCTACGCCATCCAGGATCTGTTCGGCGCCAGAGGTCAGTTTGGCGGAGTCGAATTCGAAGTTGACGTCACGCAGGATCACGTCGGCTTCACAGCCAAGGGCATTGACCTGAGCACCCGCCGGGGTGTTCGGGCACTGATCCATGTAGTCCGGCACGCCGTCATTGTCGGAGTCCAGCGGGCAACCGGAAGCGTCGACTTCGACACCGGCCGGTGTTCCCGGGCACTCGTCCTGGTAATCAGGAACGCCATCGCCATCGGTATCGAGCGGACAGCCGTTGGCATCCACCGCTACACCCGCAGGCGTATTGGGGCACTGATCGCGATCGTCAGGAACGCCGTCACCATCGCTATCGCCAGTGGCGCTCGAATAATCGGCACACAGCAAGGCACCGGCAGTTGCACCTGCAACACCGCCAATAGCCAGGCCATCGTCTTCATCGGATTCGCCACTGGTGGCGTAGCCGATGCCACCACCAATCAAACCGCCCGCCAAGCCGCAGACGAATGGGCTCTGGTACCACGCTTTTTGATCACTACTGCTCATCGAGGACTGTGAGGACTGCCCGCCAGAGTTGGCACAACCCGACAGACCAACGACCAAAGCAGAACCTAACAGCAAGCCAGTTGTAGATTTCTTCATGTAACACTCCTTCATTCACATAACGCTAGGCGTAACGACACGTTACTCAGTGGGTCTATCCTGGAGCCCCAATAGGAGGCAGAGTGGCTACCACTCAAACTTTCCCACGGAAAAAGAAAGCACATTTATGTCTTTCGAGCCAGTGCTTTCCCAATATTTTCGCAATGTTTATCTAGGATACGCATTCTATTTTATCGCGAGCATCAAACCGACTTGTATACATTGTACCGCTCAAGTCACATCTTGCATTAGCAATTTACAAGGCTGCAGAATTCTAAGCAATTATGCAAGATCAGGATCAATAAACCCACTGTTAATAGTGTAGTTTCTTGGTATTTCCGAGTAAAACGTCGCCATTTCGCGACCTTTATCCCGTATCTAACGTTCGTTCGACTTCCACTCTCGCTTGAAATCGAGCACAGCGGATGCCGCTTCATGAATATCATCATGCAGCGCCTGTTCTACTGCAATACGCTCACGATCCTCCTTGAAGCGTTCTCGTGGGGTCAACGCGCGACGGGCGGAATGCGTATGCAAGTGCGCGGTGCGTTGATATACCTCACCAAAGGTGCTGAACGCTCTTCGTTCCAGCAGGGCGGGATCAATGATCTCCAGCAAGACCTTGCAACGAAGACTGCCTTCGATCAGATCGACCTGATCGGCAAGCATCGCCTGAGCGATCATCTCAAGACTTTCCAGACAGTTGTCGTTGGCTCGGCGAATTTCATCTTCTCGAACTACTTGGCGCCGCTTGACTTCCCGTAAAAGCTTCAGTGCGTAACCGCTCAATGCGGCGATCACGATCACTGCGATGCCCAACAGCCCCCAGGCCATGACTTCGCTCATGCCAACTCCAGCAACAGGTTTCGATGGCCAGTATACGGGGCCGCGACGATCACCCCAACCGCTTCATCATCGATACCGAGTTGAACTAGGGCCTGTTGACGCTTCATCGCGAACCGCGTTGCTGCATCAAAAAGTGTCAGTCAAGGCGCGAAGCGCAGTGAAGGGTTATTCCCTTTTCAAGTTTCGCAACGCAGAATGGCGCTTTTTGCTGCGCAACCCGAAGGGCTGGGCCAGTTTTTATCCGCTGCGGCGTTAGTCGTCGTTCATTTGGAATAACCAAATTTCTCTCCTCCTGCCTTGCCCCGAATAAAAACTGGCGCCAACGCGGCCGTGAATGAAACGTCAACAGGCCCTAGTGTGTAGTAGAATCGCGTTGCTTCTTTCATGCCAGTCTCGAGGTAAGCCATGTCCGCATCGACACAGACACCTGACGCATCAGATACACATCCTACGATGGCTGCCCGTATCGGCCTCTGGTTGGGTCCACTCTGGATTCTGATAGCCCTGATTTTCCCGGCACCCTCAGGTATGCCGGATGCAGCCTGGGCCTGTGCCGGGCTCGCACTGTTGATGGCCACCTGGTGGGCCACGGAGGCCATTCCCATACCCGCCACCGCCCTGCTGCCATTGGTGCTGGTGCCTGCACTTGGCATCGGTGACCTCGATGCAGCGACACCAAGCTATGCCAACCCCATCATATTCCTGTTTTTGGGCGGCTTTCTGCTTGGCATCGGCATGCAGCGCTGGAATCTGCACCGGCGGATCGCCTTGAAGGTTCTTCAAGTCGTCGGATCCGAGCCGCGGCGCCAGATCGGCGGGTTCATGATCGCTACCGGCTTTCTCAGCATGTGGGTCTCCAATACCGCCACTGCCATCATGATGCTGCCGATCGGCATGTCCGTGGTGAGTCTGCTCGAAGATAGCGACCCGAAAGAGCTCAACCGCTATGCGACAGCGCTGCTCCTGGCGATCGCCTATTCCGCCAGCATAGGCGGCATCGCGACGCTGATCGGCACGCCGCCCAATGCCCTCCTGGCAGGTTATCTAGCGGATGACCAGGGCATCGATATCGGTTTCGCACAGTGGATGGTAATCGGCGTACCGGTGAGTCTCGTGATGATGGCGGCTGCCTGGTGGTGGCTGACCCGAGGGGGTTTCTCTCTGGGCAACAACGAGGACAGTGCCGACATGATACGTAGCGAACTAGATAAGCTGGGACACATGTCTTCCGCTGAACTGCGAGTCGGCATCGTATTCCTGCTTGCCGCCCTCTCCTGGATCTTCCGGCCCGTGCTCAACGACATCGGCATTGCCTGGCTATCGGATACCAACATCGCGATCGCTGCAGGGCTTTTGATGTTCCTGTTGCCCAGCGGCAGCAGCCCGGGTGTGCGGTTGCTCAACTGGGACGAAGCCAAGGAATTGCCTTGGGGCGTGCTGCTGCTGTTTGGGGGCGGCCTGGCATTGGCGAGTGTCGTCAAGAGCTCGGGATTGGCGGAATGGATTGCCAATCAACTGTCGCTGTTCGAAGCGCTACCCCTGATTGCGCTGATCGGAATGATCGTCCTGATCATCATATTCCTGACCGAACTGACATCGAATACGGCTACCGCCGCGGCCTTCCTGCCATTATTGGGTGCATTGGCCATATCCATCGGTGTATCTCCGATACTGATCACGGTACCGGCGGCCATCGCTGCAAGCTGTGCCTTCATGATGCCGGTGGCAACACCCCCCAATGCGATCGTCTTCGCAACGGGCCACATGAAGATTCACTCCATGATTCGAGCCGGTTTCGTACTCAACCTCATCGGCAGCGTGGTGGTCACCGGGCTTGCCTATCTATTGGTCAGTACCTTCTGGTAACCAGTGCCGCTGCGTTTCATGGCGCGACCTTCATTGTTGGCGCTTTGAAATCAACATAACTACGCCGCCGAGATTCGAAATCCCGGCGGCGTTTTCATCTATCGGCAGTGAATGGGGCCTGGGCAGACGCCTTGCACGCCAGAAGGCAACAGTCATGACAAGCGCCAGCAGCACTGCTCCCGCGGTATGGGCCAGGGCCAGATCAAGCGGTAGCCACAGCAACACGTTGGCAACACCCAAACCGAGTTGCAGCGCATAGATTCCCAGCAATAGCGTGAGATAGAGACGCAGAACGCGCTGATGCCAATAGCGCAATGCCAATGACAGCAAGACAAGCCCGAGAGCGACGGCTCCCAAGCGATGAGCCACTTGAATCGCGGTGCGCGCCTCCGCATGCAATTGTCCGTAAAGATAGTTGGGGCCAATGGTCTGAGCCAGATTGAAGCCCTCCTGCCAATCCATCGCCGGCCACCACTGCCCATTGCAGGTCGGGATTCCCTGACAGGCAATACCCGCATAATTGCTCGATGTCCAACCGCCCAACGCTATCTGCAAAACCAGCAACCCAATGGCGATCAGCCACAATGCACCTGGTCGCGATGGCCTGTATCCGCCATCGACACGAGCATCGATTCTTTGCAAGTTCAGATACAACCACAGGAATAGCAGCGTGACACCCAAGCCACCCAATAGATGCAGGACCACCACCTGTGGCCAAAGCTTCAGCGTGACGGTGAAGGCCCCAAACGCGCCTTGCAGCATGATGGCAAGCAGCAAACCAGCGCTGGTGCGCCAGGGATAGCCGGGCGCTCTTCTCGCGCGCCAGGCAAGAAACGTCAAGCCAAGCACCAGCAACCCAAGCATGCCTGCCATATAGCGATGAATCATTTCCGCCCAGGCCTTGCCCGCGTCCAGGGGCACATGAGGCGAATGCGCCAGCGCCGTTGCGTCGTCAGGCACCACCAGCTTGCCATAGCACCCTGGCCAGTCAGGGCAACCAAGTCCAGCATCGACCAGGCGCGTCCAGGCCCCGAGAAGCATCACGACAAGGGCCAGCAGCACACCGAAAAGGCTTAAACAACGTGCCAGGCGAACGTCTTTTGTTGTTTTCATGGGCCGCCCTCTTCATCAAATAGCGCTTCCGGCACTCACACCCTGGCTTGCCGAGAAGCGCTCTACCTCCGGGTTCATGCGCAGCAACCGGCGTATGTCCTTGAGAATTTCCTTTGGATCATCCTGCTGGTCATAGCGCACGACGACCCGCCCCTCGAAGTCGATCAGCCACACCGACTCGCCATCGCTCCAGGTCGGCTGTCTGCGCCACTGCGCAACCTGCTCGCCGGGCAACGGGTCCGCCTGGCCACCCAGACGCAGCCGGGATACCCGCGGCGCCTCACGCCCCAGGGCGCGATGCAAGCGCCACAAGCGATCGGCAACCTCGCTGCACTCCCGCCGACAGTCGTAGGCCACTATCCAATCGTCTTGATCGCCATCATCGAGAGCCGAAGAGGTCTTCTTCAAAGGCCATTCCCGGAGCGCAGGCAATTCCGGCATCAGTTGGCCATGAGCAACGCGCTCATCGGGAATACCCACGCGCCATTCCACCATCGCCCAGGCGGTAATAAGAGGGCCTGCAAACAGGATGATCAAGGCAATCAACTTGAGTTTTTGACGCAGATTCCAGGATAGATGTGGCGTCATGGCGTTTGTCCCCGCGAGTGCTTGACCCTGGCTACCCGGGGTCGTCCCAACCACATGACGATGCTAGCCGCCAAGGCAAGCCCCCACCACTGAAAGGCATAACCCAGATGGCGACTGGGTGGCATGACCGCCGGCACCCACCAGGAAGCGAAATGCCCCTCTCCGGTTTGCTGATGCAGCCAGCCCGCATGCAAAAATGATAGATCGTCCGACCAGACTGAAAGATCGATTCGTTGCACTCGCCGCCCCTCCTGATTCGGACCTAACAGCAAGGCGTCATCCTGAACGTGTGCTTGCCACTGCCCACTGATCTCGACCTGTCCTGTCGGCGTCTCGGTGACAGGATCAATTCGTTCCGGCCCGGAAGGAACGAAACCTCGCTCGATCAACCAATAACGACCATCGCTATCGATCAGAGGCGTGAGCACCGCGACCCCTACGCGTCCATCAAGCACCCGGTTGTCCAGAAAGCGTGTCTGATCCGCCAGAAAACGCCCTTTTACCGTCACTTCGGCGCCAGGCGGTGGCACACGTTCGGGCATGATCAAGCTGGGTGCCGCCTCGAGCCGTGCAAGATAGTCACGCTTTTCATCAGCCCTCTGCCACTGCCAGTTTCCCAATACCAGGCCAAGTGCAATGACGAAACTCCAACCCAGCCACCACAGCGACTTTTTCTTGACGCCGGAGCCAAGCTTGTTTGAACTGAAAGTGCTCATTACCGGGAGTACCTCATGCTCAAAATACTGATCGCTGCTGTCTTTCTGGCCATGCTCACCAGCTTGTTGATGGGGGCTGGCTATCTCATCCGTGATGACAGCCAGTCCAAACGCTTGCTGACCTCCCTCAAGATCCGCGTCAGCCTGGCGACGCTACTCATCGTCTTGTTGCTCTACGGTTTTTATGTGGGCGACCTGGGCCAGGCCTAGCGTATTCGAAACGTAGACGACTCCTACTCAAAATACGTATACGAAAATGAACAACCCGATCCACACCACATCGACGAAGTGCCAATACCAGGCAGCGGCCTCGAAACCGAAATGATTGTGGGCGGAGAAATGCCCTTTCTGAATTCGCCAGAGCATGACACCGAGAATGATGGCGCCAATGGTGACGTGGGCACCGTGAAAGCCGGTCAGCAGGAAGAAGGTCGAGCCGTAGATACCTGCCTGCAGCGTAATGCCCAGGTGATGATAGGCTTCGTAGTACTCGATCCCCTGCACGATCAGGAACAGCACGCCCAGCACCACTGTGCCCAACAGACAATTGCGTGCGGTATCGCGATACCCTTCCTTCAGCGCCTCATGAGAAAGCGTCAGGGTGATACTGGATGTCACCAGGAAGAGCGTATTGACCAGGGGCAACTGCCAGGGGCTCACGACGGCCTGGGGGCCAAGCACGCTCGTATCCGGTGGATTCATGAGTGGCCAGCTGGCAACGAAATCCGGCCATAGCAAGGCGCTAACGCCCTTTGCTCCGCCGCCCTCGAGCCAGGGCAGCGCAAAGACTCGCACATAGAACAGCGCGCCAAAAAAGGCGAGAAAGAACATGACCTCGGAGAAGATGAACCAGCCCATGCCCCAGCGAAAGGAGCGATCCATCTGGGCGTCGTAGAGCCCACCCCGGGATTCCCGGATGACGTCTCGAAACCACAGCGCCATCACGGTGATGATCGCTGCCGCGCCAATGGGCAACAGCACCATTCCCGTATCGAAGACCAGCACGATTCCCGTACCGATCATGAACAGGCCCACTGCCAGACCCGCCAGGATAGGCCACTTGCTACTTGCCGGTACGTAATAGCTGCCGCCGCTCATGCGCCACCTCCTTGGGTGAGTGCGATCACGTTGGAGGTAAGCTGTTCCTCCGCCGCGGGATACAGGGTGTAGGCCAGGGTTACGGTATGGACGTTTTCCGGTAGATCCCTGGAAAGCTGGAACATCAAGGGGAGCTCGAGCCGTTCACCAGCCTCAAGTCGCTGCTCCTGAAAGCAGAAGCAGGTGATCTTGCGCAGGTGCAAGGAGGCTTCCGAAGGGCTGACGCTGGGCACGGCACGACCACGGCTCGCGGTCTTGCCGTGATTGACGAAGGCAAAACGCACCTCATAGGCTTGTCCGGGATGCACCCGCACCTGACGATCCTGGGCCGTGAGCCGCCAAGGCAGGCCGCTACCGGTACGCGTAATGAACTGCACGGTGACATAGCGCGATTCATCGACCTCGCCGCTGACGATCGCGCGCGGTTGACTTGCGGACTTGCCATTGAGACCGGTGATGTTGCAGAACACGTCGTACAGCGGCACCAACGCAATGGTGAACCCCACCATCATCATCAAGGCAAACAGGGTTTTCGTGACCGTGCGCTGTACGGGCGTCATGTCAGTTTTCCTTTTGCATCATCAACTCGCCACCTTCTTCAATGAAACTTGAAGCCACGTAGATCCGGCGGCGTCTCGAAGGTATGCAGCGGTGCCGGGCTGGGCACGGTCCATTCCAGGTCCGTGGCCCCATCCCAGGCGCTGGCTGGCGCCTTCACCCCACCACGCACGCATTTGACGATGACCCAGATGAACAGCAGTTGCGAAAACCCGAACAGGAACCCGCCGATACTCGAGGCCATATTGAAGTCGGCAAACTGCAGGGCGTAATCCGGAATCCTGCGGGGCATGCCGGCAAGCCCCGCAAAGTGCATGGGAAAGAACAGCAGATTGACACCGATCACCGAAAGCCAGAAATGCCAGCGCCCGAGTCGCTCGTCCGGGTAGTGACCTGTCCATTTGGGCAGCCAGTAATACACCGCCGCCATGATCGAGAACACTGCCCCAGGCACCAGCACATAATGGAAGTGCGCGACCACGAAATAAGTATCGTGGTACTGAAAATCCGCCGGGGCGATCGCCAGCATCAGCCCCGAGAATCCCCCAATGGTGAACAGCACGACGAAGGCCAGGGCAAACAGCATTGGCGTCTCGAAGGTGATCTCGCCGCGAAACAGCGTGGTGATCCAATTGAACACCTTCACCCCGGTAGGCACGGCGATCAACATGGTGGTGTACATGAAGAACAGCTCCGCCACCAAGGGCAGCCCCACCGCGAACATGTGGTGTGCCCAGACCAGAAACGACAAGATGGCGATGGAGGCGGTGGCATAGACCATGGAGGCATAGCCGAATAGACGCTTGCGGGCAAAGGTGGGAATGATCACCGAGACGATGCCGAAAGCCGGCAGAATCATGATGTACACCTCGGGATGTCCGAAGAACCAGAACAGATGCTGGAACAGCACCGGATCGCCGCCGCCGGCGGCGTTGAAGAAGCTGGTACCGAAATTGATATCCAGCAGCATCATGGTGATGACGCCAGCGAGTACCGGCATGACCGCGATCAGCAGGAAAGCGGTGATCAGCCAGGTCCAGACGAACAGCGTCATGTCCATCAGACGCATGCCCGGAGCCCGCAGATTGAGGATCGTGGCGATGATGTTGATTGCCCCGAGGATAGAACTGATCCCCGCCATGTGAAGCGCGAAAATGAAGAACGTGGTGGATGGCGGCGCATAGGTGGTGGAGAGCGGCGCGTAGAAGGTCCAGCCGAAATTGGGGCCGCCTCCGGGCATCAGCAAGGTCGACAATAGTAAGGTGAAGGCAATGGGCAACAACCAGAAACTGAAGTTGTTGAGACGCGGCAGCGCCATGTCCGGCGCCCCGACCTGCAACGGGATCATCCAGTTGGCCAGGCCAACGAAGCCAGGCATGACCGCGCCGAACACCATGATCAGACCGTGCATGGTGGTCATCTGATTGAAGAACTCCGGCTGCACCATCTGCAGGCCCGGCTGAAACAGCTCCAGCCGAATGATCAATGCCATGGCACCGCCGATCATGAACATCGACAGCGAGAAGATCAGATATAGCGACCCGATCTCCTTGTGATTGGTGGTCAACAACCAGCGCAGCGGTCCACTGCGATAATGGTGTTCCTCCACATGATGCGCCGCTGCGCTACCGGACGCGCTCTGACTGTGTTCCAGCGTTGCCTTGGGGGGTGATTTGGGGGCCATCGATCATTCTCCTCGCAAGTCAGCTTGCGTACTCATACCTGCTAGGGGGAAACGAGCGCCTGAATATCGGCAGGCTGTACCGCATCACCGGTATCATTGCCCCAGGCATTACGCTCGAACGTTATGACCGCGGCGATATCCACCGGGCTCAGTGTGCCGCTGAAAGCCGCCATCGCGGAACCGGATACACCATTGACGACGACATCGATATGTCTATCGAGATCATCCATCAACGCTTGATTCCCTGCTAGACCCGGAAAGGTCGGCGGCATTCCCTGGCCTTCCGCCTGATGGCATGAAGCACAAATGGTGGCGTAGACCTTCTCGCCCCGCTCGATCAACTCGTCGAGCGCCCATTCGCGATCGACGCCTCCGGCCTCTTCCGCAGCGGCCTGCTTGCGTTCGGCGAGCCAGGTATCGAACTGCTCCTGCTCCATGGCATGTACCACCACCGGCATGAACCCATGATCCTTGCCACACAGCTCGGTACATTGGCCGCGATAGATGCCGGGCTCATCGATACGTGTCCAGGACTCATTGACGAATCCCGGCACCGCATCTTTCTTGACCGCCAGATCCGGCACCCACCAGGAATGAATGACATCCGCGGAGGTCGTCAGCAGCCGAATCTTGCGATCTACCGGCAGTACCAGTGGCTGATCGACCTCGAGAAGATAGTGTTCGCCTTTTTCTTCGGTACCGGCAATTTGCTCCCTGGGCGTACTCATGTTGGAGAAGAACGTTACATCCTCCCCCATGTAGTCGTACTGCCAACGCCACTGATGACCGGTGATCATCACGTCGTAATCCGCCTCCGAAGCGTCGTACATGTTTTTCAAGGTGGCGGTGGCAGGAATCGCCATGGCGATGAGAATGAGAAATGGGATAGCCGTCCAGACGATTTCAACCGTCGTGTGCTCGTGAAACTGCGCCGCTTTAGCGCCCTTGGATCGTCGGTACCGGAACAAGGAGTAAAACATCACGCCGAATACGATTACGCCGATGATTACGCAGATCCAGAAGATGATCATGTGCAGGCCATAGACGTCGCGACTGACCTGAGAGACGCCTACCGGCATGTTCCAGTCTGAAGCATGAACCATCGAATACGAACCGTTGAGACTCGCCAGTAACCCAGCGAGAGCGAACATCTTGCGCATCCCCTCCTCCTTAGTTGTTTTAATACACTGGAGCGACTAGCTGAAAGATGACTAATTCAGGCGAGTGTCTGAGGAGTATAGAAGAGCTTTGAGAATTGTGGGAAACGAGACATCACGAAATTAAACGCGGATGGATTCAACCGGCGGCCATGCTAGCGACCACAAACACAATGACAATCATCAACAGCGCAAGGATGATGCCCATCAGAATGAACGCACCCGCCTTGCCCTGTTCAAAATCCTTACGCCGACGCTGATCCTGCTGTACACCAAAGAAAGCAGCCAGAACCGATTTGACAACATCCCACATGGTCATTTTCCCCGATAACGTCGTCGTTATTCCGCTCCATAATCAGCCTCGGAATTTTATAAAAGGCCCGATTCAACGCTGGAACATGATCAGCATCAAGTTCTAACCAGAAAATTCACGGCCTCACGCCTCATGAGTGCTGCGTAAGGACTACGCTTTAACCATAGAGGATAAAATTACCAAAGCGTAGCACTGCGATCCCGAATGCAAGCTACTCGGAGTATCCAATGGCAACAACCAGTTCCACCCGTTTCAAGAAGACAAGCGTCGGCGTACTGCCATTTCCATCTACACTGACTAACAACGACGCCTTCGGGACACCCGTCTGGTGCTGGTGGTTGCAGCAGTGGTTGGAAATAGCAAATACGACCACCCAGCTACAGCTGATCTGGTGGGATATGCTGGGAAACGCCATGCACCAGGAAGCCGAGTTTTTCAAGGTCATGGCAAACTCGACGGAAAAGTTGGCCCGGGGTGCAATGAACCAGGAATTGCTGCGCAATCCCGCCGCCATGGCAGCCCACTACCAGGAAATCACTGGCGATGTCACCCAGGCCACGATGAACCGCATGACGAAGGTCTCGAACCTGTCCAACGACTTTCGCAGATGTATATGGGAAGAAATATGCTGACAGGCTATTTCACAGACCAAACAGCGCGGTAATCAAGGGCAACAGAAAAGCCGTCAGCATGCCGGTAAGGCCCATGGCCAGACCGGCAAATGCGCCAGCCATTGCGCCAAGCGAAGCAAAGCTCTGCGCCGTGCCGAACCCATGGGCCGCCAACCCCATGGTGAAGCCCTGTACACTCGGGTCTTTGACATTGAGCATGCGGAATATCAGCGGCCCCAATGCACAGCCAATAGAGCCTGTCAGCAAGACCAACCCCGCTGCCAAGGAAGGAATGCCGCCGATCTGTTCCGCAATACCCATGGCAATGGGTGAGGTCACGGAGCGCGGCGCCAATGAAAGCAATGTTTCGCGCTGTGCGCCCATCAACAGTCCGATACCAAGCGTCGAGGCAACCGCGACGCCAATGCCCGTCACGCAGGCCACCAGGATCGGCAGCAACATGCGCCGCACGCGCTCGCGATGATCGAATAGCGGAATTGCCAGAGCCACGGTCGCCGGCCCCAGCAGAAAATGAATGAACTGGGCGCCCTGGAAGTAGGTACCGTAATCGATACCCGTGATCAGCAGAAAGCCAATCAACAAGGCAATCGCGACCAATACCGGATGCGCAAAGGGCGAGCCACCCAGCAAACGATTGATACGGGTAGCCAGTATGAAGGCAATCAACGTTACCAATAGTGACAACAAAGGGTTACCGGATAGATAAACCCAAAGTTGATCGAGCGATGCCAGGTTCATTGCTGCTTCCCCCGGGTATAGCGCCTGGCCAGCCAATCAAGCACCTTTGCCGTCACCGACAGGGTGATCGCCGTCGAGAGTACCAAGGTGATGATCAACGTCCAGAAATCGGTACGAATCAGCTCGAAATGCACCATCAACCCGACTCCTGCCGGTACGAACAGCAGTGTCAGATAGCGCAGCAACCCTTCGCCGCTCTTGCGCAACGCATCCGGAACGTGGCCGTTGACCAACAACCCGACCAGCAGGATCACCATGCCCAATACCGGCCCAGGCACCGGAACCGCAAAGCCCTTGGATAGCAATTCGCCGAGAAACTGGCATCCCAGCAGTACGCTCATGCCAATGATCAGTGGCATCACTGCCTCCGCTCTGTATTGAAGTCGAGAAATAGTACAACGAAACCTGGACGTTGCGAGGAACTCTCTTCGGTAATCGTTTTATCAGTGACAACCGATTGAAACGAAAGCCGATTCCAGGCTTGCATTTGATGCGGAAATCGCTACTATATGCCTCGTTCCATGTCGCCCATATCAGCATACGCTGATTTAAAAACGACAGGAATCCAGCGATAGAAATCGGAGCGTGGCGCAGCTTGGTAGCGCGCTGCAATGGGGTTGCAGAGGTCGCAGGTTCGAATCCTGTCGCTCCGACCAGAAAGATCATTAAAAACCGCCACTTACGGATCATGCCGGGTGGCGGTTTTTGTTGTTTCCAAGCCCTTCAAATTACGCATCTCCTGAATCCTGCGCCGGTAATGCAGCAACGTTTTCAAGTCCTCGACGGTCTTGGTCAGCTCTGAGTTCAAGGCGTCGCCATTCCCGCCCCGGACACCTTGCCGGCCATGGATCAATGCGCCTTCATCAAGCTGCTCGATCACTGCCTCGGCTCTTGAGATCAAGGACGCTGAAGATTGAGCGTCAGGCTGTTGCGTTTGATGCGACATATTACGCAAAAGCTCATCGATGGTTCTATCCGTGGCCGACAAGGCCTCATCGTCCAGCACTTCAAGTAATCGCGCCTTTTCGATATTGCCAAGCAATTCGACGAGAATGGCGCTGCGCTCACTGAGCGCCCTGCCCTCATCTTCTGTGGTCTGAGCAGAATGCTTCATGACACCCAACGCCGTCCGATAGAGATCGGCCTTGCCGGTATCGAGTTCGCCTACCAAGGTTTCCGCCTCCTGGGTCAAGCGCTGTAGCTTGATCTCGCTACCAAGGATCGTGATATGGGTGATGCGCTGCCAGATCAGCACGACCAGCCCAACGCCGAAGGCCAGCGTCAACATGCTGACGAAGGCGCCCCCTTCGATGCGGCCGCTGTGCAGATAAAAGAAGGCAAGTCCCGCCAGTACAGCAAAGGCAAGCACGGCGAGAAGATATTGCCTGCGCTTTGTGCTGAGGGAGCGAGCTAGATCAGCATCGTCCTGGCCATTAGCCCTATCGTGCTGTGGTTCTATCATGAACACTCCGCAGGCTGCATGATCGCTTGATCAACCGATTACAAATCAGTTGTTGGCGATTAACAAGCTAGCAAGAGAGATTTTAGAACCGAGAGAGTCTTTGGAGTGAAGCGCTGGCTCCCCGAACAGGACTCGAACCTGTGACCCAATGATTAACAGTCATTTGCTCTACCAACTGAGCTATCGGGGAATAACGAAAGCGGAATTCGGCGGGAGGTTGGCTCCCCGAGCAGGACTCGAACCTGCGACCCAATGATTAACAGTCATTTGCTCTACCAACTGAGCTATCGGGGAATCGCCGAATTGTGGTGATGCAAGATGCTGGCTCCCCGAACAGGACTCGAACCTGTGACCCAATGATTAACAGTCATTTGCTCTACCAACTGAGCTATCGGGGAACATCTTGAACACGCGGCAGTAGTATACGTAACGAGAAACTTCCGTCAAGGCATCAAGTGCTTGGCATCCGCCCTTTGTACTACACCGTTAATGCGCACAATGTAAAAGCGCCCGCCAGGTCATCTGGCGGGCGCTTTTTCAATTCTGGTGGCTACGCCCTGACTCGAACAGGGGACCCCATCATTATGAGTGATGTGCTCTAACCAACTGAGCTACGTAGCCCTTCCAACGCGGGCAAATTATGCCCGCTGTCAAACCGCTTGGCAACCGCATTGTCAGGCGAATCTTTAGCCATCGATACCGATGAATTCCTTGACCGCCGGCAGGCCCGGCTCCCCATTTACGGTCTCGACACCTTCGAGCCAGCCCTCCAGCACTTCAGGATTATCCTGCAGCCAGCTACGCGCCGCTTCGCGAGGTCTTTCTCCTCCATCCATGATGGCGCTCATGATCTGATTTTCCATCTCCAGAGAGAACTGCAAGTTCTCGAGCAACGTGCCAACGTTGCCACACTCCGCTACATAGCCGCTGCGCGTATTGGTATGCACCGTTGCCCCGCCCAGGTCAGGCCCGAAGTAATCGTCGGCGCCTTCCAGGTAAGCCATGTCGAAATTGGTATTCATGGGGTGCGGTTCCCAACCCAGGAACACCATCCAGTCTTCATTACGTGTCTTCGACTTCAGCTCGGACAACATCCCCGCCTCGGAGGAATCGATCAACTCCCAGTCACCCAGACCAGAGAAATCATCGTCAATCATGTTCTGGATGATCATGTTGCCGTCGTTGCCGGCCTCGATGCCATACAATTGGCTATCGAACTTCTCGGCATGCTCATCGAGATCCGCCACCAAGGTGACGCCTGCATCATGCACGTATTGCGGCACCCCCAGGGTGTACTTGGCGCCTTCGAGATTGGTCGCCACGCGATCCACCTGCCCTTTTTCGATGTAAGGGTCGCTGATCGAGGCCATGGAGGGCATCCAGTTGCCCAGAAAGACATCGAAGTCACCGTTTTTCATGCCCGCATAGGCGATCGGTACCGACACGGTATCGCTGCGAGTCTCGTAGCCCAGCCCTTCGAGTACTTCGCTGGTGAGCGCGGTAGTGGCGGTAATATCCGTCCACCCTACTTCCGCCAAGCGTACCGTCTGGCAGCTCTCTGGTACCTCCGCCATAGTCAAGGAAGCACTAGTGGCAAGCAAACAGCCGACCATGCATCGAGTAGTTGTCTTGTAGTTCATGCAGGGCAATCCTTTTATTGATTGAACGTTCAATAAACATATCCCATACTACTCGATCTTGTCCAATCCCCGACGTGCGGACTATCGGGGACTCTTGCATTCAAGCATTTGTAGAGGAGACGCTGCGTTGCCAAAGCTAGGAATGGAACCCATCCGGCGCCATCAACTGGTGCAGGCCACCCTGCAGGCGATCGATGAAGCCGGGCTTGCCAATGCCACCATCGCGCGCATCGCCAATCGAGCCAACGTCTCCACCGGCATCATCAGCCACTATTTCGGTGGCAAGGAAGGACTGCTCGACGCCACGATGCGTCAGGTGCTGGACGAGCTAGGCAAAGGCATCGCCCAGCGCAGGGCTCGGGCAGAGGACTCTCCCCGTGCACAGATTCGCGCCATCATCGATGGCAACTTCGACGAGCATCAGGTCAGTCAGTCGGTGATGAAAACCTGGCTGGCGTTCTGGGCCTCGAGCATGCATCGCAGCAATTTGCAGCGGCTGCAGCAGGTCAACGATCGACGCCTCTACTCGAATCTGTGTTTCCAGTTTCGACGCTGCCTGCCCAGGCAAGAGGCGCAGAATGCAGCACGCGGGCTCGCCGCCTTGATCGATGGGCTTTGGCTGCGCGGCGCCCTGGCCTCGAAAACCCTCGACGTCGAACGCGCTCGCCGCATCGCCTACGACTATCTGGACGGCCAGCTTCAACGCGCCGAAACCTTCGCCTGAGCAACGCTGTACTTCGACAATTTTCAATCTGCAGGAGGCACCATGGCTTCATTGGAAACCCAACAACTCTTTATCGACGGCCAGCGGGTAGATGCCACATCCGGCGAGACCTTCGAAGTCACCAACCCTGCCAACGGTGAGCACCTGGCGACCATTCAACAGGCTTCGAAAGCGGACGTGGACCGGGCCGTCGCCTCCGCCCGTAAAGGCCAGAAAGTCTGGGGCGCCATGAGCGGCATGGAGCGCAGCCGCGTTCTTCAGCGTGCGGTAGCGCTATTGCGCGAGCGTAACGATGAACTGGCCCACCTGGAAACCCTGAACACCGGCAAGCCGATCAGCGAGACCTCGACGGTGGATATCGTCACCGGTGCAGACTCGCTCGAGTATTACGCCGGGCTTGCGCCAACCATCGAAGGCACCCAGATTCCCCTGCGCGAAAATTCTTTCGTTTACACCCGCCGCGAGCCGCTGGGCGTGGTGGGTGCCATTGGTGCCTGGAACTACCCAATCCAGATCGCCTGCTGGAAATCGGCCCCTGCTTTGGCTGCGGGTAACGCAGTGGTATTCAAACCCAGCGAGGTCACCCCGCTGACCACCCTCAAGCTCGCGGAAATATTCAGCGAGGCCGGCTTGCCGGATGGCGTGTTCAACGTCGTTCAGGGGGCTGGCGAGGTCGGCGCCATGCTCAGCGAACACGCAGGCATCGACAAGATCACCTTTACCGGCGAAGCCGGCACCGGCAAGAAGGTCATGGCCGCTGCAGCCGCCTCGACACTAAAGGAAGTGACCATGGAGCTGGGCGGCAAGTCGCCGTTGATCGTATTCGACGACGCGGATCTCGAACGCGCCGCGGACGCAGCGATGATGGCCAACTTCTATTCCAGCGGCCAGGTGTGTACCAACGGCACACGCGTTTTCGTGCAGCGCTCCATCAAGGAAGCCTTTGAAACAAAAATTCTGGAGCGAGTGGAGCGCATCAAGGCCGGCGACCCGCTGGACCCGGAGATCAATTTTGGCCCGCTGGTCAGCTTCGAACATCTCGACAAGGTACTGAGCTATCTGGAACTCGGCCCGCAGGAAGGCGCACGCCTGCTTGCCGGCGGCAAACGCATGACGGAAGGCGCCTTTGCAAAAGGCGCCTGGGCCGCGCCCACGGTCTTCACCGACTGCACGGATGACATGCGCCTCGTGCAAGAGGAAATCTTCGGCCCGGTCATGTCGATCCTAGTCTTCGACGATGAAGAAGAGATCATCCGGCGGGCCAACGACACCACCTACGGCCTGGCGGCAGGGCTCTTCAGCGAGGGTCTGAATCGCGCCCATCGCGTCATCCATCGCCTCGAGGCGGGTATCTGCTGGATCAACACCTGGGGCGATTCCCCGGCGGAGATGCCGGTGGGCGGCTACAAACAGTCCGGCATCGGGCGCGAAAACGGCCTTTCATCACTTGAACACTACACCCAGATCAAGTCGGTGCAGGTCGAGATGGGGCCGTTTCCGGCAGTTTTCTGAGAGCTCCTTTCAAATGTCCGTGAAGATGGGCGCCGCGGGCAAGGCGGAGCAAGGGTCTTTTGCCATGGATGGCAAAAGTAGCGCCCAGGGACGGGTTCATAGCGCCCTTGCGGAGCCTTGCCCGCGGAAAAGCCCATGTGAGCCTCCGAATTTTGAACCGTGTTCCAAGACATCTACAGGAGATCATTTATGGCGCAGCCACGAGAGTTCGACTACGTCATCATCGGTGCAGGCTCGGCGGGCAACGTGCTCGCCACCCGTCTGACCGAAGACCCGGACGTGACGGTGCTGCTGCTGGAAGCCGGTGGCCCGGATTATCGTTTCGATTTTCGCACCCAGATGCCGGCGGCGCTGGCCTACCCATTACAGGGCAAGCGCTACAACTGGGCCTTCGAGACGGACCCGGAGCCCTACATGAACAATCGGCGCATGGAGTGCGGCCGTGGCAAGGGGCTTGGCGGGTCGTCGCTGATCAACGGCATGTGCTATCTGCGCGGCAACGCGCTGGATTTCAATAACTGGGCCAAGACGCCGGGACTGGAAGATTGGCATTATCTCGCCTGCCTGCCCTACTTCAAGAAAGCGGAAACCCGGGATATTGGCCCCAACGACTATCATGGCGGTGACGGGCCAATTTCAGTGACCACGCCGAAGGAAGGCAACAATGTGCTTTACGACGCCTTCATCAAGGCTGGCGTGGAGGCGGGCTACCCTGCCACGGATGACGTCAACGGCTATCAGCAGGAAGGCTTCGGTCCCATGGATCGCTTCGTCACCCGCAAGGGACGGCGCTCTTCCACCGCCCGGGGCTATCTGGATACCGCCAAGCAGCGCGACAACCTGACCATCGAGATCCATGCCCTGACGGATCGCATCCTCTTCGAAGGTAAACGGGCGGTAGGCGTGCGTTATTCCCGCAAGGGGCGGGATCAGGAAGTGCGCGCCCGCCGCGAGGTGCTGCTGTGTGGCGGGGCCATCGCTTCGCCCCAGATCCTGTTGCGCTCCGGGGTAGGCAACCCAGAGCAGCTCAAGGAATTCGATATTCCTGTGGTACACGCGCTTCCCGGTGTCGGCGAGAATCTTCAGGATCATCTGGAGATGTACATTCAGTACGAATGCAAGAAGCCCATCTCGTTGTATCCGGCGCTCAAGTGGTGGAACCAACCCAAGATCGGCGCCGAGTGGCTGTTCTTCGGCAAAGGCATCGGCGCCAGCAATCAGTTCGAAGCGGCGGGCTTCATCCGTACCAACGACGCCGAGGAGTGGCCCAACCTGCAATATCACTTCCTGCCCATCGCCATCAGCTACAACGGCAAGAGTGCGGTGCAGGCTCACGGCTTTCAGGCCCATGTGGGTTCCATGCGCTCCATGAGCCGCGGCCGGGTGCGTCTCACCTCCCGCAATCCGGCGGCGGCGCCCAGCATCCTGTTCAACTACATGAGCCATGACAGGGATTGGGAAGAATTTCGCGCCTCTATCCGCATCACTCGGGAGATCATCGCCCAGCCGGCGATGGATGAATATCGTGGCCGCGAGATCGCTCCCGGCCCCGAAGTGCAGACGGATGCGCAACTCGATGAATTCGTGCGTCAGAATGCCGAGACGGCTTATCACCCCTGCGGCACCTGCAAGATGGGTAACGAAAGTGATCCCATGGCGGTAGTGGATGGCGCCGGGCACGTGCACGGCCTCGAGAACCTGCGCGTCATCGACGCCTCGATCATGCCCCAGATCACCACCGGCAACCTCAACGCCCCTACCATCATGATTGCCGAGAAGATGGCGGATAAAGTGCGAGGGCACGAACCGCTGCCTGCGGCAGATGTACCCTATTACACCATCGCCGATGAGCGAGGCGCGCATCATACGGCCAGTGCCTGACAGATCAGACTAGCCAGACCAGAAAGCCTCGCATTGGCGAGGCTTTCTGGTTATCGATACTTGCCAGAAAAACTTAGACCGAAGGCTGCTGGGGATCGTCCGGCATGAGTGTGTCGCCAGGCGCTTGCCGGTTCAAGTGCAAGAAATGCAAATGGCGTTCGTACTGGTCGAGAATGTCCTCGGTCACCTGCTCCTTGTTGTAGCCGGAAAGGTCATACTCCTGACTGCCTTCCATGAGATAGACTTCCAGCCGATAGTAGAACCTGCTCGAATGCTGCGCCCGCAGGGCAAAAGAAGGGGTTGCAAAGCGCCGTAGCCAGATCTGGTAGGTGAAGTTCTGCTCATCACCCAAGGCAACGTTAAGCGCCAGATACTCGTCTTCCTCCTTTCCTTCCACGAGGGTGCCCTGCACTCCTTGCTGCTCCAGTGCATCGCGAACATCTACCATTGCGGGTCTTGCGATCTCGTTGAGAAAACGCCGGGCTTGCTTGTGGCTCGGAAACGCCATGGCCTTGGACAGGCGCTGCTTCACCCCTTGCGGGCCACGCGCGACGCTTCCCGAGCGGCCCGAGAGACTGCCGGAAAGACTCGCACGATGACTGTCCTCCTTGATGCCTTCGACTCTCAACGCCTTGAGCAGTCCAAACATCATGAAGAACAGCACCACGGAAAATGGCAATCCCGTGACCACCACCGCGCTCTGCAGCGCTCCCAGGCCACCCGCCATCAACAGCGCCAGGGTCAACACGCCAATGACCGCTGCCCACAAGATACGCATCCAGATGGGCGCATCGTGGGTGACGTCTTCAAGAACAGATGTGAAGTTCGACAGCACCAGCGCCCCGGAATCGCCGGAGGTGACGAAGAAAACGATCGCCAGCACGGTCACCAGCGTCGTGGTCAGCCCGGTCCAGGGTAGATTCTCCAGAAACAGATAGATCGACGACTCGGGAACGTTCATGGCCATGTCGCCGAACTCGACGCCCCCGGCCATTACCTGATCAATGGCGCTGTTACCCATGATCGACATCCAGGCCATCATGAAGGCCAGCGGCAGAAACAAGGTGCCCGCCACAAATTCGCGAATGGTACGGCCTCGGGAAATACGCGCCAGGAACAATCCCACGAAGGGGCCCCAGGCAATCCACCAGGCCCAGAAGAACAGCGTCCAGCCGTTGAGCCAATCCACCGGCGGATCGAAGGAATAGGTCTGGGTCGATAGCGCGACGAAATTGGAGAAATAGTCGCCGATATTGGTGACCAGCGTATTAAGCAGAAATAGCGTGTTGCCGCTGAAGAGCACGAACAGCAATAGCAGCAGCGCCAATAGCATGTTGAATTCGGAAAGGCGGCGAATGCCACGCTCCACCCCGGTAACCGCAGAGACCGCAGCAAAGAACACGATCATTATGACCAGCACGGCTTGAATCAAGGTGGTTTCCGGCACGTCGAACATGTAGTTCAGGCCGAAGTTCAACTGGATGACGCCGATTCCGAGGCTGGTAGCGATGCCGAATACCGTCCCGAGCACTGCGGCAATGTCCACGCTATGACCGATCGGACCGTAGATGCGTTTGCCGAAGATCGGATAAAGCGCAGAGCGAATGGTCAGGGGCAGATTGTGACGATAGCTGAAAAAAGCGAGAGACATCCCGACTAGGGTGTAGATACCCCAGCCCGAAAGGCCCCAGTGAAGAAATGTCAGCTCCATGGCGTGGCGAGCCGCCGCGACGGTGCCTGGCTCCCCTTCTGGCGGTGCCAGAAACTGGGTCAAGGGCTCGGCGATACAGAAGAACAGAAGATCAATGCCGATGCCTGCCGCGAACAGCATGGCCGCCCAGGACGCCATGTTGAAATCCGGCCGAGAATGCTCTGGCCCCAGGCGAATCTTGCCAAAACGGGAAAGCCCCACGGCAACCACGAAGATCAGATAGGTCAGAAGGGCAAGAAAGTAGTACCAACCAAAAGTAGCCGAGATCCACCCCAGCACGGTATTGATGGTGGCACTGGCGGAATCGGTGAAGATCATCGTCCACAGCGCGAACAGCACGATTCCGATGACGGAGCCGTAAAACACGACCGGATTGAGTCGATCGCCTGATGCAGCATCCTGCGATGGGGTTTCCATGAGAATTTTCCTTGGGGGTAGGAGAGCGACCATGCGAGCAAGAGGCCGACATGGCATCTTTTTATTTTGATTGAATGATCAATAAAAATAAGCCACCCGGGCGACTAATTCAACCGTGCGCACCTGATTCGAGGCGCTTCATGGGTTGAGTCGGTAAAAATCCCGCGTATGAGACCTTTGGAGAATTTGGATTTAGAGCACTGGTCAGTGATGAGCAATTGAACTAAGCTAACCAATTCAAACAACTGTTCGAATACGCAGCTACTGATTCCCTGGAGACACATATGCTTCAACTACTCTTGGTCGTGCTGGCCATCGTCGGGCTCATAGAAGTGGCACGCCGTGAAGCGGGCGCCATGTCGGCCTTGGGCGTACTGGCCATTCTTGGTGTGGTCGGCCTGCTGTTCGGTGCGCCGATCATCGGCGTGCTGTTCATTCTCGGTGCCATCGTCATCGCGGCCTGCGGTCTGCCGGCGCTGCGCCGTGCCTGGCTCACGCCGCGTGTGCTGGCGCTATTTCACAAGGTCGCCCCCAAGGTATCCGATACCGAGCGCACGGCTCTGGAAGCCGGCACCGTCTCCTGGGACGCGGAGCTATTTTCCGGCAAGCCGCAATGGCAGCGCCTGCTCGATTATCGCGATGACGGGTTGAGCGACGAGGAACGCGCCTTTCTGGATCATCAATGCTCTGTCGCCGCGGGCATGTGCAACGACTGGGAGATTTCAGTAGAGCGTGCGGATCTATCCCAGGAGCTCTGGGACTATCTGAAGAAGGAGCGCTTCTTCGGCATGATCATTCCCAAGCAGTACGGTGGGCTCGGATTTTCCGCCAAGGCGCAATCCGCAGTGCTGCAGAAGCTGTCGATCAACGAGACATTGACCGTCACCGTAGGCGTTCCCAATTCTCTCGGCCCCGGCGAGCTGTTACTGAAATACGGCACAGAAGAACAGAAAGACCATTACCTGCCCCGCCTGGCGGACGGCCGCGAGATTCCCTGTTTCGGCCTGACCGGCCCGCGGGCCGGCAGCGACGCCACTTCCCTGCCGGATGTGGGCATCGTCTGCCATGGCACCCACAACGGTGAAGAGGTGCTGGGCCTGAAACTCACCTTCGAGAAGCGCTGGATTACCCTGGCCCCCATCGCCACCGTCGTCGGCCTGGCGTTTCGCATGTTCGATCCGGACAAGCTGCTGGGAGACGAAACCGATCTCGGCATCACCTGTGCATTGATTCCCCGGGACACGAAAGGCATGGAGATCGGCCGGCGTCACCACCCCATCGGCAGCCCCTTCATGAACGGGCCGATCGTCGGCAATGAAGTCTTCATACCCCTCGACTACCTGATCGGCGGCCCCGACATGGCCGGCCAGGGCTGGCGCATGCTGGTGGAGTGTCTATCCGTGGGTCGCTGCATCACCCTGCCTTCCGGTGCCGCCGGTGCCGGTCGCTATGCGATTGGCTGGGCCGGCGGCTTCACGCGTATTCGCCGCCAATTCAATATGCCGGTGGCGGAAATGGAAGGCGTGCAGGAGCCGTTGGCGCGTCTTACCGCCCACGCCTATATCGCGCAAGCCTCGGTCATGCAGACTGCCAACCTGATCGATCATGGTGAAAAACCTGCCGTACCTTCGGCGATTCTCAAGAGCCAGCTGACGGAATTCCAGCGTAGCATCCTGGCGGATGCCATGGATGTGCATGGGGGCCGTGCCGTCACCTTGGGCCCGCGCAACTATCTGGGTCAGGCCTGGAGCGCCGTGCCGGTATCGATCACCGTGGAAGGCGCCAACATCATGACCCGCAACCTGATGATCTTTGGCCAGGGGGCGATTCGCTGTCATCCCTACGTGCTGAAAGAACTGGCGGCCAAGGACGCCAACGATGCCAGCGCCTTCGACAAGGCGTTCTTCGGTCATATTCGCCTGATTTTCGGCAATGCGGCCCGCGCCTTCGTGCAGGGGCTGGGCATGGCCAAGCGCAGCGTGCCGTTCGACGATGTCGCGGCACCCTACGCCAAGGATGTCGCGCGTTTATCGGCAGCCTTCGGTCTTTGTGCGGATGCGGCTATGGTGAGCCTGGGTTCCGAACTCAAGAAGCGGGAGATGATCTCGGCGCGCCTGGGGGACGTACTTTCCAACCTTTATCTGACATCAATGGTGCTCAAGCAATGGCATGCCGGGAACAGCGTTGAACACGAGGCGGCACTCCTGCACTACAGCTGCCAGACCCTTCTTTATCGCGCGGAACAGGCGATGGTCGAGCTGTTCGACAACCTGCCCAATCGTGCCCTGGGCAAGACGCTGGCGGTCGTTACCATGCCCTTGGGTCGTCGCTGGAAGCGTCCGGAAGACAGCCTGACCCGCGAGATTGCCCGGGCCATTTCCACGGATACCGCCCTGCGCCAAAAGCTGACCGCGGATACCTGGCATACCCAGGAGAAAGGCCAGCAGGACAACCCCCTGGCACGCTACAACGCCTTGCTGGCGGAATATGATCGGGCCGAGCCGATCTATCGTGCCATCAACAAGGCCTATGCCAAGGGCACCCTGCCGGCGGAAGCGCTTCACCCCGAACAGCGTGTCGAGGCAGCGCTGGAGTCTGGGCTGATCAATCAGGAAGATGCGGACTTCATGCGGCGCTATGAGAAGGAGGTGCTGGAGATGCTCACCGTCGATGACTTCGCCTTCGATGCCTTTGCGTCTCACAAGGATAAGATCGTATGGCACGACGCCGCTTGATCGATAAATCTGATTGAAGCACCACAGCAGAAACACATCGCCCCGGCTATTTGCCGGGGCGATCTGTTTGTAGCGGCTCGGGCATGACCTGAGTCGCCTAGCCGCGGACCTGACACCGTTTCACCGATGACGTAGACTATGAGCAATTGAGGAGAAGCGATAATGAGCACGCCACTGGATCCCATCGTCTCGGAGTTTGAAACGCAAGAACAGGCCGACAGCTACGACCGCTGGTTTCGTGAGCGCATCCAACGTAGCTTGGACGATACGCGCCCCAACATTCCACATGACGAGGCTATGGCTCGCGTCCGGGCCGTGATCGAGGCTAAGAAACTTCGTCATGTTACCGATTGAGTGGCGACCTCAAGCGCTGGATTCCCTTGAGACTATCGCTACATACTTGAGCGAACGTAATCCCTACGCCGCCGAGTGGCTACAAAGGGCTATCGAAAAGACTGCCGAGGCACTCCCTCAGCACCCTTACCTGTATCGCCCGGGACGCGTCCCGGGCACACGGGAAGCTGTCGTCCATCCTAACTACCTGATGATCTACCGCGTCGCATCTGACCATATCGCCATCATGGATGTGCTCCACGCTCGCCAGGAATATCCATAGCATCAGCTCATGGTCTATACAGCCTCTTTTTCGGCTGGAACATCAGTCGATGCCGCGTATCCTCACCGGCACGATGCCGCTGTGAATCATTCCCAGACGCTCGGCGGCGCGATAGAAAAGATCGATGATGCGGCCCCTCACGAAGGGACCGCGACCATTGGTGACTACGCTCGATCACGGCAACAGTACGGTCGAGCCAGTGGTCTTGCGCTCCGCCAGCGCTGCCTGGGCTTCCCCGGCTTTCTCGAGCGGATAGCTTTGGGCAACGTCGATCTTGATCTTGCCGCTTTCGATCATCTCGAACAGTTCACCCGCCATCTGCTTCAGGCGCTTGTGCGTATCCGCATAGCCGGCAAGGCTCGGCCGCGTAAGGTAAAGCGAGCCTTTCTGGTTGAGGATGCTGACGTCCACGCCTTCAACAGACCCGGACGCATTGCCGAAGCTGACCATCAGGCCGCGCTTCTGCAGGCAGTCCAGAGACGTTTCCCAGGTATCCTTGCCCACGGAGTCGTAGACCACCGGCACCATGTCGCCCTTGGTCAGTTCTCGCACTCGCTCCACCACGTTTTCCTGGGTGTAGTCGATGACCGCCCAGGCGCCGTTCTTTCTGGCAAGCTCGGCCTTCTCTTGGGAACTCACCGTGCCGATCAGCTTCACGCCAAGCGCCTTGGCCCACTGGCAGGCAATTGACCCTACGCCCCCGGCGGCGGCATGAAACAGGATGGTGTCGCCCTTTTGCACGCGATAGGTCTGACGCAGTAGATACTGCACCGTCAGCCCCTTGAGCATGCAGCCTGCCGCAGTCTCGAAGGCAACATCATCGGGCAGTTTCACCACCTTCTCTACCGGCAGCGTATGTACCTCGGAATAGGCACCCAGCGGCCCCAGGGCATAGGCGACCCGATCCCCTTCCTTGAACTCGGTGACGCCCTCGCCCACGGCATCCACCACGCCGGCACCTTCGGTACCAAGACCAGACGGCATGGACGGCGCCGGATACAGACCGGTGCGGAAATAGATGTCGATGAAGTTCAACCCTACTGCATGGTTCTTGATTCGTACCTCGCCTTCCTTGGGCGCTTCTGGCTCAAAGTCCACAAACTCGAGCACGTCCGGGCCACCGGTTTGAGAAAACTGAATGCGTTTCGGCATTGTGAACACTCCTTATTCGGCTAGGGGAAAGGTTCGATCTTGAACATTCAATCTTGAACAAGGGTCGCAGGAATGGGCAGCGCTGTCATTCATATGCAAACGATGCACGAGAACCGCTATCGAGCGTTGAGCTTTTATCACGGCTTGCGCCTTAGGAATCCTTTTCATCGGAACTGGGGTAGATGAGGTCGCCATCTTCACTGCCTTGCGCCGCCTCGGTCATCTTTGCGGGCTGGATACGGTCAGCGTTCATCAGGTGATAGACCTGTTCGCCTCGGTGAAGCAGATGATCGGCGATGATACGACGGTGGCAACGCCACCATACCGCTTCCGCGCACATGATCGCGCAGGTCTGGCGGTGGCCGAGTTCGATCAGCGCAGTGAGCCCCCGGTGAAATTCTTCGGACAAGGCATAGTCCGCATAGTTGTGGAAGCTGCGATTATACCAGTAGCCATTGACGTCATCCTCGACGGTTTTCGAGCGGTTACGCAGACCGGCCAATTCAGCGCTGTGGGTATAACCGATACCCAGCGGCGCAAGCGAGTCCGGCAGCGCATCAAAATTGAATTGCGGGTTGGTACGCGAGCGCGGCATGGCCCTGACATCGACGACATGCTCGACTCCGCCCACACCCAGCAGCGCGACGAACTCATCCAGCGTGCGAGTCGAGTGTCCTACCGTATAGAAGGCATGTTTCACGAGAGAAATCCCCTATGTTCACAGCACTTCCGGAAAGGACTCAAGGCCGCGAACGAAGCGCTGCTTGTAGCCATCGAAGATGGACTTGTCCTGCTTGAAGGCCTGAATCACCGCTCGCTGATCGAAGTGCATGGTGCGTGGTATATCGTCCAGCTTGGTGGCGGCATGCCTGGAGCTTACGCCGATGCGCAGCCCGTCCGGGCCATCGAACCAGCGTGAGATTCCGCAGGCGCGAAACATCTTTTCCTGATCGGCATTGATGGCGTTGACCCGTAGCGGTGCCTTGAGCGCCAGTTCACCGATCAAGCGCTCTGCTGGCTGAGCCACGGTGTCGCTATTCAAGCCGGTGAGCAGCATCACTTCCATGCTTTCACCCAGCTCGTCGAGCACCAACAACGCCAGTGCAATCGGTCGTGATTCATTGTCGATCAACGCCAGCACCCGGGCTGCTTCCTGGGTGACCAGCACGCTCAAGGTGCCGGCGAAGATAGCCAGTGGCGCAATGCCCGCCTCATGACCGTAAACCTCGGCGCACAGCCGTGCGAGACAGGCATCGCGCTGGGTTTCATCCTTCACGTGCACCACTCTCATCGATATTGCTCCAAAAAATTATCGTTCTGCCTGCAAGCAGAACCGGCTGGCGGTTAAAAGCCCGCAGATTAGCAGGCTTTCCCATGTCGCACCAAGACTGCGCTTGCGCGAGGGGGACCAAGTTCATGCATCAATAAAGCGTATCGTTTGACGCTGCTATCATGGTGGTGATTTTTGTCATCAAACTACGCTAGGGCCTGTTGACGTTTCATCGCGAACCGCGTTGCTGCATCAAAAGGTGTCAGTCAAGGCGCGAAGCGCAGAGAAGGGTTATTCCCTTTTCAAGTTTCGCAACGCAGAATGGCGCTTTTTGCTGCGCAACCCGAAGGGCTGGGCCAGTTTTTATCCGCTGCTGCGTTAGTCGTCGTTCATTTGGAATAACCAAATTTCTCTCCTCCTGCCTTGCCCCGAATAAAAACTGGCGCCAGCGCGGCCGTGAATGAAACGTCAACAGACCCTAGCCTGGCACAGGCAGCTAAACAGCCAAGCACCGTAAGATGCTTAGATCACTCCGACCATCATTGCGAGAGCAACATCCATGAGCAACGCCCCTGTGCCGCTCGCCGAGACCGATTCAACCCCAGTGCTGACGACGACCATGGCCCATCGCGGGCTTTCCGCTAGGGCACCAGAGAACACCCTGTCCGCGGTTCGGGCCGCCCACGCCGCCGGGTCGCGCTGGATCGAGCTCGACGTTCAACTGCTGGGGGATGGCACACCGATCATCTGGCACGACACTAGTGTCAGGCGCTGCTCGAATGGTTGGGGCAAACTGCGGGATCTGGACATTGCCCGCGCCAAGCGGCTTGATGTGGGCAGATGGTTCAATAGATCGTTCACGGGTGAGCGTATGGCGACTCTGGATGAGATGCTGGCTCTAGTCGATGAGTTGGACCTGGGCCTCAATCTCGAGCTCAAGGTCAATCCAGGCCGAGACGCCCACGCGCTCGTCGATGCGGTGCTGCCCCGGCTCACGGAAGCACTGCCCGCCCAGCGGTTGATCCTCTCCTCGTTCAGCGATGTGGCACTCGACACCCTGCGGGCCCGGGAACCCGATCCCGAGAAACTGCATCTGGGTATCCTGCACAAGAAGCCACCGCGTAACTGGGCTGAAACTGCACTGCGACTGAGCGCCTATAGCCTGCACGTCGACTGGCGTCGCCTGGATGCCAGGATAGCGCTGGCCATGGCTTCAAGCCCCTATAAACTCTTCTGCTACACCGTCAACGACCCACAAGTGTTTGCGCGACTGCGCGAGTGGGGGGTGGACAGCGCGATCAGCGACGACCCTGGACGTCTAGTGCCTTTTTGAGCGTCTTTGGCAACTCGATACATCCCAACGATTGACTTAGCCTATCATGCCAATCAGTATTCTCGATCGTTGAGATCCAGGTGCCCGGGAAGTGGATGAAAGCTCCACACTGCCCCCGCAACGGTGATCGCGCGTATCGATGACAAGGCATTGGAGGTTATTCCAGGCCAACCACTGTCCGAACGGATGGGAAGGTGTCATCGATCGGCGGAATGCACGATTCCGCCCCGCGTCAGTCCGTAGACCGGCCTGAATCTCTGCACTGGCTGATGCGGAGGGCTTCGCCAGTGACGGCTTCATTGGGCCTGTCCGACGTATTCGCTCGTCGCCAGCGGCACTTCCTGTGAATCGTCACAATTTGTCCTTCTCATCGCGTATCGAAGCAACACTCAGTTTACGCGCGTGAGGAACACCCATCATGTTGTACAAGAAAAGCACCCTGTGGCTGGCCATCGCGGCCCTGACCGCAGGAACAGCTCATGCCCAGCAGCGTCTGGAAGATATTCAGGTCACCGCCAACCGGCTGCCCCAGTCCCAGGCGGATGTGCTGGCCAGTACCACCATCATCGAACGAGAAGAAATCGAACGTCTGCAGGCGGAGTCGGTCATCGATCTGTTGCAGGCTCGAGCCGGGGTCGAGATCACCCAAAACGGCCCGCCGGGCACCATCAGCAGTCTGTTCCTGCGTGGCAGCAATTCCAATCACAGCGTCGTGCTGGTGGATGGCGTGCGCATCAACTCCGCGGTGGACGGCGGTACCAGCCTCGAGTTTCTCGACCCCGCTGCCATCGAGCGTATCGAGATCGTGCGTGGGCCTCGTGCCGCCACCTACGGCGCCGATGCCATCGGCGGCGTAATCCAGATATTCACCCGCCAAGGCAACCAGGAAGGCACCCAGGCAAGTCTGAAAACTCGCGTGGGCAGCAACGACAGCCAGCGCCAGCATCTATGGGTGGGTACGGGAAGTGCCGATACTCGACTCAACGCCACAGTGTTCAATCGCGAAACCGACGGCTTCAATGCCTACAAAGGCGATGACAGCGGCGAGCGCGACGGCTATACCGGGCGCGGCGGCCAGCTCTCCTTGTCGCATCGTTTCGATGAGCGGGTCAGCGCCCAGGTCAGCGCTTTGCGTCAGGAGTTCAAGGCGGATTACGACAACTGCTTTCGTAGCGGTGATTTTCTTGCCCCCGCGTCCAGCGATTGCGAGAGCGAAGGCTATCAGCAGAGCATCGGTGGCCGGGTCGATATAGCGCTTCAGCCGAATTGGGAGATCGGCATCACCGCCGGTCGTTTCGACGAGGTGCGCCGGGAATACTATCGCAACGAACGCCAATCACGCACCGCCACCCAGCGCGATGAAGTCGGCCTGCAGAACCTGTTCTATCAGGATAATGGCGTCACAACGCTAGGCGTCGATTATCGGCACGAAAGCGTCGACTTCTCGAACCGGACCGGTCAGGACTATGAAAAGGACAGCCGCGAGAACGTCGGTGTTTACGGTCTGGTTGAGCGCAACTACGGGCCTCATCAGCTCTCCGGGTCGCTGCGCTACGACGACGACTCTCTGTTCGACGACGAGACCACCGGTAGTTTGGGCTACGGCTATCGTCTGACCCCCAATCAGCGCCTGGGCACCAGCTACGCTACCGCCTACAAGGCACCGAGCCTGAGCGATCTGTACGGCACTTTCGATCCCAACCCGGACCTGGATGCGGAAACCTCGAAGAACGTCGAAGCCTTCTGGGAGTATCGTCGGGACAATGTCGATACGCGAATCACCGCTTTCGAGAATCGTATCGATGATCTGATCGTCTATACCGGGGGCTTTCTCGACGGCAGTTATCGCAACGTGGACGAAGCGCGTATTCGCGGCGTCGAGCTTTCCGGTGGCTGGGAAGGCGAACGGTTGGTCACGCGCCTGGCGCTGACCTTCCAGGATCCAGAAGTGCGCAAGTGGTCCGATCCCTTCGCCGGTATCGAGGAAGGTGACCGTCTACTCAATCGAGCCGAGCGCTTTGCCCGGCTGGACGTCGATTATGCCCTGCTCGATAACGTACAGGTGGGCTCGACCCTGCGCGCCTACAGCGAGCGCACCTCCTATGGCGGCTCCGAGGTGGGCGGCTTCGGGCTGCTTGACCTGCGCACGTCCTGGCAGGTCACCCCGAAAGTCGAGCTTTCCGCCAAGATCGAGAACGTCCTCGACAAGCAGTATCAGCTTGTCGATGGCTACAACACCCGGGATCGCTATGTGGAAGGAGGCGTTACCGTACGCTACTGAGCGCCCTCTTGTCTTTATCGTCCAGAAACCCTTGAACTACTGGTGCCAACCATCTAGCCCGGTTGGCACCATCCTGGCTCTGCTTTTCCTGTCGAGTAACTGCTAATCTTTGTAGAACATCGCGTGGCCTTTTGTCGCAGAGATCACCGCGATGTCGATAATAACGATTGTTGCCCGACAAAAAGGAATACAACAATGAGCAAGACCCCCTCAGGACCTCATGATGAAAAGACCCGGGGCATTCACGAACTCTATGCTGAAGACCCGTTAGCTGCGGACAAGGAACTCTGGGACAGGGAAACCGACCCGCTAAGCCGACGCGGTTTTCTCAAACGCAGCAGTCTGCTGGCCATGGCCGCAGCCGTAGGAGCGTCAATTCCCTTCGCCGACAAGATGCCCGCAGGTCTGATTCCGGCGGCGCTTGCGCAAAGCGATGAGCCTTTCAGCATTGAAGGCAAGGAAGGGCTGACCGTGCTCAACGATCGTCCTGTCAACGCGGAAACACCGCCACATCTGCTCGATGATGACGTGACGCCGGCCAAGCATATGTTCGTGCGCAACAACGGCTTGCCACCGGCACAGTCCAGTATCGATGTCGACAGCTGGACGCTGGAGATTGCCGGCGAATCCTGCCAGAACCCCAAGAGCTTCACCATCGCCGAACTCAAGAAGCAGTTCGATCAACACACCTATCAATTGACGGTGGAGTGTGGCGGCAATGGTCGAGCGGAATTCAACCCCTCCGCCAGCGGCAATCAATGGACCACCGGCGCCGTGGCCTGCCCGACCTATACCGGGGTGCGCGTAAAGGATGTACTCGAGGCCTGCGGCATAAAAGATGATGCTGTGTACATCGGCTATTACGGTGCCGATACCCATCTCAGCGGCGATCCGAAGAAAGAGCCCATCTCGCGCGGCGTGCCCATGGACAAAGCTCTGGAGGATGAATCCCTGATCGCCTGGGCGATGAATGATGAAGACATTCCTTACCAGAACGGCTATCCGTTGCGCCTGGTCTGCGGCGGCTGGCCGGGTTCGGTGTCCGGCAAATGGTTGAACAAGATCGTCATTCGCAACCAGAAGCACGACGGCGCCAAGATGGCTCCGCCCTCCTACAGCGTGCCCAAGCATCCGGTGGCGCCGGGTACGGATGTGCCACTCGATGAGTTCGTGACCATCCATTCCATGCCGGTGAAATCCTTGATCACCTTTCCCGAGTCCGGCATCACCCATGCCGATCCCGGCCCTCTCGAGGTGCGCGGTCATGCCTGGGCGGGAGATCTATCGGTCAGGGAGGTGCAGGTTTCCACGGATTTCGGGGTCACCTGGCAAAAGGCCGAACTCAAGGAAGCGCCCAACCGGTTGGCCTGGCAGCGCTTCACCACCGAGGTGACCTTCCCCGAACCAGGCTATTACGAAATCTGGGCCAAGGCCACGGACAGCGAAGGCAATGCCCAGCCCATGGTCGTGCCCGGCTGGAATCCCAAGGGCTATCTCAACAATGCCTGCCATCGCATTGCGGTCCAGGTGGCCTGAGGAAACGCTCATGAACGCAAAAAAGACGATTGGCGTCGCACTGGTGATAGCCGCCATTCTCCCCTTGGCAGGCAACGCTCAGGAAACCGATCCGGACAGCGGCTTCGTTATCGATGAGGGCTGGCAGGTGGTCAATGCCAACTGTACCGCCTGTCATTCCGCCAAGCTGGTGACCCAGAACAGCGGCTCACGCAATCGCTGGGAATATCTCATCCGCTGGATGCAGAAGACTCAAGGCCTGTGGCAATTCCAGCCGGAAATGGAAAACACCATCCTGGACTACCTGGCCAAGCACTACGGCCCCAAGGAGGACGCACGGCGCCCACCGCTGGCCCGGGACCTGATGCCGGACAATCCCTACAAGCAAGCCGACAACGCCTCTGGCTAAATATCCAATCGCAGTCTTGTTATGAACGACCCCCAGGATTGGATGCCCATCCAATTCTGGGGGTTTTTTCATACTCGCGTTGAAACATCGGTCTATAGCGATTTACCGGCGGCTAACGTAGCGTATGCAAGAAGCAACAATCTCAGGGATGACCAGCATGAACCGACGCGATTTCTTGAAGGCCGCGAGCGTGATGAGCAGCGCGTTTCTGCCTATTTCGACCGTCCTTGCCCTTGCCGACGGCTCAACCAAGTCGATCGGTCCAGAGAAGTCCTTCGATTACGCCTGGCTCAAGGGGCTGGCAAAGCATCTTTCTCAGCAGGATGCCACAACACCTGAAGGTGACTTGCCGGAACAGTTGCAGGATATGAGCTGGGATGACTACCAGGCAATCACCTTCAAGCGGGATCGCGCTCTATGGGCCGACAACGAACAGTCGAATGTTCGTGCTCAGCTCTTTCATCTCGGGCTTTATTTCAAAAAGCCGGTTCGTATTTACGAAATCAGCGAAGGACAAGCCCACGAAATCGCCTACGACCCGGCGATGTTCGAGTACGGCAAATCGGGTATCGACGGTGACGCACTACCCAAGGATCTTGGTTTTGCCGGCTTCCGCGTTCATCACAAAAGCGACTGGAAACGTGATATTGCCTCGTTTCTAGGCGCCAGTTATTTCCGGGCTGTCAGCAAATCGATGCAGTACGGCATGTCCGCCCGAGGTCTGGCCATCGATTCAGGCATGATGAAGCCCGAAGAGTTCCCGAACTTTACCCGCTTCTGGCTCGAGCGGCCTGATGATGACAGCGATCTCGTCACTGTCTATGCCCTGCTGGAATCTCCGAGCGTGACCGGAGCCTATCGCTTTGGTATTACCGCCGGCAACGGCGTAGTCATGGATGTGGACGCCGCTCTCTATCCGCGCAAGGCCATCGAGCGCCTGGGTATAGCGCCTTTGACCAGCATGTACATGGTGGGCGAGAACGATCGGCAGGCCGGCTGGGACTGGCGGCCGGAGATTCACGACTCCGATGGCCTTTCCATGCACACAGGCAAGGATGAATGGTTATGGCGTCCTCTTGCCAACCCATCCAGACTGCGTTTCAACGCCTACCAGGATAAAAACCCCAAGGGCTTCGGCCTGATTCAACGCGACCGTGATTTCGATCACTATCAGGATGATGGCGTTTTCTACGATCAACGCCCCAGCGTATGGATCGAGCCCAAGTCCGATTGGGGGCCAGGGGCAATCCAGCTGGTGGAGATTCCAACGCTGGATGAGACCTTCGACAACATCGTGGCATTCTGGAACCCTGCAGAGCCAATCGAGCCTGGTCGCGAATTGCTCTACGGCTACCGGATCTATTGGCGCGAACGCCCTCCCGTGGAAACCCAACTGGCCCGCTGTGTGGCTACCCGTACGGGCATCGGCGGCGTGGTCGGTCAAAAGCGCGAATATTTCAGCTGGCGTTTCGTCGTCGATTTCAAGGGCGGCCCCTTCCCCTTCAATGCAGACCAGGAAGTCGAGGTCGTGCCAAACATCAGGAATTCCGCCGGCCGGGTCGAGATTACGTCTGCACGTCCTCTGCACGCGATCCAGGGCTACCGGGCCATGTTTGATGTGGTACCTCCGGACGATAGCACCGATCATATCAACCTGAGCCTGTATCTCACGTTAAAAGGGAACGACAAACCCTTGACCGAAACCTGGATGTATCAATGGACGCCGCCACCCGAGGAGGAGCGTGGGTTGCGCAATCCCGGGCATCTCTGACACTTTCCTTCCCAGTTTTTGAGTTGCAGATAGACGATACCGCCTTATACTGTACTTAAATACAGTTATTGAATACCGTTAAAGGCGGCAAACACATGGCTATTCAACACCCCTCTTTGTTGCGCAAAGGCCGCGGTGCAACGTTTGATCCCAATAACCGATTCGCACCCACCCACAGCGAGGCTATCGATGATGGCTGGTGGCAGGAGGCCCTTCCCGAGCGCCTGGCAACCACTGTGCGTGACGAAGCCTCGAAGAGCGCGCTTTCCTGGAATCAATCGCCGGATCTTGGCTTCGATCGCTCGCTGAACCCTTATCGGGGTTGCGAGCACGGCTGTATCTATTGCTACGCGCGTCCCAGCCATGCCTATTGGGATCTATCGCCGGGTATCGACTTCGAGACCCGCTTGATTGCGCGCACCGGTCTCGTCGAGCGTTTGCGCGAAGAATTGTGCAAGCCCGGCTATGTTTGTCGGCCCATCAACCTGTCCGGTAATACCGATTGCTACCAGCCCCTGGAAGCCGAGCGCCGCACGACCCGGGCCATTCTCGAACTACTGCTGGAGTGTCGTCATCCAGTCACCCTGGTCACCAAGAGCGCACTGATTCTGCGGGACAAGTCGCTGCTCGAAGAAATGGCCAAACGGCAATTGGTGCGGGTGTTCATCAGCCTCACCAGCCTCGATGATGAACTCAAGCGCAGCCTGGAGCCACGCACTGCCTCGCCCAGGGCACGCCTCAGGACTCTGCAGGAGCTCAGCACGGCGGGAATTCCCACCGGCGCCCTGCTGGCGCCGATGATTCCCGGGCTGAACGATCATGAAATGGAAACCCTGCTACAGGCAGCTCACGACGCGGGGGCACGCACCGCCGCCTGGACGCTGCTGCGCTTGCCCCGGGAGGTGGCGCCACTGTTCGAGGAGTGGTTGCTATGCCATTACCCGGAGCGGGCTGGAAAGGTCATGAGCTTGATGCGACAGTGCCGAAATGGCCAAGCCTATGACTCACGTTTCGGCCAGCGCATGCGCGGCCAAGGGGTATTCGCCGAGTTGCTGGCTCAGCGTTTCAGTAACGCCAGTCGACGCCTGGGCTTGAAGAAACACGTGGAGACAAGGCTTGACTGTGGTGCATTCCGAGCGCCTCACGCACAAGGTGACCTGTTTCTCTGAACTGTTAACATGGAGCCTCATAGCGCTATACGAGACGCCTCATGCCTGATACCAAGACGCTAACCAGCAAACTCTCTATCAGCAAGACTCAGTCCAGTTTCTATCGCCGGATCTATGTGGCTTACTTGATCGACAACGGCACGGCCAGCGTACCGGATATCATCGCCGCTACCGGCATGCCTCGGCGCACGGCTCAGGACACCATCAATGCCCTCGCGGAACTCGACATCCTTTGCGAATTCGAACGAAAGGCCGGCGCCCGGCATAATACCGGCAGCTATGTCATTCGGGATTGGGGGCCAATTGATGTCAATTGGGTAATCACCCATCATCACTATCTCAAGCAGGCATTGGGATACTCTTGATCTTCTTCAACACTCCTCCACCCTTCTCAGCCATCAACAACCCCGCCGGCCGAAAGGAAGCAGTACCCGGTAGCCTACCCCTGACTCGAAACCTGGGCATCCTTTGACGAAAATACAGTAATGCGGTCTCGTCCGGCACGCTTGGAAGCGTACATGCCACTATCCGCCGCATCGAACAGCGATTCGACATCCTGAAACTCGTCGCCTGTCTGAATGGCTGCAATCCCGAATGATACCGTGATATGGATATCCGTTTTCCTGGAGCCACCAAGCGCTGTCTTCTGCAGTCTTTCCCGCACACTCTCGGCAAACGACGTCGCGCTTTCTTCATCGTAATTCGGAAGAACGACAACAAACTCCTCGCCGCCATAGCGCCCCACCTGACCTCCGACCTCTCCCGCCATATCACGTAGAATCGAGGCAAAATTCTTTAATACTGCATCGCCTATGACATGCCCAAACCGGTCATTGATGCTCTTGAAGTGATCGAGATCCATGAAAATGATCGCCAATGGTTGAAACCTTTCGTCCTTGGCGTCAAAGGAGCCACTCAGCAGCTCTGCAAGATGGGTGCGATTATAGACTTGAGTAAGCGGATCGATCTTGGCTTGCAAGCTCAGTGCTTGTTGTTGCTGGCGAAGCAGCTCGATTTCCGCACGCTGTCGTTCAATATCTCGTTGCAGGCATTCATTCTTGTCGGATAGAACCTGTTTTGCCTCAAGCATCAACTGGTTACTATCCAGTCGTTCCGGAACCGCAATATCATATAGTGACGCCAGTAATGGAAGCTGCTCTTGCAACGCCATGATGCTCGCCAGTAACTCAGTCGTTTCAATATCGAAATAGTCTTCCAGGGTGATCATCACCGCCCCCAGGGACGCTTCTCCTTCAATCCAGGCGTCAGCCAGCATGCTCGCGGCGATGATGCAGTTGGTTACCTGCTTTTCTCGAGAGGTTGTCTTCTCCAGTTCGTCATGACTGCTGCGTATCCAGTTCAAGGTTCTCTCGGAGAGTTGCCACCGCTCAGCCAGCCAGGCGCCTACTTCAGCGTGATCGCTCTCGTATACTCGGCGCTCCAGGGCAACCAGCTCAGAATGGGTCTTGGCGTCGACAAGCAGGCCCATGTAGCGCTCTTCATCAACGGCACGCATTGCCAACATGCCGATATCCTGCAAAAGAGAGGCCGTGAACAATGCCCCTCCCTCACCCTGTAAATTCAAGGATTCCGCTAACGACTTGGCGCACAAGGCACAAATCAGTGAACGCTGCCAGTATCGCTCTAAATCAAACCCTCCGACTCCCTGCTTTTTGGTGGAGGCCACTAGACTGCACCCTAGCGCCAATGAGAGGGTACGCTCCAACCCGATGCGACTTACGGCCTGGGTCAAGTCCTCGGCAGGCTTGTGCTGCGCGTAATACACAGTATTGGCAAGAGACAATAAACGCGCTGAGAGCGCGGGATCGCGCCCCAGATTCTCGATGATGTCTTGAAGGTTGACGTTTGAGTCCCGTGCCAACTCGACTACGCGTAACACGACCGTAGGCAAAGAAGGAAGCCGGACGCTGCGCTCCAGTGATTGGCTAAGCTGATGCGATAACATGGTATTCCCCGCTATACCTAAAAATTAAATTAAATTAAATTTTTAATTTAACAATCGTTTCACTTATTACAGAGCCAGTAATTTAAGTTACTTGGTACTAAAATATTTGATATATGGTTCTTTTTAACCATGCTTCGTTAGCAAAACAACGAGCTCAATGCAATATGCGTCCAATTGTTACTCTTTAAATCCAAAACGTCAACCAACGTAACCATTCAACGAAAGGAACGTAACATTTGTTAGCAAAAGGCCCATAACTGAATCTCTTTTAATGAAAAAAATCATTTTATCTTTATCAGAAACGGCAATTTACCAGCACACAAACACATTGCCGCCAAGTATCCCCCAATAGATGGCATAACTAGCCCAGGAAATATCATGACCGATCGCGATACCCGTCACAAACAGTCGATGCAAAAACTCAAACGTCATGTCGATGAAAAAATCGCCGAAGCCAAGGAGCAGCGCGGGCTTCTGCTGGTGTTTACCGGCAACGGAAAGGGCAAGACGACCGCCGCCTGGGGCACGGTGACCCGGGCGCTGGGTTACGGCTACAAGGCCGGGGTGATCCAGTTCATCAAAGGGCTATGGGAGTGCGGTGAGCGAGAACGTTTGATCGGGGATGCCAACCTGGAGGTTCAGGTAATGGCGACGGGCTTTACCTGGGATACCCAGAACAGAGAAAGCGATACCCGGGCCTGTCTTGAAGTATGGAAGGAGGCCGAGCGCATGCTGGCGGATGACGCTGTCTACCTGGTGGTGCTCGACGAGATCACCTACATGCTCAAGTTCGGTTACCTGGATATCGATGTGGTCAAGAAGGCCATCGCTGATCGCCCTGAAGAGCAAACCGTGATCATCACCGGTCGCAATGCCCATCGCGAACTGGTCGATATGGCGGATACGGTGACGGAAATGCAGGAAACGCGACACGCGTTCAATAGTGGGTTGCAGGCAAGGCGCGGCATCGACTATTGAGAAAACACCGAATAAATGACTGTGCGTCTCAATCTCTGCGTTACTCGGTGCGCGGCATCCTCACATATACCCCATATGCTCCGGTGCCTGTGCTCCGGGCGCCTTGTGCTTGAACCGCTCGTCGATTTCTTGGGCGCTTCCGTAGAAAGGTAATACTATTGCGAACCCAATGCCAGGCACACCTGCTCCACTGCCTTGATCAAGCGCGGCCCGGGGCGGCTGATCCAGTCGGGTTCGAGGGTATAAAGGCGCTGTTGCTGCACTGCCGGCAAGATCGTCCAGCGCTGCCAATCAGCCTGCCAGGCATCGTTCTCACTGGCCGCTAGAATCACGTCCGGCTGGGCGTCGAGCAACGACTCGCGGCCGATCTGCGGTACCAGCACCGGGCTTTCGGCAAAGAGCGGCTGCCCACCACAGTGACGAATGACCTGAGTGACGATGTGACCATCCGCCAGGGTGGTCAGCGGATTCGCTCCGAGCTGATAAAATACCCGAGGCGATCTCCCGAGAGACTGTTCAAGCTCCACCAGTCGCTGCTCGAAAACCTGAGCAGCCGCCTCCCCCTGTGCGGCTCGCCCGGTCAATCGACCGAGTTCGCGCAAATTGTCTGCGACATCGAGCAGTTGCCGCGGCTCGCTGATATAGACCGGAATATTAAGGCTGCGCAGCCGCTCGATCACCGCCTGGGGCGAGCCACTGCCCCAGGCGACCACCAGCTGCGGCTCGCGAGCCAGTATCGCTTCCAGCGCGATGCCGCGGTAGCTGCCGACACGAGGAAGCGAACGCGCCTCGGTTGGATAATCGCTGCTTGCGATCACTCCGACCAGTGACGCTCCCGCCCCTACTTTATAGATCATCTCCACCGCGTGAGGCGCCAAAGCCACGACCCGCTCGGCAGGCGCCGGCAAACGCACCTCGTTGTCCGCATCATCGGTCACCGCGATAGCTGCTGCCAGGCTCGACGAGCTGAACAAGAGCAGCAGCAAGGCCAGCGGGACAACCCATGCACTGCTCAACGTCTGGTCTGCTCTATCGATAAAGAAAACATTGTGCATTAGCCTGTTCTGGAGAAACCCTGGTTTGAGTAATCGTTCTAAGACGCAACTTGCATTCCCTTACCGCGCAGGAGACAACCTCATGAAGCTGCCCCCGCTTTCGAAGCTCACCCTGCTTTCGAAGCTCACCCCGCTTTCAGGCCGCACACTGGCCGGCTCCCTGATTCTGGGAAGTCTGCTGGGCTGGGCAACGACCGCTCAGGCCCAGACGCCATCCCATGCACCAGTGTCCGAGTCTCAGCGCGTGCAGGTGCAGGCGCAAGCCGAAATCAAGGCCGAGCCGGACATGGCGACGCTGAATGCACGCCTGTGGGAGCGCACGCCGGCCATCGCGCGAACCGAGGACGCACCATCGGACCCGCAAGCGTTGGCGGAAGCACGCAAACGCCTCGAAAAGCGTACCGGCGAACTCATCCGCACCCTGGAACAGGAAGGCCTCAAAGCCAACGCCATCACTGCCGGCTCTTTATCGGTACGCCCGGACTATGTGCACCGTCAGGTGAAGAAAGACGAGCCACCGGAAACACTGGTGCGTACCCAGCTCGAACGCCCTATCAGCCTGCGAATAGAAAACCTCGAGGGCTTGCCGGCCATTCTCGATGCACTGACCGAAGCGGGTGTCGATGCGCTGGATGGCGTCACCTACGATCTCAAGGATCGTGATGCCGCCACAGACAAGACGCTGACCCAAGCCTTGCAAAAAGCGCGGCACAAGGCTCAACTGATGGCCAGCACGCTGGGCGTCGAACTGGGCCAGGTGCTCAATATTCAGGAAACCAACGCACCGGTCTTCGCGCCGCGCATGATGGCAATGAGCGCCGAGGCCAAGCAAGGCGGCGGCGCCCCGGAGTATCGTTCCGGGGAGATCACTATAGACGCTGGTGTCAGTGTCGAATGGGAGATCAAGAATTGATCAGCTCGACCCCGCCCATGTAGCCCCGCAGCGCTTGCGGCACCGTGATCGTTCCATCGGCGTTCTGATTGTTTTCCAGCACCGCCAGCAGACAGCGCCCCACTGCCAGTCCCGAGCCATTCAGGGTATGCAGCAGTTGGGGCTTTTTGTATTCCGGATCGCGAAAGCGCGCCTGCATGCGTCGGGCCTGGAAATCCTCGCAGTTGGAAACTGACGATATCTCGCGATAGGTCTGCTGGCTTGGCACCCAGACTTCTAGGTCATAGGTCTTGGCAGCGCCAACCCCCATATCGCCGGTGCAAAGTGTGATGACCCGATAGGGCAGTTCCAGCGCCTGCAGGATGGCCTCCGCATGGCCGCGCATCTCTTCAAGCGCCTCGTAGCTGGCTTCAGGCGAGACCATCTGCACCATCTCCACCTTCTCGAACTGATGCTGGCGGATCATGCCCCGGGTATCCTTGCCGTGAGAACCGGCTTCGCTACGAAAACAGGGCGTCATGGCGGTCAGTCGCTGGGGCAATTCCGTGGCTTCAAAAATATGATCCCGCGCGAAGTTGGTCAGCGGCACCTCGGCGGTTGGAATCAGGTAGTAGTCGTTGTCGCCTTCCAGCTTGAACAGATCCTCACCGAACTTGGGCAACTGCCCGGTGCCCCGCAGCGAATCAGGGTTGACCATGTAAGGCACGTAGCACTCTTCATAACCGTGTTCGAGAGTCTGCTTGTCGAGCATGAACTGGCCCAATGCACGATGCAGACGAGCGATCGGGCCGCGCATCACCGCGAAGCGCGAACCGGTCAGCTTGGCTGCCATCTCGAAATCGAGATAGCCAAGCTTGGCGCCAAGCTCGACGTGGTCTTTGATTTCAAAATCGAACTCCCTGGGCGTGCCCCAGCGGTGCAGCTCGACGTTATCATCCTCGTCCTTGCCCTCGGGCACGCTGTCGTGAGGCAGATTGGGCAAGCCGGTCAAAAAATCATCCAGCGCGGCGCTGTTCTCTGTCAGTTGGGCCTTGGCCGCATCCAGACGCTCGCCCAGATCGCTGACTTCCGCCAGCAACGGCTCGATGTCTTCCCCGGATGCCTTGGCCTTGCCGATGGCCTTGGAGCGTGTGTTGCGCTCGTTCTGCAACCGCTCGGTCTCGGTCTGCAGATCACGTCGCCGAGCTTCCAACGTCTCGAAGCGATTGACATCCAGAATAAAACCACGTTTTGCAAGACGTTGCGCGACGCCATCGAGGTCGCTGCGAAGCAGTTTGGGATCGAGCATGAAATTCTATCCGTTGAACAATGAAATTAGACAAGGAGCCGCGTAACCCGCATCCCCGCCGCCACTCCGGCGACGCCCAGCACCAGGCTGGTGGCCACATAAAGAATAGCGGTTGGCATACGGCCGCCTTCCAATAGCGTCAGGATTTCGAGAGAGAAGGTAGAGAAGGTAGTAAAGGCGCCGGTAAAACCCGCCACCAGGGTCACTTGCCACAGGGGAGGAAGCTTGAGCTCCTCCGTGATCCAGACATAGAGTGCACCGATCAGACAACAGCCCAGCAGATTGACCCCAAAGGTCCCCCAGGGAAACCCGCGCCCCAGCATTGCGGTGAGCCATCCGCTCATCAGGTAGCGGCCAAGCGCGCCAAAAGCGCCGCCAATGGCTACGGCCAGCCATGTCGTCATGATCAATTCCAGGCATTAGAAAAATCGGCTTTCCATTGTAGTGAAAAGCAGCTCGCTGGGCCATGGCGCTCGCAACCTCGCAATGCGTTCCGCCGGCTTCTCGGGTAAGGTAGACGAATACCGCCCTGCTTGACATCACGAGACCCTATTTCAAGAAACCATGATCGCAAGACTGGAACCTCTTTCCCGGTTGGACGAACGCTATGCAGCCTTCCTCGAAGCGTTAAAAACGCAAGGCTTCACTGGCGATATCGCACCGGATTACGCCAATCGCACGGTATTGGCCACGGACAACTCCATCTACCAGCGCCTGCCACAAGCGGTGCTCTACCCTCGCCACGCCCAGGATTTGCAGCGTATCGCCGAGCTGGCGGCGCTGGAAGAATTTCGCGACGTGGCCCTTGCGCCTCGGGGCGGCGGCACCGGCACCAATGGTCAGTCGCTTACCGACGGCATCCTGGTGGATGTCTCGCGACACATGAACCGCATTCTCGATATCGATGTCGAGAACCGCCGCGTGCGGGTCCAGGCCGGGGTGGTCAAGGATCAATTGAATGCCGCCCTGAAACCTCATGGACTCTTCTTTGCCCCGGAACTCTCCACCTCCAATCGCGCCACCATCGGCGGCATGATCGCAACGGATGCCAGCGGTCAGGGCAGTTGTGAATACGGCAAGACTCGCGATCATGTGCTGGCCTTGAATAGCGTGCTGATGGGCGGTCAGCGCCTTGAAAGTCACCCGCTGGACGAAACAGAGTTGAACGCGCTGTGTGCCCGTGACGATATCGTCGGCGACGTGCACCGCACGGCGCGAGAGATCATCGACACCCAGCGCGAACAGATCGCGGCCGTTTTCCCCAAGCTCAATCGCTGCCTGACCGGTTACGATCTGGCCCATCTGCGCGAGCCGGACGGCCGCTTCAATCTCAACAGCGTGCTATGTGGCGCCGAGGGTTCTCTGGGCTTTCTCAACGAGGCCACGCTGAACGTGCTGCCCATGGCCAGGCACTCCACCCTGGTCAATGTGCGCTATGCGAGCTTCATGGACGCCCTGCGCGATGCCAAGGCGCTGATGAAGGTGGAAACCAATCGCCCCACGTCCATCGAGACCGTGGACGACAAGGTGCTGGGGCTCGCCATGGAGGACTTCGTCTGGGACAGCGTGGCGGAGTTCTTTCCATCTGCCACTCATGGAAACGAAGTGGCCGCGATTCGCGGCATCAACCTGGTGGAGTTCAACGCTAACGATCCGGACGAACTCGACGCCAAGGTATCCGCTTTCACCGAACATCTCACGGCGGATACTCAGGTCGAGCGTCTGGGCTATACCCTGGCGGAAGGACGCGAGCAGATCGGCCGGGTCTATGCCATGCGCAAGCGCGCGGTGGGCCTTCTTGGCAATGCCAAGGGTGAAAAGCGCCCCATTCCTTTTGTGGAAGATACCGCAGTTCCCCCGGAGCATCTGGCGGAGTACATCGGCGAATTTCGCGCCCTGCTGGATGCCCGGGAGCTCGAGTACGGCATGTTCGGTCATGTGGATGCCGGTGTACTGCACGTGCGCCCTGCGCTGGATATGAAAGACCCGGATCAGGAAGCTATGATCCGCGAGATCTCTGACGAAGTCGCCGAGCTGACCCAGAAGTATCACGGCCTGTTGTGGGGCGAGCACGGCAAGGGCATACGCTCGGAATACACCCCCAAATTCTTCGGCGAACTCTACCCGACGTTGCAGCGGCTCAAGGCCGCCTTCGATCCACACAATCAGCTGAACCCGGGCAAGATCGCCACTCCTTTTATCCGGCCCGAAACTGCCGTGAGCACGTCATCTCATTCGGCAGTTGGTGCTGATGATGTGGAACCGATCAGGATGATCGACCCCGGTCTGCTGGCCATCGATGGCGTGACCACTCGAGGGCAACTCGATCGTCAGATCGATGAACGGGTATGGCAGGCGCACGCAAGCGCGGTCTATTGCAACGGCAACGGCGCCTGCTACAACTACGACCCGGACGATGCCATGTGTCCCTCCTGGAAGGCGACCCGGGAACGTATCCACTCGCCCAAGGGGCGGGCCAGCCTGATGCGGGAGTGGTTGCGCCTGCAGGGCAACAGCGGAACCGATGTGGTCGAGGAGTCTCGCAAGAAAAAAGCCGAGGGCGCCTGGGGGTTTCTGCGCGACACACCATTGCGGCTGTGGAACACCTATCGTCAGCGCCAGGGCGACGAAGATTTCTCCCATGAAGTCCATGATGCCATGGCCGGCTGCCTGGCCTGCAAGTCCTGTGCCGGGCAGTGCCCGATCAAGGTCAATGTACCGGAGTTCCGCTCGCAGTTTCTCGAGGTCTATCACGGCCGCTATCAACGCCCCTTGCGGGACTACCTGATCGGCGGACTCGAGTTCATGGTGCCCTATCTCTCGACGATTGCACCGCTTTACAACGCAGCGCTGCAAAATCGGCTGGTCGATCGTTTATTGACGCGCCACATCGGTATGGTGGACAGCCCGCGGATTTCCCGGGCCAAGCTGAAGAAACAGCTCACCGCCTGGGGCATCGCCGAAGCCACGCCCACCAGCCTCGGGCTGCTTACGGAGCAGCAGAAGGTGCGCAGCGTCATCATCGTGCAGGACGCCTTCACCAGCTACTTCGAATCCCGGCTGGTGATGGATATCGTCGAGTTGCTGGCCCGGCTGGACATCCGTGTGTTCGTGGCGCCCTTTTCACCCAACGGCAAACCCCTCAACGTACAGGGGTTCCTGGGCGCCTTTGAACGCACGGCGGAAAAACAGGCCCGGCGGCTCAAGGCTCTTGCGGCCTTCGGTGTTCCCCTGGTGGGAATCGATCCGGCCATGACCCTGACCTATCGCCAGGAGTACGCCAAGGCGTTAGGCCCACAGGCCGCGCCTGAGGTTCTTCTGCTACAGGAGTGGTTGATCTCTCTGGGTCAGCGTCTGGTGCCCAGCGGCATCAGAATCGACGCGCCGGGATTCAAGCTGCTCTCTCACTGCACCGAGAAAACCAATGCGCCAGGCTCGCCCAAGGCCTGGCAGCAGGTATTCGCGGCGTTTGGATTGAAGCTAGAACTGCTTGCCAGCGGCTGTTGCGGCATGTCCGGTACATACGGTCATGAAGCCCGCAATCTGGAAACGTCGAAAATCATCTATGGGCAATCCTGGCAACATCATGTCGAAAACGATGATAATGCCGATCGCCTGCTGGCCACGGGCTACTCCTGTCGCAGCCAGGCAAGACGCTTTTCCGAGGTGCAACTCGATCACCCCTTGCAGGGATTGTTGAAGGCCATCAGGCGATCGTGATGCATCATGTGCGAATGGCCTGGACCGGCCTTTCCTTTTTCTTCTGGCTCTTTAGATAAAGAGTCCACTTGTCGCGAGTCGAACATGCAAAATCCTGCCATCGCGCTGACAGGCATCGGCCTGCTGGCACTGCTGTGCCAGTGGACGGCCTGGCGCATCCGTCTGCCCGCCATCTTGCTGCTGTTGATTGCCGGTATCCTGATCGGCCCGGTGGGGCATCTGCTCGATCCGGACGCCCTGTTCGGCGATCTACTATTCCCGCTGGTATCGCTGTCCGTGGCGGTGATCCTGTTCGAAGGCAGCCTGACACTCAACCGCAAGGATCTACGCGGCCATGGCCCCACGGTCTGGCATCTGGTTACCTGGGGCGCCCTGCTCACTGCCATCATCGGCGCTGCTGCCGCCCATTACATTCTCGACCTGTCCTGGCAGATGGCGAGCGTACTGGGGGCAGTCCTCGTGGTCACCGGCCCCACCGTCGTACTGCCACTACTGCAAACCTTGCGGGCTCGTAAACATCTCACCCAGATTCTGCGCTGGGAGGGGATTCTCATCGACCCCATCGGTGCAATCGGCGCCGTACTGGTCTATGAGTTCGTCGCCTTGGGCTATTCCCAAGGGGCTTATTCTTACGCTGCTACCGACGGCGCCGCCCTTCATACTCTGTTGCTGTTTGGCAAGACGCTGCTCATCGGTTTTGGCCTTGGCAGTCTGGGCGGCTACGCCTGGGGGCAGATACTGCGCCGACGCTGGTTGCCGCAGCGCCTGCACAGCTTCGGCACCCTGATGATGGTGTTTACGCTCTTCACCGCATCGGATGTGCTTTTTCATGAATCCGGGCTTCTGACCGTGACAGTAATGGGCATCTGGCTTGCCAACATGCGCGGCGTGCCCACGGACGAGATTCTCGAATTCAAGGAAACCCTGACGATTCTATTGATCTCGGGGCTTTTCATCCTGCTGGCGGCAAGATTGACGGTGGAGCAATTGGCGCTGCTATCCTGGCCAGCCTGGGGGTTCCTGGGTGTACTGGTGTGGGTCGGGCGACCGTTGGTGGTCTGGCTGTGCACCCTGAGAAGTGGGCTCGAATGGCGGGAAAAGGCACTGCTTGCCTGGCTTTCGCCCCGGGGTATCGTCGCTGCCGCGGTGGCATCGCTGTTCGCTATCAAGCTCGAGGATCTAGGGGTTGCCGGTGCCGAGATGCTGGTGCCGATAGCCTTTGCGACCATCATCAGCACTGTCGTGGTACAAAGCCTGCTCTCGCGACCCATTGCGCGGATGCTCAAGGTCGTCGAACCTCCGCCCTCCGGGTTTCTGATTCTGGGTGCCAACCCGGTCGCACGAACCGTCGGTCTTGAACTGCAGCAAGCGGGCTTTCTGGTACGCCTCACGGATACGGACTGGGATGCGATCCAGGCAGCGCGAATGGCAGGATTACCGGTCTATTACGGCAATCTTCTTTCGCGCCATGCGGAGCAGCGCATGGACTTGTCCGGCATCGGCCACTTGCTGCCGTTATCGCCCTATCGCGAACTCAACAACCTGGCAGCGCTGTATTACGCCAAGGAGTTCGCCTATGGCAAGGTCTTTCAACTGGCGGAAACCCGTGAACGCAGCGATCGTCATTATCGGGATCAGGCCGTGGGCCACTTGCCGGTGCTGTTCGACGAGAATGCCACCTACGCACGGCTGCATGAATCGATCAAGCAAGGCGCCGAACTGCGCAGTGCCCGGCTGCACGACGAGGTCGATCTCGAGCAATATCGCGAACTGCACGATGACAAGCTCATGGCGCTATTTTGCATCGATGCCAACGGTCGTATTCGGGTAGCCAACAGCGAAACGCCTCTGGAGCCTAAAACCGGGGAAACCCTGATCAGCCTGGTCTATCCGGAATCGCCGATGTTCGGACGCGAAGCTCCCGCGTAAGCGTATGTAAGGGCAGCGTCTTAAAAGAACATGCGCCGCAAGGCTGCCCCTGGGTCCTGCTCGCGCATGAAGGCTTCACCGACAAGAAAGCCATTCACACCGTATTCGAGCATATGTTCGACATCACCCCGGGTATTGATACCCGATTCGGTAATGACCGTTACTCCCTCAGGGATCCGGGAAAGCAATTGGAAGGTGGTGTCCAGGGTAGTATCAAAACTGTGCAGGTCGCGATTATTGATACCCACAAGCTCGAGATTGAGCGTCAGGGCGCGTTCCAGCTCCAGGGCATTGTGAACCTCTACCAGCGCGTCCATCCCCAGCTCGCCGGCCTGCTGATGCAGATCCTTCATTCGCGCATCGTCGAGGGCGGCAACGATCAGCAAAATGCAGTCCGCGCCAATGGCCCGGGCTTCGACGACCTGATAGTCATGAACGATGAAATCCTTGCGGATCACCGGCAGCGCGCAGGCATTGCGAGCCTCCACCAGATAGTCTTCATGCCCATGAAAAAAGTCAGCATCGGTCAATACCGACAGGCAGCTGGCCCCGGACTGCGCATAGGCCTTTGCGATCGCCGCCGGGTTGAAGTCCTCGCGAATGACGCCGCGGGAAGGTGACGCCTTCTTGATTTCCGCGATCACCGCTGGATCACCCTCTTCGATGGTGCGGTTCAAGGCACTGATGAAGCCTCGCGGGGCGCTCTGCTCACGCGCCTGCTCCATGAGCGTCGCCTCCGAGACCCGGGCGCGGCGCTCGGCGACCTCTTCATCCTTGCGCGCCAATATCTTGGCCAGAACAGTAGGCAAATCAGTGGATGCGGTCATGGCACGCCTCTCTATTTCGTTTTTTATGATCCAGACTTTTCGTTTTATGGTTCTAGGATTAATTCGTGGCTAGGGACGGACGATCCAGTAGGTATTTATAGGTATCCATGTAAAAATGTAGCCCCGACTCGTCACGGATCGATGATCATCGGTCACTGAATACGCGACTGAAATCCGTCAACTCTTTCATCTTTTCCAAGGCCAGCTTCGATGCCATGGCGTCCTGAGCCAGTGCCACCCCTTCCTTGATGCTATCGGCGATATCCGCGGCATAAAGCGCCGCTCCGGCGTTCAGTGCCACGATATCCGCCGCGGCGCCCTCGCCCACCAAGGCTTCCTTGACCAGTCGGAGACTGTCCTCGGACGTCAGTGCCTTGAGTGATTCCAGGGGCTGGCGCTCTATGCCGAGTTCCTCCGGGGTGATGACATAGCGTTCGATTGCACCATCGCGCAGCTCGGCAACATGGGTCGGCGCCGCCAGGGAAACCTCGTCAAGACCATCCTCGGCATGTACCACCAGTACATGTTTGCTACCCAATAGTCCCAGTACTTCCGCCATCAGGGGCACCAGACTCGCCTGATAGACGCCCAGCAATTGATGTTGAGCACCGGCCGGATTGGTCAGCGGCCCGAGAATATTGAACACGGTGCGCACCCCCATCTCGCGCCGGGCATTGATGGCATAGCGCATGGCGGGATGATGCATGGGGGCGAACATGAAACCCACCCCGACCTGCGCGATGCAGCGTGCCACCTGATCCGGCGTCAGATCGAGCTTGATACCGGCGATGTCGAACAGATCCGCGCTACCCGAGGAAGACGATACGCTGCGGTTGCCATGCTTGGCCACATGCCCCCCCGCAGCCGCCACCACGAAACTCGAGGCGGTCGAGACATTGAACAGGTTCGCGCCATCGCCGCCGGTGCCCACGATATCCACCAGATCATCGAGGGGAACCGTGACCGGGGTCATCAGTTCTCGCATGACTTGAGCCGCCGCCGCGACCTCATCTACCGTCTCGCCTTTCATTGACAGACCGATCAGGAAACCGCCGATCTGAGCATCCGTGGCATCACCGGTCATGATATGGCGCATCACTGCGTGGGTATCGTCGTAACCCAGATCGCGACCGCGCATCACTGCATCGATCGCTTCTCGCATCTGCATGTCGAGCTCCTCATTGCCGCAATGCTTGCAGCTTAAAGATAACGGTATAAATAATGTTTCACGACGAAGGCTGCGAGCGTTTGAGGAAATTGCTCAACAGCTCGTGCCCCTGGTGTGTCAATATCGACTCGGGATGAAACTGCACGCCTTCGATATCCAGAGTGCGATGTCGCAGCCCCATGATGACGCCCGGGGTGACATCGTCATCCCCGGTCCAGGCGGTGACTTCAAGTTCTTCCGGCAGGCTCTTGGCTTCGACGATCAACGAATGATAACGGGTCACTTCCAGCGGATTTTCCAGCCCCGCAAACACCCCCTCGCTCCGGTGCTCTACCAGTGAGGTCTTGCCATGCATCACCTGAGGCGCCCGAACGACCTTGCCGCCGAACACCTGGCCAATGGCCTGATGTCCCAGACACACCCCCAGAATCGGCAGCTTGCCGGCGAAATGGCGGATCACATCCAGTGAAATCCCTGCCTCGTTGGGCGTACAGGGGCCCGGGGAGATCACGATATGGCTTGGCGCCAGCGCCTCGATATCCGCAAGACTCAAGGCATCGTTCCGATAGGTCTCGACCACGGCTCCCAGTTCCGCCAGGTACTGGACCACGTTGAAGGTAAAACTGTCGTAGTTGTCGATCATTAGCACTGTCATCAGCACTTACTCCGGCACGCCCAGGGATAGCTCCATGGGCAAAAATCTGGGTTGCAGATCAGGGTTCGAGATTATCCAGACCGCGCTCTACCATGGCCACGGCGCGGAACAGGGCGCGCCCCTTGTTCAAGGTTTCCTGCCATTCAAGCTCCGGCACCGAATCCGCCACGATGCCGGCCCCTGCCTGAACGTGCAGTTGCCCGTCCTTGATCACCGCGGTACGGATCGCGATGGCGGTATCCATGTTGCCGTGCCAGGAAAGATACCCCACGGCGCCGGAGTAGATGCCGCGCTTGACCGGCTCCAGCTCGTCGATGATCTGCATGGCGCGGATCTTCGGCGCCCCGGAAAGCGTGCCCGCGGGAAAGGTCGCTCGCAGCACGTCCATGGCGGAGAAACCCGGTGACAAGCGCCCGGTGACGTTGGATACGATATGCATGACATGGGAGTAGCGCTCGATGGTCATGCGATCGGTGACCTTGACCGACCCCGCCTCGCAGATGCGCCCGACATCGTTACGCCCCAGGTCGATCAGCATGACGTGCTCGGCGATCTCCTTGGGGTCCGCGAGCAGCTCGGATTCCAGCGCCTGATCCTCCTCCTCGTTGCGACCGCGCTTGCGCGTACCGGCCAGAGGACGCACCGAAACCTCACCGTTCTCGAGCCGGGTCAGGATTTCCGGGGACGAGCCCACGACCTGGTGATCGTCGAGGTTCAGATAGAACATGTAGGGCGAGGGGTTGAGGCTGCGCAGAGCACGATAGAGATCCAGCGGCGACGCCTTGAACGGAATCGACATGCGCTGGGATGGCACGCACTGCATGACATCCCCGGCCCGCACATACTCCTTGATGGTAGTGACCACGCCCTTGAAACGCTCTTCGGTGAATCCCGGAGTGAAATGCCCCTCTTCGACATCGCTGGCACCGGTGCCGGGGCTCGCGAAATCAAGGGTCGCGGAGCGAAGCTCCACTTCCAGCAGCTCCAGGCGGTGAACCGCTCGCTCGTAGGCCTCGTCTTCACCGGGATCCGCATGGGTCCACAAAGTCAACTTGCCGGAGAGGTTGTCGAAGACGACGAACTCGTCGCTGACCATCAAAAGAATATCCGGCACGCCGATGGGATCGGGCTTTTCCTGCGCCTCGAGGCTGCGCAGACGCGGCTCGATGTAGCGAATGGTATCGTAGCCGAAATACCCCACCAGCCCCCCATCGAAGCGAGGCTGTTCATCGAACTGGGGCACCTTGAAACGAGTCTGGAACTGTTCGATCCAGAGCAGCGGATCCTCCGCCTGGGTGACGCCGGACTGTTCGCCATCGACGATATGGCGCACTTCGTTGCCGCGCACCTCGATGCGCTGCCGACAAGGTAATCCAATGATGGAGTAGCGGCCCCACTTTTCGCCGCCCTGAACGGATTCGAGCAGAAAACTCCAGGGCGCATCCGCCAACTTGAGATAGGTGGACAGCGGTGTATCGAGATCCGCCAGCACGTCACGGGTAATCGGTATGCGATTGAAGCCAGCCTGCGCCAGCTCGGCGAAGCGTTCGAGAGTCATCATGCCCGGCTATTCCTTCAGGATGGGTCGAGACAGGTTAAGTCGACAAGCGTATTGGTGCCACTGGGTCAAGCAAGGATCGCTAGGTGAAGCACGAGCGCATTACCATCGCCAAAGCGTGACGGCCCAAAATAGCGTAGCACTGCAAGTCGAGACGCCTTGCTGGCTATGTTGAAAGACCCGAGAGAAAGGAAAGGCATCCAGCATCATGAGCTGTCCGTAATTGCTGAATCTTATTGATTTTCGGCTATTTATAGCGGTATTCATCAACCCTAAACGAGTTCTTTCAGGGATTCAACTATCAAATCCGGTTCACTATCGATGATCGGCTCGCCATGATTATAGCCGTAGGGAACCGCAAGGGTGCGAAAACCTGCCCGCTTGCCGGCTTCCATATCGTGGCGGGAATCTCCGACCATCAGGCACTGTTCACACGGGACGCCGAACCGGTTGGCTATGTAAAGCAAAGGCGCAGGGTCGGGTTTCTTTTGCGCCAGGGAGTCGCCTCCCAGGGTCAACTCGAAATACTCTGCCAGACCCAGGGCTTCGAGAATCGGTGAGACGAAGGCGTGAGGTTTGTTGGTCACCAGCACCAGAATGAGATCCCGCTGCTTCAGCGCCATCAGTGCTTCCTTTACACCGGGATAGACGCGAGTACGCGCAAAGGGGGCGCGACCATAGTGTTCCAGAAAGGCGATATGCGCCGCATTCAATGTCGCCTCATCCGGCATGCCATCAGTTGTATAGCGCAGTGCTCGCTCGATCAGCTTGCGCGAGCCATTGCCCACCCAATTCCTTACCAGGGCAGCGCCCGCCGGCGTGAGTTCGCGCTCGATGAGCATGACATCCACCGCGGCGGCCAGGTCGGGAATGGAGTCGATCAGGGTGCCATCCAGATCGAAGGCGACAAGACGAATTCCCTCGAGACAAGAATGCATAAGGCTCCAGCAAGATCGAGTAAATGAAAGGCTTGATGACGAGTGCAGAATTCAGCTCGAAGCGTCTTGGCCTTCCAGCCAGGCTCGCTTGGCCGAGGCGGACTGTTTCTTGAGCCAGGCTTCCACTTTCAGCGCTTCGCTGCGACTGCCGAGTGGCTGATGATGCAACAGACGTAGCGGTCCTTTTCCGCGCAGGGACCGCGCGCCGCGCTTGCCGTTCTGGTGCTCCTCGAAACGCCGGTTCACATCCGTGGTGATACCGGTATAAAGCGCCCCTCGCGCCGTCTCCACTACATACAGGTACCAGCCGCTTGAACTGAAAGCGTCTAGCTCATCCTTCAGTTTTTCGCCAGACACGCTCATGACGTCACTGTGGTGGCCAATTCATCGCGAAACGCCTTGATCACGCTGTCGTAGTGATGCACGTCTTCTTCGCGCCGCTCCTTGAATACCGCGGAACCGGCAACGAAGACATCTGCCCCGGCTCGGGCGATTTCGGCGATATTGTCGATCTTGACGCCGCCATCGACTTCCAGGCGGATGGCACGCCCTGCAGCATCGATACGTGCCCGGGTCTGACGCAGCTTGTCCAGGGTGCTCGGAATGAAGGATTGACCGCCGAAACCGGGATTGACGCTCATCAACAGAATCATGTCGAGCTTGTCCATCACATGGTCGAGATAGGCAAGCGGCGTGGCGGGGTTGAATACCAGCCCGGCCTTGCAGCCGCCATCCCTGATCAGTTGCAGGGAGCGATCGATATGCTCCGAGGCCTCCGGGTGAAAGGTGATGTAGCTTGCCCCGGCATCGATGAACTCGCCAATCATGCGATCCACCGGCTTAACCATCAGATGCACGTCGATGGGGGCGCTTACGCCATGCTTGCGTAGCGCTCGGCATACCATCGGCCCGATCGTCAGATTGGGCACATAGTGATTGTCCATCACATCGAAGTGCACGATATCGGCGCCGGAGGCAAGAACGTCATCGACCTCCTGGCCCAGTCTGGCGAAGTTTGCGGAAAGAATCGAAGGGGCGATCTTGAAATCGGCGGTGCGACCGGTGCCGTAATCAAGGGTGTCATCGGAGTTCACGTTAGACATGGCTCGTCATTGAGGTACGAAAGGAAGACGGAAAGCGCTCATTCTAGCCCAATTGGATCGCTCTGTGGGCGGATGACATTTGCTTATCCTGGATTCTACGTCGATATTGAGAACTGCTTGATACAAGGATATCTCGATTCAGGAGACAATAATGCGCATACGCCTTTCGACCCCTATCAACCGACTCACGACGCTGACCTGTGCCAGTATTCTGGCAGTAACCACGTCGACTGCCGTCCTCGCCCAGCAGGCCATTCTCGAAGGTGAACGCTTCCATCCCGAGGTCAGTGAAAAGGGCATGGTCGCCACCAGCCACTTCCTGGCCTCGAAAGTCGCCCGGGACGTGCTGGCCCAGGGCGGCAATGCCGTGGACGCCGCGGTGACCGCAGGCTTCGCCCTGGCGGTGACCCAACCGCGTTCCGGCAACATCGGCGGCGGTGGCTTCATGCTGGTGTCGGATGAGAAAAGCGGTGAGGTCGTCGCCATCGACTACCGTGAGAAGGCACCGTCGGCGGCATTTGAAACCATGTTCCAGAACGACGAGGGAGAGGCGGTTTCCGAACTGTCGCGCTACACCCACAACGCTTCAGGCGTGCCCGGTACCGTGGCGGGCCTGGCCATGGCACTGGAGAAATACGGCACCCTGAGCCTGGCCGATGCCCTGGCCCCGGCGATTCGCCTGGCGGAGGATGGCTTTGCCCTGCCCCAGCGTTTTGTCGATGGTATTCGTGATACCCGGGATCGCCTGGAGCCGTGGCCCGGCTCGCGCAAGAAGTTCTTCAAGGAAGACGGCAGCCTCTACCAGGTCGGCGATATCTTCAAGCAACCGGACCTGGCGGCAACGCTGACGCGCATCGCCGAACAGGGTTCGCGCGAATTCTACGAGGGCAAGACCGCGGAGTTGATCACCGCCCAGATGGAAAAAAATGGCGGCTTGATGACCATGGAGGATCTGGCCAATTACGAACCGGCGATTCGCGAACCCAGCCACGGCACCTATCGCGGCCATGATGTCTACGCCATGAGTCCGCCCTCCTCCGGCGGCGTGCATATCGTGCAGATGCTCAACATCCTCGAGGAGTACGATATCGCCGAGATGGGCTTCAATTCGGCGAACACCATCCATGTCATGGCGGAAGCCATGAAGCGTGCCTACGCGGATCGCTCGGAATATCTGGGGGACACGGATTTCGTCGAGGTACCGCTGGAAGGCCTGACGTCCAAGGAATACGCGAAAGAGTTGCGTCAACAGATTTCAATGGACAAGGCTACCCCCAGCAGCGAGATCGCGCCAGGCAATCCGCTGCCTTACGAGTCCAATGAGACCACCCACTTCTCCATCGCCGATGGCAACGGCATGGCGGTATCCAATACCTACACCATCAACTTCAGCTATGGCTCCGGCATCGTCGTCGAAGGGGCGGGCTTTCTGCTCAACAATGAGATGGATGACTTCTCCGCCAAGCCCGGCGTGCCCAACGCCTATGGCCTGCTCGGCGGCGAGGCCAACAAGGTCGAACCCAACAAGCGCATGCTGTCGTCCATGACGCCTACCATCGTCAAGAAGGATGGCAAGAATTTCCTGGTCACCGGCAGCCCCGGCGGTTCGCGTATCATCACCACCACCCTGCAGGTACTGATGAACGTCATCGACCATGACATGAACATCCAGACCGCGGTGAGCGTGCCGCGCATCCATCATCAGTGGCTACCGGATGAAATCCGCATCGAGCAGGGCATCAGCCCGGATACCATCGAACTGCTCGAGTCCCTGGGTCACACCGTCAGCCGCCAGGAAGCGATGGGCGCCGCCCAATCCCTGATGATCGAGGACAGCATCTTCACCGGCGGCGCGGATCCACGCCGTTCTACCTCCTCTGCCATGGGGCTTTGACGCGTTCCTTAATCCACCCTTGACTCACCTTTCCTACCCCGACTTCGGTCGGGGTTTTTATTGCGCCAGCAAATCATGCCTTACATTCGCGCCCATGATCCATGTCGTATCGATAGCGCAGGCATATCACCCGTTATTATTAAAATGAATAAAGGATATGATTGTCATTCCATTATGCTTGATTTAGCCTTTTACCAAATCGACCGCTTCTGGAATTCCAATGACTCTTTACTCGTTTCTTCGCCGTAGCGCCATTGCCTCCGCCGTCACTGCCACTCTGGCCACTGGGGTTGCCACCCCGGCACTGGCAGCCGATCGCGAGCTGCTCAACTCCTCCTACGATATCGCCCGGGAGCTGTTCGCTACCGTCAATCCCGAGTTCAACGCCTGGTGGCAGGAGCAGCACGATGAAAGCGTCGAGGTAAAGCAGTCCCACGGCGGCTCCTCCAAGCAGGCCCGCGCCATCATGCAGGGGCTGCGCGCCGATGTGGTGACCTACAACCAGGTCACCGACGTCAACGTGCTGGCCGAGAAGGGACTGGTTGCCGAGGACTGGCAGCAGCAGTTTCCCAATAACGCCTCGCCCTACTACTCCACTACCGCCTTCCTGGTGCGCGAAGGCAACCCCAAGGAAATCGACAGCTGGGACGACCTGGTCGAAGACGATGTCGAGATCGTCTTTCCCAACCCCAAGACCTCCGGCAACGGACGCTATACGTATCTTGCCGCCTGGGCCTATGCGGATCAGAAATTCGACGGCGATGAAGAGAAGATTCGCGAGTTCATGAATCAGTTCCTGGGCAACGTCAAGGTCTTCGACACTGGCGGCCGTGGTGCCACCACGACCTTCGTGGAACGTAACATCGGCGACGTGCTGATCAGCTTCGAGTCCGAGGTGAACAACATCAGCAAGGAGTACGGCGAGGACGATTACGACGTGGTCGTGCCACCGGTGAGCATCCTGGCGGAATTCCCCGTTGCGGTGGTCGAGAAAAACGCCGAGCGCAACGACAATGCGGATCTGGCCCAAGGCTACCTGGAGTATCTCTACACCGAGGAAGCCCAGCGCCTGCTGGCCGGTTTCAATTATCGCGTCAATGACGAGACCGTCCAGAAAGAGTTTGCCGATCAGTTCCCGGAGACCGAGCTACTGCGGGTCGAGGATGTGTTCGGCGGCTGGGAGCAGGTCATGGACACTCATTTCTCCAGCGGCGGCGAATTGGACCAGTTGCAGCGTAGATGAGCATGATCGCCACGTTGACCGGCACCGCCTCGAAAAGGGTGTTACCCGGATTTGGTTTATCCCTGGGCATCACCCTGCTGTTCGTATCCCTGGTACTGCTGCTGCCCATGACCAGCCTGGTCGGGCAACTGGCCGGACTCAGCCTGGCCGAGTACTGGGCGATCATCACGGAAGAGCGCGTGGTGGCAAGCTACATGATCACCATTGGCGCGGCGGCGGTGGCGGCCATCGTCAATGCCTTGTTCGGCCTGCTGATGGCCTGGGTACTGGTGCGCTACGAGTTCCCGGGCAAGCGCCTGCTGGATGCGTTGATGGATCTGCCCTTCGCTCTGCCCACGGCGGTGGCGGGCATTACTTTGGCGACGATGTATTCGAGCAGCGGCTTCATGGGCAAGCTGCTCGCCCCGCTGGGGTTCGAGATCGCCTATACCTGGGTGGGTATTGCGCTTGCCATGGCCTTCACCAGCATCCCCTTCGTGGTGCGCACTGTGCAGCCGGTGCTTGAGGACCTGCCTCAGGAAATCGACGAAGCGGCGCTGACGCTGGGCGCCAGCGACGCCCTGGCCTTTCGCCGGGTGATTCTGCCGCACCTGTGGCCGGCTCTGGTCACCGGTACCGGCTTGGCTTTCGTACGCTCCCTTGGGGAATTTGGCGCGGTGATCTTCATTGCCGGCAACATGCCTTATGAAACCGAGATCACCGCCTTGATGATCTTCGTCAAGCTGCAGGAGTACGATTACGTCGGCGCCTCGGCCATTGCGTCCGTGGTGCTGGCGGTGTCGCTTGCGCTGTTGCTTGCGTTGAATCTGTGGCAAGGCCGCTTCATTCGCCGGCTGCATGGAGGCAAGGGCTGATGCAACGTATCGGTGACGCGCCCCGTACACGCAGGCTCCTGATCGGCTTGGCCGTGGCCCTATCCGCGCTATTTCTGCTGCTGCCGTTGATCGCCATCTTCGCTCAAGCGTTTACCGAAGGCATCGACGTTTTCTGGAACAACCTGAGTGACGAATACACCCTGGCGGCCATCGGCCTGACGCTACTGGTCACGGCGCTGACCATCCCGGTGAATCTTGTATTCGGCGTCTTCCTGGCCTGGCTGGTAACCCGTTTCGAGTTCCCCGGGCGTCGCCTGCTGCAAACCTTGATCGACATCCCTTTCGCGGTATCGCCGGTGGTGGCGGGACTGATCTACCTGCTGCTCTATGGCAGTAGCGGCTGGGTTGGTAGCTGGCTCGATGGCTACGATATTCAACTGATGTTCGCCTGGCCGGGCATCGTGCTGGTGACCATCTTCGTCACCTGCCCCTTCGTTGCCCGGGAACTGATTCCGCTGATGCAGGCGCAAGGCTCCCGGGAAGAAGAAGCGGCGGTGACGTTGGGTGCGTCCGGCTGGACGATCTTTCGCCGTGTCACCCTACCCAACATCAAATGGGCGCTGCTGTATGGCGTGATACTGACCAACGCCCGGGCGGTGGGCGAATTCGGCGCCGTCTCCGTGGTCTCGGGCTCGATTCGCGGGGAAACCAACACCCTGCCGCTGCATGTCGAACTGCTGTATCAGGACTACAATACCGTTGGCGCCTTCACCGCCGCCGCCCTGCTGGCCCTGATCGCCCTGTTCACCCTGGCCGCCAAGGCCGGCCTTGAATGGCGCGCCACGCGCCGGGAGCAATTCCGATGAGCATCCGCCTGACGAACATCGCCAAGACTTTCGGCCGTACCACGGCGCTGGAACCGCTCGATCTGAATATCGCCGACGGCGAACTGGTCGGTCTGCTGGGCCCTTCCGGTTCCGGCAAGACCACCCTGCTGCGCATCATCGCAGGGCTCGAGCAGCCCGACCGGTCTCGGACAGGCTCGATCCATTTCGGCGAACGGGATGTGACCAACGTGCATGTGCGCGACCGGCGCATCGGCTTCGTGTTTCAGCACTATGCGCTGTTTCGTCACATGAGCGTATTCGACAACGTCGCCTTCGGCCTGACCGCCCTGCCGCGCCGCTCCCGGCCCTCCACCGGCGAGATTCGCACCCGGGTCAATCGGCTACTGGAGATGGTACGTCTTGAGGAATTCGCCAATCGCTATCCGGCGCAGCTCTCCGGCGGCCAGCAGCAGCGCGTCTCCCTGGCTCGTGCCCTGGCACTGAAGCCCGACGTACTGCTGCTGGATGAACCCTTTGGCGCACTCGATGCCAAGGTACGCCAGGAATTGCGTCGTTGGCTGCGTCATCTGCACGACGAGCTTGGTTTTACCAGCGTATTCGTCACCCACGATCAGGAAGAAGCCCTGGAGCTTTCCGATCGAGTAGTCGTGATGAGCAACGGACGCATCGAGCAGATCGATGAACCGGATACCCTCTATCGCCATCCGGCCAATCGCTTCGTCTTCGAGTTCCTGGGTGACGTCAACCGCCTGGAAGGCAACGTCCAGGATGGCGAGCTGACCTGCGGCGATGCACGGCTTTCCGTCGACCTGCCGGATGGCCATCAGGAACTCCTGATGCGCCCTCACGAGCTCAAGCTGCTCGAAGCACAGAGTCCTCATTCCCGGCTGCCGGTCACCGTCACCTCGGCGTCTCCCATCGGCGCCGAGGTGCGGGTCGAGCTGATCGCGGATTGGCTACCGGAGCCCTGGCAGGCCACGGTGCGCCATGCAGACTTCGAGCGCCTGCATATCAAACGCGGGCAGCGGTTGTTCGTCGAACCGCGACGCTGGCACCGATTCGGCAACGCCGAGACGCATGATCAAGAGGTTGAGATCCTATCCTGACGGCCTCATTCATTTTCACTAAATAGCCTGTCAGGCTATATTTGGAAAGTTGACGTACTTACATGCTTCTTTGGTAAATATCAGACGCTATACTGCCGCTTGCGAGCGGCAGTTTTATTTTATAAGGAGGACGGTAATGCAGATTTCAAGAAAGGCGCTTTTCCTAGGCTGGCTGACCGGTCTATTACTGCTGGCGGGCTGTGCGCAGAGCCCACAGTATCTACAGGTGAAGCCCAGCGTCGGCCAGAGTTTGCCCCAGGTGGGCAACGGGGAGAGCGTGACGCTGAATGTAGTGGATGGGCGCGAATCGGATGTGCTGGGAACACGTAGCGGCGCGGCCATGTCCACCGCCGTGATCAGCGTCGAGGCCCACGATCTGATGCCCAAGCTGAAAAATCAGGCTGAGCAGGCGCTCTCACAGATGGGCTTCAATCCCACCTCTGACTCCGCTCCAGGGCGCCCCAGCCTGACGCTGACCTTGACGGACTTGAGCTACCAGAAAGCGGAAGGCAAACCGTTGCTCGACAAGGCCGTGCTGCTGGCGCGCTTTCGTGCCGTGGCAAGTAACGACCGCCAGTCCTACACCGGCACCTATACCGCCAAGCGAGAGCAGGAGTATGCAATGAAGCCCGGACGCGAAGCCAACACGAACATGGTCAGCGATCTATTGAGCCGGGCGTTGCAGCGTACCTTCAATGACCCGCAGATTGGCAGTCAATTGGTACAATAAACGCTGTTTGTCACCAAATCGAACGGTTACAGCATCACGGGCCCTGGAACATTCCAGGGCCCGTCTCGTTCAATGTTCGCTTAATCTCCAGTTGGCCCTCGCCGGGTCAGCGACCAGATGTGTTCGCTGAACCCCCTATCGTCCGCCGGAAGCACATCCAACAACTCAATTTCGAAATTGGGCGTGAACAATAGTCGCACCTCATCGGACTCGACGTGATACGGCGGGCCTTTCTCCGGCAGAATGCTGCGGGTAATGGTAATCATCAGCCCCTTGGCCCCGGGCGGTAGCAATTGGGCCAGATGAAAGGCGTAACGCTGGCGTGCCGCGGAGCGCAGCGCAATGAGGGAGGCGCGGTCGTAGAACGCCTGAATTTCACGCGTGTTGTCGATATGCAGTTGAAAGAAATCACCGCACCAGAGTTCCACGTTCCCCTGGCGCCAGATATCGAAAGGCTCGCGATGATACCGAGCCACTTCTCCTTCACCTTCCGCCACGAACTCTTCGATGGCCTGGGAGGAAAGTTCGATCCCCAGCACTGGGTAGCCGCGCTCTGCAAGCCAGCGCATATCCAGGCTTTTACCGCAAAGTGGTACCAGCACTTTTCCACCGGCAGGAACATTCAAGCTCGGCCAGTAACGCATGAGCTGGGGATGCGTTTTTTCCAGATGAAACCCTATGCGGCCATCACGCCAGCGCTCGATCCATTCGTTAGCCATCATTCATTCCTTGTCACCAATCGCCAGCTTGAAACAAATAACTCATTGATAATGAATATTTATACTCATTCTTCACCGCTGTTGCCTACCTCGTTCGGTATCATCCACACATTCTGTGGATAAGCCTTGGGACAAACAAAGGCTGACCATTTCGGGGCGGCGTCCTATCTCGGATCCCAGGATTTGTATATTTTTTGATCACTTAACTATCGTCTCTTGGCGGAAAACTGATGGACCGTGGAAACTCCGCCACCTTGCCTTCCGACTTGGTCGCCTTGGGGGTTCCTTCCCGCTCTACCTCGTCGATACGCACGATGGCATTGAGAGGAATATAGCTGCGCTGAACGCCCTCGAACGTACGCCTCAGCTTCTCGCTGGAGGGGTCGACTACCAGCTTCGAGGCATCCTCGAAGACGAAGGTCTCCACCTCGATGAATCCCCATAGATCGCTCTGAAAGATTTCCCGAGCGTAAAGCTCCCAGACTTCCCCTTGGTTATGAAACACCACACGATAAATCGGCTTGGAGGCCATACTGCTCCTGTCTGTTACGAGACACGCTGAGTTGATTGAAAGACTTTATTGAGTGCTTGTCGCAGGGTATGAAATTATCGCCCTAGAATACCACAGCTACCACCCCTTCAAGGGAGGTCCCGAGAGGCGCGGCGATGCTGGTCAATGCCCGAAGCGGTACGTACAATATGGAATCCAGTTTTTTCTCGGCCGATTCGGCTATCTCTTCGGCCAGGCATTCACTTTTATCACGGACAAATCGAGCGCCCCTGCTGCGCTGATATTCTATGGCGAAGAAACTCTTCATCAAGACTCATGGCTGCCAAATGAACGAGTACGACTCTGCCCGCATGGCGGATCTGCTCGGCGAATCTCACCAGATGGAGCTGACGGATGACGAGGGCGAGGCGGACGTCATTCTGCTCAACACCTGTTCGATTCGTGAAAAGGCCCAGGAGAAGGTGTTTCACCAGCTCGGCCGCTGGAAGAAACTCAAACAGAAAAATCCCGATCTGGTGATTGGCGTGGGCGGTTGTGTCGCCAGTCAGGAAGGCGCCAATCTGCGCAAGCGCGCACCCCATGTCGATATGGTATTCGGTCCCCAGACGCTGCATCGCGTCCCCTCGATGCTCGACTCCCAGCGTGCCGATCATATTTCCGTCGTCGATGTCACCTTCCCCGAGATCGAGAAGTTCGACCACCTGCCCAAGCCGAGTTCCGATGGCGCCACCGCCTTCGTCTCGATCATGGAAGGCTGCTCGAAATACTGCAGCTTCTGCGTCGTGCCCTATACCCGGGGCGAAGAAGTTTCACGGCCTTTCGAGAGCGTGATGGATGAGGTCATCCACCTGGCGGAACAGGGCGTGCGGGAAGTCAATCTGCTGGGCCAGAACGTCAATGCCTATCGCGGCGAGAACGCGCTTGGCGACGAGATCGATCTGGCGGAGCTGATCGGTTGCGTGGCCGCAGTGGACGGCATCGATCGCATCCGTTTCACCACCTCGCATCCGGTGGAATTCTCCGACAGCCTGATCGAGGCCTATGGCGAGATTCCCGAACTGGTCAGCCATTTGCACCTACCGGTGCAGTCCGGCTCCGATCGTATTCTGAGTGCCATGAAGCGAGGCCACACCGCCGAGGAGTACATCGCCAAGATGGAACGCATTCGCGCCCTGCGCCCAGACATTAGCTTCTCCTCGGACTTCATCATCGGCTTTCCAGGGGAGACGGAAGCGGATTTCGAAGCGACCATGGACCTGATTCACCGTATTGGTTTCGATGCCTCCTTCAGCTTCGTCTACTCCGCCCGTCCCGGCACGCCGGCGGCCAGCCTCGATGACGACACCCCGGAAGCGATCAAGAAGCAACGTCTGGCGATTCTTCAAGAGCGCATTCTCCAGAACGTCATGCAGATCAGCCGGCGCATGGTGGGCACGACTCAGCGCATTCTGGTGACGGGTTTCTCCCCCCGCGATCCGGGCCAGCTGTCAGGGCGTACCGAGAATAATCGGGTGGTGAATTTCCGCGCTGCCAATCCCATGGAGCTGATCGGCGGCTTCGTCGATATCGACATCACCGAGGCGCTGCCCAACTCGTTGCGGGGTGAGCTGGCCTCGGCTGAATTGCACTAGGGCTTTCAGGTTTGCCCCGACCCCCATCGGGGCAGTAAGCTCTTCTCATCGCTCATCTCTCTTTTCACAACCAACGGATCCTCCTGTCTTGAGCAATAACGATTCTCAGGCGCATCGCATTCTGACGTTAACCCTCGAACCCAACGACCCCATGCGGTTGGCCAATCTCTGCGGTCAGCGGGACGAACACCTGAAACTGATCGAATCGCGCCTGGGTGTCACACTGCGCAATCGCGGCAATACCTTTCAACTGGCGGGCCCAGGTATTCGAGTCAAGGCCGCCGCCAACATCCTCGAACATCTTTATCGCGAGACCGAAAGCAGCGATCTTGAACCCGAGACCGTGCACCTGTATCTGCAGGAGTCCGGTATCGAAGCGCTGGAAGAGGACGAAGGCATTAACGAGGGCGAGGGCGTCATTCGCACTACTCGAGCCCTGATCAAGCCTCGCGGCTTCAATCAGCAAGGCTATGTCGCCAACATCCGCAAGCACGATATCAACTTTGGCATTGGCCCGGCAGGTACCGGCAAGACCTATCTGGCGGTTGCCGCCGCAGTGGAAGCGTTAAACCAGCAGGAAGTGCGGCGCATTCTGCTGGTGCGCCCGGCGGTGGAAGCCGGCGAGAAACTCGGCTTTCTGCCCGGCGATCTGGCCCAGAAGATCGACCCCTATCTGCGCCCTCTTTATGATGCGCTCTACGAGATGATCGGTTTCGAGCAGGTCGGTAAACTGATCGAGCGCCAGATCATCGAGATTGCCCCTCTGGCCTACATGCGCGGTCGCACCCTGAACAATGCCTTCATCATTCTCGACGAGAGCCAGAACACCACCCGAGAACAGATGAAAATGTTCCTGACCCGTATCGGCTTTGGTTCCACTGCCGTGGTCACCGGCGACGTCACCCAGGTCGACCTGCCCCGAGGCCAGAGTTCGGGGCTGATTCAGGTACTTGATGTACTCAAGGACACGCCAGGCATCGGCGTGACCCATTTCGCCGCCAAGGACGTGGTGCGCCATCCATTGGTACAGCGCATCATCGAAGCCTACGACCTGTTCGAAGCCGAGCAGGAATCCCAGGAGCGTGCTCGCAAGGAAGCGCGGGAGTTGGCGCGTCGTGCCGAGCGATCTCATGGTAGTGAACAGACGCATTCTCGATGAATATTGCCCCTGGCCCCGTTGTCGATCTGCAAGTCGCCCTGGATGATGCGGCCACTCCCGGCCTGCCAACCGAGCGCGAGTTGTCGCGCTGGGCAGGGGCTGCGCTTATTCATCATCCGAACAGGGCGCATGACGAACTGACCATACGCCTGGTATCGGAAGATGAGAGTCGCTGCCTCAATCGTGACTATCGTGGCAAGGACAAGCCTACCAATGTGCTCTCATTTCCCTTCGAAGCACCGCCGGGTCTTGATATACCCTTGCTGGGCGACCTGGTCATCTGCCACGAGGTCGTCGCGCGGGAAGCCGTTCAGCAAGTCAAGTCTCCCAGCGACCATTATGCCCATATGGTCGTACACGGTATTCTGCACTTGTTGGGGTACGATCATATGGAGGAAGCCGAGGCAGAGGAAATGGAAATGCTTGAACGCACTATCCTGGCCTCTCTAGGCGTTGCCGATCCCTATGGGCTCTTAGGCATCGAACGCGCCCCTTATTTTAATGACGAGGACACGAGACCCGACGCATGAGCGAAGACCGATCGAGCAGCCAGGCAAGCAAGTCCTGGTTCGAGAAGATGTTTAGCGGCTTTTTCAGCGATTCCGACGAACCCAGTTCCAGGGACGAGCTACTGGTCTTTCTGCGTGAGGCCGGCGCTCGGTTGCGCCTCGACCCGGATGCCATGACCATCCTCGAGGGCGCCTTTCAGATCAGCGACCAGCAAACCCGGGAAGTGATGATCCCACGCTCCCAGGTTACCGCCATCGCCGTCGACCAGCGTCCCGAGGATTATCTGCCGGTCATCTTCGAGACCGGGCATTCTCGCTACCCTGTGGTAGGCGAGAATCTCGACGACGTGCAGGGCATTCTATTGGTCAAGGACCTGCTGCCCATGCTCCAGGAAAGCGATGACGAACGGCACTGGGTGGAACTGCGCGACGTCATTCGGCCAGCGATGTTCATCCCCGAATCCAAGCGCCTGAACAGCCTACTCAAGGAGTTCCGCGATACACATAACCACATGGCGATCGTGGTGGACGAGTATGGCGGTACTGCGGGAATCGTCACCATCGAAGACATCCTCGAACAGATCGTCGGCGATATCGAGGACGAACACGATACCGACGAGGATGACGAGATCCGCGACATGGGCGACGGCACCTTTTCCGTGCGTGCCCTGACCGCGATCGATGACTTCAACGAGCGCTTCGACACGGACTTTTCCGATGAAGAATTCGATACCGTTGGCGGACTGGTCATGCAGGGGTTCGGTCACCTACCTCGTCGTGGCGAACACACCGACCTGAGCGGCTGGCGTTTTACCGTGCTGGGCGCCGACAACCGGCGCATTCGTCTATTACAGGTCGAACAGCTGCCCGACACGGGTATGGATGAAGCCGAAGATTGAGACGCGGTCGTCATCGATCAACCGCTCTGATATAACCGCCCTCGTTCAAGGCTCTCGTCCAAACGCGCTTGCAGCCCTCATCCACGACGACGCTCGACCAGGCTTCGTCTGAAAAGTCAGCGAGCGAAGTCTAGACAAGGCAAAAATTGGCGACAAATCGGCAGGATTGCCGATTTAGGCAGCTCCGCTGCTCGAAGAGCGAGCAACATGGATGTTGCGAGTCCAAGAACGGAGTTTACGCGGTGTAAATGAGTATCTTGATCGGACTCGCGCACGAGCCAATTTTTAACGCCGTATAGACGAGCGCAGGTACTTTTCGGACAAAGCCTAGCAAGCGAGATCACCAAGGAGTGTCCTCCCCATGCTGTCCTATTCCCGCCCCTGGGTGGGTTTTGTCGCCGCGCTGATCGCCGGTGGCCTGACCACTCTGACCTTCTCGCCGTTTGAACTCTGGTGGCTGGGGCCGGTCGCCGTGGTCCTGCTTTATATCGGCATACACGACCTGACGCCGGGACAGGCGCTACTTCGAGGCTGGTGCTATGGCGTTGCCCTGTTTGCCACCGGCACCTACTGGATCTATGTCTCGATCCACGATTACGGCTATGCCAGCGTACCTCTGGCCGTATTTCTCACGGCCCTGTTCGCGGTCACCCTGGCGCTCTTCTTCGCCATTCCCTTCTGGTTCTACCGTCGCTTCACCGGGCGTCGTCTTGCCTTTCTGAGCTTTGCCGGCTTCTGGGTGCTCATGGAGGTATTGCGCACCTATCTGTTCACCGGCTTTCCCTGGCTGCTGCTGGGCAGCGCTCACGTGGATTCACCGCTTTCGTCTCTTGCGCCCCTGGGCGGTGTCTATCTGCTCAGCCTGGTAACGGCGCTTACCGGCACGTTGATGGCGGAATTTCTCAAGCGCCGCTGGTGGGCCGTGGCACCTCTGGCAATGCTGTGGGTAATGCCGTTTCTGCTGCCGCTGCAATGGACCACACCCAGCGAAAAACCGACTCGGGTTGCGCTTTTGCAGGGCAATCTTCCACAACTGATGAAATGGTCCGAGGAAGGACAGCGAACGGCAGCCAATACCTACGCATCCTTGACCCGGGTCCAGCCTGAAAACATCGATCTCATTGTGTGGCCGGAAACCGCCCTGCCCATGTTCCAACGCCAGGCCGAGCCGCTTCTCGAGCGAATCCAGGCGACACTTCCGCCCGACACCGCCTTGCTCACCGGCATCGTGCAGCGCGACGATGAGGATCGTTATTACAATGCGGTCATCGGCGTGGGGGACGTGGAAGGCGAGTATCGCAAGGAGCATCTGGTGCCTTTTGGCGAATACATGCCATTGGAAGGCCTGCTGCGTGGCATCATCGCCTTCTTCGACCTACCCATGTCGAGCTTTTCAGCCGGCGAGGCCGACCCGGAGCCGATTCGCGCCGCAGGACTGAGTATCGGCAGCGCGATCTGCTACGAGATCATCTATCCGGACCTGGTTGCCGAGCGCGCCAGGAAAGCCGATGTACTGCTCACTATCTCCAATGACACCTGGTTCGGCGACTCCATCGGCCCACTACAGCATTTACAGATGGCGCGCCTGCGAGCGCTGGAAAACGGTCGCTATGTCATCCGCGCCACCAGCAACGGGGTCACATCGATCATCAACCCCGATGGCCGCGTAACCGTTCAGGCGCCGCGCTTCGAGACCACCAGCATCGATGGCCAGATTTACGCCATGCAGGGGCAAACCCCTTTTACCAGCGTTGGCAGTTGGCCGACCTGGCTACTGGCCGCCCTGTTCGTATTGCCGGGGCTGCGCTTGCGCCGCAGCAAATCGCGCTTCTGACAACGGGACGACGCCATCACCGATACCGTGGTGATGGCGTATCTCTTCAGGTGCTTGGAGAGCGCTCGAAATACCGATGCTCACATTCATGACAGGGCTCCAGACGCGTGACGCTCTCCAGTACGACCTTTGCGCCACAATGCACACAGGCCATGCGCCCCGGCGCGGCAATTTCGCCTGCCACATAATCGGCACGGGATGCTTCGAGGTCGTCGTTGAGCTGTTCACGCTCGATGATGCTGCGATCGGCAACGGAGAACAGGGCATCGGTGATCTTGCGGGATAGCACATCAAGATCGATGCCGAGCCAGCTGGCGACTCCGCTGCCCCCGGCGGCCAGATAGCCACGCAGATCCTTGAGATCGCGCTCGACCCAGGCCCGCAGCAGCGCCATCTCATCCTTGGTGAACTCTTCCAGGTCGGCTTCGAACTGTACCGACTCGTCCAGATCCTTCTGCAGGTTGTCCCAGGAGAGATCGTTGGCTCCATCCTGCATCCGCTCCAGAACGCGCTCATAGGCCTCGCGCAGGCGATGCTCTCTATGTTGTTCGCTCATGACTTCCCTCCTCCGGTTTTGTCATTTCCCATGGTCATTGATACACCTGAGCTTACCTGATGGCGACTTGGGGCCAGCTATCGGGCCTACCTGCAGGGACATGTCTAGGGTATCCTTGAGACCAGCATAAACGTTACCCCGAACAGGTTTCTAACACATTGTGCAGGCGCGTATTCTCGCTTCATGCGTGAAATACGTCCAAGGCCACAGTTCAAGCAAGGTGCCCCGCGAAGACGATGGATACACAGTATACGCCCCACAGCATCGAACAAGCCGCTCAGCAGTTCTGGGACAAGCACCAGTGCTTCAAGGCCATCGAAGACGCGACCCGGGAAAAGTTCTACTGCCTGTCGATGTTTCCCTACCCCAGCGGCAAACTCCACATGGGGCATGTGCGCAACTACACCATCGGCGATGTCATCTCACGCTTTCAGCGCATGCAGGGCAAGAACGTGCTGCAGCCCATGGGCTGGGACGCCTTCGGTATGCCCGCCGAGAACGCGGCCATCAAGAACCGCGTGCCGCCGGGTGACTGGACCTACCAGAATATCGATTACATGCGCCGTCAGCTTAAGGCGCTGGGCTTCGCCTACGACTGGAATCGGGAGTTCGCCACCTGCGACGTCAGCTATTACCGCTGGGAACAGTGGTTCTTCACCAAGCTGGTGGACAAGGGGCTGGTCTACAAGAAGATGGCCACGGTCAACTGGGACCCGGTGGACAACACCGTACTGGCCAACGAGCAGGTCATCGACGGGCGCGGCTGGCGCTCCGGCGCACCGGTCGAACGCAAGGAAATCCCGCTGTGGTTCCTGAAGATCACCGACTACGCCGATGAACTGCTGACGGATCTGGACAAGGTCGACTGGCCGGAACAGGTCAAGACCATGCAACGCAACTGGATCGGCAAGTCCCGGGGCGTGGAGCTGGCCTTCGATGTCGTCGGCAATCGCATCGTCGAAGAAGCGGACGTATTGCGCGTCTATACCACCCGCCCCGACACCCTGATGGGGGTGACCTACGTCGCCGTCGCCGCCGGCCACCCACTGGCAAAAGCTGCCGCTGCGGATGATACAGAACTGGCAGGCTTCCTTGAGGAGTGCAGCCACGGCGGCACCTCGGAAGCGGATATCGCCACCATGGAAAAGCGCGGCATGGACACCGGTTTCAAGGCGGTGCATCCACTGTCGGGTCGCGAAGTACCGGTCTATGTCGCCAATTTCGTGCTGATGGAATACGGCACCGGCGCCGTCATGGCGGTACCCGCCCACGACCAGCGCGACTGGGAGTTCGCCACCAGGTACGGCCTGCCCATCGAACCAGTGATCGCCGATGAAAACGGCCAGGCGCCGGATATCAGCGAAGGCGCCTACAGTGAACACGGCAAACTGATCAATTCCGGCGAGTTTGATGGCCTCGAGTTCGAGGCGGCGTTTGATGCCATCGCCGAACGGTTGGCTGCCCAGGGTCACGGCGAGATCAAGACCAATTTCCGTCTGCGGGATTGGGGCGTGGCGCGTCAGCGCTACTGGGGGGCGCCGATTCCGGTCAAGTATGGACCTGAAGGCCAGACCGTGCCGCTCTCCGACGACGAACTGCCGGTGGCATTGCCCATGGAGGTCGAGGTCGATGCCAGTGGTTCCCCGCTCAAGAAGATGCCGACATTTTTTGATCTCGGCGATGGCTGGACCCGGGAAACCGACACCTTCGACACCTTCATGGAATCGAGCTGGTATTACGCCCGCTTCGCCTGTGCCGACAATATGGAAGCCATGCTGGACGAGCGAGCGGACTACTGGCTGCCGGTGGATCTGTATATCGGCGGCATCGAACACGCCATCCTGCATCTGCTCTATGCCCGCTTCTTCCACAAGCTGATGCGGGATTTCGGCCTGGTGAACAGCGACGAACCCTTCAAGCGTCTGCTGACCCAGGGCATGGTGATCGCCGAGACCTTCTACCGGGAAGCCGACAACGGCGGCAAGGACTGGTTCAATCCGGCGGAAGTCGAGGTCAAGCGCGACGACAAGGGTCGGCCCATCAGCGCCGTACTCGACGGTGACGGCCAGCCGGTACAGATGGGCGGCATCGAGAAGATGTCCAAGTCGAAGAACAACGGCGTCGATCCCCAGGCCATGATCGATCGCTTCGGTGCCGATACCGTACGCCTGTTCATGATGTTTGCCGCGCCTCCCGAGCAATCCCTGGAATGGTCGGATTCCGGCGTCGAGGGCGCACACCGCTTCCTCAAGCGCTTGTGGCGCCTGGTCGCCGAGCATGTCAATGTCGGCACCCCTGGCGCCCTCGATACCAACGCTCTGGACGATGAGCAGCGCAGGCTACGTCGCAAGACCCACGAGACCATCAAGAAGGCCAGTGACGATATCGGCCGTCGCACCACCTTCAATACCGCGATTGCCGCGGTGATGGAGTTGACCAATGAATTGAGCAGATTCGCGGACGCTTCACCGATGGGGCTTGCGGTGGCGCGGGAAGCCCTCGAGGCCTGCGTGCTTCTACTGGCGCCGATCACCCCCCACGCCTGCCATGCGCTCTGGGCGGAGCTTGGCCACGAGAAGCCCGTGATCGACGCCGCCTGGCCCGAAACCGACGAATCTGCCCTGGTCAAGGACAGCATCGAACTGGTGGTGCAGGTCAACGGCAAGCTACGCGCTCGGATCGAAGTGGACACCAGCGCCAGCAAGGAGAGCATCGAAGCCCTGGCGCTGGAAAACGAGAACGTGCAGCGCCATATAGAAGGCAAGACGCTGCGCAAGGTCATCGTCATCCCGGGCAAGCTGGTCAACATCGTCGCCAATTGACACAAGGAGCCGCTCGTGAAGCGTCGCACTTTCCTTACCCGATCGCTGAATCTGCTTGCCATCGGTAGCGCCGGAATAACTCTGGCCAGCTGTGGCTTCCAACTTCGCGGTCTCGATCAACAAGCGTTAGGGTTCGATGCGCTGGATTTAAATGCGCCACCAAGCGCCTTTACCGATGAACTCAAGCGCCGCCTTGCCAATGATGGCGTGGCGCTTACCGATGACGCCCCGCTGCGTCTGAATATTGGAAATCCCAGAACGAGTGAAGTCGCGCTGGGGGGTGGCGATCTCAACTATGAGGAAGTGGAACTGAATCTGGCGGTTCCCTTCTCGGTGCAGCGCAGCAGCGACAATGCCTATGTAGTGGATCAACAAGTCATCGAAGTCGTCACCACCTATCAGGCCAGCGATGGCAATCTGCTGGTGCGAGACGACTTGCGTGATCAGGCCATGGAAACACTTCAGCGTGACGCCGTACGTAGGCTGCTGGAAAGATTGCGTACTCTGGACCGGCTCTGATGAAAGTATTTCCCGACAAGTTACCCGAAGCCATCGGCAAACGCCTGCCGCCGGTGATCATCGTCGCCGGCGACGAGCCGCTGATCCACATGGAAGCCTGTGACGCCGTGCGTGCCGCGGCCCGCAAGCAGGGTATCGAGGAACGTGAAATCCTGCATGTGGAAGGCAACTTCCAATGGGGCCGGCTTACCGAGTCCGCGGCCAGCATGTCGCTGTTTGCCTCGAGCAAGCTGATCGAGCTGCGCCTGGGCGATCAGTCGCCAGGCCAGGAAGGCAGCAAGGCGCTCGACGCCTACGCGGAGCAAGCCAGGCACAGCGATGACATCCTGCTGATCTCCGCAGCACGACTGGATTACAAGCAGCAGCAGAGCAAATGGTTCAAGGCGCTGGACAAGATCGGCCTGTTCGTACCGGTGTGGCCGGTGGACCATCAGCGCCTGGGCTTCTGGATGCGCGACCGCGCATCAAAACACGGACTACAGCTGGACATGGATGCCGCCCGCCTGCTCGGGGAGCGCACCGAAGGCAACCTGCTTGCGGCAGATCAGGAACTGCAGAAACTCGCCTTGATCATGCCGCCCGGCGCCCGACTCAACGCCGAGGCCATTGCCAGCGGTGTCGAGGACAACGCTCGATACGATGTCTTCACTCTCACCGACGCCTGCCTGCGCGGTGAACGTGAACGCGTGGTGCGCATCGTGCAGGGACTGCGCGGCGAAGGCATCGAGGCGCCGGTGGTGCTCTGGGCACTGACCCGGGAACTGCGCACCCTGCTGTCATTGCAGCAACATCTCGATCAGGGCCAGAGCCTGGAGCATGCCTGCAAGGCCCAGCGCCCGATGATCCCCGACAAGCGTCGACCCAACTACCAGCAGGCGCTGCAACGCCTACCCCATCGCCGCCTGCACAAGCTGTTGCTGTTCTCCCAGCGCATCGATCTGGCCATCAAGGGCGCCGTTACCCTCCCGCTATGGGATGCGCTCAACGACCTGGCGCTGACGCTTGCCGGTGGGCGTGGTCTGCTGGCGGAGTCGCCGTTTTCCTATAAGGTAGGCTAGGCGCTAAACGACTCCTATTTGAGCGGCTCGTTCCCCCGGCCTTGACGCTCGCTGAAGCAATACACCAGTGTCGCCAGCCCTAGAGCGCTCGTCAGCAGGATGAACAGCAGTCGGTACTGCTCGCTTGGCATCATGTTCATGCCATAGGTCAGCTCCATCATCCATCCGCTGATACTTTGAATCAGCGCTACGCCGACAAAGCTCATCGCCGTCAGAAACGCCATCCCCCGGCCATGATAGGCCGGCGCCAGGAAACTCCGGCAGTGAGACATCAATAGCGGATAGTTGAACCCAAAGAGCCCCACCGCAACGAAGCACCACATCGCAAAATAGGGCCCTACGGAAGGATAGAGCGCCAGCAGCACCAGAGGAACCAGGGTCACCAGCGACGTGACGATCACCAGTCGCCGGGTATTTTGCAACCACCTGTCCAGTGCGCCCAGCATGAAGGTGCCGACACCCAACGCAATCGACATCGCCAGGATGATATTGCCCCGTTCGCCGGTATCCAGCTGGAATACCTCGGCCAGGTAGGGGCCACTCCATAGCCCGCGGATGGTTATCAGCACCGCATAGCTTGCCAGAAACATCGGGATGATGGGCCATAGTCCCCGAACGGTGGTAACGCCTGCCATCCCCCGCAACATCACTGTCAGCGAATAATTCACCCTATCAGGCCGATCCGGTTTCAGTCCCAGCAAGCAGCAGCTCGCCGCCAGTGCCGCCAGCACCATGACAAGCAGCAGCGCAGACCGCCAGCCCAGCCACTCGGTCGCCATGGCCAGTGGCGTGGTGCCGAGCAGATCGCCAGTGCTGCCGACCGCGATCACCAGGGCGGTGAAATAGGCAAAACGCTCGGGGGAATAATGGCGACCGATAAACAGCATCGTTCCGGTGAATATCGGCGCACAACCGACGCCGATCAATACCTGTCCCGCAAAGGCAAGCGAGGCGGATTCCGCCATCGAAAACATCACCGTGCCCAGCACCGCCAACCACATGAACAGGCCGATGCTCAGCCGTGCACCAAACCGGTCCAGCGCCAACCCCGCGGGTATCTGAGCGACGGCAAAGCTGATGAAGAAGGTCGATGACAATAGCCCCAGACCACTTTCGCCGATGGCCAGATCCGCCGAGATTTCCGGGGCGATAACCGCAATCATGCCGCGAAAGAAAAGGCTGATCGCGTAGGCGAAACAGAGTATCAACAAGTCACGCATGGGGCGTATCCATCGGCAGAAATTGAATCCTCTTAAGGGCGGCTTACTTTCCGGACGAGCTTAGCGTAGCTGCCGCCGCGTTTCAGCTTCCGCTTGAGCTGTGGGGTCATGTGAGTCGCCGCAACCGCCAGATCATCGCATGAGATGCTGGCAGGCCCGGCACCGGGTAGACTAGGCGACACTCTACTTCTTGATGAAAGGACTCGCGCAGACCATGGGCAGTACACCCCCACTCTATCTGCAAATTCAGCAACATCTGCTGGAAAGGATGTCCAGTGGCGTCTATCCGGTGCACTATCAGATTCCACCCGAGGAGCAGTTGGCTCGTGATTTCGGCGTCAGCCGCATGACCGCCAACAAGGCGATCCGCGACCTGGTGCAGCAAGGGTACCTTGTCCGTCAGCCGGGACTGGGTACCTTCGTCACCGATCGCAAGGCCGAGTCCTCGTTGCTCGACGTCACCAACATCGCCGAGGAAGTACGCAGTCGCGACCATGTCTATCGCAACGAGGTGCTGATCAGCGAGGCCATCGAGGCCGATGATGAGGTAGCACTACGACTGGGCGTTCGTCTAGGCACCCGTGTCTTTCATACATTGCTGGTGCATTTCGAGAACGACGTGCCGATCCAGCTCGAGAACCGCTTCGTCAATCCTCGCTGGGTACCCCACTATCTCGATACCGATTTCTCGCTGCATACACCCAACGAGGTGCTGGTTGCGGCGAGTCCGATCACTGACATCGAGCATATCGTCGAGGCGGTGCTCCCGGACACCCAGATTGCGAAGTGGCTTGCCATCGAAAGCGGCACCCCTTGCCTGCAGATGACCCGGCGCACCTGGTCCAGCGATCATCTGATCAGCTATGCGCGCCTGACGCACCCCGGCGACCGCTACAAGTTGCGTTCCTCGGTGCATAGGAAATAGCCCACCAAGCGCCGTCTATTCTCCAAGCCATTACCTTTCTTTCCCGTATCGTTCTTGATATTTATTGTATATACAGTTGATATCATTCAATCCTCCGGCCATCGCCCTGCCCTGTGCCTATCCGACCAATGTCTAACTCCTGTCGTTTTAACAAAATAAAATTTTATAAATCAACAATTTGATTAATTGCAGTAGATTTTTCCAGCGATTGCCTGAACAACCAATCGCCGCAGTACTTGACGCTGAAACCGGCAGCCTTTAAATGTATATACAATAACTGGACATTCCATGGAGAAAGTCACCATGACTAACGCCACCCGGCTTTTCTGGCGCGACATGACGGTATTCGACGGCCTCGAAGAGCTTCCCGAGCCGATGGCGGTGATGGTGCGCGATGGCCGTATCGAGGCACTCCACCCAATGAAGGCATTCGACGCTACCGCCGTCGAGGATTACACCCTGGCCGGCAGCGGCGGGGTGATGACGCCGGGGCTGGTGGACTGCCACACCCACCTGGTATTCGGTGGCAACCGCGCCGACGAGTTCGAGATGCGTCTTGAAGGTGCCAGCTACGAGGAAATCGCCAAGGCTGGCGGCGGCATTCTCAGCACCGTGCGCGCCACCCGAGAGGCCAGCGAGGAAGCGCTCTTCGAAGGGGCGCTACCCCGCTTGCAGGCGCTGATCGGCGACGGCGTGACCACCGTGGAAATCAAGTCCGGCTACGGGCTGAACGTTGCCGACGAACTCAAGATGCTGCGGGTCGCCCGGCGTCTTGGCGAAGCGCTGCCGGTACGGGTCGTCACCACCCTGCTCGGCGCCCACGCCCTGCCTCCGGAATACGAAGGTGCAAGCGACGACTATATCGCCCTGGTGTGCGACGAGATGATTCCCGCTGCCGTTGCAGAAAATCTCGTCGACATGGTCGACGTGTTCTGCGAGAAGATCGCCTTCTCCGTGGCCCAGTGCGAGCGCGTCTTCCAGGCCGCCCAAGCCCATGATCTGCCCATCAAGGCCCACGCGGAACAGCTTTCCAACCTGGGCGGCACCGCCATGGCGGCGGGCTATGGCGCACTCTCCGTGGATCACATCGAATACCTGGACGACGCGGGCATTGTGGCCCTGCGCCAGGCCGGCAGCGTCGCCGTCATCTTGCCCGGCGCCTTTCATACCCTGCGGGAAACCCAATTGCCGCCCATCCAAGCGCTGCGCGACGCCGGCGTACCCATGGCCGTGGCCACGGACTGCAACCCGGGCAGTTCGCCGCTGTTCATGCCGAGCCTGATGCTCAACTTTGCCTGCACTCTGTTTCGTTTGACGCCCCGGGAGGCGTTGGCCGGCCTCACCGCTCACGGTGCCCAGGCACTGGGTCAAACCGAACTGGGGCGCATCGCGGAAGGCGCCATCGCCGATCTTTGCGTGTGGAACATCCGGCGCCCGGCGGAGCTGGCCTATTCCGTACAACCTGGCCGGCTGCGTCAGCGCCTGTTCAAGGGGGAGCTCACCCATGGCCGCTGAGACCATCGATATGTCCGCCTGGAGCGGCCGTACCGATCCGGAAGCCAACAGCGAGCGCTGGCATCAGTGCATTCGGCCGCTGGACCAAGCAGGTGGCAAAGGCGTCGCCCTGCTCGGCTTCGCCTCGGATGCAGGGGTCAAGCGCAACCAGGGCCGAGCCGGCGCCGCCAAAGGCCCGGCGGCGATCCGCCGCGCCCTGGCGCCGCTGGCCTGGCATCGCCAGGGCCCGGCCTTCGATGCCGGCGATGTGGTGTGCGAGGGGGATGCCCTAGAAGAGGCCCAGCAGCGTCTCGGTGAGCGCGTGGCCGGATTACTCGATGACGGTCATTTCCCTGTGGTGCTGGGCGGCGGCCATGAAATCGCCTTCGGTAGCTGGCAAGGCCTCGCGCGTCATGTGGAAGCGCAAGGCAGCAAGCACGACCGGCCACCGCGAATCGGCATCGTCAACCTGGATGCGCATTTCGACCTGCGTGATCCGCGCCATGTGCGTTCTTCCGGCACGCCCTTTTCCCAGATCGCCGAACAATCCGAGCAACGCAGCTGGTCGTTCAGGTACGCCTGCCTGGGCGTCAGCCGGGCCAGCAACACCCGCAATCTGTTCCAGCGCGCTCGCGATCTCCAGGTACTGGTGCGCGAAGATCGCGACTTCGTCGCCGCGCATCTCGAGAGCATCACCCGGGACCTGGAGCGTTTCGTCGCGCGCTGTGAGCATATCTACCTGACCATCGATCTCGACGTGCTGCCGGCCTGCGAAGCGCCAGGCGTCAGCGCACCGGCGGCCCGCGGCGTGTCGCTGTCCCTGCTCGAGCCATTGATCGAGATGATCCGCGACAGCGGCAAGCTCCGGCTCGCGGATATCGCCGAGCTCAACCCGGATTTCGATATCGACAATCGCACCGCCAAGGTGGCGGCGCGGCTCGTTCATCAACTGACCCTGAACGGCTGAAGCGGCACCACGGCCGGCAGCCCACTTTTAACTATGAGGACCATAAGCATGTCTATCGATGACAAGCGCCACGACCCCAGTCGCAAGATCGCCGCTCCCACCGGCACCGAGCTCTCCTGCAAGAGCTGGCTCACCGAGGCACCGATGCGCATGTTGATGAACAACCTGCATCCGGATGTCGCCGAGCGCCCCGAGGACCTGGTGGTCTATGGCGGCATCGGCCGTGCCGCCCGGGACTGGGAGTGCTACGACAAGATCGTCGAGACTCTCCAGCGCCTGGAGGATCATCAGACCCTGCTGATCCAGTCCGGCAAGCCGGTGGGCGTGTTCGAGACCCACAAGGACGCCCCGCGGGTGCTGATCGCCAACTCCAACCTGGTCCCCGCCTGGGCCAACTGGGAGCATTTCAACGAACTGGATCGCAAGGGCCTGATGATGTACGGCCAGATGACCGCCGGCTCCTGGATATACATCGCCTCCCAGGGCATCGTCCAGGGCACCTACGAGACCTTCGTCGAGGCCGGCCGCCAGCACTATGACGGCAATCTCACGGGCCGCTGGATTCTCACCGCCGGCCTCGGTGGCATGGGCGGTGCTCAGCCCCTGGCCGCCAGCATGGCCGGGGCCTGTTCGCTGAACATCGAGTGTCAGCAGTCGCGCATCGATTTCCGCCTGCGCACCCGCTATCTCGACGAGCAGGCGGATGATCTCGACGACGCCCTGGCCCGCATCGAGAAGTACACCAAGGAAGGCCAGGCGGTCTCCATCGGCCTGTGCGCTAACGCTGCGGATGTACTCCCCGAACTCGTGCGCCGCGGAGTGACGCCGGATATGGTCACCGACCAGACCAGCGCCCACGACCCGCTGCACGGCTACCTGCCTTCCGGCTGGGCCTGGGACGACTACATGAGTCGCGGCAAGACCGAGGCCGCGGCGGTGATCAAGGCCGCCAAGCAATCCATGGCGGTGCACGTTCAGGCCATGCTCGACTTCCAGGCGATGGGCATCCCGACCTTCGACTACGGCAACAACATCCGCCAGATGGCTCAGGACGAAGGCGTGGCGAATGCCTTCGATTTCCCCGGCTTCGTACCGGCCTACATTCGGCCGCTGTTCTGCCAAGGCATCGGCCCCTTCCGCTGGGCGGCGCTGTCCGGCGACCCGGAGGATATCTACAAGACCGATGCCAAGGTCAAGGAGCTGATCCCGGACGACCCGCACTTGCACAACTGGCTGGACATGGCCCGGGAGCGTATTTCCTTCCAGGGGCTGCCGGCGCGCATCTGCTGGATCGGCCTCAGGGATCGCGCCCGCCTCGGCCAGGCCTTCAACGAAATGGTCAAGAACGGCGAGCTCAAGGCGCCAGTGGTGATCGGCCGCGATCACCTGGATTCGGGTTCGGTCGCCAGCCCCAACCGCGAGACCGAGAGCATGCGCGACGGCTCGGATGCGGTCTCCGACTGGCCGTTGCTCAATGCCCTGCTCAACACCGCCGGCGGCGCCACCTGGGTTTCGCTGCATCACGGCGGTGGCGTGGGCATGGGTTATTCCCAGCACGCCGGGGTAGTGATCGTCTGCGACGGTAGCGACGACGCCCATGCCCGAGTCGGCCGCGTGCTGCGCAACGACCCGGGCACCGGGGTGATGCGCCATGCCGACGCCGGCTACGACATCGCCATCGAGTCCGCCAAGGAAAACGGCCTCGACCTGCCGATGATCAACGATCGTGGAGGCAAGTAATGAATCATCTGGAAATCTCTCCCGGCAAGATGACTCTGGCGCAGATGCGCCAGGTATACGAAGCTCCGGTTCAGGTCAGCCTGCCGGATAGCGCCAACGCGGCCATTCAGCGCAGCGTCGATTGCGTCAATCAGGTGCTGGAGGAAGACCGCACCGTTTACGGCATCAATACCGGCTTCGGCCTGCTGGCCCAGACCCGCATCGAGAAGGATCAGCTCGAGAACCTGCAGCGCTCCCTGGTGCTTTCTCATGCCACCGGCGTCGGCGAACCCATGGACGATGCCCTGGTACGCCTGATCATGGTACTCAAGGTCAATGCCCTGGCGCGGGGCTTCTCGGGGATTCGCCGCCAGGTGCTGGACGCATTGATCGCGCTAATCAATGCCGAGGTGTATCCACGCATTCCGCTCAAGGGTTCCGTGGGGGCCTCCGGTGATCTGGCACCATTGGCCCACATGAGCGCCCTGCTGCTGGGTGAAGGTCAGGCGCGTCACCAAGGCGAGTGGCTGCCCGCTCGTCAGGCGCTGGAAGTGGCCGGCCTGACACCGCTGGCACTGGCGCCCAAGGAAGGTCTGGCACTGCTCAATGGTACCCAGGTGTCCACCGTCTATGCCCTTCGCGGCCTGTTCGAGGCGGAAGACCTTTACGCCGCCGCGACCGTGTGTGGGGCACTAACCGTAGAAGCTACGCTCAGCTCCCGCTCGCCCTTCGATGCGCGCATCCACGAGGCTCGCGGTCAGCAGGGCCAGATCGATGCTGCTAGCGCCTATCGCCACCTGCTGGGGGAACGCAGCGTGGTCAGCGATTCGCATATCGATTGCGGCAAGGTGCAGGACCCCTATTCCCTGCGCTGCCAGCCCCAGGTGATGGGTGCCTGCCTGGGCCAGATACGCCAGGTTGCTACGGTGCTGGAAGTCGAAGCCAACGCGGTCTCCGACAACCCGCTGGTGTTCGCCGAGGAAGGCGACATCATTTCCGGTGGCAACTTCCATGCCGAACCGGTAGCCATGGCCGCGGATAACCTGGCGCTCGCTATCGCCGAGATCGGCTCGCTGACCGAGCGGCGCATTTCATTGATGATGGACAAGAACATGTCCCAGTTGCCGCCCTTTTTGGTGGAAAAAGGCGGCGTCAACTCCGGCTTCATGATCGCCCAGGTAACGGCGGCCGCCCTGGCAAGCGAAAACAAGGCCCTGGCGCATCCGCATAGCGTCGATAGCCTGCCCACCTCCGCCAATCAGGAAGACCATGTCTCCATGGCCCCGGCCGCCGGCAAGCGCCTGTGGGAAATGGCCGCCAACGTGCGCGGCACTGTTGCCATCGAGTGGTTGGCCGCCTGTCAGGGGCTGGATTTCCGCGAAGGGCTGACCACTACCGAACCGCTTGAAAACGCGCGCCAGACCCTGCGCGAACGGGTGCGCTACTACGATAAGGATCGCTTCTTCGCGCCGGATATCGACGCCGCCATCGCACTGCTGGAAGAGCGCACCCTGAGCGGCCTGATCCCGGCGTCGCTCTTGCCGAGTCGATCAGCATGAGGTAAATAAAGACCCCGCGTCATCCTGGCGCTTTAATCCCCAACATCCCGACAATCACAACACATAAGGGAAACAGATGAATGCAATCATACTCGCCGTTCTGATCATGGTGACCTTGAGCCTCATGCGGGTCTCCGTGGTGTTTGCTCTGATCGCCGCCGCCGTCATTGGCGGCCTCTATGCCGGTCTGCCCGCCGGCGAGATCGTCACGGCCTTCAACGATGGCCTGGGCGGTGGCGCCCCGGTGGCGCTGGCCTACGCGACCCTGGGCGCCTTCGCGGTAATGCTGTCCCGCTCCGGGATTACCCAGCGTCTCTCAACCCGAATCATCGACACCTTTCAGGGCGGCGCGCAGACCCAATCCCACGCGCGAATGGTCACCTGGGGCCTGTTCGCCAGCCTGATCCTGGCCGGCTTTGCCTCGGGCACGATCATTCCTGTGCATATCGCCTTCATTCCCATTCTGGTGCCGCCGCTGCTGGTGGTCATGAACCACCTGCAGCTCGACCGCCGCGCCGTGGCCTGTGCCATCACCTTCAGCATTACGGTGATGTACATGACCACGCCGATCGGCTTTGGCACCATCTTTCTCAACGACATTCTGATGGGCAACATCAACGAGGCCGGACAAGCACTCGACTTCCAGATCGAGCGCGGCGCTCCACCCAAGGCGATGATCATTCCGGCCCTGGGCATGGTGCTGGGACTCGTCATTGCCATCTTCATCAGTTACCGCAAGAAACGTGCCTACGAAGATCGCCCCATCGACGGCCAGGCAGAAAACAAGCAACAGCCTGCCAAGCTCAAGGCCTGGCAGTTGGGTGTCATCATCGCGGCCCTGGTGGTCGCGCTGGTCATACAGCTGTGGAGCGGCTCGATGATCTTCGGCGGTCTGGCCGGCTTCGCGCTGCTCTCATTCAGCGGCATCGTGCGTTGGGACGAGCAGGACGGCGTATTCACCCAGGGCATGCGCCTGATGGCCATGGTGGGATTCATCATGATCGCCGCCGCCGGATTCGCCGGGGTAATGAAGGCGACCGGCGAGATTCCCGACCTGGTACAAAGCTCCGTGGCATTGATAGGCGACAGCCGCGCCCTGGCGGCCCTGGTGATGCTGCTGGTCGGGCTGTTCATCACCATGGGCATCGGTTCGTCCTTCGCAACCATTCCGATCATCGCTGCCATCTATGTGCCGATGTGCCTGAGCTTCGGCTTCTCGGCGCTGGCCACCACCGCCCTGGTGGGCACTGCAGCGGCGCTGGGGGATGCCGGCTCGCCGGCGTCGGACTCGACCCTGGGCCCCACCGCAGGCCTGGATGCCGATCACCAGCACGACCATATCTGGGATACGGTGGTGCCGACATTCCTGCACTTCAATATTCCGCTGATCGTCTTTGGCTGGATCGCCGCCATGACCCTCTGATATCGAGGAGAAACACCATGACTCAGAATTCCAATATCGATTCCCTCGTCACCCCCGAGATCGTCGAGGCCTATGCGCGGGATGGCGCCGTATGCATTCGCGGCCTGTTCCATCAGGACCAGATCGACGAGTTGACCCAGGGCATCGAAGAAAACCTGCGCAGCCCCAGCCCACGCGCCAAGGTAGCCAGCGAGCCGGATGATCCCGGCTGGTTCTTCGAGGACTTCTGCAACTGGCAGGACATCGCGGCATACCGGCAATTCATCTTCGACTCCGCCGTCGGCGAAGTGGCGGCTCGGCTGATGCAAAGCCAACAGGCGCGCCTGTACCACGATCATCTGTTGGTCAAGGAGCCGGGCACCCGTCAGCGCACGCCCTGGCATCAGGATCAACCCTACTACAACGTGGAAGGTCGCCAGAACGTCAGCATGTGGCTGCCGGTCGACCCGGTGTCTCGCGACGCCACCCTGGAATTCGTCGCCGGCTCCCACAAGGGGCCCTGGTTGATGCCGCGCACCTTCATGGATAACCAGGCCAAGTGGTTTCCCGAAGGCAGCCTCGACGACCTGCCGGACATCGAGGCCAATCGTGATGATTACAAGATCCTCGGCTGGGCGCTGGAGCCCGGGGATGCGGTGTTCTTCAACATGCTGACGCTGCATGCCTCGGCGGGTGTCGATGGTAATCAGCGCCGCCGTGCCTTCTCGGTACGTTTTCTCGGCGACGACATGACCCACGCCCCGCGGCACTGGACGACCTCACCGCCTTTCCCCGGGCTGGAAAAGGAACTGGCGGCGGGAGCGCCCATGGATCATCCGCTGTTTCCGCTGCTGACTAGCACGCGCAGCGCCGCTTGATGACCACTGCTCTCCAGCCCATTGCTGGAGAGCAGTGATGTCTTCGTCATCGCGATGCTGCAAAAAGCGCTTGCGTTGCAACCGACTGGTTCTTTCCTTGAGAAATAATCCAGCGATGAAACCGGCGACAATGCGCACTATTGAATACAGGATTCGACCAGGTCAAATAATAAGATGACGGCAATGATAACGGCGACAAAAAGGGGGCTATCAACCTTCCTTTCTCCAAATCTCGGCCAACCATTGCATATTGCGCCAGCACGAAACCCTGCCCGTCAATTGCCGCCTGAATTGCCATGGCGGATAGCGAATAAGACCGATAGCTATCGTTGATATTACAATTCTCCACCCCTTGATATTTGAACCAGTCCTGCCAGGAAGGTGGCGATGAAAACTTGGGTAACCAATCGATGGATAGCAACGGGTATTGCAGAATATCTTCAGGTTTTTTTAGCGACATTTTCGCGGTCAATAGTGCTGGACTACATACCGGAAGGACACAGTCTCGAAAAAGCTCCGCCGAGTTTTCCGCCTCTCTCGCCCTGTCACTATAGGTAATCCGGAAGTCGACTTCATTATGGCCGGGTGACGGTTCAGCATGACTGCCATCCAGGTGCATGTTGAGCGTTGGGTTTTGACGATGCCAGTCATCGGCAAGCGGACAAAGCCAGGTCGACAGAAGTGACGGTAAGGCACTTATTTTCAACCTGTTTTCATTTTTTACGCATTTGGCTTCAGCGCTGGCAACTCTCAGGTTTTCAAAAGCCTTGCTACAGCTTTCATGATACTTTTCACCCGCCTGAGTCAGTCTGATTTTCCGACCGTCTTTTTCAATCAACCGCAGGTCCAACGAATCTTCAAGCAGCTTCATCTGTTGGCTTACTGCGGCAGGTGATATTGCCAAACGTCGTGCCGCTTCAGCAATGCTGACATAGCGCCCGACCGCTTCGAAAACCTGTAATGCGCGCAGGGGAGGAAGATTGCTCATCATCACTCCTTAAGGTCAATGTTTAGTCATTCTAAACAATTCAAGGGCGTTTCTAAATTTTATTTTTTCATCAAGATTCTATACTGAAAATGCAATAAAAAAAGCAGCACAAAACCTGGCAAAGCAGACGGTTTGTCAAAATAAAAAAACTGCAATCCCACCGATTACCTAGCCTGGATATTGCATAAGACATGAAAAAGGCGGCTGAAAATCGGTTATAATTCAAGCTCCTACACAAGAACCAACCGC
>NZ_CANLTC010000003.1 GCF_947493865.1 uncultured Halomonas sp.
TGGCCTACGGGTACCGCGACACGGGGTACTTCTTCCTGAAGATCCGTGCTGCGTTTCCCGGTAAAGTGCGATGAACCTTTTTTAACGGGGCCTTTGCGCTGTGTCCTGCTGCTGGATTGCTCAGGTCATGGCGAAGCCGAGTATCAGAAAGATGATGCTGGCAACGACAGCCCCAAGCGCTGCGTAGGGAATCTGGGTCAAGGCGTGCTGCATGGGGAGACAGCCGCTGCCCTGGGCCGACAGTACAGAGGAATCCGAGAAGAAACAGGCGTGACTGCCGAAACTCGAGGCAGAGAGCAGGGCGCCGACCACCAATGGCATGGGTGCTCCCATGTGCTGAGCAATGGGAATCACGATGGGAATCGAAATCACGAACACGCCCCAGGAGGAGCCGGTGGCGAAGACCACGACCGCCATGGAAATGAAGACCACCATGGGCAGGATCGCCACGGTCAAATACGGCGTCAAGGTCTCGATCATGAACTCGGTCATGCCCAACTGCTCGTTGATGTCTTTCAGTACAAAGCCCGCAGCCACGATGGCCAGGGGCAACATCATGATACGAAAGCCGTTCAAGATAGAATCCATCAGCGCATCGAAGGTGCTTAGCCGTTGGACCAGGAACAGCACCAGGGTGAAGAGCGTGGCGACGATCGTTCCCATCAACAGGTCGATATCGTAGTAGGCGCTGGCGCCGATCAACACCACCATGGGGGCGAGAAAGTTGAACAGCCCCATCCAGGGGTGGACTTTCGGCGCCTTCTCGTCTCCCAGAGGTTCATCCGGCGCGTCGTCGGGAATTGGCTGGCCCGCCTTGGCCCGCGCCTCGGCTGCTTTCATGGGGCCAAAATCCGGCATCAGTCCGCCAGCGACCAATAGCACCATTCCCAGCGCGACCCAGCCGTAAACCATATAAGGAATCGACTCGATATACAGCCACATGCCGTTGCCGTCGGTGGCGCCATTGCTCTCTAGCAGCTCGGCGAAATAGACCGCCCAGGTCGAGATCGGTACCAGGATGCAGACCGGCGCCGCGGTGGAGTCCACGATATAGGCCAGCTTTTCCCGAGATACCTTGTAGCTGTCCGTGAGTCGTTTCATCGACGAAGAGATCGCCAGGGCGTTGAGATAGTCGTCGATGAAGATCAGCATGCCCAACACCGAAGTCCATAGCAGTGATTGGCGCCGACTCTTGACCAGGCGCTGCATGAAGTGGCTGAAACTCAGGGTGCAGCCAGCTTTCTCGAGCATCCCGATGAAGCCGCCCATCAAGCCCACGACCAGTATCAGCCAGGCAATGGTCTCGTCCATCATGACACTCAGGGAAATGTCCGCCAGTTCGCCGATGTAGTTGTCCGGCTGCAACATGAAGAGCCCGGCCAGCGCTCCAGTGACCAGCGCTTCGAGGGTGCGGCGGGTCGTCAAGGCGACCAGCAATACCAGTCCAGAAGGCACCAGGCTTATCCAGCCGAACTCGCTGTCGGGTTCGTGATAGAGCGTCAGTCCACCCACGATGACGATGATGGTTGCCAGCAACGCGAGTGGCTTGAGCTGACCTCGCTCAAGGGGCAGGGAAGGCGCGAAGGGATGCGACGTGCTCATTGCTTGGCTCCTGTACGCAGGCGGTTGGTAAATGGAGGGCAGAACGTTGGCAGTAGTCTTGTGGTTGTCATTGCGTCACTCCCTTAAGTGAACGATTTATTTTGGGCACAGGTTCCCCTAGGCCGGGCGTCACACGGTGAGCGGCCTTGGGTGCTTATTGCGAAATGGTTGAGTCTGGACTCAGGCGCTTGAGCGCAGCGTCACCCGGTACTCGTCTGGTCACACATTGCGCAGATACCAGTCGTATTCCAGTGGACTGACCGCCTGCATGGTCTGGGCGCGTTCCTCTCGGCGGTTGATGTGGAACACACGATGAAAATCACGCCCCAGGGATTCCGCCAGTACATCACTCTCTGCAAACAGCTCCAGGGCCTTCAGCCAGCTATTGGTCAGCGTGGGTTCGAGTTGCTCGTAGGCATTGCCTTCGATGGGCGCCGGTGGCGTCAGTTCATGCTCCAGTCCATGCAGTATCGACGCCAGCAGCGTTGCCAGCAGCAGATAGGGATTGACGTCGGCGCCGGCCACGCGATGCTCGATGCGTCGGGCAGCGTTGGGTCCTGAAGGAATGCGCACTGCCACGCTGCGATTGTCATAGCCCCAGGAAGGGGTCATGGGCACATAGAGGCTGGGCTGGAAGCGACGGAAGGAATTGATGTTCGGCGCCAGGATTGCCATCGAGGCCGGCATCAGTTCCAGTACGCCCGCAATGGCCTGTTTCAACAGCGGCGTACCCAGCAGATCCTCGTCGTCGCTGGCAAAGACGTTGTGCCCGTTTTCATCGATCAGGCTGATATGCACATGAGCGCCATTACCCGCCTCGTTGCCGTAGGGCTTGGCCATGAAGGTCGCTTCGAAATCATGATTGAGTGCCACTCCCCTGATCAGTCGCTTGAGGAGGACTGCGCTGTCTGCGGCGCGAAGCGCATCGTCGCAATGAATCAGATTGATTTCGAACTGGCCCGGCGCGCACTCCTTCAGGGCAGTATCCAGAGGCAGTGATTGCTCGATGGCAGCCTGCTGGATCTCTTCGAGGAAATCCGCGTATTCATCGAGCTCGTTGATCGAGTAGAGCTGACTCTGGGTGGCGCGCTCACCGGTGCCTGGTGAGCAGGGGGGTAATGCCTGGCCGCGATCGTCGCGACGACGGTCCACCAGATAGAATTCGAGCTCCAGCGCCACCACCGGGGTAAGACCGCGCGCCGTGAAGTTTGCTAGCACCCGGCTCAATACCTGGCGCGGATCGGCAAAGAAAGGTGAACCGTCGATCTCCTCCATGGTCATCAGCAGTTGGGCCTGGCGGCCGTCGCGTAGCCAGGGGGTGCCCATCAAGGTGCCCGGTATGGGACGGCATACGCGATCGCTGTCGCCGGTGGCAAGCCCCAGGCCGGTTTCTTCGATGGTGTTGCCATTGATATCGAGGGCGAACAACGAGGCAGGCAGATTGACGCCGTTCTCATAAACCTTGAGAAGATTGTCCCGAGGAATACGCTTGCCGCGCAGCACGCCGTTGAGATCGCTGATCAGAAGATCGAAGCTTTCAACCTCCGGATACGTTTCAAGGAAGGTGTTGGGCTCAAGAAAAGCGCTGGGTTCGTGGGAGTCTGAGGCGGACGTCATGAGCGGGTACCTTTGTATGCCGAAAAGTGTGCCAAAGAGGACTGTCGATGGTTTCATTCTGCGCTGGCAAGGATTGTTGTCAAATTTTTTACGACAAAAAAGCTTGCTACTTTTGGTTAATGTCTGGCTTTTATTCTATAAGCTACTGATATTTATTTTAAATATCTTTTATCGAAGAAGAGTTTGTCCTGGGCCTTGGCAAGCATGAATAACGGCGCTATGTTGAATAAACCATACCATTTCTATAAAACAGCTCGAAAAAGGAACTCAATGATGCAACGACGTCCGTTGGTAGGGGTGATCGCCTGTCGTCGCCAGGTCGAGGGACATCCTTCCCATATCGTAACCGACAAATACCTGCGCGCGCTGTATGACTTCGGACTTGCGCCGGTGGTGCTCCCGGTCTGGGAAGATGGGGTGGACACCTCTCTGCTGGAGCGTCTCGATGGCCTGATGCTGACCGGTAGCTATACCAACGTCGAGCCGTATCGCTATGGCGCCGAGCGAATCCAGGAGAATACGCGGGACGATCGGGATCGTGACGCCGTGGCATTTGAGCTGATCCCAGCCGCTGTCGAGCGCGGCCTGCCGCTGCTGGGTATCTGTCGCGGATTCCAGGAGATCAACGTTGCCATGGGCGGCACGCTTTACCAGGCGGTACAGAAAGTGCCGGGCATGCTCGACCATCGTGAGCCCGAAGGGGACAGTGCAAACTATTATATGCCAGCCCATGATTTGACCATCGAGCCGGGCGGCGTGCTTGCAGGGCTGTTCGATCAGCCGACTGCGCGGGTCAATTCGCTGCATCAGCAGGGTGTCGAGCACCTGGGCAAGGGGCTGCGAGTGGAAGGGCGAGCGCCGGATGGTCTAGTCGAGGCATTCTCGATCGAAAACGCCAAGGCTTTCACTCTGGCGGTGCAGTGGCATCCAGAATGGCGCCCCCATGAAAACCCGATAAACGAGGCGCTGTTCAAGGGATTTGCCGAAGCATGCGAGCAGACTTCTCGCTCCTGAATAGAGAGAATGAATAGAGAACCTTCCAGGAAATTGAGCCTCCGATAGAAAAGCCCGCCGTTCGAATTGAACGGCGGGCTTTTTCGCGTCGGTCGAGACAATGGATCAGTCGGCGGCTTTGGCCGTTGCTGTCGTATTCTGTGACTGCAAGGGCTGGGCGCGCTTGCCGATAGTCATCAGGATGCCGAACAGTATCACGGCGCCCACTACCAGGCCGATCCACCAGCTGATGCCATAACCCACGCTCAGGGTGCCGAATATCAGCGCGACGACACCGACGAGCAGTGCATAGGGCAACTGAGTACGTACGTGCTCCACCAGGTTACAGCCGCTTGCCAGGGCGGAAAGGAGCGTCGTGTCCGCCAGGGGCGAGCAGTGGTCTCCCCACACCGCGCCGGCGAGTACCGAGGCCACCGAGGCATACAGGATCGGCATGCCTTCCGCCGTGCCGGCCATTCCTTGCATGTCCAGTACTGCCCAGGCAAGCGGCACTACCAAGGGCATCATGATACCCATGACCCCCCAGGAAGAGCCGGTGGCGAAGGCGGTGAACGCCGCCAGGACGAAGACCACCGCGGGCAGCCAGGCAGGGCTCAAGGTTTCACCGAGAGCGGCCACCAGAAATTCACTGGTCTGCAGGGCATCGTTCACGTTGGCCAGGGCCCAGGCCATCATCAGGATGGTGATTGGCAGGAGCATCGATTTGACGCCCTCGAACCAGTAGTGCCCGGTTTCGGTCATGCCCATCAGGCGCTGCACCAGGGTCATGATGACTGCCACCACGCATGAGGCCAGCGACCCCCACATCATGGCGCTGAAGGAGTCCCCTTCACCGAAGATGTCTCGCAGGGCATGCTCACCCGGGCCAAGGGCGTCGAGCCCCGTGGCATAGATGCCTCCCAGGGTGACCCCGGCCAGCACCAGCATGGGCACGATGGCATTGAAGGCACGAATGGGAATGCCGCTCTTGGTGGCGATTTCCGCCTCTTCGACGATGGCTTCTTGGCTACTGCGTTTTGTGGGCTGCAGCCCCTCGCTCAGCATACGGCGCTCCGCCTTGAGCATGGGGCCGAAGTCGCGGCCGCTCCAGGTGACCATGAACACGAAAGCCAGGGCCAGTATGGGATAGGCGTTGTAGGGTAAGGCGTTGACGAACACCGAGTAGGCGGACTCGTTCCAGCCTTGGATGTCTGACATGGCTTCGCTGATCAGTCCCACCTGAAAGCCGATCCAGGTACTGATCAGGGCAATGGTGGAAACCGGCGCTGCGGTGCTGTCGATGATATAGGCCAGCTTGGCCCGTGATACCGCCAGCTTGTCGGTGATGGTGCGCATGGTGTTGCCGACGATCAGCGCATTGGCGTAATCGTCGAAGAATATCGCCATACCCAGCAGGGCGGTGGAGGTCTGGGCATGACGACGCCCCCGGATCACCCGGGAGATGCGCTGAGCGATGCCCTGGGTGCCGCCGTTACGGGAAATGATGCCGACCATGCCGCCGATGAGCAGGCAGAACAGCACGATGGACATATGGGAGGTGTCGCTGGCAGCCTCGAGCACATGGACGTTGATGGAGTCGCCAAAGGCGCCGAGCAACGCTTTTGCATCCATGCCATGCAAGATCCAGCCCCCCATCAGGATGCCGACGAACAGGGCCAGGATGACCTGGCGAAAGACCAGCGCCAGGGTAATGGCGATCAGCGCAGGCAGCAGCGATAGCCAGGCGGGAATGGTCGAGAGCTCCGTGGATGCCAGCACTTGATTGTCGCCGCCGAGCAGCTCCACCCGACTGACATCCTGAGCAATGGTGACTCCTTCGGCCAGCCATTGACCTTCTTCGTCTTGCGTGAGGTCGATGGTTTCATCGTCCAGGCGCAACCGTGTCCCGACGGCATCACTCAGGTCAGTGATGGATAGGTCGAACGCCACGCCTTGCAAGATGACGTCCGGTGGTTCAAAACTGGGAGTAGTGTCGGAAGCTGCAAAGCTCAGAGAAGTCGTCAGTAAGGTCGTCAGTAAAAGCATCAGCAGGCATAGCGTCTGCCTTGCGCGTTTTAACCATGGCATCTTTCGCAATGTCATATCGTATCTACCCCTGGTCTTGTTATTGGTTTGCCACCTGCCGCGCGTATAGAGAACGCAAAGCCAGTGCTGTCGATCAAAAAATGGCCGTTTGCATTGCCGGCGTCAAATATTTTTTACTTTTTGAGCTACCGTCTTTCGTATTATGCTGCTATTTTTATTTTTATATCAATGGCTTGGTGTGTCCTTACAGGATCTTGCACTAAAGGGGTTGGCAGGCAAATGTTGAACGTATATGTTGAGTAAAGAGTAACGCTTGAATTCCCATATTGCGTCGCCCACCCTCCAGGAGCCCATCATGACCCATCAGACTACCGCTGAGTTGCAGCGTCTGGACAGCGCCCACCACATGCATCCCTTCACCGATTTCAAGGCGTTGGGAGAAGAAGGCAGCCGTATCATTACCCATGCCGAGGGCGTTTACATTCACGACAGCGAAGGAAACTGCATCCTCGATGGTATGGCGGGCTTGTGGTGCGTGAATCTGGGGTATGGACGTGAGGAACTGGTCGAGGCGGCGACTCAGCAGATGCGCGAGCTGCCGTTCTATAACAATTTTTTCAAGACCACTCATCCGCCGGCGGTCAAGCTGGCTGAGAAGCTATGTCAGCTGGCGCCTTCCCACATCAATCGCGTGTTCTTCACTGGCTCCGGCTCCGAGGCCAATGACACGGTGCTGCGCATGGTGCGACGCTATTGGACGATCAAGGGCAAGCCGGAAAAGCACATCGTCATTTCCAGGGAAAATGCCTATCACGGTTCCACCGTGGCGGGACTAAGCCTGGGCGGCATGGCGCCGATGCATGAACAGACTGGCCCCCTGGTGCCGGGTATCGAGCACGTGCGCCAACCTTACTGGTTCGGCGAAGGGCGCGACCATTCTCCTGAAGAGTTCGGCCGTCTTTGCGCCCAGGCCATCGAGGACAGGATTCTGGCGCTGGGGGCGGATAACGTGGCCGCCTTCATTGCCGAGCCGGTACAGGGTGCCGGCGGTGCTATCGTACCCCCGGAAAGCTACTGGCCGGCGGTCAAGGACGTGCTCGCCAAGTACGACATTCTTCTGGTGGCGGATGAGGTCATCTGCGGCTTCGGTCGTCTGGGCGAGTGGTTTGGCAGCCAGCATTACGGTCTCAAGCCGGATCTGATGCCCATCGCCAAGGGACTCTCCTCGGGCTATCTGCCCATCGGTGCGGTGCTTGTGGGAGATCGTGTCGCCGAAACGCTCATCGATGAGGGGGGCGAGTTCTTCCACGGCTTTACCTATTCCGGGCACCCGGTATGCGCCGCCGTGGCCTTGAAAAACATCGAATTGATGGAAGCGGAAGGCATCGTCGACAAGGTGCGCGACGATCTCGGGCCTTATCTGGCCAGGCGTTGGGCCGAGTTGAACGACCACCCCATCGTCGGCGAGACTCGCAGCCTGGGATTGATCGGTGCCCTTGAACTAGTGGCGAACAAGGCCAGCGGCGAGCGCTTCGACAAGTCCTTGAGTGCCGGTAATCTGTGTCGCGATATCTGTTTCGAGAACGGGTTGGTCATGCGCTCCGTGGGCGATGCCATGGTCATCTCGCCACCCCTGGTCATCACCCGGGAACAGATCGACGAGCTGGTGACCCTGGCACGTCGAGCGCTCGATGAAACCGCTCGGCGCTTGGAAAAACACACGGCTAAAGAGGTGAACGCATGAGTACCCAGATGAGTCATGCGGATTGGCAGCGCCTTGCCGGCGATCTGCGCTTCGAGACTCGGGCTTTTGTCGGCAACGCCTTTATCGATGCGGCCAGCGGCGAGACATTCGAGACCATCAATCCTGCCACCGGCGCGACCCTTGCCAGCATCGCCAGTTGCGATGCCCCGGATGTCGACGCGGCGGTACGTCATGCCCGTCAGGCGTTTGAGCGAGGCGACTGGTCGCGCATTGCCCCGGGCAAGCGCAAGCAGGTAATGCTGCGCCTGGCGGATCTCATGGAGCAGCACAAGAACGAACTGGCACTGCTCGATACCCTGGACATGGGCAAGCCGGTGGGCAGCTCCCTGGGGGATATGGCCGGTGCCATCGGCTGTATTCGCTACAACGCCGAATCCATCGACAAGATCTATGGCGAGGTGGCCCCTACCGGCGAGGATGCCCTGGGGCTGATTCTGCGCGAGCCCCTGGGGGTGGTGGCCTCCATCGTGCCCTGGAACTTCCCGTTGATGATGACCGCCTGGAAGATCGGCCCGGCCCTGGCCGCCGGCAACAGCGTGATCTTGAAACCTTCCGAGAAGTCGCCACTGTCGGCGCTGCGTCTGGCGCAGCTGGTTCAGGAAGCCGGCTTTCCGGAGGGCGTATTCCAGGTGCTGCCCGGCTTCGGCCATACCGCCGGCAAGGCGCTGGCGCTCTCCATGGACGTGGATTGTCTCTCCTTCACCGGCTCGACTGGCGTCGGCAAGCAGCTGATGCAGTACGCCGGTCAATCAAACTTGAAGCGCATCTATCTGGAGTGTGGCGGCAAGAGCCCCAATATCGTCTTCGCCGACTGCAAGGATCTCGATGCGGTGGCAAGCAATGCCGCCGCGGCAATCTTCCACAACCAGGGCGAGGTGTGTATCGCCGGCTCCCGGTTGCTGGTGGAGAATTCGATCCGTGAAGAGTTCATCGAGCGGGTGTTGGCTCACGCGGAAAACATGCAGCCCGGCGACCCCTTGAATCCGGACAGCTTCATGGGGGCGATCGTCGACGAGACACAGCACAAGCGCATCCTGGATTACATTCGCCAAGGCGTGGAAGAGGGCGCGAATCTGCGCGTTGGCGGTGAAGCGGTGAGCCCCATCGACGGTGGCCTGTTCGTTGCGCCCACGGTGTTCGATGGCGTGACGGATCAGATGACCATCGGCCGGGAAGAGATCTTCGGCCCGGTATTGGCGGTGTTCGGTTTCGACAGTGAGGAAGAGGCCGTGCGCATGGCCAACGACAGCGATTACGGCCTGGCGGCAGGGCTCTGGAGCCAGGACATCGATCGCATCATGCGGGTTTCCCGGCGGCTGCATTCGGGCCAGGTGTTCGTCAACAACTGGGCCGGGGGCGATCAGACGGTGCCCTTCGGTGGCGTCAAGCAGTCCGGCAACGGTCGCGACAAGTCCCACCACTCTCTGGAGGAGTATTCCGAGCTCAAGACGGTGTGGATGTCGTTGACGCCCTGAGAGGGCATGACATGAGAGCCGCTTTAGAAGTGCGTACTGGTGGTGGCCCGGGGTTGCCCGGGCCGCTTTTTTTGCAGATGCCGGTCTCAGCGGTTGCCGACACTCTTGCCGTGATCCGGCCTGGCCACTTCGTCGAAGTGCTGGGCCAGATGCTCGAGGCCTGGGGTTAGTTCTTCATCCGCCAGGGCCAGGCCGTGGCCTGTCATGGCCACCCGTGGTTTGAGGGCGGCCAGGCGACGTACGGACTCCCGGGCGGCATCCCAGTCCGGGGTGAAATAGCGCGGTGGCCCGCTGATTTCCTTGCGCTGGGTAAGCACCTGGTAGAGTTCGTCCTGGCGCACGGTGACGAAGGCATCGCCGGCGATCAAAGCGCGATCCGCTTCCCGAAAGAACGACACATGGCCCGGGGTGTGGCCCGGTGTATGCAGCCACTGCCAGTCCGGTAGTCCTGGCACGCGGCCATCTTCCGGCAGCGCCTGGATATAGGGGCGCAAATCCACTGGCTTGGTAGGAAAGTAGCGCGAGAGCTTGGCCACCAGACCGCCTTCCACCTTGTCATCACCCTCCGGGTAGTGCTTGTCGCCGGTTAGAAAGGGCATTTCCATCGGATGGGCGTAGACCGGTACCTTCCAGTACTCGGCCAGCTCCACCACCGCGCCCACGTGATCGAAGTGGCCGTGGGTGAGCAAGATGGCCTCGGGCTTGGCATTCTCGCCGAAGCGCTGATGCACAGTCTTGAGGATATCGTCCCGCGTACCGGGCATGCCGGCGTCCACCAGCACCCAGTTCTCCGGTTCGTCGGGTGCGCCCACCATATACAGGTTGACGATCTGGACGGTGAGTCCCAGCACGTCCGGCAGTATTTCCTGAGTCTGGCCGCTTTCGCTGCTGGTCAGCGGCATGGATTTCAACGGGTTGTGTGCCATGGGAATTCCTCCTTGAAAACGACAGGGCAAAAAATGACGTCGCCGATGGCTTAGGTTACGCACAAAGGCTAGAAGACGTGACGTTGCTTGGCAAAGTCGATTTGAAGGAGCCGGCCGCATGATCGAGCGCAGACACTTTACAGGCCCTAGAAATTCTTCGCAGGTGTACAACAGCTCACCAATCGACAGGGCGTCTTGCCAAGATTGCGAAAACGGTGCGGTATGTTGGTGTTGAAGTAGTAGGCTTCCCCGGGGCCGAGTACCCGGGTATCGGCGCCGATGGTGATCTCGATTTCGCCTTCCAGTACCGCACCGGCTTCCTCACCGCGATGGGCGATCATCTCACGGCCGGTATCGGCACCGGCGGCATAGGTCTCGATCATGAAGGAGAGCGCGCGATTCTCTCGATTGGCGCCGACCAGATGAAAGATCACCTCGCCGCTACCGATATCCGGTAGTTCATCGCTGCGATAGAACACCTGATCGGTATTCTCCAACTCCATGGTGAAGAAGTCCCCGACGCTGATGGGAATGGCGTCGAGGATCTTCTTCAGCGAGCTGATCGAGGGACTGACCTTGTCCTGCTCGATCAAAGACAGGCTCGAGTGGGTGACGCCACAGCGCTTGGCCAGTTCACGCTGGGAAATACCTCGCAAGGTGCGCAGGGCACGCAGGCGAGGACCGACACTGTCCGACATTCCAGGGTCCTTTACATCAGGAAAGGGCCGCAAAACCTGGCGAGCCAGTAGTTTTGCGCACTTTCCTATGGGGCGAGTTTCTGTTTCAACAGGGCATTGACCTGCTGCGGGTTGGCGGTGCCACGGGAGGCCTTCATGACCTGGCCGACGAAGTAGCCGATCATCTTGCCACGCTTGTCCGGGTCCGCGTCCTGATACTGGGCGACCTGAACCGGACTCTCGGCAATCACTTCGTCGATCATCGCCTCGATGGCGCCGGTGTCCGTGACCTGCTTGAGGCCCTTGGCCTCGATGATGGCATCGGCACTGTCGCCCTCGCCATTCCACAGCGCGGCAAATACCTGCTTGGCCGCCTTGCCGTTGATGGTCTCGTCCTTCACGCGACTCACCAGTTCGCCAAGCTGCTGCGCCGTCACCAGGCTATCGGCGATACTCAAATTCTCCCGGTTGAGTTGACCCGACAGTTCGCCCTGTACCCAGTTGGCCGCCAGCTTGGCATCGCCACAGACCTCCTTGACCGCCTCGAAATACTCCGCCATGGGTCGGCTCGAGGAGAGCACTCCCGCATCGTAGGCGGACAGCCCCAGCTCATTCTCGAAGCGTGCGCGTTTCTCCGCGGGCAGTTCCGGCAAGGTGCTGCGCAGATGATCGACGTAGGCTCTGTCCAGTACCACCGGCAAGAGATCCGGGCAGGGGAAGTAGCGATAGTCGTTGGCTTCTTCCTTGGTGCGCATGCTGCGGGTCTCGTCCAGCTCGGGATCGTACAGGCGGGTTTCCTGTACCACCTGGCCGCCGTCCTCGATCAATTCGATCTGGCGCTCGACCTCGAAGGCGATGGCACGCTCGACGAAACGAAACGAGTTGACGTTCTTGATCTCGGCCCGGGTGCCGAAGGCCGACTGCCCCTCCGGGCGTACCGAGACATTGACGTCGCAGCGCATCGAGCCCTCGGCCATGTTGCCATCGGAAACCCCAAGGTAGGTCACGATGGCATGAATGGCGCGCAGGTAAGCGACCGCCTCCGCGGCGGAGCGCATATCCGGCTCGGAGACGATCTCCAACAGTGGGGTGCCGGCGCGGTTGAGATCGATACCGCTCATGCCGTGATAGTCTTCATGCAGGGATTTGCCCGCATCTTCTTCCAGATGCGCATGGTGTACCCGGATGCGCTTGGTTCTGTCATCGCCCAGTACGATCTCGACCTCCCCCGGGCCGACGATCGGATGATACATCTGACTGGTCTGGTAGCCCTTGGGAAGGTCCGCGTAGAAATAGTTCTTGCGATCGAAAACGGAGACTTCGGGAATTTCGGCGTTGATGCCCAGGCCGAACTGCACCGCCATGGCCACGGCGCTTTCGTTGAGTACCGGCAGTACGCCGGGCAGGCCCAGATCCACCGCGCAGGCCTGGGTGTTGGGGGCGGCGCCGAAAGCGGTGGAGGCCCCGGAAAAGATCTTCGACTGGGTGGCAAGCTGGACATGGACTTCCAGCCCGATCACGGTTTCCCACTGCATCAGCTGTTCTCCTCACCGAAAGAGGGCCGCTTGAGGTGCCAGTCCGTGGCCTGCTGAAATTGATGGGCCACGTTGAGCAGCTGCGATTCGGCGAAATGTGGGCCCAGGATCTGCAAGCCGGTGGGGCGCTGGCCAACGAAGCCTGCCGGCACGCTGATGCCGGGGATGCCGGCGAGATTGATGGCGATGGTGTAGATATCCTGCAAGTACATCGAGAGCGGATCCTTGTTGGCGCCCAGATCGAAAGCGGGGGTCGGGGCTGCCGGCCCCATCAGTACGTCGACCTCATCGAAGGCATCGAGAAAATCCTGGCGAATCAGTCGACGCACCTGCTGTGCCTTCTTGTAATAGGCATCGAAGAAGCCTTCGGAGAGGGTGTGAGTGCCCATCAGTATACGTCGCTTGACTTCGGAGCCGAAGCCCTCCGCCCGGCTGCGCTTGTAGAGGTCGATGAGATCAGAAGGATTCTCGCAGCGATGTCCGAAGCGCACGCCGTCAAAGCGTGACAGGTTCGATGACGCTTCCGCAGGCGCAATGACGTAGTAAGCGGGAATGGCCAGATTGGTATGGGGCAGGCTGATGTCCTGCACGCTGGCCCCCAATGACTCATATACCCTGATGGCCTCGCGTACCGCCGCTTCCACGTCGGGATCGAGTCCCTCGCCGAAATACTCCCTGGGCAGGCCAATGCGAAGGCCTGCTAGCGGGGCGTTCAGCTCGGCCTGGTAATCCGGCACGCCGCGGGTAACGCTGGTGGAGTCCCGAGGATCATGGCCCGCGATAGCGCCCAGCAGTAGTGCGCAGTCCTCGGCGCTGCGCGCCATGGGGCCGCCCTGGTCGAGGCTAGAGGCATAGGCCACCATGCCATAACGGGAGACACGACCATAGGTAGGCTTGAGACCGGTGATGCCACAAAAGGCGGCAGGTTGACGGATCGAGCCACCGGTGTCGGTACCCAAGGCGGCAGGTGTAAGGCCTGCGGCCACCGCGGCAGCACTGCCGCCGGAGCTTCCTCCGGGGACAGCGGCGAGATCCCAGGGATTCTTTACCGGCCCGTAGTAGCTCGATTCGTTGGAGGACCCCATGGCGAACTCATCCATGTTGGTCTTGCCCAGACTTACGGTGCCCGCGGCGGCCAGTCTTTCCACCAGGGTGGCATCATAGGGTGATACGAAATTGTCCAGCATGCGGGAGCCACAGCTGGTGCGTACGCCTTGAGTGCAGAACAGATCCTTCAAGGCCAGGGGAAGGCCGTTCAAGGGGCCGGCATCGCCCTGCCGGCGGGTGGCGTCCGCGGCGTCCGCGCTGGCCTGGGCCTGCTCAGCGGTCACGGTGATGAAGCTGTTGATCTCACCATCCAGGCGCTCGATACGCCCGAGGAAATGATCGGTCAATTCACGACTGGAAAAATCGCCGGCGCTCAATCCTGCGGCAAGTTCTGTGAGTGTCTTGTCATGCATGTAATAAGTGGCTCTCTTGTCACTGTATCCTGGCGCTGTAAATGACGTACTGCCCCAGTCGACGAGGTTGGCGAGAATTTCGAGTGGTCTTGCAGGCGTATTCAGCGTGTGCGGCTTGCCCGTCTTACTCCACTACCCGGGGGACGAGATAAAGACCGTCCTCCACCGCGGGGGCGCAGCGCTGGAAACGCTCTCGCTGATCCTGTTCGGTCACCTCGTCGACGCGAAGTTGCTGGGTGGTATCCAGTGAATGTGACAGCGGCGCGACATGCTCGGTGTCCACGGCCTGCAGGCTATCCGCCATCTCCAGAATGCGGCTCAGATCGTCCACGTAGCTTGCGGCCTCTTCGTCGCTCAGGCCAAGACGTGCGAGATGGGCCGCGCGCCGCACGTCGTCGAGTTCAAGTGCCATATCGATTTCCCATGGAATTCATGATCATCGCGCTCAAACGGGCAGGATGATCAATGTAATGAAATAGAGGCAAAAGGTATCATAACTCCTTGCTTGCCGCGCCTCCCCCGCGATGATAACGTTTGCGCCTGCACAGGGGCTCCGGTTACTAGGTGAAAAACGTTCATGTTTAAACGTCTAAGGGGGCTGTTTTCAAGCGATTTATCCATCGATTTGGGAACCGCCAATACACTGATTTACGTACGCGGCCGCGGTATCGTCCTGGACGAACCCTCGGTAGTCGCCATTCGCCAATCCGGTAGCACGCGTTCCGTTGCCGCTGTGGGAATAGACGCCAAGCGCATGCTGGGCCGGACACCGGGCAATATTACCGCAATCCGCCCCATGAAGGATGGCGTCATTGCCGATTTCACCGTGACCGAGCAAATGCTGCAGCACTTCATTCGCAAGGTCCACCAAAGCACTTTTCTCACGCCTAGCCCCCGGGTGCTGGTCTGCGTGCCTTGCATGTCGACCCAGGTGGAGCGTCGTGCCATCAAGGAATCCGCCGAAGGCGCGGGGGCCAGGGAAGTCTTTCTGATCGAGGAGCCAATGGCTGCCGCGATCGGTGCCGGTTTGCCCGTCGAAGAAGCCCAGGGCTCCATGGTGGTGGATATCGGTGGCGGAACCTCCGAGATCGCGATCATCTCTCTCAATGGCGTAGTCTACTCGGAATCGATTCGTATTGGGGGAGATCGTTTCGATGAAGCGATTACTGCCTACGTGCGTCGTCATTACGGTAGCCTGATCGGTGAAGCCACCGCAGAGCGTATCAAAGAAGAGATCGGTTGTGCCTATCCCGGCGGTGAACTGCGCGAGATCGACGTGCGCGGACGCAATCTGGCCGAAGGCATTCCTCGCAGCTTCACGCTCAACTCTCACGAAATTCTCGATGCCTTGCAGGACCCGCTGGCCTCCATTGTCTCCGCGATAAAGAGTGCCCTGGAGCAGTCGCCGCCGGAGCTGGCCTCGGATATTGCCGAACGTGGCCTGGTGCTGACCGGAGGCGGGGCGCTGCTGCGCGATCTCGACAAGTTGATCGCCGAAGAGACCGGCTTGCCGGTCATCGTGGCCGAAGATCCGTTGACCTGCGTTGCCCGCGGTGGCGGCAAGGCTCTTGAAATGATCGATCGCGACACCTTCGAACTGGTATCCAGCGACTGATTTCCGCGGACACGGGCGCTTGACGCTTCGTGTCCGTCGGCCGGCGGAGGAAGATCTATTAAACCGCTGTTCTCGCAGGACCCTGCATCGGGTTACCGCATGTTGCTGTGCGCCATTGTTGCCTTTGCCCTGATGTTCGCCGAACAGCGTATATCGCGCATGGCGGATCTGCGCGCACACCTGACCACCGTGGTGGCGCCGGTACAATGGCTGGTGAGCCTGCCAAGCGATGCCTTGTCCTGGGGTGCCCTGGTGATCTCCGATCAGCGCCAGTTGATCGATGAAAATCGTCGATTACGCGAGCAACTGCTCAAGCTCTCCCGTCGTGTTCAGCGCATGGCGAGCCTCGCGGCAGAAAATGTCCGGTTGCGTGAACTGCTCGATGCGGCGCAGCGGGACGATATTCCCTATGTTACGGCCCAGCTGTTGTCGCTGGATTCCGATCCCTTCACCCACCAGATGGTCATTGATCGCGGCGGGGTCGATGGTGTCTATAAAGGGCAGCCGGTCATGGATGCCTCGGGGCTGATCGGTCAGGTCATGTCGGTTTCCGCCTATACCAGTCGCGTGCTGATGCTGGCGGATGCCAGTCATGCCGTTCCGGTTCAAATCAACCGCAACGGTTTACGTTTCATCGTTCAGGGTACCGGCGCCTATGACCGGCTCCTGGTGATACATGTACCCGATACCGCGGATATTCGCGAAGGCGATCTTCTGGTGACGTCCGGTCTTGCCGAACGCTTTCCCGAAGGTTACCCGGTGGCACGGGTGACCGAAGTGGTTCACGATCCCGGCGAACCCTTTGCCAATGTGGCGGCCAAACCCATTTCCCAGCCCGAGCGCTCGCGCCACTTCCTGCTGCTCTTTCCGCCGCCGCCGGTGGAGGTTGCCCCGGATGCGCTAAAGGCCGCCATTGTCGCTGGCGGCGGGAAGCCCTTGCCTGATGCCACGCCTGTCGCTGAACCCGTGGAGGCCCCATGAGCCAGCGGCCGCTACCTGCGCTGTTGTTGATCTGGTTCACCCTGCTTCTGGCACTGTGCCTGCAGGTGATGCCGTTGCCGGATGCCTGGCTGGTCTGGCGTCCTGAATGGCTGGGGATGATGTTGATCTACTGGTGTATCGCAGCGCCTATGCGAGTGGGTATTTTCCATGGTTTCGTGCTCGGCCTGCTGCTGGATCTGATCGAAGGATCTCCGCTGGGGCAAAACGCGCTGGTGATGTCGCTACTGGCCTATCTCGCCTTGCTGGTTCATCAGCGTATGCGTGCCTATTCTCTGGCACAGCAGTCGATACTGATATTGGTGCTGTTGGGAATCGCACAGTTGATCGAACAGTGGCTTCGCACCATGTTCGGGCCGTTTTCCATCAATCTGGCCTTTTTGCTCTCGGCATTGATTGGCGCCGTGCTGTGGCCCTGGTTGTACACCATGCTTCAGGCATTGCGCCGCAAGCTGGGAGGGTTTTGATGCCCTCGCCAGCGCAGGCATCCGCCTTGCTACGTCTGGCTTCTGCATCGCCGCGTCGGCGCGAGCTGCTGGCCTCGATCGGATTGACGGCAGAGATTGCGCCGGTGAATATCGACGAGACACCCTATCCGGATGAACCTCCCGTCGAGTATGTCCTGCGTCTGGCCCGGGCCAAGGCAAGGGCCGGGGCCGTGGATACCCAACTGCCGACCCTGGGCTCGGATACCGCGGTGGTGCTCGACGGTCGGATTCTGGGTAAGCCGATCGATCAAGCCCACGCCCGGCAAATGCTCGAGGCGCTTTCCGGGCGACGTCATCAGGTCATGACCGCGGTGGCGGTCAGCGGCGGGCAGGGACTGCTTTCACTCTGTGTGACCACGCAAGTGACGCTGCGTGCCATCACCTCCCGGGAGATCGAGGCCTACTGGGCTACCGGCGAGCCCATCGACAAGGCCGGGGGATATGCCATTCAGGGGCGTGCCGCCATCTTCGTCGAACATCTCGAGGGCAGCTATTCGGCGGTGGTTGGGTTGCCGCTGTACGAGACTTCACTGCTGCTGCAGCGCCAAGGCATCTCTTGCTGGCCAGCCTAGAACCGTTCGGATTCACCATTCTAAAGCGCCGTGGCTATGTCATAATTGTTTCTTGCCCCAGCGATCAAGGATCTACGCATGAGTGGTGAAGTACTGATCAACTTGACGCCGATGGAAACCCGGGTGGCGGTGGTCGAGAACGGCGTACTGCAGGAAGCTTTTATCGAGCGTAGCCGACGTCGGGGCATCGTCGGCAATATTTATAAGGGCAAGGTGGCCCGCGTGCTGCCTGGCATGCAGGCGGCGTTCATCGATGTCGGTCTGGAACGCGCGGCGTTCATTCATGTTCACGAGGTCATGCCGCCTCACACGCCCAATGACGAACAGGTCTCGATCAGTCAACTGCTGCAGGAAGGCCAGCCTCTGGTCGTTCAGGTGACCAAGGATCCGATTGCCTCCAAGGGGGCGCGTCTCACGACGCATCTCTCGGTGCCTTCCCGCTATCTTGTCTACATGCCCGACGCCTCGCATACCGGTGTGTCTCAACGTATCGAAGATGAGGGGGAGCGCGAGCGTCTGCGTACTCTGGTGGAAGAGTGCCTCGTCGAACTCGATTCCCAGGCGCCCGGTGGCTTCATCATTCGTACCGCCGCCGAAGGGATTGGCCGGGACGAACTGATCACGGACATGCAGTATCTACTGCGCCTGTGGCGCAAGGTCGGCGAACGCCGCATCGACGCGCCTGCCCCCAGCTGCATTTACGACGACCTGCCGCTGTTCATTCGCACCTTGCGGGATATGATGCGCGATGATATCGAGAAGATACGCATCGACTCCCGAGAGAACTTCCATCGGCTCAAGGAGTTTGCCGAAGAGTTCATGCCCGATATGGCCGAGCGCATCGAGTACTATCCCGGCGAGCGGCCGATCTTCGATCTATTCAGCGTCGAGGACGAGATACTCAAGGCCCTTGGGCGCAAGGTGCAGCTCAAGTCCGGCGGGTATCTGGTGATCGATCCCACCGAGGCGATGACCACCATCGATGTGAACACTGGCGGCTACGTCGGCCATCGCAACCTCGAAGAGACCATCTTCAAGACCAATCTCGAGGCTGCCACCACCATCGCCCGCCAGCTCAGGTTGCGCAATCTTGGCGGCATCATCATCATCGATTTCATCGATATGGAGGATCTCGAGCATCAGCGTCAGGTGTTGCGGGTGCTCGAGAAATCCCTGGAAAAAGATCACGCCAAGAACAAGCTGACCGGTGTCACCGAGCTGGGGCTGGTGCAATTGACACGCAAGCGTACCCGGGAAAGCCTCGAGCAGGTTCTGTGCGATTCCTGCCCGACTTGTCAGGGCCGTGGCACCCTGAAGACGCCGGAGACCGTATGCTATGAAATCTTCCGCGAGATCATGCGAGAGGAGCGCGCCTACAGTCCCGACACTTACATGGTACTGGCCTCCCAGGCAGTGGTCGATCGCCTGCTCGACGAGGAATCCTCCGCAGTGGCGGATCTGGAAATCTTCATTGGCAAGACCATTCGTTTTCAAGTCGAGACCCCTTACTCCCAGGAGCAGTACGATATCGTGCTGATGTAGTCCTATGAGCCCGTACCGCATCGCCTTGCGCTGGGTGCTGACCCTCACCGCTCTGGGGCTGGTTGTACTGGCCTTGTTGTTCAGCGGTTTGCGTCTGGCAATCAGCCAGATCGATGTGCTGCGCGATGAGTTGAACGAGCAACTCACCGAGCAGTTCAATGCCACTCTGCAGACGCGAGACCTGCAGGGCGGTTTTCATGGTTTTGATCCCTCTATTGCAATCGACGACCTGCAACTGGTCTCTCATCGCCAGACGAGATCGCTGCCGCTGATGGAGATTCGGCATATCCGAGCACGTCTGGATACCCTGGCATCATTGCATGCCGGTTATCCGATACTTGACGAGGCGCGCATCGAGCAGGCGACGCTGCACCTGTATCAGGATGCCCAAGGGCGCTGGAAATGGCCGGATCCGGCGGAGCTGCCGGAAGAACTGGCTCCCGATACGGATTTCGCGATCGAGAGCCTGGATGATGTCGTCGCCATCCTGCTGCGTCAGGAAGCGGTGGTAGAGGATCTGCGCCTGGTGCTGCATGGCATCGACGACACGCTGACGTTGACGGCGCCGCGCCTGCTCATGACCGGGGACGCCAGGCGCGCCCATGTGGAAGGCACGCTATTCGTCGAAGGTGAATCCTCAAGCGCCATTCAAGCGGTGCTGGAACTGCTGCCTGGTCGGGCCGACTGGACGCGTCCCAGCGCTGTCTTGCAGGCGCGCGCCGACCTTGGCGCGATGTCGCGCCTGGGAACGCTACTGACCGGGCAAGAAGAGATTTACATGAAGCGGGTCGATGGCCGGGCAACGCTTTGGGGGCGCTGGCAGGAAGGGCGCCTGGAGGATGCCCGGGCCAGTCTCGATATCGATCGGCTGGTGCTCGAAAGCAACGCCACTAAAGGCGAAGCCTCTGAACCTGAGACGCCTGAAAAAGGAGCCAAGCCGCTGGTATTCGAGAATCTTGCTGCCCGAGCCCAGTGGCTACGCGGCAAGGAGGACAATTGGCAGGCCTGGATCAATGCACTACCCGAAGGCAACAAGCAGAGTGACGAGCAGGAGCAGGCTTTCAATGAAGTCCCGGTTTTTCCCGAGCATCTGCATATCGAAGGTCGCAATACGGCCTGGCAGTTGCGCAGCGCACCTTTCGAGCTTGAGCCGGTAGCGACCTGGCTGCAACGCCTGCCATTTGCTGAATCGCTGAGTCAGGTTCTCGCCACGCTTTCGCCCCGTGGCCATGTGGCCGGGTTGGCGCTGGAACAAGACAAAGGAGACTGGCGGGCGCAAGTGGCGTTGCACGAGGTAGTCGTATCTCCCTGGCAGGGTGTGCCCGGAGGTGGACCGCTCGATGCCTGGGTCAGCGTGGAAAACGGTCATGGCAGTGTGCGCTTCGTGGAGCAACCTGGCATGACCCTGGCCTTCCCCGAAGTGTTTGCCGCGCCGCTGGAGCTTTCGAAGGCACGGGGTGAAATCGACTGGACGCTGGATGACGGCACGTTCAGCGTTGGCGGCGAGAATCTTGCGCTGACCTGGCGTGACGCCAAGGTAGAAGGAAGCTTTCGCTTCGTCGCTCCCGATCGGGAGCCGCCGGAGCTCGAGCTGAGCCTCGACATGCGCGAGGTGAATGCGATCGACACTCCCCTTATACAATGGCTGCCGGCCAAGGTGCTTGCGCCGGAGCTGACGGAATGGCTATCCCGGGGTATCGCCGGCCGTGTGCCGCAAGGCAGCTTCTATCTCAAAAAGACCCTGGACGGCGATTCAGGCGATGATCCGGACGGCGACGGCGCACCCTTTGACGGTGAGTTGCGCCTGGCGCTACAGATCGAGCAGGGGCGACTGGCTTATGACCCGGAGTGGCCAGCGCTTGAGAATGTCAGCGGTGACATGACCTTGCACAACGACAGTCTCCAGGCGACGGTAGCCCATGCCGAAACCCATGGGCTGGTCACCGAAGATGCCCGGGTCGAGCTCGAGAACGAGCGGTTGAGCGTGCAAGGGCCGGTTGGGGGTTCGACTCAGGCACTGTTTGATTTTCTGGGGGCCAGCCCGATCGACGGTGCCGAAATCTTCACCGGCTGGCAGGCAAGTGGTGCGGTGGACGGTCAACTGAGTCTTGCCGTCCCCATGGACAATACCGATGCACTGACGCTGGAGGTCACGGCGTCGGCGGATGCGCCGCAACTGGTCTTTCCCGACATCGACCTGGTACTTGGTAGCGTCAATGGTGACGTGCGCTATCGCCATGCCCGGGATGAGGATTCCTTGACGGGCACCCTCGGTGCCCGTGCCTTCGATGGGCCCGTGCTGGCGAATTTTGACGTCGGGGGTGAAGGCATCACGCTAGAAGGTCGCGCCCTGGCAACAGGTCTGCTCGAATGGGGCGGCTTGAGCGGGCTTGGTGGTCTCATGAGCGGCTATTTCCCTTATTCCGCCCAGATCGACCTGGAGGGCGAGCAGCCAACATTCGTTCTGAACAGTGGACTCGAGGGGCTGAGTATTCATTTGCCCGCGCCCTTCGGCAAACCCGCTGCCGAACGCGTGCCCTTGCATATAGAGTCGATTCCCGGGCAGCGATTCAGTGCGGAACTCGCCGATCGATTGCGGCTGCGTTGGCGTCATCGGGGGCAGGATAGCCAGAGCCCGGGGCAAGGCCAGGTCTGGCTCGAGCGCTGGCCCTTGGAACCACACTGGCCTGGCGGTAACGGCTGGGAAGTGGTTTGGCAGACGCCGCGTCTCGATATCGAGCCTTGGCAGGAGGCGCTGGCGCGTCTTGGTTCCATGAATGAGGCAACAGGCGGAGCCGATGAGTCGACGAAGGGGGCCGGTGCGAATAGGGCAGCGCTGAACAGCGCGCGTATCGATACCCAATGTCTGCATCTTGAACAGCGGTGTCTCGGCTCACTGCAGGCAGTGCTCAAGCCGCGCGGGCAAGGGTGGCAATTCGACTTAGGCGGCAGCCTGATCGAAGGCCGCGGCGATTTTCTGCCGACTCAGCCACAGCCACTGTCGCTGGTATTGTCGCGCCTGACCCTGGACGGTCTGATCGACGAGAGTGAGTCCGGCTCACCCCCCGAGCTAGCCAGCGAGATTGCGACTGCGCCGGAAGCGGAGCCATTTCCGTCGGGATTGAACCAGGTGCCTGATGGCAAGGTCAGTATAGATAGGATCTTGTACAAGGGGCGTAGGTTCGGCCCCCTGGCGGCGAGTTGGAAAGTATCCTCCGAGCGGCTGCAGATTGCACCGTTGACGTCTACGTTCGGGCAGGTGCAGCTTGATGGCGAGTTCACATGGGAAGCCGCCGGGCCCCAGGCAAGTCTCACTCGGTCCAAGGTTGCCTTGGGTGGAGGAGATATAGGCACCTTGTTTGAAGCGCTCGCCCAGCCTGTCGCATTACGCAGCACCAACACGGATGTTCAGACTCGCCTGGCCTGGCCCGGCGCCCCCTGGCAATTTGCACTGGAGCGTTCCCGGGGAAATATCGATGCCACCTTGCGCGACGGTAGTTTCCTGACGCTGGATTCTTCCTCGGCGAAGCTCATCGGCCTGCTCAACGTCAATAACCTGTTGCGGCGTTTACGTCTGGACTTTGCCGATGTGACCGGCCAAGGCACGGCTTTTGACAGTGTGAAGGGCGGTGCGACTCTGTACGATGGGCGTCTGGAAACTCGAGGACCCATTGAAATCGATGGATCCTCTACCCAATTCAGCCTCAACGGCAACGTAAATCTTCTGCAGCGTCAGCTGGATTTGTCTTTAGGCGTGACCGTTCCTATCAGTCAAAACCTCCCTCTAGCGGCGGTGCTGGTGGGTGCTCCCTACGTTGGGGGAGCCCTGTTTCTGGCCGACAAGCTATTCGGCGGCTGGATCGACAAGGTCACGCGAATCTATTACAGCGTGCAAGGCCCCTGGGCCTCGCCGCAAATCACCGTGGAAAATGCCGAATGACGCAATCGACGAAAGCGCCTCTCGACGAGGCCATTGCCATACTATTGACGCCGGGTGGTCTCGATGCCGCGGCGCTCGACACCGGGCTGGATCATGCCATGGGTGCGGGTATCGACTATGCCGATCTCTACTTCCAGCGCAGTTGGCACGAAAGCTGGGTGCTCGAGGATGGCGAGGTCAAGGATGCCAGCTACAACATCGACGGCGGTGTCGGTGTCCGCGCCCTGGTTGGCGAAAAGACCGGCTTTGCCTATTCCAATCAGATCACCGCAGGCGCCCTTGCGGATACCGGACGCACCGCGTCGGGTATTGCCCGCAGCGGCTCGCGTCTGGCTAGTCAGCCAGTTCAAGCTGGCGGCGCGCCGCTGCGTTATGCGGGCATCGATCCCTTGTCGGGTCTCAGCGCCGAAGACAAGATTGCGCTGCTCAAGCAGGCGGACCGTATCGCCCGAGAAGCGGACCCTTGCGTTTCTCAGGTGACGGCGTCTCTCACCGGTGTGCATGAGGTCGTACTTGTACGTGCAAGCGACGGCACCCTGGCAGCGGACATTCGCCCGCTGGTGCGCTTCAATGTCAGCGTGATCGCCGCCAAGAACGGGCGGCGTGAGCGGGGCAGTGCCGGCGGAGGGGGGCGCTATGCCATGGCACGGCTGCGTGATGAAAACGTCGCCGAGCGCTATGCAAAAGAAGCCGTGCGCCAGGCCCTGGTCAATCTCGAGGCTCTCGATGCTCCCGCCGGTCAGATGCCGGTGGTGCTGGGTTCAGGCTGGCCCGGTATTCTGTTGCACGAGGCGGTCGGGCATGGCCTCGAGGGCGACTTCAACCGCAAGCAGAGTTCCGCCTTCGCCGGACGCATGGGGCAGCGGGTGGCCTCTCCCGGTGTCACCGTGGTGGACGACGCCACCCTGGCGGATCGTCGTGGCTCCATGACCATCGATGATGAGGGCACCCCGGGAGCTTATACGCCCTTGATCGAGGACGGTATCCTGGTGGGGTACATGCAGGACAAGCTGAACGCACGCTTGATGAACATGGCACCCACGGGTAACGCGCGGCGTGAATCCTTTGCCCATATGCCGATGCCGCGCATGACCAATACCTACATGCTGGCGGGCCAGGACGATCCGGAAGACATCATAAAGAGCGTCAAGCGTGGGCTATATGCGGTGAGCTTCGGCGGTGGCCAGGTGGATATCACCTCCGGCAAGTTCGTGTTTTCCGCAAGCGAGGCGTACATGATCGAGGATGGACGCATAACCGCACCGGTCAAGGGCGCCACCCTGATCGGCAACGGCCCTGAAGCGATGAGCAGGGTGTCGATGATCGGTCATGACATGGCACTCGACACCGGTATCGGCGTCTGCGGCAAGGAAGGCCAAGGCGTGCCGGTGGGAGTGGGCCAGCCGACCTTGAAATTAGACGAGCTGACCGTTGGCGGCACCCAGTCCTGAGTATGAAGCTACTGCGCTCGCTCAACCTTTCCGAGCTCTTTGCCACGATGGGCGCCGGGAGCAAGGCGAAGCGAGGGTCTTTTGCCATGGCCGAAAATTGATCCATGCTATTTCGGCATTTCCGCCATCCATGGCGGTCAGAAAGCAAAAGTAGCGCCCAAGGATGGGTTTACAGCGCCCTCGCGAAGGCTTGCTCACGGGAAAGCCCATCTTTTATCCACCAAGCTGTGAAAGAAGTTCCGGTGGTTCTCACATACCGGCGGTGTCGCGTATCAGCTTGAACAGTTTGCGCGCGCTGGTCGGCGGCTTGCCGTGCTTTCGCTCGCTGCGCGCATTGCGGATCAGCTGGCGTAGCGTCTGGCGGTCGACATCGGGATACTCGGCGATGAAAGTCTCCAGGGAGTCGTTGCTTTCATCGTCCATGAGTCGGTCGCGCCATTTTTCAAGACGATGAAAGGCGTGATCGCGACGTAGCGTTTCACGTTCGAACTCATCGAAGACCTGCTGTATGCCATCGATATCCTCGCGGCGCATCAGCTTGCCGACGTACTGCATGTGACGGCGGCGCCCTTCGTGAGAGCGAATGCGCGAGGTTTCTTCGATGGCCTCCAGTAGGTCATCGGACAGCGGCAAACGTGCTCGCTGGACCTCGGACAGGGCGATGATTCGTTCGCCCAGGGCTTGCAGGGCCTGCATTTCCTGCTTGCGTTGGGTCTTGCTTGGCCGATCCTGAGGATCGGCGGGTGATTCAAATGACATGCCATTACCATCAGCATTGGGAGGTTGGCGCAGTATACCAGCCAGCCTCGCCATAAGGAGACCAACATGACTCAAGCCTTCGATGCCGCCGCGCAGCAGACGCTGCTGGAATCCCGGGTGGCCGCGGCCTTGGAGCAGGCGCGTACCCTGGGTGCGGATGCCTGTGAAGTAGGTGCCAGCGTCGATCAGGGAACCGGTATCAATGTACGCATGGGCGAGGTGGAAAGTGTCGAGCTGTCCCGGGATCAAGGCATTGCCGTCACGGTATACGTGGGTAAGCGCAAGGGCAGCGCGTCCTCTTCCGATGCCGGCGAAGCCTCTATTCGCGCGGTAGTGGAAAAGGCCATCGACATCGCACGTTATACCGGGGAGGACCCCTACGCGGGACTGGCTGACGCGGAATTGATGGCAACTGAATTCCCCGATCTCAAGGTGCATCATTCCTGGCCGTTGACCACGGATGAAGCGATCGAATTGGCCCTGGCCTGTGAGAATGCCGGTCGCGAGGTCGAGGGTATCGCCAATTCCGATGGCGCGGGACTATCCACCGGCGAAGGGGTGCGTGTCTATGGCAATAGCCACGGTTTTCTGGCAGGACAACGCGGCAGCCGGCATTCATTGTCCTGCATGTTGATCGCCCGAGACGAACAGGGCATGCAGCGGGATTACGACTACAGCAGCGAACGAGATCCCGCGAAGCTGTGTTCACCGGAGGCGATCGGGCGCAGTGCCGCGGAGCGAACGTTGCGTCGTCTGGGTGCGCGCAGGCCCGAGACTGGACGTCTACCGGTGCTGTTCGCGCCGGAGTTGGCCAGTGGGCTGATAGGGAGTTTTCTCAATGCCATCGCCGGTGGCGCGTTGTATCGCGAGGCGTCATTTCTATGCGATAGCCTGGGCAAGCCATTGTTTCCGGACTGGTTCACGCTTCAGGAAAAACCTCGCGAAATTGGCGGCATGGCCAGCTCCTCCTTCGATAGCGATGGTGTCTACACCCGGGACAACATCTTTGTCGACGGCGGGCGTATTGCCAGCTACATGCTCTCTGCCTACAGCGCTCGACGCCTGAACATGACCACTACCGGCAACGCAGGCGGTGCTCGCAACCTGCGCATCGAGGCCCCTCTCACGGCCCAGGCCGATCTGTTGGCGCAGATGGACCGTGGCGTGCTGGTCACGGAATTGATGGGTCAGGGAGTCAACGGAGTGACCGGTGACTACTCACGAGGTGCCGCAGGCTTCTGGGTCGAGAATGGCAAGATCCAGTATCCGATCGAGGAATTCACCGTTGCCGGCAATCTCACTACCATGTTTGCCAATCTGATGGGCGTCGGGGACGATATCGATACCCGTGGCAGTGTCCATACCGGCAGCTGGCTGATCGATGATATGACTATCGCAGGAAGTTGATAGCACCTTCGGGTATGGCGAAGAAAATTGGCATGGCCGCTCTATTCAACCCAATAGGGCGGCCATGTCATTGAAGGGAACCAGGCATCAGAGATAAAAGTAGGTGGCAAGACCAAGAAAGGCCATGAAGCCGACCACGTCGGTGACCGTCGTCAGTATCACGCTGCCGGACAGGGCCGGGTCGATCTTGAGTCTTTTCAAAAGCACTGGCAGTAACGTGCCGCAAAAAGCGGCGAACAACAGGTTGATGACGATGGCAGCGGCGATGATGACGCCCAAGGTCATGTCACCGAACCAAAGCACTGCAATGGCGGCCACGACCAATGCCCACAGCAGCCCGTTGAGAGCACCGACGATCAATTCTCGATTGAGCAGCCAGCGCACATTACTCCCGGACACATGACCCAAGGCAATACCCCGTATCAATACGGTCAGCGCCTGGGAGCCGGCGATACCCCCCATGCTGGCCACGATGGGCATCAGTACCGCAAGGGCGGTGACTTTCTGGATGGTGCCTTCGAACATGCCGATTACCGCTGCGGCCATGAAGGCGGTGATCAGGTTGATACCCAGCCATACCGCACGCCGCCGGCTGGTGCGCCAGATCGGAGCAAAGGTATCTTCATCTTCATCCAGGCCCGCCATGCTCATCACCTGATGCTCCGCGTCATCCCGGATGACATCGACCACGTCGTCGATGGTGATACGACCCAGCAGGTGACTATCACCGCCGATAACCGGTGCCGAGATCAGGTCGAAACGCTCGAACAGTCTGGCGACTTCGGTTTCCTCCATCGTCGCCGGGATCGTCACCATGTCCGTATCCATGACCTCGCGCACCAGCATTGACGTGTCGGAAACCAGCAGGCGGTTGATAGGCAGACTGCCGATCAGCTTGTCGCCCCGGGTCACGACCAGAAGGCTGTCGGTGGTATCCGGCAGGCGTTCGTGACGACGCAGGTAACGCAGTACCACATCCAGGGTGATTTCCGGGCGGATCGTCAGCGTATCCGTGTTCATCAACCCGCCGGCGGTGTCCTCGGGATAGGACAGCACGGTTTCCAGGCGCTGACGTTCCTGGGCCTCCATGGAGTCGAGCACTTCGAGGGTGACGGTATCCGGCAGGCGCTGCAACAGATCCGCCAGGTCATCGACATCCAGCCCCTCGGTGGCGGACATCAGCTGCTGGGTATCCATCCGGTTGAGGAATTCCGTCTGGATATCATCACCCAGATACTGCAGCACATCACCTTTTAGCTCAGGCTCGATCAGCTCCCATAGGATGTCGCGCTCCCTGGGTGGTGTCGACTCCAGCAAGTGCGCCACATCGACCGGAGCGAGGCCACGATTGAGCATGCGCCGTGCTTGTTCCAAGGCGCCACTTTCCAGAGCATCGTTTAGCCTGGCGAGTCTGGGCTGAAGCTTCTCTGGATTTTTGCTCATGGCGGGTGGCGTCCTGTGTCGTACCTCGATCGTTGCGCTATTCTAGCACCGGAGGGTACTGGCGCGAACAAAAGAAAACGCTGTTCGAGAGAAGCCTGCAGGCGTCTCGCTTCAAGCATCTTCTCTGCGCGTGATCAATCGTCTTCGTCGAAGCGCGCAGAAAAAAGCGCTTCAACTGCAGTGAGCGCTTCTGCGGCCTGAGGGCCTTCCACAGTGATTTCAAGCACGCTGCCGCAGGGAGCGGCAAGCATCAGAAGCGACATGATGTTGTTCGCATCGGCGCGCTTGTCTTGGTGATATATGGTCACATTGGCATCGAAGGGCTGACAGCACTTGACCAGCTTTGTGGCTGCACGTGCATGAAGGCCACGTCGGTTGGTCAGAATCAGCTCACGCTGAATCATTCTGCGCTTCTCCTACGACGGTGAGAACGCCAAGCTCACGATGCCGAAGGCGCACGCGATACCGGCTGGCGAAGTAGTGCGCCAAGCGCTCGCTCAAGTAGACAGAGCGATGCTGGCCGCCGGTACATCCGACAGCAACCGTCAGATAGCTGCGATTGCTGGCGATATAGGCCGGCAACCAGCGCTCCAGCCAGTCGCGAATGTCATCTGCCATGGCGCCGACGTCGGTATAGCTTTCGAGAAATTGAATGATTTCATCATCGCGCCCGTCGTAGTGGCGCAATTGTGGGTCCCAGTAAGGGTTGGGTAGGCAGCGGGCATCGAAAACGGTGTCGGCGTCCAGAGGCACACCACGCTTGAAGCCGAAGGATTCGAAGGTCAACGTCAGCTGATCGCTGGAGTGGTGTGCCACCTGGCTTGCGATACGCGCTCGTAGATCGTGAATCGAGAGCTGCGAGGTGTCGATTACCAGGTCGGCGAGATCGCGGATACGCGCCAGGGTGTTTTCTTCCGATTCGATGGCTTCCGCCAGGGTCATCTCACTATCACGTGTCAAGGGATGGCGACGGCGCGTAGCGGAATAGCGCTCCAGCAGGATCTTGTTCTCGGCGGTGAGATAGACCACATGGCAGTCGATCTTGCGCATGCGGATTTCTTCGAGCAACACCGGGAAACGCTTGAGTGCCGTGGGTAGATTGCGCGCATCGATACTTACCGCAATGTTCGAACGCCGGGCATCATCTTGTTGCAGCTCATGGATGAGAGGGTCGAGCAGCATGGCCGGCAGATTGTCGATGGCATAAAAGCCAAGATCCTCGAGTGCCTGGAGCGCAATTGATTTTCCAGAACCTGATCGTCCGCTGATGATCACGAGCTGCATGGTAGCGCCCTTATAACGATGGATTAGGGGTTCGGCTTTTTATTAGATAATTTATGTTATATGAAATGATATGGAAATGATGCGATCTGCTATCACTTGTCTTTCTCATGGCTCGCCTGTTCGATGTCATGAATGGCATCAATAAGCGTTTCGTAAAGCTGGCTTTGGCTCTCGCTCTTGCGCAGTCGCATGCGGGTATCCGCATCGTTCATGAGACTGGCCACTTGAGCGAGAAGCGTCAGATGCGTTTCGTCCGCTGCCTCGGGAACCAGTAAAATGAAGATCAAGTCCACCGGTTCGCCGTCAATGGCATCGAAGCTGATGGCTTCCTGAAGTTTGAGGAAGCCCGCAACCGGACTCTTGCAATGGGGGTCTCGCGCGTGAGGAATGGCGACACCGTTGCCAATACCGGTGCTGCCAAGTTTCTCCCGGCCAATCAAGCGTCCAAAGACTTCTTGGCTATCCAGGCTAGGGATGTTCTGGGCAATGAAGGTGCTGAAGAATTCCAGCACCCGCTTCTTGCTCCCCCCGGGAACGGCGAATAGCGCGCGCTCCGGGGGCAGGATGGCTTCAAGAGACATAATCAGGAGTCAGCGTGCGCCGGCGCCCTGGGCGCGCGCCTGAGTTTTTTCCTTGTGTTTGACAAGTTGACGATCAAGCTTGTCGGCCAGTGCATCAATGGCAGCATACATGTCGCCGCTTTCGGCCTCGCCATGCAGATCCGCTCCAGCGACATGAAGGGTGCAGGCCGCCTGATGACGTTCCTTCTCGACTGACAAGGTGACCTGTACCCGAGTGATGTTGTCGTAATGGCGCTCCAGACGTGCAAGTTTTTCGTTCACATAATCACGCAATGCATCGGTCAGCTCGACATGATGGCCAGTGATGTTGACTTGCATGGCACGCTCCTATTACTGCGAATGGTTCAAGGATTGTAACCCTTTTTACGGCGTAGCAAACCCCCGGGTGTAGGGAAGCCTATGCCAAACGCTTGCGATCGCTCGAAGAGGGAATGCCCAACCCTTCGCGATACTTGGCTATGGTGCGCCGAGCCACCTTGATGCCGTCTTCCGCGAGCAAGTCTACCAGCTTGCTATCGGACAAGGGCTTGCGTGGAGATTCCTCGCTGATCATCTTTTTCAAGCGTGCACGAATCGCCGTGCTGGAGTGGGCATCGCCCTCATTTTCGTTACCGCCTACATGGCTGGAGAAAAAATATTTCAGTTCGAAGACACCACGCGGGGTATGAATGAATTTCTGGGTGGTGACCCGTGAAATGGTCGATTCATGCATGTCGACGAGTTGAGCGATGTTCGCCAGGATCAATGGTTTCATTGCCTCTTCACCATGTTCGAGAAAGTCCAACTGGTGGCTCATTATTTCCCGGCCTACCTTGAGCAGGGTGTCATTGCGACTCGAGAGGCTCTTCATCAGCCAGCGCGCTTCCTGCAAATGCTGTCTCATGAAGGTATTGTCGTCACTCTTGTCGGCGCGCTTTATCAGTGCGGCGTAGTCCGGTTGAATGCGCAGGCGGGGTAGCGCGTCTGGATTTAGCTCGATGCGCCAGCCCTGGGGAGTGTGATGAGCAACCAGGTCCGGTGTGACATGGCTCTCCTCGTGATGATCGAACGCTTGTCCGGGGCGTGGATCAAGCAAGCGAATCATGGCAATGACGTCGTCGAGCTGGTTATCGTCAAGCCCGAGTCGGCGTTTGAGCATCTTGCGGTCGTTACCGGCCAGGGCTTCCAGAAACTGGCGGACCAGACGTTTGGCCTGGGGCAGCAGCGGAGTCGTTTCATCAAGGGCGCCAAGTTGCAAGAGCAGGCATTCGCGTAAGCTTCGAGCACCGACGCCGGTCGGCTCGAACTGTTGTACCTGCTGCAGAACCTGTTCCACTTCCTGACTTTTGAGGTTGACGAGACCTTGGCTTCGCAGGCCGTCCACCAGATCGTCGAGGCTGGTGTCGAGGTAGCCCGCCGGGCTGATCGCGTCGATGAGACTCTCGGCGATCTGTCGGCTACGCGCTGACATGTCGGTCATGGTCAATTGCCAGTACAAGTGATCCTTGAGGCCCACTCCCGCCACGTTGCGCTCGATATCGCTACCATCGGTACCGCCTGTTCGGCTGGCAGGCGCATCCTGGTAGGTATCCGACCATTCGCTATCGGTTACCAGCTCCATTGGGATGTCTTCCGCCCACTCATCCTCGGCGCTGTCGGCCACGGCTTGTTCACCGTAGATTTCGTCGAGCTCCAGCATGGGGTTGGATTCCAGTGCCTGCTGGATTTCCTGACGCAGATCGAGCGTCGAGAGTTGCAACAGCTGGATTGCCTGTTGCAACTGTGGCGTCATGGATAGCTGAGTGCCGATGCGCAGCTGTAGCGTTGGCTTCATTACCATAAGGGATGGGATCACCGACATGATTTATAATCACGTTAGCGCTGCAGGAAGCCGCTTGCAAGCATGAAAAGCAATAATCATGCCATCAATCAACTAATGCTTTCCTTTTTAGCGGCTAGGAGGTTTGAAGGCGAAATGGAACACGTCCTCGAAGGCCTTGAAAAGCGGCAAGTCAAGGCTTTGTCTGAAAAGTCGACGAGCGATGGCCAGACAAGGCAAAAATCGCCGAAAAGGCGGAGTTTACGCGGTGTAAATGAGTACTTTGATCGGACTCGCGCACGAGTCGATTTTTAACGCTGTGTGGGCGAGCGCAGGCACTTTTCAGATATGGCCTAGAAGCGAAACTCGTTGCCCAGATAGACCTCTCGCACCTTCTGGCTGGTGAGGATGGCTTCGGTGTTGCCCTCGGCGATGATCTTGCCATCGCCAACGATATAAGCGTTGTCGCAGATATCCAGCGTATCCCGCACATTGTGATCCGTGATGAGAACGCCGATGCCTCGCGCGCTCAACTGGCGAATGATGCTCTTTATTTCGCCCACCGAGATCGGATCGACACCGGCAAAGGGTTCGTCGAGCAGAATGAAAGCAGGCTCTGTGGCAAGAGACCGGGCGATCTCGACCCGGCGACGCTCGCCTCCTGAAAGGCTCATGCCCAGATTGTCGCGAATGTGTTCGATATGGAATTCGTCGAGCAGATGCTCGAGTTGGGCATGGCGTTGCTTCTTGTCGAGTTCCTTGCGCGTTTCGAGAATGGCGAGAATATTGTCCGCCACTGACAGTTTGCGAAATACCGATGCTTCCTGAGGCAGGTAGCCAATCCCGGCGCGAGCGCGATGATGCATGGGGGCGAAGGTCAGATCCTGGTCATCGATGGCAACGTTGCCCGCATCCGCCTTGATCAGGCCAACGATCATGTAGAACGAGGTGGTCTTGCCGGCGCCGTTGGGGCCCAGCAAGCCAACGATACTGCCTTGCGCGATGGACAAGCTGATATCCTGCACTACCCGGCGATGCTTGTAGCTCTTGGCCAGGTGACGAGCGAAAAGCGTCTTCATCCAGAGTGCTTCCTGCTTGGTGTCTCTTACTCGGTGGTTTTAGGCGTCAGGGTCATGCGCACGCGCTCATCGCCCCCGCTGTCGGATCGTGAGCGCGCCTGAACCTGGCGGCGATCGAGAAAATATTCCACATAGGCGCCATTGAAGATATCGCCACCCTGATGCAGCTCTGCGCGACGAATCAGCTCTACGCGACGCTCGCCGGCATGATAGACAATGCTCTCGCCCCAGCCCTTGGCTATCGGTTCCTGGGGAGCCGGCTTTTGTTCCAGGTAGGCCCGCCCCGTATTGCTCGTGGCAGTGACGAGAGAGACTTCGCCCTGGGCATTGCGTTCGATCTCGACCTTGTCGGCAATGAGTTTCATGCTGCCTTGCTGCATGTCCACGTCGCCGGTATAGACCGCCGTGCCAGCTCGGTCGTCGATGTCGAGGCGGTCAGCGGCAATCTCGATGGGGGCACCGGCATCGCTGTCAAGGGCGTACGCCGTCGTTGCGATTGAGCCATGAAGCAGCAGGCCAGCCATGATAGGTAGGGTTTTTCGCCGCATGATCTTCATTCCTTGCTGATGGGCGGATGCAGGCCGCGGACGTTACCATCCAGACGCAGGCGCGCCGAGTCGATCCAGGCGTCTACGCGCTCACCGCGAACACGTTGCTGATGTTGGCTCAGGCGGGCTTCGCTTTCACTCCAGGCATGACGTTCATGAATATCATAGACGAGCGTCTGAGTCTCGAGGCGCCAGCCCTGCTCAGGTGCCTCGAGCCAAGCGTTCCCCTTTAGCGTGAGAGGATTGCCGTCGGGACCAAGCGTGCTGGTTTTGCTGCCGGCGAACCAGATACGCCCTTCGTCGTCATAAAGACGTATATCGGGCGTAGTCGCGCGAGTGACGTCATCCACGGGCGTATGCACCAGGCGTGGCGTTTCGAGGCGTTGATAAGGCTTGCCCGCAGCATCGAAACGCGTCATCCGTGCGCCTTCCAGATAGAAGTCCGGCTCGCCGGCGGTGTCCTGAGGCACCGGCCCGGGCAAGGGAGCGTCCCGCTGTTCGATGAAGGCCAGAAGCCCCCCTAGAGCCAGCAAGATCACTGCCAGCCAGAACTTGACGGGAGGCTTGGCTAAACGCAGTGCCATGCTCATCCTTTTCCGTGCAGATAGGTATCGAATACCGCAGGCCAGTGACCTTGCCAAGCCAATAGGTTGTCGCAGATTTCGCGCACTGCGCCTTGGCCTCCGGGGCGTTCGGTGATCCAGTCGGCTTGCTCACGAATGTAGAGTGGCGCATTGGGGACGCTGATGCCCAGGCCCGCATGTTTGATTGCTGACAGATCCGGAAGGTCGTCACCACAGTAAGCAGCCTGGTGCCACTCCATGTTCAACCGGGCAAGCAAGGATTGCAATGCATCGAACTTGTCATCACGTCCCTGCATGACATGTTCGATGCCCAATGCCTCGGCGCGCCGGCTCACCATCCTGGATTCGCGACCGGTGATGATGGCGACCTCGACACCCGCTCGACGCAACAGCTTGATGCCTAGTCCATCCTGAGTGCCGAAGGACTTGATTTCCTGATCGTCGCTTTGAAAATGGAGTTGGCCATCGGTCATGACGCCGTCAACATCCAGAGCTAGTAGACGAATGTGCCGAGCACGCTGAATCAACGCAGAGGCATCGAGTCGGGAATCGATTGTCATGCAAAGCTCCTTTAAATGACGCCGCTGGTAAGTAGATCATGCATGTGCAGAGCGCCGATGGGATGCTCCTGCTCATCGACCACTGCCAGTGCGGTAATGCGGTTATCCTCCATGATCTTGACCGCTTCCGCGGCCAGCAGGCCGGGAGAAATACGCCTGCCCCCGCGAGTCATTACATCATCGACCCGCAGTGTCCTAAGGTCGGCATGCTGGTCGAGAGTACGGCGCAGATCCCCATCGGTGTAGACGCCGATCAGACGATCCTGTTCATCCACGACACAGGTAAACCCCAGCCCCTTGTGCGTGATTTCAAGAAGAGCGTCGCGCAGTGGGCTGCCAAGCATCACCTTGGGCACGCGTTGGTCCACATGCATCAGATCCTCGACCTTGAGTAGTAGGCGCCGCCCCAGGCTGCCGCCGGGATGCGACAGAGCGAACTCCTCGGTGGTGAAGCCCCGGGCCTCGAGCAGGGCGACGGCCAACGCGTCGGCCAATGCCAGCGCCGCGGTAGTGGAGGAGGTGGGCGCCAGGCCCAAAGGGCAGGCCTCCCGCTCGACACCGGCATCGAGATGCGCCTGGGCGTGACAGGCAAGGGTCGAGCCGGGACGGCCGGTAATGCTGATCATGGGTGTTCCCATGCGCTTGAGTAACGGCAACAGGGCCGTGATTTCAGCGGTTTCGCCGGAATTGGACAGGGCCAGCACGATATCCTTTGATGTGATCATGCCCAGGTCGCCGTGGCTGGCTTCTCCGGGGTGCACGAAAAAGGCGGGCGTGCCGGTGCTGGCCAGGGTGGCGGCTACCTTGCGGGCAATGTGGCCGGACTTCCCCATGCCGGTGACGACCACCCGGCCAGCACAGGCGAGCATCAGGCGGCAGGCGTGATCGAAGTCCTCCGACAGTTTGGCGTCCAGGTCAGCAATCGCCTGTCGTTCAAGATCTAGCGTGCGACGGGCGCTGGTGCGAAAGTCGAAGTTGGTATTGACGGTCATGGTTAAGGCGCGGCCCCATTGGCTATTGAACTCAAGCGACGAACTGAAAGCGTGTTCCCGGGTCACATTGATGCATTCATGATGCGTAGCTGTACAGCGTACAAACAATGCGTGAGCGCCATTAAACGCATTGCTTCAAACGCTTGCAAGTTTGTCCTTGCCAGCGGGTGCCGCCAGCCTCAAGATAAGTTAGGATACGATGTTCGATAATTTCCCCGGTGGATCGCTATGATGAATGACTCGCAATTCGTCGAGGTCGAAAACCTGTACTTTTCTCGTGGCGACAAGGAGATATTTCGCGGCGTCGACATGCATATCCCCCGGGGCAAGATTACTGCCATCATGGGGCCCAGCGGTTCGGGAAAAACCACCTTGCTCAAGCTGATCGGGGGGCAGCTGTACCCAGATACCGGCCGTGTGCAGATCGACGGCCTCGACGTGCATCGCTTGAAACGACGGGAACTTTTTCGCTTGCGTCGTCGCATGGGCATGCTGTTTCAAAGCGGCGCCCTGTTTTCCGATCTCAGCGTTTTCGAGAACGTTGCCTTTCCCATGCGGGTGCATACCGATCTGCCTGAGGCGATGATTCGCGACGTGGTGCTGATGAAGCTGGAAGCGGTAGGTTTGCGTGGCGCGCGCAACCTCATGCCAGCGGAGCTTTCCGGCGGTATGTTGCGCCGGGTCGCTCTGGCCCGGGCAATCGCCCTGGACCCGGAGCTGATTCTTTATGACGAGCCCTTCGTCGGTCAGGATCCGATTTCCATGGGCGTACTGGTGGAGTTGATCAAGAAGGTCAATCAGGCGCTCGGGCTGACTGCCGTGATCGTGTCGCACGACATCAAAGAAACCATGTCCATTGCGGATTATGTCTATGTACTTTCCGATGGCAAAGTCATGGCCCATGGCACACCGGCCAACCTGAACGTGGATCGCGACGCCCGGGTCAGCCAGTTCATGCATGGCGAGCCCGACGGCCCGGTTCCCTTTCATTACCCGGCGCCGGATTACTACAGCGACATCTTGAACGAGGGGGCGAGGCCATGATCAAGCAGCGAATCGCGTCCCTGGGAAAATCAACGCTGGATACATTCGAGTCGCTGGGGCGCGCCACCATATTCCTGTGTCAGGCAAGCATCGGCATCCCGGGTAAAGAAGGGTTCCACCTATGGCTGCGCCAGATGCACTTCATCGGCGTCATGTCCTTGGCCATCGTGTTGGTGTCAGGACTTTTCATCGGCATGGTGCTGGGACTGCAAGGCTATACCATCCTGGTGGATTTCGGTGCCGAGGATGCGCTTGGGCAGATGGTCTCCCTGTCGCTTCTACGCGAGCTGGCGCCGGTGGTTGCCGCGCTGCTGTTTGCCGGTCGTGCCGGGTCGGCTCTGACCGCGGAGATCGGTTTGATGAAAGCAACCGAGCAACTGAGCAGCATGGAAATGATCGGCGTCGATCCCTTGCGCCGGGTGGTAGCGCCTCGTCTGTGGGCGGGCTTTGTCTCCTTGCCCCTGTTGACGATAGGGTTCAGCGTCGTGGGTATCTGGGGCGGCTATCTGGTCGGCGTCGATTGGCTGGGTGTGAACGAAGGGTCGTATTGGAGCAACATGCAGGCCAGCGTCAGTTTTATTGACGATGTCGGCAATGGATTGCTCAAGGCCCTGGTGTTTGCGCTGGTGGTGACCTGGATCGCCGTGTTCCAAGGTTATGATCTCGTGCCTACCTCGGAAGGCATTTCCCGGGCAACGACTCGTACGGTGGTCTATTCTTCGCTGGCCGTTCTCGGTCTGGATTTTGTGTTGACGACGCTGATGTTTGGAGAGCTCTGATGAAGCGCAGCAAGACGATGGAACTAGGGGTTGGCTTGTTCGTGCTGGCCGGCATTCTGGGATTGGTGTTTCTCGGGTTGAGCGTCAGTGGGTTGAACAATGGTCTATCTAGCACCAGCTTTACCCTCAAAGCGGATTTTGCCGATATCGGAGGCTTGAAGAAGGGGTCTCGCGTGACCATGGCAGGGGTGCCGATTGGCAAGGTGAAGTCGGTGGAACTCGACCAGGAGTGGTTTGATGCCCGGGTTACAATGGAACTCAATGGCGAACTGGAAGGCCGGCTTTCCGAAGACACCACGGCGGCAATTCTGACGTCGGGTCTTCTCGGCGAGCAGTATATCGGGCTGACCGTGGGGGGGGCGCCGGATACGCTCGAGGACGGCGATGTCATCCACGATACCCAGCAGGCGTTGGTGCTCGAAGAACTCATACAGCAGTTCGTGTCGAATATGGCAAGTAAGTGATATTTCAGGAGTAAGTCGATGAACAAGGTCATGTCGTTTTTCAAGTTTTGTGCGCTGCCATTGCTGATGCTGAGCCTCATGATGGTTGAGGCGCAGGCGCAATCCTCGCCGGTGCAAACCATTCGCGACAGCGTCGATCAGTTGATGAGCAAGATCGAGGGGCGTCGCGACTATTTTCAGCAGCACCCGGACGAACTGGAGTCATTGGTCGACGACAATCTCAAGGATATTGCGGATTTTCGCTACATCGGCGCCAGCGTCATGGGGCGTTATTTCCGTAACGCCACTCCGGAACAGCGTAGTCGCTTCGAGAAGACGTTTCGCAATACACTGATCGACACCTACGCCAAGGGGCTGGTGACCTTCGACTATCGCGATCTGCGTGTGCTCGATAGCCAAGGGGAGATCGCGGGGGATCAGGCGAGCGTCGATATGGAAGTGGTCGCTACCGACGGTCAGGTTTATCCAGTCAGCTACAGTTTGCGCAAGTCGGATGGCCAGTGGAAAGTGGTCAATGTCATCGTCAATGGCATCAATCTGGGCCTGACCTTCCGCAATCAGTTCGATCAGGCCATGCGCGACAACAACCGGGATTATGATGCGGTCATCAATGGCTGGTCACCGGAGGTGGGCACCGACGAGCTGGAACAAGGGGGCGGCGCGTGACGCTGCTGCTTGATGGCGATGCGCGGCTGGAAGTGAATGATGATGCAGTATTGACCGCCAGTGGCGAGGCCGATTTCGACGTTGCCACGGCACTGGCGGCCACCGGATGTGAGTGGCTGGAGCAGCAGGCCGAAGGCAGCTCCGTCGCCTTCGATTTTCAGCAGGTCGATCAAGCCAGTAGCGCCGTGCTCAGCGTCTTGCTCGAATGGCTGCGCTGCGCCCGGCGCAAGGCGCTGGTGGTGGCGTCGATCACTCTATCCTCACCCTTGTCACGAGTGACCGACATGGCCGGGCTAGAACAACTGCTAACCAAAGATGCGGCTGAGCACGCACACTGATGGGCCCGTCATCGCCATCGGCGATACTTTTCATTACCATGGTGTTTTCCGCTTAGTCGCATCATCCAGAATCATCTTAGCCATAGGAGCCACCCCGAACCATGCAACCCAGTGACGTCAAGGCATTGCTTGAATCTCGCATCGATGGCTGCGATTTCCATATCCAGGGTGAAGGCTGTAATTTTCAGGTCGTCGCCGTTGGTGAAGTGTTCGAAAATCTATCGCCGGTCAAACGTCAGCAACTGATCTATGGCGCCTTGTCCGAAGAGATTGCCAGTGGCGCTTTGCACGCCATCAGCATCAAGACCTATACCCCCGCGCAGTGGCATCAGGCGCCCGAAAACATTCAGGCCTGAAGCGAAAGATACCAATGGACAAGCTAATCATCACCGGTGGCGGGCCTCTCGAAGGTGAGGTATGGGCCAGCGGCGCCAAGAATTCCGCGCTGCCGATCCTGGCGGCGACGCTACTTTCCGACGAGCCCGTCGTCATCGGCAATTTGCCCCATCTGCAGGATATTACCACCACCCTGGAGCTGCTTGCTTGCATGGGTATCGAGCCGGTCATGGGGGACAAGATGTCCATCCAGCTCGATGGCTCCCAGGTGCGCGATTGCCATGCGCCCTATGAGCTGGTCAAGAAGATGCGTGCGTCCATCCTCGTGCTGGGGCCACTGCTTGCGCACTTTGGAACCGCGGACGTATCGCTTCCCGGCGGCTGCGCCATTGGCTCTCGCCCGGTGGATTTGCACATTCATGGCCTGGAGGCGATGGGGGCCAAGATCGTCGTGGAAGGTGGCTATATTCGTGCCCGGGTCGATGGCCGGCTCAAGGGCGCCACTATTTTCTTCGATACCGTGACCGTGACCGGTACCGAGAACCTGCTGATGGCGGCGACGCTGGCGGAAGGCACTACGGTACTGGAGAACGCGGCGCGTGAGCCGGAAATCGTCGACCTGGCCGAATGCCTGATTGCCATGGGTGCGAAGATCGAAGGTCATGGCAGCGATACCATCGTCATCGAAGGGGTCAAGCGTCTGCACGGCTGTCATCACGATGTCATGCCGGATCGCATCGAGACCGGCACCTTTCTGGTTGCCGCTGCCGCAACAGGCGGATGCGTGCGGGTTCTTCGGACTCGGGCGCATATCCTTGAGTCCGTACTGGCCAAGCTCGAGGAGGCGGGTGCCGGGATCACCACCGGTGAAGACTGGATCGAACTGGACATGCGCGGCCGACGGCCGAAGGCGGTCAACATACGCACCGCGCCTTACCCGGCGTTTCCGACAGACATGCAGGCGCAATTCGTTGCCTTGAATGCAATAGCCGAAGGCACCGGTCGCGTGGTCGAAACGATCTTCGAGAATCGCTTCATGCACGTTCAGGAACTCAACCGCATGGGGGCGAACATTGCTCTTGAAGGCAACACGGCGGTTGTCACTGGCGTGAAACGCCTGTCCGGTGCGCCGGTCATGGCTACCGACTTGCGCGCTTCGGCAAGCCTGGTCATCGCCGGTATCCTGGCTGAGGGCGAAACCCTGGTCGACCGTATCTATCATATCGATCGTGGCTACGAGTGCATCGAGGAAAAGCTCCAGCTGCTGGGGGCGAAGATTCGCCGCGTTCCCGGATGAGAATGCCCAAACTTTTTCCAAGTGGCGCGTCATGAACAAACAACTGATTCTGGCCCTCTCCAAGGGGCGTATACTGCAGGAAACGCTGCCTCTGCTGGCGGACGCGGGTATCAAGCCTATCGAGGACCTTGGAAGCAGCCGCAAGTTGATCTTCGATAGCAACCTGGAACACGTCAAGCTAGTGGTCATCCGCGCGGTGGATGTACCCACCTATGTACAGATGGGGGCTGCGGATCTTGGTATTGCGGGCAAGGACGTGCTGCTGGAGCATGGCGCCGAAGGTTTTTATGAACCGCTCGATCTGGAGATTGCGCGCTGTCGTCTGATGACCGCCGGCCCGGTTGGACGCCACCCAACCCATGCTCGGCGCCGGGTCGCCACCAAGTTCGTCAATGTGGCACGCCGTTATTACGCCGAGCAGGGCATTCAGGCGGAGGTGGTCAAATTGTATGGCGCTATGGAGCTTGCGCCACTCATGAATCTCGCCGATGAGATCGTCGATATCGTCGACACCGGTAATACCCTGCGGGCCAATGGCATGGAGCCGCGGGAGATGATCGATGAGATCAGCACGCGGCTGGTGGTCAACAAGGCGGCAATGACCATGAAGCATCGTCAGTTGAAGCCCTTGATCGAACGCTTGCAGGAAGCGGTGGCTTCTCGCCGTGTTGCGTGAGAAGTAGATTGGCACATACCTACGTACCGAATAATTCACCACTCGGGTAATAGCGTCAAGTTGCGAGGTAATTCATGGCTATTCAGACAGATACCGACGTTACGTTGACCCGCATGTCCACCGTCGATGCAAACTTCCGTGAGTCATTGGATGCTCTGCTGGCCTGGGAGGGTGTTTCGAACGCCGATGTCCAGCGACGGGTGGAGGCCATCATTGCTGCGGTGCGCTCCGAAGGAGACGCCGCTTTGATCGAAACCTCGAATCGCTTTGATCGTCTCAGTGTCACGCACATGAATGAACTCACCTTGAGCAAGGCGCGCCTGCGCCAGGCCTTCGATGGACTGCCCCAGGAGCAACGTGACGCACTGGCGCATGCTGCAGAGCGCATTCGCGTCTATCATGAACATCAGAAGCCTGAATCCTGGCACTATACCGAGTCCGATGGCACGCTTCTGGGGCAGCAGGTCATGCCCCTGGATCGAGCGGGCATCTACGTACCCGGGGGTAAGGCCGCCTATCCGTCTTCCGTACTAATGAACGCGATCCCGGCTCATGTCGCCGGTGTGCGGGAAATCATCATGGTGGTGCCGACACCGGATGGCGTGCTCAATGAGCTGGTGCTTGCCGCTGCCCATCTTGCCGGCGTCGATCAGGTATTCACCATCGGCGGCGCTCAGGCCGTGGCAGCATTGGCCTATGGCACCGAAACGGTGCCCCGGGTCGACAAGATCGTTGGCCCTGGCAACATCTACGTGGCTTCCGCCAAGCGCGCGGTATTTGGTCAAGTGGGTATCGACATGATTGCCGGGCCATCGGAAATTCTGGTGATTACCGACGGGGGCACCGATCCGGATTGGCTGGCCATGGATCTATTCTCCCAGGCGGAACACGATGAGGATGCGCAAGCGATCCTCATCGGCTGGGAGAAGTCCCATATTGACGCAGTCGAGGAGGCCATTCAGCGCTTGTTGCCAGAGTTGGAGCGCGAAGCCATCATTCGTCAGTCGCTGGCCTCAAGAGGCGCCTTGATTCTGTGTCAAAACCAGGAAGAGGCGATCGAGCTGATCAACCGCATCGCGCCGGAACATCTGGAGCTCTCGGTTGACAGGCCCGAGGCCTGGCTTCCCGAGATTCGTCATGCCGGGGGCATCTTCATGGGGCGTCATACCGCCGAGGCCCTGGGCGATTATTGTGCCGGCCCCAATCATGTGCTTCCCACCTCGGGTACTGCACGTTTCTCGTCTCCGCTCGGCGTCTACGATTTCCAGAAACGTTCATCCCTGATCCAGTGCTCCCCCCAGGGCGCCTCAAGGCTTGGACGTACCGCGTCGATACTGGCCCGTGGCGAATCACTGACGGCCCATGCGCGCTCCGCCGAGAATCGCATCGAGGAGTAAACTACCCAGGCAGGCGCCAGGGTAAGCGAATCATGTATCGTGTTTCAGCGCTCGGTAGGCACTGGGCGCTCGCCCACCTCAATCTCGACTTTTAGTGTTTCACCCCCGCGCATCAAGGTAATCGGCAGGGATGTGTTGGGTTCCACGTCGGCGATGTCGTTCATGGCAACCCGTGGATCCAGGATTGGCTTGCCATTGATCGAAAGCAGCACATCGCTTCGCCGTATACCGGCCCGCTGAGCCGGGCTTTCAGGAACCACGTTGGCCACCACCACACCTTGGGCGGCATTCAAGCCAAACGAGCTGGCCAGGTCCATCGTGACTTCTTGCACTTCCAGGCCCAGCCAGCCTCGTATCACCCGGCCCTTGCGCACCAGCTCGTCGAGAATTTCGCGCGCCACGTTGGTCGGGATGGCGAACCCGATGCCTTGAGATCCGCCCGTGCGGGAAAAGATGGCGGTATTGATTCCTACCAGTGAGCCTTCGGCGTTGATCAAGGCACCGCCGGAATTGCCCGGGTTGATGGCGGCATCGGTCTGTATGAAGTCTTCATAGGCAGAGAGCCCCAGCTGGTTGCGTCCGGTTGCACTGATGATGCCCATGGTCACGGTCTGGCCGACGCCAAAAGGGTTGCCGATGGCCAGGCTTACATCACCGACTGCCGCACTTTCGGAATCCACCAGGCTGATGACCGGCAGATCCTCGAGATCGATCTTGAGCACGGCCAGGTCGCTTTCCGGGTCGGTGCCGATGACCTTGGCCAAGGTCTCGCGACCATCTTGCAGCGCCACCTGAATCTGATCGGCGCCTCGAATCACATGGTGGTTGGTCAGCACGTAACCTTCGTTGCTGACGATCACGCCAGACCCAAGGCTTGATAGCATACGCTGACGGCTAGGCATCTCATCGCCGAAGAATTGACGAAAGAAAGGATCCGACATCAAGGGGTGCTGCTCCCGCTCGACGACTCGAGAGGAGTAGATGTTGACTACCGCGGGTGCGGCCTTGTCAACGGCGCTTGCATAACTGGCGGGGCCGGTGCGTCGCGCGAGTGGAGCCGCCTCGAGCAGTTCTGGCGCTGGACGTGAAATGGGTGCGGTTTTCAATGTGGGGGCGATGGCATCGCCGATACCCGTGGTTTCTGAGGCGGGTGGTGAGGTCAAGGTCTCCGGCAGCTTGAGGGCGGGCTCCGGCGTTGCTGATTGATTGAGCAGGTCTGGAAACTGATTGAGCAGGATGACGGCCAGGAGTACACCGCTGATCACGGGCCAGATGAATGGCTTGACGAGGCGACGCATGCAAGGTCCTTGGTTGAAAAGAGATTCGGCGTCCTGTCGACTCGAAGCGAAAGGGGTCGGCCGTTACAATGAGGGAAAGTGTATCACTGCAGTACGTTGACTGCCCGAGGATGAGTGATGATAGCGCGGGATCGATTGGTGAAAATGTGCGACGAGTTGTTGGCATCCGAGAAGTTCAAGGATTACACCGCCAATGGTTTGCAGGTGGCCGGGCGTACCCAGGTGGGCAAGGTCATGACTGGCGTAACCGCCTGCCAGGCGTTGCTGGACGAAGCGGTACGCTGGAAGGCGGATCTCGTGCTCGTTCATCACGGCTATTTCTGGAAGAACGAGCCTGTCACGATTACCGGCATGAAGCGTCGGCGTTTGGCTACGCTACTTGGCAACGACATCAATCTGTTGGCGTATCATCTGCCTTTGGATGCCCACCGGACATTGGGCAACAACGCATGCCTGGCGTCAGTGCTGGATTTCGACGTGCAAGGATGTGCCGATGGGGAGCTGGGAACAGGGCTCCTTTGGCTGGGGTCGCCGAGCGAGGCAATGGATAGTGCTGCATTGGGGGAGCACCTGACTCAGCGCCTTGATCGCGCGCCCACGGTCGTGGTTGCCCATGAGCGGCGGATCGAACGGGTTGCCTGGTGTACCGGGGGCGCCCAGGACATGATCGAGTTGGCTTTCGAAGCCGGTGCCGACGCCTTTATATCCGGGGAAATCTCCGAGCGTACTACGCATCTGGCGCGGGAGATGGGCATCAGCTATTTTGCGGCAGGGCATCACGCTACCGAGCGCTACGGCATCCAGGCGCTCGGGGAATGGTTGGCTGGCGAGCAGGACATCGAACATCGCTTCGTGGATATCGACAATCCCGCTTGAGTTTCATGGCCAGTCAACACTTGCTTCAATAGCGAGCAGGTTGGGCTTGCTGGTCGGCTTCATCAGCTTTTGGCTGCTGCAAGCCGAAGTCCTCGGACAGCGTGCCTCTACCCCCGTCAGCGTAGTCTCGTGGGGTTTCTAGCGTTTCAGAGCTATCTTCCGGCGTGGCGTCGGCAGAGTCGGCCTCAGTCTTGCCGGCCAGTTGCTGCTTGAGTCGAGGATCATCGCTCAAGCGCTCGGCCCCCAAGGCTACCTGCTGCTCCAGCTCCAGGCTCTGACGCTGGATCCCCTTGACCAGGCCAAGGACATTGATGAAGTGGTCATTGAGAGTATCTCTCACCTGGCTGAGTTCTAGCTCGGTCTCGGCCAGACGCTGGCGCACCTTTTGATTGCGCGCCACGTTGGCATTGAGCAAGTGATAGCCTAGCGCGCCAATGCCAATACCTGCCAGGGCGCTGGCAATCGCGAGAATCCAGTTGATATTGCCTTCGTACACATCCATCCCCTTTACTGTTGTTGTGCCGATCCAGCCGACCGTCGGCACGACATATTATACGGTCGAAGTCATGAGAAGGGTCAATGTGTTCGCCACAATGCTTTTCATGCTTATGCAGGGACTTCCAGGCAGCGTATAATCCACGCCTCGTTCATCATTGGATTTACACTAGGGTTCATGCACGTGACAACGACCTCTTCCGAGGCGACAGCTCCTCGTTCCCCCATGGCACGCTATCGAGAGGATCTCCAGCGGGAGGGTTTCGAGTATGATCCTGCTCAGGAAGCGGCCGTGCAGCACCTGCAGCGTTTGTTCGATGAATTGGTGGCAACCCCACGCGGGTCATTGGCGCCAGGCACGGCGACTGATGATAGTGGTCGCGAGAAGATCGCCTCCAGGGTCAAGGGATTTCTAGGTAAGCGTCGTGCACCTCCCGCAGGGAAGGAAACACCCGAAGTGACAGGGTTGTATTTCTGGGGCGGGGTTGGGCGCGGCAAGACCTATCTGGTGGATACCTTTTATGAGGCCTTGCCTTTCTCAGACAAGATGCGCACGCATTTTCACCGCTTCATGCAGCGGGTCCACAACGAACTCGGCCATTACAAGGGCCAGAAGAATCCGCTTGACTTGATTGCCGGCAAGTTTGCGAAAGAGGCCCGGGTGATCTGTTTCGACGAATTCTTCGTCAAGGACATTACCGATGCGATGATCCTGGCCAACCTGCTCAAGGCGCTTTTTGCCAATGGCGTGGTTCTGGTGGCTACCTCCAATATCGTACCGGACGATCTTTATCGAGATGGTTTGCAACGCTCACGCTTCCTGCCGGCAATCGACCTCCTCAAGCGCCATTGTGAGGTGGTCAATGTCGATTCCGGTGTCGACTACCGTCTGCGAACCCTCGAGCATGCCGAGTTGTTCCATGAACCCTTGAGCGACGAGGCAACCCGCAGGCTCGAGCAGAGCTTTCTCGCCATCGCCGGTGCTGAAGGCGAAAAGCAGACGACGATCGAAATCAACCATCGTCTGTTGACGGCCCGTCGTGAGTACGAAGGGGTGGTCTGGTTCGATTTCGATATGCTATGCGACGGCCCGCGCAGCCAGAACGACTACATCGAACTATCAAGGGAGTTTCATACCGTGCTGGTATCGGCGGTGCCCCGCATGGGAACGTCGAGCGAAGACCAGGCCAGGCGTTTCATCAGCATGGTCGATGAGTTCTACGATCGCGGCGTCAAGCTGTTGATGACTGCCGCGGCGCCTATCGAGCAGCTATACCACGGCGATAAACTGGCCTTTGAATTCGAGCGTACTCTCTCGAGGCTTCAAGAGATGCAGTCCCAGGAATACCTGGCGCTTCCGCATCAACCTTAGCCCTGGCCTTGAATCGATAAGCTACCGATACCTCTTAACCCGGGCGCAAGCCTCATGTATACTTCGCGCTCGCTCGACAGTTGCCTTTCTCACGAGACGGCAACCAAGAAAAATAGGGATGGTCCGTCGTCGCAAGACACGAGACCCAATGCATCAATTGGTGATTGAATCCATGAAGACGTTTACTGCTAAGCCGCAGTCCGTCCAGCGCGACTGGTTCGTAGTCGATGCTGCGGACAAGACGCTCGGTCGTCTGGCTACCGAGATTGCTCGCCGCCTGCGCGGCAAGCACAAGCCGGAATACACTCCCCATGTCGATACGGGTGATTACATCGTCGTAATCAACGCCGAGAAGGTTCGCGTGACCGGTAACAAGGCTCAGGCCAAGACCTATTATCGTCACACTGGCTACCCGGGTGGCCTGCGTTCGATGTCATTCGAGAAGATGATCGATCATGCGCCGGAGCGTGTCATCGAGTTTGCCGTCAAGGGCATGCTGCCCAAGGGGCCGCTGGGCCGCGCCATGTACACCAAGCTCAAGGTCTACGCCGGTACCCAGCATCCTCATGCGGCGCAGCAGCCTCAAGAACTGAACCTTTAAGGGATATTTCGCCATGTCACAGCAGTACTACGGTACCGGGCGCCGCAAGACTTCCACAGCCCGTGTGTTCCTCAAGCCGGGTTCCGGCAAGATCACCGTCAACAATCGCGAAGTGGCCGATTACTTTGGTCGCGTCACCGCCCAGATGGTCGTGCGCCAGCCGATGGAGCTGACCCAGACCGGTGAGCAATTCGATGCCTACATCACGGTCAGTGGTGGCGGTGGTTCCGCTCAGGCAGGCGCGATCCGTCACGGGATCACTCGCGCACTGATCAATTATAACGAAGAGTTGCGTGGGCCGCTGCGGGAAGCAGGCTACGTGACCCGGGATGCGCGTGAGGTCGAGCGTAAAAAGGTTGGCCTGCGCAAGGCGCGTAAACGCCCGCAGTTCTCCAAGCGCTAACGGTCTTAACGCCAGGTGCGACAATAACGCTCAACCATTTTTGGTTGGGCGTTTTTTTATGTTCTTCATTGACTTAACTCAATAGAGAGCACTGGGTCAGCGAGTGTCAGCTTGTGTTGATGGAGGCCTTTTCTTAACATGTTGACACTTCATACCTAATAGGCCGCGAATCTTTCCTTTCACGGCACATGACAGTGACAGTAGGCAGCTGTATTGATGGGAGAAATCATAAGATGGCAGAGAGCGGCGTAAACAAAGGGCGACGCCGTTTCCTCGTCGGCGCGACCGCTGTAGTAGGCGCAGTCGGAGCAGTCGGGGTAGCGATTCCTTTTCTGGGATCTTGGCAACCTAGTGCCAGGGCAAGAGCAGCGGGGGCACCGGTCGAGGTCGATGTGTCCAAGCTGGAACCCGGACAGCAAATGACCGTCGAATGGCGTGGCAAGCCGGTGTGGTTGGCGCGTCGCGACGAGGCCGCTGTTGAACGCATCAAGGAAATCGATCCTTCCCGGCTTCGTGATCCCGATTCGGATGCGCCGCAGCAGCCTGAGTATGTGGATCCGGTGCTGCGCTCGATCAAGCCTGAATACATCGTGTTGATCGGTATCTGTACCCATCTCGGTTGCGTTCCGTCCTATCGTCCCGAGCCGAATGCTGCGGATCTTGGTGACAATTGGCCCGGCGGCTATTTCTGCCCCTGTCATGGCTCGAGCTTCGATCTGGCAGGGCGAGTGTTTACCGGCGTACCGGCACCCTTGAATCTTCTGGTGCCACCCCATCGTTACGATACCGATACGACAATCGTGGTTGGCGAAGAGCAGGAGGCGAGCTGATGGCTAATCCGAACAAGGCCAAGGCCGATAGCGGTATCATGCGCTGGGTGGATGATCGTTTCCCGGCCACGCAAATGTGGAAGGAGCATCTCTCCGAATACTACGCGCCCAAGAACTTCAATTTCTGGTACTTCTTCGGTTCTTTGGCAATGCTGGTGCTGGTCAACCAGATCCTGACCGGGGTGTGGCTGACCATGAGCTACAATCCGACTGCGGAAGGGGCCTTTGCTTCCATCGAGTACATCATGCGGGATGTCGAGTACGGCTGGCTGATTCGCTACATGCACTCTACCGGCGCCACGGCCTTTTTCGTGGTGGTTTACCTGCATATGTTCCGTGGCTTGATGTATGGCTCTTACAAGGCGCCACGGGAGCTCTTGTGGGTGTTCGGCATGTGCATCTATCTGGCGCTGATGGCCGAAGCCTTCATGGGGTATTTGCTGCCTTGGGGGCAAATGTCCTACTGGGGGGCTCAGGTCATCATTTCGTTGTTCTCGGCGATCCCCGTCATCGGTGACGATCTGACCCAGTGGATTCGTGGCGACTTTCTGATTTCCGGTATCACCTTGAACCGCTTCTTCGCGCTGCATGTGGTGGCGCTGCCGATCGTCATTCTGGGGCTGGTGGTGCTACATATCATTGCCTTGCATGAAGTCGGGTCCAACAACCCGGACGGTATCGATATCAAGGCAAAGAAAGACGAAACCGGCAAGCCTCTCGACGGCATTCCGTTCCATCCTTATTACACCGTCAAGGATATCGTTGGTGTGGCGGTATTCCTGTTCGTATTCTGCGCGGTGATCTTCTACTTCCCGGAAGGGGGTGGGTATTTGATCGAGAAGCCCAATTTCCAGCCTTCCGATCCTCTTGTGACGCCTGAGCACATCGCGCCGGTATGGTACTTCACACCGTTCTACGCCATTCTGCGAGCGATCACCTTCTCGCTGTTCGGCCTCGACTCCAAGTTCTGGGGCGTGATCATGATGGGCGCGTCCATTGCCATCCTGTTCGTGCTGCCCTGGCTCGATCGCAGCCCGGTACGCTCGATGCGCTACAAGGGCTGGATGTCTCGCATCATGCTGGGGCTGTTCGCAATCAGCTTCATCATCTTGGGGTATCTCGGGGTACAGCCGGTATCGCCAGGGCGTACGTTGCTTGCCCAAGTATGCACGGTGATATATTTCGCCTACTTCATATTGATGCCGTTCTATACGCGGTTCGAGAAAACCAAACCGCTACCGGAAAGGGTGACAGGCTAATGAAAAAGCAATTGTGTGTACTGCTCTTCGCGCTGTTGCCTTTGACCGCGCTACCTATGACGGCATTTGGAGCTGGGGGGGAGAGCGTTCATCTCGACGAAATGAATCCCGACCTTCAGGACAAGGCATCCCTGCAAAATGGCATGAAGCTTTTTACCAACTACTGCATGGGCTGCCACTCCCTGGATTATCAGCGCTATAGTCGGGCAGCGGAGGATCTGAACATCCCTCAGGAACTGGTCGAGGAGAATCTCATCTTCGATGAAAACCTGGCCTTCAACGATCAGATGCGTATTGCCATGGAAGGGGATGATGCAGCAGCCTGGTTTGGCGCCGCACCGCCTGACATGAGTCTGACTGCGCGTCTACGTGGGACGGACTGGATCTATACCTATCTGCGCAGTTTCTACAAGGACTCCGAGCGGCCCTGGGGCGTCAACAACACGGTATTCCCGCTGGTGGGCATGCCCAACGTGCTGGAGCCCTTGCAAGGCACCCAGGAGATGGTCTGTGCGCAGACCGAAAAGGCCACGGCCCCGGATGCCGAGCTTGATCCGCTTTCAGGCCTGTACAAATCCTGTCATGTGTTGCAAGTGACCGAGCCAGGCAGAATGGAGCCCGAGGAGTTCGACCAGGCCATGTGGGATTTGACCAACTTCCTGGCTTACGTGGGAGAGCCTTCGAAGCTACAGGCTCAGTCCATGGCGCCCAAGGTGCTGATATTCATATTCATATTCGGTGTGATCGCCTATTTGTTGAAGCGTGAATACTGGCGAGACGTTCATTAAATAAGCACATCAAGCATGAGATCAGGGCGTATGGCGTGGTTGCCATACGCCTTTTTCATGTCTGTTTTTGGCATGATTTGGCCATGCCCAGCTAAAGTCCGCCGATTTCGATGGAGCAAGACCCCGGCTCTGGACTGGCGTGTTATCATTCTGACTTTGAATCGAAACGAGGAAGTGCTTCATGGGTGTAGTGGCCAAGCGGTCATCGATGACCTTCTATTCCGGTAGTCACGACCATTACAGCCATCGCGTGAGAATCGTGTTGGCAGAGAAAGGAGTGGCGGTGGATGTCGTCGAAGTCGATGAGGACAATCGGCCCGCCGAACTGGCGGATCTCAATCCGTACAATAGTGTCCCTACCTTGCTGGATCGCGATCTGGTGCTCTATGAATCCAAGGTGATGATGGAATATCTGGATGAGCGCTTTCCACATCCGCCCTTGTTGCCCGTTTATCCTGTTGCTCGCGCCCAGAGTCGCCTATGGATGCATCGCATAGAACGGGAATGGTGCCCGCTGGTTGAAGAGATTCTCAATGCAGGCAAGAAAGACGCCGAGCGAGCACGCAAGGAACTGCGTGAGAGTCTGGTCGGCATCACGCCAATCTTCGACGATATGGCCTTTTTCATGAGTGACGAGTTCTCGTTGGTGGATTGTTGTATTGCGCCCATCCTCTGGCGATTACCTGATTTGGGGATCGATCTGCCCGAAAAGCAGGTTCAGCCCCTGATGGGCTATATGGAGCGGCTGTTCTCCCGTGATGCCTTCAAGGCGTCATTGTCCGAGGCAGAGCGCGAAATGCGTCCTTAAAGGCATTCAACACAAGTAGTAGAGCGGCAATAGGCGATCGAACATACATCACCATAGGGAGCATGTCATGCTGTCCAGTCGACCCTATATTGCCAGGGGCCTTTATGAATGGCTCCTGGACAATGAATTAACACCTTATATCGTTGTCGACGCCGAGCGCGACGGTGTAAGGGTGCCGCAGCAGTTCATTCAAAATGGCCAGATCGTTCTCAATGTCGCGCCCACGGCGGTACGAGAATTGAAGATGGCCAATGATGTTCTGAGTTTCGATGCACGCTTTGGCGGGCATCCTATGCAGGTTTTGGTACCTTTTGATGCGTTGATAGCCCTATATGCCAAAGAAAACGGCGTAGGTATGGTATTCGGCCATGAGCCGGTCATGCCTGGGTACGACGAGGCAGTGGCGGATAAAATGAATCAGAAAGAAGAACGTCCCGTCCTCGAAAGTGTCGACACCAGTGAAGTAGACAGTAACGTAGACAATGCCAGGCAAGATGGCAGCAAGAAAGAACCGGATCAGAACGCGTCCGGGAAGAAGAAATCTGGTAAGGAGCGCCCGTCACTCCGCGTCATCAAATAGCGGTCGGTCGCTTGTAGGTGCAGCAGACTTGAAACAACAAGAAGCGGATGATTCAAGATCATCCGCTTTTGTTTTGATGCTTACTTTCCAGGCTTGAAGAGACAGCGCTCAATCGAGATAGTCGTAGATCTTGATGACGCGCTGTACGCCGCTCACTTCTGAGACGATATCGACGACCCGTTGACCTTCTTGCCGGGACACCATGCCCATCAGGTAGACGGTACCGTTCTCGCTGATGACCTCCACATGACGAGAATCAACGTCTTCGCTGGATGCCAGGCGAGTTTCGATATTGGTTTCCAGCCAGTTGTCGGTCATGCGCTGGGTAAACGGCAAATTCGCGGCGATCGTCAGTTCGTTGTGTACCTGACGCACCTGTCGGGTATTCTGCGCGATCTCGCCGGCTTTGTCCTTGAGTTCCTGGCTGGGCACCTGCCCGTATAGCAATACGACACCATTGAAGCTATTGATTCCGACCCGGGCGTCACCCAATCGTGCATCATTCCTTTCCATGGCATCCTGAATCTTGCTTTCGATGCTTCCATCTTCGACGCGCATGCCGGCAGTGCGGGCGCCATAATCCTCTCCTTCAGGAGAAGGTGTCGTGGCGTTATTGATAACCGAGCATCCGCCCAGCCCCAGGGCAAGGGCAAGTAGAACCGGGGTAAATAGTGGTTTTTTCATCGTCATCACTCGTTGCTGCCAAAAAGCTGTTCATCAATCAGGTCGCACAGGCAGTGTATAACCAGCAGGTGGACCTCCTGAATACGTGCGGTAGATGTAGCCGGCACGCGAATTTCACAGTCGTCACGCCCCAATAGTGAGGCCATGTCGCCACCATCGCGCCCCGTCAGGGCGATGACGGTCATATCCCGATCATGCGCTGCCTGTATCGCCTGGACCACGTTGGCGGAATTGCCGCTGGTAGAGATCGCCAGCAGGATGTCCCCTGGTTGACCCAGAGCCCGTACCTGCTTCGAAAAGACCTCGTTATAGCTGTAGTCATTGGCAATCGATGTCAATGTCGAAGTGTCGGTAGTCAAGGCCAAGGCAGGAAGGCTGGGCCGTTCCCGCTCGAAACGATTGAGTAGTTCCGAGGAGAAGTGCTGGCTGTCTCCTGCGCTGCCGCCATTGCCACAGGCCAGTATTTTGCCTTCATTGACCAGGCACTGGACCATCATCTGGCTGGCAACTTCGATGAAGGGCGGCAGTACTTCGCTGGCATAGGTCTTGGTATCGATGCTGGCGTTGAAATGGTCAAGAATGCGCGATTGAAAATCCATGATGAGCCAAGGTCGAGTGGCGGTCAAAACGCGTCGAATGCGGCGCGTACCCAGGTAAACTCCATATGTGGCGCAGTGCCGACGACGCCTACTACGTCAAAGCGGCATGCACATGATAGCCGGTTGCGCAGCAGATAAAAACGCGCAGCTCGAATCAGACGCTGCTGTTTGGTGATATTGACGGTTTCCAGAGGGTGACCATGGCGGGTATTGGTGCGATGACGTACTTCGATGAATACGAGGGTATCGCCATCGCGCATGATCAAATCGATTTCCCCGCCCTTGGCATGATGGTTGCGGGCCACAAGGCTCAGACCTCGGGCTTGAAGCCATTCCGCCGTAATGCCTTCGATCGCCTCGCCTCGTTGACGGGCGTCGTTACCGCGCTTCATCAAGAGGTTCCAGGCGGGTAAATCCCGATAGGGGTGGCTGGGGCACGCCATCCACAAAGCGCGCCCAGGGCATGTCGCGATGAATACGATGATCGGGTCCCGCCTTCAATGTGCCGGTAGTGCCGTACAGTTCATTGCCAGGCAGCAGTTTGAGCAAGGGCAATCTACGGCCCAGCTCATAAGCATCCACGCCCATGGCATTGAGTTTGAACAAGGCAGAATCGTTGTTGTCACGTAGTTCTCGGTAGCTATCGACAAAAGGCAGAGCGTCGCTACCTCCAACCGCTGCATCCGGAATCATCCAGGGAATATCGATGAACGTGACGCCATTTAGATCGTGATCGGCCTGGGGTTGCAAATGTCCTTCAAACAAATGCGAGGTGGCATAAATGGGCAGATTGCCGGCATAGAAGAACTTTAGTGTCGGTGGTACCTGGCGGGCGTAATTTGGCAAGGCAAGCAGGAACAGCATGTCCAGATTCCGGCGAGCCCGTTCGCCTTGCACATCGAGTAGTGGGCGTACTGCGTTCGCCACCATGCCTTCGGGGTCGTAATTGATGGCACTGGCTATCTCGCCACCTTGCTCCTGCCAGGTTTGCTGGAATGCCTCGCCAACACGGCGACCCCAAGGGTTGTTGGGTATCAGCAGGCCGGCCCTGCGATGGCCGTCAAGTCTTGCGCGGCGCGCTACCTGCCGGGCTTCGTCTTCGGCGGAAAGGCCGAACTGAAACAGGTTTTCGGCGTGGTTCTTGTCGCTCGTTCCATAATTTAGTGCCAGGGTGGGCAGGGGAACATCATTGCCGAGTTCAAGGCGCGAGACCGTATCCTTGTCCAGCGGTCCAATGACCACCTGAGCGCCGTCCATGGCGGCCCGGGCATAAAGCGTATCCAGATCCGCCTCGCGAGTATCGTAAAAGCTCAGCTGGGGCGTTTGCTCGCCTTGATCCAGGGCGCTCATGTGACGTACCTGCATGCCCTCCCGAATGGCCTCTGCAACATTGGCCAGGGGGCCGGATTGCGGCAGAAAGACGGCTATATGACGTACTTCCTCGCCCCACAGGTCGCGCAACGCCCGAAGATCTTCCGGCAAGCGCCTGGCCGCAGGGTGATCGGGATATTGCTGGCGCCACTGCTCGATATGAGAGAATAGACGCTCCACGCTGCTGCCGTTGCGCCGCTGCAGTTCGACAAGCGCCACCCAGCCTTGGGTAAGTTCATCATAGGAGCTTGCCAGCCGGTCAATCGAGGAGCCTCGCAGACGGGCCAATTGTTTCCAGATGGCATCATTAAGATCGAAAGGCGCCTCCTGGCGCTGCAGGGCGATCAGCTGTTCTGCCGCCTCCGCCGGTTGTCCGGTCAATCCCAGGCCAAGCCCTCGGCGATACATCAGTGTTTGAGCATCATCGGTGGAAATGGCCAGATTGCTATCCAGCAGCGAGGTGGCTTGTAGAACACTCTGGCCATCTTCCTGTTCCAGGCCGAGATAGGAGAGCAATAGCGCCCAGCGAATACGCTCATCGTTCTGCAGCTGATACGAGTCGATATCACCGGCGACCTGTAGCGCCTGCGTCATGTCACCTCGGCGTGCTAGGATGTCTGCGGCCTCGAGTCTTGTCAGGGCCGCTTCCCGGGCGCCTTGATTCTGGGCCTGGCGCAGCAGTTCGGCGGGTTCCCTGCTCACCGGGGCGGATTCTATCGGGGCCTGTTGAACGGCGCAGCCGGTCATCATGAGCGCCACTAGCCCAGTACCAAGGAGTCGTCGCAGTGATTTGTGCATGGTGTCCGTTTCCTTGTCTTGCACGGAGTTCGATTGGATGACGATGAGTTCGACCTGCAGGGAAACATGCCTGCGACGGGCGCCAACGACAATGTATTGCGTCGGTATTGAATCATGACCGCATCTGCCAGTGGCACATTGTACGTGGTGGCTACGCCGATTGGTAACCTCGACGATCTCTCGCCGCGCGCCATTCAAACACTGGCAAGCGTTGATCTGATTGCTGCCGAAGATACCCGGCATTCGGCACGGCTGCTACATCATTTGGATATTCGCACGCCATTGTTGTCGCTGCATGAGCATAACGAGACCGGGCGGGTCGAACAGCTTGCCCAGCGCCTCGCACAGGGAGACGACCTGGCGCTGATCAGCGACGCGGGTACTCCCTTGATCTGCGATCCCGGTTTCGTGCTGGTTCGAGCATTACGCGAGAGAGGCGCGCGCGTGGTACCCATTCCAGGGCCTTGCGCCTTGATCGCTGCCTTGTCGGCAGCAGGGCTGCCTACGGATCGTTTTCTTTTCGCCGGTTTTCTGCCGGCGAAGGATGGCGCAAGAAAGGCCATGATCCAGTCGATGAGTGAGCGCGAAGAGACACTGGTGTTTTATGAATCGCCCCATCGCATTCAGGCCACGTTGCGCGCCTTCGACGAACTTCTAAAAGATCGCCAGCTGGTAGTGGCCCGAGAACTGACCAAGACCTTCGAGACCTTTCTCGAAGGCACGGCGGCCCAATTGCTGGCACGGATGGAAGAGGATTCCAACCAGGCTAGAGGCGAATTCGTCATCATGGTGTCCGGCGCCCCCGTTCAGGTCAGCGAAACCACGACCCTGGACGCGCAGATGCTCTTGAATGCTCTGCTCGATGAGGGGGTCGGGGTCAAGCAGGTGGCGGCGGTCGCTGCCCGGCTTCTAGGGGGGCGCAAGAAAGCCTGGTACGACCAGGCGTTGTCTCTCAAGGACACTGGAGACAAGGATGACAACTGAGACGCTATTGTTATCGTCTCCCTGGCGCTGCTATTCTTGCGCGCTTGGAAGTTGGCCAGACAGTCGCCGCCGGTCATTGGCCGGGGGAGGAAAGTCCGGGCTCCATAGGGCAGGGTGCCAGGTAACGCCTGGGCGGCGCGAGCCGACGGAAAGTGCAGCAGAGAGTAGACCGCCTAAGCAGCGTGAGCTGCCGGCAAGGGTGAAAGGGTGCGGTAAGAGCGCACCGCGCGCCTGGCAACAGTGCGTGGCACGGTAAACCCCACCCGGAGCAAGACCGAATAGGCCCCCGGCGCTGTGGCCCGCAGTGGGGGCGGGTAGGTCGCTTGAGCCCAGTGGTGACGCTGGGCCTAGATGAATGGCTGTCCACGACAGAACCCGGCTTATCGGCCAACTTCCATCCCAACATTTTGTTATCCCCGGAAATTGCATGTCCCATCGTGTCACCGCTTCTTCGTCGTCCCCCGACTATCGTCATGCCAGCGTGCTGCTCGAAGGAGCCATCGATACCCTGATCCATGAGGCCGATGGCGTGTATCTGGATGGCACCTTCGGCCGTGGCGGGCATTCACGAGCCATTCTGGCGCGACTGGGTGCCAAGGGGCGCCTGCTTGCCATCGATCGCGATCCCCAGGCGCTGATGGAAGCTCGGCACATCGAGGATCAGCGTTTTTCCATATTTGCCGATACCTTCAGTCAACTGGGCGATATTGCCCGGGCCCAGGGCGTGCACGGTGAACTTTCCGGCATATTGCTGGATGTCGGCGTCTCCTCGCCGCAGCTCGACGATCCAGAGCGGGGCTTCAGCTTTTTACGGGATGGGCCCCTCGATATGCGCATGGATCCCGAAAGCGGCGAGAGCGCGGCCCAGTGGCTGAGTCACGCCAGCGAGGCGGATATCACCTGGATATTCAAGACCTACGGTGAAGAACGCTTCGCCAAGCGCATGGCGCGAGCCATCGTCGAGCGGCGGCGTGAGACCCCTATTACTCGTACCGGCGAGCTGGCGGAACTGCTCAAGGCCGCGCATCCTGCCTGGGAAAAAGGCAAGCATCCGGCGACCCGCGCCTTTCAGGCGCTGCGCATCCATGTCAATCGGGAACTCGAGGAGCTGGATGAGGCGCTCGAGGCTGCGCTCGAAGCGTTGGCGCCGGGCGGCCATCTGGTGGTGATCAGTTTTCACTCTCTGGAGGATCGGCGGGTCAAGCGCTTCATTCGTCAGCATGTGCGGGGCGATACGCACCTGCCGCGGGGTATGCCGGTGCGAGACGATCAGCTTGCGCGACGCCTGGAGGCGTTGGGTAAGGCACGCCGTCCCGGCCGGGACGAAGTCGAGGACAACCCGCGAGCTCGCAGTGCGGTGATGCGAGCGGCTCGCAAGATCAACTGAAGATATATGGTGCAAAGAAAAGCAAAGGCGTCGAAGGGTATTGCGCATCGGCTGTGGGGCTGGCGACAGCTGGTGGTGCTGGTATTGATACTGCTGGTAATGGCCAGCGCCCTGGCGGTCATCACCAGTGCCCATCTAACCCGGGTGCAGTATGCGCGGTTGCAGCAGTTGGAGCGCAGCCAGGATCAGTTGCAGACGGAATGGGGGCAACTGTTGCTGGAAGAGAGCACCTGGTCGGCGCCTTCTCGCATCGAACGGCTTGCCAGTGAGCGCCTGGACATGCACGTGCCCGAGCTGGATGAAATCAGGGTGATTCGCCGATGAGCAAATCGACCAGGGATGCTGCGCCTCGCGCTCAGACCGCTCCCATGGGAAGCGGGCGTTATCGTTTCATCGTCTTTCTGATATTGGTAGCGCTGGCGGCCCTGGTGGGTCGAATCATCGATCTGCACGTTATCGATCGCCTGTTCCTGCAGGGCCAGGGCGATGCCCGCACGCTAAGAGTCGAGACCATCGATGCCCATCGGGGCATGATTACCGGTCGTCACGGCGATCCGCTGGCGATCTCCACGCCGGTGGTCAGCTTATGGGCCAACCCCCAGGAGCTGCCGGCGGATGGTGTGCGGCGCGCCTTGCTGGCCAAGGCGCTGGACATGACTCCAGGTCAGCTCAATGAACGTATCGAGCATTACGCCGATCGGGAGTTCGTCTATCTGCAACGTCGTATGACGCCATCGCGTGCCCAGCCGGTGCTCGATCTGAAGGTACCGGGTGTCTATCCGCAGCATGAATACAAGCGTTATTACCCCTCCGGGGAGGTGGCGGCGCAACTAGTTGGCGTAACCAACATCGATGATCGTGGGCAAGAGGGTGTGGAACTTGCCTACAATGGCTTTCTTGCCGGTGAGCCAGGCAAGCGCCGGGTGATCAAGGATCGCAAGGGGCGTCTGGTGCGCGATCTGCACTTGCTCAAGGAAGCCAAGCCGGGAGGCAATCTCACCCTGGCGGTGGACTTGCGCTTGCAGTACATGGCCTATCGCGAGCTGAAGGCCGCGGTGGATGAGCACGATGCGGATGGCGGCACCCTGGTGATGATGGACGCCCGCACCGGCGAGGTGCTGGCGATGACCAACCTGCCTTCCTACAATCCCAACAATCGCGTCGATATCGACGCCAATGGGTTGCGCAATCAGGCAGTCACCGACGCCTTCGAGCCAGGCTCGGTGATGAAGCCCCTGGCGCTGTCTGTCGCGCTGGAAACGGAGCGCTTTTCACCCCAGACGGTGATCGATACCGCGCCGGGTTACATGCGCCTGGACAACTACACCATTCGCGATTTCCGCAACTACAAGGATCTTTCCATGGCGGGCATCCTGTTGCACTCCTCCAACGTGGGCATGTCCCGGGTGGCACTGCAATTGCCGGATGACGCCATCTGGAATCGCTATCACGCGCTTGGTTTCGGGCAGGCGCCGGGCACCGGCTTTCCGGGTGAAACCACGGGCAGTCTGCCTACGCCATTGGGCTGGTCGGACAGCAAGCGCGCCTCCATGTCCTATGGCTATGGCGTTTCCGTATCCGCCATGCAACTGGCAAGCGCCTACACCGCCATTGCCAACGATGGCAAGCGCCTGTCACCTTCTCTGCTCAAGCAACCCACGCCGCCACAAGGCGAACAGGTGATAGCGCCGGATGTCGCCAATGACCTGTTGCATATGCTGGAGGCCATCGCCCAGCCTGGCGCCGGGGGGGCTCGGGCGGCGGTTCCCGGTTATCGTGTCGCCGGCAAGACCGGTACGGTGCGCAAGGTCACGCAAAGCGGATATCAGCAGAGTGCTTACCGTTCGCTGTTCGCCGGTATCGCCCCGGTCTCGGATCCGCGTATCGTGACCGTGGTAATGGTGGACAATCCCAAGAAGGGCGACTACTACGGCGGCCTGATAGCGGCACCGGTGTTCAGTCGCGTAGTGGGCAAGGCGCTACGTCTACTCGATGTCCTTCCCGACAAGCAGGAGGCGCTGGAGTAATGCAGGTTACCCATGAACGGTTGGCGACGACGTTGAGAACACTCTGGCCCGAGATCCGACTGCCGGCATCGTTGGACGTGGGCTCGTCACAGCCGCTTATGCTTACCCGGGACAGCCGTTCTCTCGCTGCAAGGGTTGGCCCGGCGGTATTCATCGCCGTCCCTGGTGTGCAGGTGGATGGACGCCGTTTCATCGACCGGGCGCTCGAGGATGGCGCCATGCTCGTGCTGGCCGAGGCCGATGCTGCCTTCGGGAAGCAATATGCAAGCGAGGAGCGGGTGTTGCCCTTGCCGGGCCTGAATCATGCGTTGGGCGAGCTGGGCCGCCTCCTGTTTCGGGTGCCCGATAGCCTCGAGCTGATCGGCGTCACCGGCACCAACGGCAAGAGTTCCGTGACCCACTATATCGCGGCGCTGTCCGAACGGCTGGGGCGTCCTGCGGGCGTGATCGGCACCCTTGGCTGGGGCAGGGCAGGGCAATTGATCGACAGCGGCCAGACCACGCCGGGCCCGTTGGAGCTGCAGGCTGCGCTGGGCAGCATGGCACAGGAGGGGGTTACCCGAGTAGCGGCGGAAGTGTCGTCCCACGCCCTTGAGCAGGAGCGGCTGCTGGGCTGTCGCGTCACGGTGGCAGCATTCACCAACCTTTCCCGGGACCACCTTGACTACCACGGCAGCATGGCAGCCTACGCTGCTGCCAAGGCACGACTGTTCAGGCGTCGGGAGCTTGCGCTTGCGGTGGTCAACGGCGACGACCCCCTGGCACGATTGATGCTCGCCGGATTACCCAGGCATGTGCGCGTATTGGCCTGCGGCGAGCAGGAGGCAACCACGTTCCGCGTACTCGATTGGCAGCCTCATGCTAGCGGGCAGCGCGTGATGATCGCGACGCCTGACGGCGAGCGAGCCTTGGAAATGGCACTAATGGGACGCTTTAATCTCGATAATGTATTGCTGGCGATGGCGGTACTCTATGGGCTTGGGGAGGATCTGGATGCGCTTTGCAATGCTGCCGGCGAACTGCTTCCCGTGCCCGGACGCATGCAAGCGATCATCCGTTCCGATGCGCCCACGGTGATAGTGGATTACGCCCACACGCCGGATGCCCTGAGCAACGCCCTGAGTGCCCTGCGGGCGCACTTGCCGGGCGGTAGCCATGGGGTAAGTGGGGTTCACGATGCGCCCCAAGAGGAAGCAAGGCTCTGGTGTGTCTTTGGCTGCGGCGGCGATCGCGATAGCGGCAAGCGGCCATTGATGGCCGAGGCGGCCCGAGCCTTGGCGGATCAACTGGTGATTACCGATGACAATCCGCGCAGCGAAGTTCCGGCGAGGATACGCGAGCAGATGCTGCAGGGCCTCTCTCCTGAGGATAGGAAAAAGGCCTGGTGCATCGAAGGGCGGGGCGATGCCATCGATCGAACCATTGCCGCCGCCGGTAAGAACGATGTCATTCTGATTGCCGGCAAGGGGCATGAGAATTATCAGGAGATGCAAGGACAGCGTATGCCGTTTTCCGATCACGCCTGGGCCGAGGCGGCGCTGAACAAGCGTGGAGCGCCGACATGAACGCCTGTGGTCTACAAACCCTTGGTGCAATCGCCGGTGCGTTGGCAGTGAGCTGGGCCGGCGAAGATGCTGAAGTGAATGCCATCGTGACCGATACCCGCGCCCTGCAGGCAGGTGACGTGTTCCTGGCGCTGGCCGGTGATCGCTTCGATGCCCACGATTTTCTTGCCGAGGCCCGCAGCAAGGGGGCCGTGGCCGCCATCGTCTCGCGGGTCGTTGATGATCCGTTACCGCAGTTGCAGGTGGCGGATACGCGGCTGGCGCTTGGCCTGCTGGGCCAGGCCCGGCGCCGCAACTGGGATGGCCCGCTGGTCGCCATCACCGGCAACAGTGGCAAGACCACGGTCAAGGAGATGCTCGCGACGCTGCTGCGCCAACGCGGCGCCACCCTGGCAACGCGTGGCAATCTCAATAACGACATCGGCGCGCCGCTGACGCTCTTGAACCTCACCCGGGATCATCAACAGGCGGTGATAGAGCTGGGAGCCAACCATCTTGGGGAGATCGCCTGGACCACGGCCCTTGCGCAGCCCCAGGTCGCTGTAATAACCAACATAACCGGGGCGCATGTCGGTGAGTTCGGTGGCATGGGCCAGATCGCTCAGGCCAAGGCCGAAATTCTTGCCGGTCTGAATGAGGATGGCGTTGCCGTACTCAATCGCGATGATGTGTTTTATCCCTTTTGGTCGCGGCTCGTTGGCAACCGCAGGATCATTGATTTTGGGCTTTCTGGGGAAGCGAAAGTTCAAGCTGTTAATCTAATTTGCGATGAGAGTGGTCATTATTCTTTCTCACTTATGTATGATGATGTCGTCTTAGGCCGAGTGAGGCTTCCCCTGCTCGGCGTACATAATGTGCGCAATGCGCTGGCTGCTACGGCGGCGGCTCTGGCAATGGGGCTCACGGCGAAAGAAGTGATTGCGGGCCTGGATGATCTAAAAGCCTTGCCAGGGCGCATGACGCTGGTGGAAGGCATTCGCGGGTCTCGTCTGCTCGATGACACCTACAATGCCAACCCCGGCGCGATGAAGGCTGCTCTCGATGTGCTGGCGCAGATGCCGGCACCACGTTGGTGCTTTCTGGGCGCAATGGGGGAGTTGGGCGCAGCGTCCGAGGCGCTGCACAGCGATGTAGGACGTTATGCCCGTGAGCTGGGCATCGATTTTCTCGGCACTCTGGGCGCCGCGGCAGAGCCTTCCGCGCTGGCCTTTGGCGGTTCAGGATGTCATTTCTCGGACTGGGAGACGCTGTTGCGTCATGCCCGGAACCATCTACCCCCTGGTGCCAGTGTGCTGGTCAAAGGGTCTCGCAGCGCCGGCATGGAAAGACTGATCGCCGCACTGCGCATAGAATGATCAAGGTGAACGCACGACATGTTGCTCTATCTAGCACACCTTCTAAGCGCCTATCAAAGCGCCTTTGCCGTTTTTGAGTATCTGACGCTACGGGCCGTTCTCGGTACCCTGACCGCGCTGCTGCTGTGTCTGTGGTTCGGCCCCATGATGATCCGGCGCCTGGTGGAACGGCAGATCGGTCAGGCGGTACGGGACGACGGACCACAGTCGCATCTTTCCAAGGCCGGGACGCCGACCATGGGTGGTGCCATGATTCTTGTGGCAATGGCGATCAGCACGCTCTTATGGGGCGATCTGAGCAATCACTATGTATGGTTGGTGTTGATCGTCACCCTGGGTTTCGGTGCGATCGGCTGGGTCGACGATTATCGCAAGGTGGTAGAAAAGAATCCTCGCGGCTTGCCGGCACGCTGGAAATATTTCTGGCAGTCGGTGCTGGGTCTTGGTGCAGCCGTGTTGCTTTACATGACTGCGGCGGGACCGGTGGAAACCAGCCTGATCGTACCGTTGTTCAAGGAAGTCGTGATTCAGCTTGGATTCTTCTACATCGTGCTGACCTATCTGGTCATCGTCGGCAGTTCCAATGCGGTCAATCTCACGGATGGTCTCGATGGCCTGGCCATCATGCCCACGGTCATGGTGGCAATGGGACTTGCGGTATTTGCCTATGCCAGCGGCAATGCGGTATTTGCCGAGTATTTGCACATTCCCATGGTGCCCGGCGCCGGCGAACTGGCGGTATTCTGTGGCACCATTGCCGGTGCCGGGCTGGGTTTTCTCTGGTTCAATACCTATCCGGCCCAGGTTTTCATGGGGGATGTCGGGGCTCTGGCACTGGGTGCGGCTCTGGGTATCGTCGCGGTGGTGGTACGCCAGGAAATCGTGCTGTTCGTCATGGGCGGCGTATTCGTCATGGAGACCGTGTCGGTTATCCTGCAGGTGGGTTCCTATAAACTCACTGGACGACGTATCTTTCGCATGGCGCCCTTGCACCATCACTTCGAACTCAAGGGCTGGCCGGAACCCCGGGTCATCGTGCGTTTCTGGATCATTACGGTAGTGCTGGTCCTGATGGGTCTCGCCACCCTAAAGATTCGCTGACGGTAAAACGTACTCGCCACTTCGTAACGGTGAAATGTCGATGTCATCGGTACCCCAGGGACATACCTTGATCGTCGGGCTCGGCCTTTCCGGAAGCGCCGTTGCCCGGCATCTGGCGCGCCTGGGCACGCCTTTCATGATGGCGGATACCCGTAAGGCGCCGCCTGGATTGCATGCCTTTCGCGAAGCGCACCCGGACGTCGCCATTCACTGCGGTCCGCTGACGGAACTCGATCTTGCCCAGGCCAAGGAGATCGTGCTTAGCCCGGGTGTCGACCCATGCACCCCGGGGCTGAAAACGCTCTGGGCGCGCAGGTTCGGCAATGCTCAAGGGCTGGAAAGCCAAGGAACTACTGCTGAAGCGCCATACATTCTGGGGGAGATCGCCCTGTTTGCACGTCAGTGCAGAGTGCCAATCGCTGCCATCACCGGCTCCAATGCCAAGTCCACGGTGACCACTCTGCTCGGCGAAATGGCCAGCGAGGCGGGGCTCAAGGTTGCCGTCGGCGGTAATCTGGGTACCCCGGCGCTCGATCTGCTCCAGGATCATCCAGATGCGGAACTATTCGTGCTCGAGCTCTCGAGCTTTCAACTTGAAACCACTCCCGAGCTGAGCGCGGCCGCAGTGGCCTTTCTCAATCTTTCCGAGGATCATCTTGATCGGCATGGTGACATGGCGTGCTATCGCGCGGCCAAATCGGCTATTTTTCATGGTGCAGCCTATGCCATTGTCAATGGCGAAGATCCGTTGAGCTGGCCTCAGGAGAAAGAATCATATCCCGCGCAGGATCTTGCCTGGGAGCGATTTACCACCCGGGCGCCACAGGCCGACGAATGGGGAATCGCCGAGTACAACGACGGTGCGAAAACGCAGCCCTGGTTGATGCACGGCGCAAGTCCGCTGATGGCCGTGGCGGATATGCGTCTACCCGGGCGACACAATCATGCCAATGCCCTTGCAGCCATGGCCCTGGGGCATCGGCTAGGATTGCCACTGGCCGCCATGCAGCGAGTATTGAAGCGCTTTCCCGGTTTGCCGCACCGAGGCGAGTTGATTGGCGAAGGGCAAGGGGTGCGCTGGATCAACGACTCGAAGGGCACCAATGTGGGTGCCACGCTGGCGGCCATGACGGGACTCGGCGCAACCCTTACGGGCAAGCTGATCTGGCTTGGGGGCGGGCAGGGCAAGGGCGCGGATTTCACCCCCTTGAAGGCGCCTCTGAAACGATATGCCCGGGAAGCCATCCTGTTTGGTGTCGATGCATCGCGTCTGGCAGGGGCCGTCGAGGGAGCGGTGCCGATAACGCACACTCAGAACCTGCAGCAAGCATTGGAGCGTGCCGCCGCCACCGCACGCCCAGGCGACTGCGTGTTGCTGTCGCCTGCCTGCGCCAGTCTCGATCAATTTGCGAACTATATGGCTCGAGGCGATCTGTTTCGCAGCTGGGTGCAGGAATATCTCGCTACCCGTATTGTCCAGGAGCGTTCATGAAGGGTTGGGGCGCGCGTCTTTCCACTGCCGGACAACCTTTTGACGCCTGGTTGGTGCTTGCGGCAGGGACATTGCTGCTGGTCGGCCTGGTCATGGTGACCTCCGCGTCGACGGAGGTGGCGACAGGGCTTACCGGTAATCCATTTTATTACGGCATACGCCATGGCATTTTCGTCGTCATTGCCGTAACGTTCGGCTCGGCCATGCTGCTGGTGCCCCTTGGCTGGTGGCAGGAGAACGGCCCTTGGCTGTTGCTGGCGGGTATCGGGCTTTTGATCCTGGTGTTGCTGGTAGGTACCGAAGTCAACGGCAGCAAGCGCTGGATTCCCTTGGGGCCAATCAATGTGCAGGCCTCGGAGCTTGCCAAGCTGTTTCTGATCATCTACATCGCCAGCTATCTGGAACGTTTTCTATCTGGGGTGCGCCGTCATCTCTGGGAATTTACCAAGCCGCTACTGGTGCTTCTACCGATCGCCGTGCTGCTCATCCTCGAGCCGGATTACGGTGCCCTCGTGGTCATGACCAGCAGTGTGATGGGCATGCTGCTTCTGGCCGGGGCGCCCCTGGGGCGCTTCATCCTGCTGCTGACGGTCGTGTCGCTGCTGGGCGTGTACGTCGCCATTGCAGAACCCTATCGCCTGGAGCGAATTACCAGTTTCGCCGATCCCTGGGCGGACATGTATGACTCGGGCTATCAGTTGACCCAGGCGCTGATCGCCTATGGCCGCGGTCACTGGTTTGGTCTGGGGCTCGGAGACAGCGTACAGAAACTGTTCTATCTGCCGGAAGCCCACACGGACTTCGTCTTCGCCGTCATTGCCGAGGAGTTGGGTCTGGTGGGGGCGATTACCGTCATCAGCTTCTTTGCGCTCCTGGTTTATCGCGCGCTTGCCATCGGCAGGCGGGCAGAGCTGATTCGATTGCCGTTCGCTGCCTATCTCAGCTACGGTATCGCCCTGGTATTCGGAGGCCAGGCCTTCATCAACATCGGAGTGAGCACCGGCATGCTGCCTACCAAGGGGCTGACACTACCCTTGTTGAGCTACGGAGGGTCGAGTCTCGTGGTCAGTTGCATCATGGTGGCGCTGCTGCTGCGAGTGGATATCGAGACTCGGCGTCTGACCCGCTATGCAAATGCCCGGCAACAGGTCAAAGGAGTTCCCGCCCCATGATGTCATCAGAGGCAGCCGTGCAAACCTCCGTGCAGGACGCTTCCGTTCGCCGCGTGCTGATCATGGCCGGTGGTACTGGCGGTCATGTGATTCCCGCCCTTTCCCTGGCGAGGGCGCTAATCGCTCAAGGCGTCAGCGTCGAGTGGCTGGGTAGCCCGCGCGGCATCGAAAATCGTCTAGTGCCGGCGGCGGGCATCACGCTGCACCGTATCGATATCGCCGGACTGCGCGGCAATGGCCTGGCGGGATGGCTGGCCGTGCCCTGGCGTCTATCCCGCGCCGTGTCCCAGGCCTGGCGGGTCTTGCAACGCTTCGATCCTCAACTGGTAGTCGGCATGGGCGGTTTTGCCAGTGGCCCGGGCGGGCTGGCGGCCTGGTTGTCCCGGCGGGCGCTGGTCGTGCATGAGCAAAATGCCGTGGCCGGCATGACCAATCAGGCATTGTCGCGACTGGCGACACGGGTTTATGCCGCATTTCCCGGGGCTTTTCGTAAAGCCGGCAAGGCGCACAAGGAAATCGTCATCGGCAATCCAGTGCGCAGCGAGATCGCCGCCCTGGGCTGCCAGCCACGTACTGCAGAAAGTATGCAAGACCGACGGCTACGCGTGCTGGTGGTAGGTGGCTCGTTGGGGGCCCAGGCGCTCAATCAATGCTTGCCGGAAGCCGTCGCTTTGCTCAAGACAAAGGCGCCCGCCAGCAAGCTGCCCGAGATTCGTCATCAGACCGGTCGCGACAGGGAGGACGCGACTCGGGAAGCCTATGCCGCTGCCGGTATCGAAGCCCAGGTCAGTGATTTCATCGACGCCATGGCCCAGGCCTACGAATGGGCGGATCTGGTCATATGCCGCGCCGGGGCCCTGACCATTGCCGAGCTAGCCGCTGCGGCCAAGCCCTCATTGCTGGTGCCTTATCCCCATGCGGTGGACGATCACCAAACCCAGAACGCTCGGCATCTCGTTACTGCGGATGCCGCCTTGCTGATACCCCAAAACACCTTGGATGCGGCTTCGCTCGCCGATACGCTTGCGACCGTACTCGACCCCGAACGCCTTGCCACCATGGCGGTCGCCGCCCGCGGCTGCGCGCATCTCGATGCGGTCGAGCGCCTGGTAGAAGGCTGCATGGAGATCGGTTTTGAGCGATAACCCCTTTTCTGTTTCCCACCAGCAAATGAGCGCCTCCCGTGGCTCATTGCCACACGTCGCTTCCGGTCTGGGCATGCGACGCATACGGCGCATCCACTTCATCGGTATTGGCGGCGCTGGCATGTGCGGTATTGCGGAGGTGCTTGCCAATCAGGGCTATCAGGTGAGCGGTAGCGATCTCAGGGAATCCTCCGTCACGGCACATCTGCGAGACTGCGGTATCCGCGTTGCCATCGGCCATGCATCGGCCCATGCCGAAGGTGCCGATGTGATCGTGGTGTCGACTGCCGTGGATCAGAGCAACCCCGAAATTGTCTGGGCGCAGGAGTATCGCATTCCCGTGGTGCGGCGTGCTGAGATGCTGGCGGAGCTGATGCGGTTTCGCCATGGCATCGCGGTCGCCGGCACCCACGGCAAGACGACGACCACCAGCCTGACCGCGACGCTACTGGCGGAGGGCGGGCTGGACCCCACCTTCGTGATCGGCGGCAAGCTGACCAGTGCCGGTACCAATGCGCGGCTGGGAGAGGGAGAGTATCTGGTGGCGGAGGCGGACGAGTCCGACGCCTCCTTTCTACATTTACAGCCGATGGTTTCCGTCGTCACCAACGTCGATGCGGATCATATGGCCACCTACGCCGGGGACTTCTCGCGTCTCAAGGACACCTTCATCGAGTTTCTGCACAATCTTCCTTTTTATGGGCTGGCGATACTCTGTCTCGATGATGACAACCTGCGCGGGCTGATGGGGCGAGTACAGCGCCAGTTCGTCACCTATGGCTTCAGCCCTGACGCGGACTATCGCATCACCGATTTCGTGCAGGAGAGTGGCGAGATTCGCTTCACGGCTCTGCGCCCGGAGGGCCATGCGCCTCTGGCGGTTCGCCTGGCAATGCCCGGCGAGCATAATGCTCAGAATGCCTTGGCAGCGATTGCCGTGGCCACGGATGCCGGCGTTGGTGACGACGCCATCCTGCGCGGACTTTCCAGCTTTGCCGGCGTTGGTCGACGTTTTCAGGTGCACGGTAGCTTTCCTCTAGGGGCTTTCCAGGAAAGAGGACGATCAGACGATCGCGAACAGGGCCAAATGCAAGGTTCTTCACAGGAACCGGGTGAGGTCATGCTGGTCGACGACTACGGCCATCACCCTCGTGAAGTCGAGATGGTCATTCGAGCGGTGCGCGCCGGCTGGCCCAAGCGGCGCCTGGTGATGATCTATCAGCCCCATCGCTATTCCCGTACCCATGACTTGTACGAAGATTTCGTGCGGGTACTGTCCGGCGTCGATACGTTGCTGCTGCTCGATGTCTACAGTGCCGGTGAAGCGCCCATTCCCGGCGCCGAAGGGCGCACGCTGGCGGGTTCGATTCGTCAGAGAGGGGAGGTCGATCCACTCTTCGTCGAACACAAGAAAGAACTGCCGCGTCTGCTTTCTCGGGTTTTGCGTAACGACGATATTCTGATTACTCAGGGTGCCGGCGATATCGGCGGTATCTCCCTCGCCCTGGCGGCTAACCAGTTACAGTTGGACAAGGTAGAACTATGAGCAATTCGCGGCGGGATGACGTATCGAATCCCGATGATTATGGTCGGGTGGTCGTGCTTTACGGTGGCAATTCTGCAGAACGAGAGGTGTCTCTAAATAGCGGCAAGGCAGTTTTGGCGGCATTGCAAAAAACCGGTCTCGATGTACAGGGCTACGACCTGGCGGCAGGTGGATTGAGCAAGCTCGAAGCCCTGGCTCCAGATCGTGTGTTCATCGCCCTGCATGGCCGAGGTGGCGAGGATGGCACGCTACAAGGGGCGCTTGAACTGCTGGGCATTCCTTATACCGGCAGTGGTGTGCTGGCTTCTGCGCTGGGCATGGACAAACAGCGCACCAAGCATCTCTGGCGCTCTTTAGATCTGCCCACACCGCCAAGTATTACGCTGGAGCCCAACGCGGATTGGGAGCAGGTGGTCGAGCGTCTCGGACTGCCGCTGGTGGTCAAGCCAGTACATGAAGGCTCGACGCTGGGCATCAGCATCGTGGATAGCCTCGAGGCCTTGAAATCCGCCTATCGGGAGGCCGCGCGGTTCGATGCGATGGTCATGGCAGAGCGCTTTGTTTCGGGTGAGGAATATACCGTGTCGCTGCTTGGCAACAGGGTGTTGCCGGCAATTCGCGTCGAGGTGCCCAATGGTTTTTACGATTACGAGGCCAAGTATCACTCCAACGAGACGCTCTACCATATTCCCTGCGGGCTGAGTGGCGAGCAGGAGCAAGAGCTGGGTCAGCTTTGTCTTCGAGCCTTCGAGGCGCTCGGCTGTCGTGGCTGGGGGCGAGTCGATGTTATGCGAGATGCTCAAGGTGAATTCTGGTTGCTGGAAGTCAATACCGTGCCGGGAATGACGGATCACAGTCTTGTGCCTCAGGCCGCGGCTCACGCGGGCATCAATTTCGAGGAACTGGTGCTGCGTATTCTTGCCACGTCGCTTGAGGCGTGAGCGCGATGGCATCTGCTGGCTCCCGTGGCACGATCGTGGGTTTGCTACTTCTGATCGTCTTGTTGAGTGCCGGTGGGCGCGCGCTGTGGTTATGGCTCGACCGCCCTATCGAGCGGGTCTCGATCAGCGGCGATCTAAGTTACGTCAGCGCCAACTATCTGCGTGAGCAGCTGGCACCGATGGTTCAAGGGCAAAGCTGGTTGTCCGTGGATCTCGCTGAACTGCGAAAACGCGCGCGGGCAATCGAGTGGCTTTCCGAGGTGCGAGTCTCGCGTCACTGGCCGAATGCCCTGAATTTCGAGCTTTATGAACAGGACCCAGTGGCACGCTGGAACGATGATCTACTTATCAATTCCCGAGGTGTGCCATTTCATCAAGGTAATGTAACAATACCTGATGATCTTCCGGATTTGTCTGGTCCCCGGGGCAGTGGCGCGGAAGTATTGGCACTACTCGATCAATTACATAGTCGCTTTACATCGCTAAAATTTGAAGTGACTCAACTAAGACTCGAAGATCGTGGTGCCTGGCGTTTTCAGGTCGATGATAGCATTTGGGTCATGCTAGGACGCAATCAGCACGAGTCACGATTGGCACGTTTCATTGCCGCCTGGAAACGGCAGCTTATGAATGAAGCGTCGCAAATTCGCTACATCGATCTTCGCTATCCAAATGGAATTGTTGTTGCCTGGCACGGTGAAACGGAAGTGGAAGTACCACAGCATTAATACCTACTATCACTTTTTGGCGCCAGCCGCCGATAGACAAGGGTATAGGGTATTTCTTTCGTTAAAAAATACCCGTATTCTACTGCTGAACTTGTATGCGGGCTGGATAAATTATAACTTTGATTTTTTAATCAGCCACGATTTTTTAAGCGTACATTAATTGTTTACTAACTAAAGTGAAGATTGAGGAGTGATCCCGACCCATGGCAGGACAATCCAATGCTTCCAATATGGTGGTTGGGCTGGATATCGGGACGTCCAAGGTCGTAGCGATTGTCGGTCAACCTACTGACGATGGCGGACTCGAAATCGCCGGAATTGGCTCGCATCCGTCGCGTGGCATGAAAAAAGGCGTCGTCATCAATATCGAATCCACCGTGCTGTCCATTCAGCGAGCAGTGGAAGAAGCGGAATTGATGGCTGGCTGCGATATTCATTCAGTCTATGTGGGGGTTGCAGGAAGCCACATCAGTTCAATGAACTCCGATGGCGTGGTGGCAATCAAGGAGCGCGAAGTGACGCCCTCCGATATCGATCGTGTCATCGACTCTGCCCGCGCCCGTGCCATTTCAGAAGGACAACGCATCATTCATGTGCTGCCTCAGGAGTTTGCCATCGATACCCAGGAGGGTATCCGCGAGCCCTTGGGCATGTCCGGCGTTCGACTCGAGGCGCGAGTGCACCTGGTAACAGCCGCGCTCAATGCCGTCCAGAACATTGAAAAATGCGTACGTCGCTGTGGTCTGGAAGTCGACGACATCATCCTGGAGCAGCTCGCCTCGAGCTATGCAGTATTGACCGAGGACGAGCGCGAACTCGGAGTGTGCATGGTGGATATCGGGGGTGGCACTACCGATATCGCCGTATTCACCGAAGGGGCGATTCGCCACACGGCGGTCATCCCCATTGCCGGCGATCAAGTCACCAACGATATCGCCATGGCCCTGCGCACGCCGACACAGTACGCCGAGGACATCAAGGTCAAGTACGCCTGCGCGCTGACGCAGCTGGCTTCCAGCGATGAAATGGTCAAGGTTCCCAGCGTCGGGGATCGCCCGGCTCGGGATCTGTCCCGGCAGGCGCTTGCCGAGGTGGTCGAGCCACGTTACGAAGAGCTCTTTACCCTTGTGCGTGAAGAGCTGCGCCGCAGTGGCTTCGAGGATCTCGTCGCCGCAGGCGTCGTGCTGACCGGCGGTACATCACGCATGGAAGGCGTGGTAGAGCTTGCCGAAGAGATTTTTCATATGCCGGTGCGTATTGCCTGCCCGCAGAACGTGCGCGGCCTGGCAGACGTAGTGCGTAACCCGATTTATTCCACCGGAGTGGGTTTGCTACTCTATGGAATGCGTGAGGCCAAGCATGGCCAAACTCGCGCGGTAGCGGCCCAGCCCCGCAGAGAAGAGGGTTCCAGGCGTACGGTCACGGATGACACCTCGACGCTGAAACGGGTCAAAAGTTGGTTCAAAGGAAATTTCTGACAGGGGTCGTAAAACGACCACAGGAGACGGGGCAAATGTTCGAATTGGTAGATAACGCACCTTCAAGTAGCGCAGTCATCAAGGTGATCGGCGTGGGTGGCGGTGGCGGCAATGCCGTCAATCACATGGTCGAAAGCAACATCGAAGGCGTCGAGTTCATCTGCGCCAACACCGATGCACAGGCGCTCAAGCGCGTCTCGGCCAAGACCGTTCTTCAACTCGGTACTGAAATCACCAAGGGCCTTGGGGCCGGTGCCAGTCCTGAAGTTGGACGCCAGGCGGCGATGGAAGATCGCGATCGCATCGCGGAGCTTCTGCAGGGCGCCGACATGGTGTTCATCACTGCCGGCATGGGCGGTGGTACGGGTACAGGCGGCGCTCCCGTAGTGGCTCAGGTCGCCAAGGAGCTGGGCATCCTTACCGTTGCGGTGGTGACACGCCCATTTCCTTTCGAGGGGCCCAAGCGCATGCGTGCCGCGGAAGAAGGCATGCGTGAACTGTCCGAGCACGTGGACTCCCTGATCACCATTCCCAACGAGAAGTTGCTGGCGGTGCTTGGCAAGAGCGCAAGCCTTCTGACGGCATTTAGCGCCGCCAACGACGTGCTGCTTGGCGCCGTTCAAGGTATCGCTGAACTGATCACCAGTCCGGGCATCATCAACGTCGACTTTGCCGACGTTCGTACGGTCATGTCCGAGATGGGGATGGCGATGATGGGGACCGGCGGCGCCATTGGCGAGAACCGTGCCCGGGAAGCAGCGGAAAAGGCAATTCGCAGCCCGTTGCTCGAAGATATCGATCTGCACGGTGCTCGCGGCATTCTGGTCAATATTACTGCCGGACCGGATCTGTCCATCGGCGAGTTCAATGATGTAGGTGCCACCGTCCAGGAGTTTGCCTCCCAGGATGCCACCATCGTCGTCGGCACCTCCATTGACATGGATATGACCGATGAGCTGCGTGTCACCGTCGTTGCAGCCGGTCTTGATGCTCAAAAGGAAAAGCCCGCGGTTCGCGAGAATGTGTCGCGCCCGGAGTCCAACGACTATCGCAAGTTGCAGCAGCCGACGGTCATGCGTCAACAGGCTGCGAAGGCCGAGCAGGAAAACGCGGTGAAAGCGCGTCAGGAGAAGCGCAAGTCTCAGGAGCTCGATGATTATCTGGATATTCCTGCATTCCTGCGCCGCCAGGCCGATTGAGCGGCACTATCGGAGGCATAGGTGGGAGCCAGGTGATATTTTTTTGTTAAATCGTTTGTTCGCTGTTATAGTGAACACTGTTCGACAATTTTTATGACACTTGGCCCTTGCCCATGATCAAACAACGTACGCTCAAAAATACCATGCGCGCTACCGGAGTCGGTTTGCACTCTGGTGAAAAGGTCCGCCTGACATTGCGTCCGGCACCCATTAATACCGGTATCGTATTCGTGCGTACCGACCTCGATCCTGAAGTGCGCATTCCGGCTCGTGCTGAAAACGTTACCGACACCACGCTCTGTACTGCCCTGTCCAGTGATGGTGTCAAGGTGGCGACGGTAGAGCATCTCATGTCGGCCTTCGCGGGTCTGGGCATCGACAATGTGTTCGTCGAACTCAATGCTCCTGAAGTGCCGATCATGGATGGAAGCGCAGGCCCTTTCGTATTCCTCATTCAGTCTGCGGGGATCGAAGAGCAGAACGCGCCCAAGAAGTTCATCCGCATCAAGCGTGAGATCGTTGTGAATGACGATGGCAAGGAGGCCGTATTTACCCCTTACGACGGCTTCAAGGTCTCGTTTTCCATCGATTTCGATCACCCGGCTTTCGATCGGCAGAAGCAGACTGCAACCGTGGACTTTTCGACGACCTCCTTCGTCAAGGAAGTCTCTCGGGCACGCACCTTCGGCTTCATGCGGGATCTCGAATTCCTGCGCTCCCAGAATCTTGCCCTCGGCGGCAGTCTGGATAACGCCATCGTGGTCGACGATTACCGCGTCCTCAACGAGGGTGGCTTGCGCTACGACGATGAATTCGTCAAGCACAAGGTGCTCGATGCCATTGGCGACCTGTATCAGCTTGGTTATAGCCTGATTGGTGAGTTCCGGGGCGTAAGATCCGGTCACGCGCTGAACAATCAGCTATGTCGCGCCATGCTGGATAACCCGGATGCCTGGGAGATCGTCACTTTCGAGGGTGCTCGTCAGAAGGCGCCGATTTCCTACTCCGCGCCGGCGATGGCCATGTAGGCGATCACGATCAAACCAAGCCAGCAGTAGAAGGATTCGCGCCGATTCAATGTATTTGAATCGGCGTTTTTCATTGAAGCTACTCCAGGGGGGTGGAGTTCTCGTCTTTTGCTTCTGCATGGGTAGCCAGCCTTTCCAAAGAGCGCTTGAGCATCGGGTCGTTGATATCTGCGGCACAGCTGGAAATCTCGTCCGCGGCGCGGGCAGAGAGTCCACGAGTCAACCGGAGAGGTATCTTGGGTGGGCTGATGGGACGCACCTTGAAGGTCAGGCCGGTAACGCTTTCGAACTCAGGCAGCTGATGCAGCAGTTGCAGCAGCCGGGCTTGTTCGTAACGTAGCCAGGTCATCCATACGGCACGATCGGTGATCAGTGTCAGTTTGCCTTGACGATAGCCGCCTACGAAAATATGCTCGCGCACCTCCTGGGGGAGGTGGTCGCGCAAATGTTGCTGTGCACGATCAATGGCTTGCGCCATGCGCATCAGGTTCCCCAGGTCCCCTCCACCAGAAGAGTGCCCCGTCAATAGCCGGCTCATGGGCTGGGCGCGAAACCGCTTAGGCTTTATACTCACGGGCTTGCTCACGAACTCCCTGACGTCAATACAGGCAATCTAACACGGCCAGGAGCCCATCGACAGCATGACCCCTTCCGGTAAATCCGTTACTGCAACGACACCGTTTTCACCTCGTCGTGGAGGCACACGGTTGTGGTTGGCTGGGCTGCTGGTGAGCTGCCTGTTGCCGGGCGCGTTGGCCCAGGGTGAAAGCCTACGGCTCGTCGAACGTCTGGCTCAGCATTATTTGATCGCATCCCGGGTCGTTCGCGCCAACTCACGGCGGATCGCCAGGCGAAGCCTCTGGTACCTGCACAATTCGCGTCGTCGACCTCGTCACAAAACGACACCGTTATGGTGTCATCCCGTTCTCCGGCGCTTCTGTGCCGATCATGATGTCCTGAACCGCCGCGGTCCGCCAGTTCGCGCTCGTCAGATGGCTGTTTGCCGCTCGTCTATCGATTGATTTCATTATTTTGCCTTACCTTTTTCAATCCGATGGCGTCGAGCGACGTATTTTATCGCGAGGAAGCAAATGACGGGGCGGCACCGTCTCGTGTGGCCCCAAGAATTCAGGATATCGCATGTTAAACACTGTATTACGCAAGCTGGTCGGCTCGAAAAATGACCGGGAAGTAAAGCGCATTGGCAAGCTGGTCCATGAGATCAATGCCGAGGAAGAGCGTATCAAGGCGCTTACCGATGAGGAACTCAAGGCGCGTACCGACGAATTTCGCGAGCGCCTGCGCAGTGGTGAAAGCCTGGACAAGCTGTTACCCGAGGCCTTCGCCACGGTACGCGAGGCGAGTCAGCGCGTCATGGGCATGCGTCATTTCGATGTTCAGCTGATCGGCGGGGTCACTCTTCATCGCGGGCGTATCTCCGAGATGAAAACCGGCGAAGGCAAGACCCTGGTGGCTACTCTCGCGGTCTATCTCAACGCACTACCCGCCCTGGGTGTGCACGTGGTGACCGTCAACGACTATTTGGCCAAGCGCGATGCGGACTGGATGCGTCCGCTCTACGAGTTCTTGGGACTGAGCGTCGGTGTCATCTATTCGGGCCAGACCAACGAGCAAAAGCGTGAAGCCTACGCCTGCGACATCACCTACGGCACCAATAACGAATACGGCTTCGATTATCTCCGGGACAACATGGCCTTCTCCCTGGAGGACAAGGTACAGCGTAAGCTCAACTATGCCATCGTCGATGAGGTCGACTCGATCCTCATCGATGAAGCCCGCACGCCACTGATCATTTCCGGCCCCGTCGAAGAGAACACCGAGCTTTACAAGGTTGCGAATCGCCTGGCGAAGGAGCTCACGCGCTGCGAGGACGAGGAGGAACCCTCCAGCGGCGATTTCATACTCGACGAAAAGCAAAAGCAGATCGAACTGACCGAGGAAGGCCATTCCAGGGTAGAAGGGTTGCTGCGCGAGCAAGGGCTTCTGGCCGAGGAGGACTCACTCTACGCGGCGCAGAATCTGGGCCTTTTGCACCACATGCATTCGGCACTGCGAGCGAGGCATCTGTTCCACCGCGATGTGGACTATATCGTCAATGGCGGTGAGGTCGTCATTGTCGATGAACACACCGGGCGCAGCATGCCGGGGCGTCGCTGGTCGGAAGGCCTGCACCAGGCCGTCGAGGCCAAGGAAGGGGTGGCGATTCAGCGCGAGAGCCAGACACTGGCTTCCACCACCTTTCAGAACTATTTCCGCCTGTACGACAAGCTCGCCGGCATGACCGGCACCGCGGATACCGAGGCCTTCGAGTTCCGCCAGATCTACGGCCTCGATGTCATGGTGATCCCCACCAACAAGCCGATTCAGCGTAAGGATTTCAACGATCTGGTCTACCTCTCCGCCGAGGAGAAGTACGAAGCGATCATCGAGGACGTGAAAGTCCAGCGGGACGCCGGTCGGCCTATTCTGGTGGGTACGGCTTCGATCGAGACCTCCGAGCTGCTGTCCGGATTGATGAAACAAGGCCAGATTCCGCATAACGTGCTCAACGCCAAGCAGCACCAGAGCGAAGCCGAGATCATCGCCCAGGCGGGGCGCCCCGGTGCCATTACCATTGCCACCAACATGGCCGGTCGTGGTACCGACATCGTGCTGGGGGGTAACTGGGAAGCCGAAGTCGCAAAGCTGGATAATCCGACCCAGGAGCAGATCGAAGCGGCTCGGGAAGAGTGGCAGGCGCGTCACAATGCGGTACTCGATGCCGGTGGTCTGCACGTGATCGGCTCCGAGCGCCATGAATCCCGGCGCATCGACAACCAGCTGCGGGGGCGTTCCGGACGTCAGGGCGATCCCGGTTCGACCCGCTTCTTCCTCTCCCTGGAAGACAACCTGATGCGCCTGTTCGGCTCGGATCGGGTGCAGCGTTTGATGCAGGCGCTGGGGCTCGAGCGGGGGGAGGCGATCGAGCACAAGATGGTCTCCAACGCGGTCGAACGGGCCCAGAAGAAGGTCGAGGGGCGCAACTTCGATATCCGCAAGCAGTTGCTCGAATACGACGACGTGGCCAACGATCAGCGTCGTGTCATCTACGAACAGCGCGATGAGATACTGGCCGCGGATAATGTCTCGGATAATGTCGCCGGCATCCGTGACGAAATGCTCGACAGTGCGATCAGCAGTTTCGTACCGCCGCAAAGCCTGCCGGAGCAGTGGGATCTGGAAGGCCTGCAACAGCATCTGAGAACGGACTTCAATCTCGATGTGCCGGTGACCGAATGGGCCCGGGAGGACGAGCATTTCCACGAAGAGTTGTTGCGGGAACGCTTGCAGACCAGCCACCGGGAGATCTATGCCGCCAAGATCGAGGCCATTGGCGAGGATTTGATGCGCCGTTTCGAGAAGCAGGTCATGCTTCAGGTGCTCGACACCCGCTGGAAGGAACACCTGCAATCCATGGATCATCTGCGTCGCGGCATCCACTTGCGCGGCTATGCCCAGAAGAATCCCAAGCAGGAATACAAGCGCGAGGCCTTCGAGCTGTTTCAATCGCTGCTGGGCAATATCAAGCACGATGTCACCCGTATTCTCAGTCATGTGCAGGTGCGTCGTCAGGAAGAAGTGGATGAACTCGAGCGCCAGCGCCGAGAAACCCTGGAGCGAGAAAAAGCCACGGCCCAACAGACCCGGGAAGATTCCGCTCGGGAAGAGGCCGCCAGCGAAGTCGACGATGGGGCTCAGGCGTCTCAGCAGGAGCAGCAGACCGTGCGTCGTGAAGGCCCCAAGGTTGGTCGCAACGATCCTTGCCCCTGTGGGTCCGGCAAGAAATACAAGCAGTGTCACGGCAAGTTGAATTGATCAGGGTTCAAGTCAAGACAGACTCAGGGAGAAAGGCGATGGCGGTAGGTCAGACAAGCTTTCCCGATATGCCGGTAGTCGAGGGAATTCGACTGGGGACCGCTAAAGCAGGCATCAAGAAGCCTGACCGCCGCGATCTCGTGGTCATCGAAATTGCCGAAGGCGCAAGCGTTGCGGGGACATTCACCCGTAACGCCTTCTGCGCAGCACCGGTACTGGTCGCACGCGAGCATCTGGCAGAGCGAACGCCGCGCTACATGCTGATCAATACCGGCAACGCCAATGCCGGTACCGGCGACCAAGGGCTGCGAGATGCTCGGGCTTGCTGCATGGCCATACGGGAATTGACCGGCGTGCCCTATGAGGCCGTGTTGCCGTTTTCCACCGGGGTGATCGGTGAGCCGCTGCCGGTCAATAGCATCTGTTTCGGTCTGCCCGATGCATTGGCGAACATGGGGGGCGACAGCCTTGCCTGGCAGCAGGCGGCGGAAGGTATTCTCACCACGGATACCCGTACCAAGGGCGCCACGGCCACCTGCGAGATCGGCGGGCAGACCGTCACCCTCAACGGTATTGCCAAAGGATCGGGGATGATCAGGCCGGACATGGCCACCATGCTGGCATTCGTCGCAACGGATGCCAGGATCGAACGTTCTCAGCTCGAGTCGTTGTTGCGTGAAGGCGTGGCGCGCTCGTTCAATTGCATTACCGTCGACAGCGATACTTCGACCAACGACGCCTGTATGCTGATCGCCACGGGACGCGGTGCCGCCGTGGCGGGCGATGATGAAATCGCCGCCTTTCGCGAAGCGCTGGATAAGGTGCTGATCGATCTCGCCCAGCAGATCATTCGCGATGGTGAAGGCGCGACCAAGTTCGTTACTCTCCAGGTGAGTCAGGCGAACTCCCGTCAGGAAGCGCTTGACGTTGCCTTTACCGTTGCCCATTCCCCCTTGGTCAAGACGGCGCTTTATGCCTCGGATGCCAACTGGGGGCGTATCCTGGCAGCGGTCGGTCGGGCGCCGGTGAATGATTTCGAGGTTGCACGGGTGACCATCGATCTCGATGATGTGCGCTTGGTAGAGCAGGGCGGGCGCGCCGAAAGCTATACTGAAGAGGCGGGCAGCGCCATTATGGCCAAGGACGATATCGTCATTCGCATTGCGCTTGGGCGTGGCGAGAGCGCGGCAACGGTATGGACCTCGGATCTTTCCCACGACTATGTGACGATAAATGCAGATTACCGCAGCTGAAACCAGGCAGACGAGGACGTTGAGCAACATGATCAAGCGCAGGGTACATGTCGCGGCAGCCGCCATTTTCAGCAGCGATGGCCAGGAAGTCCTGTTGGCAAGGCGCCCCTCCATCGTCGACCAAGGCGGACTGTGGGAGTTTCCCGGAGGCAAGCTTGCTCCCTTCGAGACCGGCTTCGAGGCGCTCAAGCGGGAATTGCACGAAGAACTCGGTATAACGATCAAGAAGGCGCAACCGCTGATTCGTGTGCCTCACGAATATCCCGACAAGCATGTGCTGCTGGATGTGTGGCAGGTTCATGCCTTCGAAGGAGAGCCTTACGGGCGTGAGGGGCAGGCGGTACGCTGGGTGCGCCTTGAAGATCTTTACAACTATGCGTTCCCGGCGGCAAATATGCCGATACTGCGAGCCGTCATGCTGCCCAGGGAATACCTGATCACTGCCGAGGAAGACGATGAGGCGGTGTTTTCCTCCCGCCTGGAGAGGGCGCTGAAAGAGGATGGTGTGCGTCTCGTACAGCTACGTGCCAAGACGCTGGACGACAAGGCTTATCAAGAGCGCGCCGCCGCGAGTCTTGCCCTTTGCCGGGAGTACGGTGCACGGCTACTGCTCAACGCCGCCCCCGGGTTGCTGGACAAGATCGATGCGGATGGCATCCATCTTACCAGCGAGCGTCTGATGGCCCTGGAACGGCGTCCTGTCCCTGCAGGGAAATGGCTCGGTGCCTCGACTCACGATCGTCTGCAGCTCGAGCAGGCAAATCGTATCGGCTGCGATTTCGTCACGTTATCGCCGCTGCGCACGACACCGACTCACCCGGAAGCCTCGCCTCTTGGCTGGCACGACTTTCAACAGCTCGTTGAATATGCCGGCACGCCAGTGTATGCCCTGGGCGGCATGAGTTGCGAAGATGCCAATCGCGCCCGAGCGGTGGGTGCCCAGGGTATCGCATCGATCCGACATTTCTGGAAATAGGCGATATTCGATCGACCCGGCTCTTCCAGGCGTATTCGATACTCCCGCACGACAAGGCCATGCTGATGCATGGCCTTGTCGTGCAGCATGGCGCTGATTACTTCTGTCCGCCGCGCTCCAGTCGATCGATCAAGGCATCCAGGTCGGCCTCATCCATGGCCGGTTCCCCGGCAATGCGGTGGGATTCGTCCGCCCAGGCGCCCAGGTCGAGCAACTTGCAGCGTTTGGAACAGAACGGGCGATAGAGATTGTCCGTGGTCCAGGCTATCTTGGTGCCGCATTCGGGGCAGGCGACTTGCAAGGGGGGCTTGCTGCTGTTTTCAGGCTTGGTGTCGTTGTCGTGGCTCATTCATGCCTTCCGTTGGAGGTGAGTGCAACCAGATCCCGGTAGCGAGCATCAAGCGTGGCTACCTGTTCGGTCAGTGCTGCATGATTGCCTTGATTGTCGATGACGTCATCTGCCATTGCCAGGCGCTGTTGACGGGGCATCTGCGCGTGCACGATGGATCTGGCCAGGACTTCATCGCTGTCGTCCCGGGCCATGGTGCGGGCAATCTGCACGTTTTCCGGCACATCTACGACCAGGCAACGGTCCACCAGTTCCCGCTGGCCCGATTCGAACAGCAGGGGAGAGACCAGTAAATGATAGGGGGCACCACTGGCGCGCATCGATTCGAGATACTCGAGCAGACGCTGACGAATACGCGGGTGAGTGACGGACTCCAGCCAGCGGCGTTCGGTCTCGTTTCTGAACACGATGGCGCGCAGGGCACGTCGGTTCAGTTGCCCTTCCGCATCGATCACCTCAGGCCCAAAATGCTCGGCGATCTCGGCCAGGGCCGGCTCCCCGGGCATCACCACTTCCCGTGCCACATCGTCCGCATCCACCCAGGGAATGCCGTGTGCCTCGAAAGCACGCGCCACGGCGCTCTTGCCCGAGGCGATACCGCCGGTGATGCCGATGGTCAAAGGGCGTTGCTGCTGGGGAAGGGGTGTATCCATGAAGCTCCAGTGCGTCGATGCAAGCGGTCACTACTGTTCATGATCGCGAAGGAGCGTCATCCAAGCAAGAGGGACTGATAAAACCTCATCAAATACCCCCCGAAAAGCAGCGTGATCCATCCGGCCATGGCCAGGAACGGGCCGAAGGGCAGGGCCTGGCCGCGAAGCCGTGGAATCGCGACCTGCACGATGATGCCTATCACCGCGCCCACTCCCGCGGATAGAATCAGCAGCAGTGGCAGCATTTCCCATCCCGTCCAAGCCCCCAAAGCGGCCAGCAGCTTGAAATCGCCATAACCCATGCCTTCCTTGCCGGTAATCAGCTTGAACAGCCAGTAAAAGCACCACAGCACCAGATAACCCGCGATCGCGCCGAGTACCGCGCTTTCCAATAGCCAGGGCTGGTACAGCAGCTGATAGATCAAGCCCAACCATAGTAGCGGCAGCGTCAGGATGTCCGGGAGCAGTTGAGCGCGCAGATCGATCAGTGCCAGGGTCAGCAGCACTAGACAGGCGATGCTGAGCAGCATGCTTGCGCCATTCAAACCGTTGAGCACTATCACCGCCAGCACCAGGGCGCCGCTGGCAAGCTCCACCAGTGGATACTGGATGCTGATCGATTCACTGCAGTGGGCGCAGCGCCCGCGGCGCTTGAGATAGCCAAGCAGTGGAATATTGTCGTGCCAGGCAATGGGGGCGGCGCAGTTTGGGCATCGGGAGCGGGGTGCGGTCAGGGTGACTCTGGGGAGCTCCGAATCGGCTTCCTCGGGCAATGCCAGCGACTCCCGGGCTTCCCTGCGCCATTCTATCATCAGCATGCCCGGCAGCCGTACCACCACCACATTGATGAAGGAGCCCATAATCAAGCCAAACGTGGCCGCCAGGGGCCACGTGATTACAGAAGGAAGGTCGCTGTACAAGATAACCTCTGTTCAAGATGATAAGCCGTGTAGTTCGACTTACTAGAGAAGTCGGCGAGCGCAGCTCAGACCAGGCAAAAATCGGCGAATGAGCGGAATTTACTGGATGTAAATGAGCATCATGAGCCGGTTTTTAACGCCGTATGAGCAAAGCGCAGCCACTTTCGCACTAGGGCCTGTTGACGTTTCATCGCGAACCGCGTTACTGCATCAAAAAGTGTCAGTCAAGGCGCGAAGCGCAGGGAAGGGTTATTCCCTTTTCACGTTTCGCAACGCAGAATGGCGCTTTTTGCTGCGCAACCCGAAGGGCTGGGCCAGTTTTTATCCGCTGCTGCGTTAGTCGTCGTTCATTTGGAATAACCAAATTTCTCTCCTCCTGCCTTGCCCCGAATAAAAACTGGCGCCAGCGCGGCCGTGAATGAAACGTCAACAGGCCCTAGATAGCGCTGCCCATTTCAAAGATGGGCAAATACATGGATACGACAAGTCCGCCCACCATCGTTCCCAATACCACAATGATAAGAGGCTCGAGCAACGAGGTCAGGGCATCGACCTTATTGTCGACCACTTCTTCATAGAAATCCGCCACCTTGTTGAGCATTGCATCCAGCGAACCGGCTTCTTCGCCGATGCTGACCATCTGGATCGCCAGCACGGGAAACAGGTTGGTGCTGCGCATGGCGTAGTTGAGGCGCTGACCGTTGGAGACATCCTCGCGGATCTGAAGAATGGCGCGCTCGTAGACCTTGCTGTCCACGGCGCCGGATGCGGTCTCCAGGGCTTCGACCAGGGGCACGCCGGCGTTGAAGGTGGTTGCCAGAGTACGCGCAAAACGCGCCACGGAGGATTTGTCGATGATGTCACCGAGCACCGGCAAATGCAGCATGAACTGGTGCACCTTGTAGGTGAAGGCGTCGGAACGCTGCATGGCCTGTCGCATGGCCAATAGGCACAGCATCAAGCCGCCCAGGGCAAAGTACCAGTAGCTCTGGGCTGCTGCGGATAGGGCGATAGTCACTCGGGTCATGGCCGGGAGTTCAGCGCCGAATCCGGCAAACATGCTCTCGAACTGCGGCACCACCTTGATCAGCAGGAGCGCGGTGACACCAATGCCTACCCCGATGACCGCAACCGGATAGTACATGGCCTTGCGAACCCGAGCCTTGAGGGACTCGATTTTCTCTTTGTAGGAGGCCACTCGCTCCAGCATGCGATCCAGGGCGCCGGCCTGCTCGCCGGCGTGAACCATGTTGGTGAATAGCCGATCGAAATGACGTGGATGCTTTCGCAGCGCCTCAGAAAAGCTGGCGCCGGCGGCGACATCCTCTGCAAGTTGCTGAACAAGCTCCCGCATCGCAGGCTTTTGCAGGCTCTCGCCGACCACATTGAAGGCTTGCAGAACCGGCACGCCGGCGCGAATCATGGTGGCCATCTGGCGTGCGAACAGCATCACGTCCCGAGGGCCGACCCGCCCACGGCCGCCAAGCAGGTTACTTTTTCGCCGCAAGTTCTTGATCAGGATACCCTGCTTGGCGAGTTCCTGTTCCACCTCGCTTTTCTGAGCGGCAACCTGTTCGCCCTTGATCGACTTGCCTTGATCGTTCTTGCCAGTCCAATACCAACGATGGAGCTTGGGCTGCTTCCGCGGCTTATAGTGCCGTGCCGCCCTTACGGTAGTAGCCATGACGTTTTCCCTGTGTATGCGTATTTTTTTAGTGTCGTTCTAGGTCGTTGCCCGAACGTACATTTTTTCTACTGCTTGATTGCTGACGAACTGCGTATAAGTATAAATATAAATAGTTGATCGAAGTCAGACGAATCTAGTTTTTCGTGACGCGATTGATTTCCTCGAGACTGGTGACGCCCTCAAGGACTTTCAGCAAACCGCTGCGGCGCAAGTCTGCATATCCTTCTTGCCGCGCCTGAGCATCGAGCTCCAGCGAATTGCCCTGCTGCATGATCAAGTGGCGCATTTCATTGCTGATGGGCACCACTTCATAGATACCGACACGCCCCTTGTAGCCGAGCGTGCAGTGGCGACACTCTCCTGGTTGGTAGATTGTCGTGACGTTGAGATCCTCTTCCGTGAGCCCTTCCTTAACGAGGACGTCACGAGGAATCCTTGCCGCTCGCTTGCAGTGTGGGCAAAGCTTGCGTGCCAAGCGTTGAGCGATAATCAACGATATTGAGCTGGCGATGTTGAATGAGGCGATACCCATGTTATTCAAACGTATCAGGGTTTCGGCCACGGAGTTGGTATGTACCGTTGAAAGTACCAGATGGCCTGTCTGTGCTGCCTTGATGGAGATCTCGGCTGTTTCCAGATCGCGAATTTCGCCGACCATGATCACGTCCGGGTCCTGGCGCAGAAAAGCACGCAGGGCACTGGCAAAATCGAGTCCTATCTTGGGGTATATGTTGACCTGATTGACCCCGGCGACCTTGATTTCCACCGGGTCTTCCGCAGTCGAGATGTTTCGCTCGACGGTATTGAGGATGTTCAATCCGGTATATAGCGTGACGGTCTTGCCGCTACCTGTCGGCCCGGTGACCAGAATCATGCCTTGGGGCTGGGCAAGAGCATGCTCGTATATTGCCTTTTGCGCTGGTGTGAACCCCAGGGCATCTATGCCCAGTTGTGCCGAAGACGGGTCGAGAATACGCAAGACAATCTTTTCACCGTACACCGTCGGCAGCGTATTGACGCGAAAATCGATCGATTTTCCATTCGGCAGCTTGAGCTTGATGGCGCCATCTTGAGGCAAGCGGCGCTCGGAAATATCCAGGCGAGCCATGACCTTCATGCGGGCTGCGATACGCCTGCGCAGGTTGAAGGGAGGCTGCGAGACTTCCAGTAATATACCGTCTATGCGAAAGCGTATGCGGAAGCTTGATTCGTAGCTTTCGACATGAATGTCCGAAGCGCCGCGCTGAATCGCATCCTGCAGCAGCTTGTTGACGAACTTGATGACCGGCGCGTCGTCGCTAGCGGTGGCGGCCGTGTTTTGCCTGGACTCAAGAGCCTCCTCGTCGGATACCATTCGGTTACCCTCGTCGGCGAGGGCCTCCATGGCATTTTCGGATTCCGCCTGAGACAAATAACTTTCCAGCGCCGGAATTAGCTGGTCGATCGAGGCCAGTACCGCTTCAACATTCAGACCTGTCGCAAACTGCAACTCATCGAGTAGTGCCAGAGTGGAAGGAAAGGGCACCGCAACCGTGATGTGATAAGCGGTACGCTTGAGCGGCATAATCTGGTGCTTGCGCAAAATCCGTTCGGGCATATCGCTGGGGGAGGGAAGCGCTGTCAATGGCAACGCATCGAGGTCGACGACAGGCAAGCCGTATTCCCGCCCAGCGGCCAGGGTCGCATCTCGCGCCGGCAGCATATCGTGCTCGATAACATACTGTAGCAACGAGATGCCGTTTTCATTGGCCTGCCGCTCGGCGTGATGAGCTGTGCCGGGGTCAAGCAGGCCGTCGTCGACCAGCCGTTTCGCAAACCCCTGCAACCCTTCCGCGCCATGCAGCGAGCCGAACGGTGACGAAAGCCCATTCGATGAGCCCTCGCGTTCGCCATTCGCGTGGGGAAATGAATGCAGGGAGGAAAAAGGTGGTTGGTGCGACGTAGTCATGATGTTTCGCTCGGCGATTTGTTCAGCGGTTCCCTAACATGCGGCTCAGATGTTGGCTTGGCCTGAAAGCCGCGAAGCAGTTGCGGTGGTGTTTGTGTATTTCTATTTATCGGCATATCTGCCTTCAGGATTAGTTTTACGTTGTAGCTTTTTGTTGCCAACAAGAGGGAGGCTAATTTAATAAATACAGTTCTATTTTTTAGCTTAATTCATGAAAAATACAAAATTTTTGGCTCTCGCCTGTGCGGGTATGGAAGTCAGTAACCAAGCAGTTTTTCCAGTGCTGGAAAACGCGGATAAGTCTAAAGATTACCGGGTCTTGGTCGATAGCCTGAATATGAGCCTGCCATCCTGGAGAAGCTTCCTGGCAGGGCCGGCACACAACATGATGGTTAATACACGGGGAGTGACAATGAAAAGGGCAATGAGAAGGCAGGGTGGTTTCACCTTGATCGAGCTGATGGTCGTGGTGGCGATCATTGGAGTGCTCGCAGCGGTGGCGATACCGCAGTATCAGAATTATGTGGCGAAGTCTCAGGTCAGCCGAGTCATGGCAGAAACGGGGCAGCTTCGCACCTCTGTCGAAAGCTGTATTCTGGAAGGCCGTACAGTTATTGGTGATGGCGCGGGTGAATGCGATCCGGGTGCAACAGGCTCTAACCTCCTAACGGGGGCAAGTCAGACTACATACTCATTACCGGCAGGCACGGGGGTTCCTACGGTTACGAACCCTCTGACTTCAACTGCGACTATTATCTCTACTTTCGGTAATAACGCAGCAACAGTCCTTACAGATAATACTGCAAAAACATTGACTTGGACGAGATCTGTGGATGGAAGTTGGACGTGCGAAACGACGGCTGATGCGAACCTCGCTCCCGGTGGTTGTCCTGTAAGAGCAGCAGAATAAATTGATAAATATCAGATTGTTTATTAATGGCCGGCATTTGTCGGCCACATACTGCGAGTGAAGAAAACAATTAAGCCACATGAGTTCCTGTTCAACTTGCTCCCTTCTTAGCTTATCAACTATTTTGAATACATTGTTTAGCATCGATTCCCATAAAAGAAAATGAAGCAAACTTAGAGGTACGCACACATGGCTATTTTTTCCGTCAATTACGATCTTCGTCTTCCTCAGGAATACGCCGAGTTTTATCAGGCCCTGGAGACCTATCCCCACATCCACGCTATGGATTCCTGCTGGCTGATCGAAGCCGACGCAGAAGCGGGAGAGATACGCGATGCGTTGATGCCATACCTTGCGGGCGGAGATGCACTGTTCGTCAATCGCGTCAGCGATGGCTGGGCGGGGGCAGGAACGCAGTGCGGGCAGTGGCTGAACCAGCGGATCGCGCAGCACGCGTAAAGTGCCAATCTGCCGCGGCAGGGACGCCGCAACCATCAAGCTTCCAGTGATTCTTCAATAAAGCGCCTGCTCCTCGGTTACTACCTCCTTCAACACATCCAGATACAACTTATCCGCTTCGGAGTGCTCGCTCGGGTCTTCGGGAATGTGGGTGCTGGTAGTATCGGATATCTCGTTGGCGATTCTCGCCAGCAACTCCTGCTCGCTGACGTAATCACCTCCTGCATTCTCGCCCCGCTCACGATAGGCGCGTCGCGCAATCTCGAGGGACTGTTCGAGAATCCGCGGGTCCTGCAGCAGCTTCTTGATGAAGTGCCTCAACTCGTTGATCACACGCACTTTCTGCATTTCGGAACTGGCCATGACAAGGGCTCCCGGGCTGGAGGATTATAGTGCGACGATAGCATGCCCGAGCCTCGACCGTCAGTTGCCAATGCACTGGGATGTTGGAGCGGGCCAGAGGTCATGCCCATGTATCAGGCAAGACACCCATATGCTCGGTGTTGATACATTAGGGGCTGTTGACGTTTCATCACGAACCGCGTTGCTGCGCAACCCGAAGGGCTGGGACAGTTTTTGTCCGCTGCGGTGTTAGGCTTTGTCTGAGAAGTCGACGAGCGATGGCCAGACAAGGCAAAAATCGACGAAAAGACGGAGTTTACGCGGTGTAAATGAGTACTTTGAGTCGATTTTTAACGCTGTATGGGCGAGCGCAGGCAGTTTTCAGACATAGCCTAGTCGTCGTTCATTTGGAATAACCAAACCTCTCTCCTCCTGCCTTGCCCCGAATAAAAACTGGCGCCAGCGCGACCGTGAACGAAAGGTCAACAGACCCTAGTCTCAGTTTCACTTCCGTAACATCAATAATGCGGAAAAAGGTTCTTGTTTTGCCTCCCATCTCGTAGAATCGAATAATGCTTTCTTGTACGCATAAATAATGAGTTTCATAGTAAAAAAAGAGAGCGCTACTACCCTGCTTTTCCTGATCCGACAATCCAGGTGGCGCCTCGACGCCCCCTACGCCGGCCCGTGCCGCGTAAACGAGGAACCTATTTGATGCGGTTGTTTTTACCCACGCACTCCTTACTTACTTTTACCTTTACCTTTTTACTCCCCACCCTCGTCGAGGCGGCCCCGGGCGTGGAATCACTGCAGGAAGCCGTGCAGCAGGCGGTCACGCAAAACCCGGAGGTACGAGTCAGTTGGCACGATTTCCAGGCGGCCATGGACGAGGTGGACATCGCGCGAGGCGGGTATTTCCCCAGCATCGATATCAATGCCGGTGTGGGGCGCGAGTATCGCGGCAGGGATGATCGAGACAGCTACAATTCGAATTTCAGTGAGATAAGTCTGACCCAGATGCTATGGGACGGCTTCGCCACCGCCAGCGAGGTCAAGCGTCTCGATCGCGCCAAGCTTGCCAGCTACTACGAGTTGATGCGCACCAGCAACGAGGTGGCATTGGATGTTGTGCGCGCCTATCAGGACGTACGCCGCTATCGGGCGCTGGTTCGTCTGGCCAAGGAGAATTACGCCAAGCATCTCCAGGTCTACGATCAGATCGAGCAGCGGGCAAGCTCCGGTGCAGGTCGCCGGGTCGATCTCGAACAGATCGACGGTCGCCTGGCTCTGGCGGAATCGAACCTGCTGACGGAGGCTACCAACCTGCACGACGTCAGCGCACGGTTCCAGCGTCTGGTGGGTGTACTTCCGGCGGACACCCTGGCGCCGATACCGGATTTCGATGAGCGCCTGCCGGAGTCGATCAATGCCGCGGTGCGGGCCGCCTTCGAGGGTAACCCGGGCTTTCACGCCGCGATCGAGAATATCGAAGCCGCTCGAGCGGAGACCAGGGGCGCCCGCGCTGCCTTTCACCCGCAGCTGGATTTTCGCGCCCGCACCGGTACAAACAACGAAGATGGAATCAACGGCCGCTACGACGAAGGAGCCGTCGAGATTGTCGCCAGCATGAATCTGTACCGAGGTGGCTCGGATCTGGCGTCCTATCGTCGTACCAGCGATCTGGTCGACCGGGCCAAGAGCCTGCGGGACAAGGAGTGCGTGGATCTGCGTCAGGCCACTACCATCGCCTACAACGATGCACGACGCATCACCGAGCAGCTCGATTATCTCAATCAGCATCGGCTTTCGATCGGCCGGGTGCGGGGCGCCTACCAACAGCAGTTCGATATCGGTCAACGCACACTGTTGGACGTGCTGGACTCCGAGAACGAGTATTTTCAGGCCAGCCGTGCCTACGAGAATGCGGATTTCGATCTGGCCCTGGCCCAAGCACGCATTCTGGCGGCCATGGGACAGCTGTTGCCAGCACTCGACGTCTCACGGCGCGGTATGCCGACACTTGCCGAACTCGGCAGCGACGGTGTTGCCATTGATGCGGATGCCATCTGTCCTGGCCCGACACCCTCAGGTGACACTCTGGACACGCTGATCTCAGACCTGAGAAGCAGTCCGCGCTTTGATCGATAGAGACGCCTCGTGACCAGTCAATTCATGTATAAGTCGAGTGCGGGCCAAACGCCGGATTCGGGGCGCGAAAGAACGCCGGATTCGGGGCGTGAAAGAAGCCCGGTCAAGGGCGGCGACCTGCTCGAATGCCTGCGCATCGTGGCTCGCGCTCATGATCGGAATCTTACCCCGGAAGCGGCGCTGGCGGGGTTGCCCCTGGAGAACGGCGAGCTGACGCCGAGTGTTTTTCCTCGTGCGGCGGCCCGGGCCGGGCTGACGGCGCGCCAGATTCGCTGCTCGCTTTCCCGTCTCAATACTCAGTTGTTTCCGGTCATCCTGCTGCTGGAGCCTGGCCGGGCCTGCGTGCTGCTGAGCCTGGATGCAGAACAAGGCCTAGCCCGAATCGCCTACCCGGAGCTTGGCGAAGCGGCGGTAGAGCTGCCTTTGGAGGAATTGCAGGCGCGCTACAGCGGCCGCGCCCTCTATGCCCGTCCGCAGTTTCGCTATGATGCCCGCAGCCCGGAAGTGCGTCAGCAGAAACAGCGCCACTGGTTCTGGGGCGTCATTCTCGAGAATCGCAGCCTCTACCGGGATGTGCTGATCGCGTCTGTCGTGATCAATCTATTCGCCATTGCCATGCCGCTATTCGTGATGAACGTCTACGACCGGGTGGTGCCGAACCAAGCCACGGAAACCCTCTGGGCCCTGGCCGTTGGGATCTTTCTGGTGCTGTGTTTCGACTTGATCCTGCGCCTGACCCGCAACGCCTTCGTCGATCTGGCCGCCAGTCGGGCGGACGTCAAGCTCTCTTCTACATTGATGCAGCGGGTGTTGGGCATGCGCATGGAAGCGCGGCCAGCCTCTACTGGCTCCTTCGCCTCCACGCTGCAGTCCTTCGAGTCCGTGCGCGGGTTCATCGGCTCCGCGACGGTGGTGAGTCTGGTGGATCTGCCCTTTGTGCTGCTGTTCGCCGGCATCATCGCCATCATCTCGCCCTATCTGGTCATTCCGATTGTGATCGGCGTTGTTTTCGTGCTGCTCTATGCCCTGGCGGCCCAGAGCAAGATGCATGCGCTTTCCGAGACGACTTGGCGGGTCGGAGCCCAGCGCAACGCCACTCTGGTAGAGAGCCTGGCCAATCTGGAGACCGTGAAAACGCTGCGCGGTGAAGGACGCATTCAGGGGGCATGGGAAAAGACCACCGCGTTTCTGTCCCGTACCTCGGCGCAAATGCGCCTGCTGGGGTCGTCCGTGGGCAGCGTGGCCCAGTGGACCCAGCAGAGCGTGGCGGTGGCGATCATCATCATCGGCGTTTATCTGATCGTTGCCGGCGACTTGAGCCAGGGCGGCTTGATCGCGGCCTATCTGCTGTCGTCCCGGGCCATGGCGCCGGTGAGCCAGGCGGCGGCCTTGATGGCCCAATATCACAATGCCTCAACGGCGCTGACATCCCTTAACGAGGTGATGGAGAAACCTGAGGAGCGCCCGGAAGGGCGGCAGTACGTCAGCCGTGCCCAGGTGAACGGTCATCTCGAGCTGCGCGGGGTGACCCTGCGCTACCCGAATGAGGAACGAGACGCGCTGCGGGATGTGTCGTTGAAGATTCGTGCCGGCGAGAAGGTGGCGGTGCTGGGGCGCATGGGGTCGGGTAAATCCACTCTCAACAAGCTGCTGCAGGGGCTTTACCAGCCTACCGCCGGGGCAGTAATGGTGGACGACGTGGATATTCGCCAGCTCGATCCTATCGAGCTGCGGCGACATATCGGCTATGTGCCCCAGGATATCAGCCTGTTCTACGGCTCCCTGCGGGACAACATCCTGGCCGCTGGCGGCAGTGATGGCATCGATGACGAGGCGCTGCTGCGTTCGCTAAGGGTCGGCGGACTCGAGCCCATGGTCAGTGCCCACCCACAAGGGATGGAGATGCCCGTGGGAGAGCGCGGCGAGCTGCTTTCCGGCGGTCAGCGTCAGAGCGTGGCGATTGCCCGTGCCCTGGTGAACGACCCGCAGATTCTATTGCTGGATGAGCCCACCAGCGCCATGGATCACGCCGGGGAGGAAGCCTTCAAGCGCAAACTGGCGGTCTATGCCAAATCCAGGACGCTGATCGTCATGACCCATCGTAGCTCCTTGCTTGCCCTGATGGATCGCATCGTCGTGATGGATGGCGGCCGCGTCGTCGCGGACGGGCCCAAGGACGAGGTGATCGAGGCGTTGCGCAACGGCAAGATCGGGAGGGCCAGTCAATGAGCGACGCTCTATCCTCTAGCCCAGGGAAAAGCGCGGAACAGCGCAGTTTCGAATCCTTGGGGCGCGTTTCCGAGCGCGGCGGCAAGGCGTTTCGGCCTTTGATCGATCGCTTGTTTGCCCGCTGGGTGTCTGCCGCTCATCTGGAGCGGGACTGGGCCGGCGACGCGGACTGGGCGCGCATGCAGCAGGACCCCCTGCGGGCGAGGGCGCTGCTCTATCTGGTGGTGATCGCGCTGATCGGGCTGATCGCCTGGGCCGCTCTTGCAGAGATCGATGAGGTCACCAAGGGCGTGGGTCGGGTGATTCCTTCTTCCAAGCTCAAGGTCATCCAGTCCTTTGATGGCGGCGTGGTGAAAGAGCTGAACGTAAAGGAAGGGCAGGTCGTCGAGCAAGGCCAGCTCTTGATGCGCATCGATCCGACTCGCTTCGTCTCTTCCTTTCGTGAAGGAGTAGCCAAATCCCTGGCGCTGCAAGCCAAAGCGGCACGCTTGCGGGCGCTCTCCAATGATCAGCCTTTCGTGCCTCCAGCAGAATTGCTGGCGCAAGCCCCGGCGCTGGCCGCGCATGAACGCAGGCTTTACGAGACCAGCCAGCAGGCGCTTGAAGAAGCCCAGTCCATTGCCCGAGAGCAGCTGAGCCAGCGCCGGGAAGAACTCAAGGAAGCCGAGGCGCGCTTCAATCAGGCATCTCGTGCGCTGAATCTGGCCTCTCGGGAACTCACTTTGACTCGGCCGCTGCTGGACTCCGGGGCGGTTTCCGAGGTGGAGATATTGCGCCTGGAGCGGGAGGTTTCCAACGCCCGGGGCGAGCGCAACCAGGCCAGCGCTCAGGTGGCCAGGCTCAAGGCAGCCATCGAAGAGGCCCAGGGCAAGGTGCGGGAAGTGACTCTGGACATGCAGAACGAATGGCGGGGGGCTCTCTCAGAAACCCTGGGTCAGTTGGCGGCACTCAATGAGAGCAATGTCGGCTTGCAGGACAAGGTAAGTATGGCGGAGATCCATTCCCCGGTGGCGGGCACCATCCAGCGGCTGAATGTCACGACCCTGGGCGGCGTCGTTCAACCCGGTCAGGATGTGGTGGAGATCGTGCCCAGTGATGACCAGCTATTGGTAGAAGCCCGCATTGCCCCCCAGGACATCGCTTTTTTGCGCCCCGGGCAGCCGGCTTTCGTGAAGTTCACCGCCTACGACTTCTCAATCTATGGCGGTATGCCAGCGACCCTTGATCATATCAGCGCCGACACCATCACCGACGAGGAAGGGAATACCTTCTATCTGGTGCGGGTGCGCACCGAGGATATGGCGCTGGGCGACGACTTGACGATCATTCCGGGCATGACCGCCCAGGTGGACATCCGTACCGGCAAACGCACGGTACTCGAATATTTGCTCAAACCTCTTTTACGTATCAAAGGCAATGCGCTGACAGAACATTGACTCAGCCGACGCCACTATAAAAAACGCCGATGCCCGACTCAGCGGGATTGGCATAAGAAATTTATCCGCTCGCAGGGAGCTGATTCATGGCAACACCTATCGCAACCGTACTCTCCGCTGTCGGCCAGGTCTGGGCGCGGAGCGCCGAAGGCAATCTACGTGTTCTCAAAGCCGGCGATGTACTGCTCGAAGGCGAGGAGGTGCTGACCTCCGATAGCGGCAGCGTCCGGCTCGAATTTGCCGATGCAAGGACCAGGACGGTAGGCCCGGATGAAAGTCTATTCCTGCTTGGGGAGATGAGCGTTAACGAGGCGCAGGAAGCCGTCGAACTAAACGACAACATCGAAGCGCTGTTGACGGCGATTGAGCAGGGTAATGAAGATTTGCTCGAGATATTGCCGTCACCCACTGCCGGCCCCGGCACTGGGGGCGGCGGGGGCGGTAGTCACTCCTTCGTGCGTCTTGAGCGCATCAACGAGAATGTCGAGCCGCTGAGCTTCAGTGCGACAGACGCGCAATCCGGTGTTCGAGAATTGACCCGCGGGCGCGCAGTCAACGAGTTTGGCGACCAGACGATTGCAGATGACGACATCGCACTAAGCGATGATACGGAAATTATTGATGACACTGCATCAGAGGGGAGCGATAACGGCTCCAGCAGTGGTAGCAACGATAATCCTCCCGATGTCGCCAATCGGGCGCCGAATGCGATAAGCGTCACGGCGTCGGGGCTGGAAGACACGCGGTTGACCGGCAATGTGTTGGATAACGCCAGCGACGTTGATGGCGATGCGCTCACCGTCAGCGACTTCACAGTTGGTGATACGACTTATCAGGCTGGCGAGACCGCCGAGCTTGAGGGTATTGGCTCGCTAGTGATCGCGAGCGATGGCAGCTACACCTTTACCCCGGTCGATAACTGGAATGGCCAGGTTCCGGTAGTCAGCTACACCGTCACTGATGGGAGTCTCACGGATACCGCCGAACTGAATCTGACTGTTACGGCGATCAATGATGTGCCGGTTGCCCAGGACGATAGCGTCACTAGTGACGAAGACACCGTTGTTACCGGCAATGTCCTCGTTAATGCCAGTGACGTTGAGGGCGACCAGCTTGTGGTCAGTGATTTCGAGGTCAACGGTACTACCTATCAGCCGAATGAGACTGCCGAATTGGAAGGCATCGGTTCATTAATCATCCAAAGTGACGGCAGCTACACCTTTACACCGGTTGAGAATTGGAACGGCCAAGTTCCGACGATCAGCTATACCGTCACCGATGGTGAACTGACCGATACCGCTGAGCTAAATTTGACCGTATCGGCGGTCAATGATGCGCCGGTCGCTCAGGACGATACCGCAATCGGTGACGAGGACGCCGTGATCACTGACAACGTTCTGGCTAATGACAACGATGTTGACGCTGATAGCAACTTGTCAGTCAGCAATTTCTCAATAGGCGAGAACACTTATCAACCTGGCGACACCGCTGCGCTTGAAGGCATTGGCACGCTGGTGGTCGCGAGCGACGGCAGTTACACCTTTACCCCGGTCGATAACTGGAATGGCCAGGTTCCGGCGGTCAGCTACGTGGTCACCGATGGCGAGCTGACCGATACTGCTGAACTGCAGCTGACTGTAGCAGCGGTCAATGACGCGCCGGTTGCTCAGGATGACGCCGTCATTGGCGATGAAGACACCGTTGTTTCCGGCAATGTCCTCGTTAATGCCAGTGACGTTGAGGGCGACCAGCTAGTGGTCAGTGATTTCGAGGTCAACGGTACTACCTATCAGCCGAATGAGACTGCCGAGTTGGAAGGCATCGGTTCATTAATCATCCAAAGTGACGGCAGCTACACCTTCACGCCGGTCGATAACTGGAATGGTCAGGTACCGACAGTCAGCTATACCATCACCGATGGAGATCTAACAGACACTGCTGAATTACAGCTGACCGTCACAGCGGTCAACGATGCGCCGATTGCTGAGAATGACATCGCCACCGGCGACGAAGACGTGCCGCTAAGTGGTAACGTTCTGGCTAATGACAATGATGCTGACGCTGATAACAACTTGTCAGTCAGCAATTTCTCAGTAGGCGAGAACACTTATCAGCCTGGCGAAACCGCTGAGCTAGAAAATATCGGTTCACTGGTTATCCAAACTGACGGCAGCTACACCTTTACGCCGGTCGATAACTGGAATGGCCAGGTTCCGGCGGTCAGCTACACGGTCACCGATGGAAGTCTCACCGATACCGCTGAGCTGAATCTGACAGTGACGGCAGTCAACGACGTGCCAGTTGCCCAGAATGACAGCGCCACTAGTGACGAAGACACCGTTATCACTGGCAACGTTCTCGCGAACGATAGCGATGTCGATGGTGACCAGCTCGCCGTCAGCGACTTCACGATCGATGATGACACTTATCAGGCCGGTGAAACCGCCGAGCTGGATGGCACCGGCTCGCTCGTGATTACCAGCGATGGCAGCTACACCTTTACGCCGGTCGATAACTGGAATGACCAGGTTCCGCCAGTCAGCTACACCGTCACCGACGGCGAACTGACAAATACCGCCACACTCGATTTGACGGTCGTTCCAGTCAACGACGCGCCGATTGCAAAAGACGATAGCGCTACCGGGGATGAAGATACCGCGCTGACAGGCAACGTGCTGACCAACGACAGCGATATTGATAGCGCCACGCTGAGTGTCAGCGCTTTTTCCATCGGCACCACTCTTTATCAAGCCGGCGAAATCGCCAGCATCGGTGGCGTCGGTGCACTACTCCTCGACGGTAATGGCAATTACACCTTTATCCCTGACGAGAACTGGAACGGCCAAGTTCCGACGATCAGCTACACCGTCACCGATGGGGAGTTAACCGATACTGCGGCCCTTGATTTGACGATCACGCCAGTCAACGACGCGCCAAACGCCGTCGATAATACCGCCCAGGGATTTGAAGATAATCCGATCAAAGGCAATGTGCTGACCAATGATAGCGACGTCGACAGTGCCACATTAAGCGTTATGGGCTTCACGGTGGGTGAAACGTCTTATCAAGCCGGCGAAACCGTCAAGCTCAGTGGGATCGGTTCACTGATAGTCGGAAGCGATGGTAGTTACAGTTTCACACCGGCCCCGAACTGGAACGGCCAGGTACCGGCAATCAGCTATACCGTTACCGATGGTGAATTGACGGACAAGGCAACGCTCAGGCTGAACATCGCGGCGGTCAACGATGCCCCTGTCGCCCAAGACGATACTGCCCGCGGAAACGAAGATACACTTCTCACCGGCAATGTGCTCAATAACGACAACGATATCGAGGGTGACACTCTTGCGGTCAGCAGCTTCAATGTTGGCGGAACGCGCTACGCAGCCGGCGATATTGCCAAACTCAACGGCATTGGTTCGCTGACCATTGGCAGCGATGGCAACTACACGTTTACGCCTGCCGATAATTGGAACGGGAAGGTACCCTCGATCAGCTACACCGTCACCGATGGCAAGTTGAAGGATACCGCAGCGCTCGAATTGACGGTCACGCCGGTCAACGACGCCCCCATTGCCGCCGACGATGACAACAGTACTGCCTTCGGCAGCGTTCTGGCGGTCGGTGAATCCAAAGGGATTCTGATCAATGACAGCGATCCGGAGGGGGATGCGCTGCGTGTCACTCGCATCGATGGGGTCGATATTACAGAAAGTGGGACCGCGAATGTTGCCGGTCGCTATGGCACGCTGGAAGTCGATTCGCAAGGCGGATATACCTACGCCTCGACACTGGAGGCCCCGGTTCTCTACGGGTTTGAAACCGGCGATGAGTACCTCGGCCGGAGTGATCTGAACCTGCTGGAAAACTTCCTGCTCGACGATGATGCTCAACTGCGGGTGTCCTCCACAGGAAATGGCGTCGGCGTCAGCGGCAGCAACGAGCGTAACGTGCCAGATCAAATCAATGACAACGGGGAAGTTCTGATCGCGGATCTGGGAAGTCCGGCACGCAGTGCTTCCTTTGGCGTCTCAAGGCTGTTCAACGACGAGCAGGGCGGTGAGGCGGGGAAATGGTATGCCTATGACGCCGGAGGGCAGCTGGTCGCATCCGGGGCGATCGATGCGAGTACCGTCGACTACGATTCGAATAGCAACAGTGCTGGCCGCGTCAGGATCGAGAATGACGCTGGCGATTTCCAGTATCTGGCGTTCGAGAGCCTCCCCTACAAGAATACGGGCTCGAGCAATGATGGCGGTGACTACTTCGTCACTGATATTCGTGTCGAGGATGTATTCGACTATGCGATCACCGATGATCAAGGGAGCAGTGCCAGCGCGACCTTGAGCCTCGTATCCACGGCCTCGCTGATCAATTATCAGCCTCCAGCCGATCCCGGAACCTTGTCCGTGGGCAACAATGCCAATAACGAGGTGATGCTGGGCAGCGGCGATGATGTTCATGTCGGCGACAAGGGCGGCAAGATCACGCTGATCGACCCGGCCAAGAACTACAATATCTCGCTGATCGTGGATGTCTCGGGAAGCATGCAGCAAGTCTCCGGAACCGCCGGTTTGAGCCGGATGGCGTTGACCAAGCAAGCATTGCAGAACCTGGCGGGACAGCTCGAAGAGCACGAGGGCATGGTCAATGTTCAGCTGGTGGCCTTCTCCAGTCGTGGAAGCACCAAGGTCAGCATCAAGGGCGTCGATAGCACCAATATCGATCGGCTGGAAAAGGCCATCGACAAGCTCTCCGCGGATGGAGGAACCAACTATCAGGCGGCGTTCGAAAAAGCCGTGGACTGGTTCAATGACCAGAATAAGAAGGGTGCTTCACAGCAAGGCGACTTTGAGAATCTGGCCTATTTTCTGACGGATGGTGATCCTACTTACTACTTTGATTCAAAAGGAAAGGTTGTCGGCCCAGGCAGCAGCACGAATTATGAAGTCATGAATGCTTCGGTGAATGCCTTCGAAGCTCTGAGTGCCGTTAGTCAGGTCAATGCCGTCGGTATCGGCGCTAATGTCTCCGAGAAATACCTGCAGTTCTTTGATAATTCCAGTGTTATCGGAGCAGGAAGCGAACCGGTCTATTCGAGTTCTTTTTTCGGCTTCCCGATTTATCAAACCCTAGTCGGTCCCGTCGGTCAGGTAGATATCGTCAACAATGCCGATGATTTGCAAGCCGCCCTGGAAGGCAGCTCGCAGTTCGAGGAACTGGCGGAGCTTGGTGATGATGTGGTGAGCGGCGGTGCGGGCAACGATATCCTCTTCGGCGATACGCTCAATACGGACCAGCTGGCCTGGACCAATGCCAACACCGGTGAGGTGTTTACTGCAGGCAGTCACGACGGCCTGGGCTATCAGGGGCTGAGTGAATATCTGCGCTGGTCTGTAAACGCCGGAGAAGCACCAAGCGATGAGCAGGTGTCATCCTATGTTCGCGATAATGTCGGGAGTTTGATCGGTGAAGGGCGGGCCAGGAGTGGCAATGACCGGCTCGAAGGGGGCGACGGAGACGACATTCTCGTAGGCGGTGGCGGTAACGATACGCTTATGGGCGGCCCTGGTAATGACACGCTCTACGGCGGAATTGGTGCCGATGTCTTTGCCTGGACGCTAGGCGATCAAGGTTCTACCAACAAACCTGTACGGGACGTAATCAAGGACTTTGCTCTGAAGGCACTCGATAGCTCTTACACCGATGGAGAGGGCGATCGTCTGGCGCTGGCGGATTTGTTGCAGGAGGAAAGCGTTGACACGATCGACAACTATATTGCTGCCAAGGAGGAAGGGGGAAGCACGGTGCTTCTTGTCAGCTCCAAGGGAACGCTGGACGACAATGGCGCTGGCGCCGACCAGATCATACTTATTGAAGGGGCCAGCATGGGACAACAGAGTTCTGCGGATTTCATCAAGGCGCTGATCGATAGTCAGCAACTGACTATCGATCAGTAATCGGACGCAGAATCGAAAAGAGCTCGCCCAGCGAGCTCTTTTCTGGTTCTTTTCAGACATGGCCTAGTCCCTTACCAGGTCCAGGTGGTGCCGAACGCCGGGTCCTGTCACCCCGTCAAAGCCCAAGGCAAACAAGCACTCGCGCTCGGCATCACAGGTGACCCCTTGAGCGATGACATCCATGCCGATGGAGTGGCAAAGGGTGACGATACCATTCAGGAAAGGATGGGTATGTTGCTGAAGGTGGATGTCGCGCACCAGCCAGGTATCGATCTTGATGTAGGAGAGTCCAAGTTTCTGAAGCTCGGGGAGTTTGGCGAACTCAGGCCCAGCGCGATCCAGCCCTAGCTTGCAGCCGAAGGAGCGCAGTTCGAGGGCCAAGGGACGAATGGTGTCCATGTGCCTGACCGCGATGGACTCCGGTATTTCGATCCACAGTTGGCTGCTAGCTTCCGGGCGGCTCGTCAGATATTCGCGCAGTACCGCAATGAAACGGCTGTCGAACAAGGCATCCCGGGACAGGCCGATACTTACTGGCTTGCCTTTCTGAACGATCGTTTCGAGAGCGGTGTCGACGAGGGACAGGTCGAAGTCACAGCTCAATCCAACGCGAGACAGCCAGGGTAGAAAGATGCCGCCTGTTTGCCATTCGCCTTCCAGTTTCAGCTGTGCCGCGGCTTCGTAATGCATCAGGCGGCTGAGTTGATCGAGTACCGGATGGCGATCCAGCCGAATGCCATCGAGTCGCTTGGCCTGGATCAGTGCATGACGCCATTCCTTGTGGGTACTGTAGAGGTGTTGATGGGTATCGCGATTGACGACCTCGATGCTGTTGCCGCCACGTGTTTCGGCCAGGGCCAGAGCGCCATCCAGAGCGCTGAACAGCTCTCGTCTGTCATCGCCACGGCCATAACGTATGAGTGATATCGGCAGCAGAATATCGATATGCGCCTCCTCGAACTGGTCGTGAAGCATGGTTTCCAGTTGCTGCTTCAGGGCTTGAGTGTCGTCGCAACCGGGGAGCAGGATGGCAAAGTCGCTGCCGTTCAAGCGCCCAACCTGACCATGATCGTAATGGGAGGTTATATCGACCAGCATGTCCACAAAATGGATCAGTAGTTGATTGGTCGCCTTGTAACCTAGCCGCTTGTTGAGTGCACCAAGGTCGAGCAAGCGCGCAAGCACGATATGGCCCGTGGCGGTGGTACTGTCATCGTTCAACACAATGTCGATACGCTTGACGAAAATATCGCGTTTGATGACGCCGGTAATCTCGTCTTGCTGCAACTGGCGACGTAGATGATCGAGGGTCTTGCTTTCCTGGGCGAACAGGGTGCCCATGGTCACGGAAAGCTGGTTCATGGCGGTCACCATTTCGCGAAGCTCCCGGGTGCGGGGCTGCTCTTCACATACTGCGAAGTCGTGCTGACCGATACCACGGGCTTGCGCAATCACCGCCCGTAAAGGGCGCTTTATCGTTCCTACGACCCACCAGGCCAGACCGGCGCTGATCAATGCTGCAATGGCAAACCAGCCCATCAGATCGATCATGCTTTGCCACAACAGGCGATAGGCATAGCCATAATGACTCTCGACGATGATCGTCGCGTATTGCTGCCAACCGTTCTGAATGACCGCTTGGCCCGCGGGTATGGAGAAATCCACCCAGTCGACGAACCATTCGGGTACCTCTGCGACGGGGGCGTCATCCACGCGACGCAGCTGGGTATCGCCAGTGGGGGTGACAAGCTCGATTCGGCGGTAATGACCGGTATCGAACTGAGCGGAAATCAGTAGCTCCACGACCACCGGGTCCTTGTCGAGCTGACTCAGGGAAAGGGCCAGGGCATTGGCGTTGTCGGCATTCTTGATGCGCAGTTCCTGCTCGAAATACTGCGTGCTGGTCACCAAGCTGATGAACAAGCTGCCACCCAGGGAAATCAGCAGCACTGCGAGGATGGCCAACCATAACTGCTTGATCAATGACATCAATGAGTTCTCTCGTTGTGTCGGGTTTGAATGTCGGGTTGTGTTTTTTCGTTCATAAAACTCCCTCCGCGGTCATGCGCTGAAGTACATTGCGCCAGCGTGATAGTCGTCGCGTGGGGTCAGCCAGCGAACTCTGAGTGCCACCAGTCCAGAGACCGTCGCTATTGAAGCTGAAGACGGGAATGAGGTCGCTGCGTTGGCTGGCAGGGAGAATGGCTGGCAATAGGTTATCCAGCACTAGGGGTTCGTCAGCAGGGGATTTGTAATAGCCCAATACCATGTGCGCTTGGATGATGTTGCTCCTGCCAATGCGCGCGCGGACATAAACCATGCGTAGACGTCGCCCGGGGATGCCAAGGGTCTTGAGAGTCTGATACTTGGCGATGGCGAAATCCTCGCAGTCGCCAGCGCCCTTGATAAGCGTCTCGAGCGGGGTCGCCCAGAAATCTTCCTTGCCCCAGGTCTGGATGTCCTCGACCCAGCGTATTCGCTGATTGAAGAAGTCGTTGACACCCGTGAGTCGCTCGGTGGTACTGCGGTCTTGCAGATCGCGTAGCAATCCAAGCCAAGCCTCGATCACCAGAACGCCGTCATGCCCATGACGCTCGAGCATCAGCGAGCGCATTTGCTCCACATCCATGGCGCCATTGGCTAGCTCGCCATGACCGCCTGCCAGCGCCAGGGTCGCCACTGCGGCACCCAGCAGGAACCGGCGCCGGGATGGATTGAAGGAAGCGCCTTGCGGCGGAGCAGGCATGAACAGGCGGCGTCCTCGCGTATGGAACGGAAAATGAAGACAATCATACGTTCGGGTGGCGCATCGCGAATGGCTTAGAAGAGACGATAATTGCGCCTATTTCGCACGTTGGAAGTCCAGCAAGGCGACAGCGGTGAAGCGCGTGGATATTCAAGAGCAATGACTCAAGAAAAAGATTCAGGAATGGCGAGCGGCCTCATGCTCTGCCTGGCCCCTGCCATATCTGCAGCCGGCCCAGCCAGTCGAGGTGTGTGCCGGCCTTGCGCAGTTCTTGAGCCTGGGCGTTCAGATCGTGCTGACAAGCGTCATTGGGAACATACAGTGAGATGTCGATACGATCACCCAGGTAATGGAGATCCAGCGCAACGCGTTCTTGCCAGAGCGGCATATCACCCCAAACCGCCTCCAGGGCATCCTCGATATCAGCGCGCAGCGGTGGGCTTGGCAGGCGGTCGGGACTTTCGAGGGCGGAGTCGTCCAGCGGGTCGATATGAAAGATCACATCGTAAAGCTGGGGATGGGCCAGGCGTAGTTCGCGGCTGACCTGATTGCCGATTTCATGAGCTTCGGACACGGTAAGCCGAGGCGCGACCACCAGATGAAAATCGAGCAGTACCTGGCCGGCCACGGTACGAGTGCGCAGCTGATGAACGCCCAGCACTCCCGGCACTCGGCGGGCCAGGGCACGCATCTGGCGCTGCTCTGCCTCCGGCAGGGCGGTATCGATCAACTCTCGTATCGAATCCCATAATAGCGAGGCGCCAATCTGGCCGACCAGTAGGCCAACGGCGATGGCCGCCACTGCATCCAGCCATTGAATGCCGAATTGAGCGCCGATCAGGCCGATCAGGACCACTACCGTCGATAGGGCATCACTGCGCGAGTGCCAGGCATTGGCCTTGAGCAGCTGCGAATCGATGCGTTCGGCGACCTTGAGGGTATAGCGAAAGATCCACTCCTTGGCAGCGAGCGCGATCACCGCCAAGGCGATGGCCCAAGGTCCGGGCGGAGCAATGGGAACGTTTTCGAGCAGGCGGCTCAGGCTGGCCCAGGCGATGCCACCGGCGACGAAGATCAACACGCTACCCAGCAGCAAAGTGCCCAGGGTCTCGATGCGTCCATGACCGTAGGGATGGTCGCTATCCGGCGCCTGGCGTCCATAGTGAGTGGCAACCACCACCAGGGCGTCCGTGGCGACATCGGAAAAGGAGTGGATGCCGTCGGCGACGAGGGCGGCGGAGCCGACGGCGTAACCCACGATCATCTTGGCGATGCCCAGTACGCTATCCAGGACCGCGCCAATCAGGGTGACCTTGTGAGCGGCGCGGGCATCGCTGGCGCGATTGCGTTGAGAGGGCATGGCGTATCTCTCGTTATGTCTCGCGTTATGGCTCGGGCAGGCGTCCTGCACGATTGAGCGCCGGGTTGGCATATTGTGCCAGCCACCAGTCCCGAAGATGTTCGGGCACGCTTTCGAGTCGCCGGGCGAAGCGCTCTCGATCGCTGTCGTTGACTTCACTTAAATCGACCAGGTCCGGGGCGAATCCACTGGTCTCGAGAGCCAGTTCGTGACTGGGGAACAGGTGGTAGCCGTTGAGTACCTGGCGCGTGATCTCCTCGGCAACCTGGTCCGGCGTCTCGAAATCCCCATCGAGCATATGACCGAAGTTCAGGTGAATGCGCCCCTTGGCACCGGTGATCCCGGCGACGATGGAGCGGATGTCCTCGAATTCAACCTTTTGGTAGCGTCCTTCGGTGTGTACGGCGTAAAGCTCTCGCGCTTTCTGCAGGTCGCAGGGGTCGTACTCGTAGCTGATCGATACCGGCACCAGGCGCAGTTCGCGGATGGCATCGGCAAAGCTTGATTCCTTGTGCTGCTGGCGATGCGCCATGGTCAGCATCTTGATGATGGCCGGATCTGCGCGGTCGATACCATTCTTGGCTCGCCCCTCGCGCTGGGCCAGCCATACCGAATGATTGTCGACGCAGATCGAGTGCCGAATATACCCGGAAAGCGCTTGGTAGGCGGCCAGCATGGCGCGCTTGCCCTTGGCGCTGCGCGGCACGATAAAGCTCTTGTTGAGCCGCATCAGGTCGGTGACATAGGGCTTTTGCAGCAGGTTGTCGCCGATGGCGATACGTACCGTATTGCGATCGGCCTGGTACAGTGCGTAGTTTACGAAGGCCGGGTCCAGGGTGATGTCGCGGTGATTGCCGATAAACAGGTAGGCGGTGTCGGGGTCCAGTTTATCCAGGCCCGTCACCTCGAACCCGTCGGTGCTGGTCGCCAGCATGCGCCGCATGTAGTAGGCGATATGCTCCTGGAGCTTGCCGACGCTATCCACGCCTCGCATCTGCCGTTTTACGGCGATACCCGCCAGCATCCGAGCTAGCCAAGGCGCATGTCTTGCCAAGCGCGGAAGGCGATAATGGGTGATGGCATCTAGGAATTCTGTATCCTGCGCTAACCGCGCCAATACCGCGACGACCTCATCGTCGTGATAAGGGCGAATGTTCTCGTATAGATCTTGAGTCACTTTTTGGGTCATGGTGTTGGTGCAGTGGAGACGGCTTCGCCTCCTAGCCAGTCAATGAGTTGTTCGATGGCGTCTGCCAGTACCTTGGTCATCAGTGTGAAATCGGTTTCCAGGCGCAGTGTCGGGTCGCCATCGTCCTCGGTCTGACTCGCTTCGTCGAGTAGCGTATCAGCGAAACGCAACGACTTTAATGCCAGGTCATCGCTGAGTATCATGGTCACGGCGTCGTTGATGGTAATAGCCAGGCGTGTGGCTTGCCGGCCCGCTTCGAGTGCGGTTTGTATCTCTTCGCAATCGAGATCCATCTGACGACCGCGAAGTACGCTCTCGTCACCGCTGAGCGCCTTGAGCTCCACCTGATCGCCCAGAACCAAGCCATCCGGGCGTTTGGACGCATCACCAAGCCATTCGGTCATTGCGCGAATGGGCGTAGTGCGAGTCGCCAAAGGGGTTACCTTGAGGCTGCCCAGGGTCTCGCGCAGCAGATCAAGAATATCCTCGGCACGCTTGCGACTCGAGGCATTGACCCCAATGAGATTGCGCTTCGTGTCCCACCATAGATCGAAGCGCTGAGTGCGTACAAAAGCCCGGGGCAGGAATTCTTCATAGACTTGCTCTTTGAGTGCCTGCTTTTCCTGGCGTCTGAGAGGACGACCTTCTGCGGTTTCGATATCCGCGGCACGGCTCCCGACTTCTTCATTGACTACTGACGCAGGCAGAAGACGTTCCTGGCGCAAGGCTGACAACAGGCGGTGGCCCTGAATCTCATGCAGGCGCTGCTCGCTGGTGCGACCGGCAGGGGTGCTCCAGCCCAGGCGACGAGCTTCGACGCCTCCCAACGGACGAAATGCCTGCTCCTCAAGGGCCAAGACAAGATCTTCGCTGCTCAGTGTAGGTGCGTCATGTACGCGGTAAAGATGTAAGTGCTTGAACCACATGGTATCGCCTTGAGTAGGAGGAGACATATTATGGCTAATCGTCCAGGCGGGTACCAGTGTCGAATAGCGTAAGCAATGTAGCGGTGTTAATCGTTTTACTGAGCGCGGAAGGGTCAAGCGCTTGGATAGTAAAGAAGAGTATTTGGTCGGCATTTCTACATTAGCGAATGCCTTTTTAACTAACTTGAACGTTTAAACGGGAATCAGCATGGATCATCGTATCGTCCGTTCCACCGTGCGTGTACGCGGTTTTCACCTTGATGGCTATGCTCATGTCAATAATGCGCGCTATCTAGAATTTCTCGAGGAGGGGCGCTGGGCCTATTTCGAACAGCAATTCGATCTGGCGGCACTGTTCAATGAAGGCCTGGCGGTCGTGACCGTCAATTTGAATATCAACTATCGTCGCGCCGCGGTCATTCACGACGAATTGGAAATTCTGACATCGCTATCCCATATCGATCAGCGCAACGCCGTCATGCGTCAGGTGATCAATCGCGTGAGTGACGGCAAGTTGATCGCGGATGCGGATTTTACCTTCGTGGTACTCGATACCCGCACCAAACGTTCTATACGCATCGAAGACAAGCTGCGTAACGTACTCGAACCCTTGGTACTGGAATGCTAAGCATGCAGATGCCGACAGCATGAATCCCACGCTGCCTAAATTGGCTGTGTAATGGTACAATCCGGCATCGTGTTGCCCGCTAGGGCGACCCTTGAATCGCGCCTTGACGGCCATGCAGGCTCGGATAGGCGAGTAGAGTGACATGGCCAGGGTGCGATTCATCGATTGCTGTCTCACGCCAGCGCTAATTAGTTGTAGTGCAAAGGATTCAACGACCCATGGGTGACATCGCCAGAGAAATTCTGCCCGTCAATATCGAGGACGAGCTGAAACAGTCGTACCTTGATTACGCCATGAGCGTAATCATTGGTCGCGCACTGCCGGACGTGCGCGACGGTTTGAAGCCGGTGCATCGCCGGGTGCTGTTTGCCATGCATGAATTGAGCAACGACTGGAACAAGGCCTACAAGAAATCCGCGCGTATCGTCGGTGATGTCATTGGTAAGTATCACCCCCATGGTGACAGTGCCGTTTACGACACCATCGTGCGTATGGCCCAGGACTTCTCGATGCGCTATGTGCTGGTCGATGGTCAGGGCAACTTCGGTTCCATCGATGGCGACAGTGCGGCCGCGATGCGTTATACCGAGATACGCATGGCAAGGCTCTCCCATGAGATGCTGGCGGATCTCGAAAAGGATACCGTCGACTGGGTCGACAACTACGATGGTACCGAGCGCATTCCGGATGTCCTGCCGGCCAAGCTTCCCAACCTGCTGGTCAATGGCTCCTCCGGCATCGCCGTAGGTATGGCGACCAATATTCCGCCGCATAACATGGTCGAGGTCATCAACGGCTGCCTGGCCTTGATCGACGACTATACCCTGACCATCGATGATCTGATGGAACACATTCCCGGCCCGGATTTTCCGACCGCCGGTATCATCAACGGCAGGGCAGGCATTCTCGAGGCCTACCGCACCGGCCGCGGGCGCATCTACGTGCGGGCCCAGCACACCGTCGAATACCACGAGAAGAGCGGGCGCGATCACATCGTCATTACCGAGTTGCCTTATCAGGTCAACAAGGCGCGCTTGATCGAAAAGATCGCCGAGCTGGTCAAGGAAAAGCGCATCGAGGGCATTGCCGAGCTGCGGGACGAGTCCGACAAGGACGGCTTGCGGGTGGTGATCGAAATCAAGCGTGGCGAATCCGGCGAGGTGGTGGTCAATAATCTCTTTGCCCACACCCAGCTGCAGACCGTGTTTGGCATCAATATGGTGGCGCTGGAAAATGGCCAGCCAAGGACGATGAATCTCAAGGAGATTCTCGAAGCCTTCGTGCGTCACCGTCGCGAAGTGGTCACCCGACGCACCCTGTACGAGCTTAGAAAAGCGCGAGAGCGGGGCCATCTCCTCGAAGGCCTGGCGGTGGCGATTTCCAACATCGACGAGGTGATCGAGCTGATCAAGGCCTCGCCGAGCGCCACCGAAGCCAAGGAACGTCTGCTTGAGCGTGCCTGGCAGCCGGGGCAGGTCACGGACATGCTGGATCGCGCCGGAGCCACGTCCTGCAAGCCGGAGGATCTCGAGGAAGGCTTCGGGCTTTCCAGCGATCGCCGCGAATATCGGCTATCGCCAGCCCAGGCTCAGGCGATCCTCGAACTGCGTCTGCACCGCTTGACCGGACTCGAGACCGAGAAGCTGCTCAACGAATATCTGGGCATACTCGAGAGAATCGCCGAGCTGAGCGAGATTCTGGCCTCGCCCGATCGCCTGCTGGACGTGATTCGTGAAGAACTGACCGCCATTCGCGATCAATACGGGGACGCACGCAAGACCGAGATTCAGGTCAGTCACCTCGATTTATCCATCGAGGACCTGATCAACGAGGAAGACATGGTGGTCACTATTTCCCGTAGTGGCTATGCCAAGACCCAGCCCATCACCGACTACCAGGCCCAGCGGCGCGGCGGGCGTGGCAAGTCCGCCACCAGCATGAAGGATGAAGATGTCATCGAGCATCTACTGGTGGCCTCGACCCACGATACGGTGCTGCTGTTCTCCAACAAGGGTAAGGTCTACTGGCTCAAGGTCTACGAGATTCCCGCGGCCAGTCGCGGCTCTCGCGGCAAGCCGCTGGTCAATCTGCTGCCCCTGGACGAAGATGAGGCGATCAATGCCATGCTGCCGGTGCGAGAGTATCGCGAGGACAGCTTCATCTTCTTTGCCACCGCCAAGGGCACCGTCAAGCGCACCACCCTGGATCAGTTCTCGCGGCCGCGCAGTGTCGGTCTGATCGCCATCGACCTGGAGGAGGATGATCGTCTGGTGGGGGCTGCCATCACATCAGGCAGCGATCACGCCATGCTGTTGTCCTCCAACGGCAAGGCGATCCGTTTCGAGGAGACCAATGTGCGTGCCATGGGTCGTACCGCCCGAGGCGTACGCGGAATGCGCCTGGCCGAGGGGGCCGAAGTCATCAGCCTGATCATCCCGCAGTCGACTCAGATCGACAGCGAGGCGGATGCCGAGCTTGACGATGAGCAGGCTTCGGAAAGCACGGCCACCAATGGTAGTGACGATCAGATCTACATTCTGACAGCTTCCGAGAAGGGCTATGGCAAGCGCACTCGCCTCGAAGAGTTTCCGCTGCGTAATCGCGGGGGGCAGGGGGTCATCGCCATGCAGACCAGTAGCCGTAATGGCGCACTGGTGGCGGCCATGCAGGTGGCGACCAGCGACGAGATGATGCTGATAACCGATCGTGGCACCCTGGTGCGTACTCGGGTCTCGGAGGTTTCCACCACTTCGCGCAATACTCAGGGCGTCATGCTGATCCGTCTTGGTGAGCATGAGGCGCTGGTCAAGACGGTGCGGGTCGACGAACCTGGCGAAGAAGCGGTGTTGGATGAGATCGCCGATGGTGAGGCTGCCTTGGATGCCGCGCCAGGCGAAGGTGCCGAGCAGTCCGAAGACGGCGCTTCACCAGAAAACGAAGCAACGGATGACCCGCGTATTCCCGATGAGCCGGATTCGCAGGAATGAACCATCGCGACCGGTCGCTTTTTTTCGTCCCATGGTCGAGACGTACTGACAATGACACGCACATATAATTTCTGTGCCGGCCCGGCCGCCGTGCCTACGCCGGTGCTCGAGCGCGCTCGGGAAGAGCTGCTCGATTATCAGGGTCGCGGGCTCTCGGTGATGGAAATGAGTCATCGCAGCCCCGAGTTCGTCGCCATTGCCGAAACCGCCGAGGCGGACTTCCGGACGCTGCTCCAGGTGCCGGATAACTACAAGGTGCTGTTTTTGCAGGGTGGAGCCTCCACGCAATTTGCCATGTTGCCCTATAACCTGCTGGGTAATGGTGGCACGCCCAACTATCTGTATACCGGCATCTGGGGCAAGAAGGCCATTGCCGAGGCCAGGCACCTGGGGGGCGCCCATGTCGCGGCCTCCAGCGAAGCCAATGGCCTGACTGCCGTTCCGCGTCCGCAGGACATTACGCTCTCCGATGATGCGGCCTATCTGCACTATACCGACAACGAAACCATCGGCGGTCTCGCCTTCGATTACGTTCCAGAAACTGATGTGCCGCTTTGCTGCGATATGTCCTCGTCGATTCTTTCAGCGCCGCTTGATGTCTCCCGCTTCGGAGTGATCTACGCCGGGGCGCAGAAGAATATAGGCCCGGCGGGGCTGACAATGGTCGTTGTGCGTGACGATCTGCTCGACCGAGCCAAGCCTGAAACGCCAACCATGTTCAATTACCGGGTCATGGCCGAGAATGGTTCCATGTACAACACGCCGCCTACCTATGGCTGGTATCTGGCAGGCTTGGTGTTCGACTGGCTGAAAAATGACATTGGCGGTCTCGACGCCATGGCGGCCATCAATGACCGCAAGGCTTCAAGACTTTATAGCGCTATCGATGCCAGCGGCTTCTATAGTAACCCCATCGCGCCGATCAATCGTTCATGCATGAACGTGCCTTTCGTGCTGGCGGATGAGGCTCTCAATGAGCGCTTTCTCGAGGAAGCCGAAGCGGCGGGGCTACTCAACCTCAAGGGGCATCGTAGCGTCGGTGGGATGCGGGCCAGTCTCTACAATGCGGTGAGCGAGTCGGCAGTAGAGGCGCTGGTGGATTTTATGGGTGATTTCGAACAGCGCCATGGTTAAGAAAGGAGTAGGGGTATGAGCGAGTCCCCGGTCGACCTCGATGAATTACGTGATCGCATCGATCAGATCGATGGCGAGATTCTGCGTTTGATCAGTGAGCGAGCCAGCTGTGCCCAGCAGGTTGCCCAGGTCAAGACTGCCTCCGATCCAGACGCGGCCTTCTATCGACCGGAGCGGGAAGCCCAGGTGCTCAGGCGTATCATGGCGCTCAACAGTGGGCCGCTGGATTCCGAGGAAATGGCGCGGCTGTTTCGGGAAATCATGTCCGCCTGCCTGGCGCTGGAACAGCCGGTCAAGGTGGCCTATCTGGGGCCAGAGGGCACCTTCACCCAGCAGGCCACCCTCAAGCATTTTGGTGATAGCGCCAAGAGTCTGCCCATGGCGGCCATCGATGAAGTGTTCCGGGAGGTCGAGGCCGGTGCTGCCCATTACGGCGTGGTGCCGGTGGAGAACTCCACCGAAGGGGTGATCAACCATACCCTGGATTCCTTCATGGATTCCTCGATGCGTATCTGTGGCGAAGTGGTGCTGCGCATTCATCATCATTTATTGGTCGCCAGTACCACGCGCCAGGACAAGATATCGCGTATCTATTCTCACCCGCAGTCATTCGCCCAATGCCGCAAGTGGCTGGATGCGCACTATCCTCATGCCGAGCGTGTGCCGGTCTCGTCCAATGCGGAAGCCGCACGACTGATCAAGACCGAGTGGCACAGTGCCGCCATCGCCGGGGACATGGCGGGCAAACTGTATGGGCTCGATAGGATCGCCGAGAAGATCGAGGATCGTCCGGATAATTCCACGCGTTTTTTGATCATCGGCAATCAGGATGTCGCGCTCTCCGGCGATGACAAGACTTCCCTGGTGGTGGCGATGCGCAACCAACCCGGCGCACTGCATGATCTGCTCGAACCCTTCCATCGGCACCAGATCGACCTGACCCGCCTGGAAACCCGGCCTTCCCGCTCTGGCGTCTGGAACTACGTGTTCTTCATCGACTTGAAAGGGCATCGCGACCAGCCGGAAGTGGCGGCGGTACTGGAAGAAATACGCTTGCGCGCTGCGGAAGTGAAGGTGCTGGGGTCCTATCCTCAGGGTGTGCTCTAGCATGGCAGTGTCGCAACAAAGCCTGCGGTGCGCCAATGGTGTCCTCGAACCGCGGCTTTTGATCGTCGGGCTCGGACTGATTGGCGGTTCCTTGGCAAGCGCGCTCAAAGCATCGGGGTTTCAGGGCGAAATCGTCGCCTGCGACCAGGATGCCGATGAGATCGCCCGGGGTCTCGAGATGGGGGTGATCGATGCCGGCGGCACCGAACTCGGTCCCCTGGTTCCCGGCAGCTCGATGATCCTGCTGGCGGTGCCGGTGCTGGCCATGGAGTCCATATTGCGTACCTTGGCGCCGCTGATCGAAGAGCATCAGGTGTTGACCGATGTCGGCAGCACCAAGCTGGCGATTCGCGCCGCGGCGGAGAACGTGTTCGGGCGATTGCCGCCCACCACGGTGCTGGGGCACCCGATCGCCGGTTCGGAAAAAAGCGGGGTGGCCGCCTCCGATGCTTCCCTGTATCGGCAGCACAAGGTCATTCTCACTCCCCAGGCCGATACCGATCCGGATGCCTTGCGGCGTGTACATGCCCTCTGGGCGGCTTGCGGCGCCGAGGTGTTGGAAATGACGGTGGAGCGCCACGACGAGGTGCTGGCGCGCACGAGTCACTTGCCGCATCTGTTGGCCTTTTCCCTGGTCGATACCCTGGCGCGTCAGGATGAGCGACTGGAGATATTTCGCTACGCCGCCGGCGGCTTTCGTGATTTCACCCGTATTGCCGGCAGCGATCCGGTGATGTGGCGCGATATCTTCAGCGCCAACCGCGATGCCCTGCTGACCGCACTGGATGACTTCGAGGGTGGTGTCGCACGTTTGAGAATGGCCATTGCAAGTGGCGATGACGATGCCCTGCTGGCCACTCTTGATCGGGCCAGTCACGCCCGACACTATTTCGATACGTTATTGAACAAGACGAGATACCAGACGATGGAACCACGTAATGTCCGCTACCGCGTCCGCCCTGGCGGTAGCGTCAGCGGCTCGATTCGAGTGCCTGGCGACAAGTCGATTTCCCATCGGGCGATCATGCTCGGCGCCCTGGCGGAAGGGGTTACCCAAGTGCAGGGTTTTCTCGAAGGGGAAGATAGCCTGGCGACGCTGCAGGCCTTTCGCGAGATGGGCGTTGCCATCGAAGGGCCGCACCAGGGTCGCGTGACCATTCATGGCGTCGGCATGCACGGCTTGAAGCCGCCCGCAGGGCCACTCTATGTGGGCAATGCCGGCACCGCCATGCGCCTGTTCGCCGGGCTGTTGGCCGGTCAAGCCTTCGATACCGAACTGACCGGCGATGCCTCGCTGACCAAGCGTCCAATGGCCCGAGTCGCGGATCCGCTGCGAGCAATGGGCGCGGTAATCGAGACCGCCGACGGTCAACGTCCGCCGCTTACCATCCGGGGCGGCCAGCAGTTGAAAGGCATCGTCTATGACATGCCCATGGCCAGTGCCCAGGTCAAGTCCTGCCTGCTGCTGGCCGGCTTGTATGCCGAGGGCGAGACTCGCGTGCGCGAGCCGGCACCGACCCGGGATCACACCGAGCGCATGCTCAATGGCTTCGGCTATCCCGTGCAGCGCGAAGGCGATGCTGCCTGGCTCGAAGGCGGAGGTCGCCTGACCGCCGGCCCCATCGATGTGCCCTCGGACATCTCCTCGGCGACCTTCTTCCTGGTTGCCGCAGCGATCACGCCGGGGGCGGACCTGGTGCTCGAGCATGTCGGCATCAATCCAACGCGTATTGGCGTGATCAATATTCTCAAGGCCATGGGAGCGGATCTCGAGCTGATCGACGAGCGTGTGGTAGGGGGCGAGCCGGTAGCCAACATTCGCATACGCTATCGGCCGTTAAAGGGAATCGACATTCCCGAAGATCAGGTGCCTCTGGCCATCGATGAGTTTCCGGCGCTGTTCATTGCGGCCGCCAATGCATCAGGCACTACGCGTCTGCGCGGTGCCGAGGAGCTACGGGTCAAGGAATCCGATCGGCTTCAGGCCATGGCGGATGGCTTGAATGCCTTGGGCGTCGAGACCACACTCCATGCGGACGGCATCGATATTCCGGGCCGCGATCAAGACCAGGGAGACGAAGGCCCCAGCTATGGCGGCGGTCATGTTGATAGCCTGGGCGACCATCGCATCGCCATGTCGTTTGCCATAGCGAGCCTGCGCGCCAGCGATGATATCGTCATCGATGACTGTGCCAATGTGGCTACCTCGTTTCCTGGCTTCGTCGAGCTGGCGCGCCGTGTGGGGATTGATCTGGAGGAACAGGCGTGACAAATGCACAAGAGCCGGTACTGGCCATCGACGGGCCGGGGGGCGCCGGCAAAGGCACGGTCAGTCGTTTGATTGCAGAGCGGCTGGGTTGGCACCTGCTCGATTCCGGGGCACTTTATCGTCTGACCGCGCAAGCCGCCGGCAAGCATGGTGTGGCGCTTGATGACGAGCCAGGCCTGGCAGAAATCGCCGAAACCCTGGACGTGGCTTTTATCGCCGAAAATGGCCATGCGCGTGTCATCCTGGAAGGGGAGGATGTCAGCCGGGCGATTCGTACCGAAGAGGTCGGCGAGCGGGCCTCTCAAGTCGCGGTCCTGCAAGGGGTGCGCAGTGCCTTGCTGGCCCGGCAGCGCGACTTCCAGAAACCCCCGGGTCTGGTCGCGGATGGACGCGATATGGGAACGGTGGTTTTCCCCCAGGCAACACTGAAGGTTTTTCTCACCGCGTCCGCCCAGGAGCGGGCTCGGCGCCGCTACTTGCAGTTGCAGGAAAGCGGGGTGAATGCTAGTCTATCGAGTCTTTTAAAAGAGATACAGGCTCGGGATGCGCGCGATATGCAGCGTGCGGTAGCCCCGCTCAAGCCGGCGGATGATGCCATTGAGCTGGATACCACCGAGTTGTCGATACCGGACGTGGTGGATCGTATTCAGAGGCTACTGGCAGAATCAGGCCTCAAGCCATCAGTTTGAATGCTTCGTCAAGCAAACGACACTTCCGGACCCCGCTAGGATGTCATGATGTAAATCGGTATTTCGTGTGGCAAGCCGATTTGGATCGAACCAGCGACAACATCTGCGGGGAATATGTAGATTAGGCCCGCGTTTGCTGGTGACGCGGAGAAGGCGACAACCGCCATCAACGTTGATTACGTAGGATGCTCATGAGCGAAAGCTTTGCTGAACTGTTTGAACAATCTCTCCAGGATATCAATATGGAGCCCGGTGCCATCGTCATGGCCACCGTGGTGGATATCGAGAACGACTGGATCACCGTCAATGCCGGCCTGAAATCCGAGGGGCAGATTCCGGCTTCTCAGTTCAAGGACGACAATGGCGAGTTGACCATTGGCATCGGTGACGAAGTCAAGGTTGCACTCGAGGCCGTTGAAGATGGTTTCGGTGAAACCCGTCTGTCCCGTGAAAAGGCCAAGCGTGCTGAAGCCTGGAAGGAACTCGAAGCGGCTTTCGAGAAAGATGAAGTCGTCAAGGGTGTGATCAACGGCAAGGTAAAGGGTGGCTTTACCGTCGATGTCGCCTCCATTCGCGCTTTCCTGCCAGGTTCCCTGGTGGATGTGCGCCCAGTACGCGACACCGCGCATCTGGAAAACAAGGAACTCGATTTCAAGGTCATCAAGCTCGATCCCAAGCGCAACAACGTGGTGGTTTCGCGTCGCGCCGTGCTTGAAGCCGAAAACAGCGCCGAACGTGAAGCGCTGCTGGCAACTCTGCAGGAAGGCCAGCAGATCAACGGTATCGTCAAGAATCTGACCGATTACGGTGCCTTCGTCGATCTGGGCGGTGTCGATGGTCTGCTGCACATCACCGATATGGCCTGGAAGCGCATCAAGCATCCGAGTGAGATCGTCGGGGTTGGTGATGAGATCAACGTCAAGGTGCTCAAGTTCGACCGCGAACGTAACCGCGTCTCCCTGGGCTTGAAACAGCTGGGCGAAGATCCCTGGGTCAACATCAAGGATCGCTACCCAGAAGGCATGAAGGTCAATGCCCGCGTCACGAATCTCACCGATTACGGCTGCTTCGCCGAGTTGGAAGAGGGTGTCGAGGGTCTGGTTCACGTCTCGGAAATGGATTGGACCAACAAGAACATCCATCCCTCCAAGGTCGTTCAGGTGGGAGACGAAGTCGAAGTCATGGTGCTGGATATCGACGAGGAACGTCGTCGTATCTCCTTGGGTATCAAGCAGTGCACCACCAATCCCTGGGAAGACTTCAGTGGCCGTTACAACAAGGGCGATCGTGTCTCCGGCACCATCAAGTCGATTACCGATTTCGGTATCTTCATCGGTCTGGAAGGCGGCATCGACGGTCTGGTTCATCTGTCCGACATTTCCTGGTCGGAAACCGGTGAAGAGGCAGTGCGTCAGTTCAAGAAGGGCGATGAGGCGGAAGCCGTCATCCTGTCCATCGATCCTGAGCGCGAGCGCATCTCCCTGGGCATCAAGCAGCTCGAAAGCGATCCGGTCTCCGAGTTCCTGGCGGTCAACGACAAGGGTGCCATCGTCACCGGTCGTGTCGTCGAGGTCGATGCCAAGGAAGCGCATGTCGAGCTGGCTACCGACGTTGTGGCGGTACTCAAGGCCTCCGAGATCAGTGCCGATCGCGTCGAGGATGCGCGCAACGTGCTGAGCGAAGGGGACAGTGTCGAAGCTCGTATCGTCGGTGTGGATCGCAAGAATCGCGGCATTACGCTCTCGATCAAGGCGAAAGACCAAGCAGCCGAGACTCGTCGCACCCCGGGCAAGCCACGCGAGCAGGAAGCCGAAAGCGGTGGTCCGACCACCATCGGTGATCTGATCAAGCAGCAGATGGGCCAGGACTGATTCTTTTTGCCCTTAAATTTCTACGCCTTAGATAAAGCGTAGAAATGGTGAAAATCGAATGACAACTAACGCGGCCTTAAAGGCCGCGTTTTTTTATGTCTATTTCATACGCTTTTCGATGGCACTCAACAGTCCGCGTAGAATGGAAAGCTCCTTGCGACTCGGCTGTGCCCGGGCAAACAAGGCGTGCAGGTGTTCTTCGGTGCGGGCATGAGGCTGGGTGAGAAAACCGACATCCTTCATGACGCGATGCAGATGATCGTGGAAATGCACCAATTGTTGCTGGTCGGGTAACGCCGCCTGTTTGGTAGCTGCCGATTGATGTGTGTGGGTCGGCGTGCGTCGATGAGCCTGGAACAGCTCGTAGCACAGCACCTGTACCGCTTGAGAGATATTCAGTACGCCGTAGTCAGGATTGGCCGGAATGCTGACCTGGTGTGTACAGTGGCGGATTTCGTCATTGGTCAAACCGAAACGCTCGCGCCCGAACACCAAGGCTACCGGGTCTTTCTGTGCAATGGCGATGGCATCCTTTGCCATCCGGTCGGGTTCATCGTAATGAGGTAGCGGCAAGTTTCGCAGACGTGCACTGGCGCCTATTACCTGTACACAGTCGGCAACCGCCTCGGCCAATGTGTTCGTGATGGCGGCATCGGCAACGATATCCTCGGCCCCGGCGGCCAGTTGCGTGGCTTCTTCATCGGGAAAGCGACGTGGGTTGACCAGTGTCAGTTGAGTCAGGCCCATGGTCTTCATGGCCCGAGCGCTGGCCCCAATATTGCCCGGGTGGAAGGTCTGGACGAGGACGATTCGAATATTGGAAAGCATTGACTTCAGCACCGGCATGGTTGAAAAAAGTCAGTGTACGCGAGCGGTCAGGAACCTGCAGGGTGGCATGCTTGGGCATAAAAAGAAAAACCCCGCTGACATGGATCAGCGGGGTTCGTTGGTCAGGCTGAATCCAGCAGCCTGTGAGGATCTGGCTTGGGCTTACATCATGCCGCCCATACCACCCATGCCGCCCATATCCGGGGCGCCACCGGCCTCTTTCTCGTCCGGATCCTCGGCGATCATCGCTTCGGTGGTGATCATCAGGCCTGCCACGGAACCGGCGGACTGCAGCGCAGAGCGGGTTACCTTGGCTGGGTCGAGAACACCCATCTCGAACAGATCGCCGTATTCGCCAGTTTGGGCGTTGTAGCCGTGATTGCCTTCGCTATCCTTGATACGGTTGACGATGACGGAGGCTTCTTCGCCGGCGTTGGTCACGATCTGACGCAGCGGTGATTCCATGGCGCGCAGCGCGATGGCGATACCGTGGGTCTGGTCTTCGTTGTCGCCCTTGAGATCCTTGATGCTGGTCAGAATACGGATCAGGGCGGTACCGCCACCAGGCACGACACCTTCTTCGACGGCTGCACGGGTAGAGTGCAGGGCGTCTTCTACGCGAGCCTTCTTCTCTTTCATCTCCACTTCGGTCGCAGCACCGACGCGGATGACGGCAACACCGCCCGCCAGCTTGGCGACACGCTCCTGAAGCTTCTCGCGATCGTAGTCGGAGGAGGTATCTTCGATCTGAGCGCGGATCTGGCTAACCCGGGCTTCGATATCGTTCTCGGCACCGGCGCCATCGATGATGGTGGTGTTTTCCTTGGACATGGTAATGCGCTTGGCATTGCCCAGGTGATCCAGATTGGCCTGCTCGAGAGTCAGACCGACTTCTTCTGAAATCACGGTGCCACCGGTGAGTACGGCGATATCCTGCAGCATGGCCTTGCGACGGTCACCGAAACCAGGTGCCTTGGCTGCTGCAACCTTGACGATACCGCGCATGTTGTTGACGACCAGTGTCGCCAGTGCTTCGCCTTCGATATCCTCGGAGATGATCACCAGAGGCTTGCCTGCCTTGGCGACGCTTTCGAGGACCGGCAGCAGTTCGCGGATGTTGGAGACTTTCTTGTCCACCAGCAGCAGGAGAGGGTCTTCCAGCTCGACCGCCATGGTGTCCTGGTTGGTCACGAAGTAGGGCGAGAGGTAGCCACGATCGAACTGCATGCCTTCGACCACTTCCAGCTCGTCTTCGAAGCCACGGCCTTCATCGACGGTGATGACGCCTTCCTTGCCGACCTTTTCCATCGCTTCGGCGATGATCTGACCGATGCGCGCATCGCCATTGGCAGAGATGGTGCCTACCTGAGCGATGGCCTTGGAATCGGTGCAGGGCACGGCCAGCCTCTCGATTTCCTTGACCGCGGCAATGATCGCCTGATCGATACCACGCTTGAGGTCCATCGGGTTCATGCCGGCAGTGACGCCCTTGAGGCCTTCATTGACGATGGATTGCGCCAGTACGGTCGCGGTGGTGGTGCCGTCGCCGGCCACATCGGAGGTCTTGGAGGCAACTTCCTTGACCATCTGCGCGCCCATGTTCTCGAACCGGTCCTTGAGTTCGATTTCCTTGGCGACAGAGACGCCATCCTTGGTCACGGTCGGTGCGCCAAAGGATTTTTCGAGTACCACGTTGCGGCCCTTGGGTCCCAGCGTCGCTTTTACTGCATCGGCGAGGATGTTGACGCCACGAGCCATGCGCTTGCGCGCATCATCTGAAAACTTGATCTGTTTTGCTGCCATTGTCATTGCTTCCTGAATCAGTGCTTGTAAAGAAGTTCGGAGTAATAAGTGTTGCGGCGCCTACTGCTGATCAGCCTTCCACGACCGCGAGGATGTCGCTTTCGCTCATGATCAGCACTTCTTCACCCTCGATTTTCTGCTTCTCGACGCCAAAACCTTCCTTGAAGATGACGGTATCGCCCACTTTTACATCCAGCGGACGCACTTCACCGTTATCCAGGATCCGGCCATTACCGACAGCGAGAATTTCGCCACGAGTCGGTTTTTCCTGGGCGTTGCCCGGAAGCACGATGCCGCCAGCGGTTTTTTGCTCTTCTTCGACGCGACGCACTACGACGCGATCGTGCAAGGGACGGATATTCATTGCTCACGTTCTCCTGATGGTTACATGACTCAAAATGCAAAACTCGAAAGCAAAGCTTGCGAGCTGGAAAGCCTAGCTTTCCGTTGTGGTTGGCCATTCAGTCTGCTGCTGAAAGCCATGTTTCAATACTGTCCCCTTGATGGGGCCGGCAAGATGCCTTTCAAGGGCGGTGATGAAAAAAAATCAGCGGCGTGGCTCGTCCTTGGAGATGAAGTCTCCTTCCAGTGCCGAGCCATTCTCTTTGGCTTTATCGGTGCCTTGATCGTCGAAGGCTTCAGTATGCTTGCTGGAGGAGGGCTCCCAGCCATCTGCGCCACGCTGGTAGCGGTTGCTCATGCCATGCCCTTGGATCTGAAAAGGGAGGCGGGAGAGCAATTTGCCAAGTGCGCGGCGGGAGGTGGGCAGCAAACATAGAAAGCCCAATGCATCGGAGAGAAAGCCCGGCGCCATGAGCAGGGCGCCACCAAAGATCAATGCCGCACCGGTCATCAGCTCATCCGAAGGGATTTTCCCCTGGGCCAAGCGCTGTTGGGCGCGTTGAAAAGTGGCGACACCCTCTCGCCGTACCAGATACAAACCAATGAATCCGGTGGCAAGGATCAGCGCAAGGGTGGCCAATAACCCGATCTTTGCGCCTACGGAAAACAGGATCACGAAGTCGAGCAGGGCAAAGAGCGTGAAAGCGAGAAGAATCGGCATAGCGGCTCCAGGTCACAGTACTTCTTCAAGAATGGAGGCGGCTGCTGATAATGCAAGTCCCGAAAAGCCGGTAAAGGGCGGTTTTAGCGTTCCACGACGGGTGTCCAGGGTGGAAAAGATGAGCTTTTTGCTCTATGCTGCAACGCACAAATTTATTGGGGTGGAGGCAAAATGCACATTAGCAATAAGGTGATTGCGATTACGGGTGGTGCCCAGGGATTGGGGTTGGCCATGGCAAGAATGCTTGGGGAGCGTGGCGCGCGTATTGCGCTGATCGACATGGACGCCGCTAGACTCGATCAAGCGATCAGCGCCTTGGCGGACTCACATGTCCAAGCCCAGGCATTCGTTGCGAACGTGGCTGAAGAGCCCTCTGTGGTCGACGTGTTTGCCGATATTCGAGAAAAGCTCGGGCCAGTGGCTGGACTGGTCAATAACGCGGGCATCACCCGGGATGGGCTGCTAGTCAAGGCCAAGGATGGAGAAGTCGTTTCGACGATGTCTCTGGAGCAGTGGCAAAGGGTGATCGATGTCAATCTGACTGGCGTGTTTCTGTGTGGCCGTGAAGCTGCCAGCCAGATGATCGCAACCGGCACTCAAGGTGTCATCGTCAATATTTCCAGTATTTCCCGAGCCGGCAACATGGGACAAAGCAACTACGCGGCTGCCAAGGCGGGCGTTGCGGCACTGACCGTGACCTGGGCCAAGGAGCTGGCGCGTTACGGAATACGCGTGGGGGCGGTGGCACCAGGTTTCATCGAAACGGAAATGACCGCATCGATGCGTCCCGAGATTCTGGAGAAAATAACCAAGGGGGTGCCTCTGCGTCGCCTGGGCCTACCTGAAAATATTGCGGATAGCGTGCGCTATATTTTTGAAAACGACTATTATAGTGGCCGTGTATTAGAGTGTGATGGTGGGCTGCGTATCTGAAGGTCAGGAAATCCGCCTGTCATCCATTCGAGCGCAGCGAGAAGTGCTTGTGCAATTCTCGCTGCACTGCGTAACACTACTTAATACGTAATTTGATCCCGTAGAGACTCCACGGTCGCATCGCCAATACCATTGACCCTGCTCAAATCCTCTGGGCTGCTGAACGGCCCGTTGGTTTCGCGATCTTCGATAATTGCCTGCGCCTTTGCCTTGCCGATCCCGGGAAGCTGAATTAGCATTTCCGCATCGGCACTGTTGATGTTGATATTTTGAGCTTCTTGCGCCACCGCCAAAGAAGCGACGCCAAGGGATAGGCTGAACAAGACTGCCTTCAAAAGTGTTTTCATCTTTATTCCTTTTATGACTGGGCTGTTTGTACGCAAAAGCAACATTATAGAAACATATTTATTACAAATATGGCGATAAGCGTAATTTTTTGTAAGAAAACAGCCCGGTTGGGCGACGTCATCCGCCATTGCGCACGACGTCATTGTTCAGGTTCGCCGCTCACTTGAAGCATTGCGCTGATATACTGGTGCAAACCTTGTTTGCGGAGCCGCTATGACTCTTCCCGCCTCGCCCATAATAATCGCACTGGATTATCCCTCCATGGATGCGGCCTTGTGCCTGGCGGATCAACTCGATCCTGCTCGCTGCCGTGTCAAGGTAGGCAAGGAGTTGTTTACCCGTGCCGGCCCGAATGTGGTGGAGGCTTTGCACGGGCGTGGCTTCGAGGTATTTCTTGATCTCAAATTCCACGATATTCCCACAACCGTTGCCGGTGCCGTGCAAGCGGCGGCGGAACAGGGCGTATGGATGGTCAACGTGCATGCCAGTGGCGGTCGGCGAATGATGGAGGCGGCTAGGGAGCGATTGGAAGCCAATAATCTGACGACCCATCTCATCGCGGTGACCGTGCTTACGAGCATGGAGCGCAGCGACATGGCGGATATCGGATTGGAGAACGAACCCTTCGAGCAGGTCGAAAGATTGGCGGTCTTGGCCCAATCCTGTGGCCTTGCGGGTGTCGTATGCTCGCCCCAGGAATCGTCGCGCCTGCGCCAAATCTGTGGTGAGGCATTTCTCAAGGTGACCCCGGGAATACGTCTTGCATCCGGCCAGAGCGATGATCAGCGCCGTACATTTACCCCGAATGAGGCGCTGAGTGCAGGCAGTACGCATCTGGTCATTGGTCGCCCTGTCACTCAGGCCGAAGACCCCATGGTTGCACTGGCGGATATCGAGAAGACCCTCGTTACCCCCCTTCCAGGTCGTTGATCGGTTTAACGAACCCCCAGCTTCGGCAGCGAGGGCAGTGCCAGTGGAGTTGCATACCCGAAAAACCGCAACGCTTGCATCGAAAACGTGGCAAGGCCTTCAGCCGTTTGGCGATATGTTGTTGCAGGAGCGCTATGTTCTCGTGCTGAGGGACGCTCGGGTCGAGTAGATAGAGATCCATCAGGTAGTCGATACCGCGCAAGCTGGGATTGGCATTGACTTGCTCGACGGCAAACGCGGTTGCCTTGGCGTGATCGCCACGGCGTATCAGCGATTGTGCAATCATGATCACGGCGCGGATATAAGGCGTAGGCTCGTTTAATAGTCGCAAACTCTGTTCCAGGCCTTCTTCGTCCTCGAGTTTTAGATAGGCATCGCGCAAGGGCGTGAGAACGATAGGGGTGAAATCCCGATCCTGCTCGGGAATGCGCCTCAAAAAGCGAATTTCAGCCTTGTAATTGCCAGCCTCTCGCTCGATGTTGGCGAGCAGCCAGTTGGCGCGAACGCAGGCAGAATCCGTGGCCAGCGCCTGGTGTAGGTGCTTGCGTGCCAGCGAGGGGCTGGCCGATTCAAGATGTTGTTGTGCTAGTTCGCAAAGCCAGTGAGCTGCTGCACGCCGTATATCTTCTTCCTGGCGCAGCAGCTTTGGAGATGCAACGTCCAGTGCTTGCTGCCACTCTCGCTCGCGTTCGAAGAGATCTACCAGTAAACGCTTTGCAGAGCGACGGATGTCATTATCCTGAGCGTCGCGAATCAGCTGTTGAAGAAGACGTTCGGCGCGATCGAGTACGCCAAGTTGCAGGAAGTCGCGGGACAACTCCAACTGGACTCGATCGCTTTGCATCGCGCTCAAGGCGGGGCGTGCCAGTAGATTCTGATGAATCCTGACCGCACGATCGGCTTCACCGCGACTACGGAAAAGCGCTCCTAGCGCAATATGCGTATCGATAGTATCGCTATTGACCTCCAGGGCCTGAATGAAGGTCTCGATAGCTCGATCGGGTTGCTCGTTGAGCAGGTAATTGAGCCCGGTAAAGTAATCCCGGGATAGCACGTTCTGCTGCTGCGAATTACGTGCCAGTGGCTCGCGCTGTAGACGACCCAGCCACCAGCCGATGGCAATTGCCACCACGAGCAACGCCAGCAGCAAGAAATCAAGCATTTATGGTCTTTCCTTGAACTCCTGGATGCGTAGCCGATCGAGTTCCTTGCGTTGCTGCTGATTATGACGTTGAGCACGAGTCAAAAGGGCGCGCAGGCGTAGGTAAACGCCGCTCATGGCCAGCATGCCCAGCAGAACGCCAATGGCCAATGCCACCAATAGCCATAATGACAGCGAGGCGGGGGGCAGTTCCATCCAGATCAGATTGAGTGGAATTGCTTCCTGGTTGTTGACGGCAAAAAGAATGCCCAGCAGCAGCACCAGTAGAAGGATGATGGCTAGCAACAGCCCTTTAAGCCAACGCATAGAGGTGTCCTTTTGAATTTAGGTGACAATCGGGCATCAATATCCCAAGGCTCGGCTGGCGTTGACCTGTTCACGCAGTTCCTTGCCTGGTTTGAAGTGTGGCACGAATTTACCTTCCAGATCGACGGCTTCTCCCGTCTTGGGATTGCGACCAAGGCGAGGCTCACGGAAATGCAGAGAAAAACTACCAAAACCGCGTATCTCCACGCGGCCTCCATTCGCCAGGGAATCAGTAATATCGTCAAGAATGATGCGCACCGCCGCTTCGACTTCCTTGAGTGACAGCTCTGGCTGGCGCATGGCGATTTGTTCGATCAACTCGGATTTGGTCATCGGATATCTCCGTGCGGCGTACTCTGTAGCCGATAGGCTGACAGGTCTTGTTGTTCCCATGAGCATACTGCCCAACTCGTGAAAAAACAACGCACTAGCAATAGGATAAAAGGCTGTTTCTTTCTTTGGCGGTAGATTCCTGAATTCGTGACCGGGCTCGGTTATACTGCTTTCATCCAAATACCAACTCGCGAGGTCGGATTGTGAGCGAAGATGTTGTCCTTAAACGGCTGTACTGGCACTCGCGCCGCGGTATGTGGGAGCTCGATCTTCTGCTTATACCTTTCTTGAAGCATCGCTACAGTGAACTCGATGATGCAGATAAAAAAGCCTATCAGGAATTGATCGAGCAGGAAGACCAGGATCTCTTCACATGGTTGATGCGTCGCGAGTGGCCACAGGACGACGCGTTTCGCCGCATTGTCAAAATGATCATTGAATATGCTGAAACAACCGGCAACGATCAGTATCGCGCCCTCTAGGCTATGTTGGTGGGCTTCGCTGCTGCTGGCCATGGCCGTGTTGTTTCTTGTTGCGGCTTACGGGACGCCCTGGCTGGTTCTCACGGCGACTTTGATCCTTGGCTCGATTCTTTGGCGCGAAAGAAATCGGCATGCTGGCTGGCAGCTGCGCTGGGTGCCCGGCACGGGCGGCGGCTGGCAGGCTCGTGAGGCTTCTACTGGCGATTGGCAGAACATGGTTCTGCACTGTGACTACCTGGGGCCTTGGCTGATTGGTTTGCGCGTCGGCAAGCAGCGCCATTGGCTATGGCCGGATAGTGCGAGCCAGTCAGCGCGCCGGTCTCTGCGACGGCTATTGCTATGGGCTCCCCCGGGAAGCTAGCGTTACCTTTGAGGCCGTTGGTATGGAGGCGCCATGATGCGGATAGTCGCGGTTATAATGCAGCCCGCGTGATTCGTGGCGCTCACGAGCGACTCTCAGTAACATGCCTGCCAGATCGAGTGCATGCCTCAATCGAGCATGTGCCAGCCTGGGCGCCCATTCTCGCGATCTTTCCTGACATTGTTTCTGGCAAAGCCCCGTCCACTCATCCTTCAGTCGTTTCAGCGCTTCCTCGCCGGCAGTGAGTCCTTCGATACTACGCACGATGCCGGCGGACTGGCTCATTGTCTTGCGCATGGCGGCGAATATTCGAGCGAGGTTCTCGTCAGAGGCGGGCGCAACGTACGCACCGGAAGCCGCGTAGGCAGCAGGAAGAATCGGTTCGCCATATTGGTCGGATGTGCCCTCGCGCAGTTTCATGGCCGCGGAACGCGCGAATACCAAACATTCCAGCAGCGAGTTGCTGGCCATGCGATTGGCGCCATGCAAGCCGGTACAGGCCACTTCGCCGATGGCATAGAGATGATCTACATTGCTGGCACCTTGTAGATCGGTGGCGATACCACCGCAGCTGTAGTGGGCCGCCGGAACGACTGGAATGGGGTCGCGAGTAATGTCGAACCCACGACTCAGGCAATGGGCGTGGATGGTAGGAAAGTGCTCGCGTATCCGCGCTGCCTCGAGGTGGGTGATATCGAGCAGCACATGCGATGATTCACAGCTCAGCATCTCGGCGTGAATGGCACGAGCGACGATGTCACGCGGTGCGAGTTCGGCGCGCTCATCGTAGTCCGGCATGAAGCGTACGCCATGAATATTACGTAGTAGTCCCCCTTCGCCACGCACCGCTTCGCTGATCAGAAAGGGGCTACCCTCCGGATCGTACAGGCAGGTAGGATGGAACTGCTGGAATTCGAGGTTCATCAGCGTGGCACCCAGAGCCGCCGCCATTGCCATGCCCTCGCCGCAGGCGGGAGCGGGGCTGGTGGTATGTTGATAAAGGCCGCTGGCACCCCCGGTGGCCAGTACGGTGTCCTGGGCTGTCGCAAGCTGAAGCTGACCACCGGTATCAAGACATAGTGCGCCTCGGCAGCGCCTCTGGGCGTCCTCGAGCAATTCCATGGCCTGCCACTCCTCGATCAAGCGAATGTCGGGATGGCGGCATGCATGCTCGAGCAGGGTGTCTATCAGCGCCTTTCCAGTGGCATCCGCTGCGTGGATGATACGCCGGGCACCATGGCCGCCTTCCCGGGTGAGATGGTAGGGATAGAGGGCGTTCGTCGTCGTATCCGGCGTGAAGGGCACGCCGAGCGCAATGAGCCAGTCGATCACCTCACGGCCATGCTCGACGGTAAAGCGAACCGCGGCTTCGTCGCACAGGCCATCCCCGGCAATCAGCGTATCCTGAACGTGAGCTTCGATGTTGTCCGTGGGCGCCAGTACCGCGGCGATCCCACCTTGCGCCCAGCGGCTTGCGCCAAAGTCGTCCTGGGCCGGCCGTATCAGTGTCACACTGCGGTGCCCGGCCAGTTCGAGGGCCAGGGTCAAACCGGCAACGCCACCGCCGATGATCAGAACGTCGTGTTCGCTATGAATCATTGTGCCGGGTTCTCGTGTCTGAAGATGAGGATTTGCCGGATTCGGTGCGTAAACGCTGGGAATCGCTGACCAGCGTGTGCTGACTTGCGCGCTGTCTAAGACGCTTGCTGGGCAAGTGCCTCAATCGGCCAAGGCGCAGGCTCAATTCCCGGGTCAGTCTGGTCAGTTCACGATTAAGCCATAAATAACCGCTTGGTCCGAACAGCATCTGCCCATTCTCATCTCGAGCCAAGGTGGCTTGATTGGCATACTGGTCCAGATCGAAGCGTTTTACCTGCACCTCGATGGACTGACCGGTGCGTACCTGAAATGCCAGTGTACCCAATACACGGGCGAGACGGTGCTGCGCTTCACGCAAACCATTCATGCCAGCGATGCGTTCGTAGCCAATGCGCGTCACCCAGCGTGTCTGCAGTATCAGTTCGATAGTGGAAAGCATGCGCCGCTGCAGCGACAACAAGCTATCGAGTTCGTTACGTCGCAAGCGTCGCTCGCTGTGAATGGCATCCACGAGTTTTCTCTGCTCGACCAGTTGGGCAGTAACGGTCTTGAGAAGCTCCTGGGTATCGATGCCGATGTCGTTCTCGGCGGCGGCGATGGTATGGGCATGGTAAAGACGCGCCAGCTTGTCGAGGTTGTCCGCTAGTAAAAAACGCAGCACATCCGTTGCCTTCTGGGGCAGTACCAGTACGGTGACGAGGATCCCGATCAGCGTTCCCAGTAGCACATTGAAGGCCCGCCATAGGGCGATGTCCAGGTCGTGATCGCCACTACCGACTACCAGCAGCACGGAGATGCCGAATATCAAGGCGCTGTAGCCATAGCGGGTGGCGAAGGTTGCGTAGGTCGCCAAGGCGATGCTGATCAATGTCCAGATGGGCACCACGCCGGCCGGTGGATCGGGAATCAGCATCAGCACGATACCCCAGGTGATACCGAGAACCGTGCCCAGCAGCCGCTGTCCACCCTTGTCCAGCACGCTGCCGATATTGGGCAGATTGCCGACAACCGCCAGGGTGCTGATCAACGCCCAGCTACCGTGGGGGATTTGCAATGCCGAGATGATGATGAACGTAGCGGCTAGTGCCAGGCTGGTGCGCAGTACGTGCAGGTAGTGGCGGTAACGATAGCTGAAATAAGGATCGCGAAGACGCAGCAATGACATCGACGATAACTCTTCAGCAGGTAGGTTGCGGTTCACGAAGCAAGGAGGCGGCCTGGTACGTCACAGAGCGCATGGCGTTCTCAAGTGGAAGAACCGGAGATAGCGTATTCACGGCTGGTGCCCGGAGCCGGGCTCGAACCGGCACGGAGTATAACCTCCGAGGGATTTTAAGTCCCTTGCGTCTACCAATTTCGCCATCCGGGCGGGGATCGGGAAGGGCGCGCAGCCAAGGGTAATATGGAGGCTGGAGTCGGAATCGAACCGGCGTACACGGAGTTGCAGTCCGCTGCATAACCACTCTGCCATCCAGCCACTGAGCGCGTGTCAAACGATAAAGCAAGATGTAGATCAATAAGCCAGTATCTTGTCACGCCAGCTTGTCAATCGGGCGCTGTTGGTTATCTGCTTTATCGCTGAAATGAGCGTTTGGAGCGGGAAACGAGATCCGACCGGGCTGGCGTTCCAGCTTGCGACCTTCACTGTTTTTGCTGCCAAACATGGAGCGGGAAACGAGATTCGAACTCGCGACCCTCGCCTTGGCAAGGCGATGCTCTACCACTGAGCTATTCCCGCTCGACTCGATGAGGCATTCTACAGATAAAGGTGCCTCTGTCAAACGCTTATCGCCCTTGCCGGCTACATCGAGCGAGACAGTTCAGGCCAGGCTGCGCGCAGATATTGCAGCATCGACCATAGCGTCAGGACTGCCGCGACATAGAGCGTGATGATTCCAATCGTTGCGATTTGACTCGTGGGCGACCAACCCAGCAACAGCAGTAGGGCGACCATTTGCAAGGTCGTCTTGACCTTGCCGATCCAGGACACGGCAACATGGCCGCGTTTACCCATTTCCGCCATCCATTCCCGCAATGCGGAAATCACGATTTCCCTGCCGATGATGACCAGTGCTGGCAGGGTCAGCCAAAGTGAATCGAAGCGTTCGATCAGCAAGGCCAGCGCTACCGCCACCATGACCTTGTCCGCCACCGGATCGAGGAAGGCGCCAAATGGCGTGCTCTGGTTCCAGCGGCGTGCCAGATAACCATCCAGCCAGTCTGTGAGAGCGGCCAGACCGAACAGCAACGCGGTAAGCTTCAGGCTCCAGGCATAAGGGGCATAGAACAGGATCACCAGCAACGGAATGAACACGATGCGAGCAAGTGTAAGGATGTTGGGTATGTTCATCTAAATAACATGGGTCCATGCCGGTGATCGAGAGCCATCATTCTATGCGTCTTTGCGCCAATCATCCATGCAGCGCCTGATGGATGGACGTGGCGAGGCTAACGCTGATACCCGGCACTCGGGCAAGTTCCTCGCGGCTGGCATGGCGAACGCCCTGCAGCCCCCCGAAGAAGCGTAGCAGTTCGCGACGTCGTTTGGGACCAACGCCGGGAATATCCTGCAGCGTGGACGTGCGACGCGCCTTGTCTCGGCGTTGCCGATGGCCGGTGATGGCGAAGCGGTGGGCCTCATCGCGAATATGCTGTACCAGGTGCAACGCCGACGAGCTGCCTTCGAGACTCAGGCTGTTGTCGACGGTTTCGAGAAACAGCGTCTCCAGGCCTGGTTTACGGGTAGTGCCCTTGGCGACACCAACCAGCCTGATATGGCTGACATCCAGTTCTTCGAATACCTCTCGCGCCATGTTGAGCTGGCCCTTGCCACCATCCACCAGCAGTATGTCCGGGCATTTGCCTTCACCCTGCTTGAGACGCTTGAAGCGTCGGATCAGCGCCTGGCGCATGGCAGCGTAATCGTCGCCAGCGGCAACGCCCTCGATGTTGAAGCGTCGATAATCGGATTTCACCGGGCCGTCCTGGTCGAAGACGACGCAGGAGGCAACCGTGGCTTCGCCATGGCTGTGACTGATATCGAAGCATTCCAGACGAGTAGGTGTTGCCTGCATGCCGAGCGCATCGCGCAGGGCCTCGAAGCGTTTCGATAACTGCGTGCGGTTGGCGAGCTGGGTCGCTAGTGACTGTTCGGCGTTGGTGCGCGCCAGCTGCAACCATTGGGCGCGATGACCACGCACCTGATGTGTCAGACGCACATGCTTGCCGGCCTGCTCACTGAACGCTCCCTGGAGTATCTCACTGTCGGGAAGAGAGTGGCTCGTGATGACCTCCTGAGGCAGGTCGCGTCTTTGGCCAAGATAGAACTGACTGACGAACTCGCCCAATAGCTCTGAGGCAGGAAGATCGAGGCCGTTCTCGGGATTGTGATGACGCGCCCCCAGCATTCGTCCCTGGCGTACCGTCAGCACGCTGATGCCAAGGCCGCCGGGCCGCTCCACCAGCGCAAAGATATCCGCATCGCCGGAGCCAGTATCCATGATCTGGCGTTCCTGAAGCCGGCGCAACTGCTGAACCTGATCCCGCAAGCGCGCTGCTTCCTCGAACTGCAAGTTGCGGCTGGCCGTTTCCATGGCCGTCATCAACTGTCCGGTCACCTGCTCGCTCTTGCCTTCCAGGCACATCACCGCGTGCTCGAGGTCGCGTTGATACTCCTGCTTGTCGATGTAGTCCACGCAAGGCGCGCTGCATCGATTGATTTGATACTGCAGGCAAGGGCGATTGCGATGAGCAAAAACCGTATCCTCGCAATTACGAATACGAAAAATCTTCTGCATCAGCGCCAGGCTTTCTCGAACCGCGTTGGAGCTGGGATATGGGCCAAGGTACTGTCCGTCATTTCGTTTGTGGCGCACTCGCTTGAATTCGAGGGCCGGGTAGGGATGACGGTCGCTGACGAAGACATAGGGGTAGGATTTGTCATCTCGCAGCAGGATGTTGTAAGGGGGGCGCAGCTCCTTGATCAGGGTTTGCTCGAGAAGCAACGCCTCGGTCTCGCTACGGGTGATCGTGACTTGCACGTCGTGGATACGCGCGACCAGGGCTTGGGTCTTGGTATTGAGAGCGCCGCGAAAATAACTCGCAAGACGGGCCTTGAGGCGCTTGGCCTTGCCCACGTAAAGCACATTGCCGTCGCTATCGAGCATGCGATAGACACCCGGCGATTCACTGACAGTCTTGAGAAAGTGTTTGGCGTCGAAACTCATGCCACCATCGATATCGCTGTGTTGGTAGTGTCACGATACCAGATCGCTGTAGTTTTAGGGGGCGCTGGCCCCCTTGTAGCGCGAATTCAATGCGCTTCGGTGAATCCTTCCACCAGTCCATGACGCAGGCCAAGATGGGTAAGCTCCACATCGGTTTGCAGTCCCAGCTTGTCGAAAATGCGATAGCGATAGGTATTGACTGTCTTGGGGCTCAGGAAAAGCCGGTCCGAAATGTCGTTCACTTTGTGGCAGTTGATGATCATCATCGCGACCTGCATTTCCCGGCTCGAAAGCTGATCGAAAGGATTGTCCTGGGTATCCATCTTGGCTAATACCAGGCGCTGGGCGATCTCGGGACTGATATAGCGCTGACCGAGCTGAATGGCACGAATCGCTCGCACGACTTCATCCATTTCAGTGCCTTTGCTGATGAAGCCGCTAGCCCCTGCTTCAAGCAGTCGCTGCGCGAAGGTTTCTTCCAGATAGGCAGTCAAGATCACGACCTTGATATCGGACATGCCTCGAGCGATCTTGCGGGTAGCCTCCAGCCCGCCGATACCAGGCATGCGAATATCCATCAGCACGATATCGGGCCGGAGCGTTCGCGCCAGGCTAAGCGCTTCTTCACCCGTGGCGGCCTCTCCAACGACCTGAATGCCGTCCTCCTGGCTGAGCAGGCGGGCAATGCTGGTACGAACCAGATGATGATCATCTGCAACTATAACCTTGATCAAGTCCGCTCCTGACATGAACGATTTCGTTTGGTATCGGCACTGCCCCAAAAGGATCAATGAGTGTAATATTCACGAATCGTTGATTCCACTTTGGATAATCAGCGGTAGCAACACAAAAGATATTGACGTCGAGATGGTAGGCACATAGTATACGCGCCGTTCCACTTCTGTATTGATTCAGGTCTATTTTAAGCTTGGACAGTCACGCGGATAGTGAACATTCGACGGTCATTTATAGCGTCGCCTGGGGCCTTAGCTCAGCTGGGAGAGCGCAACACTGGCAGTGTTGAGGTCAGCGGTTCGATCCCGCTAGGCTCCACCAACAAGATTCCCGATCTAGCCGCCTGAGCATACGCGCAGGCGGCTTTTTCATGCGCGTATCGTTCTCGAGCACACCCAGCCCTTGAGAAACACGGATGCCAAAGCCAACCGGTATTTACTCGCCGGCCTGGCGCTCGAACAGTATCAGATGATCCGCCTGAATGCGCACGGGAATGTGTTCGCCTGGAGCATAGTCATGGTGGCTGTTGAAAGAGGCCTCGACCACTTGCCGAGAAGGCAGACGTAGTCGATAGAGCGAATTGGCCCCGGTAAAGATGCGCTGCTCCACCTTTGCCATGAGTTCGCTATCCTTGTCGAGCACGATGTCGTCGGGTCTCAACAGCACATCGACGGGGGCATTCGTCTCGAAAGGGTAGGCCCGGTTGCCGGTAATATCGCCTATTTCGGTATTTACCGTCTCATGATCCTTCATGGTGCCCGGTATGAAAAACCCCTGCCCGATGAAATTGGCGACAAACCGGGTCGCTGGTTCATGGTAAAGATTGTAGGGCGTATCCCACTGTTGCAGATAACCGCCGTGTAGTACGCCGACCTGATCCGCCAGGGCAAAGGCTTCCTGCTGATCATGGGTGACCATGATGGCGCTTATGCCGAGCTTCTTGAGGATGTTTCGAACCTCCTGACTCAACTGGCGGCGTAGCTCTACATCCAGGTTGGAGAAGGGTTCGTCCAGCAATAGCAGGCGCGGCTGTGGGGCCAGGGCGCGTGCCAGGGCCACGCGCTGTTGCTGACCGCCGGAAAGCGCATGGGGGTAGCGCTTGGCAAGATGCGTCAGGCCGACCAGTTCGAGCAGTTCTTCGACCCGTTGTCGACGCTGATCGGTAGGCAGCTTGCGTAAGCCAAACGCCACGTTGTCGATGATCGAGAGGTGCGGAAACAGCGCATAATCCTGAAATACCATGCCGACCTGGCGTTTTTCCGGTGCGACAAGCGTGGTTGAATCAGAGAGTGTCATGCCTTCGAGTGTGATACTGCCTGCCGCCACGGGTTCGAAGCCGGCAATGGCGCGCAGTAGCGTCGTCTTGCCGCAGCCCGAGGGGCCCAGCAGGCAACAAAGGTCGCCTCTATTGAGAGAGAAATTGACGTGAGATGTCACCACGGTAGGCCCGTAGCGGCACTCTAGTTCGTCGACCTGCAGGAGCGGTTGGCCCATAGTGATTAATCGATGCGTCCGAGAAGCAGAAATTCCAGTAGTGCCTTTTGTGCATGCAGGCGGTTGCCGGCCTCTTGCCAGACCACGGCGCGCGGGTCGTCCAGTAGAGTCGTGCTGATTTCCTCGCCGCGATGGGCCGGCAGGCAGTGCAAAAAGAGCACATCGGAAGCCGCCGTGTCGAGCATCGCCTCCGTCACCTGGAAGCCTTTGAAAGCACGTTCGCGAGCGCTCTGTTCCTGCTCCTGCCCCATGGAAGCCCATACATCCGTGGTGACGAGATCCGCGTCTTTCGCTGCCTGCCGAGGGTCGCGCAAGATACTGACCCGATCGCCGGCGGCGGTAACGATCGCAGGGTCGGGATCATAGCCCTCCGGGCAGCAGACGCGCAACGTGAAGTCGAACTGCCGCGCGGCATTGATCCAGGAATGGCACATGTTGTTGCCGTCGCCGATCCATGCCGCCGTCTTGCCCTGGATCGCGCCGCGGCATTCGACCCAGGTCATCATGTCGGCCAGCAGCTGGCAGGGGTGGTAATCGTCGCTCAGCGCATTGATGACGGGCACCGAACTGGCTGCGGCAAAGGCCTCTATATCGCCATGAGAGAACGTGCGGATCATCACCGCGTCGACCATTTCCGACAATACTCGCGCCGTATCGCCGATCGGTTCACCCCGGCCAAGCTGAGTGTCTCGTGGAGAAAGAAACAGCGCATGACCGCCAAACTGCGCCATGGCAGTCTCGAAGGAGACCCGAGTACGAGTCGACGATTTCTCGAAGATCATCGCCAGGGTACGGTTGGCAAAGGGTGTATAGTCGGGGCCTTTCGCCTTGAGTTCGCTCTTGATCCGAATTGCTCGAGCGATCAAGTAGTCAAGCTCTTCCGAGCTGAGATCCAGCAGGGTCAGAAAATGGCGTGTCGCCATGGCAAGCTCCTGAGGGCAGTGAACGAAAGCCGCGAACGAAAAAGCATCGCGCCACGGTAGTCATGGCTGCCGTGGGTTGAACGAATATCGGATCGTGCGGAAAGAGCATCATCCTAGCCACAGCGGCTAGTCAGCGCAACGCATCACTGGAAACGTTCTCTTGCCGGGGCTGTTTTCAGCCGCGTGCACCAGTAGAATGGTGATCACGCTTTCATTCACTCATTACGCGGCGGCAGTCATCAGACCCGCGCCCCGTACAGGAATCCTGTCATGAGCACGACTCTCGAAAACATCAAGCAACAAGTCAGCGAAAACCCGATTCTCATCTACATGAAGGGTACGCCTCAGTTGCCCCAGTGCGGTTTTTCGGCCCAGACGGTACAGGCGTTGATGGCCTGCGGCGAACGCTTTGCCTTCGTCAACATACTGGACAACCCCGATATTCGTGCCGAACTGCCCAAGTACGCCAACTGGCCGACCTTCCCTCAGCTGTGGCTAAACGGCGAACTGGTTGGCGGCTGCGATATCGTCGTCGAGATGTATCAGAACGGCGAACTGGAGCCGATGATCAAGGAAGCGGCTGCCAAGGCCAATGCGGGCGAAGAGAAGGCAGGAGACGCTTAAGCATTTTCGGCTGAGACAAAGGCAAAAGGCCTCGGAGTCTCGACTCCGAGGCCTTTTGCATTGCAGCAATGAAATTCGACGATTCAGCGCTAGTCCAGGCCCTGCTCGCGCTGGGTTAGTTGCCAGCCGCCCAGATCCTTGAAGCGATTGACGATGGCGCAGAACAGCTCGGCGGTACGCTCGGTATCATAGCGCGCCGAGTGCGCCTCGGAATTGTCGAACTCGATTCCCGCAGCGCGACAGGCCCGGGCCAGTACCGTTTGACCGTAGACCAGCCCCGAGAGGGTGGCGGTGTCGAAGCTCGAAAAAGGATGGAACGGGTTGCGCTTGACGCCGCAGCGAGCGATGGCCGCATTCAGGAAGCCATGATCGAAGGCCGCGTTATGGCCCACCAGAATGGCCCGGGTACATTTATTGGATTTGATGGCCTTGCGAACCGGACGGAAGATTTCACCAAGCGCTGCGGATTCCGACAGGCTCACCCGTTTGCGCAGCGGATTGGCGAGATCGATGCCGGTGAAATCGAGTGCTGCCTGGTCGATATTGGCTCCCTCGAAGGGCTCGACATGAAAAGAGAAAGTAGCATCAGGTAGTAGATTGCCCTCGGAGTCCATGGTCAGGGTGACCGCCGCAATCTCCAGAATGGCATCCCGCTCGGCATTGAAGCCGCCGGTTTCAATGTCCATCACCACGGGTAGAAAGCTGCGAAAGCGCTGAGCCATCAGTGGTTGGCCATTCGCCTCGGTCATGCATCGCTCCCTTGCCTATTCATCCAAAGTGTCGTTTTTTTCGTCCACTAGTATGAAGTGAAAAGCCAACGAGAACGACCTCTATTTGTATTAGAGATAATTAACGTTTAGAGCGGTTGAATATCGATGTCCGGCGAACGAATAAGGGCCATTACCGCAACGAAGGGCAGGGCTACGGTATTCGCCTAAAGCCAACGGCGCTATACTGGGCGACCATCGATATACCCAAGAATCAGCGAAGGAGCCTAGAATGTCCGACGTCAAGAAGGTCGTGCTCGCCTATTCCGGCGGCCTGGACACGTCCGTGATCGTCAAGTGGTTGCAGGAAACCTATGACTGCGAAGTGGTGACCTTCACGGCGGACATCGGACAGGGCGAAGAGGTCGAGCCTGCTCGAGAGAAAGCCAAGGCGTTAGGGGTCAAGGAGATCTACATCGAGGATCTGCGCGAGGAGTTCGTGCGGGATTATGTCTACCCGATGTTTCGTGCCAATACCATCTACGAAGGCGAGTATCTGCTGGGTACCTCCATCGCCCGGCCGTTGATCGCCAAGCGCCTGATCGAGATCGCCAACGAGACTGGTGCGGATGCCATCTCCCACGGCGCCACCGGCAAGGGCAACGATCAGGTACGCTTCGAGTTGGGTGCCTATGCGCTCAAGCCCGGGGTCAAGGTCATCGCGCCCTGGCGCGAGTGGAATCTGACTTCCCGGGAAACGCTCATGAACTACTGCGAGCGGCACGATATCCCGGTGGATTTCTCCAAGAACAAGAAGAAGTCGCCGTACTCCATGGACGCCAACCTGCTGCATATCTCCTACGAGGGCGGCATTCTCGAGGACCCCTGGGCGGAAGCCGAGGAGGACATGTGGCGCTGGAGCGTCTCGCCTGAGGCGGCACCGGATCAGCCCACCTATATCGACCTGACGTTTGAAAAGGGCGATATCGTCGCCATCGACGGCGAAGCCTTGAAGCCCCACGAAGTGTTATCCAGACTCAATAAGCTGGGCGGAGACAACGGCATCGGGCGCCTCGATATCGTCGAGAACCGCTACGTGGGCATGAAGTCTCGTGGCTGCTACGAAACCCCCGGGGGCACCATCATGCTGCGCGCCCACCGCGCCATCGAATCGCTGACCCTGGACCGTGAAGCGGCGCATTTGAAAGACGAGTTGATGCCCAGGTACGCCAAGGTCATCTACAACGGCTACTGGTGGAGCCCGGAGCGACGCATGCTGCAGGCGGCCATTGACGAGACCCAGGCGTTCGTCAACGGCGTGGTGCGCATGAAGCTCTACAAGGGCAATGCCATCGTTGCCGGTCGCAAGTCCGAGCAATCCCTGTTCGATGAATCCATCGCCACCTTCGAGGACGATGCGGGCGCCTACAATCAGAAGGATGCGGAAGGCTTCATCAAGCTGAATGCCTTGCGATTGCGGATTGCTGCCGGCAAGGGCCGCAGCGCGGGCTGAGTCATAAAGGAGGCAGCATGCTCAAGAAGCTGATCGACGGCCTGTTCCGGGGTGGCAACGTCAACGACGAGGAAATGCCGGCGACGGAGCATCGCGGCTATCTGATCACCCCGGATCCTCAGGATGCCGGGGGCCAGTATAGGGTCAGCGGCTGGATTCGCAAGCCGATCGAACAAGGCGAGACTCTGGAGCACCGCTTCGAGCGTTCGGATACGCTCGGCAGCCGGGAGGCTTGCATCGAGCTGACCCTCAAAAAGGCCGAGCGCTATATCGACGATGCCGGCGACGAGATGTTCAAGCGCTAAGGAAATGACACCACAACGACAAGGACGCTCGTCATGATCAGGGTTCATCATCTGGAAAACTCCCGCTCTCAGCGGGTCTTGTGGCTACTCGAAGAGTTGGGGCTCGACTACGAGATCGTCGAGTATGCGCGCGATCCCGAGACCATGCTGGCGCCGGCGGCACTCAAGCAGGTGCATCCCCTGGGCAAGTCGCCGGTGGTTACCGACGGCAAAATCACCCTCGCGGAGTCCGGTGCGATCATCGACTATCTGATCGAGCGCTACGATACAAAACGTAGCCTGATACCGGCACCGGATGGCGCGGATCATCGCCATTACCGTTTTTGGCTGCATTACGCCGAAGGCTCCGCCATGCCGCTGCTGGTAATGAAGCTGGTATTCTCGCGGCTGGGCAAGCCGCCGGTGCCTGCCCCCATGCGTCCTCTAGGCAATATGTTTGCCGGTGGTGTGAAGGACAAGTTCCTCGATCCGCAGATTCGGCAACACATGGATTTCTGGGAAGAGGTGCTGGGCAAGTCGACCTGGTTTGCCGGTGAGCACTTCACCGCCGCCGATATTCAGATGAGCTTTCCATTGCTGGCCCTGGATGCCCGCGGTGAGCTCAAGGGATCACCTAATATCGAGGCTTGTTTGGCGCGTATGCGTGAGCGTCCTGCCTATCAGCATGCCATCGAGAAGGGTGGCGAATTCAATCTATCCGAGTAAACGATCATGACACCTAGCTCACTGAACCCTGAGGCATTCATCATTTTGCACCTTGGTCGGCGACTGGCATTGGCGTTGGGGTTGTTGATGGCAAGTGTGCCAGCGTTTAGTCAGGCACTGCCTTCCGATGAGCCCTCACAGCCACGCGTTCGCTCGACATTCAAGGCGGTTACCCCGGGAACGCCCTTGTCCAATGGCGAAGTTCAACGTCAGATACGTGTCGAACCGATGCAACCATCACCCCGGGCGCGTCGGGAGCCATCCTCCGAAACGACGAGTTCGCAAATAAAGACTCCAGAAGCAGCAAGCCAGGCCTGCCGCACTCTGCAAAACGAGATTGCTCGCAAGATACGCGCCAATCAGGTGAGCGATTTCACGCTGGAAGCCGTGCCTGCCAACAGGGCTCAGGAAGTGGTCGAGTCGCCGAGCGACCAATACACCAAGGTCGAGATCGTTGGCAGCTGCGGGGATGGTGCTTATAAGGTAGTCTACCGTCGCCGCTGAGCCGTTCTTGCAGCACTACAACGTGGCCCAGACACATGCTTTCAGTCGGCGGTTATCTTGTAGACGATACGTCCCAGCCACTCATGCAATGCCTGAGTGCTTTGCCGTAGATGATAGGCGCGAGGGATCCAGGCGATCAGCCCCTCCGGTGGACGACTGGCAAATTCCGTGGGGGCGGGAATTACTTCGAGTCCCGCACGTTCGAACTCGGGTATCGCCCGGGGCAAATGCCAGGCCTGGGAAACCAGCAGTATCCTGGCAATCTCATCCCGGTTGAGAAGCGCAGCGCTGAATTCCGCGTTCTCGGCCGTCGTACGACTGCGCTCCTCAAGCCATCGTGTCTCGAGGCCGAATGCCTGACTCAGCGCCCGGGCCATCAACGTGGCCTCGGCCAGGGCTTCATCGTTGACTCGTCCACCGCTCACCAGAATTGGTAGGCCCGTTTCCCGGGAAAGCCAGGCGCCGTAGCCCAGACGGCGCCAGGTGGCATTGTTGGGCGCATCCCCCCAACCGAATTCCGGCGTTGCGTAATCCCTTCCGCCTCCCAGGATCACGATGGCCTGAGCCTCCTGTAGCGCTATCCGGGCAGGTGGCTCATAGGGTTCCAGCCCCTTGCGCAACCAATAGCTGACCCAGGGTAGCGACAAGACCAGCAACGATACCAACCCAAGTATCACGAGGGTTGCTCCTAATGCACGGTGATTTTTCCATAGCAATAGCCCCGCCAGCATCAACAGCGCATTGACCAAAGGTGGCAACAGCAAATACTTGAGCGCGTGAAGCAGCATGGGCTGGTATCCGTTTTTTAAGTGGCCATAGTGGAAAGATGCTGTCTTGAAAGGGTTTCTTTGTCTACGCTAAGTCTATTAGAATCCAAATAAATATGAGAATAACAGCATGCATAAGGAGTTTGAGGCATGAGTGCCGTCGTCGTTCTATTCATTGGCTTGGGCGCCATGGCCCTGGCCTATTTCGTCTACTCGAAATTCATTGCCGAAAAGATCTATCGACTGGATCCGGGCTTCAAGACGCCGGCTCATGAGTTCGAGGATGGCATCGATTTCGTGCCCACCAATCGCTATGTGCTATGGGGTCATCACTTTACCTCCGTGGCGGGCGCTGCACCTATCGTCGGCCCGGCCATCGCCGTGATCTGGGGGTGGCTGCCGGCCTTTCTATGGGTGGTGCTCGGCACCATCTTCTTCGCCGGTGTTCACGATAGCGGGGCGATTTGGGCCAGTGTACGCAATCGCGCCAAATCCGTGGGTGCCCTGACCGGCGACGTGGTCGGCAAGCGCGCGCGCAGCCTGTTCATGATCGTCATCTTCCTGGTGCTGTTGATGGTCAATGCGGTCTTCGGCGTGGTCATCGCCGGGCTGCTGATGAAGTTTCCCAGCGCCGTGGTACCGGTCTGGGGCGCCATCCTGGTGGCCCTTGTCATCGGACAGCTAATCTATCGGCGTATCATCGGTCTGGCGACGGTCTCGATTATTGGTGTCTTGGCATTATATGGCCTGATCCTGATTGGACCATCAGTGCCCATTCAGATGCCCGAGCAGGTCGGAGCGCTTTCCGGTAACGCCGTTTGGATCCTGTTGCTGTTCGCCTATGCGGCCATCGCCTCCCTGCTACCGGTATGGATGCTGCTGCAGCCGCGGGATTACATCAATGGCCTGCAACTTTTCGTCGGTTTGATCATCCTTTATGGCGCCCTGGTGCTACTCAATCCCACCTTGGTGGCGCCGATGTACAACACCAATGTGCCCGCCGGTACGCCATCGATCATCCCCTTGCTGTTTGTCACAATCGCCTGCGGAGCCATTTCCGGCTTTCATGGCCTGGTTGCTTCCGGCACTACCTCGAAGCAGCTCAACAAGGAGACCGACGCGCGTTTCGTCGGCTACTTCGGTTCCATTGGCGAGGGCATGCTGGCACTCGGCGCCATTCTCGCTGCTACAGCCGGGTTCGCTAGCCTGGGCGACTGGAATACCATGTACGACGCTTTCGGCAAGGGCGGCGTAAATGCCTTCGTTGAAGGCGGCGCCTATATCATCAGCAATGGCCTGGGCCTGCCCGAGGCAACGGCGGCAACCCTGCTCACGGTAATGGCGGCATTATTTGCCGGCACCACCATGGATACCGGCCTGCGCCTGCAGCGCTATATCTTCCAGGAGTGGGGCGAGATCTATAACCAGCAATGGATGAAGAAGCCCGCAATAGCCACGTTCCTGGCGGTAGGTTCCTGTCTGATCCTGGCCTTTGGTGCCGGCGCCGACGGTTCCGGTGGCTTGATCATCTGGCCGCTGTTCGGCACCACCAATCAGCTGTTGGCCGGTCTGACCCTGCTGGTGATCACCGTCATGCTGGTACGTTTGAAACGCCCCATGTGGTTCACTCTGGTGCCGCTGATCTTCCTGTTGATCATGACGGTGCTGGCCTTGTTGCTGCAGTTGCGAAGCTTCTATGAAGTCGGCAATTACTTCCTGCTGGGGCTGGATATCATCGTGCTGATCGCCTCGATCCTGGTGGCCATGGAGTGCGCTTCATCGCTCAAGCGAGTGCGTCGCGAACTGGCCACCAAATCCGAGGGCTGATCGGGAGATAACATGCGCAAGGATTCCGACAGCAAGGAATCTGCTCCACGAAGCGAAAGAATCAAGGCCTGGCTCAGCCAGGCCCGTTTCTACGCCGAGGAGTTCTACTCGTCGCGCTATCGCGGCGCCATCGCGCGGGCCCAGCGCGACGAGGACGACCTGTTCATGCTGATGGTGTTTTCCGAGCTGATGGGCGTGCCCAATCCGGTGTCTTATTACACCCTGGAACTGCAACCGCTGATGCTGGAGCGGTTTCATGAGTGGCATAGGCGCATGGGGATGGAGCATTCGCCGCTCGACGATTTCCGCTGTTGCTGAAAACTACTGCGCTCGACATCTTGACCGCCGGCGGTGCTCGTAATCCTCATTTACACTTGTAAACTCCGGTTACTGCGCTCCGGCGGCGATCAACCTGTCTTCGCTCGTAACGTTTTCAGTTCACCAGGCCACGTAAATGGTCACTTCCATGAAAGAACTTCTTGAAAAACGTCTGCTTTGGGTGGGCGGCAAGGGTGGGGTCGGCAAGACCACCGTGGCGGCGTCACTGGCGGTGCTGGCAGCGCGACGTGGGCGCAAGACGCTTGTGGTGTCCACAGACCCTGCCCACAGCCTGGGGGATGCCTTCGACCGCAAGCTGGACGATGCGCCGCGCCGTTTGCTGCCTAACCTGGATGCCCTGGAAATCGATCCGGATGCGGAGGTCGAGGCGCATCTACGCAACGTCATCAGTCAGCTGCGGCGTTTTACCGTACCGCGCATGATGGACGAGATGGAGCGTCAGATGCGTCTCTCGCGTCAGTCTCCCGGCACCCAGGAAGCGGCACTGCTCGAGCGCCTATCACGTTTGATGCTGGATGATGAGGCCTACGATCTGATCGTGTTTGATACCGCGCCTACCGGCCATACCCTGCGTCTGCTCAGTCTGCCCGAGGCGATGGCGGCCTGGACCGATGGCCTCCTGGCACACAGTCGTAAATCCGAGGAACTGGGCAAGGTGCTAAAGCATCTCACTCCCAAGAGTGGTCAGGACATCAGCTCGCCTTTTGCCGAACCGGAAGAAGAGGGCATGAGCGAGCTGGATGATCGGGCCCGTTCCATTGCCGAAACCCTCAAGCACCGGCGCCGCCTGTTTCATCAGGCCCGACGGCGTATCAAGAACCCCGAGGAAAGCCAGTTTCTGTTCGTGATGACCCCGGAGCGGTTACCGATTCTCGAAACCGTGCGTTCCGTGAAGGCGCTTGAGGAGGCTGGTGTTCCCGTGGCCGGCGCCCTGATCAATCGTGTCATCCCGGAAGACGCGGACGGCGAGTTTCTCCGTAAGCGTCGCGAACAGGAAAGCCGCTATCTTGCTCGCATCGATGAGGAACTTGCCGCGTTGCCGCGCCCACGGTTACCGCTTCTGGCCTCGGATGTGCAAGGCATCGAGGCGTTGGAAGAGATGGCGAGTCGCCTGGAAACAGCAGGCTTTTAAGCAACTTCTGTTTTGTCTGGATACTCACACAGATCCTCGATCACGCAACTGCCGCAGCGCGGCTTGCGCGCCACACAGGTATAGCGTCCGTGCAGGATCAGCCAGTGGTGGGCATCTTGGCGAAACTCCCTGGGCACATGGCGCATGAGCTTCTGCTCGACCTCCACGACGTTCTTGCCCGGGGCGATGCGAGTACGATTACACACCCGGAAGATGTGGGTATCCACGGCGATGGTGGGCTGGCCGAAGGCGGTGTTGAGAATCACGTTGGCGGTCTTGCGACCCACGCCGGGCAGTGCTTCGAGTTCGGCACGCGTCTGGGGCACTTCGCCACCGTGGCGCTCGACCAGCATGCGGCAGGTCTTCATCAGGTTTTCGGCCTTGGTGTTGTAGAGGCCAATCGTCTTGATGTACTCCTTCAGCTGCTCGAGGCCCAGTTCCAGGATCGCCTCGGGGGTATTGGCCACCGGAAACAGTCGGGCGCAAGCCTTGTTGACCCCAACATCCGTCGCCTGGGCCGAGAGCAATACTGCGGTCAGCAGCTCGAAGGGGCTGGTCCACCGCAGCTCGGTAGTCGGTTCCGGCATGTGTTCGCGCAGGCGGGCGAAAATCTCTTGGCGTTTATGTGCGTTCATTGGTGTTCTTGAGCCTTGGGAATTGCTGAATAAATTGCCGAGCGAAATGAAGAGCAAGGCGCACGGAGCACAGAAGACGAGACATAACGTGGGGTTAGGCGAGTCTTCGAGCACCGCGTAACGCAGCAATTCGTTCGTGTAGGCATTTATGCAGTGATTCCTTATCGTATCGTGCCGGTGACCCGGACCCGTCGACTCTCCTTGGGTTGATCCGCCTGCCGGAGCTGGCGGCGGCGCTCCGCGCGGTCATCGATGACGTTCTTGGCGGCGATCAGCAAGCCGGTGGCGAAGAAGGCGCCGGGGGGTAGCACCAGAAACAGGAAACTGTAATCGGAAAACAGGGTGAGCTGCCAGTCCGCGGCCACCGGCCCCAGCAGCAGCTCCATGCCGGCGAACAGCGTGCCCTGGCCGAAAAGCTCCCGCACCGCCCCGAGTACCAGCAGCACGGCGGCGAAACCCAGCCCCATCATCAAACCATCGGTGGCGGCGGGCAGCACCGGGTTCCTGGCGGCAAAGCCGTCGGCGCGCCCAAGGATCGCGCAGTTGGTGACGATCAGCGGAATGAAGATGCCGAGAATATGATAGAGCTTGAAGGCATAGGCCTGCATCAACAGCTCGGCGCAGGTAACGAAGGCGGCGATGATCATCACGAAGGCCGGAAGACGCACGTTGCTCGATACGTGGTTGCGGATCAGCGACACCGAGACGTTGCTGCCGATCATGACCAGCAGCGTCGCCAGGCCCAGGCCGAGGGCGTTGACCACGGTACTGGTGACCGCCAGCAAGGGGCACAGCCCCAGCAATTGCACCAGCGCCGGGTTGTTGGACCACAGGCCGTTGCGCGTCAGCTCATTGAATTGGCTCATCGCCGACTTCCTCCTCGGGCGCTTCCAGCAGCCGCTCACGATGGGCGGCAAAGTATTCCAGGCTCCGCTGTACCGCATTGACCACGGCCCGGGGGGTTATCGTGGCGCCGGTGAAGGCGTCGAAGCTACCGCCATTCTTTTTCACCGTCCACTGGTCCGGCGGCGGATTGCCCAGCGACAAGCCGGCGAATCGTTCGATCCAGTCGCTCTTGCGGGCTTCGATCTTGTCCCCCAGCCCCGGGGTTTCCTGGTGGGACAGCACCCGTACTCCGGTCAGTGTGCCGTTGGCTTTGATGCCCACCAGCAGCGCGATATCGCCGCTGTACCCCTGGTGAGTGACCACCGGCAGGATGACGGCAGTGATGTTGCCGTCTTGCCGCGCTTGCCAGACGCTGAAGGCATCCGTTTGGCCGAGCATGTCGGCAGCGGGCAGGGCGAGGGTATCGTCCACCAGATTGTTGTCGTGCAAGGCGGCAGGCACCACTTCTTCCAAGGCCTGATACTGGCTGGCCAGGCGATTGTTCGCGATACGCTCGAAGGTGACCGAATGGGTCAAGCCCACTACCCCGGCGGTAACGACGGCGAACAGGCCAAGCCCCACCGTGCCGCGAACGATGCCGTGTGCGAGCGGACTCATGTGTCGTCCTCGTCGTCATCGATCTGATACACCTTGATGCCGCGATTGGGGCGTGCGTGGCCGTAGGTGCGCGGCTGGGTGTAGTAGTCGATGAAGGGCACGGCGAAGTTCATCAACAGCACGGCGAAGGCCACCGCATCCGGGTAGGCGCCCCATTGACGAATCAATATGACCAGCACCCCGATGCCGGCACCGTAGTAGAGCTTGCCCTTGCGGCTGGTGGCGGCGCTGACCGGGTCGGTGGCAATGAAGAAAGCGCCGAAGATTGCCGCACCTCCCAGCAGATGAAACAGCGGCGTGCCGTGGTGGCTCGGGTCGCTGGCATACATGAGGGTGGCGAGCACCAGCACGGCGCCCAGCAGGCTGACAGGCATGTGCCAGCTGATGATGCGCTTGAACAATAATATTGCGCCGCCGGCCAGCCAGGCCAGGGCGGTGGTATGCCAGGCGTTCAGGGTGCCGGGGGGCAGGGGGTCAGTTGCCCAGAACTCGCTGGCGAGCAAGGTTTCGCCCTTGTGCTTGAAGGCATCCAGCGGCGTGGCGCCGGTCATGGCATCCGTCGGCTCGGCGATTCCCAGAAGGTGTCCTAGCGCATCGCCGAGTCCGATGGCATCCGCGCCGAATAGCCCTTGCGGGACGGCCCACTGGGTCATCTCGACGGGAAAGGAAATCAACAGCAGCGCATAGCCGACCATGGCCGGATTGAACGGATTCTGACCCAGGCCGCCGAAAAGCTGCTTGGCGACCACGATGGCGGCGACCATGCCGACTAACATCAGCCACCAGGGGGCGAAAGGCGGCAGTGACGCGCCCAGTAGCACCCCGCTCACCAGAGCGCTGTTGTCCCGCAGCGTCACGCCCAGCGGCCGGGCGCGCAGGCGCAGGATCAAGGCCTCTAAACCTACCCCCAGGCCGGCGGCGAAGAGCACATTGAACAGCACGCCCCAGCCGAAGAACCATGTCAAGGAAGCAATGCCGGGCAGGGTGGCGAGCAGCACCCAGGCCATGACGCTGCCGGTGGAGGTTGCGGCGCGGGTATGGGGCGGGCTGGTATGCATCAGGCTCATGAGGGGTTCGTTTCCTGATCCTGGCGCTGAGCCTGCAGCGTTGCCAGGCGCGCCTCGGTGGCCTGCAGGTTTTCCCGGGCGGTGGCCAGTTGGGTTTCCATATCCTCGAGTTCGGTTTTGTCTGACTGGCGGGCTTCGCTGGTGCGGGCCAGGTTCTTCTCGGCCTTCTTCACCGCGGCCTTGGCGGCGGCCTGGGCGATCTTCAGTTTCCTCAACTGGGCCGTATGGTCGGCGGCCGTCGATGTGGCTTCGGGGCGAACCGTCGCCGTGTCGTTGTTTGTCGTTTGCGTGGGTGATGTTGGCGTGCGTTTCATGCGCGCCTCGCGCCGGGCCTGTTTCTCGGCCTCTTCCCGGGCAATTCGCGCCTGTCGAAACTCGAAACGATGCCGGGCGTGCTCGGCCTTGCGTGCCTCCTGCTCACGAGCGCGAATCTCGCTCTTGCTGGCGCGATAGTACTGCACCAGCGGAATATGGCTGGGGCAGACGTAGGCGCAGGCACCGCATTCGATGCAGTCGAACAGATTGAAAAGCTCCGCCTTGTCGTGCTCACGCCCCTTGGCGAACCAATATAGTTGCTGCGGCAATAGCGAGGCGGGACAGGCGGTTTCGCAGGCGCCGCAGCGAATGCAGGGTTGTTCCGGCGGGGCAGGTGGCAGTTCCTCGGCGGTGGCGGCGATCAGGCAATTACTCGTCTTGATCAGCGGCAGGGCGTCGCTGTTCCAACCTTCAAAATTATCGAAACTATCGAGAGCGAGGCCCATCATCGGCCCGCCCATGATCAGCCGCGACAGGCGCTCCGGTTGCAGGCCGGCAAAGGCCAATAGTTCCTGCAGGGGTGTGCCGATTCGTGCCTCGACGTTGCCGGGCCTATCCAGCGCCTCGCCGGTCAGGGTGACGATGCGCGAGATCAGTGGCTCGCCGTCACGCACCGCCCGCAGCGCCGCCAGCAGGGTACCAGGGTTGTGGCAGAGCACGCCGACATCCGCTGGCAGCCCCCGCGATGGCACCTCGCGGCCGGTGAGCAGTTGCACGAGCTGTTTCTCGCCCCCGCTGGGATAGCGAGTCGCGACGATCTTGAGCTCAACAGCTATGTCGGCAGCGGTAGGCTCACGCAGCGCCTGACTTAGCGCTTTATTTAGCGCGTCAATCGCCTCGGGTTTATTGTCCTCGATGCCGATCAGCACGCGTCCCGCGCCGGCTAGCCGGGCAAACAATTGCGCCCCCTCGAGAATATCCGCCGTGTAGCTGCGCAGGGTAAGATCGTCGGCGGTGATATAGGGCTCGCACTCGGCGGCATTGACGATCAGCGTATCGATGGCGTGACGCTGGCGCACTTGCGCCTTTACCGCGGTGGGGAAGCCGGCGCCGCCCAAGCCGACGATGCCGGATTCGCGCAGGCGCTCGATCAGGGTGTCGTCGTCGCTGGCGCGCCAGTCGAGGGGCGGCATGAAAAGCCGCTCGTTCTGACCATCGGGGTCGGCGTCGATGACGATACAGAGCGCGCGAACTTCACCCAGCGTCGCGGAAGGGTGCGGTACCGGATGTTCCTCGATGGCACTGACGATTCCGGTGATGCTGGCGTGCAGGTTTGCCGAGATCATGCCCTGGGCACGGGCGATCACTTCGCCGGTACGCACCCGCTGTCCAACGGTGACGACTGGTTCTGCCGGCATGCCGAGGTGCTGGGTCAAAGGCAGGATCACCCGCCCGGGTAGCGGCGCCTGAACCAGTGGCGCACGACTGGAAAGCGTCTTGCGCTCGGGCGGGTAAATACCCCCGGGAAAGTCGAAATCAGCCATGCAGACTCGCCTCGTTCATCTCCCGGGCCGGTGTGCGGTCGCTGGCAATCAGGGCGGCGCTTATTCGATTTGCCTGATTTGCCTGATAGCCCCGGTGATGCCCAAACCCTTGTGGACGCGGCAGCATGTCGATGCAATCCACGGGGCAGGGCTCGACGCACAGATCGCAGCCGGTGCATTCATCGATGATGACGGTATGCATGTGCTTGGCGGCGCCGAGAATGGCGTCCACCGGACAGGCCTGGATGCACTTGGTGCAGCCGATGCACTCGGCCTCGCGGATATAGGCCACCTTGGGCACATCCTCAGCCTCGCCATCCAGCGGCTTGGCTTCCCGACCCAGCAGATCGGCCAAGGCGGCGATGGTCGCCTCGCCACCCGGCGGGCACTTGTTGATCTCGTCGCCTTGGCTGATGGCTTCGGCGTAGGGCTTGCAGCCCGGATAGCCGCACTGACCGCACTGGGTCTGGGGCAGCAGGGCATCGATGCGTTCGACCACCGGATCGCCCTCGACCTTGAAGTACTGGCCGGCAAAACCGAGCAGCGCACCGAACACCGCCGCCATGCCCAGCAGGGCGACGATGGCGAGCAGGATATCGTTGTCGGTGAGCAGTTCGAGCACGTTTACAACCCTATTGCTTTCAAACCTGTACGAGTCCGCTGAACCCCATGAACGCCAACGACATGAGACTTGCGGTGATCATGGCGATGGCCGCGCCGCGAAAGGGGCGCGGTACATCCGCCACCGCCAGGCGCTCCCGCATTGCCGCGAACAGTATCAGCACCAGGGAAAACCCCACCGCCGCCCCGAAGCCATAGAGTGTGGCCTCCATGAAGCTCGACTGGCGATTGAGCGACAGCAGCGCCACCCCGAGCACCGCGCAGTTGGTGGTGATCAGTGGCAGGAAGATGCCCAGCACCTGATACAGCAGCGGGCTGGTCTTTCTGACCATCATCTCGGTGAATTGCACTACTGCGGCGATGACCATAATGAAGGCGATGATACGCAGGTATTCGAGATTCAGGGGTGCCAGCAGATAGTGAAACGTCAGGTAGCTGACGATCGACGACAGGGTCAGCACGAAGGTGGTGGCCATCGCCATGCCCATGGCGGATTCCAGCTTGTTGGACATGCCCATGAACGGACACAGCCCCAAAAACTGCACCAGCACGAAGTTGTTGACCAGAACGGTACTTACCAGAATCAGGAAATATTCGGTCATCGCCACCAATCGAAGCGAAATGACGCCAGACGCCTCTCACTTTTTCGAGACGCCGGCGTAATTAGAAGGTGACCGGCATTATACGCTTCCAATCATGGTCGGCATACCGCCATGGCTGGCGATGGTATGTCGCAACAGATAGCGAAGAAATTGCCAGGGCATTACAGCTTCGGGGGTTCGCCCTGCCAGGTTGCCCTGATGCCGAGAGACGCGAGTTCCCCGGCCAGGTCGTGCACCGCCTGGCCCTGCACGAATCCCATCATGACCTTGGTGCGATGCAGGTTACCGCGTACCTCGATGGCAAAGGGGTTCTGGTCGAGCACGATGAAGTCCGCTGATTTCCCTGCCTCCAGCGAGCCTGTTTCATGCTCCAGATCCATGGCGTAGGCCCCGTTCCAGGTCACCACGCGCAGCGCTTCTTCCAATGAGATCGGCGTGCCGAAGCGCTCTTCTTCCTGATTCCACGGATTCTGGCGCGTGACGAGGGTTTCCAGTGCGATCCAGGGGTCCAGCGATGCGACGGGGAAGTCGGTACCGATGGTGGCGATGCCGCCGGCGTCGATCACGCCACGCAGGTCATAGGCCCGGGCCAGGCGCTCGGGGCCGTAGCCGGCACGCGCGCCGCTGGTGAAGCGGGAGGGATACCAGGCGGCGGGGGAGAACTCGGCGATCACATCGAGTTCACGGAAGCGCCGCAGATTGCCGCCATGCAGAATGGTGCTATGCGCGCATTGGTGGCGCACGCCGTTGGGGCCGTTCTTTTGTCGCGCATGGGCGATCGCATCGAGGAATAGATCGGAGGCCGCATCGCCGGTGCAGTGGGCGATCACCCGGATGCCGCGTCGGTCCATGTCCGCGACCATGCGCTTGAGATGCTCCGGCGTGAGGTTGACCTTGCCGCGCCAGTCGTCGCCGTTCTGCCAGGGCGAAAGCAGGAAGGAGGAGCGGGGCTCCACGGTGCCGTCGAAATGGAATTTCACGGCGTCGGCATTGAGCCGTGCGCTGGCGTAGTAGTGGCGCTCACCGGCCAGGAGCTCCCAGCGGCGCTTGACCGGGAAGATGTCATCCTGCCAGCTGATCGCGGCCTCTACTCGCAGGCTGAGTTCGCCCTCGTCGTCAAGCTGCTTCAGGGCGTTCAGGCGGTGCTCGCAGACGTGCACGTACTTGGTGGCGGTGACGCCCCGGGCCGTCTGGAGGCGTATGCCGTCGCGGTAGGCGTGCTTGAGTACCGCCACCGGCGTGGGCGGCATGGCGGCGTGGATCAGGGCATAGGCGCCGTCGATCAGCAAGCCGGTGGGTTCGCCGCTGAACGGGTCCCGCTCCAGATAGCCGTTGCGTGGGTCCGGGGTGTCTCGGTCGATGCCGGCCAGCTCCAGGGCCTTGCTGTTGACCATCATGGTGCCCCACATGCGATCGAGGATCGCGACGGGCCGGTCGGGCATCACGGCGTCCAGCCACTCTCTTCCCGGGGTGAGCCCGGCCTGCAGGAAGGTATAACGGACGAAATATGCGCCATGAATCCAAGGCTTGTCAGGATGCTTGTCGGCATAGTCGAGGATGGCATCGCGCACCTGATCCGGCGAGGGGTCTTCGAGGCCTATGTCGAGGTTGTCGTCGTAGCGTGTCGCAAGGCCCAGGTCCGGGTGGGTGTGCATGTCGTGAAGGCCGGGCATGACGAAGCGACCTTGCACATCGATGACCCGGGTGTCGCTGCCGATCAGGTGCTGGATCTCGCCCTGGGAACCGATGGCGCGGATTCGCCCGCCCCCGATGGCCATGGCCTCCGCCCAGGGGCGTCCCGGGTCGACGGTATAGATTCGCGCATTGATCAGCGCCAGATCGGCGCTGGCGCCGGAGCGCCCGGAATGCGTGGACTGCCAGGGGTCGAATGCCATGGTGAATGCCTCCCATCAAGAGTCGTTCAACAATACCCCACTACTTACAATGGTTGAGTGGCAATTTTTCGCCAAAATGGAAAATGAAATTCAACATTTAAGCTCATGCCTGGCGAAACAGATTGAGCTTCACCTTCAGCCAGTCGCTGAAGGCACGCACCTTGGGATCGTCCGCGTTACGGTGCGGGGTTACCAGGTAATACGCCTTGTCGCCGCGAATCTGCATGTCGAAGGGGCGCACCAGCTGGCCGCGCTTCAAGGTATCGCCGCACACCACGTCGTCACCGATGGCAATGCCTTGCCCCGTGATGGCGGCGCTGATCACCAGCAGGATATTGGTGAAGTAGACGCCGGACTCGGTTTGCAACTGGGCCTTGGTGCCGCTACCGGATAGCCACAGGCGCCAGTCATGATCGTTATTTAGATGCAGCAGCGTCGCGCGCTCCAGATCCTGGGGATGCTTGATTTGAAGCTCGTTCAACAAGCCAGGACTGCAGACCGGGGTGTACATGGGGTGGGCAAGCATTTCCACGCTGTGTTCGGCCCAGGCGCCATCGCCGTGGACCACGAACAGGTCCAGATTGGCCGGGTTGGGCGGCTCGTTCTCCCGGTTGGTGCCGATATGCAGCCGGATACCGGGATAGTTGCGATAGAAGTCGTTGATACTGCGGCTGACGACGCTCGCGGCGAAGCCGGGCGGCATGCTGACGCGCAGGTGCCCGTTGTATTCATGATCCGGCAGGTTGGCATGAACGTGGTCGAGCATGGCCAGTACACGGCGAATCTCATGGGCGTACTGCTGGCCCGTTGGTGTCAGGATCACGCCGCGCCCGCGACGTTCATACAGCTTGAGCCCAAGCTGATCCTCGAGCAGACGCATTTGATGGCTGATCGCGCTGCGAGTGAGGTTCAGGGCATCCGCCGCCTCGGTAAGGCTGCCAAGCCGAGCCAGGGCATCGAATGCGCGCAGCGCCTGCAGGGACGGCATGTAGCAATTGGATTGTTGAATCATTTCGACCAATAAGATGATTATCTTTCGCTTGGAGCAAACGATTTTTGACGTATAGTCGTTTAAAAGCAACTACATCATGAGCGTAATTGCATGTCTCATCATGACGCTATCCTGCAGTTCGTCGATCGGCGCATGCCGGAGCTGTCCGAGTGGAACCAGACCATCTGGCAGTGGGGCGAAACGGCGTGGCGGGAGTATCGGTCGGCCCGCTTTTACGTGGACCTGCTCCGGGCGCGGGGTTTCGAGGTCGAGGAAGGATCCGGGGGCATGCCCACCGCCTTCTGTGCCGTATGGGACAACGGCCCCGGCCCGACCCTGGGCGGCTACGCGGAATACGATGCGATCCCCGGCAACTGTCAGGCGGCGGACGTGGTGCAGCGGCCCCGCGATGGCTTGAGCCCCTGGGCCGGGGGACACACCGACCCGCATTCGGCGCTGGGCATCGGGGCCCTGGGGGGCTTTCTTGCGGCCCAGGACGCCATGAAGGCGCACAACATTCCAGGGCGCCTGAAGTTCTTCGGCGAGCCCGCGGAGAAGGTGCGCGGTTCCAAACCGCTGCATGCCGCCGCCGGGTATTACGACGATCTCGATGCGGCGATCAGCTTTCATCCTTTCTACATGCTGCCCCTGTGCAACACGACCCGCTGGGATACCCATTGCGGCGGCGCCTACGGCGTGATCTATACCTTTACCTGCGATCAGCCGCATACCTGGATGACGAGCGAGGCGAGTTCGCCGATTCCAGCCTCCCACGCCAGTGCGCGAGCCCCCGGTGCCAACGATGCGGTGGTGCAGATGTATCAGTCGGGCAAGGGACTGCGCGAGCATGTGCTGGCCAGCGGCGTGAACTGGTCCATGAACGAGGTGATTCTCAATGCCGGCCAGGCCACGGCGGACAACCAGCCTGCTCAGATGTCCCAGATCATGTACTTCATCCGCGTGCCCACGGTGGAAATGGCCGAGCATGTGGTGAAAGGCCTCGATCATTTCGCCGAAAATGCTGCGAGGCTGACTCACTGCGAGGTCAAGCGCGACTGGGTGGCGAAATCGCGCCCCGGCCTGCCCAATCACGCCATGGCGGAGCTCACCTATCGCAATCTGGAGCGGGTAGGCGCGCCGCAGTTTGGCCCCGAGGCCATCGAGCTGGCGCAGCAGATTCAGCGCAATCTTGGCCTGGAGCCGATGGACAGGCCTTATCTGCCCGCCATCGAATCCCTTGTCGAGCCCCAGGAAGCAGAGCGCCTTTTAAGAGAGATTCTGCCCCCCAATCAGAAGCATTTCACCTCGGATGATTACACCGAATACAGCTGGCATGCCCCCACGGTGCGGCTGTATATAGGACGTCCGGCGCTTGACCTGCCGGCGGGCGTGAAGGAAGGTTATCCGGCCTGGGTGATGAATGCCCTCGGTGGCCTGGCGCCCTGTATCGATCCGATGATCGCGGTGGCCTCGAAGACAGTCGGGCTCACCTTGATGGACCTGCTGACGCAACCCGAGGTGCTGGAAAAGGCCAAAAGCGAGTTCCGGGAGCGAACCGGCGGCGGCATCGGGGGAGATGAGTGGATGGCACCGCTTTGCGACTATCCGCCGCCTCTCGATTTTCGCTGGCCGGAATACATCACCACGGCTCGCGGCAAGGACGACTGGGTGATTCCGGCTCGCGATGGCGATATTGGCACTTGATTTGAAAGACCGATTTAAAAAGGAACCAGGCGATATGAACTGCGCGGAATGGTTGGTGGACCTGCTCGAACACACCTATGGCGTGGACACCATCTACGGCATTCCCGGTGTGCATACGGTCCAGATGTATCGGGGCGTCGCCACCAGCGGGATTCGGCACGTCACGCCCCGGCATGAGCAGGGCGCCGGTTTCATGGCCGATGGTTATGCCCGGGCAAGCGGCAAGCCCGGGGTGTGTTTCATCATTACCGGGCCGGGCATGACCAACATCACCACCGCCATGGCCCAGGCCTATGCCGATTCCATTCCCATGCTGGTGATTTCCAGCGTCAACCCCCGCGACCAGCTGGCGCTGGGGGAAGGCCGGTTGCACGAGCTGCCGAATCAGCAGCAACTGGTCGCCGGCCTCTGCGCCTTCAGTCATACCTTGATGGATGCGAAGAACCTGCCCAAGGTGCTGGATCGCGCTTTCAGCGTGTTTCAGGGTGGCCGTCCTCGGCCGGTGCACATCGAGATTCCCCTCGATGTCATCGTGCAGGAGATACCCCAGGAGCGACTAAGCCATCGATGGCGATCACCCACGCCGATTGCCGCACCGGCCACGGCGGTGGACGAGGCGCTTGACTGGCTGCAAGGCGCCAAGCGTCCTTGGCTGTTGGTGGGTGGCGGGGCGCTTGCTGCCGGCGAACAGGTACATGCATTGGCAGAGTGCCTGGGGCTGCCGGTGTTCACCACGGTCAACGCCAAGGGCCTGATGCCTGCCGGGTATCCACTGAATATGGGGTCGACCCAGTCCTATGAGTGTGTCCTGCGTGAAGCGCCTGAGGCTGACGTCGTTCTGGCCATCGGCACCGAACTGGGAGAGACGGATTACGATGTTTCATTCCAGGATCGTTTTCGCATAGCAGGGCGGTTGATACGGGTGGATGTGGAAAGCGCGCAGCTGTATCGCAACCAGGCACCCGATCTGGCCATTCACGCGGACGCCGCCACGTTCATCAATCAACTGCTCGAGCATGCCCATCAGACACAGACTCGACGCGCGGCGGATGAAGCGGGCATTGCCAGGCTCAAGCAGGAAATCGATGCCGAAACCCCCGCTGAATGGAAGGCGGTGTCCCGACTCATGGAGAGCGTCTACGAGGTGCTGCCGGATGCCGTGATGGTCGGGGATTCCACCGAGCCGGTCTACGTCGGCAACATGACCGTACAACCCAATGCGCCGCGGCGCTGGTTCAATTCATCCACCGGCTACGGCACGCTTGGCTATGCCCTGCCGGCGGCGATCGGGGCGCGTCTGGCGCGACCCGACCTGCCGGTGCTGGCTATCGTGGGAGACGGCGGCTTTCTTTTCACTCTGAGCGAGCTGGCGACGGCGGTCGAAGCCAAGGTGGGTCTCATCGTCTTGCTGTGGAACAACAGCGGCTATGGCGAGATTCGCAAGTACATGGACGACCATGACGTTCAGCGGGTCGGGGTGGATCTGTGGATGCCGGATTTCGAACCCATCACCCAGGGGTTCGGCTGTCGCCACGACCATGTGACAGGCCCTGATGGGCTGAAAGAGCTTCTCCACGATGGTGCGCCCGCCGATCGTCCCTGGATCATCGAGATCGACCAGGCCGCCTGGATGGATGCCTGCGCAGAGAAGTGAATTTTATAAAAACGACGGACAGCTGTCGTCATCGAACAGGGTCTGTCATGTATCTGGCGCGCTGAATCCGTGCCTACAAGCGAGGAAGAACCATGAATAACGACAAGAGTTTCAAGAACGCGTGGATGAAGAGTTTCGCCGTGGTGTCACTGGCAATAGGCGCCTTAGCCCAGGTCGATGCGCCGGCCCTGGCCCAGGACGAGACCGTCACGCTGCGCATGCAGCGTTACACCGGCACCGAAGAAGACAAGATTTTCCAGCGCTACGTGGACAAGCTCTCCGAGGCGAGCGATGGCCGCATCAAGGTCAACATGTTCCGCGGCGGAGAGCTGGTACCGAACGACCAGATGTTCGGCGCGCTGCGTGCCGGCACACTACAGATGATCTATGGCTATGGCGGCTACTGGGGTGGTCAGATGGATACCGCCATTACCGAGTCCGGATTGCCGCTGGCCTGGACCGATCTGGAAGAGGCCAAGGAACTCTGGAACGAGCGAGGGTTCGGCGAGTTGCTCGCCAACAACTACGAGAAGATGGGCGTACATTACACTGTGCCGGTCTTCGGTGGAAAATTCGATCTGCTTTCCAAGGAGCCGGTCGAGTCGCTGGAAGAGATGAGTGAGCGGAAGATTCGCGCCACGCCATCCGTGGCGGCGGTTCTGGAGAAGTTCGGCGTATCCACGGTGTATATTCCGCCTCAGGAGTTCTATATCGCCCTCAGCACCAATGCCATCGATGGCCTGATCTACGGCGGCCCTTATGACTATAGCGTGCTCAAGCTGAATGAAATCGCGACGGACTACACCAACCTCAACATGCTCTACCCGGGGTTCGTGGACAATGTGCTGATCAACAAGCGCACCTGGGACAAGATTCCCGAAGACCTGCAGAACGTGATCACCGACGTGACGGCGGAATGGGCCGACTACCGGCATCAGAAATTCGTGGAATGGAACGAGGCAGCGGAAGAGGAGTTCACGATCCATAGTCTGCCGGAGAGCGACCAGAAGCGCATGACCGAAGCCGCCCAGTCGGTCTGGGACGCGGAAGCAGAGAAATCCGACACCGCCGCCGAGGCAATCGAGATGATTCGTCAGATGGCCAAGGACAAGGGCCGCCTGGAATAATCCAGGCCGCGTTGCGTGGAGTCGCCTATGCGCTGGTTGAAAGCATGGATACGCTGGCAGGACCGCCTGAGTGAAATACTCGGGCGGGTCATTGCCTGGATGTGTTTTGCCATTGTCTGCATTCTGATGTTCGAGGTCATCTCGCGTCAGTTTCTGAACGCACCTACCACCTGGGCGCATGAGTCTTCCACGTTGATGTATGGCACCTATGCGATTCTTGCCGGGTTCTACACCGAGAAATGGCAAGGCCATGTGCGCACCGACATCATTTACCAGCACTTCCCCCAACGGCTCAAGGCGCTGGTGAGCATGCTCATCGGTATCGCGGTGATCACCTTGTTGCTGGTGGTCTTGAGAGGGGCGGTCGATTTTGCCTGGATGTCCTTCGAGATTCGCGAGCAGTCGTTTCGTAGCACCTGGGCACCGATCATCTGGCCGGTAAAGCTGATGATTCCGGTAGCGATCATATTGATTATTCTACAAATGCTGGCCAACATCGGGCGTCATCTCTGTGTCGTGCTGGGCGCACCAATGGATGAGCCGAAACACGACCCGGAGATCCCCCATGCTTGAGATCGATCCGGTCCTGCTTACCGCCTTGATGTTCGGTTCCATGCTGGTACTGATGGCCGTGGGCATGCCGCTGGCCTGGACGCTGCTCGGCGTAGGCGTGGTATTCGGCTATGTGATCTGGGGGCCGGACAGTCTGGGCATCCTCATGCCGTCGTTGTTCGGGTTGATGAATGAGTTCATTCTCGTCGCCCTGCCACTGTTCATTCTGATGGGCATGATCCTGGAGCGATCCGGTATCGCCGACAGCCTGTTCGAGATGGTCTACAAGCTGATGGGCAGCGTGCGCGGCGGCCTGGGCATGGGTACCGTGCTGATCTGTGCCCTGATCGCGGCGATGGTGGGCATCACCGGTGCGGCGACGATCAGCCTCGGCCTGATCGCCTTGCCGGCCATGCTGAAGCGCGGCTACGACAAGCGCCTTTCAGCGGGGGTCATCATGGCCGGTGGCGCGCTGGGATTCTTGATCCCGCCCTCCCTGGTCATGATCATGTACGCCTTCCTCACCCGGGAATCCATCGGCAAGCTATTTGCCGCCGGGGTCATGCCGGGGCTGATGCTGGCCGTGATCTACATGATCTATATCGCCATTCGCTGCAAGATCGATCCGCGACTGGGGCCGCCCCTGGATAAATCCGAACGAGTCGATACCTGGGGCAAGATCAAGGCGCTGCGTGCCATCATCCTGCCGGGCGGTCTGATCGTGGTGGTGCTGGGCTCCATGGCGCTGGGCTACACATCGCCCACCGAAGCCTCCGCTGTCGGCGCCGCCGGGGCCATGCTGTGCGCGCTGGCGAACGGCCGGCTCAATTTCAAGATGCTTTCCAGCGCGCTATATTCCACGGCACGCATCATCGGCATGCTGATGTGGATCATGATCGGCGCGGTGGTGTTCTCCAAGATCTACATCGCCCTGGGTGCCGGACAGGAGATCGTCAATCACATCATCGCAGGCGATCTGAGCCCCTATGTGGTGTTGACCGTCATCTTGCTGAGCTACCTGATACTCGGCATGTTCCTCGATGACTCGGCGATTCTGTTCATTACCGTGCCGCTGTATGTCCCGATCATCAAGGCGCTGGGATTCGATCCCATCTGGTTCGCGACGATTTTCGTGTTGGCCATGCAGACGGCCTATCTCACGCCGCCTTTCGGCTACAACCTGTTCTACATGCGATCGGTGGCGCCACCGGAAGTGACGACCGGGGATCTTTACCGTGCCGTGCTGCCGTTCATTGCGCTGCAGGTGGTAGGCATCATTCTGGTAGTGGTGTTCCCGCAAATCGCCCTGTGGCTACCGAACTTGATTTTCGGTTAAGACAGAAGCTGGCACGCTGGTTGATTATCGGGCCAGTGCCTGCAAGTCGCGATCGAGTGCCGGCCAATCGCATTCCGCTGTCTGGCCGATGAATACCAGACGCGTGCCCGGCGTGTCGCGATGGGGGAAAGGGCGGGTCTCGAGCTGGCCGGCGGCGCGCTGTAGTTCCAGTTGTCGCCCGTCTTCCAGCTGAACCACGCCCTTGATGCGCAGGATGGCCCCTGGCAATCCTTGCAGCAACGTGGACAGCTCGGCGCCATCCATGGCGCCTCGATGCTCGAAGCTGTGACTGGAAAGCCCCAGCTCGGCGATACCGGTATGGTGGTGAATGGCATCCTTGGCCGAGGGTTCGAGACTGACCGGCGCGTCGCTGCGCCAGAAGACCAGCTCCGGAGGCAGGCGGGCCTGCTCGGTTTCAATCACCCGTGCGTTGGGCAATAGCCAATTTTCTTTCAATTCTGCGTGGATACCCGGCAGGGCTTGGTCGGCCTTGTTCAACACCAACCAGTCGGCGCTGGCGATCTGCGACTGCAGCAGCGCACGCAGTTCACCTTCGCTTGACTCCAGGGATCTGGACAGGTCGATTAGGGTCATCACCGCATCCAGATGGCAGCGCTGCCGCAGCGACGGGTAGCGCAGTACGCTGACCACCCGGGCCGGGTCCGACACACCGCTACATTCGATCAATACATGATCGAGCTGCTCGCCGCGACTGATCAGTAGCGCCTCGATGCTGCTAGCCAGCTCACCCTGCAAGTTGCAGCATACGCAGCCGTTGCTCAGTGAGATCAGGCCTTCCTCTTCTTCACTGATCAGTTCGCGGTCGATGTTGAGCGCACCGAAATCGTTCACCATCACCGCCAGGCGACGCCCATCGGCCTGCGACAACAGGTGATTGATCAAGGTGGTCTTGCCAGAACCCAGAAAACCTGCAATCACGGTCACGCCGATCGAAATAGGTGGAGAACTCAAGAAGACCTCTGGAGTGGCTGATTGGGTTGATACGGACGGGGTTTACGGCTTTTCACCGGTTTTCTACGCAGGGGCGTAGCATCGAATTGAAGATCGTAAACAGTGGATAAACGCGAGTCGGCGTTGGAGGCAAATTCAGAAATGGAGTGCATGTGATGCTCCGCTTTAGCAGTTGAATAAAAGTAGGGCTGCAAGCTGTGTCAAATCCCCTATCGGCTTCAATCACAACAGAGCGCCCGCTGCTTGTCAACGCTCTCTGGGATGCCTGGACCTTCGCGCGTCGTTGTTCCTATCTGCCTGGCGCTACCTTGGTTCAGCTCAGTACGTGGGCGTCACCTAGACTGATACGGTTGCGTCCTGCCTGCTTGGCGGTATATAGCGCGCCATCGACGGCCCTGGTCAGTTCTTCGATGTCGTATGGATGTGCCGGCGTATGCAGGGCGATGCCGACACTGATCGTGACCACGGAACTCACGGTAGAGGCCGCATGAGGCAGAGCGAGGGTTTCGATGGCCAGGCGCAGAGCCTCGGCCTGTTGGACGCTGGTTTCAAAAGGTATGTCGGGGAGGATGACCATGAATTCCTCCCCGCCGGTGCGGGCGACCAGTTGCTGGGGGCGACTGAAATGCTTGCGCATGGCATCGGCGATGGTCTTCAGGCATTCGTCTCCGGCCGGATGGCCGTAGTGGTCGTTGTAGGCCTTGAAGTTGTCGATGTCGACCATGAGTAGCGCCAAGGGCTGATCGGAGAGGTTCGCAGCACTCACGGCTTCTTCCAGCCGTTTGTCGAACAGGCGTCGGTTGGCGAGGCCGGTCAGCGGGTCGCGCTGGGAAAGCTCGATCAATGATGATGTCTGAGAACGCTGATGGTCGAGAAGCTGCTGGAACTTGCGCGCCAATACCCCGATTTCGTCACGGCGCTGAAGCAAGGACCGGGGCGGGTCGATATCATCCTCCCGCTGAACCCGTTGCGTGAAGGTGGCGAGCCGACGCAAGGGTGACAGGATCATTCGCTCCAGCAGCAGTAGCACCACAACGACGACCAGCAACCCCACGGTCCAGTAGAGTATCAAGCGAAAGTCATCGATACCCGTCCTGAAGCTATGACGCGGCAGTTCGGCATTAAGCGCCAAAATAGCCCCTTCGGGCTCGGCGGTCATTCGCCGAGTAGCCGTCATGTTTTGTGAGTCCTTGCGCTCGATCGTTTGTCGGGGCTGCGCGGTGGCGTTGCTGTCGCTAGGCTCGATAGAAAGCACCAGGCCGGCCCTGTCCTCGAGTTTTGCGAACCATTTATCATTCATGGGGCGCATCATCAACAGCCAACCTGCGATCGGGCCATCGCCATTACTTTTGGCGATCGACCAGGCACTGGCCATCGCCTGCTGTGGTCGGGCCTGAAGCCAGGTACGCGTTTCGTCATCCAGACCACCGGCAATGCGCTGTTGAAGTGACTCCAGAACCGGCGTAGCCCAGGCACAGTCAGCGGTGAGTCCTTCGCAGGAGGTGTAACGCTCATTTTGGGGATGAATGCCGGCGATCCAGTGCGGCGCGCCATCCGCCTTGAGAAAGACCATGAGGCTCAGGTCGGCGTCTTCGAAGACCAGGTCGTCTGCGATGTTGGACTCCAGATAATTGTCGGAGTCGCCTTGTACGAAATCGTAGCTGTCGTCCCAGATCGCCCACTCCTTGTTGAGCAGGCTCAAGTGATTCAGTTCGCCGTTGATGACTCTTACCGCCCTGTCGAGCTCTGCCGTTGCGTATTTTTCTTCTTCGGCGAGCAGTGCCGGGATCACCCATTGGCGGGCGATGAGTGCCAGCAGCATCACCGCTATCAAGAGCACGAGGCCCATGACGAAAAAGAAGCGATAGCGTAGAGAGTCGAAAATCGGTGTCATAAGTGGGTGGCTTTCCTCTCGTATGACCTCATTGCGCACTTTCCCCATATGGAAAAAATAGGCGATGCCAAGCCCATATGATATGAAGCCGACCGGAGCGAGTGTCTTGTTTCAGCAGATGCCACGGCTATCGGCGTGGGCAAGTTATAAGGCGTCTAATTCGAAAATAGCAGAGGTGGGGAAAGAAAGAGAGGAAAGAGAAGGGAGAGAGTAAGGAAAGGGCGGTTTATAAATATAGAACCATGAGGCAACAGTGAACAGGCGCTCTGCACACTGTTGCCCATCGGAGGATTGCCGCCAGAACAATGCCTGCAATGTCTCGGGGTTTCGTTCGGCAATTTCGTGAGTGTGTCTGGAAGGCTTCAGGTCACCCGCTGGCCCGGCTCCGCGCCGGAATGCGGCTCCAGCAGGTAGATGCCGTCGCCGTTGCCGGCGGCCAGCACCATGCCTTCCGACACACCAAAGCGCATCTTGCGCGGGGCCAGGTTGGCGACCATTACCGTCAGGTGGCCTTCCAGCGCTTCCGGAGCATAGGCCGAACGGATGCCGGAGAACACCGTGCGCGTCTCGCCGCCCAGATCCAGGGTCAGCTTGAGCAGCTTGTCGGCGCCCTCGACATATTCCGCCTTGGCGATGCGCACGATGCGCAGGTCGATCTTGGCGAAATCATCGAAATTTATCTCTTCGGCGATGGGGTCGTCCGTCAGTGGCCCTTTGGGTGTCTCTTTCAATTTCTTCTCCTCCGCCAGGTCCTCCTTGGAGGTCTCGATCATGGCATCGATCTTGTCGCGCTCGATGCGGGTCATCAGCGGCTTGAACTTGTTGATGGTATGGCCTTTCAGCACGCTTTCCCGGCTCTGCCAATCAAGTGATTCCAGATTGAGAAACGCGCGTGCCTCCTCAGCCATAGTCGGTACTACCGGGGCAAGATAGACCATCAGCTGGCGGAACAGGTTGATACCCACGGAGCAGATATCCAGCACTTCCTGCTCGCGACCTTCCTGCTTGGCCAGCACCCAGGGTTCTTTCTCGGCGATGTAAGTATTCGCTTCGTCTGCCAGCTCCATGATCCGGCGCATGCCGCGCCCGAACTCCCGGCTATCGTAATCCTCGGCGATGGCATCGCCGGCGTCGATGAAGCGCTGCACCAAGGCTGGCTCGACGCAGTCAACAGAGAGCCTGCCGTCGCCGAGCTTCTTGACGAAGCCCGCGCAGCGGCTGGCGATATTGACCACCTTGCCCACCAGATCCGAGTTCACCCGGTAGGCGAAGTCCTCGAGGTTCAAGTCTAGATCATCGACCCCGGAGGTGAGCTTGGCGGCGAAGTAGTAGCGCAGGTATTCCGGGTTCAGGTATTCGGCGTAGGTGCCGGCCTTGATGAAGGTGCCCCGGGACTTGGACATCTTCGCCCCATTGACGGTGACGAAGCCGTGGCAATGCACACCGGTCGGCGTGCGCAGGCCCGCGCCTTCGAGCATGGCCGGCCAGAACAGGGCATGGAAGTAGACGATGTCCTTGCCGATGAAGTGGTAGACCTCGGCCTCGGAGCCTTTCTTCCAGTAGCTATCGAAATCGATGCCTTCCCGGTCGCACAGGTTCTGGAAACTGGCGAGATAACCGATTGGCGCGTCCAGCCACACATAGAAGTACTTGCCCGGCGCATCGGGGATCTCGAAGCCAAAATACGGCGCGTCCCGGGAGATATCCCACTCGTTCAAACCGGACTCGAACCACTCCTGCAACTTGTTGGCGATCTGCGGCTGCACGTGGCCGCCCTGAATCCACTGTTTCAGGAACGCCTCGAAATCCGGCAGCTTGAAGAAGTAGTGGGTGGAGCTGCGCACTTCCGGCGTGGCGCCACTGATCGCCGAAACCGGATCGATCAATTCCGCCGGCGTATAGGTACCGCCGCAGGCCTCGCAGTTGTCGCCGTACTGATCCGGCGTCTTGCACTTCGGGCAAGTGCCCTTGATGAAGCGATCCGCCAGGAACAACCCCTTCACCGGATCGTACATCTGCTCGATGTCCCGAGTCGCGATATGCCCGGCATCGCGCAGCGCGGTATAGATGCGCTCGCTGTGAAGGCGATTCTCTTCGGAATGGGTGGAGTGATAGTTATCGAAGGCTACCCCGAAGCGCGCGAAATCCGCCTGATGCTCCTCGGAAACCCGCGCAATCAACTGCTCCGAGGTGATCCCCTCCTGCTCGGCGCGCAGCATGATCGCGGTGCCGTGAGCATCGTCGGCACAGACGTAGTAGCACTCGTGACCACGGCTCTTCTGAAAGCGCACCCAGATATCGGTCTGGATGTACTCAAGCAAGTGGCCCAGATGGATCGAGCCGTTGGCGTAGGGCAGGGCGCTGGTGGCCAGGATCTTGCGCTTGGCGTTGGCGGTAGTCGGCATGGTGGCTCTAGTGACTGAATCGAAAGGGAATGAGCGTCATAAGGACGAAAAGCCGATTGTAGCCCGCTTGGCGGCTGGGTGCATCCGTGGGTGATTGCAGCGCACGTGACCAGTGAAGTTGCCTTCAATCAAGTTTTATTCAAAAAGCTCAGAGTACTACGGTCAATGTCTAATGACTTATTATTAGGTTTATAAGAAACTGTCGCCACAGTACGACAAAACAAAAGGGCTGGATGTGACAGGGGGCGCGGGGAAGCGTTGTGGCTCCTGGTGGCGGTAGCGTGGGCGGGATCAGCCATCAACATGAGACTCAATAAGCTGGCTGCTCATCCAGTCTATTTTTCTTGAGGAAGTCTATCAGCACGAAAAAAACCGACAACGGCACGCTTTTGACATGATTGAAAGTTATAAAATATAAAAATCATGGGATTGCAGTTTGTAGTGCCGGAAATAGCGTGCCATCCCCCGTAAATATTGTGCATGCTCGTTTTTATGAATTAGGTACTGCCAATTCATACGATAAACCAGAGTAAAATCAGATTGTTGATGGCATCACTGCACACTTTTACACAGTGTGAAAGCGTGCCGGACTGCTATTAAACTGTTATGTGTGACAGAAGGGAATCATTGGATTTATGTCATTAATTCAGATCGGTGCTATCGCATTTTTTATAGCGATCCCAGTAGTCTATTTTCTCTGGGTAGGACTCAAGCTAAAACAGGATTCGCCAAAGATAAGACAAGCCTGGCGCTCAATAGGGTCGTTCAATCAATACCTCATTAAAATGGGGTTCGTGCTCCTGATACCAGTTCCATACTTGAAAGGACTGCCAGAGAGGGATTTTTATCCCGTAGCTCTCATCATTGAACTTCTGCCAGCCGTGGCAACCGGCTTTTTTGTAGGTGGTTTGATTGCATATTCCAAGGCAATGCATGCAATCAACCAAAAAGACACATAACCAGTCGCATCAGTTCGCGGCCTGCGGCCGCCGGACGCCACTGTCGTGGCGCCGCTGTGCTTCGGCGTTATAGCCAAAAAAGAGTACCAGATGAGCATTGAGGAACATCAGTATATAAAGCTGCTCGACTACGCCATCTCCCAAAAGGGTTCTTACCATATGGAGCCGGGGTTGTCGGCAGCCAAGATGACGGAAAGGGAGTTCGAATCTGTCCGAGCCACTTTTTTTATTAACGCGCACATGCAGGCTCCACCACCTGGTCAATCTCAAGTATATGATTGGCGGCTGCGGCCTGAAGCCGTCTTTGGTTATCTTGCTTACAAGCAATACGACCATGCGCAAAAGTCATCAAAAAGAGCGCTGTATATATCATCTGCCTCGCTCATGGTCGCGGCGGCATCCCTTGTTGTGGGTGCATTAGGCGCACTGCTATAACAAGTGCATTAAATTCGTTCCGGCCCGATGGGCCTCCACCGGACGCCCTAGTCGGGCGCCGTTTATGCAGGCGTTATATTCCTTAATCAACACTGGAGGTTACATTGAATCTCAGGGATATTTTATATTTTGACTTTGATAAGGCCGCTTCTCTTGTCAGTCAATTGGAAGGGGGATTAGCAAAGCAGAGAGCTGAGTCTTCCGAAGAAACTCAAGATGAAAGAAATATCAGGAAGTATGAGCTCCTAAAGGTCTTCAAATCTGAGTTTGGAGGCATTCAGACAGATAAAAAGGCAGTTTTAGAGACAAAAGTTCTACATCACGATCTTCTTGTCAGGCTTGAAGAAACTCTGATTGATCTAGGTTTTGCTACTGATATAAATGGATCGGTAACGCTTCGAGAAGACTCTTCTTTGGACTCTGTACACAAAGATATATCTAAATCCCCGTACGTCAAAGTTGAAGGATGGTGTGCTTTTGAAGATTTCGAAAAGCTTTATGAGTCAACCAAAAACTTCAATGATTTGCTTGGCTTTATTAAACGGAGCGAACTAAATTCGATACTGAATATTGATCAATTAAAGCTGCAGCTTGGTTCTATAGAAGAAGAATCTGGGAAGAATTCTAAAAGGTTTAAGGATGCAAGAACTCAGTTTAAACAGGCTGAAAAGACAGTTGCTGAGAAAATCGAACAATCAAAACTGCCAGAGTGGCTTTTTGAAGGGGTTAGAGAGTGGATCGATACGTATATTGATGGTCGCTTAAATCTTAGGGTTTGTCCTTTTGAAGAATTTCCAGACTTAGAAGTTATAGCAAATTTGAAAAGAGCTTGTTTCATTGATGACGATTTAAAACATTTGATGTACGGGTATGGGTCTGAACCAAATCGTAAGCTTTGTGTTCTTGGCCTTGTCACTTCCGTACCACCGCAGGATGAGACGACTTTGTTTGACATGTATGAAGCATATGTCTATAAAGAGGACGTCGATGGTGAAACTGAAGTGGAAACGATTGAAAGAGCATTTCGTGCGATCTTCCCAGCACTGCGTAATATGGAAAAGTTTACTTCATTCCACCGATATCCAAGGGTTATCGTGCATCCTATTGCTGTGTATAGGAATATACAATCGGAATATAACAATGCCAGTAAGTCGGACTCGTAAACTCGCCGCTTCTGGCGGGCGTTATACGAAAAATAGCTCGGTAATGAAGAAAGACTTAGAGGATTAAAAGTTTGTACTATCGTTACAGGCCATTTTCTGAATTAAGCATCAAGGAGCTCATGTACAGTGAGCTGTTTCTTGCATCAACGGAAGAGTGTAATGACCCATATGATAGCAAAGGGTTCTATGAGTTTTCAGGGCGCCTGGACTACTGGGAGAATTTTGTAAATTTACTTGTAAGCAAAATAGTTAATAGCAAAGTAAGCGGCCTTCAAGCAAAGGAGATAGCGGGAAAGATTTCGTCTTTGTGCCCTTTGACCTATGATGAGGCGTTGCTGCTAGATATATCACGGTTGTGCTTTGATGTATTGAGAGACTTTACTTTGTCTCAAAGTCTTGCGGCTTGCTTTAATCAGATTTTGAAAATTTATAAACCAGAACCAAGTTATTTTGCCTGTTTCTCAAAAGTAGATAATGACCCTTTAATGTGGTCGCACTATGCCTCGCAACACCAAGGTTATAGTCTTATATTTAAGCCTATTGATGGGAAGCTAAGGCAATATCCTCCTCTCAAGAAACGCTCTATTAGTCGAAAAACACCTAATGGACTCGCTGCAAATAGTAATTACGGATTACCTGAGAGATTCAGCTTCCAAGAGGTTATTTATCAAGAGGAAGTTAAGCCCTTGTGCGGATTCCATAGGCTCCCTGTGGCTATTGTAGGAGGGGATCTCCCTGAAGAAGATAGAATTAATCTAGTAACATCACAAGCCGAGCAGTTTTTACACAAGCATATTTCCTGGGGGTATGAACAGGAAGTAAGAGTTTCAATATCTCCTGGAATGTCTTGGATTTTTGGTGAAAATATAGAGTTAAGCTCGTTAGAACGATTGTTTTATTATGAGCCAACGCAATTAGCAGGTATTATTTTTGGTGCTCGAATGCCAAAAAGAAATAAAGATAGACTGATGGAGGTTCTCCTATATCGTCAAAGCCAGCTTTATAGATCAGAAAACCACGAAAGAATAATGTTTGAGTTTGCTGTTTTTAATGCTCACCTTTCAGGATCTAAAAGAGAAATTCAAGTAGAAATTGACAATATGATTTCTAGTGGCCAGGAAATTGACAGGTCGCACAAAGACTTCGGGCCTGCTTACGATAGATGGAAGAATGGCTGGGGCATTAAATTTGAGGGGAATAAATCTAGCCGGATACAAGTCCCTGAATGAACAAGCGTATAACAAGGTGCTGCTACGGAAAATTTACTCGCTGGCGCTCCTAAATTTCCGCAGAGCGCGGCGTTAGAGCTCTTACGTATGTATATTTCAAATGAATGAATATAAAAATACACTTCGAGATTGTAAGGTAGGCATCAAAGCATTTCAGAATGTAAATGCCTCTGTTCTTGGGTTTGAGAAAATGCTTGATCTGGCTGTAATTAGAGATCCTGTTCTAATGCCGTCCGCCTTTCACTGGGCGGTAATCCGCTATGCAAAGCCATTTCTAAATTCAAAATCTGAAAGTGGGAAAGTGCGGTATCCAATAAAGCATATAAAACACAGCGATGGCTTTTCATGCTCAATGCATAGTCATCTAATTGAGGTTAGGAGTGCCTTAGTGGCACATGATGATTTTACGGAAATCCCTCCTCGAATACTCAAATTCGGCATGAAATTGGGTAATGAGGGCGATGAGTGCTTTGTTCCTACGTCTATAGTAGCCTCCAATAAATGTATTTCTTTTCCATCGGATCCAGAAACGGTAAAACGAATGCTTCAGCACTCTAAGGTAGCCTGCTTGGCGATTCATGAAAAGCTGATCATGGATTTAACAATTCTTAGAAGGTTAACACTCGAATACCCTGAAATGGCAAAAGAAGATGTGTTATACACAAAGAATTATGGTCAGGAAAGGATAGATGCCAAACAAGCGCACATGAATCCACCAGATTTCACAAATGATTCATGGCTTAACGCTCCTGTTCCCGACTATTCCGACCTTCATAATGGTTATCAATATGAAGAGGCAAGGATTAATAAGGATTTTCATGGGCCAGAAAAAATCACGCTTCCAGATGGAAGTTATTTTGAAATTACACCAAATAAAGGTGGGTAAATCCGCTCTTACCATCATCACCAAACCCCACCCAAGAGACAGCCGTGGAGCAGCAGGGCTTCATCCTAATCCGCCACTGGCTGGATGCACCTGAAGACACCGAGGTGTCGTTCTGGCTGGCAACCGATGCCGGCCCTTGCAATATGCGTCTGCCGGCTAACAGGCGCTGTACGCCGACCCGTTAGCCCCTTATCGGGCGCGGCGTTTTTCGTCCACGTCTTCCGAAAGCCAGACTTTGATCAGTGACTGATAAGGCATGTCACGTTTGTTCGCTTCGATTTTGATACGATCAAGCAGTGTTTCCGGCAAGCGGAGCGATATTGTCTTGGTTGAAGGCTTCAGTTTTGGAAAAGAAGCAGATTGAGCGCGACTCCAGTCCACGTACTCAGTGGAATCATGGCTTTCCCAGAACTCTCTTTCCTCTGCTTCGGTTTTGAACTCAGGCATCTTTTTCAATTTGCTCATAAATTGCCCTCTCTTTGCGGTGCATATCACGAGCGGAAATCACTCGGATCAGAGTACCGTTACCTCTCAATGTGAAGGTGATATGCAATAAACGTGCATCGTCGGCTTCACCAAGGGCGTGATAACGGGCTTCCTTTTGGCTGCGCTTGCTGCCTTCCAGCACCAGAAGCGGTTCATTGAAGAATATTTCCTCTGCTTCGGACTGGCCAACGCCGTGCTTTTCCGCGTTCTTGCGCGAATTGCATTCGTCCCAGTCAAAGCCCGTTATTTGCGCCCAATCAATCATATTTGTATATTATCAGCATATACATACCCGTCAACCAACGCTATCACGGCGCGTACCGAGGCATGCGTGACCGTCTGCTTTCTGTCAGGCGGTCTCGCAAGAAAGAGGTTGAGCTGTATCGCCCATTCTAGAGCTGTTCCGCAATGAACGTATCAAAATGTTGGCCTAGAGTGATGCTGGCGTTATTTTGGGCGTACGTATTGACGAGCGTACTTGATGGCGTACGATAGTGATGATTTGAATCAATTGGAGGTGAGTCATGACTGGAATCACCGCTACTGAGGCGCGGAGCAATCTTTATCGGTTGATTGATGAAACTGCTGAATCTCATCAGCCGGTGGTGATCATGGGCAAACGGAACAAGGCGGTATTGGTGTCTGAGGAAGATTGGGCGGCAATCCAGGAAACGTTGTTCCTGTTATCGGTGCCGGGCATGCGGGAATCGATTCGTGAGGGCATGGATACCTCGGTCGATGAGTGCCGGGAGGAACTGGACTGGTGACATGGAAGTTGGTTTACACCAAGCAGGCTCAAAAAGACGCTAAAAAGTTGGCGTCCAGCGGCCTGAAGTCAAAAGCACAGGAACTGCTTGTTCTAATCTCCGAAGATCCATACCAAAAGCCTCCCCCGTTTGAAAAACTGGTTGGCGATCTGGCGGGAGCTTATTCCCGTAGAATAAATATCCAGCACCGCCTTGTTTACCAAGTGCTTGATGACGAGAGAGTAGTGAAGGTTCTTCGACTCTGGAGCCACTACGAATAATACACAGCTGAATCGCCCCTAGTTTCGTAGGCACTTCCAAATCCCCCATCCAAGAGAGACCCGTGGAGCAGCAGGGCTTCATCCTCACCCGCCACTGGCGGGATACGCCTGAAGGCACCGAGGTGTCGTTCTGGTTGTCCACCGATGCCGGCCCTCGCCATGTGCGTCTACCAGCGCAGGTATCGGTGGCGTTCATTCCCGCCGAACAACGGCCCCAAGCCGAGCGGGTGCTAAACGGCGAGCGGGGCGTTGAGCTAAAGACACTCGAGCTTTGCGATTTCCACCACCGCCCGGTGCTGGGGCTTTACTGCCAGCATCATCGCCAGTTGATGAACCTGGATCGGCGCCTGAAGGACGCGGGCATCGGCGTTTTCGAAGCCGATATCCGCCCGCCGGAGCGTTACCTGATGGAGCGCTTCATCACTGCGCCGGTGGTGTTCAGGGGGCAAGACGCGGCGGACGGTTCGTTTGTAGACGTACACCTGAAACCCGCGCCGGACTATCGTCCACGCCTCAAACTGGCCTCGCTGGATATCGAGACCAGCGAGCGTGGCGAGTTGTATTCCATCGCACTGGAAGGTTGTGGCGAGCGCCAGGTGTATATGCTTGGCTCGGCTAGTGCTGAGGATGAACCCGATGCTTCTCTCGATATTCCCCTCGGCTTTTCCCTGCAGTATTGCGACAGCCGCGAGGCGCTGCTCAAGTGCCTCAATGAGTGGATGGCGCGGTACGATCCGGATGCGATCATCGGCTGGAATGTGGTGCAGTTCGATCTGCGTATTCTGCAACGGCACGCCGAGCGCCTTGGCGTACCGCTATTGCTGGGGCGGGGTGGCGAACCGATGGAGTGGCGTGCCCATGGCAACAAGCCCAATCACTTCTTCGCCGGTGCACCAGGGCGATTGATCATCGATGGCATCGAGGCGTTGCGCTCGGCGACCTGGAGCTTTACCTCGTTCAGCCTGGAGAATGTCGCCCAGACGCTGCTCGGCGAGGGCAAGGCGATCGACAACCCTTACCAGCGCATGGACGACATCAACCGCATGTTTGCCGAGGACAAGCCGGCGCTGGCCCGCTATAACCTCAAGGACTGCGAGCTGGTCACGCGGATCTTCGAGAAGACGAAACTGATCGACTTCCTGCTCGAGCGCGCCACCGTCACCGGCTTGCCCGCCGATCGCAGCGGCGGTTCGGTGGCGGCCTTTTCGCACCTCTACCTGCCGCATATGCATCGGCTGGGCTTCGTGGCGCCCAATCTTGTCCGGAATCAGGCCGAGCGAGCAGGAGAAGGCAGCCCTGGCGGTTTTGTGATGGACTCACGCCCGGGCCTTTACGATTCGGTGCTGGTGCTGGACTTCAAGAGCCTGTATCCCTCGATCATTCGCACCTTCCTGATCGACCCGGTGGGGTTGATCGAGGGCTTGCGCGAGCCGGATGACGCCAGCTCGGTGCCGGGTTTCGTCGGGGCGCGCTTCTCCCGCAGGCGGCATGCCTTGCCCGAGATGGTGGCGCGGGTTTGGCAGAGCCGCGAAGCCGCCAAGCGTGAGGGCAATGCGCCGCTTTCCCAGGCGCTGAAGATCATCATGAATTCGTTCTACGGTGTGCTGGGCACCCGGGGCTGTCGGTTCTTCGATCCGCGTTTGACGTCGTCGATCACCCTGCGGGGCCACGCGATCATGCATCGGACCCGCGAACTGATCGAAGCCGAAGGATATACCGTTATCTATGGGGATACCGATTCCACCTTCGTTTGGCTGGGAAGTGCGCACGGCGAGGACGCGGCGGCGCGAATCGGCCGGCACCTGGCCGAGTGCGTCAACGCCTGGTGGCACGAACACCTGCGCGACGAATATGGCCTGGAGAGCGCACTGGAACTGCAGCTCGAGACCCACTTCCGGCGTTTTCTGATGCCGACTATCCGCGGCGCGGAGGCGGGCAGCAAGAAGCGCTATGCCGGGCTGGTAAGGGAGGCCGATGGCAGCGAGAGGCTGGTGTTCAAGGGCCTGGAAACGGTGCGCGCCGACTGGTCGCCGCTGGCCAAGGTCTTCCAACAGGAGCTCTACCGACGCATCTTTGTGGGCGAGCCTTACCGCGATTACGTGCGCGACTATGTGCAGCGTACCCTGGCAGGCGAGTTCGACGAGCGGTTGGTCTATCGCAAGCGCCTGCGTCGCAAGCTCGACGACTATCAGCGCAACGTGCCGCCCCACGTGCGGGCGGCGCGCCTCGCCGACGAGTACAACGACCAGTTGGGCCGGCCACGCCAGTACCAGAACGGTGGCTGGATCAGCTATGTAATCACGGTGTCGGGGCCGGAGCCACTGGAAACGCGCCGCTCGGCCATCGATTACCAGCATTATCTCTCCCGCCAATTGCAACCGGTGGCCGATGCCATCCTGCCGTTCGTCGACGATGACTTCAGTGCGCTGGTCGATAGGCAGTTGGGGCTGTTCTGAAGTGTGCATAAGAGGGTGTTTACAAAATGCCTGCACTTGGCAATACAGCGTTGAAATTGACCTGGTGCGCCAGCCCGGTCCAAATGCTCATTTAGCCAGCGTAAACTGCGCTTTTTCGTTCAATCTCGCCTTGTCTTGCCTTCGTTCGCCTGTTCTGTAAACACCCTCTAAGCGCATGCTGTATTGCTGTCCCGTTTATCCGCGCTTAGGCTGTATAGCACGAAAGTACCAGCAATATTTACAAGGAACGTTTCCATGAAAAAAGCATTGTGTTTGAGCGCGGTTTTATTGGCATCGAGTGCAGCAAATGCCGCTGATGAGGTGCAATGGGGCTATTCCGGCGACAAAGGGCCAGAGAACTGGGCGGCATTGAGCCCGGATAATGCCATGTGCTCAGGGGCGAATCAGTCACCGATCGACCTGACCGGATTTATCGAGGCGGAACTTGAGCCGATAACCTTCGACTACCGGAAGGGCGCCGAGGAAATTCTCAACAACGGCCATACCGTGCAGGTGAACTACGCCCAGGGCAGCAGTATCGAAGTCGACGGTATCACCTTCGATCTGAAACAGTTTCACTTCCATGCCCCAAGCGAAAATCATATCGAGGGTAAATCCTATCCGCTGGAAGCACATCTCGTGCATGCAAGCGAAGAGGGTGACCTGGCAGTTGTCGCAGTGATGTTCGAAGAGGGCGAGGCGAGTGAAGGCCTGAAGCAGGCCTGGTTCAAGATGCCCGAGCAGGCCGGTGACGAGTATGAGCTATCGTCTAGCCTGAGTGCGGAAGCCATTCTGCCATCGGACCGGGACTATTACCGCTTCAATGGCTCCTTGACCACGCCGCCCTGCACGGAAGGCGTACGCTGGCTGGTGATGAAGCAGCCGGTTACGGCCTCAAAGGAGCAGATCCAGCGCTTTGCCGACGTTCTACATGAACCCGACAACCGTCCGCTGCAGCCGGTCAATGCGCGGCCTGTCTTGCAGTGATTGGTGTCTAGCGACGAGTCGTCGACGGGGTCGATATTCAGCGTTGTCTGATCGCCCCTAAGCTACACTACTGGCTCAATCACCTAGCAGGAAATAATCATGGAAGATCTTTTTTTCGCCGGATGGCCGTCGCTTTTTCGGGTCGCAATATCCGCGGTAATTGGCTATGTCACCTTGGTAGCCTTGTTGCGCATATCCGGGCGTCGAACCCTGGCGAAGATGAATGCCTTCGATCTGGTGGTCACCGTGGCGCTAGGCTCGGTGCTTGCCAGTATCATCCTTAGCAAGAACGTCACGCTGTTTCAGGGAATCCTGGCGCTGGCGCTGCTCATCGGCATGCAGTACGCCGTGACCTGGTCCAGTGTGCGGATGAGCTGGGTGCGTCAGCTGGTGACCGGTGAACCGGCCTTGCTGTTCTATCAGGGAGTGGCGCTGCCGGATGCCCTGCGTCAAGCGCGGGTAACCCAAGACGAACTAAAAGCGGCCGTGCGCGCATCCGGATTGATCGACATGAGCGAGGTGCAGGCCGTGGTATTGGAAACCGATGGGTCGTTCAGTGTGATGAGTAACAGTACGACGCCAACACGCTCCAGCCTCGAGGATGTCATGGTGCCGGGTAGGCAGCACTAGGGCTTTGAAGAGACGCCAAGGCGAGCCGCGCAACGCTGGCCGCATGTTCGCTCAAGGAAATTCTTGCCTCGGCGATGTCTGTAAGCTTTATCCAGGCTGCTTCCATGGCATCGTCCGCTGCCTGCGGGGTGCCGGAAAGATAATCGCAAAGCACCGCCGTCAATACGTAGTGAAATTTTACCTGGCCGTCTTCTCGACGAATGACATCGATTGTCGTCAGATAGGACTGGGCAGCGGCATGAATGCCGGTTTCTTCGGCCAGTTCACGCGTTGCGCATTCGAATACGGTTTCGCCGGATTCGATGCGACCCCCGGGAAATCCCCACAGCCCCGCGTCGGGCTCGTTTCTGCGCCGGACCAGCAGGGCGTCCTGCCCGTTTAAAACGACTGCCAGCGCTGCGGGTTTGGGAGTTGCGTGCATATCAAATACCTATTTGCTGAAGAAACAGAGGAAGGGCGCGAGGATCGAGCAGGATGGTAATCAACACACCCCCAACGGCGCCGCCAAGATGGGCTTCATGGGCCAGGCCGCCGACCTGATTCGGATCGCGGTTCTGCATGGCATAGAGCGAGAGCGCCACGAAGCCGATGGCAAACAGGATGGCCGGGATAGGGATAGCAAAGAAGAGATAGAGCATCCGGAAGGGCTCATATAAACAGAAGGCAAAGAGCACGCCGGTGATGGCGCCGGAGGCGCCCACCGCTGAATAGCGAGCGTTGCCGCGCTGGATGATCAGCGACAGCCCATGGGCCGTGAGCTCGGAAGCGAAATAGAGCATCAGATAGCTGACAGGGCCTAAAACGATCTCGAGCCAGGGGCCGAAAAAATACAGCGTGAGCATGTTGACCAGCAAATGTGTGCCATTGGCATGCACGAAGCCCGCGGTCACCAGCCGGTAAATCTCACCTTGGCGCAGTATGCGTTCGGGTTTGAAAGCGAGCCGGTCAATGAGCCGGGAGTTGCCCTTCAATGCGTAAATACTGACGATGACATTGATGGCGAGCAGCGCCAGGGTGATCGGTGCTTGGGTCAGATCCAGCATGCATAAGTCTCACGAGAACAAGGTTCGAGATCGTCATGGTGTCAGATTGTGTGGATGCGGTCGCGTCGAAATACTTGTCAGCGTATCCTCATGGCGTCAGGATTCTCTATCCAACCCCTGCTCGGCTAACAAGCAAAGGAGTATCACGATGGCTCAAGCAAGCGCGCGCCACATTCTGGTGGACAGCGAAGCAAAATGTCAGGAACTCAAGACTGAAATCGAGAACGGACGTGATTTTGCCGAGGTGGCGAAAGAGCACTCTACCTGCCCATCCGGGCGTAGCGGTGGCGATCTGGGCACTTTTACCCAGGGCCAGATGGTGCCTGAGTTCGACAAGGTGGTATTCAATGATGAACTCAATACAGTGCATGGCCCGGTCAAGACACAATTTGGCTATCACTTGCTGGAAGTGACCGACCGCTCTTGATGTGGATGTCGTCTTGAATACAAAACGCCTGGTCATGTGGCCAGGCGTTTTGCGTTTACTGGATGGAGTCGCGCTTTGAAGCTGCTCCACACTCAGCTTTGTTACGTATGGGGTGCTTGGCCGGTGCCGACCTTGAATTAGAAGAGGGCATTGGTACCTTGGTTGTTTTGACTATTTCTAAGGTGACAACCTCCCATGAGGCGATCGATGCCTTCATGGGAAGGCAGCTTGGCTGTCGTCAAGTCATTCGGATGACCGTCGGGTTGGAGAAATTCGCCGATTGATCGAAGTAGAGGTTTCATTCTGATGTTACCAGTATACTAATCTTTTAATATGCTGAAAGTACGTTTACGGCTTAAGCCGCAGGAGTAGAGTGGTGGCAGTTGGTAACAGTGTTGGCAAAAAGTGTTCTCGATTGCTGTTGTTGGCGTTAATTGCCTATCTAGGCATGGCGCTCTACCAATCATTCAAGCCGTTACCGGAGGGCATCAATGCGGCTTCCCCGCTTAGGCCGGTGCAGGAGGTTGCCTTTCTCGGCGATACCACCTATCTGGACAAGTGGGGCAAGCGTCAGTCGGATCAGGTGATCTTCGATGAAATTCTGCGCCTGATCGGCCAGGCCAATCGTCTCGTGGTGCTGGACATGTTCCTGTTCAACGACTTCAGTGGCGCGGCTGCCGGAGATTTCCGTCCTTTATCCGCGGAACTTACCCGAGCATTGACGCAGCGCAAGGATCAGATGCCGGGGCTTGAAGTAGTGCTGATCACCGATCCATTGAACACCTTGTACGGCGGGCTGGAGCCGGATCATCTCAAGGCCCTGCGTGCCGCCGGGATCAAGATCGTGATGACGGATCTGACCGAACTGCGGGCCTCGAACTCTCTTTGGTCGGGGCTCTGGTACTGGTGCTGTAGTTGGCTTGGTAACAGTACCAAGGGCGGTTGGCTGCCCAACCCGTTGGGCGAAGGTGACGTCACGCTGCGCAGTTATCTTCAATTGCTCAACTTCAATGCCAATCATCGCAAGACGCTAGTGGTGGATTCCGGAGAAAGCTGGGTGGGGCTCGTGACGTCGGCCAACCCTCATGATGCCAGTAGCGCCCACGGCAACGTGGCGTTACGCTTCACGGGGGAAGCGGCGATCGATTTGCTGGAAAGCGAACGGGCTGTGGTGGCCATGTCCGGTGGCAGCATCAATTTCGATACGCCGACCCATGAGAGGAGCGTGGACGGCGATGGTTCACGCATGCAGATATTGACCGAATCCAGAATCGGCAATGCGCTGCGAATTGCCATCGACAGCGCCGAACCTGGGGATCGCATCGATATCGCCGTGTTTTACTTCTCCCATCGAGACCTGTTGGCGTCGGCCATGGCCGCCCATGAGCGTGGCGTGCGTATCCGGGTGCTTCTCGACCCCAACAAGGATGCCTTCGGTATCGAGAAGAGTGGCATTCCCAACCGTCAAGCGGCAGCAGAGCTTGTGAAGGCAGGGGTGCCGGTACGTTGGTGCGCCACCATGGGAGAGCAGTGTCATGCCAAGATGCTGCTCAAGCGCTCGTTGAGCGGTGACGCCGCCCTCATTCTCGGCTCGGCCAATTTCACCCGGCGTAATCTCGACAATCTCAACCTGGAGACTAGCGTGCGTTTGAAGGGCAATACTCAAACGGCCGCCATTGTCGATGCCACGAAGTACTTCAAACACTATTGGCGTAATAGTCAAAGAAAGCTGCATAGCCTACCCTATTCCATCTATGCCGATACATCCTTGTCCCGTTATTGGCTGTATCGCGTGATGGAGTCCACGGGGTTATCGACATTCTGACGCCCGTTTAAAGATATATTAGGCATTGCCATGCGATAACTGGTATAGATTACCTGGGCAGAACGTTCTGCAAACGCGTTTTCAGCATAAGGACCACGCTATGAGAAACATCATCTACATCGTCGGCTTGATCGTCATTGTACTGTTCATCCTGAGCTTCCTGGGACTGCGCTGAACAATCACCAACGAGCCAGGATTTTTCTTACACTTCATGCCGTCGCCGGATCTCCAGCGACGGTATGGTCGTTTTTACGAGTGATACTTTGAAGAGGCATTTTGCAACGAACCTTCCTTGCCGATAAGGTCTAACAATGACAATGCATTCATCGCGCCAAGGTTTCTCATGCTCTCTACCTTTCAGCAGTTTTTCAATCGCGCGCTCGTCGTGCCTACCCAAGAGCAGGACCGCCGGGTAACCCTGGAGCTGGCCACGGCAGTTCTCTTTTGCGAAATCGTGCGCGCAGACTATCAGCGCGATCCACGGGAGCTGGAGCTTCTAAAACGCAAGCTGCAGCGACGTTTCAAACTGGACGATGCCGCGGTAGGCGAATTGATACGATCCGCCGAGGAAGAGGCGGATCAGGCGGTGGATCATTTTGCGTTCGTGCGCCTGATCAATGAGCATTACGATTACGACGACAAGGTCGTGCTGGTCGAATTGATGTGGGAACTCGCTTACGCCGACGACGAACTGGATGCCTATGAAGAGCATCGCATCCGCAAGCTTGCGGATCTCTTGTTCGTGCGCCACAGCGACTTCATTCGTACCAAGCTGCAGGTTCAGGAAAGACGCGGTGAAGCAAAACCTTGAACGGACGGCGTTGCTTTACCATTTACACGTTTTCATCATGAACCTTGTGGTGATCTTCCGGTGCCACATGCCAGGGCAGGCGGGCGCGAGCACTGCGCTCGAGTTCCGCAATTACCTGTGCCCCAAGCAGCAAGATGACGGCGCCTATCTCCAGGCTCAGCAACACGACGATGAGAGTCGCAAGCGATCCGTAGATGACATTGACGAAGGAGATGTTGGCGAAGTAGTAAACCAGAATGAATCGGGTGATTTCCCATAGCAGTGCAGCGACGAAGCCCCCTATCAGTGCACGTGTGGGAGAGATGCGAACCACCGGCATGATCTTGTAGATGGCGCTGAACAATCCGAACATACCGACGAAGCTAAACAGGTTGAGCAATGCCTTGGAAACGAACGGGGAATGCAGTTCGAACCCGAAAACCATGAGAAGCAGCTCATTGAAGGCGTTGGCGATGGCCACCAACATGGTCAGTGCCAAAAGCCCTGCCCCCAGCATGATCATGAAGAAATAAGGCATCAGCACCGATACCCAGACACGTCGATGGGTAGGAATGTTGGGTTGGTGAAAGATCAAGGATATTGAATCCTCGATCATGCGAAAGGCGAAGGAGCTGAAGAACAGCAGTATCAGAGTGCCGACAATGCCTACCACATCCCGCGACTCCAGTAGGGCGTTGACCGCATCGAGCAATATGTCAGCATGGGCAGGGGCTAGGTGTCCTGCCTGTATCGCAATGATCCCCAGCAGGCGTTGCTCATCGACCACATGCGTCAACAGCACCGATAGCACGGCAAACAAGGGGATGGCCGAAAGCAGTATGTTGTAACCCACCCCTCCGGCAAGCAGAATGCCCCGGTTCTTGAAGAAGGCGGCCAGCACACGAAGCGAGAAGCGATACAGCTTCGGTGCGATCACGATCACATGTTCCTTGCCGCGTTCTCGTTTACCCATGAGCCTCCCTGATATTCATTTGTCACTCCATGGCAATGTGCATGCTCCCCTGAGCATAGCCATTGTCCAAGGGCTTCACATGCCCCGAACCGTGGGTAATCTTACTTAATATCCTCATTCGCGACATTAAAACGACATCATTGGTGTTGTCTTGATTCAAGATTGCGATTCGGTTTGCCGTTATAACGTTGGCGAGCGTCCGAAAGGGTGAATCTTACGTACTACTTCTTCAAGAAATCGCAGTATGCAATCAATGGAATAGATCGATGATCGACGCTTACACCGGCTATGCTCCGACACTGGTTGGACTGACGCTGCTAGTTGCCGTCATGGCATCGCTGGCAGGGTTTTGTCTGGCGCTTCGAGTACGCCTAAGCCAAGGGCTCTCTCAAAGGCTATGGTGGGCCGGTGGTTCTCTAGTGATGGGGCTCGGCATGTGGTCGACACACTTCATCGGTAGCCGTGCCACATTGGTCATGGCGGGCTTGCCCCGGGAGCTGTTGCCGACACTTATTTCGCTGGTATTCGGGGTGTTGACCTCGGCGCTCGCCCTGGCCATCATCCAGACGCGGTGGCTCAGCGCATGCAAGCTGGTACTTGGTGGAAGTGTAATGGGTATCGGTATTGCCCTTATGCACTATATCGGCATCAGTGCTCTGCATGTCGGCGGTCCGATGTCCTACGATCCGCTGCTGTTCATGTTGTCCATCGTCATTGCCGTGAACGGTTCCATGGGTGCGTTGTGGCTAAGCTTTCGCTTGAAGCCCGAGGAGGGCAGAAAGATCACGCTGTGGAAAACCGGCTCGGGTGCATTGGTCATGGGCATGGCCATTTCGGGCATGGTCTACACTGCAATTGCCGCGGTGGAATTTCCTCATCAGGGTGTCGCCCTGCAAATCGGCTCTACGATGCCGGACCGGCTGGCGTTCACGATTGCCTTCGCTGCCATCGGCATCATGCTTATCGTGCTGGTGCTGTCGATTTACGATGCTCATCTGACTTCCAGCAATGCGCGCCTGGCAGCATCGTTACGCAAGGCCAACTTCGAATTGAAAGCGTTGGTTTCTTGCGATCCGCTCACTCGGCTTCCTAACCGTCTGTTGCTCGAAGAACGCCTCGACGCGCTATTGACCCAAGGCGAGGCGGGAAAAGAGTTCGCGGTTTTCTTCGTCGATCTCGATCGATTCAAGACCATCAACGACTCTCTGGGTCATCACAGTGGCGATGAGCTGATCCAGCAGGTTGCCTCACGGTTGAAGGTGGCAGTGCGCAATTCGGATATGCTTGCCCGGGTGGGCGGCGATGAATTCATGATCGTCAGTGCCGAAAACACCGACAAGGCGAGCAGTGCCACGATCGCCAAGCGGATCGTGAGTTCGTTGAGCAAGGCCTTTCAAATTGACGATAACCTGGTACGTATTACCACCAGTGTCGGGATCAGTCGTTATCCCGCGGATGGCGTCGAGAAGCACGCCCTGATGATTCATGCAGACGCGGCCATGTATTCTGCCAAGGATGCCGGTCGCAACACGTTCAAGTTCTTCGAACCCGGAATGAACTCGGTCACCGAGAAACGGGCGCGCCTTGAAAGTCGTTTGCGCGACGCCATCGACAATGATGCCTTGACCCTGGCCTATCAGCCCAAGGTCAACGTGGTGACTGGCGAGATCACGGGAGTAGAAGCACTGCTGAGATGGCATGATGCGGAGCTGGGGCATGTGCCGCCGGATGAGGTCATTCCTGTGGCCGAAGAGACCGGGTTGATTCTGCAGATCGGGGAGTGGGTACTGAAAACCGCCTGTCAACAGTCGATGGATTGGCATGCCCAGGGCTATCCATTGCTCAAGATGGCGGTCAACCTCTCCGCTATCCAGCTCAATAACCGGAATTTCATGGAAGTGGTCAGGCGAGTATTGAGCCAGACACAGCTGCCGGCCCAGTATCTCGAACTGGAACTCACGGAGAGTGCGATCATGCAGAATCCCGATCGTGCATCGATGATTCTGCGCCGTCTACGCAAGCTGGGTATCACGCTTTCCATCGACGACTTCGGCACCGGCTATTCCAATCTGTCGCAGCTCAAGCGTTTTCCAATCAACTGCCTGAAGATCGACCGCTCGTTCACCTCTGGCGTAAATTCCGATGCCCAGGATGCTGCTATCGTCAAGGCCGTCGTGGCGATGGCCCATAGCCTGAATCTCGAGGTCGTTGCCGAAGGCATCGAAACTCAAGAGCAACTGGCGTTCATTCGCGAGATCAAGGGTCAGCAATACCAGGGCTACTTGTGCAGCAAGGCGCTCTCTTCAGAAGACTTCCAGGCCTTCTTGAAGGAACGCTTTCCAATAAACGCCTAGCCCGGATATTGCATCAGGTGCCGTGATGATCGCTCAGCTAATTGGTTTCACAGGAATTTTTCTGATTGAGCGCCGTACCGGGGTGTACGGTCGATTGAAGGAAAATTATCTGTGGAATCAAGGAGCAAGCGAGGGCGCGAGCAATCTGGTGCAATATCCGGGCTAGCGGTACATCCGCGAGAGGCAGGTTGCCACTGCGTCTTGCACTCCAGCATTTTCATTCTCGAGTTGCAGTTTCCCCTATCACACGTGAACTTCTATCATGGGTGTTCGTTCGCGCTTTCGCCTATGAACAAAGGAGTTCGATCATCATGATCGTCAATTGCGTGGCTTACCGGGAAGGTCGCAAGCTTGGCGACATCAATACGTCAGAAATCGCCGATTACGTCAATGAACCCGATTGCTTTGTCTGGGTAGCCCTGAGCGATCCCGAGCCCAGGGAGATCGAAATCTTTCAGGATGTCTTCGGGCTTCACGAGCTGGCAGTGGAAGATGCTTTGCATGGTCAGCAGCGTCCAAAGGTGGAAGAGTATGGCGCTGCCATGTTCGTCTTCATGCGTGTGCTCGACATCAAGGAAGAGGAGATACGCGAAGGCGAGGTGGCTGTCTTTGCCGGGCCTGGCTATGTGCTTTCGGTTCGCAAACACACCCAGCAAGGGTTTGCCGAAGTGCGCAGCCGCTGCGAACGGGAGCCCGAACTACTCAAGCAAGGTCCTTCCTTCGTGCTCTATGCCTTGATGGACGCTATTGTCGATCGTTATTTTCCGATGGCCGAGGCGTTTGAAGAGGAACTCGAAACCATCGAGGAGCAGATTTTCATCAAGGATGCCGCAGCCCGAACCAATATCGAGCGGCTTTATCAACTCAAGCGCAAGGTCATGACGCTCAAGCATGCGGTGACACCTCTCGCCGAGGCCACGGTGCATCTATTCGGTGGGCGCGTACCAATGCTTTGTGCCAATACTCAGGAATATTATCGAGACGTCTACGACCATTTACATCGTATCGAGATGGCAGTGGACACCATTCGGGAGACCATCAGTACCGCCATTCAGGTCAACCTGTCCGTAGTGGCCATCGATGAAGGCGAGGTGCACAAGGCGTTGGCTGCCTGGGCCGCCATATTCGCCATGGCAACCATATTGGCAGGCATCTGGGGCATGAACTTCGAGCATATGCCGGAGCTCGATTGGAAATTGGGCTATCCTCTAGCACTAGGGTTGATGGGGGTTGTCTGCGGCGGACTGTACTACCGTTTTCGCAAGGCAGGCTGGTTGTAACACCCACGTTCGATGAGTGAAATCACACCGTCAAGCCAAGCGCAAATCTGATGTAAGCTGTATGCTCGACAGAGCAGTAATGCTTCATGGTCAGTATGTGATAGAACAAGGGAGAAAAAACTCATGGCAGAATCGTCTGACAAGCCTGGCAACAATACGGATAAGCCAGGAAAAACCATTAAAGATAAAGAATCCGACAAGACCGCAACTGGCTCGAGTGACAAGCCGGTTGGCGCGGACAAAGGCACCAGCGACTCGGGCACTACCAAGGTCGGCACCGACAAGACCGACGGCGCTGATCGATCGACCAGCAGCTCGGGTAGTAACGAGCCCGGTAAAGGTACGACCGGTGTGCGCAGCGATGTAAAGGCTGATGCACAACGGGATGCAGCCGCGGCAGCAGCGACAGCCAAGGGTAGCGGTGGGTCTGACAAGGACTCGGCCGCAACCGGCAAGGGCGCCTCTTCGAGCGACAAGAGTCCTGCCACGGCGGATAAGGGATCCAGCAGTACAGCCGGCACTGGGAGCGGGGCCAGCAAGGATACCGGTAGCCTCGGTGGAAAAGGAACAACCACTTCACAGCAAGGTGCTAGCAGCGGGGGCAACAGTACTGGCTCCAGCACGAGTGGTTCGAGTTCCAGCGGTTCGAGTATTGGCACAAGTGGTTCCAGTGCCAGCAAGACCAGCGCAAGCGGAGCCAAGACGACTACTGGAGGTTCCAGCACCACTGGCGGCGGATCTGGTGGAAGCGGCGGCGGTAGCGGTATGAGTGGAGGCAGCGCAGGCGGGCCTTTCAAGGACAACCGGGTTCGCGCCGTCGTTATCGTGGCAGTGATTGCCATCATCGTCGCTATCTTTATTGCCTCCAATGCAAGCAGTCAGAGGGAGCAATGGAGCAATGAGCGTGATGCCTACGAAGAACGGATTACGACCCTCGAGAGTAACAACGATGCGCTTCAGGAGCGTAATTCCGAATTTGAAAAAGCGTACTCCAGCGTCGAATCGGCAGAGAAACAGAAACAGGCGCTAGAAGAACAGAATGCTCAGGCTCAGGAGCAGCAATCTCAACTGCAATCGAAGATCGAGCAGCTCGAGCAGCAGAAAAAGGAGCAAGAGCAACAGACTCAAGAGGTCACTGCCAATCTCGAATCCGTGCAGGATAAAACGGAACAGGCGCAGTCTCGACTCGATGACCTCACCCAGCAGCGTGAGTCCGTTCAGGAAGAGCTCGACGCCATTCAGTCCGAGTTGAAAAAGGCGCAAGACGAGATTGCCAAGGCCGAAGGTCGCAATGCTGAACTCGAGGAGAAGATCAGCACTCGCAACGATCGGCTCGACGATCTGAATGAGCAAATCAAGGATAGCGAGTCTGAACTGGCGGATACGCAAGGGCAAACTGCCACTGCCAAGGAAAACCTCGAGCAGGTTCAGAAATCCCTAGAGGATCTCCAGAAACGTCAGCAGTCGCTGAAGTCGGAAGTTGATTCTGCACAATCACGTTTCGATGACCTGCAGTCGCAGATTCAGTCTCGTAGCCAGCGCTTGAATGAGCTGCAAGTACTCATTACCAACGTGCAGCAGCAGTTGTCTCGCATCGAGGATATGAAGTCGTCGTTGTCCGACTTGTCACAGAGTGTCGAATCGGCGCAGCAAAAGGCAAGCGGCGGCCAGCAAAGCGATCAACAGAGTGATCAGCAAGGCAACAAGCAAGACAGTGATGGCCAGTCCTCGAAGGAACAATCGGACAGTCAAAAGCAGCAGCAAAAAAAGGGACAGGAGCAGGAGCGACTGCGCCCGGCCAATGAGGAAAAGCAAAACCAGCAGTCATCAAGCGAGCAACAGTAAAGCGTTAGTGAGACTGCAAGCGTGAATCGGCGATAGCCGACCAGCGTTACCCTCAAGAAACCGACCGGCCTTAGCGCCGGTCGGTTTTTTATGTGTACGATTTACTAATATTGTCTCTCTCATCATTCTGCATGACATCTATCAATATTGACCGTGATCAATATGCAAATCATTGATCACGCTAAAATAGTCCCTAAAAGAAAATGTATACGAGGCGGTATTCAAAACTACCCCACTACACAGGGACAGCACCATGCAGAAAGAAACCACGGCCCCTCAGTCCTCCAAGAAGCGGGAATGGGCGGCCATGCTATTCGTCGTCTTCGTCTTCTTTCCCATCCTCAGTGTCATGGTCGTCGGTGGCTATGGCTTTGCCGTGTGGATATTCCAGATGTTCTTCGGCCCTCCCGGACACAACTTTTGAACGCTACCAACAGACTTTTTGAATGAGGTCCGGCATGGGCAAACTAATGAAGAATCTTTGGCGTGTATTGAAGCGTCCACCGGTGCATATCGGCCTGGGCGTCATTGTGCTGTTCAGCTTCATCGGCGGGATCGTCTTCTGGGGCGGCTTCAATACGGCCCTGGAAGTCACCAATACCGAGGAGTTCTGCGTCAGCTGTCACGAGATGGGCGATAACGTCTATCAGGAATTGCAGACCACCGTGCACTGGGAGAACCGTACCGGGGTACGTGCCACCTGCCCGGATTGTCATGTGCCGCATAACTGGACGGACAAGATCGCGCGCAAGATGCAGGCCAGCAAGGAGGTATGGGGCGCCATCTTCGGCACCATCGACACCCGGGAGAAGTTTCTCGACAAGCGCCTGGAGCTTGCCCAGCACGAATGGGAGCGTTTTTCCGCCAACAAGTCCCTGGAGTGTCGGAATTGCCACGACTACGACAGCATGGACTGGGACGCGATGTCCGACGAGGCCGCGCGTTTCATGAAGCGGGCCGCGGAAAAGAACCAGAGCTGCCTGGACTGCCACAAAGGCATCGCCCACGAATTGCCCAAGCAGATGAACTTCAAGAATCCCCTGCTGGCCAGGCTCGAGCAGCAGGCGCAGGGCGTGGGTCTCGACGAAGGTGAAACCTATTACACCGTCAAGCCGGTCACGCTCTACGTGGACGAGGCGCTAACCGAACGCGCCGGGGTGCTCGAATCCGCCAGCGAGGTGACGATGCTCGAGGCCCAGGGCGACAAGTTCAAGCTCGCGATCAACGACTGGCGCAAGACCAAGGGCTTTGGCCGTGTGCTTTACGAGGACTTCGGTCAGAACATCACCAGCGCCGTGCTCGAGAAGGAAACGGCACAGAACGAGACGTTGTTCACCAGCGGCGAAGAGAAGGTCGACGATCTGACAGGACTGCCCTGGGTCAAGGTCGAGGCGCAATTCTGGACCGATACCAAGGCGTTCCTCTCCTCCCGGGAAGAGCTCTGGAACTACGCCAGTGAAACCTACGATGCCAGCTGCAGTATCTGTCATACCGAACCGGCACCGGCGCACTTCGATACCAATACCTGGCCGGCAATGTTCGCGGGCATGGTGGGCTTCACCAACATGGATGCCCAGACCCAGGACCTGGTACTGAAGTATCTGCAGAAGCACTCATCCGACTACGCTGGCGAGCATTGAGGCGAGAAGACATGGCAATTTCACGTAGAACCTTTCTCAAAGGCCTGGCGGCGAGTGGTGCCGCCTCGTTGATCGGCCCAGGGCTATTGGCGCGCAGCGCGACGGCCAGCGTTTCGGTAGAGGGCACCTGGAAGATGGCCGGTTCCCACTGGGGCGCCTTCAAGGCGCTGGTCAAGGGCGGCAGGGTGGCCGAGGTCAAGCCGTTCGACGCCGATCGCTACCCGACGGACATGCTCAATGGCATCAAGGGGTTGATCTACAACCCCTCGCGCATTCGCTACCCGATGGTGCGTCTGGATTGGCTCAAGAACCGGGAGAACGGCGACCGCACCCAGCGCGGCGACAACCGCTTCGTGCGTCTGACCTGGGATTCGGCGCTGGATCTCTTCTATGAGGAGCTGGAGCGGGTCCAGAAGAACTATGGCCCCTGGGCGCTCTATGCCGGGGCCACCGGCTGGCGCCAGACCGGTCAGATGCACAGCTGCGGCAACCACATGCAGCGGGCGGTGGCTATGCATGGCTACTTCGTCAAGAAGGTCGGCGACTACTCCACCGGTGCCGGCCAAAGCATCCTGCCCTACGTGCTCGGCTCCACCGAGGTCTATAGTCAGGGCACCTCCTGGCCGCTGATCCTCGAGAACAGCAAGACCATCGTGCTGTGGGCCAACGACCCCTACAAGAACCTGCAGGTGGGTTGGAACTGCGAGACCCACGAGTCCTACGAATACCTGGAGCAGCTCAAGAGCAAGATCGCCGACGGCAGCATTCGCGTCATCAGCGTCGACCCGGTGCGCACCAAGAGCCAGAAGTACCTGGGATGCGAACAGCTCTACATCAATCCGATGACCGATGTCGCCTTCATGCTGGCGCTGGCGCATACCCTGTATCAGGAGGAGCTGTACGACAAGGCGTTCATCGAGGCCTATGCCCTGGGCTTCGAGCCCTTCATGGAGTACGTGCTGGGCAAGGCGGATGACAACACCGAGAAGACGCCGGAGTGGGCCGAGGCACTCTGCGGCGTGCCGGCGGACGAGATTCGGGAATTCGCGCGGCTATTGGCCAGCGACCGCACCCAGCTCATCTTCGGCTGGGCGATTCAGCGCCAGCAACACGGCGAGCAGCCCTATTGGATGGGGGCGGTGCTGGCCGCCATGCTGGGCCAGATTGGCCTGCCCGGCGGCGGCATCAGCTATGCCCACCACTACAGCTCCATCGGCGTGCCGGCCTCCGGGGCCAGTGCGCCGGGGGCGTTTCCACGTAACGTCGATACGGGCAAGACGCCCAAGTACGACAATGCCGACTTCAAGGGCGCCAACGACACCATCCCCGTGGCGCGCTGGATCGACTGTCTGCTCGATCCGGGTGGCAAGATTCAGTACAACGGCAGCGAAGTGACCTTCCCGGATATCAAGATGTGTATCTTCAGTGGCTGCAATCCCTGGCATCACCACCAGGATCACAATCGCATGAAGAAGGCCTTCCACAAGCTCGAGACCGTGGTCACCATCGATTACTCCTGGAACGCCACCTGTCGTTTCTCGGACCTGGTGCTGCCGGCCTGCACCCAGTTCGAGCGCAACGACATCGACATCTACGGCTCCTACTCCAATCGCGGTTTGCTGGCCATGCACAAGCTGGTCGATCCGCTGTTCCACTCGCGCACTGACTTCGACATCTTCACCGATCTATGCCGGCGTTTCGGGCGACACGAGGAATACGCCCAGGGCATGGATGAGATGCAGTGGGTGAAAAAGCTCTATGACGAGTGCAAGGACGCCAACAGCGAAGAAGTGCCTTCGCCCTCCGGCCCGAAAGTGCGCTTCCCCATGCCGGAATTCGAGCAGTTCTGGCAGGATGGCTACGTCGACTTTGGCGCCGGCGACCCCTGGGTACGCCATGCGGATTTCCGCGAGGCACCGGAGGTCAATGCACTGGGTACGCCTTCCGGTTTCATCGAGATCACCAGCCGCAAGATCGACCGCTACGGCTACGACGACTGCAAGGGGTACCCCACCTGGATGGAGAAAGCGGAACGCTCCCATGGTGGCCCCAACTCGGACAAGTACCCGCTGTGGTTGCAATCGGTCCATCCGGATCAACGCCTGCACTCCCAGATGTGCGAAGCCGACGAGTACCGTGCCACCTATACCGTGCAGGGCCGCGAACCGATCTACATGAGCCCGCAGGATGCGAAGGCCCGGGGCATCGCCGACGGTGATCTGGTACGGGTATTCAACGATCGTGGCCAGTTGCTGGCCGGGGCGCGGGTGTCGGATGATTTTCCGACCGGCGTGGTGCGCATTCACGAAGGCGCCTGGTACGGGCCGGTGGATGCCAGCATTGGCGCCTTGGACACCTACGGCGACCCCAATACGCTGACCATGGACGTGGGCACCTCGAAACTTGCCCAGGCCACCAGCGCCAACACCTGCGTAGTGGAAATGGAAAAATACACCGGTGAGGCGCCGCCGGTGACGTCCTTCGGCGGCCCTCAAATGGTTGAACTATGACGCTAGACGCTAAGGCAGGCCGAGGCCTGCCCCCTCATACCCGCAACGAGCAGTGGCAGGAACGGGCGCTGTTGTGTCGCTGGCTGTCGACCCTGTTCGCCAAGGAACTGGACGAGGCGACCCTCAAGGCGTATCTCGAGGGCGAGGCCGAACCGCTGCTCGCGCTGTTGTGCGACCATGAGCAGTTGGCGCCCCTGGTCGCGCGTTTCAATCAGGCCTTGAACGTCCTACGGCTTTTCGAGCAGCCACGGCTCGAACTGGCCGCGGATTTCGCGACACTGTTTCTCATGGATGGGCGCACCGCGGCGCCCCCTTATGCATCGCTCTACCAGTCCGGCCAGGCGCTGTTTCATCAGCAACCCACCGAGCGCATGGAAACGCGTCTGCGAGCCGCCGGCTACGATGTGAAAAAAGACTTCGGTGAACCGGCGGATCACCTGGCGGTCATGCTGGATTATCTCGCCACGGGCCATGAACGGCTTGGTGAAGCGTCCAGCGAGGCAGAGCGCGAAGAGATCCAGGGCGGCCTGGTACAGTTCATCGATGAAGAACTCACCCCTTGGCTTCCCACCTTCGCCCAGCGTTGCCAGGAGATCGACACGGCCAGCGATTTCTACCCGACCCTGGGGCAACTGGTTGCTGACTACTGCGCCACGCTATCGACCCAGGCTTCTGCTCCGGCAAGGTGATTCTCGGCGCTCCACTCCGGTAGCGACTAAAGTGACGTCATGCCAATGACAATCACGGACTCACGCGCCATGGACTTCAACGACTATCGACTCACGCTTCGTCAGCATATGGCCGGCAAGGAGTGCCCTTTTCCCGAGGCCGAATTCCAGCGTCGCCACAAGGCCGTACTCGAGGCCATGGAAGCGGCGAACCTGGATGCGTTGCTGCTTACCGCGCCCGCGGACATCTTCTATCTCACCGGCTACAGCACCTTCGAGGTCTCGGTGCATACCGCCCTGGTGTTCTCCGCGCATCACCTGGTGCTCCAGGTGCCGTCCATCGAAACCGGGCCGGCGGTGGCCTGCACCCATATCGAGGACATCCGTGGCTATCGCTGGGAGAATGCCGATGAGATTCTCGAACCGCTGACGGAGGCCCTGCACGAGGCGGGCACCAAGGTGGGGATAGACGCCTGGCACGGTTCGCTGCGCCATGGCGTCATGAGCGGTTTGCAATCGCGGTTGCCGGATCACCGCTTCAGCGATATCGCGGGTCTTTTGCAAGGGATTCGAATCGTCAAATCTGCGGCGGAACTCGATTGCCTCAACGAAAGCGCACGAATCACCGGCTTGGGTATCGAGGCGGCGGCGAAGGCGGTGCGTGCCGGGGCCACCGATAGCGAAATTGCCGGTGTCGGCGCCCAGGTATTGCATGCCGCCGGCAGCGAATTCATGAGCATGCAGCCGATCGTGGTCACCGGGCCACGCAGCGCCGTGATCCATCTCAACCACCAGCGCCGAAAAATCGCCCAAGGGGAGCCGGTGTTCCTCGAGTTCGGCGCTGCCTGGAGGCGTTATACCGCACCGATGATGCGTACCGTGGTGGCCGGGGAACCGACATCGCGTATGCAACACGTATTCGATACCTGTCGCCGCATCTTTGATGCCATGCTCGTGGAAATGCGGCCGGGCCAGGATTTCGACGCCGCCGCCCGAGCCGCCGAACAGGCCCTGGCGCCGTTGGCTTCTGAGGTGTTCCACTCCGGCGTGTTCGGTTATGCAGTGGGTGCTCAGTTCCCGCCCTCCTGGGTCGAGGGGTCGGGGTTCATCGCCCGGGGCCAGCACCGGCAATTCGAAGAGGACATGGTCTTTCACTTGCCGTTGTGTCTGCGTATCCCCGGCGAATGGGGCATCGGCTGCAGCGATACCGTGCGGGTGACCGGAAGTGGCGCCGTACCGCTTACCCACAATCCCTGGACACTGACCTGAAGAAGTTGACTGCAACACTTGGTTATTGCCGCCATTGGCAGGTTATACTTTGGCATATCAGGCGTCATTAGCCCGACGCTATCCATGATCGAGTAAAGGAGTCAGTCGTGATCGAGGATGTCAAACACATCGTTGCCGTGGCCTCGGGCAAGGGCGGCGTGGGCAAGTCTACCGTGACCGCCAATCTGGCCCTGGCCATGGCGGCGGAAGGCTATCGCGTGGGTCTGCTGGATGCGGATATCTACGGCCCCAGCCAGGCGCAAATGCTGGGAATCGGTCAGGGCGTACGCCCCCAGGCAGCGGGTGAAAACAGCTTCAAGCCCTTGGAGGCGCATGACATCAAGGCAATGTCCATGGCGTTCATGGTCGATATCACCGAACCCATGGTGTGGCGGGGTCCGATGGTGGCAGGTGCCTTCCAGCAACTGCTCAACCAGACCGACTGGGGCGAGCTGGACTATCTGTTCATCGACATGCCGCCGGGCACCGGCGACATCCAGTTGACCCTGGCCCAGAAGGTGCCGGTCTCCGGGGCGGTAATCGTGACCACGCCCCAGGACATCGCGCTGCTCGATGCGCGCAAGGGCATCGAGATGTTCCGCAAGGTCAACGTGCCGGTGTTGGGGATAGTGGAAAACATGAGCCTGCATATATGCTCCAATTGCGGCCATCAGGAACCCATTTTCGGTGAAGGCGGCGGCGAGCGTATTGCCGATCAATACGGCACCTCGCTGCTGGGCAAACTGCCATTGGAACTCGCCATCCGCGAACAGGCCGATGGCGGCAGGCCGACGGTGGTGGCCGAGCCGGAAGGTGAGGTAACGGCTATTTTCCGCAGCATTGCGAGAGCGGTGGTCGAAGGCGTCGAAAGCCAGAGCGAAGAGGGGCCGAGTATCTCCTTCGGCGATTAGGCGCCTGAGTTAACTTTTTAAACGTGCTAAGGGCCGTTATGATACGGCCCTTATTTTATGATTGCGTGAATCTCAAGGACGCCCAAATGAGTATCAAATCCGACAAGTGGATTCGCCGTATGGCCGAAAGCGACGGCATGATCGAACCCTTCGAAGCCGATCAGGTCCGTCATGATGCCAATGGTCAGCGGGTGATCTCCTACGGGACGTCCAGTTACGGCTACGATGTGCGCTGCGCCGACGAGTTCAAGGTGTTCACCAACATTCACTCGGCGGTGGTGGACCCCAAGGCATTCGATGAAAAGAGCTTCGTCGACATCAAGGGCGATGTCTGCGTGATTCCGCCCAACTCCTTCGCCCTGGCGCGCACCGTGGAGTATTTCCGTATTCCCCGCAGCGTGCTGACCATCTGCCTGGGCAAATCCACCTACGCGCGCTGTGGCATCATCGTCAACGTGACGCCCCTGGAGCCGGAGTGGGAAGGGCACGTTACTCTGGAATTCTCCAACACCACCAATCTGCCGGCGCGCATCTACGCCAACGAGGGTGTGGCGCAGATGCTGTTTCTCGAATCCGACGAGATCTGCGACATCTCCTACAAGGATCGCGGCGGCAAGTACATGGGGCAGCGTGGGGTGACCTTGCCCCGCACCTGATATCGGCAAACTCGTCTATGCTGAGATGAAACAGCGTTTCTTCACCATGAGCATTGTCGATGACCAAACTGTTATCTTGTCGCCTCGGCCGTGGTTGTCTCTTGGCCCTGGGCTTGACGTCGTTGCCCGCCGGGGCCTATTCCGAGCTGGTCGTGTTCGGCGACAGTCTCAGCGACTCGGGGCAGTTTCCCGATGTCGAGCGCATTTTGCTGGGTGACCCCGGCAGCCTGCGTTTCACCAATCGGGAAAGTCCTTATCGGCCGCCGGCGGCCTATGGCGATGTCAGCGCCCAACGCCTGGCTCGGGCGCTGGATCTTGGCCCTTTGCTGCCTTCCACGTCGATCCTGCGTGCGCAACTCGGGCTGCCAGACGGCAACAATTACGCCACCGGTGGCTATACCACCCGGGATATTCTCGCCTCCATCACCCAGCCGGGTGGCTCGGTGGTTGAGGTGCCGAATCTGACGCCGACCGCCGTGGCGTTATTGGCTGCGCTGGGAATCGACACCTCGCGAAGCCGGGATGGTTATCTGGTCAGCGTCGGGGCAGCGGACCCGGACGCGCTCTATTACATCAACGGCGGTGGCAATGACTTCCTGGGTGGACTGATCACCGATCCTGCCACCGCGACGACAGCGGGGAATACCCTGGTCGATGGCGTCGCGGCACTGGTGGTCGCCGGTGCCCGGACGATCGTGGTCTCCAACGTGCCGGATGTCGGCGCTACGCCGGCAGGCTTGCAGAGCGGTCGGCGCGAGGCGACGTCCGCGCTGGGTGGCGTATTCAACCAGGCCCTGGGAGAGCGGCTGGCGCGCTTCGACGGGCAGGTGGATATCATCCGACTCGATATCGGCGCGTTGTTCGATGAGGTCGTTGCCACGCCGGCGGATTTCGGTCTGGCGACCGATGTGGCGCTGACCGATGTCTGCTTCAGCGATCCGAGCTGCGAGTCAGAGGCCTACGGCCTGAGCTCCGCCAATCCCGACCCCGGCAAGTTGCTGTTCAACGATACGGTACATCCGACTACGGCGGGCCAGCAGATCGTGGCGGACTACGCTTATGCCCTGATCGAGGCGCCACAGATGCTGTCCCTGGCGGGAGAGTTGACCATCGGTGCCCTCAATGCCCAGCAGCGCGCCATTCGCAACGAATTGCGCCCCGGCCTGCAAAGCGATGACGTGCGGGTCTTCGCCCAGGGCGATTATCGGTACGATCAGCCCGATGACTTCGATGAGGATGGTCGGCCGGAATCCTCCCAGGGAGGCGCGGGAGTCGGTGCCGTGGTACCTGTCGGGTTGGGGTGGCTCGGGGCGGCAGTGGCCCAGCGCGAGGCGGACATGGACGATCCGGCGGATTTCGATCTCGAGGGCCAGGCATTCAGCATGTTTGCACGTCAGCACCTGGGTCGAGTCGGGGTGCAGGCCATGGTCAGCGGTGGCGATTTCGATCTCGACCTGCGGCGCCGGGTCAGCCTAGGCCCAGCCGAGCGCACCCTGCGGGGGGATGCGGATACCGACGGCTGGGCGGCGGAGCTGCGTCTCGATTATCGTCTCACCGCCGCGGATTCCCCTTGGTATACCGCACCGTTCGTCGCCTATCGGCATAGCGAAGCCGAAGTCGATGGTTATACGGAGCAGGGGTCGAACGCCAACGCGCTGATCGTCTCGGATCAGGTTATCGAGGATCGCCAGTGGGAGGCGGGCTTGATGCTGGATCGTGGCCTCGAAGGCGGTATCGGTTTCTACGGTGAGTTTGCCTGGGGCCGGTATCTGGAGGACGAGCGTGACGGTGCCGAGGTGCGATTGGCATCGCTGCCCACCAATCGCTGGTCCGGCGAGACCCGCGAGCGCGAGGAGGACAATTATCTACGTGCCGACGCCGGCTTGCGTGTACAACTGGGCGATGCACGGTTCAGCGTCGGGGGAGGCGCCCAGGGGTGGGATGAGTGGTCGCCGTATATGCATGTCGGCGCAGGCTTTATATTCTAATTTAGCATCAGCCATTGCTGGCTAGCCGTCGAGGTCTTCATCCAGCTCCTCGGCGGCGTCCTCGTGAGAAAGACGCATGCCCTGGGACGGTAGTGCCATGCCGTCCAGCGTCGGGCCGTCGGGGCCGAGTTGCAGGCGGCCTTCGAGAAACCAGCGTACGGCGATGGGGTAGATCAGATGCTCCCGGGCGTGGATCTTCTCGACTATCTCTTCCTCGCTATCGCCGGGACGAATCTTCAGCGCGGCCTGTATCACCACCGGCCCGCCGTCGAGTTCCTCGGTGACGAAGTGCACGCTGGCGCCGTGTTCTTCACCGCCATCCGCCAGCACCCGCTTGTGGGTGTTGAGGCCCTGGTAGGCGGGCAGCAGCGAGGGGTGGATGTTGAGCAGGCGGCCGTAGAAACGGTTGACGAAGATCGGCGAGAGAATACGCATGAAACCCGCCAGCACGATGAGATCCGGCTCGTGGCGCTCGATGACCTTGATCAACGCGCCATCGAAGGCTTCACGGTTATCGTATTCGTCATGCGGCAATGCCACGGCGTCGATGCCCGCGTCCCGGGCGCGCTTGAGGCCGTGAGCATCGACCTTGTTGGAAATCACCGCAACGATCTCGCCCCCCAGTTCGTCGAAGGACTGGGCGTCGATCAGCGCCTGCAGATTGCTGCCGTTGCCGGAGATCAGCACCACCACGCGGCGCGCATCGGCCTTCTCGGCCTCGAAATCGTTGAGGGTGTCGCTGGTCGAATGCATATCGCTCATCCTTCGAGATTCTCCAGGCGTACCTGCTCTTCTGGGGCGTTGTCAGAGCCTTCACCCGAACCTTCACTAAAACCCTGGCGGGAGACGATCTCACCTAGCTGAGTCACCTGCTCACCAAAGGCTTCCAGGTGGCGCTGGGCGGCCTCGGCCTGGGCAGCGGAGACCACCACGACCATGCCGATACCGCAGTTGAGTACCCGATACATCTCGCGTTCGGCGATGTTGCCCTGGCGCTGCAGCCAGTCGAATACCAGTGGGCGCTGCCAGGCGTTTACATCGATACGCGCAGTCAGATTATCCGGCAGTACCCGGGGCAGGTTTTCGAGCAATCCACCGCCGGTGATATGCGAGAGCGCGTGCACCTCGACCTCGCTGTCACGGAGCAGGGAAAGCAGCGGCTTGACATAGATGCGGGTCGGGGCGAGCAGGGCGTCGCCCAGGGATTGGCCGCCCAGATCGGTATCGAGGTCGGCGCCGCTGACTTCCAGCACCTTGCGAATCAAGGAATAGCCGTTGGAATGAGGGCCGGAGGAGGCCAGGCCCAGAATCACGTCATCCTCGGCCACCTTGCTGCCGTCCAGAATCTCCGATTTTTCCACCACGCCGACGCAGAAGCCCGCCAGGTCATAGTCATTGCCTGAGTACATGCCCGGCATTTCGGCAGTCTCGCCGCCCACCAGGGCACAACCGGCTTGCAGGCAACCTTCTCCGATGCCGGTCACCACGTCCGTGGCGATATCCACATCGAGCCTGCCCGTGGCATAGTAGTCGAGAAACTGCAGCGGCTCGGCACCGGCGACCACCAGATCGTTGACGCACATGGCGACAAGGTCGATGCCGATGGTGTCGTGACGCTTCAGGTCCATGGCCAGGCGCAGCTTGGTGCCCACGCCGTCGGTGCCGGTGACAAGGATCGGCTCGCGGTAACCGCTTGGCAGGGCGCAGAGCGCTCCGAATCCGCCGAGCCCGCCCATCACTTCCGGGCGGCTGGTACGCTTGGCGACACCCTTGATGCGCTCGACCAGGGTGTTACCCGCATCGATGTCAACGCCCGCATCCTTGTAGCTCAACGAGGGGGACTGAGGGTTGTCGGAGTCGCTAGAGGTCATGGCAGGTCCTGGGATCGATCGCCATCATGAATAGCCGTCATGAATGGCTAAGGGGCTGGTGAAGGTAAGGGCGGGCATTGTAGCATCGCGCGTGCCGTGCTGCATGGGTGGCAGGGGCGCATACCCGTTATTTAGGCACGTTCTTTAGGAAGCCGTAATGTCGCGAGTACATATCTGGTCCTTGTTGGTGTTGGCCGTCATGATCTGGCTGCTGGTGCTGTTGGAACCGATTCTGATGCCGTTTTTCATCAGCATCATTCTGGCCTATCTGGGCGATCCGCTGACGGATTGGCTGGAGGCCAAGGGGCTCTCGCGTCGTTGGGCGGTGGGCGTGGTATTCCTGGTACTGACCCTGACGCTGGTGCTTGCCATCGTCGTGCTGGTGCCGTTGCTGGGCCGTCAGCTTCGTCAACTGATCGAAGCGTTGCCACAAGTCTTTATCTGGGTGCAAACGGTGGCGCTGCCCTGGGTGCAGTCCTTTACCGGCGTGGATTTGTCGACGGATTTCGATCAGTTGCGCCAGACGTTGATGAACAACTGGAAGGAAACCAGCACCTATGCGGCGGTCATACTGGCGCAGATCTCTCGATCGGGCATGGCTCTGGCGCTCTGGATCGCCAATCTGGCGCTGATCCCTGTGGTCACTTTCTACCTGCTGCTGGATTGGGATCGACTCAAGGGGCGCATTCGCGACCTGCTCCCCCGACGTTACGAGCCAACCATTACCCAGCTGGCCGTTCAGTGTGACGAAGTGCTCTCCGCGTTCTTGCGTGGTCAGTTACTGGTGATGCTCAGCCTGGGTGTCGTCTATGCGGTGGGCTTGACCATCATCGGCATTCAATTCGGCATACTGATCGGCGTGCTGGCAGGGCTTGCCAGCATCGTGCCCTATCTCGGGGTGATCGTCGGACTGGTAGTGGCGGCGTTGGTGGCATTCTTCCAGTATGGCGATCTGTTGCATCTGGTAGGCGTAGGCGTGGTGTTCGCCATCGGACAGATGCTCGAAGGAATGGTGCTGCAACCGCTGTTGCTGGGAGACAAGATCGGTCTGCATCCCGTGGCAGTCATCTTCGCGGTACTGGCGGGCGGTCAGCTGTTCGGCTTTACCGGCATCTTGCTTGCCTTGCCGGTTGCCGCGGTGATCATGGTGCTGCTGCGCTATCTGCATGAGCGCTATAAAAGCAGCGACCTGTACGAAGCGCCGGAATCCTCGAACAGCGACGTGGAGCTTTGATGAGAAGCGCGACCGGACAGCTTTCCCTGGGTATCGGCTTGCGCGATGACGCCACCTTTGCCAATTTCCTGCCCGTGGGTAACGAAACTGCGGTGGCCACTCTGCGCCGCCAGCTTGATCCCGCTGGAGAGTCCTTCGTTTATCTCTGGGGTGCTTCGGGTTCAGGTCGCAGCCATCTGTTGCAGGCGGCCTGTCATGCGGCGGGCGCCCAGGATCAACGGGCACTCTATCTGCCCTTGAATGAGCTGGGACATTTTCCACCGCACATGCTCGAGGATATCGAGCGGCTCGATCTCGTGGCAATCGACGATCTCGATCAGGTCATCGGCCGCAAGCGCTGGGAAGAAGCGCTATTTCACGGCTTCAATCGCCTGCGCGATGCCAACAAGCGCCTGGTGATCGGGGCATCCGCCGCACCTCGCCAACTGGATGTGGCGCTTCCGGATCTGGCCTCGCGACTGACCTGGGGCACGACCTTTCATCTTGCCAGTCTTGATGATCAGGGACGTTTCGAGGCCTTGAAGCTGCGTGCGCAAACCCGGGGGCTGCAATTATCCGATGAGGTGACGCGCTACATCCTGCACCGTGGCCCGCGTCGTCTTGGCGAGCTTTTCGAACTGCTCGAACGACTCGACCGGGCTTCGCTTTCCGCCCAGCGCAAGCTGACGATTCCGTTTGTGAAGCAAGCGCTGGGGTGGTAATCGTTCTCTTCACTCGCCGTTGAGGGTGGCGAGAATCTGCCGTGTACCGCCCTGATCGCGATGTTCTCCCAGCCAGATGCCTTGCCAGGTGCCGAGTGCCAGGCGCCCATTGCTGACGGCGATGGTCAATTGAGTGCCAAACAGGCTGGCGGCAATATGGGCCGGCATGTCATCGGGCCCTTCCTGCGTATGGCGAAAATAGGGCAAGTCTCCCGGCACTTTATCCCGCAGGAAGGCATCCATGTCATGTCGCACGTCCGGGTCGGCGTTTTCGTTCAGGCTCAGTGATGCGGAGGTATGCAGCAGTTGCAGGTGCAGCAGGCCGATATCGAGTTCCGCCAGTTGAGGCAAGGCATCATCGACTTCTCGGGTAATCAAATGAAAGCCCCGAGAACGAGGCTTTAGAGAAACACGCTGTTGAATCCACATGAGGGTTGCTCCCGGGCTATCCTTTCCGACACGCTCTATCTGGAAAGTTCTATTTTCTTGCCTTGGCCCTTGCCGAGGCTGACCTGATTGATGATGACCACACGCTCACCGCCGGGTTGAGCGACCCTGCCGGCCACATAGAAGACCCCTGCAGGTAAACCGGTGATCTTGAAATAGCCTTGATCATCGGTCTTGCCGTAGTGGGTATAGGCCTGGGCGCGAGGATCCGCGGGTTCGATGTAGCCCCCTGCCAGCGCGACTTCCGCGGCCTCGGCGGAGTAGCGGGTCGCCGGTGCCACCGAGACGGTTTCTCCAGCGCCATAGACGACGCCGCTGGACGTGCGGATGAATAGCCGCCCCGAAATCGACGCGGTGCCGTTCTTGGCCAGTTTTGCATACTCCTGTTCCGAAAAGGCGACCTTGCGCTCGACCTTCTCGGGGGGTGGTTCCGTGCGATCCTCGACCACCGGCGGCCCTGTGTCCGGCCCTCTTCCCACGAACTCACACCCACCCAATACCAACCCTGCTAGTGCGATGGCGATCCATTTGCCCATGTCATTCTTCCTCGTATCGTTGATCGGTATCAGTCTACCGTGGTGAGATCACGCGACCAATGCTGAACGGCGAACAAACAATTCCCCGAGCACGGGTAGCGGATATTGACCTTGAAAAACCGGCGATACAGCACAAGGCTCTAGTTACCACACCCAATATCGTCACCCAGGACAGGAGGACGTCACATGAGCGATACCCGCATTGAACGCGACAGCATGGGTGAGCTTGAAGTACCCGGCAATGCGCTCTATGGCGCCCAGACCCAGCGCGCGGTGAACAACTTTCCGATCAGCGGTCAACCCATGCCGGCGGCCTTCATTCAGGCGATTGCACGCATCAAGCTGGCGGCGGCACAGGTCAACCGCGATCTTGACCTGCTCGATGCGCCCCGGGCAGAGGCCATCGTCGAGGCCGCCCAGACGCTGATCGACGGCAAGCATGCGGATCAGTTTCCCATCGATGTATTCCAGACCGGTTCCGGTACCTCGAGCAACATGAACGTCAACGAGGTGATCTCCCATCTGGCCTCCAGGGACGATCTCGAGGTTGGTCCCAACGATCACGTCAACATGGGCCAGTCGAGCAACGATGTGGTGCCCACGGCGATTCATCTGGCGGCGGCGCTGGAGGTCAAGGAGCGCCTGCTGCCGGCCCTCGAGCAGTTGAAAGGCGCCATCGAGCGCAAGGCGGGGGAGCTCGATGAGGTGGTCAAGACCGGACGCACCCACTTGATGGATGCCATGCCGATCCGCATGAGCCAGGAACTGGGCGGCTGGGCCAGTCAGGTGGGCCAGGCCATCGAGCGGCTGAACGACGGTCAGAAGCGGCTATCGCGGCTCGCTCAGGGCGGCACGGCAGTCGGCACCGGCATCAATGCGCATCCGGAGTTTGCAAGCCGCATGGCGGACAAGCTCAGCGAGCAGACCGGCCTGTCCCTGCGCCCCAATGACAGCTTCTTTGCCAGCTTGAGTTCCCAGGATGCAGCGGTGGAGCTTTCCGGGCATCTGCGCACCTACGCCTGCGCGGTGATGAAGATCAGCAACGATCTGCGCTGGATGAATTCCGGGCCTCTGGCCGGCTTGGGCGAAATCGAGTTGAAAGCGCTGCAGCCGGGTAGCTCGATCATGCCGGGCAAGGTCAATCCGGTGATTCCCGAGGCGGCGGCTCAAGCGGCGGCCCAGGTCATCGGTCTCGACAGCGCCATTACCGTGGCCGGGCAGAGCGGCAACTTTCAGCTCAATGTCATGCTGCCGTTGATTGCCCATAACCTGATGACCTCGATCACGCTGATGACCAATGTCAGCAAGCTGCTGGCGGACCCGGCCATCGCAACGTTCCAGGTACGTCGCGACAACATCGAGGCGCCGCTGTCCCGCAACCCGATTCTGGTGACGGCGCTCAATTCGGTGATCGGCTATAACGCCGCAGCGGCAGTGGCGAAGAAGGCCTATCAGGCAGGGCGACCGATTCTCGATGTGGCAGAAGAGGAGACCGATCTTGGCCGGGATGAGCTTGAGCGATTGCTTGACCCGGATCAGTTGACCCGGGGCGGCGTTCCTGAGTGATTTACACCTGCGATGACGAAGTCCATTTCAGGCTTCGCCATCGCCTTTCTGACTCGCTTCCTGAATGGTTTCCTTGGCATCCTGCTGATCTGCATCATCCGCTTCCAGTGGCTCATTCTCGTTCGCCCGTGCAGGCTGATAGCTGAAGGTGGCCAAAATGGGGAAATGATCGGAGCCGTAGTATTTTAGACGCTTCATCATGACCAGTTGGAAATGATCGCTGATGAAGATGTGATCCAGTGGCCAGCGCAGAAAGGGATACTTGGCGTGAAAGGTGCTGAACATGCCCCGGCCGCGACGCGGGTCGAGCATGTGGCTGACACGACAAAATCTTCGGGTGGTGGCGGACCAGGCGACGTCGTTGAGATCTCCGGCAACCAGGGTTGGCTGGTGTTCGGACTGTTCGATGCTTTTGCCCACCAGCAGAAGTTCCGCATCCCGCCATAGCGAAACATCACTTTCGCTAGGAGAGGGTGGCCGTGGGTGAAGCGCATGAAAGCGAATGCGTGTGCCATCTTCCATGGGCAGCCAGGCATGAATCGAGGGAATGTCACTCTGAATGAGCCATTTCACTTCCGCGTCTTCGAGAGGAATGCGCGAAAACAGATGCATGCCGTACAGGTTGTCCAAGGGGATCTTGACGTTGTGCTGCCATTCATCCTGCAAGGAGTGCTCTAGTTGCAGCCCCCACCAGGCATCGGATTCCAGGGTCAGCACCATATCAGGCTGATGCTCATGAATTTGAGCCAGCAGCCCCTGGGCGTTGCGGTTGGGCGTCAGTACGTTGGCGACCAGCAAGGTTATGTGGCGCCGTTCGCTGCTTTTGCCGATGAACTTGACCTGCTTGGGCCAGAAGGGGGTCCAGGGCAGGATATAACCGCCTTGAACCAGGGCAACCAGCGCGCAGGCTGCAACCGATAGCCAGCGCCAATCCGCATCGCCCCAGACCCCTTGCACGATGCCGACGATAACGGCTAGACAGGCCAGTTGCAGGCGAGGGAAATCGAAACCGCGCACGGACCAATGGTGGAAAGGCAGAAAAGGAAGCAGGGTCGCGATCGACAAGAGGACCGCTACGAACCCTAGAATGATGTCCAGCATTAAGAACTCTCCTGACTGAATGGGCTTTCCCATTCAGGGGTTGTTGTTGCTTGCTTGAGCGCCATGGTGCCATTCTAGCGAAGCCGAATCATTACTAATCTTCGTTTCGACAGGCGTATTTTCTTACGCTCCTCCGCATGAATTGAAATACGCTATCCTGTTTACGGTGCATTCGATCTTGCATTCAACGGCGCCATGCGTAGAATACCCATCCGTTGTCACGCACAGCTTGATGAAAGCGTGATGCGCGCATAGTGCAAGCACTCGATAGGACCATAGCTCAGTTGGTTAGAGCGCCACGTTGACATCGTGGAGGTCAGCGGTTCAAATCCGCTTGGTCCTACCATCAACGCGAGTGTGCAAGCGGGGTATTTGCAGGACCATAGCTCAGTTGGTTAGAGCGCCACGTTGACATCGTGGAGGTCAGCGGTTCAAATCCGCTTGGTCCTACCAGTTTAAAGAAGCTAAAAAGGCTCCGACGGGAAACCTCGTCGGAGCCTTTTGCATTTCAGCCCGCTCTTCAGGGTGGGTCTACTTCTCGGCCAGATCACTCGCCTGGATGAATACTTGGGCCAGGCGCTCTATTCCTGACTGATCTTCCTCGCTGAAGCGCTCAGGAGTCGGGCTGTCAATATCCAGCACGCCCCATACCCGGTCTGCAACGATGAGGGGAATAACCAGCTCGGCCCGAGAATCGGCATCACAGGCAATATGATCCGCCACCGCATGCACGTCGCCGACCCGCTGGGTTTCACGACTGCGCGCCGCCGCGCCGCAAACGCCCTTGTCGAAGGGGATCGGATTGCAGGCGGGCTTGCCCTGAAACGGCCCCAGGCTGAGCAGTTCCGGCTCGCGCTGCAGATAGAACCCCGCCCAGTTGAGTTGCGGCACTTCCTGCATGATGAAGGCACAGGTCTGGGCCGCATTGGTCAACCAGTCACGGGTATCCAGCAATGCCTCCAGCTGGCGGGCCAGCAGTGAATAATTCGCCATGCTGATTACTCCCAGCCGGGAACCGCCGCTCCATCGAATAGCTCCTTCGCTTTTTCCTTGACCTCGTCGCTCTGATAGGCCTCGACCAGCTGCTGGATCGCCTCGCGACTCTCGTCGCCCCCACGCACTACAATCAGGTTGACGTAGGGTGACTCCGGGCCTTCCTTGATCAGGGCATCATCCAGGCTCAGACCCGCCGGCTGGGCGAAGGTATTGTTGATGAAGGCCATGTCCACATCCGGCAGGACTCGCGGCAGCTGGGCCGCCTCGATCTCGCGAAACTCGAAGTTACGCGGATTCTTGGCAATATCGATGGGGGTCGCCTCGAGATTGCCGACATCCTTGAGTTCGAGAAGCCCCTCGTTGTGCATCAGGATCAGCGAGCGACCTTCGTTGGATGGGTCGTTGGGCAGGGCGATGGTAGCGCCATCCGGCAGATCCTCGATGCTATCGTATTTTTCGGAATAGGCCCCGATGGGATAGACGAAGGTACGGCCCGCGATGGCGAAATCGTAACCCCGGTCCTCCACCATGCTTTTCATGTAAGGTTCATGCTGGAAGGCGTTGGCATCCAGGCTGCCGTCCGCCAGCGCCGCGTTGGGCGAGACGTAGTCCGTGAACTCGACGATCTCCACCTCGAGATCGTGCTGTTCCTCGGCCAGGCGCTTGGCGACCTGCATCACCTCGGTCTCCGGGCCCGCTACGGTACCCACCTTGATCGAATTCGAATCACCTTCGTCGCTGCCGCCGCAACCGGCCAGCAGGGTGGCGCTCAAGAGCGTGGCGCCCAGTAGCCCGGATGGGCGGATGAGTTGTGACAAAGTGTTTGTCATAGGTATTGCTCCTTACGTGAATTAGCGTATTTCAAAATTAAATCATCCCCTAAGAGTCCATCTATGATCGCTACGAGCGAAGGCGAGACAAAGCGAAATTGATCGAGAAAAGCACCGGGCTCGCGTACGAGTTTACTGGGTGTAAATGAGCATTTTGACCGGGCTGGCGCACCAGATCGATTTCAACGCAGTATCGTCGAGCGCAGTAGATCATGGACGGGCTCTTATTTATGATCGGCCCTACGAACCAAGGCATCCCCCAGACTCTGAAACCCCTGCACCAGCACCACCAGAATCACCACGGTGATCAGCATCACCAATGGATCGAAGCGGTTGTAGCCGTAGCGAATGCCCAGGTCGCCAAGCCCGCCGCCGCCCACGGCGCCAGCCATGGCGGAATAGCTGATCAATGTGACCAGGGTGATGGTCAAGCCGGTGATGATGCCGCCTCGGGCCTCGGGTATCAGCACCTTGACGATGATCTGATAAGGCGTGGCGCCCATGGACTGGGCCGCTTCGATCAGTCCTGGCGGTATCTCGTTGAGTGCGCCTTCCACCAGCCTTGCCACGAAGGGAATCGCGGCGATGGTCAGCGGCACGATGGCCGCGTTGGTGCCGATCGAGCTGCCCGCGATCAGGCGCGTGAACGGAATGATCGCCACCATCAGGATGATAAACGGAATCGAACGGCCAACATTGGTGACGATACCCAGGATGCGATTGGTCAAGGGTCGCGCCAATACCTGCCCCGGACGCGTGATGTAGAGCATTACCCCCAAAGGCACCCCGAGGGCGGCTGCTACCAGCCCGGAGAGCCCGACCATGTAGAGCGTATCCAGGGTGGCCTTGAGAATCAGTTCAAGCATTGCGTTGGACATGGCCAAGCACCTCCACTTGCAGGTCGTGAGCGTTCAGATAGTCCAGCGCCGCGCCAATCCGATCCGGCGTGCCGATCAGTTCAGCGATCATCAGTCCCAGGGTGCGCTCCTGAATCGACTCGACCTTGGCTTCGAGAATGCTGACATCCACGTCGCAGTCCCGCGTCAGACGGGAGATCAACGGTAGCGCTACCGAATCCCCACGAAAGGCGAGGCGCACCACCGGATGCGTATGTTCGCCGGGCTCCGCCTGCATGCGCTCGAGCAGTGCCTGGGGTGGGTCCAGCTCGAGAAAGGCGTTGAGAAACGCGCGGCCGAGACGCGTCTTGGGAGCGGTGAAGAAATCCCCCACATCGGCTTCTTCCACCAGTTTGCCGCCGGCGATCAGGCCGACCCGATGGCAGATCGATTTGACCACTTCCATCTCGTGGGTGATCAGCAGAATGGTCAGCCCCAGCTTGCGGTTGATGTCCTTTAAAAGCTCGAGAATCGAGGTGGTGGTCTGGGGATCGAGCGCCGAGGTGGCCTCGTCGCACAATAATACCTTGGGGCGGCTGGCCAGAGCCCGGGCGATCGCCACACGCTGCTTCTGGCCCCCGGAAAGCTCCGCGGGATACTTGTCGAGCTTGTCCGTCAGGCCGGTCAACTCGAGCAATGGCTGCACCCGCTCGCGAATCTCGCGCCGGGGAACGCCCATCAGTTCCAGGGGCAGGGCAACATTGGCGAATACCGTGCGGGAGGACAGCAGATTGAAGTGCTGAAAGATCATGCCGACCCGGTGGCGGGCCTGATTGAGCGCCTTGGGAGACAGGGCGGTAAGTTCCTGACCATCGACGAAGACGCGTCCGCTGCTGGGGCGCTCGAGTAGATTGACGCAGCGAATCAACGTCGATTTGCCGGCGCCGGATAGCCCGATCACGCCGTGAATGGCGCCCTGGGGCACGTGCAGGTCGGTAGGCTTCAAGGCATGGATTGCCTGGTTGCCGTCACCGTAGGTCTTGGAAACGTTTTCGAGTGTGATCATTGTCCTGGTCGAGTCGCGGCGCCGAGCATCGATACGACAGCAAGTATGCCGCCGCAGGGCGTTGTCTTGATCGATAATGCGGAAGGATGCGGGCAGGGGATCATCGAAATTGAATCCACCCTTTTAGCTGCATTTGCAAACCCCGAGGCTCTATCAGCCTCGAGGCTTCGGCGCCCGCAATCCGGGATCAAATCGGCGCCTGTATAAAGTGCGACGATGGTAGAAAGCTCATTGGCTGCTGTCAATGTCGGTAGGCCGGAAAGTGCTCAGGTTCATGAATACGCCGTGGACGCGCGGGGTGAGTTTTCCCTAGACTAGTCCACCTCTGAAAAGCCTAGCGGTCTTGCAACGGGAGAGCAGGATGTTCACTGGAATCGTTCAGGGCACCGCCGAGCTGGTGTCGATCGAAGAAAAAAGCGAGTTTCGCACCCACGTAGTGGCGCTGCCGGAACCCTTGAGCGAGGGGCTGGCGCTGGGGGCTTCCGTGGCGCATAACGGCTGCTGCCTGACCGCCACCGCCATCGAAGGAGAGCGGGTCAGCTTCGATCTGATGCGGGAAACCCTGCGCTTGACCAACCTGGGCGATCTGGCGCTGGGCGATCGGGTCAATATCGAACGCGCCGCGCGTTTTGGCGATGAGATCGGCGGCCACGCCATGTCCGGGCATATCATCTGCATGGCAGAGCTTGTCGACATCGAAGAGGCGCCGAACAACAAGCGCCTGTGGTTCGAACTGCCCAAGACGCATGCGCGGTTTCTGTTCGAAAAGGGCTATATCGGCATCGACGGGATCAGTCTGACCATCGGCGAGGTGCAAGGCGCACGGTTTTGCGTCAATCTGATTCCCGAGACGCTGGCGCGTACCACCCTGGGGGAGCGCAAGCGGGGCAGTCGCGTCAATATCGAGATCGACCCGCAGACTCAGGCCATCGTCGAGACCGTGGAGCGGGTGCTGGCCTCTCGCGATTTTAGATAGTCTCGCTTGGTTGACACCTCTTGGTTACCATAGGCCATTTTTTCTTCATAATTCTATCGGCAGCTCATCTACCCCCACATAACAATCATGCGAAGGGTCGAACCCATGTTGAAAAAGCATCTTGACGACTATTTCAAGCTGGAAGCGCACAGCACATCGATACGCACCGAAATCGTCGCCGGTATCACCACCTTTCTGACCATGGCCTACATCATCTTCGTCAACCCCAGCATTCTGGCCCAGGCGGGCATGGACAGTGGCGCGGTGTTCGTGGCCACTTGCCTGGCCGCCGCCATCGGCTGTCTGATCATGGGGTTCTGGGCCAATTACCCTATTGCCATGGCGCCGGGCATGGGGCTCAACGCCTTCTTCACCTTCAGTGTCGTACTGGGCATGGGCTACACCTGGGAAGCCGCCTTGGGGGCGGTATTCCTGTCCGGGATACTCTTCCTGCTGCTCAGTATCTTTCGCGTTCGCGAGTGGATCATCAACTCGATTCCCATGTCGCTGCGACTCGGCATCGCGGCGGGCATAGGGCTTTTTCTAGCGCTCATTGCCCTGCAGAACGCGGGCATCGTCGTCGCTCATCCCGCCACGCTGGTGACCATCGGTGACCTGTCCCAGCCCGCAGCCCTGTATACCCTGGCTGGGTTCTTCGTCATCACGGCGCTCTCCTATCTGCGGGTCGTCGGCGCCGTCATGGTCGGCATCCTGGGGGTCACCTTCGTCGCCATCCTGCTGGGGCACAGTGAATTCGGCGGTATCGTCTCGGCGCCGCCGTCCATCGCGCCGGTATTTCTGGAGTTGGATATCGCCGGTGCCTTGAATGTCGGCATGATCAGCGTGGTATTCGCCTTCCTGTTCGTCGATCTGTTCGATACCGCCGGCACCCTGATCGGCGTGGCCCAGCGTGGCGGGTTGCTCGACAAGGACGGCAAGCTGCCCCGGCTCAACAAGGCCTTGATGGCGGACAGCACCGCCACCATGAGCGGCGCGCTGCTGGGTACTTCCTCGACGACCAGCTACATCGAGAGCGCCTCGGGCATCGCCGCTGGCGGGCGTACCGGGCTGACCGCGGTGGTGGTGGCGATCCTGTTTCTGGTCAGCCTGTTCTTCGCGCCCCTGGCAGGCTCAATCCCGGTCTACGCCACCGCCGGGGCACTGCTCTACGTGGCGGTACTGATGTGCGGCAGTCTGGCTCATGCCAACTGGGACGACGTCACCGATGCGGGCCCCGTGCTGATTGCCGCCTTGGCCATGCCTCTGACCTATTCGATTGCCAACGGCATTGCCCTGGGCTTTATCAGCTATGCTGGCATCAAACTGTTGTCCGGACGCCACAAGGAACTCAATCCGGCGGTCGTGGTGCTGGCTATCCTGTTTGCACTGAAGTTTTTGTTTATCGACTAACGCTTACCCAATGTTCATCGCATAAGGCATCCCATGAGTATCTATGGCGACTACATCAAGTCCGTGATTCGCACCGTGCCCGATTGGCCTCAGAAAGGAGTCAATTTCCGGGATATCACCCCGGTATTGCAGAATCACTCTGCCTTTCGCAAATTGATCGACAGCTTCGTGCATCGCTATCAGGAGTCGAAACTGGATGCCATTGCCGCGATCGATGCCCGGGGCTTCATCATCGGTGCACCGGTCGCCTATGAGTTGGGCTGCAGTTTCGTACCGGTGCGCAAGAAGGGTAAGCTGCCGTTCCAGACCATCAGCGAAACCTACACCCTGGAATATGGTGAATCCACGGTGGAGCTGCACTCCGATGCGTTTCGCGAAGGCGATCGTATTCTGGTGATGGACGATCTTATCGCCACCGGTGGCACCATGCTGGCGGCGGCAAAGTTGATCCAGCGCAGCGGAGGACAGGTAGTGGAAACCGCTACCATCATCGACCTTCCGGAACTGGGCGGCTCGAAGAAGATCCGGGAAGCCGGCCACGAGGTGTTTGCCGTCTGTTCCTTCCTCGAAAGTGAGTGATTCGACCATGACCGCCAATCGCTATCAGCAACATTTCACCGTCTCCTGGGATCAGCTCCACCGCGATGTGCGTGCGTTGTGCCATCAGCTCATCGAGCGGGATTTCAAGGGTATCGTGGCGATCACTCGCGGCGGGTTGATCCCAGCCGCACTGATTGCCCGCGAACTCAATGTGCGACTGATCGATACCGTATGCATCAAGAGCTACGATCATATGGACCAGGGCGGGCTCGAGGTCATGAAAGGGGTCGATCATGACGGCGACGGTTGGCTGCTGATCGATGATCTGGTGGATACCGGCAAGACTGCTCGAGTGGTACGAGACATGCTGCCCAAGGCGCACTTCGTCACCATCTATGCCAAGCCGGAAGGGCGCCCGCTGGTGGATCAGTGCCTGACGGAAGTGGCCCAGGATTGCTGGATTCAGTTCCCCTGGGATATGGGCATTGCCTACGTGGAACCGCTGGTGGATCAGGTTCGAGGTCAAAATACATGAACTGCGATCTGCTGCGTGTCGGTCATACTTTGTTAAATTCGGACTCTAACTCGCTAGATCGTGAGCAGGCTCAAAGGAGATGAGTGTGTCCGCCAATCCTTTACCGGAGAGCTGGAACCGCTATCTGGGCGATGAGTTCGATGCGTCCTACATGCAAGCCCTGCGTGCTTTCCTGGCCCGGGAGAAAGAAGCACACAAGGTCATCTATCCCCATTCATCGAACTGGTTTCGCGCCTTCGAGCTTACGCCTCTCGATCAGGTTCGAGTGGTGATTCTGGGTCAAGACCCTTACCACGGCCCGAATCAGGCTCATGGCCTGTGTTTTTCCGTGCGTCCGGAGGTGCCCACGCCGCCCTCCCTGCAGAACATCTACAAGGAACTTGCCCAAGACGTTGGCATGACGCCGGTGAGCCATGGTTTTCTTGAAAGCTGGGCCCGCCAGGGTGTGCTGCTGCTCAACAGTGTACTCACCGTTGAACAGGGCAATGCGGGATCACATCGCAACCAAGGCTGGGAGCGTTTTACCGATCGCGCCATTCAGGTTGTCGATGAGCACTGCGATCATGTGGTGTTTTTGCTATGGGGCAGCTATGTTCAGAAGAAGGCCGCGTTCGTTGACCGAGACAAGCATCTGGTGCTGCATTCGCCGCATCCCTCGCCGCTCGCCGCACATCGGGGGTTCTTTGGCCAGCATCATTTTTCCCAGGCCAATGCCTTTCTCGAGGCCCGGGGCAAGGGTGCCATCGATTGGCAGTTGCCGGCCCAGGCACGGTAGAATTGCCGACGATTTTCAGCATGTCTTGACGCAATTTTTATTAACGAATTTATCATAAGGGCATCGTGCAATGAGTGTTCATACCATCGATCATCCCCTGGTCAAGCACAAGCTGGGTCTCATGCGCGCCGCGGATGTCAGTACCAAGGCCTTTCGTGAGCTGGCTGGCGAAGTTGCCAAGCTTCTGACCTATGAAGCCACTCAGGATCTCAAGCTCGAATCCTCAACCGTGGTTGGTTGGAACGGCGACGTGGCGGTGGAGCAGCTCAAAGGCAAGAAAGTGACCATCGTACCGATCCTGCGGGCGGGGCTAGGCATGCTCGATGGCGTCACCGATCTGATTCCCAGTGCGCGCATCAGCGTCGTAGGACTCTATCGCAACGAGGAGACTCTGGAACCGGTGGCCTATTTCGAGAAATTCGCCAACGACCTTGGCGAGCGCTTGGCCATCGTCATCGATCCGATGCTGGCGACCGGCGGCTCCATGCTGGCCACCCTGGACAAGCTAAAGGAACGCGGCTGCAAGTCGATGAAGGTCATCGTGCTGGTCGCCGCGCCGGAGGGCATTCGCCGTGTGCAGGAGGCTCATCCGGATGTGGATATCTATACCGCGGCCGTCGACGAACGACTCGATGAGAATGGGTATATCGTGCCGGGGTTGGGGGATGCGGGGGACAGGATCTTTGGCACCCGCTGAGAATCTGCACACAATCTACTGCACTCGGTGATACGTTGTTGAAACTCATCTGGCACGCCAGCCCGGTCAAATGCTCATTTACACCCCGTAAACTCCGCTTTCTCGATGAGTTTCGCCTAGTCTCACCTTCATTCGTAACGATTGTGAGCAGTTTCTAATATGATCGGATCTAATTGATATTCAACGCCTCTTTCGTTTCTGACGTCAGGGGCGTTTTTTTGCCTGCCGACTGGGCAGACAATGACGCAGGAACGACAACTCTGGAGATTTTCTGATGACCGATGCCGTAAATTCGGTACCCGCCAAGGAGTCCTGGCCACATACGCTGCTGGCCGGGTCGCAAATGCTGTTCGTCGCCTTCGGGGCGCTGGTACTGGTGCCGCTGCTGACCGGTCTCGATCCGAGCGTGGCGCTGTTCACCGCCGGCATCGGCACCCTGGTGTTTCATGGTGTGACGCGCAAGAGTGTGCCAGTGTTTCTGGCGTCGTCATTCGCTTTTATTGCCCCGATCCAGGGCTCGATCGCGAACTTCGGTATTCCCGCAACCCTGGGCGGGCTGTTTGCCGCAGGGTTGGTCTACATCGTGATTTCCCAGTTCGTGCGGCTCAAGGGGACCGCCTGGTTGCATCGCTTGCTGCCACCGGTGGTGGTCGGGCCGGTGATCATGGTCATCGGGTTGGCCCTGGCACCGGTCGCGGTGAATATGGCCACCGGCGAAACCAGCGATAACATCGATTACACCCAGGCCATCTTCCTGTCCATGAGCAGCCTGCTGGTCACGCTGCTGCTGGCGGTGTTCGGACGCGGCATGCTGCGGTTGGTGCCTATCCTGGGCGGTATTCTGGTGGGCTACACCCTGGGGTTGATCATGGGGGTGGTCGATCTATCCCCGGTACGTGAGGCAAGCTGGCTGGCGCTGCCGGATTTCGTTGCGCCGACATTTCATCTGTCGGCGATCCTGTTCATGATTCCGGTGGCGATCGCGCCGGCGGTGGAGCATATCGGCGACATGATCGCCATCGGCTCGGTGACGCGTCAGAACTATCTGACCAAGCCCGGGCTGCATCGCACGCTCCTGGGCGATGGCCTGGCGACGTCCACGGCGGCGCTGTTCGGCGGACCGCCCAACACCACCTATTCCGAAGTCACCGGGGCGGTAACCCTGACCCGCAACTTCAACCCCAATATCATGGTGGTGGCCGCCGTTGTCGCGATCGTGCTGGCCTTCGTGGCCAAGCTGGGCATGCTGCTGCAGACCATTCCCGGTCCGGTGATGGGCGGCATCATGACGCTGCTGTTCGGCTCGATCGCCGTGGTGGGCATGAATACGTTGGTACGTGCGGGCGCGCCGCTGACCGCACCACGCAATATGGTGGTGGTGTCGTTGATTCTGGTATTCGGTATCGGTGGCATGCAGATCGGCGGCGGCCAGTTTGCGTTGCAGGGCGTCAGTCTGGCCGCGGTAGTGGGAATTCTACTGAATTTGGTGTTGCCGCCGGCCCGCGAGGATTATCACTGAGCGGCGCGTTAGGCTATGTCTGAAAAGCTGACGAGCGATGGTCAGCCTAAGCCCGCTCCTGCGAGCTAACGCATTTCCCACATCCATGTGGGTCACAAAGCAAAAATCGACGATGACGGACCGGGCTCGCGATCGAGTTTACGCGGTGTAAATGAGTACTTTGATCGGACTCGCGCACGAGTCGATTTTTAACGCCGTATGGGCGAGCGCAGGCGCTTTTCGGGCAAAGCCTAGTGATGCTGGGTGGCCCCGCCTTCGGCAAAGGAAGGCGGTGTATTGGCGCTGACGATCACGCATTCTTCATCGCCGACGTTGCGAAAACGATGGGGTAGGCGGGAGTCGAAGTAGTAGGCATCGCCCTGGTGCAGCACTTGCGTATCCCCGTTGACGGAGATTTCGATGCTACCGGCGACTACCACGCCGCCTTCTTCACCTGCATGTTCGAGCATGTCCTCCCCGGTGTCCGCCCCGGGAGGGTAGTGCTCATAGAGAAGCGACATGCTGCGGTTCGGGCGTCGTGCGCCGACGAGGCGCCAGGAGAGATTGCCGTCACCAATTTCCGTCAGTTCGTCGGCGCGATAGAACACCTGCTCATTGGCAAGTTCTTCTCCGGCGAAAAACTCGCTGATGGACACCGGCAAGGCGTCGAGAATCTTCTTTAGTGAACTGACCGATGGGCTGACGCTGTTCTGTTCGATCAGTGAAATGGTGCTGTTGGTTACTCCGGCCCGCTTGGCCAGTTCGCGCTGGGAAAGATCACGACTCTGACGCAGTTGCTTGAGACGTGTACCGACATTGAATCCGCTCATCGAGCATCCTTGTTGAACATCCTTGACAGTATGATACTCCTTCATGCAAGACCCGATAAGCGCGAAAAGACGATTCGGTCGTCGTCATTGCTTGTAGTCACCGGGTTGGGCAACGTCGCTGAGGCCTTCAAGGAGCTTGCGGGTGGTGTCGTCCTCGAAAGCGCTGGACGGCGCATGACAGGGTAGCCAGACATGAAAGGTAGCGCCTTGGCCAGGGGTAGAGCTCACGCTGATGTCGCCGCCGCCTCGCCTCAGGATGCCGGCACAGATGGCCAGACCGAGCCCGGAGCCCGCCTCCCGGGTCGTGAAGAAGGGATCGAAGATACGCGCCTGGAGATGGTCGGGGATGCCGGGACCTTGGTCGCTGATATCGATGCAGACTCCGGGTGCGGCGTATCGATCGCTATCCTGGGTGGTGAGAACGATATGCTGGCCTGCATTGCCGGCTTGCACGGCATTGAGTATCAGATTGACCAATACCTGTTGCAACTGGGCGCTATCGCACTCCACCTGGCGCTCAGCACGACCCTCGAGGACCAGACGTTGATCGTGCTTGTCGATGGCGTGACGCACGAGAGGCTCGATACCGGTGACGACCGCGTTGATATCCTGGCGCTGGAGCATGGGCCGCGAATGCCCCGTACTGGAGTAGCGCAACAGGTTGTCGATCAAGGCGCGAATGCGCTCCACCTGGGCGATGATGATATCGATCTCTTCCTTGACCGGTGCCGCGTCATCACCTAGCTGCTGTTCGATGAGTTCGACATGACCCAGGATCACGGCGGTAGGGTTGTTGATTTCGTGGGCGATGCCGGCGGTCAACTCACCCAGGGTTGCGAGTTTTTCCTGGGTCAGCAGCCGGGTTCGCGCCTGTTTGAGCAAGAGAATGTGCCGTTCCAGCGCGCAGGTCTTTTCTCTCAAGGAGCGGGTGCGGTCATCGACCCGCTGTTCGAGTTCGACGGCGGCTCGGCGCAGCGCGTTCTGATGGGTTTCGAGCCGATCGAGCATGGCATCGAACTCCTGGGCCAATTCCGCCAGCTCGTCGTGGCTGCCAAGCTTGCCGATACGCAAGTGATTGTCTTCGCGGACGCCGCGAATGATTCGATGCATGCGCTTGATGGGCGCCACCAGGCGCTCGACGCCCCGCAGCACGAGCCCCAGGGAAAGCAGAGTGACCAGGGCCAGAGCGATGACGATCTGCAGCAGGGTTTCCCGATACAGGCGGGTGAAGGGGGCCTCGGGATACCCCGCATAGATCATGCCGATGCGCTCGCCTTGAATGCTCGTCAGTGCCTCGTAGGCAGCCACATACCAATCGCTGACCACGAAGGCCCGATCGATGAAGCGCTCCCCGTGCTCGAGTACCTGCCGGGCTACCCGATTGGAGACACGCGTGCCAATGGCGCGTTCGCCATTGGGTAGACGCACATTGGTCGCGACTCTGACGTCTCCAAGAAACAGCGTGACCGTGCCTTCGCTGTTTTCCGGCAGGGTGCCTGGCGCATAGAGCAGATCCCGAATGTCATCCACGAGTGCGGCATCCCGGTTGAGCAGCCGCCCGCTATCGAGCACGAGTCGTACGCGGCCATCCTGGTCCACAAGCGGGTAGAGGACCCGGGATACCAGCCCTTTGCGTTCGACCTGACGGGCGGTCGCCTGGGCTCGTGGCGTAGCGCGCAAGGCCATGCGTGCTTGGCCGGCAAGTTGTGTGTCGATGACGTTCAAGCGCTCTGGCGGCAATGCATCGAATCCCGCGATGGTATCGCCTTGAAGCACAGGCTGCGCCACCTCGGAGCCTAGCTCTGTCGTCAACTCGTTCGGCGATAGCAGGCGTAGCCAATCGAGTTCATTGGCGGTGCGGATTTCTTCGAGAACAGCGGCAAGGGAAAGCGAGCCGGTACCCTCCAGAGCGGTCGCCAGGGCATGGCTGCCGGCCAGTTCCGCCAGTCGTGTCCGCTGCTGGTCGACCAGACTGTCGAGCAGGCGGCTGGCCACTGCCAGATCCGCGTGTACTTTCATGTAGAGCTGGCGATCGCTGTAGGCACTGGTCCAGTAATGTGTCAATCCCACCAGGGCCAGACTGAAAAGCAGCAAGGGCATGCAGGCCATTCATAACAGACGTCGCCGGATCGACGCGTCCAGCCAGCCCCGCACGCTTTTCACATCAGGCTCTCGATAATGAATTCTTTACCATGTTTCTTCATGTCGAATGCCTCATGTCGAGCCCTGCCACGCGGCAAGCTTGCGATCCAGGGTCTTGCGGGAGACGCCCAGACTGCGGGCAGCGCGAGACTTGTTGCCGTCACTGGCCTCGAGAACCGCCAGTAAATGATGCTTCTCCAGCGCTTCGATCGTCCAGTCGAGAGGTACGTTGAGGGCAGTATCGTCGTGTCTTTCACTGGTGCTGTCTTCGAGCAGCTCCCGAGGGAGTCTGCCAAGCAGAATACAGCGCTCGATGAAGTTCTTGAGTTCGCGGACGTTGCCAGGCCAGGAATAACGCGCCATGCGTTCAAGATCGGCGTGTTGCCAGGGTAGTGCCGGCAGACCCAGCTCCCTGGATAGGTGTTGCGAGAAATGATGAGCGAGCAGCGCGATGTCATCGGGTCGCTCGCGTAGCGCCGGCAGTCTGATCGTCAATATGTTAAGGCGGTAGTAAAGATCTTCACGAAAGCGCCCGCTGGCAACCTCCTGTTGCATGTCGCGGTGGGTGGCGGTCACGATGCGCACGTCCACCGGCTGTTCCTGTTCTCCGCCCACGGGGCGGATCCGCTTGGTCTCGATGACCCGCAGCAGCTTGGCCTGCATGGCCAGGGGCATCTCGGCGATTTCATCGAGGAACAGCGTTCCGCCATCGGCGTAGGTGAACAGGCCTTCCCGGGCCTTGACCGCGCCGGTGAAGGCCCCTTTGACATGACCGAACAGCTCGGACTCGATCAGTTCACTGGCAACCGCGCCGCAGTTGAGAGGAACGAAGGCGCCCAGGCGACGGGACAGGCGATGCAGATCCCGGGCGGCCAGTTCCTTGCCGGTGCCGGACTCGCCGGTAATCATCAACGCGGAGGGCGTGGGAGCGACGCGTTCGATGATCGACTGAACCTCGCGAATGGCTGCGCTATTGCCCAGCATGCCGCCCTGAGTGGTGTGCAGCTGCGCCGTTTCCCGGCGCAGAACGAAGTTTTCCCGGGCCAGGCGACGACGTTCCAGGCAGCGATCCACGGCACTGAGCAATTGCTCGAGTCGAAACGGCTTCATGATGAAATCGCTGGCTCCCACTCGTAGCGCATGGATGGCCATTTCAAGATCCGCATAGGCGGTCATGAAGATGATGTCGCTACGCCGATCGGTTTCCAATGCTTCGTGCCATTCGATACCACTGCGATCCGGTAGACGCACATCCACCAGCAACAAGTCGAAATGCAGCCGCTGGCGCAGTGCTTCCGCATCCGCCAGAGTGCCAGCGGTCTCGAGCATGGCGAAACGCGGCGATAGCGCTTTGCTCAGGTAACGCTGCATGCCAGGTTCGTCATCGACGATCAGTATCGATGCGGTGGGCAGTTCACTGGCAACGGTCATTCAGGCAACCCTCCATCGAGCGAGTCAGTTTGTCCCGATTTGGGTCGATGTGGCGCACTTTAGACGCGCCTATGATTTTTTTCATGGTAAAGAAGGCGATTTTAAAGGGCAATCTACCGCTATCATGAGAATAGGCATGTTACTTGCTAGACAAGGGTTCAGGAACGTAAAAAGGAAAGGAACCGCAATGAACTTACCTGCCACTCTACGAAACTCAGCGATCATTCTGGGCGCTACGCTATTGGCATCCCCGGTGCTGGCGGCAGATGACGAGATCATCCGTCTGGCGACCACCACCAGCACCTACAACTCCGGGCTACTGGACGAGCTGCTGCCCCGGTTCGAGGCCGAGCACCCTTATCGGGTTCAGGTCATCGCCGTGGGCACTGGCAAGGCGCTTCGCATGGGCCAGGATGGCGATGCAGACCTGTTGATGACCCACGCACCGGCAGCGGAAAAGGCCTTTGTCGACGCAGGCTATGGCATCGAGCCCCAGGGGGTGATGTACAATGACTTCATCATTGTCGGCCCGGAGAAAGATCCGGCCAACATTCAAGGTCTCGATGAGGCCAGCCAGGCGTTCAAGCAGATCGCCGACAGCGAGGCGCTGTTCATTTCACGGGGTGACGACTCCGGCACTCACAAGAAAGAGCTTGTTCTATGGCAGTCAAGTGATATTGAACCCGGCTTCGAGGGCTATCGGGCCGTGGGGCAGGGCATGGGCAAGGTGCTGCAGATGGCCAACGAACTCCAGGGCTATACGCTGACGGATCGTGGCACCTGGCTTGCGATGCAGGACAAGCTGGACTTGAGTCTGCTGATGCAAGGGGATCCTCGTCTGTTCAATCCTTATCAGGTGATTCTGGTCAATCCCGAACGCTATGACGATCTCAATATCGAAGGCGCGCGTGCCTTGGCGGAGTGGCTGGTTTCCGAGGATGGGCAGCAGGCAATCGATGACTTCCGTCTCGAGGGTGAGGCACTGTTTCACGCCAGTGCCGGCGAAGACGTATCGCCGCAGCAGGGCGTGAGCGCCGGTGCCAGCCAATGAGGATAGCTGAAAGCGATGCCTGAACTACTCGAATCGACTCGGGCAGCGTTGATACTGCTGATCTCCCTGGATCCTGATCTATGGGAGATCATCGGTGTCTCGTTTCGGGTGTCGCTGACTGCCATGGTGCTTGCCATCCCGCCGGCATTGCTGATTGCTCTTGCCCTGGCGCGTCTTGCGTTTCCGGGGCGCTGGCTGTTGATTTCCCTGGCCAATACCATGATGGCCGTGCCTACCGTGGTGGTAGGGCTGATGCTGTTCATGCTGCTATCCCGCAGTGGCCCGCTGGGAGAGTGGCGATTGCTGTTCACGCAGCCGGCCATGGTGATCGGCCAGTGGTTCTTGGCCATTCCCCTGCTGATTGCCATGCTGCATGCGGCCTTGCAGGGAATCGACCAGCGTGCCTGGGAAACCGCACGGTTACATGGTGCAGGACGCGTGGCCGCCCTTTGGCGCCTGCTCGGAGAGGCACGCTTTGGCGTCATGGCGGCAATCGTGGCCTCCTTCGGGCGGATCATTGCCGAAGTGGGCAGCGCCGTCATGGTGGGGGGGAATATCGAACATTTCACCCGTAACATCACCACGGCAATTGCGCTGGAAACCCTCAAGGGGGAATACGCCCAGGGCATCGCCCTGGGTCTGGTGCTGTTGGTGCTGGCGCTGATACTTAACCTGATGCTGGGCATACTGCGAGGGCGAGGTCAGCAGACCTTGAGTTCATGACGAAGGAGAGCATGCTCGAAATCAATCGGCTTTCCCATGGGTTCTCGGCCACGCCCCTGTGGACGATCGACCATCTGCACTGGTCGGGTCGGGACATGGTGCATCTGCTGGGGGACAACGGCAGTGGCAAGACAACGCTGCTGAGAATCCTGGCAGGACTGGACGCGCCTCGTCAGGGCAATGTGCGCTGGCGTCTCGAGCGGCAGTGGCAGCGTCCACCTTGTCCGGCTCGGGTGATCTATCTGCATCAAATGCCGTACATGTTCGACGTCAGCGTGTTCGATAATCTGCGCCTGGCGGCGCGCTGGTACGGGCTAGGGCGCCGCGATAGCCTGATGCGCGTGCGCAGCATGCTGCACTGGTGCGGTCTTGAGCAACAGGCGCGCCAACGTGCCCGTTCGCTCTCCGGTGGCGAGCGCCTGCGTCTGGCACTGGCCCGGGCCTGGCTGTTGCAGCCCAGAGTCCTGCTCCTGGACGAGCCGACTGCCAATCTGGATGCTCAGGCCATCGCCGACGTTGATGGCTTGGTGGCGGATCTGGTGCGTGCGGGCTGTGCGGTCATCCTCAGTGCCCACCATGCAAGCGTGTTGACCGAGCGTTGCCAGCGCCGGTGGCAACTCTGCGACGGCCTTCTGTGGGAGAGTACAACGAACGCACCCTTCACGGCCGAGCGCCTTCTGCGTTGAGCAGGTAAATCTCGCCTGTCCCTGATCCTGATCATGCTATCCACCCCCTGGTACGGTTATGCTAGGTGCTGATCACCAATCACGGATTCTCATGACACAGGACGATATCACCCTACTCGTGTTGGCCGGCGGCCAAGGTCGCCGCATGGGCGGTGTTGACAAGGGCTGGACACTGCTGCGCGACAAGCCCTTGATACTGCATGTGCTATCGCGTCTGGAGGGGCGCACTGGCGCGGTATTGATCAATGCCAACCGCAGCCTCGAAGCCTACGAGCAGCTTGGCTATCCGGTCATTACCGACCTCGAAGGCGACTTCAAGGGCCCTTTGATGGGGATTCTCAGCGGATTGACCGCCGCCGTGACGCCTTGGGTGCTGGTCGTGCCCTGCGACACGCCTGCGCTACCGAAAGATCTGGTGACGCGTATGATCGAGGGCATCAATGATCACGATATCGCCGTGGCTCACGATGGAGAGCGAGCGCATCCGGTCGTCGCCCTGATGCGAAGCGACCTGGCGCCGGACTTGCGCGAGGCTCTGGCGGCAGGAGAGCGCAAGATCGACCGCTGGTACGCGCATCACCGCTGGTGTCATGTGGATTTCAGCGATCGGCCCGAAGCATTCATCAATCTCAACAGCCCCCAAGACAAGGCGAATCTGAGCCAGCGCCTCGACCGCGATGGGTCAACTTGACACAGTCAGGTAGACTAGTGGTAGCAACGTGCTGATTACTCGGTGATTTCAAGATTTTATTCGCTGTTTGCAAGCGGATTTCGGTACGGCAGTTGCCTTTAACGAAGGCGCGCTGCCTCAGGGAATTCACCAACTTGCGGTAAAAACTTGCCGTTACGGAACGCGATTGAAAAACATCATGACACTTGACCTTGCTAATGAAACATTGCCCTTGCTGGGTATCGCTGCCTGGAGTGGGACAGGAAAAACCACGCTGCTCGAAGCCCTGCTACCGCGTCTGGCCGAGTGTGGGGTGCGTGTCGCTGTCATCAAGCACGCCCATCACGGGTTCGATGTGGATCAGCCTGGCAAGGACAGCTACCGGATGCGTGCCGCCGGTGCGGCCCCGGTGCTGGTCGCCTCGAAAGCACGCTTTGCGCTGATGATGGAAACACCGAATCGTACGGAACCCGACCTTGCCATGCTGATCGACCAGGTCAGGCCGCTGCAGCCGAATCTGGTGCTGATTGAAGGCTTCAAGGCCTGGCCAGTGCCCAAGCTGGAGCTGTTTCGCCCCGTGCTCGAAAAACCGTTATTGGCGGAAAGCGATGTCTGGGTAAAAGGCGTGGCAAGCGATGAAGCCTTGGCGTTGCCGGAAGGAGTGGAAGCACTCGATCTCAATGATCTTGAGGCCCTGACCGATTACGTGGCGGCCTGGCCGGAGCAATGGGTACAGCGGCGCCAGCCGCGCAAGACAGGAGTTCCGCTATGAGCCTTTCCTGTTTCGAGCTGGGGGAGCGCATGCTCAGCATCGAGGAGGCGTTGACCGCTTTACGAGAGCTTGCGCCACAAGCGCTTGAAAGCGAAATTATACCGTTATCTTCCCTGTTGGATCGGGTCTTGGCGGAAGATGCGATATCTTCTATTGATGTACCGCAGAATACCAACGCGGCAATGGATGGTATTGCGCTAAGTTGGCCAGACAGCAAACAGACGCGATTCGTGCTGCAGGGAGACGTGCTTGCCGGCAACTGCTTTGAAGGCCGCCTTGATCCCGGCCAGGCGGTGACCATCACCACCGGTGCGCCCCTGCCGCAAGGGGCCGATACCGTCATCATGTCCGAACAGTTGCACATGCAGGAAGAGGGCGCATCCCGCTGGGTCGAGATAGAGCAGGCGGATCGGGTACGCCGTGGCCAGAATGTACGCAGGGCGGGTGAGGATATTCCCCGCGGGACAACGGCATTGAAGGCGGGAACTCGCTTGACCCCCCAGCATCTGGGGCTGCTTGCATCGATTGGTATGGGCGAGGCACGAGTCGTACGTTGCCCCCGTGTCGCCATCTTCTCCACCGGTGATGAAGTGACCGCGCCGGGCGAGGTGTTGCCACCGGCGGGTATCTTCGACTCCAATCGCTTTTCTCTGCGCGGGCTATTGACGCGTCTTGGTTGCGAGGTGGTGGATTTAGGTATTCTAAGAGACGATTTTGCCTGCATACGAAATGCGCTGGAGACTGCGGCGCAGACGGCGGACATGGTCATCACAAGCGGTGGCGTATCCGTAGGGCAGGCGGACTGGACCCGAAAGGCTCTGGACGAAACGGGACGGCTCGGCTTCTGGCGCATCGCCATTCGCCCTGGTAGACCCCTGGCATTCGGCACCCTGGGAGAACGCGATATTCCCTTTTTCGGACTGCCGGGCAATCCAGTAGCGGTCATGGTGACTTTCTTGCAGTTCGTGCAGCCCTTGTTGCGTACCCTGCAGGGAGAGCACCAGTGGCAACCCCGTCGCCTGACGGCGATCGCCGACGAGCCCCTGAAAAGCCGTGAGGGACGGGTGGATTTTCTACGTGGCATCTACCGCTGTGATGATCAAGGACGCCTGCACGTCAGCATGACCGGTCGCCAAGGTTCGGGGATTCTATCCTCGATGACGGCGGCCAATTGTCTGATCGAGATCGAGGCGCCACGCGCCGAAGTGGCGCAAGGTGAAACGGTGACTTTACAACCCTTTGGGGAGCTGACATGAGCCTGACGCATCTTAACTCTCGTGGCGAGGCGCACATGGTGGATGTCGCCGACAAGGCGGAAACTCGCCGTGAAGCGGTAGCCGGTGGACGAATTCACATGCGTGCGAAAACCCTGGCACTGCTGGCCGAGGGCGGCATGCCGAAAGGCGATGTGCTGGCCACGGCGCGTATTGCCGGTATCCAGGCAGCCAAGCGAACGTCTGAGTTGATTCCACTGTGCCATGCCCTGGCACTGTCCAAGATCAGCGTCGATTTCACTCTCAACGAGGCTGATGCCAGTGTGGACGTGACCGCCACTTGCCGTTTGAACGGTCGCACTGGGGTCGAGATGGAGGCACTGACGGCTGTATCGGTAGCCTGTCTGACTCTTTATGACATGTGCAAGGCGGTGGACAAGGATATGAGCATCGAAGGAATTCGATTGCTCTCCAAGACCGGGGGCAAATCCGGGGATTATCAACGATCCCTCGATGCAAACCGAGCGGTCGGGGCGTCTTCCATGCAGCCCGATGTCTCTGCAGAAGAGGCGCCGGCCTCCAGGGGCGGGCTGCTCGATATAGCCCCTATCGTGACGGGTAAATGCTTCACAGGCAGTGCCAGTGTCTCGCTAGGGGAGGAGCGCACTAGCGTCAGTGTGAAGTGTCTTGCAGAGCTGCGTGAACGCCTTGGCGTCAGCGATATCAACGTGCCTTTTACGGCACTTCTCGAGCCTACGGTTGGCGGGCTCAAGAGCGCGCTGGAGCAACAGGACGAGCGCTTCGCGCTATTACGCGAACAGCGCGTACTATGTGCTGTCAATCAAGTGATGAGCGCTGAAGATACGCTGCTGACTGCTGGCGACGAAGTCGCTTTTTTTCCACCGGTGACCGGGGGATGAACATGATCAAGGTACAGACACAGCCTTTCGATGTGGGCGAGGAACATGGGGCCTTGCTCGCGCAACGCACCGACATTGGCGCTGTGGTATGTTTTACCGGACTGGTACGTGATTTCAATGAGAGTCCAGAGGTTCAGAGCCTGTCTCTCGAGCATTATCCCGGCATGACCGAGCAGGCGCTTGCCGATATTGTCGTTGAAGCCGAACGGCGCTGGAAGCTGCAAGGCGTGCGCTTGATTCATCGTGTTGGTCGTCTCGAGCCGGGTGATCCGATCGTGCTGGTGGCGGTCGCCAGCGCTCATCGACGAAATGCCTTCGAAGCATGTGATTTCATCATGGATTATCTAAAGACACAGGCCCCCTTCTGGAAAAAAGAGCATACGACGGGGGGGCACTACTGGGTATCGGAACGTGACTCCGACAAGCAGGATGCCAAGCGCTGGGAGATGTCATGACACAGTTGGTGGACGATTTTCAGCGCGTGGTGCGCTATGTCAGGATTTCCGTTACCGATCGCTGCGATTTTCGCTGTGTTTATTGCATGAGCGAGGAAATGACATTTTTACCTCGCGCACAGGTTCTCACCCTGGAAGAGTTGGCGACCGTCGCACGAGCCTTCACCGAACTGGGCGTGGAGAAGATTCGACTCACCGGGGGAGAGCCGCTTGTCCGTCGTGGAATCGATGAGCTGGTGGCGGAAATAGGCCAGCTCGAGGGCCTCAGGGATTTTGCCATGACCACCAACGGAGCCGGGCTTGTCAAACATGCGCCCGCACTGCGTCAAGGCGGGTTGCAACGTCTGAATATCAGCCTGGACTCTCTTGATCCCGTGCGTTTCAAGCAACTGACCCGTACCGGCGATCTAAACAAGGTGATCGATGGTTTGCACGCGGCCCAGGATGCCGGTTTCGAGCATATCAAATTGAATGCCGTGGTCATGAAGGGCAGAAACGACGATGAGGTGCTCGATCTGGTGGAATTTGCGCGACGTGAATCCGTCGATATCAGCTTTATCGAAGAGATGCCTTTGGGCGATGTGTCGGATCATTCCCGTGGGGAGACATACTGTTCCAGCGATGAAGTCCAGGCCATCATCGCGTCTCGTCATGAGTTGATGCCAACCACCGAGACCACGCTGGGTCCTTCCCGTTATTTTCGTATGCCTGATAGTGCATCGAAGGTCGGCTTTATCTCGCCTCATAGCCATAATTTCTGCGCCACCTGCAATCGTGTGCGAGTTACCGTGGAAGGGCGGCTACTTCTTTGCCTGGGCAATGAGCATTCTGTCGATTTACGTGAGACATTGCGGCGCTATCCAGGCGATATCGATAGACTCAAGTCGCGTATTGTCGATGCGATGGCACTTAAACCGGAACGCCATCATTTTACGACAGATGGTGACGTACAGGTCGTGCGTTTCATGAATATGACCGGTGGGTGAGACAGGGTTCCAATTGCTTTTCACCATTAACAGCGATCAATGATCGCTGTTTTTTTGCATTGGTTGTTCTTTTTTTCATTATTAGCGATAGTCATACCTTGTCAATCGAACAAGTAAGTTTATACTTTTTAGGATAATAAACTTTATGTAGTCGATAATTTCTTTAGTACGGAGGAAACCGATGTCTACCGAATCTCTTGAAAGGATTGCACGCAACAAGAATGTGGCTCGAGCTGCTGCCCGTCAGCTAAGCATGGAGCAATTGCATAAACTTGCTGAAGTCATCAACGAGGTGATCGAACAAAAGCAGCAAGAAGATCATCTTCGCCGCGAGGAAGAAGATCAGAAGGCTCGCAAACTGGCCGAAATTCGAGAAGCCATCAACGATGCCGGTCTTTCTGTTGACGACTTGGTCGGTGAGCAGCCCCGCCGGCGCCGTGGTCGGCCCCCCAAGAATGCCAAGGCATAAACGCGTCTGAACGACAAGGCTATTCCCTAGACGGCACAAGACCAAAAGAAGCGGCTCGAACGACCGCTTCTCTTTTTGATTGGTAATTCTAGGGGTGATTCTAGGGGCCATTCTAGGGGGCCATGGTATGCGGATCTATCGAATAATAGGCTGAACGTGTTTTATTGATACCCGAAAACACACAATCATTCGGTAGGTGTCGGGAAATTAACTTCTGCAGGCGTCAACTGCAGGTGTACCGTAGGAAGATGCCGTAGATGATCCGCAAGCCACTGCATTATTAGACGTTGCAAGTGTTCACGCAGTTGAACGAGTGTTGCCACGCTTGTTTTTTCAAGAGTGCTATCGATCCATTCAGCGAAACTATCTTCATCGAGAGCCACAGGAACCGAAGCGTCGATCAGAAGGCGCCCTATGCGTAGCCAGCCCGATGTTTCCGGGGCAACGGCAATCACGATGAAAAGCTCCCCAAAACGTTCGCGACGATCGCCTTTCGGTGCTTGCAAACCTGATAGCGTCTGCACGCGATCATTTGCAACGATTCGCGGTGTCTGAGAATGGCGTTTTTCCAGCGTCAATCCGTTGCGGTCAAAGCGAATGAGGTCGCCGTTGACGGGAATCAGCGGAACTACAATGCCTCTGGTTTCGGCCAGTTCGCGATGGGCATTCTGATGAAAAGGCTCGCCGTGGACCGGCAGTAGATAGCGCGGTTTGAGCCATTCGTAGAAGGCGTGCAATTCCTCTTGCGCTGGGTGGCCTGATGCATGCAGGTCGGGATGTCCTCCTTCCTCGAAAATGGTGACATTGAGACGACGCAAACCATTGTGCAAGCGCTCGATAAGGCGTTCGTTGCCGGGAATTGCCTTGGCGGAAAAGATCACCGTGTCGCCGTCCTGTAATTCGAAGTCCGGATGACGCCCTTGAGCGAGTCGGGATAGAGCGGCCCGCGGTTCGCCCTGGCTGCCGGTGGCAATGACCACTACTTCCTGGGCCGGAAGATAGCCAAGATCCCGTACCGGCACCAAGGGCGGAAAATCCTCGAGATAACCGAGGCCTCTGGCGATGCGTACCATGCGTTCCATGGAGCGCCCCATCAGGCTCACTCGGCGGCCACACTGGGTTGCGGCGCGTCCGATGGCAAGCACTCGCGCCAGATTGCTTGCAAAGCAGGATACGATGACGCGGCCCGAGCACTCTCCTAGCGTTTTTTCCAGTGCTTTCGCGACATCGCCTTCGCTGCGTGACCAGCCAGGCACCGGCGCATTGGTGGAGTCGCCGATCAATAGATCGATCGGCGCCAGAGAGCGGAATAGTGCTTCGTCGGCCGCGGCGCCGATCACGGGGTCAGGATCGAGTTTCCAATCACCGCTATGCAGCACGCGATGATGAGGCGTCATGAGCAGTAGTGAGCAACTTTCGGGGATCGAATGGGGCAGTGGAAGATAGCGCAAGGTGAATGCGCCGACTTCCAGGGCATCTCCGGGCTCGACGATCTGGATGGCGTCGGTAGCAAGGCCGCGCTCCATGAATTTGGCACGCAACAGCCCCGCGGCAAGGGGCGTCGCCATGATAGGACAGCCCCAGTGCGGCCACAGCCAGGCCGCGGCACCTATATGATCCTCGTGCCCATGGGTGATGACCAGGGCGCGCGGGGTGATGCCCATCGCCGGTAGCCCCTCGATATTGGGTACCTGGAGAGGGGAGTCAGGCAGATCCTGACGGATCATCATGCCACAGTCGACCGCCAACCAGTCGTCGTCAAAACCGTAAAGGCTCAAATTCATGCCGATCTCGCCACAGCCGCCCAGAGGCAGAAAATGCAGAGGCGGTCGACGGCGTTGACGAAGCTGTACCCGGGTGTGACGCATCATAGACACTGGCAAACAAAGAGGTTTTTACTATACGTGATGCCGGGTCGGCGCCACAATGAATGAACGCGGATCATTGCATTCTCGGAACTGAGTGATCCCCATGTTTTCTTCACGAGCCTGCACGAGTTTTCCATGTCGTTTGCCACTGTCGTACTTGCTCCCTGGATGTTGATTTTGACTGCGCTACTCAGTCTGGGTGTACTGGTCAGAGCCGCCTGGGTATTCCCATGGCGCCGGCTGGAGCAGGATCGGCCACTGCAGCACCGGCTGCTGGGCGCCACGGTCTTTGTCATGCTGATATGGCAGTTGCGGGCTCAGGCCATCGACTGGCTTACCCTGCACATGGTGTTCACGGTGTTTCTCACTCTGGTGTTCACGGCGCCGCTGGCACTGCTTGCCAATGCGTTGATCAACCTTGCCATGGTGCTGACAGGGCAGGTTGCCTGGCCCCTGTTGGGAGCCAATATATTGATTACCGGCGCGATACCGGCGTTGATCAGTGTGGCGATTTGGCGGCTGGTGGATCGGCGCATGCCGGATAACCTGTTCGTGTTTCTTTTCGCCTGTGGTTTTTTTGGCGCCGGATTGGCGACGCTACTCAGCGGGATATGCACCATTGGCATCATATGGCTGGGTAGCAACGACCCGGAGGTGCTGCGCATGGTAGGGGAGTACGCCCTGTTCCTGCCACTGCTGCTGCCTTCCGAGGCCTTCGTTACCGGTACGATGCTCAGCCTGTTGCTGGTCTATCACCCTCATTGGGTGCTGACGTTTGATAGTCATCGTTACATCGACACAAAATAAAAGACTACCCATGGTCTACTACACTCGACGATATGGCGTTGAAATTGATCTCATAATACTCATTTACAACCCATAAACTCGTACGCGAGCCCGGTCCTTTCTTCGATCAATTTCGCCTTGTCTCGCCTTCGTTCGTGACGATCATGAGTAGCTTTTAAGCTCTGCATGGGCTTACTCGAACAGCGTCAGCTGTCGTGTGCTATCTGGCGGCACCAGGCGTACGCCCACGCCAAGCAAGCGTACCGGGCGGCTGCGGCGTTTCCAGGCGTCATCGAGCAGTGCGAGAAAGCGTTCCGTAGACGTTTGCCGACCCACGCCTTCCAGGGTGGTGGTTGAGAAGTCGTTGAAGCGTACCTTGACGAACAGGCCCTTGATGGCGGGATTGCCGTGTCGTTCCAGCCGCTGCCCCAGCCGTTCTATCAGTGTAGGCAGCTCGGCACGACACTCGGCAAGTCCGGACAGGTCGCGATGAAAGGTGTTTTCGGCACTCACGGATTTGCGCTCTCGCTCGATCTTGACCGGGCGATCATCCTGGCCCCTGGCCAGCTCATACAAGCGGATGCCGAACTTGCCGAAGCGTTCGAGCAAGCTATCCAATGGCCAGTTTCGTAGATCGTGACAGGTGGCGATTCCCATTTCCTGCAGCTTGGCTGCCGTTGCCGGCCCAACGCCGTGTAGCTTGCCGACGGGCAGGGCAGCCACGAAGGGTTCGATTTCCTCGGGAACGATGACATGAAGTCCATCGGGCTTGTCCCAGTCACTGGCGATCTTGGCCAGGAACTTGTTCGGTGCCACGCCCACGGAGAGCGTGATTCCCGTGCGCTTCAGTGCCTCTTCCTTGAGCCAGCGCGCCATCCAGGTGGCACTGCCCTTGAAGCGGGTGACCGCGCTGACATCGAGAAAGGCTTCGTCCAGGGACAGGGGTTCGACCAGTGGCGTCAATTCGTGGAAAATCGCCTGAATGCGCTCGGAGACAGCGCGATAGCGGGGGAAGTCCGCTGGCATCAATGTCAGTTCGGGGCATAACCGCAGTGCCTGGGAAGTGGGCATGGCGGAATGGATGCCGAAGACGCGAGCGGGATAATTGCAGGTGGCAATGACGCCTCGGCGATCGGCGCTACCGCCGATCGCCAAGGGAATATCCCGCAGGACCGGATTGTCCTGCATTTCCACGGCGGCATAGAAACAGTCGCAGTCGGCATGGAGGATCTTGCGCACGCTAACCCCTGACGATCAACCGAGGGCTTGGCCATTGCCACCGCGAATCACGCCGACACCTATGCCTTCGATCTCGAGATGCTGGTGGCGTAGATCGATGTCGATAGGCGAGAAGTCGGCATTTTCCGGCAACAGTCGAACGTGATGTCCATCACGCTGAATACGCTTGACGGTAACGTCATCCTCCATGCGTGCCACGACAATCTGACCGTCGCGTACCCGGGTGGTGCGATGTACCGCCAAGAGATCGCCTTCGAGAATGCCGATATCGCGCATGGAGAGCCCCCTTACGCGCAATAGATAATCGGCGTGAGGAGTGAAATAATCGGCCGGAAGCGGACAGTAGCGATCAATGTGGGCAGCGGCCAGCACAGGGCTACCGGCGGCGACTTCACCGATGACAGGCAAGCCCTGGCTGGTATCGATAGGGCTTTCATCATTTTCCGGTTGTACGAGACGAATGCCGCGAGACGTACCGGGGATCATGCGGATGACGCCTTTCTTGCTCAGTGCCCGTAGATGTTCTTCTGCGGCGTTGGGAGACCGGAATCCCAGCGCCCGGGCAATCTCGGCGCGGGTCGGCGGATAGCCTTGTTCCTGCATGGTCTTGACGATGAAATCGTAGACATTCTGTTGGCGCGGGGTAAGAGGACGAGTCATGGAAGCTCCGCGATGACCACTGGAATTTGTGCAAGTATACAGCATGTGATTGTATCCAGTAATGCGGAAACTTGAAATGAATTGCTCGATGAACGCCAACCCGCGGCATTCATCGCGTAATTAATTAGCGTCTTAATAGCGTCGGCAGCCGGGATTGAGTAGTCTGAAGCCTGTAATGCGATGTTTAAAACAAGCGTTTACCAGCTCGAGTGACAAGGCATGGCCCCTCACAAGAATCAGATCAAGAGCCAAACCAAGAGCCAGAACCAGACCGATACCGTGACGCGTATTCTCGATACCGCTGAGGTGCTGTTTGCCGAGCGTGGCTTTGCCGAGACGTCCTTGCGCACCATTACCAGCAAGGCGAAGGTCAATCTGGCTGCGGTGAACTACCATTTCGGTTCCAAGAAAGCGCTGATTCAGGCGGTATTCGCGCGCTATCTGGATCCATTCACCGAGCGTTTCCATAAAACGCTGGATGAACTCGAAGCCGAGTATGGCGATCAGCCCATCCCTCTCGAAATTCTGCTTGAGAGCATGGCGCATACGGTGCTGGAGGTGCCGGCAGAGCGCAATAGTCTCAAGGTGTTCATTCGTTTACTCGGGCTGGCCTACACCCAGGCGCAAGGACATCTTCGGCGTTACATCCAGCAGCAGTACGGCAGTGTCTTTACGCGCTTTACCGAGCTTGTGCGGCGTGCAACTCCCGATCTACCGGATGCCGAGCGCTTCTGGCGGTTGCATTTCATGCTGGGCACGGTGATCTTTACCTTGTCCGGGCTTGATGCGCTGCGGGACATCGCAGCCAAGGATTACGGTGAGCAGGTGAGTGTGCGTGCCCTCATTCATCGCCTGGGCCCCGTGGTCGTGGCCGGCATGAATGCCCCCTTGCCCCAGATCGATCATGCGGCATTGGTCTGACCTGTTCGAAAAGCGAAGTTCGAACGCCAGGAAGTCGTGACGCCGTGGATATTTGTTGTCATTTTGGTCTTTGCTCTAGAATCAGCCCCCTTCATGCATGAGGAACCCAACCATGACCCAATCACTCGGTCCGGTGATGCTGGATCTTGAAGGCATCACATTGTCCCGTGAAGAGCGCAAGTTGCTGTCACGGCCGGAAGTTGGGGGCGTCATTCTGTTTGCCCGCAACATCGTCGATGCGGAACAGGTCATCGAGTTGTGCGCCGCCATTCGCAAGCTTCGTCCCGAGATATTGTTGGGTATCGATCAGGAAGGCGGCCGTGTGCAGCGCCTGCGCCAGGGGGTGACACGCATGCCCTCCATGGCGCGCCTGGGACAATGTTATCCCGAGGAGCCTCAGCAATGCCTGCAGCTTTGCCAGGATGCGGGCTGGCTGCTGGGCATGGAGATGTCGGCCTGTGGTCTGGATATTACCTTCGCGCCAGTGCTCGATGTGGATACCGGTCGCTCCAGCGTGATCGGCGATCGCAGCTTCTCGAGCGACCCCCAGGCCGTTACCGCCATGGCCGGTGCCTTCATCGATGGTCTGCACGAAGCCGGAATGGCCGCCATCGGCAAGCACTTCCCCGGCCATGGGGGCGTCGCTGCGGACTCTCATCTTGAACTGCCCATCGACGATCGTCCCTTGCAGACACTGCGTGAGCACGATCTGGTGCCGTTTGCGGCGCTGGCAAGTCGCTTGAATGGCGTGATGCCGGCCCATGTGGTCTATAGCGCCTTCGACGAGCGGCCTGCGGGTTTCTCGCCGAACTGGTTGGGAATGTTGCGCGAAGAACTGGGCTTCAAGGGGGCAATCTTCTCCGATGACCTGTCCATGGCTGGTGCCCATGTTGCCGGTGGCCCGGGCGAGCGCGCCCTGGCGGCATTGAACGCCGGCTGCGACATGGTGCTGGTGTGCAACGATCGCGATGCGGCGCTGGCGGTGGCGGATGCCTGTGTCGGTTATGAGTCGAAGCGCCAGGCGCGTCTACGCTATGCCCGCGCGCGTCCCGGGCTCGATACGCTACCGGCATTGAACCGTTGGCGGCGCGTACACGCGCGTCTCGAGGCGTTGACCGACGCCTCCACGGATGGCACCACGAGGAATTGAGCGTGCTGGAATTTCTGGATCCGGTCGAACAGTGGTTTCAGGCGACTTTCGATCTACCCACCTGGCTGCTGGCGCCGGCAGCGATTCTTAGCCTGGCATTGGTGGCGGATTTGTTCCTGCGCCTGGTGGTCTGGCGGTTGAGCAATGTGCTGGAAAAGACGCGCCATCGTTGGGACGACGTGGTGCTGTTGGCCTTGCGGCGGCCGCTTTGGGTAGGCGTTTGGGGTTGTGCGGTTATCGCCTTGGCGAGCCTGGGCGCTGCACATCTGAAGCTGAGTCGTGTCGTTGCTTACACGCCAACGGTGCTATGGGTATTCATATTGCTGATGATCGGATGGGCCGGGCTGCGTCTGGTACGCCAGATCAAGCGGCGCCTGATGATGCCTTCCCAGCGCAATTCCGCCAAACCCATGGACGCCTCGACCGCTTCCGCGGTGAGCAAGCTTTTAGGCGCCGTCATTTTTACCGTGGTGGCATTGGCGCTGCTGGAAGCATTGGGCATGTCGCTGTCCGGCCTGCTGGCCTTCGGCGGACTGGGTGGTCTGGTCATTGGCTTTGCCCTGCGCGACATTCTGGCCAACTTCTTCGGCGGCTTGGCCATTCATCTGGACAACCCGTTCAAGGTAGGCGATTGGATCAGCTCCCCGGATCGCGAGATCGAAGGGACCGTCGAGGATATCGGCTGGCGTCTGACGCGGATTCGCACCTTCGACCTGCGTCCGCTATACATCCCCAACAATATTTTCAGCTCGATCGCCGTGGTCAATCCGTCGCGGATGCTCAATCGTCGTATCTACGAAACCGTTGGCCTGCGCTATCAGGACATTGCTCAGGTCGACGGCATCGTCTCGAGTATTCGCAGTCTGCTCAAGGAACACGAGTCGATCGATCAGGACAGCTATATGCTGGTCAACTTCGAGTCCTTTGGCGCCTATTCTCTTGATATCGTGATCTATGCCTATACCCAAACGACGGATTGGGCGGAGCATCTGGATATCAAGCAGGACATCCTGCTGCGCATCGCTGCGATCGTCGATGAAGCGGGAGCGGATATCGCCATGCCGACTCGGACGCTACATCTGGCCGACCCGTTGACTCTGGAGCGCGGAGAGGCTGATGCTCACGATAGCGATGCCAGCAATGAACGAGACGAAAAATCATCGTCTAGCGATATGCCAGACAGGCATAATGGCGCTACTTCATCATCCCAGCGAGCCTCTTCTCCTACACGAGGAGAAGCGGACGATTCTTCTGAAAACGCCAGCAACCAGGATACCGATGCCTAAACTCGATACCGACTATCAAGAATCCTTGGTCACCATGCGCGATCTGATGGAGAACGCCGACTGTCTGATTACCCAGGAGCAGGTCGAGCGGGCCCTGGATCGCATGGCTGAGGAGATCACCCGCAATCTCGGAGACAAGCTGCCGGTCTTCTATTGCGTCATGAATGGTGGCTTGATCACCACGGGGCACTTGCTGACCCGACTGGGCTTTCCACTGGAAGTCGATTATCTGCATGCGACCCGCTATCGCGGCGGCACCCGGGGCGGCGAGCTGTTCTGGCGGGTCTCGCCGGAGATTCCGATGGCGGGGCGGCATGTGGTGATCGTCGACGACATCCTCGATGAAGGCACGACCCTGGCGGCCATCTTGGCCTATTGCCGGGAGGCTCAGGCGGCGAGTATTTCCACCGCCGTGCTGGTGGACAAGCGCCACGAGCGCAAGGCGGTGCCGGGATTGACAGCGGATTACTGTAGCCTGGAGGTCGAAGACCGTTATGTGTTCGGGTTCGGCATGGATTACAAGGGGTATTGGCGTAATGCTCCGGGGATCTTTGCCCCCAAGGGCATGTAGGTCACTCTCAGGAGACTGGCGATGCTGGCGATCATTGGTGGGACCGGTCTAACCGAGATGGCGGGGCTGGAAGTGGACAAGCGGCATTCCGCGGAAACGCCGCTGGGCGCGGCGTCCGCGGGTGTTGTGCAGGGCAAGCTGAGGGGGCGGGACATTCTGTTTCTGGCACGTCATGGTCATCCGCACAAGCTGCCGCCACATCGGGTCAACTACCGCGCCAACCTATGGGCCCTCAAGCAGGCCGGGGCCACTCGTATTGTCGGAATCAATGCAGTGGGGGGCATCGATCCCACGCTGCAGCCCGAGGCGCTGGTGGTGCCGGATCAGTTGATCGATTACACCACGGGGCGCGAGTCTACCTATTTCGACGGTCGCTTTCGGCCTTTGAAGCATATCGATTTTTCCTGGCCCTACGACAATGACCTGCGGGATGTTCTGGTGATGGCAGGCAAGCAGGCCGGTGAAACAATCGAGGACGGTGGCGTTTACGGTTGCACTCAGGGACCGCGACTGGAAACCGCCGCCGAGATCGCCCGCATGGCGAGGGACGGCTGTCGGTTGGTGGGCATGACCGGCATGCCGGAGGCGGTGCTGGCGCGTGAATTGTCGATTCCCTATGCCTGCCTGGCGCTGGTGGTCAACCCCGCCGCCGGCGTGGTCGAGAGCGAGATCACCATGGCCGAGATCGAGGCGGCCCTCGAGAACGGCATCGAGCGTGTCAAACGAATTGTCGACGCGCTGCTGACGTCATGAACGACACCGCCCGACAGCCTACTGTCGGGCGGCTTGGGGTGCGTGACGGCTTTTACTTCAACCCCAGCTCGTGGGTCGCTTCTTCACGCATCTTGAACTTCTGAATCTTGCCGGTCACGGTCATGGGGAAGGCGTCGACGAACTTCACGTAGCGCGGCACCTTGTAATGGGCGATCCGGCCCTTGCAGAAATCCCGCAGGCCTTTCTCGTCGAGGGTTTCCCCCTCGGCCAGCTTGACCCAGGCCATGATCTCCTCGCCGTACTTCTCGTCCGGCACGCCGATCACCTGCACGTCGGAAATCGCCGGGTGGGTGTAGAGGAAATCCTCGATCTCCCGCGGGTACACGTTCTCGCCACCCCGGATAATCATGTCCTTGATGCGCCCGACGATAGTGGCGTAACCCTCATCGTCCATGGTGGCAAGATCGCCGGTGTGCATCCAGCCGGTCGGGTCGATGGCCTTGTCCGTGGCCTCCACATTGTTCCAGTAGCCAAGCATCACGCTATAGCCCCGGGTGCAGAGTTCGCCTTTTTCGCCTATGGGCACCACCGCCCCGGTGGAAGGATCAACCAGTTTGACCTCGGTATGGGGATGGATCGTGCCCACCGTGGTGACTCGCTTTTCCAGTGGCGCGTCGGTCTGGGTCTGCAGGCTGACCGGGCTGGTCTCGGTCATGCCGTAGCAGATGCTGACTTCCTTCATGTTCATCTTGTCGATGACCTGGCGCATCACCTCGATGGGGCAGATCGAGCCGGCCATGATGCCGGTGCGCAGCGACCCCAGATCGAAGCGCTCGAATTCCGGGTGTTCGAGCTCGGCGATGAACATGGTGGGCACGCCATAGAGCGCGGTGGCACGTTCTTCGCTGACCGCCTGCAGCGTGGTCAGAGGGTCAAAGCCTTCATCTGGATAGATCATCGCGGCGCCGTGGGTCATGCAGCCTAGATTGCCCATGACCATGCCGAAGCAGTGATACAGCGGTACCGGGATCACCATGCGATCCTCGCAGGTGAGCTTGATGCGCTCGGCGACGAAGAAGCCATTGTTGAGGATATTGTGATGCGACAGGGTCGCGCCCTTGGGGGCGCCGGTGGTGCCGGAGGTGTACTGGATGTTGATCGGCTCGTCGAACTGCAGCGTGGCCTGCAGCGTTGCCAATTCTTCATTCGCAACCTTATCCGACTGCTCCAGTAGCGTTTCCCAGTGCATCATGCCGGGCAGGGCGAGCGCGGCATCGAGGCAGATCACCCGCTTCAGGTTGGGCAGGCGTGCGCTGTTCAGTGCCGCGGAAGAATCCTTGGTGAGTTCCGGCGCCAGCTCGCTGATCATCTCGACATAGTTCGACGCCTTGAACTCACCTTGCAGAATCAGGGTCGAGGTGCCGGACTGGGTAAGGGCGTACTCGAGTTCGTGAGTGCGATAACTCGGATTGATGTTGACCAGCACCGCACCGATCTTCGCCGTGGCGAACTGGGTGATCGCCCACTCGGCGCAGTTGGGCGCCCAGATGCCGACGCGCTCCCCTTTGGTTACGCCGATGGCGAGCAGGGCCCGGGCGGCACGTTCGACTTCTGTGTGCAGTTCCTGCCAGGTATAGCGCAATTTCTGATGGCGGCTGATCAGTGCATCCCGTTCGGGATAGCGCTCGACGGTCTCGTCGAAGCAGTCGCCGATGGTCTGGCCCTTGAGCGGCAGCTCGCTGATGCCGCTGGCATAACTAAATGGAGAGCTGAATGATCGAGTAGAGACAGTAGGCGTGGCGTGCTGGGTCATGGTGCTTCCTGCTTGTTGTTGGCGGTGGAATGCCTCGTGCATGACAAAGACGATTCACGTCGCGATTCAACGTTTGCCGCGAGCTGCCTCGAGCAGGGCAAGGGATTCGCGACAGCGCGTTTCGACCTCGTCGAGTTCTCGTTGCAATATTCGAATGTCTTCCAGCTGTTGCTGCATGGCCTCGCGCTTTTCGCCGAGTATGTCGAGCAGGCGCTGGAGTTGGCGTTCATCGCCATCCGGGGCCTGATCGTAAAGCTGGACCACCTCGCGGATCTCCGCCAGGGAAAATCCCAGGCGCTTGCCGCGCAGGGTCAGTTTCAACCGCACCCGGTCCTTTTCATGATAGACCCGGGTACGGCCACGGCGCTCCGGTGTCAGCAATCCTTCCTGTTCGTAAAAACGAATGGTGCGAGGCGTCACCTCGAAGATCCTGGCGAGTTCGCCGATCGTATACTGGCGCCGCGATAGAAGTTGGCGCTGGTTCATATTGCGCTGGGGCGCCTCGGACATGCTGCTATCCTTGAATTATGGATGACGGATTATCGCCTTTTTTCTCGATGTGGCTTTCCAGGAAAAGCTTCCAAAAGGGACAGGCTAGATCAGCTTGACGTTAACGTAAAGTAGACCAAGCGATAGCTTTCATAACGGCCGACAAATGCTAGGTTGTGGGGATGATGCAATTCTTGCTGTGAATTTTCTTGCGCTGAGAGGCTGCCATGGATTTTGCCCCAAACGAGGACCAGCGTGCGCTGCAGCAGGCGGCTGCGGACTTTGCCCGGGCCGAACTCGCCCCCCATGCCGCCGAGTGGGATGCGACCTCCCACTTTCCCGTGGATGTGATCAAGCGCGCCGGCGAGGCGGGTTTTCTGGCGATCTACATCGATGAAGATCATGGCGGGCTGGGGCTGTCCCGGCTCGATGCCTCCCTCATCTTCGAACAGTTGGCCCAGGGCTGTATTTCCACCACCGCCTATCTGACCATTCACAACATGGCCAGCTGGATGATCGCCAACTGGGGTGGTGAGACCCTGCATGACGCCTGGCTGCCGGCCCTGATCAGCGGCGAACGCTTGGCGTCCTATTGCCTGACGGAGCCCGGCGCCGGTTCGGATGCAGCCAATCTACGCACCAAGGCGGTACGGGAAGGCGATGAGTATGTGATTTCCGGCAGCAAGATGTTCATTTCCGGTGCCGGGGAGACCGACATGCTGGTGGTCATGGCCCGTACCGGCGAGCCGGATTCCGGCGCTGGCGGGGTGACGGCTTTTGCGGTCCCTGCGGACAGTGCGGGGATCGAATACGGCAAGAACGAGGACAAGATGGGCTGGAAGAGCCAGCCGACCCGGCTGGTCAGCTTCGACGGTGTGCGGGTGCCTGCAACCCATCGTCTCGCCGAAGAGGGCGAGGGGTTCCGGCTTGCCATGAAAGGCCTCGATGGCGGGCGCTTGAACATCGCCAGCTGCTCCCTGGGAGCCGCCCAGCACGCCTTGTCCCTATCCCGTGAATACCTGCACGAACGCAAGCAGTTCGGCAGCATGCTGGCATCGTTCCAGGCGCTGCAGTTCAAGTTCGCCGACATGGCCACCGAACTGGTCAGCGCACGGCTGATGGTGCGTCACGCCGCCTGGCGCCTGGATCAAGACGACCCCCAGGCCACGGCGCACTGCGCCATGGCCAAGCGTCTGGCGACGGATATCGGCTTCAACGTATGCAATGAGGCCCTGCAGCTGCACGGTGGTTACGGTTATATCCGGGAGTATCCGCTGGAGCGTCTGGTGCGGGATACCCGGGTGCATCAGATTTTAGAGGGCACCAACGAGATCATGCGCTTGATCGTTGCCCGCCGACTGTTCGCAGAGGGCGCCATCGACGCCTTGCAGCAATGAACCCATTATCTAGGCAAGGAAGCATTGTGTATGTCTGAATCCCTCGTCCTGTTCAATGAACTAACGACTCGCGATGGCGGTGTTATTGCTGTTGCCACTCTCAATGCCCCCAAATCGCTCAATGCCCTGTCTCTGGAAATGATCGAGCAGTTGACCGCCAAACTCGATGCCTGGGCTGCGGATGACCGGATCAAGGTTGTTTGGCTCGAAGGCGCCGGCGACAAGGCGCTGTGTGCCGGTGGCGATGTGGTGGCGCTGTATCGTGCGATGACCGAGGCGAGTGACGTGGACGAGGCAGGCGCCTTCGCCGAGACCTACTTCACCGCGGAATATCGGCTCGACTACAAGATCCATACCTATCCCAAGCCGCTGGTCGTGTGGGGCAATGGCATCGTCATGGGCGGCGGCCTGGGTTTGATGGCGGGCGGCGGCCAGCGGGTGGCCACCGAGTCCACCCGCATCGCCATGCCGGAGATCACCATTGGCTTGTATCCGGATATCGGCGCCAGCTGGTTCTTGAATCGTATGCCCCCAGGGGTCGGCGCTTATCTGGGCCTGACTGGCGCGCAGCTCAACGCACGGGATGCCCTCGATCTCGGACTGGCGGATCGCCTGATTCCTCATGCTCGGCGCCAGGACGTACTCGATGCCCTGGTGGAGGCGGATCTCGGCGCGCCGGAAACCGACCTGCGCCGCGTGCTGCAGGATTTCGAAGCCCGGGGTGAGGCGCCCGAGGCCCAGGTGATGCCGCGTCTCGACAAGATTCAGTCCTTGGTCGATGCTGCGACGGTCAATGAAGCGGTCACGCGCATTCTCGATGACGCCGATGATGACGAGTGGCTGGCGGCCAACCGCCAGCGCTTGGCCGTGGGCTGCCCGATGAGTGCTCATCTGGTCTGGCGCATGCTGGCGCGTCATCGCCATGCCAGTCTGGCGGATGCCTTTCGTGACGAACTCAATTTGTCCGTGCAGTGCTGCCGCCATGACGAACTTGCCGAAGGGGTGCGCGCCTTGCTGGTCGACAAGGACAAGCATCCGCGCTGGTCGCACGTTGATGTGGCCAGCGTGCCGGAGCGCGACGTCGAGGATTTCCTGAGGCCGCTCTGGTCGCCGCAAACGCATCCACTGCGAGATATCTGAGCCTCGTTCATCACCAACAACAATATTGCCAAAGGGAGCATCGATCATGAAAATCGCCTTCATAGGCCTGGGGAACATGGGCACGCCCATGGCCACCAATCTGGTCAATGCCGGGCACGAGGTCGTGGTCTTCGATCTGGTCGAGTCCGCCATTCAGACCCTGAAAACCGCTGGCGCGCAAAGTGCTGCTTCCGCGGCGGAAGCGGCTCGCGGTGCCGAGGTCATCCTGTCGATGCTGCCCGCCGGTGCTCACGTGAAAGGGCTTTATCTGGGTCGAGAAGATCAGCCGGGATTGCTCGATGCCCTTGACGGCAAACCCCTGATCATCGATGCCTCTACCATCGCCCCGGAGGATGCGCGTCTGGTCGCCGAGGCGGCTCGCGAACGCGGTCTGAGTTATCTCGATGCACCGGTGTCCGGTGGCGTGGGCGGTGCCAAGGCCGGCACCTTGACCTTCATCGTGGGGGGCGACGAGGCGGGCTTCGAGCAGGCCAAGCCGGTGCTCGAGGCGATGGGCAAGAATGTCTTTCATGCCGGCGTCAGTGGTGCGGGCCAGGTCGCCAAGATCTGCAACAATATGCTGCTGAGCATCCTCATGAGCGGCACCGCCGAGGCGTTGTCCCTGGGCGTCAAGAATGGTCTCGACCCTGAAGTGTTGTCCGAGATCATGAAGCAGAGCTCCGGTGGCAACTGGGCGCTCAACGTATACAACCCCTGGCCCGGCGTGATGGAGAATGCACCTGCCTCCAACGACTATCAAGGCGGCTTTCTGGTCGATCTGATGACCAAGGATCTGGGACTTGCCTGGCAGATGGCCCTGGAATCCAGGGCGGCGATACCCATGGGGTCTCAGGCGCGCAACCTGTACGTGCAACATGCGGCACAAGGCAATGGCCGCCTCGATTTCTCCAGCATTCAGCGTTTCTATCGTGCCGGTGACGAGTAGCGAGACAAGGAGACAAGAGACGATGACACCATTGAACAAACCTGTTGCCGAGCTGGTCGCCGAGGCGGAAACCGAAATCGAGACGCTGAGCGCCGAAGAAGCCCTGGCGTTGCATGGCCAGCCCGGCGTGACCTTCGTCGATATCCGTGATGTTCGGGAACTGGACAGGGAAGGGCGGGTACCCGGAGCCGTGCACGCCCCCCGGGGCATGCTCGAGTTCTGGATCGATCCGGATTCCCCCTATCACCGCGAGGTTTTCGCCCGGAATGATCGCTACGTGCTGTTCTGCGCCAAGGGCCAGCGCTCGGCCCTGGCGACTCAGCAGCTTCAGCGCATGGGATTTGGGCCGATCTGTCATATAAGCGGCGGGTTCTCGGCCTGGCGGGAAGTCGATGGGCCTATCGAAAAGTGAGTCTTTGAGCCTTAAAAGGTTGAGATCGTTTGGGATAAACCCCCGTGCCGGGCACAATGGCGGCTTTGTCTGATTGCATAACAGAGAGCCCGTATGCGTTCTTCCGCCCAATCCGGTAATTCTTCTTCAGCCGCATCCAGGGCCGCGTCAGCCAATCCGCTGTTGACCGGGCCGATCGCCTCCACCCTGTTTAAAAAATCCCTGCCGGTGGTGGCAGGCTCGATTGCGATGATGCTGTTCAATCTGGTGGATGCCTGGTTCATTGCGCGACTGGGTACTCAGCCCCTGGCAGCGGTGTCCTTTACCTTCCCGGTTTCCTTTGCCGCCATCAGTCTGGCGATCGGCATGGCCATCGGCACCTCGGCGGTGGTGGCGAGGCGCCTGGGGCGTGGTGAGATAGAAACGGTGCACCGGCGTGCCACGGATGCCTTTCTGATGGCGCTGCTGGTCGGCGTGGTGGTGACACTGGCCGGGCGAGCAAGCGTCGTGCCGCTGTTTGCGGCCCTGGGCGCCGATCAGGCCCTGATGCCCTATATTCGCGACTACATGAACGTCTGGTACCTGGGCGCGGCGTTCGTCATTGCGCCCCGGGTGTTGAGTAGTGTGTTGCGTGCCCAGGGCAATACGCTGATTCCCGGCATGATGATGGGCGGCGCGGCGATACTCAACGCCATGCTCGACCCTGTGCTGATCTTCGGGCTGGGACCGATCCCGGCCCTGGGCGTAAGCGGAGCGGCTCTGGCCACGGTCATCAGTTGGGCCGCCATGACCCTGGCGTTGTTCGCACAGCGCGATCTGCGCAGGATGATGGATTTTGGTGGATTCAAGTTGCCCGCACTGATCGAGTCCTGGCGCGAACTGGGCAAGATCGCACTGCCGGCGGCGATCACCAGCGTCTTTACCCCCATCGCCATGGCGCTGGTGACACGCATCGTCGCGGATTACGGCCATGCGGCGGTAGCGGCCTTCGGGGTCGGCACCCGCATCGACGCCATCGCCCAGATCGCCGTGCTGTCGCTATCGATGACGCTATCGCCATTTGTCAGCCAGAACCATGGCGCCGATCAGCCGGAACGGGTCAAGCGGGCGATTCTAGGTTGTTTCGTGTTCGTGCTCGTCTGGCAGTTTGGGGTGTGGATCGTACTGCAGTTGCTGGCGCCCTGGCTGACCAGCAGCTACGCGCAGAATCCGGAAGTGGGGGAGGTGCTGCGGCTGTTCTTGTGGTGGGTGCCGTTGGGCCTGGGGGCGCAAGGCGTGGTGATTCTGACCAACTCGTCTTTCAATGCGCTGCACCAGCCTCGGCGCGCCCTGGAGCTTTCCGTGGTGCGGTTGTTCGTGCTTTTTGTGCCCCTGGCCTGGCTCGGAGGTTACTTGCAAGGGCCGCTGGGCATCTTCCTCGGCATGATGTCCGCCAATCTGATCATGGCGCTGATCTCCTGGCATCAGATGCGGCGCACATTGCGCCAGCGGCTGAAGGTGTGACAAACGTACCTTCTACAATTTGACAGACTGCATGAAGCTTTCCAGTAACTCGTGATAGAGGGCTCCGGGGGCAAGGCGCAGTGAGGGTCTTTTGCCATGGATGGCAAAAGTAGCGCCCAGGGATGGGTTCACAGCGCCCTCACGAAGGCTTGCCGCCGGTAAGCCCGCCGACCAAGCACGTTTACCGAGGGCTGAAACGCCGCTGCAATCCCGTCTCCGCGATCATGCGGGTCGAGATTTCCTCGATGGAGAAGCGTGTCGTATCGATGAAAGGCACATGATAGCGCCGATAGAGCGCCTCCGCCTGCTGCACCTCCTGGAGGCACTGATCGATGGAGCAGTAGCGGCTATTGGGTCGGCGTTCGCTGCGAATCGCCGCCAGACGCCTTGGGTCGATGGTCAGTCCGAATAGCTTGTGGCGATGAGGCGCCAACGCCTTGGGCATCTTGAGGGTGCCGTCCTCGTCGAGGTCGTCCTCGGTGAGCGGGTAGTTGGCGGCGCGGATGCCGAACTGTAGCGCCAGATAAAGCGAGGTAGGCGTCTTGCCGCAGCGGGAAACTCCCACCAGGATGATATCCGCCGTGTCGTATTGGTGTACCCGGGCGCCGTCGTCGTTGTCGAGTGCAAAATGCACCGAGTCGATACGGTGCATGTAGACCTCGTCCTTGCCGATGGAATGGGTGCGGCCCACGGAGTAGGAGGAGTGGGTGTGCAACTCTTCTTCCAGGGGGGCGAGGAAGGTGGTGAAGATATCCACCTTGAAACCAGGCGCCTGGGAAATGACTTCGCGAATCGACTCATCGACGATAGTGTCGATGATGATCGGCGTCTCGCCATCCCGTGCTGCGGTAGCCGCGATCACCGTGGCCAGATTGTGCGCCTTCTCCGTCGAGTCGATATAAGGCTTGGTCACCATGGTGATCTCGACGTTCTCGAACTGGGCCAGCAGGCTGCGGCCCAGAGTCTCGGCGGTGATGCCGGTCCCATCGGAGATGAAGAAGGCGGTGCGCGGCATGTCATGTCCTCTCGGCGATGCTAAGCAATATGCCATGCATTGTCCCGTTTCATCCGCATCGCCACAATCGCTTTCCCTGTTTCTCGACCGTTTATCGTCGTTTCGCCAGCGAGTGACTACAGGAAAACGGGCAAAATAGGCGAGTGTTGTAAAAATACTCCAGTGACTTCTCTATTAGACTAATGGCGAATAATACTTTCAATTTGATAGGGTACCGAACATCCAGAAAAGCGTGTGTTGCTAACTGTAGAGTCCTGCATCGACATAGCGGTGAACGATGATACAGCCAGCAGCGCAGGCGTTATCCTATATATAACGACCTAGGGGGTCTCTTGGAACAATACATCGAATGGTTCGATCGTCTCGGAATGAACGATGTCGAGCGGGTAGGGGGCAAGAATGCCTCGCTGGGCGAAATGATCTCCAATCTGGCGGATGCGGGGGTCACCGTGCCCGGGGGCTTTGCCACCACCGCCTTTGCCTACCGCGAGTTCCTGGCCCATGAAGGGCTCAATGATCGCATCAACGATGCGCTGAACCGTCTTGACGTGGACGATGTCAAGGAGTTGGCCCGGGTCGGTGCCGAGATTCGCCAGTGGGTCATCGACACGCCGCTGCCGCCGGCTTTCGAGAAGGCCTTGCAGGAGAGCTATCGCGAACTCGAATCTCGTCACGAAAACCTCAAGGTGGCGGTGCGTTCCTCGGCGACCGCGGAAGACTTGCCGGATGCCTCCTTTGCCGGCCAGCAGGAGACCTTCCTCAACATCGAAGGCTTCGACAACGTCAAGCGTGCCGTGCACGAGGTGTTCGCTTCGCTGTTCAACGATCGGGCGATCTCCTATCGCGTGCATCAAGGCTTCGATCATGCGCTGGTCGCGCTGTCCGCGGGCATCCAGAAGATGGTGCGTTCCGAGACTGGCGCCGCCGGGGTCATGTTCACCCTGGACACCGAGTCCGGCTATCGCGACGCGGTGTTCGTCACCGGCTCCTGGGGGCTGGGTGAAACCGTGGTGCAGGGCGCGGTCAACCCGGACGAGTTCTACGTGCACAAGTCGACTCTTGCTGCCGGGCGCCCCGCGGTACTGCGTCGCACCCTGGGTTCCAAGCTGATCAAGATGACCTATACCGACGAGGCCTCCGCCGGGCGTTCCGTGCAGACCATCGATGTGCCGGCGGCGGATCGGATGCGCTTTTGTCTCGACGACGACGATGTCATGGCCCTGGCGCGTCAGGCGATGACCATCGAGAAGCACTACGGCCGGCCGATGGATATCGAATGGGCCCGGGATGGCGACGACGGCAAGCTCTACATCGTGCAGGCACGTCCTGAAACCGTGGTCTCCAATCAGGAAGGCGGCAAGCTCGAGCGTTTCCAGCTCAAGGAGAAGGGTCGCCTGGTGGTGTCCGGTCGTGCCATCGGTCAGCGTATCGGGCGCGGCGCGGTCAAGATCATCGAGTCCCCGGAGCAGATGGACAAGGTCAATCCCGGCGACATCCTGGTCACGGACATGACCGATCCGGACTGGGAGCCGGTGATGAAGCGTGCCTCCGCGATTGTCACCAATCGTGGCGGGCGTACCTGTCATGCGGCGATCATCGCCCGGGAACTAGGCATTGCCGCAGTGGTTGGCTGTGGTGATGCGACCCGAATACTCACCGACGGCCAGGAAGTGACGGTTTCCTGCGCCGAGGGTGACACCGGCCACGTTTATGAAGGGTTGCTCGACTTCGACTGCAAGACCTCCAGTGTCGATGCGATGCCGGAAATCCCCTTCAAGATCATGATGAACGTGGGTAATCCGGATCGTGCCTTCAACTTCGCCTCGCTGCCCAACGCCGGCGTAGGGCTGGCGCGCCTGGAATTCATCATCAACCGCATGATCGGAGTCCATCCCAAGGCATTGCTGGACTACGCCACGCTGCCCACGGATCTGCAGCAGGTCATCGATGCACGCACCGCCGGTTACAACGATCCGGTGAGTTTCTATGTCGACAAGCTGGTGGAGGGTATTTCGACCCTGGCGGCGGCGTTCTATCCCAAGCGGGTCATCGTGCGCATGTCGGACTTCAAGTCCAACGAGTACGAGAACCTGATCGGCGGCAAGCTCTACGAGCCCGGCGAAGAGAACCCGATGCTGGGCTTCCGCGGTGCCTCGCGCTACATCTCCGAGTCCTTCCGTCCCTGTTTCGAGCTGGAGTGCCAGGCGATCAAGCGGGTACGCGACGAGATGGGGTTGGATAACGTCGAGATCATGATTCCCTTCGTGCGCACCACGGACGAGGCGCGGGAGGTCGTCGAGCTGCTCGATACCGCCGGCCTCAAGCGCGGTGAACGTGGCTTGAAGATCATCATGATGTGCGAGCTGCCGGCCAATGCGCTGCTGGCGGAGGAGTTCCTCGAGCACTTCGACGGCTTCTCCATCGGCTCCAACGATCTGACCCAGTTGACCCTTGGTCTTGACCGGGACTCCGGCATCGTGGCCCATCTGTTCGACGAGCGTAACCCGGCGGTGAAGAAACTGTTGGCCATGGCCATCGCCGCCTGCAAGAAGCAGGGCAAGTACGTGGGCATCTGCGGTCAGGGCCCTTCGGACTATCCCGAGCTTGCCAAGTGGCTGATGGAGCAGGGGATCGATTCGGTGTCGTTGAACCCGGATGCGGTGCTTGAAACCTGGTTCATGCTGGCCGGTGAAACCATGGCCTGATCGCCTACCCAAGCAAGAAAAGCGCGCCCAGTCTATTATCGAATAGGCTGGGCGTTTTCGTTGTCGCTATCAGGCGCTATCAGTTGCTATCAAGAACGCAGCCAGTTGCGTAGCTTCAACAACAACAGTTCGCCATCGCTGAGGGTTGCCCGCTCATCCAGCACTTCGTTGAGCAGGGCCGGCCGATCGGTGATGATGTTGTCGACTCCCAGGTCGATCAGTCGTGACATCTCAGACTGTCCATTCACCGTCCATGTGTGCAATTGATACCCGTGACGCTGCGCCGTTCTAATGGAGGCCAGCGTTACTCGATTATGGCGCAAGCCAAGGGCATCGAATAAACCTCTATCCATGCCGCCGCGCACGACGAATTGGGCGAAAAGCGCGGTACGCAGTTGCGGCGCAAGTTGCTTGGCCTCGGCAAGCGCAACGGGTGACAGCGATGCCAGAATCACATCATCATCGGGTACCGCCGATAGCTTGTCGATTACGGCGGCGGCAAGCGCCTTTTCACCCCCTCGAACGGGCTTGAGTTCAACATAAAGCTTGATGCGCCCTTGGGCGAGATCGATGACGTCGTCCAGGGTTGGGATTCGAGTATCGATGAACACATCCCCGAACCAGCTGCCGACATCCACCAACTGCGCTTCTTTCAAGGTCATTTCGGACAACGGGCGATTCAAGGCTGCCAGGCGGCGAAGGTTGTTGTCATGGGAAACCACGACTTCGTTGTCTTGCGTCAGGCGTACATCGAATTCGATATAATCCGCGCCGTCTTCGATGGCCTGCTCGAACGCTGCCAGGGTGTTTTCCGGCGCCTTGGCTGAACTGCCTCGATGAGCGGTGATGTTGATGCGGTCACGAATCTCGAAACTCGTGAGCGCAGCAGTTGCCTGACTCAATGCCAAAGCCAGAATGAGTGCTTCCGCGCCCCAGGCTACCCAGGCGGGATAACTGCCTTTGGAGGGCGTTCGAGGCTTGGGTTGCTGCTGTGCCAAGCGCAGATAGAGGCAGGCAAGCAAGAGACTATTGATTGCTACGCCGATAAAGGTAATCGCGAGGGTAAGCAGAACATAGAACGTCAGATAGGCAAGGGTTGCCGGAATCAATATCGCACTACGTTCAGGCAGCCAACCCAGCAACGGAGTGATCAAGGCATCGAATAGACTGGTAATGCCTATGGGCAAGGCGACGATCATCAGCACCGGGAGGGCGATCGGTAGCGCAAGGCGCCGTTTTTTTCCTTTTGTCAGCTCGTGGCTACGAGCCAATGCATGGCGGGCCGATGTGCCTTCAAGGACCAATACCGGCAAGGTCAGGGACCAGCGTAGATAAAGCCGTGCAGCAAACCACAGCCAGAGCAGAACGAACGGCAAGCCACTTGCCAGGAACAGCCACCACTCTTGGGGTTTTACCCGCAGCACATAGTAGCTTTCCATGCCGCCGAGAAGCCACTGATAGAGAAGTACGAGGGCGATAAGGAAAGGCAATGCGAGTAGCAGGTGAGTGGCGACCTGGATCAACGTCAGTGTGGTGATGGCAAGAAAACGGCGAGCAACGTTCCATAGCGCTTCCAAGGCGGCACGATAACGACTGGCCCCCGTGCGCATCGCTACCAGCAACATGCCGGCCTGTTGCAGAAACAGGATCAGAAAGGTGGTTCCGATGGCGATCAGCAACCACAGCAAGCCTGTCGGCGAAAGCGCGATGTCGAGCAGCTGGCCGTTGGTGAACACAGGGCGTCCGATACGCTTCAGCAGCGCGGCCAGTGCCGTCGCGGAGGCGGGCAGCAACAGGGTAGTCGCCAGCACCGTGAAGAACAGATGAAAGGCGAGCAAGGGGCGCCAATGTTCGCGTAGCGAAGTGATCACCGCCTTCGATAAGTGGCGCGGCGTCAGGACGAGAGAATGTTGTTCAGCCATGGGGTCAGCGTCTCATTCTGCGCTTGGCATGACAAACCTCACTCTTGCCAGGGCAGAGATTGAGACGCCTTCATTTTTTCTGTGATCAATCGTCTAAGGAATCACTGCATAAATGCCTACACGAACGAATTGCTGCGTTGCGCGGTGCTGGTGCGCCAGCCCGGTCGAAACTCGCCTAACCCCATGTTATGTCTCGTTTCCTGCGCTCCGTGCGCCTTGCTCTTCATTTCGCTCGGCGATTTATTCAGCAATTCCCTAATGCCAAACGCTCTTTTGCAATTAGAACGCCATTGTTGTCCGCATACAGCCACTGCCCAGGGTGGATGGTAACCCCAGCAAAGGTAACGGGAATATCGCGCTGTCCTTCGCTGTGCTTTTCACTACGCCGTGGGTGAGCGCTTAGTGCCTGTACACCAAGCTCGATTTCCGCCAGGACTTCCACGTCCCGCACACAGCCGAACATGAGGATGCCGGCCCAGCCATTGGCAGCGGCCTTTTCGGCGAGCATGTCGCCAAGCATGGCACAGCGCAGCGAGCCCCCGGCGTCCACCACCAGTACCGCTCCTTTGCCAGGTTCATTCACCGCTTCCTTGACTCGGGAATTGTCTTCGAAGCACTTGATGGTCTTCACGGGACCATGAAAGGCATCGATGGCGCCAAAGTTGGTGAACAGAGGGTCAAGCACCTGAACCTCCGGATACGCATCACAGATATCCGGCGTCACGATAGCAGGCATGGCAGGTTTCCTTTGATCAAGCTCTTATGAACTTGTTGCTTATGGAATTTTGAGAGCTATTTCGTCGACTTTTCACACAAATCCTAGAATTTGAAACCTGCCGAGGCGGTAAACGTATCGATTTGATAATCACTATCGAAGTCGTAACGCTCGTACTCGGTACGTACCAGAAACGGATCGAAGTTGAACTGGGCGCCGACGCCATAGACTGGATCGGTGCCATCCTGATCGTCGAGGTCGATATCCAAGCCGCGCAGGTCGCTCTTGACATCCGTATTCCACTTGGCGATACCGGCCTTGGCAAACAATGTGAACCAGGAAGTGAGCGGTAGCTTGCCCATTGCGCTGATGCCGTAGGCATCCGACTCCAGGTCGGTATTAGCATTTTCGCCACCCTGCCAGCGAGTGCGGCCAAGGTCGGCATAGAACAGTTCGGTGGCGAAGTAGGGGTTGAACTCAAAGCCCACGAAGCCCTTGAAGACATTGTCGTCATCGTCATCGGGGTCGAAGTCCTCGACGCCGTCGGAAATGAAGTCGCTGACCTCGTCACGATTGTTTTTCAGAGAGCTGAAACCCGTACCGATACCAATATACAAGCCCTCGGCGTTGGGAGCAGCCAGTACTGAAGGCGCGAAAGCGATCATGACGGTAGACGCGCAGGAAGCGGCCACCAGCGTTTTGAGTTTCATGGAGTAGCTCCAGAATAGTTGCGCCAGGGAGAGTCGCGGTCATCGAGCGACAGGCTGACGGGACCCGGGTTGGACGTCGTTGAGGCATGGTCTCGAAATTAATCCGAACACTGTTCTGTTACAAGGGCCAAGGCACCAGACAGCGTAAAATTTTGTTATAAAAAAAGCGCTCCGTTCAACGGAGCGCTTCTGTGGTCGATTCGGAATCTCAAGGATTCCATCGATGTTGCGAGCATCGGAATCGATAGGTCATGCTTCCTGTGCGACAGGAATCACGTTCGAGGCTGCCTTCTGAAACTCCTCGATTTCATGAAAATTCATGTACCGGTAGATCTCTCCGGCCATGGCGTTGAACTCGCCCATATACCCCTGGTACTCCTCCACCGTGGGGAGACGACCCACGACGGCGGCGACTGCCGCCAATTCTGCTGAGGCCAGGTAGACATTGGCACCATCCCCCAGGCGATTGGGGAAATTACGGGTCGAGGTGGAGACCACGGTGGACTTTGGTGCCACGCGAGCCTGATTGCCCATGCACAACGAACAACCCGGCATTTCCATCCGTGCGCCTGCGCGCCCATAAATTCCGTAATACCCTTCCTCGGTCAGTTGATGCTGATCCATGCGGGTAGGGGGCGCCAACCATAGACGCGTCTTAAGACTACCTGCTGGTTGCTTTTCCAGCAACTTTCCCGCAGCACGAAAATGGCCGATGTTGGTCATGCAGGAGCCGATGAAGACTTCATCGATCTTCTCGCCGGCAACTTCCGAGAGCAGCCGTGCATCGTCCGGGTCGTTGGGCGCGCACAGCACTGGCTCGGTGATGTCCGCAAGATCGATCTCGATCACTTCGGCATATTCCGCATCGCTGTCTGCACGCATCAGGCTTGGATTGGCCAGCCACTCCTGCATCGCCAGGATACGACGCTCCAGAGTGCGACGATCGCCATAGCCATTGTCGATCATCCATTTGAGCAGCGTGACGTTCGAGGTCAGATACTCGCTGATGCTCTCTTCGGAAAGCGTGATGGTACAGCCGGCGGCGCTGCGCTCCGCGGAAGCATCGGAAAGCTCGAAAGCCTGTTCGGCGGTGAGATCCTCCAGCCCCTCGATTTCCAGTACTCGACCGGAGAAGGCGTTCTTCTTGCCGGACTTCTCGACGGTGAGCAGGCCCTGTTTGATGCCATATAGCGGGATGGCATGAACCAGGTCCCGCAAAGTGATGCCTGGCTGGCGCTTGCCCTTGAAACGCACCAGAATCGATTCCGGCATGTCCAGGGGCATGACGCCGGTGGCCGCCGCGAAGGCGACGAGACCGGAGCCGGCAGGAAACGAAATGCCCATGGGAAAGCGGGTGTGGGAGTCGCCACCGGTACCCACGGTGTCCGGCAGCAGCATGCGGTTGAGCCAGGAGTGAATGATGCCGTCTCCCGGGCGCAGCGAGACGCCGCCGCGATTCATGATGAAGTCCGGCAGGGTGTGGTGAGTCTCCACGTCCACCGGCTTGGGGTAGGCAGCGGTATGGCAGAACGATTGCATCACCAGGTCGGCCTGAAAGCCAAGGCAGGCCAGGTCCTTCAACTCGTCCCGGGTCATGGGCCCGGTGGTGTCCTGGGAGCCGACGGTGGTCATTTTCGGCTCGCAGTACATGCCAGGGCGCACGCCTTCCATGCCGCAGGCCTTGCCCACCATCTTCTGGGCCAGAGTGAACCCTTTGCCGGTATCGGCGGGCTGCTCCGGCGTCTTGAATACCTCGGAGGGCCCCAGGCCGAGTTCGCTACGTGCCTTCTCGGTCAGGCCGCGGCCGATGATCAATGGAATACGGCCACCGGCACGCACTTCGTCGAGAATGACGCGAGTCTTGAGTTCAAACGTGCTCAACAGTTCGTCGGTATCGTGCTTGCAGACCTTGCCTTCATAGGGGTAGACATCGATGACATCGCCCATGGCCATTTTCGAGACATCCATCTCGATGGGCAGGGCGCCGGCATCTTCCATGGTATTGAAGAAGATCGGCGCGATCTTGCCGCCGAAGCAGAAGCCGCCGGCCCGCTTGTTGGGCACGAAGGGAATGTCGTCGCCGAAGAACCACAGCACCGAGTTGGTGGCGGACTTGCGCGAGGAGCCGGTGCCCACCACGTCGCCCACGTAGGCGACGGGATAGCCCTTGGCCTTGACTGCTTCGATCTGCTCGAGCGGCCCCTTGGTGCCCGGCTCGATTGGCTCGATGCCGTCCCGCGGGTTCTTGAGCATGGCGTTGGCGTGCAGTGGGATGTCCGGGCGTGACCAGGCATCCGGTGCCGGCGATAAATCGTCGGTATTGGTCTCGCCGGGCACCTTGAATACCGCCAGGGTGATTTTTTCCGCCAGCGCCGGCTTGGCCAGAAACCATTCGGCTTCGGCCCAGGACTGGAGAACGTTCTTGGCAATCGCATTGCCTTTCTTGGCGCGCTCAGCCACATCATGAAAGGCGTCGAACATCAGCAGGGTGTGCTTGAGCTGTTCGCCGGCCTCCTTGGCAAGCGCGCTGTCATCAAGCAGTTCCACCAGGGTCGTGATGTTGTAGCCACCCTGCATGGTACCCAGCAGCTTGACCGCATGGATCTTGTCGATCAGCGGCGACTCGGCTTCTCCCTTGGCGATGGCGCTCAGGAAACCCGCCTTGATATAAGCGGCCTCATCGACACCCGGGGGCACACGATCGGTGATCAGCTCCAGCAAGAACTGCTCCTCCCCTGGAGTCGGCGACTCAAGCAGTTCGATCAACGCAATTGTCTGCTCCGCATTCAGCGGCTTGGGCGGCACGCCGTCGGCGGCACGCTCCTTGGCATGGTGACGATAGGCTTCAAGCACGATGGGGTCCTTTTCGATGGTCAGGTAACCGTGTGCAAAACCGCGACGATGAGACATTTGTGGTCTCAAAATCAGCGCTTACGAGGGCTTCGCTCATGGGGGCATGTATGGTACGAGAAATTGTCGACAATGTTAAGAGCGCTGCCGCGTTGCCAAATTCGACTTTGGTTTGGACAAGAATCACGCTTTTTACTTCTTTACCGGTCGCTGATGAAGAGTTGGCGAGCTACCATGAGCCTCGAGGAGGATGTCATGGGACAAGCGATCGTTTCGCCCTGCGTTGGACTCTGCTCCACGACCCTTGGAGACCCCGTATGCCGGGGGTGTCAGCGCACAGAGAACGAAATTCGTAACTGGTTCGGGTATGCCGACGAACAGCGTCGTGCACGCATGGCCGAACTGGATGCGCTGCGCGCCCGCGTCGCGGGTGATTTCCTTGGGGTTCTGGATGCCGGTCTGTTGCAAAGTCAGCTCGAGCGGCACCGCATTCGCTTTCGTGACGACCAGCCGCCGTTGTCTCGGGCCATCGAATTACTACGCGTAGGGCGTACACGCATTCGCGATCTTTCTCGTTATGGTTTGCAGTCCAAAGGTAAAGGGTTGCGACTTTCCGCCGATGAACTGCATGAGGCTATTACGCGTGCGTTGCTCGAGTGTGCTGAATCCCGCCGCCTGACTCTGGAGCTCGACTGATCCGAGATGATGAAAACAACGTCTGAATCCACTGCCATGCTGTTGCCTGCGGAGTTGCTCGCATTCCTGCCTTGCACCACTCCCGAGACCTGGGTCGAGGCGGCACTTGCCAATCCTGACTTGCTGTTGATCGATCATGCTCAGTGCGAGAAAAAGGCAGCCTCCACGGCGATGAGCCTGATGTATCGCTATGTCGACTATCCATTATTGCTGACCAAGATGTCGCAACTCGCCCGGGAAGAGCTTTTGCATTTCGAACAGGTCGTCAAGCTCATGGAAGAGCGCGGTGTCGTTTATCGGCATATCGGCGCATCACGTTATGCCGGGGGGTTGCGTGAGTGGGTGCGCCGAGACGAGCCGCAGCGGTTGATCGATGTATTGATCGTGGGAGCCTTCATCGAAGCGCGAAGCTGCGAGCGCTTCGCGTGCCTGATTCCGCACTTGGACGATGAGCTAGGCAAATTCTATCGTGGATTGGTGAAGTCGGAAGGGCGCCACTACGAAGATTATCTGATGCTGGCACGGCACTACGCTACCGAGCCCATAGAGGAGCGAATCGCTTTTTTCGCCGAACAGGAGCGAGCGTTGATCGAGGCGCCAGATCCCGTTTTCCGCTTTCATAGCGGCTTGCCGATGGCAGCCTGACAAATGCCTGAGTGTGAAATGTAGGGCGGCACGTCACTACATGATGGCATCACGACACGGTAGGAAACCATAACAATGAGACGCGATACATCCGCCACAACCGAGTTGACACTGTTCGGCCACTTCTCGCTAGGCGTCGGTGACGACGTGCTGACACAGTTCAGCTATGACAAGGTCAAGGCGTTGCTGATCTATCTGCTGCTCAATGAACAGCAGGTCAATCGTGCGACGTTGGCGGAGTTGTTATGGCCCGATCAGGGGCTCTCTTCAGGCCGGACCAATCTGCGTCATGCGTTGCACTGTCTACGTCAGAGCCTGGGTGAAGAGGCTGATCAGGTATTGACGGTGACGCGTCAGACAATTGCCTTTGCGCTACCTCGGCAATGGCGTGTGGATCTGCATCAAGTCGAACAGCTGTTGGCTGAGCCTGCAAGTACGCAAGGGTTGGAGCGATTGCTGGCACTTTATCGCGGCGATATCGCCGAAGAATTGCAGCTCAACCAATGTGTCGATTATCAGCGTTGGCTGGTGCGCCTTCGCGGCGAATGGCGCCAGCGGGTCATTGCCTATGCGGAAAAGGTGCTGACCACCGCCGGTGAACTCGACGATGATTTGTTGCGTACGTTGGTCAGCCGTTTTTCCGGTTATGCCCCGTTCCACGAGCGGCTGATGCATCAGTTGATCGATCAGGATCAGCCCGCTGCCGCCCACGAAGAATACAATGCCTATCTACAATTGCTGGCGCTATCGGGTCAGCAGCCGGATCCGGACATTCTGAATCTTGCCCGTCATTGGACCAATGGCAAGGGTGATATCCAGCGACCGCCCTCTCAAACCGCTTACGTACGCGCCATCGAGTCTGAAAGCGAGCCTCTGCGTGATGACGAGATCGAGCAGCGTCAGCTGTCGGTCATGGCGATCAGGCTGCGTCTAAAGGACGAGCGCGATCAGCGCCCTGAGGTGCGGGCCTGTTTGACGCTGCAGGTTGAGTTGCTGCATTGGCTCGAGCAGCAGTGCCACCACCTGGGGGGGTTCTGGCTGCCCGGTGTCACGGGCGGCATGGGGCTTGCCTGTTTCGGTACGCATGGGCCAGCACATCAGCTGGCCGAGTTGGTGGCACTCTACGAACACTGTCGTCGCGCCTTGCCAGAGGAAGTGGCGCGGCACTGGACCGAGGAGACGCCGCCGCCTTCCTTCGAACTGGCGGCCGGACTCGATAGCGGACGCGTGGTGTATCTTCCCGAGCGCCGGCTGGTCGATCCGCTTGGGCAGGTCAGTCAGCGTGCGCTGGAGTTGATGAGTGCTGCGGAAGGTAGCGAGCTGTTGATTTCCCAAGTGGCCAGTCAACACATGCCCCCCGCATTGGATCTGCAGCCACGTCTATCGAGCCGGGTGATGGCCTGTGATGGCAGGGTGCGTCTGCGGGCATTGGTATTGGGCGTCAACATGAATGGCCGTGAAGCCCAGCAGCCGATTCTGATAGGTCGCGAGAACGCCTTGCGCAAGCTGCGCGATGCACTTGCCAGAGCCGGCATCGGCCTGCGTCAAAGTGTTCTGGTGCAGGGCGCCTCGGGCATGGGCAAATCCGCCTTGATGGTAGGATTTCGTCAGTTGGAGCAGAGTCAGGATACCACCATCTGCTGGCATTCCATGACCCGCATGTCGATGCAAGAGCCCTATGGCGTGGCGTGCTGGTTATTTCGCTGGTATGCAGGCGATGAGGCGAATGGGGAAACGCTGCAAGAGCTCTTGAGTGATAGCGTCGATGCGTCGATTCTCGAGGACGTGGAACACTATGGGTTGTTGCGGCAAGCGCTGCAGGTGGCGCCGGTCGAACGCAGCGCACCGAAAGGACCGGGTGGCGAGCTCAACAATGAAGCGGTCGAGTTGGTCATTCGTTTGCTGCATCGCCTGATTGAGCGTGCCACGCGAAATAAACCCCTGGTCCTGATGATCGACGACCTGCAATGGGTTGATGAACTTTCCCTCAAGGTACTGTCGGGCCTGCAGGCGCGCCTACCCATCAATTGCCCGTTCCTGCTTGTTGCCAGTATGCGTGGACAGGAGCCGCTACCCATCAGACTGCATTGGGACCAGCAGATCGTGTTGACTCAGCTCGATGCGGTCCAGTCGTCGCGGCTATTGGTTCATCTGGCCAAGCACTATCGCTTGCATCTCACGCCGCGGCTGCGTAATCAGGTCATCGAGCGCTGCGAAGGGGTGCCGCTTTATCTGCAGGAGGTGTGTCGACGCCTGGACAGCAATCGTCGCGAAGGGCGCAGCCTGCAGCTTGATGAGCTTCCTCAGGGATTGTTGGGGCTACTCGCCAGTCGCATCGATCAACTGGACAGTGATCGCCCGGTGGCTCATGCGGCTGCCGTGCTTGGGCGTCAATTCCGGCTCGACTTTCTACGCCAGTGCAGTCCTGTCGAGGAGGCGCAGCTCAAGCTGGCACTGGAACAGATGCAGCGTCTGGAAATCATCGAAGCATGCCCCACGCAAGGCGAGTACGACTATCAGTTTACCCATCCCCTGCTGCAGGAAGCGGCCTACCTGTCATGCCCTACGGATATCAGAGAGGCGATTCACCGGCAGGTGGTGACGCTGATCGAAGAGCACTATCCCATCTACATCAGTCGTCATCCCGACGATTTTGCCCTGCATTTACACAGAAGCGGCTATCACGCTCGGAGCGCGCGCTATTTCGAGTTGGCTGCTCGGGAAGCCTTGAAGATAAGCGCCAATCGCATGGCCATGCGAATGGCGGACGCGGGCTTGAAGAGCCTGGAAAGCGTACAGAGTCAGGAGGAGCGCGAAATCAGTCTTCTCACCGTCAAGGGGCAGGCTGCCCTGGCGCTGGAAGGGCATGGTTCTCCTACCGCCCACGACAGCTTCGTTCGTGCGCGAGAGGTACTGGAAAAGACCCCCAGCGTCGATGAGGAGACCGAGCTGGAACAACGGTTTCTGGTCGACTGGGGACTCTGGGTGGGCTGCAGTCAGCGCTATGCCAATGCCGATGCCTTCTCCTTGGCATCAGGCTTGACCACCCTGGCACGCCAGCTTCTGGATCCGCGCTATGCACGTCTGGCGGAATATGCCCAGGCGCACTGTGAATACTGGGCCGGCCGACTGCGTCAGGCGCATGATCATCTGCGCGAGATCGATCCCTTGAATCAGCCGATGATGATCGAGTGGTTACCGTTCTCCGATCATCCCCAGATTGCAGCCGCTTGTTATCAAGGGTGGACGCTGTGTCTGCGGGGAGATTATCTGGCGGCGGAGCAGCAGGTGGAAGCGGCCATTCGGCTGGCGGAGCAGCTCAAGCACCCAGGGTCGCTCGCCATGGCGCTGATGTTCGCTGCTACCATCTATCGCCAGCTAGGCCACGTTCATCTGGCCGGGAGTCGGGCCGAGCGTGCCTTTGGCTTGACCCATACCGCGGATCTGCATCTCTGGCATGTGAGCGCGCAGTGCACGGCAGGCTGGTACAAGGCGATGCAGGGAGACCGGGAGGGACTGGCGACAATCGAGAGCGGGCTTGATGAGCTTGCCGAAATGGTTGGACGCGATCGCTTCCAGCGCCCGAATCTTTGGTACGTGGACGCCTGCCTGGCGCTGGATGAGCTGACCCGGGCAGAGAATTATCTGGATCAGTGCCTGCTGGTTGCCCGGGAGCGTAACTCGCTCTATGTGCCTGAGCTATCGGTGCGTCTGGCTAGTGTGCGGCTCAAGCGTGAGCGTTCCACTGCCTCGGTGCGCAGCTTGGTGGAGCAGGCCCGGATCCTGGCTCGCGAGCATGGCAATATCCACCACTTGCTGTTTGTGCTCGAGCTGTGGCTTGAAAGTATCGAGCCCGGCGATCGCGAGGCCTGGGACGAATTTCGTCAACTGCTGACAGAGGTTTACAAGACCGATGCGCCGGTGTTGATGCGTTGGCGCCTGTTGCTCGATCGTCAAGAGTTGCCTGACAAGCGACATCCCAGCCGCAGTGTCTGATCGCTCTCAGGCAAGCAATATCGAAGATCAGTAGCCAAAGCGTCTTAGCGCTGGCTCAAGGCCATCTTCGATACGGATATCCCAGCCCTGATCGCTTTTCCAGTCGCCCAGGACGAAACGTTTAGCCGGCGCACCCGCTATATCGAGTTCGTGTACGTCAGGTCGATGAGTATGCCCATGGATGAGGATGCGCGCCTGGTGCTTCTGCATGACCTTGACGACCTCCTCCGGGGTCACGTCCATGATGTCCTGAGCCTTGTTGGAATTGGCCTCGCCGGATTGACTGCGCAGATTGCGCGCCAGTTCGAGACGCTCCTGGACCGGTAGTGCCAGAATTTGACCCTGCCACTGGGGATCGCGCGTCATGGCGCGAAATTTCATGTACTCCTCGTCCCGGGTGCATAAGCTGTCACCATGCATCAGCAACATGCGCTCACCATTCAGTTCCAGTAGGTGAGGGTCGGATAGCAGGGTAGCACCGCAGGCCTTGGCGAAATCTTCGCCGATCAGAAAATCGCGATTACCGTGCATGAAATAGACTTGGATGCCAGCGTCACTCAGACGTCTGAGCGCTTCGATGATAGGTGCCTCGAAAACGCCATCGAGATGGTAGTCGTCCCCGATCCAGGCCTCGAAGAGATCTCCCAGAATATAAAGCGCTCGCGCTTCCTGGGCCGTATGCTCGAGATAGTCGAGAAACCCTGAGGCGATCTCGGGCGCTCCGGGGTGTAGATGCAGATCTGAAATGAGACGTGTGGTCATGGAGTACGGACCGTATTGCGTGAGGAGTAAGCCCGCCGCGGCGGGCTATTGGATTTATTCGACGATTTCGGCGCTCTGAATCATGACATCCTCGACAGGTACGTCTGCATGCATGCCGCGGCGCGTGGTGGGCAGGGCCTTGATCTTTTCGACGACATCCATGCCCTCGACCACTTTGCCGAACACACAGTAGCCCCACCCCTGCAGGTTCTTGCCACGATGATCGAGAAACTCGTTGTCGGCGACATTGATGAAGAACTGGGCGGTAGCGGAGTGCGGGTCTTGGGTGCGTGCCATGGCAACGCTGCCGTTGACGTTTTTCAAGCCGTTGTCCGCTTCGTTGTCGATGGGCTCTCGCGTGGGTTTTTGTTCGAAATCACTGTCGAATCCACCCCCTTGCACCATGAAACCGTCGATGACGCGATGAAAGAGTGTGTTGTCGTAATGGCCGTCACGCACGTACTGCTCGAAATTGGCCGCAGTCTTGGGCGCATTGGCGTGATCCAGTTCGAGGTGAATGTCACCATAATTGGTGTGCAGGACGATCATAGAAGTTTCCCGGTCAGTCTGAATGGTACGCCTTGGCGAAGCGCGCAGGCGTCGCGCTATAATAGCGGTTTTGAATCGACGTGCGAAACAAGCAGCCCGCCGTCGCTTCGCCACTCGCGATTCAGAGAGGTTCATCGATTCCCCATGAGCACCGAGAGTACCGAAAGCGCCAGTGCCCCGAATTTCATCCGTAACCAGATTCTCGAGGAAGTCGAAGCGGGTGCCGTCGAGACCGTCGTTACGCGATTCCCGCCGGAGCCCAATGGCTTTTTGCATATTGGTCATGCCAAATCCATCTGCCTGAATTTCGGTCTCGCCGAGCAGTTCAAAGGTGACTGCCATCTGCGTTTCGACGATACCAACCCCGCCAAGGAGGAGCAGATCTATATCGACGCCATCAAGGCGGATGTGGAGTGGTTAGGCTTTCACTGGGCGGGCAAGGTGCGCTTTGCCTCGGATTATTTCGATCAACTCTATGCATGGGCGCAACACCTGATACGTGAAGACAAGGCCTATGTGGACGATCTCTCCGCGGACGAGATTCGTGAATATCGCGGCACCCTGACCGAGCCAGGTCGACAAAGCCCTTACCGCGAACGCAGCGTCGAAGAGAACCTGGATCTGCTCGAGCGCATGCGCCGCGGGGAGTTTGCCGAGGGTGAAAAGGTGCTGCGGGCAAAGATCGACATGGCCTCACCCAACATCAACCTGCGCGATCCGACGCTTTATCGCATCCGCCATGCCAGCCATCATCAGACCGGCGACAAGTGGAAGATCTATCCTTCCTACGATTTCACCCACGGCCAGTCGGATGCCATCGAGGGGGTGACTCACTCCATTTGTACCCTGGAATTCGAGGACCATCGGCCGCTTTACGAATGGTTTCTGGCCAATTTGCCGGTGCCCGCGAAGCCCCGCCAGATCGAATTCGCTCGACTGAATCTCAATTACACCGTGACCTCCAAGCGCAAGCTCAAGCTGCTGGTGGATCAGGGTATCGTCGATGGCTGGGACGATCCGCGCATGCCGACGATCTCAGGTATGCGTCGTCGCGGTTACACGCCGGGCTCGATCCGCAAGTTCTGCGACATGATCGGGGTCACCCGGGCGGATGGCGGTATGGTCGACATCGCGATGCTTTATCACGCCATCCGCTCCGATCTCGAAGACAACGCACCACGGGCAATGTGCGTGCTGAACCCGCTCAAGGTGGTGTTGACCAATGTGCCGGAAGACCATGAGGAAGTCTTCGAGGTGCCCGGACACCCAGCGCGGGAGGACATGGGGCTGCGCAAGCTGCCCTTTACCCGGGAGATATGGATCGATGCGGAGGATTTTCTGGAGGAGCCACCGAAGAAGTTCTTCCGCCTGGCGCCGGGGCAGGAAGTGCGTCTGCGCAACAGCTATGTGATTCGCTGCGACGAGGTCCTCAAGGGCGGCGATGGCGAGATCGAGGAGCTGCGTTGCAGCGTGGATTTCGACACCCTGGGCAAGAACCCGGAAGGGCGCAAGGTCAAGGGCGTGATTCACTGGGTCAGTGCGGCTCATGCGGTGCCCGTAGAGGTGCGGCTTTACGACAATCTGTTCCAGGTCGAGGCGCCGGACAGGGATCGCGATGTCGATTTTCTCGATCACCTGAGCGACGCGTCGCTTACGGTGGTGCAAGCCTATGGCGAACCAAGCCTTGCGGACGTGGAACCCGAAACGCGTTTTCAATTCGAGCGAGTGGGGTATTTCTGCGCGGATCGGCATGCCGCCGCCGAAGGTCGACGCGTCTTTAACCGCACCGTGGGCTTGAAGGATACCTGGGCAAAGATTCAGAAGAAGGGGTGAGCGCGATATGCAGATCTACAACACCCTGACCCGGCGCAAGGAACCTTTTACCCCCATCGAGCCGGGCAAGGTGCGCATGTACGTGTGCGGCATCACCGTCTACGACTACTGCCATATCGGCCATGCCCGGGTCATGGTGGCCTTCGACGTGATTACTCGCTACCTGCGCAGCCGCGGGTTCGAGGTCAACTACGTGCGCAATATCACCGACATCGACGACAAGATACTCAAGCGAGCGGACGAGAACGGCGAGAGCATCAACAGCCTGACCCAGCGCATGATCGCTGCCATGCATGAAGACGAAGAGCGTCTTGGCGTGCTGCGCCCGGATCATGAACCACGAGCGACCGCCTATATCGATGAAATCCAGGCGATGATCGAGCGTCTGATTGAAAAGGGCTATGCCTATGCCGCGGATAACGGTGACGTCTACTACCGAGTGCGCCGCTTCGAGGGCTACGGCAAGCTCAACAATCGCGACCCAGACGAAATGCGTGCCGGTGCGCGAGTGGAGGTAGACGAGCACAAGGAAGACCCGCTGGATTTCGTGCTGTGGAAGGCGGCCAAGCCGGGAGAGGCAAGCTGGCCATCCGCCTGGGGAGAAGGGCGCCCCGGTTGGCATATCGAGTGCTCGGCGATGTCGACCTGCTGTCTGGGAGACACCTTCGACATTCACGGCGGGGGGCCGGATTTGACCTTCCCTCATCACGAGAACGAGATCGCCCAGAGCGAGGCAGCCACCGGCAAGCCTTATGTCAATACCTGGATGCATGCCGGGGCGGTGCGGGTCGATCAGCAGAAGATGTCCAAGTCCCTGGGCAACTTCTTCACCATTCGTGACGTACTCGAGGTGCACGATCCGGAGGTGGTGCGCTATCTGCTGCTGGCAAGCCACTACCGCAGTGCTATCAACTACGCACCGGATGCTTTGGTCGAGGCGCGCAAGTCTCTCGAGCGCTTTTATAACGCCCTGGAAGGTATAAACCCAGCGCGTGGAGAGGTGGCACCGCGCTTTGCCGAGCGCTTCACCGCTGCCATGGATGACGATTTCAATACGCCGGAGGCACTGGCGGCGTTGTTCGAGCTGGCTCGGGAGCTGAACCGCGCCAAAAAGGAAGTACCGAATCAGGCGCCGGCGCTGGCATTCGAACTCGTGCGCTTGGGAGCGATCCTGGGGCTGTTCCATCAGAATCCTTCCGCCTTCTTGAAGACGGGCGCTCAGACGCTATCGATTTCCAATGAGGAAATAGAAGCACGTATCCAGGCACGAGCGGATGCCAAGAAAGCCCGGAATTTCGGTGAGGCCGATCGTATCCGGGACGAGCTGGCAGCCCTGGGAATCGTGCTCAAGGACTCCCGGGAAGGTACCACGTGGGTGTTCGAGCAGTAGCTTCCCGTTGACGTGACTACTCGGCGCTGTCCGCGGCATCGTGCAGTTCCGCCGCGAACAGCGTGTTCTCGAGTAGCGAGGCCACCGTCATGGGGCCGACGCCACCGGGCACCGGCGTGATATGGCTGGCCCGGGCGGCGGCGGGCTCGAATTCGATATCGCCGATCAGATGGCCATCTTCCTGTCGATTGATACCCACATCGATCACGATCGCGCCTTGCTTTATCCACTCGCCCTTGATCAATCCCGGCTGACCTACCGCGGCAACCACGAGATCCGCACGCCGGACATGCTCCTCGAGGTCGTGGGTGAAACGATGACAGACCGTCGTCGTGCAGCCGGCCAGCATGAGTTCCAGGGACATGGGGCGGCCAACGATGTTCGAAGCACCCACGACGGTAGCATTCAGCCCCCGGGTCGAGAGATCGCTTTCCTGCAGCAGGGTCATGACCCCCTTTGGCGTGCACGGCCTCAGCATGGGCAGGCGTTGCGCCAGACGACCCAGGTTGTAGGGATGAAAGCCGTCCACGTCCTTGTCCGGGCGAATGCGTTCGAGGATCGGGCGCTCATCCAGGTGTTCGGGTAAGGGTAGCTGCACCAGTATGCCGTCTACCGCAGGATCCGCGTTCAGGTCGTCGACCAGTTTTTCCAGCGCCTGCTGCGAGGTGCTTGTGGGCAGTTGATGACGAAATGAATGAATGCCCGCTTCCTCGCAGGCGCGATGCTTGTGGCGCACGTATATCTCGGAGGCAGGGTCCTCACCCACCAGGACCACGGCGAGACCGGGAACGCGACGTCCATCCTGGTGGCGTGCTTGTACCTGGCGGGCGACCAGGTGGCGTACCTTCTCGGCAATTGCCTTGCCGTCGATCAGTTGTGCGGGCATCAAGAATTCCTGTCGTGGCGTTTAGCCGTGAAGTTCAAGGCGTCTGGAGAAGCGAAAACGAGACATGGATTTTCGCATGTGCAGCGCCCGGCTCAAAGTCTTTGCAGCGTCGTGTAGCACGCGCTTGGACAATGTACTTGACCGCAGGGCAATCTAGCGTAGAATACGCAGCGCTCGGCGACACCTCATGTTTGTCGTTCGAGCGTCGGCAATAGGCCTACGGGGTATAGCGCAGTCTGGTAGCGCGCCTGCTTTGGGAGCAGGATGTCGGGGGTTCGAATCCCTCTACCCCGACCAACTCATTGACCAGCTTGATGTGGTTGTCCAATGGGCTTGCAGGTAAAAGTCTCGGGCCATACCATGCGCCTATAGCTCAATCGGATAGAGCAACGGCCTTCTAAGCCGTAGGTTGCAGGTTCGAGTCCTGCTGGGCGCGCCAATGTCTGGCAAGCACGATATGCAAGACAGGCCAAGCGTTCCCGGATAGCAGCGATGATCGATATGGTGGATGTAGCTCAGTGGTAGAGCCCCGGATTGTGGCTCCGGTGGTCGTGGGTTCGATCCCCATCATCCACCCCATATCGTTTCATTCGACTACAGAAATACAGCAGCACAATATCGTGGTGGATGTAGCTCAGTGGTAGAGCCCCGGATTGTGGCTCCGGTGGTCGTGGGTTCGATCCCCATCATCCACCCCAAGATGTTGGCTCAATCTCTCCTGATGTCGTGCCTTGTTACTTGTATCCGCAAATTTTTCATTTGTTTGCCGATTCGTTTCAATGTGCAAGTAAGTCAATGAATTCAGTATTTTCCCCACTTACTCTTGCAAGTATCTTCACCTATCCCCATTGATGCAATGACAGCGTGCTTGCCAGCACGTCACGGTATTCTTAGAATCCTGCACTTTTAAATGCATTCACAAACGCCCAGCCGGTTAGAGGACCTTACATGCAAGCTTCCATCGAGACGACTTCACAGATCGAACGCCGCGTCACGGTTCAGGTTCCCGCTGCAGAGGTCGATCAGGCTGTTGCTGCCCGCCTCAAGGATGCCGCGAAGAATGTCCGCTTGAACGGCTTTCGTCAGGGCAGGGTGCCGATGGCCGTCGTCAAGCAGCGTTATGGCAATGACGTGCGCAATGAAGTTGTCGGCGAGATGATGCGCCAGCATTATGTCAAGGCAATTACCGAACACAGCCTCAATCCAGCTGGTTATCCTGCTCTGGAGCCAACGGTCAACGAGTCCGGCAAGGATCTTGAGTTCGTCGCCACGCTGGAAATCTATCCGGAAGTCGAGCTGGCTTCCATCGAAGGCACCGAGATCGAGCGCCCGGTGGCCAAGATCGAAGAGGCGGATGTCGATCAGATGATCGAGACGCTGCGCAAGCAGAACGCCAGCTGGGAGCCGGTCGATCGCGCTGCGGCCGAAGGCGATCAGGTCAAGCTCGATTTCAAGGGGTATCTTGGCGATGAGCCCTTCGATGGGGGGGAAGCCGAGGGCCATGAGCTTGTACTGGGGTCCAACAGTTTCATTCCAGGGTTCGAAGAGCAGCTGGAAGGGGTCAAGGCAGGTGATGAGACCGACATTAAAGTGACCTTCCCCGAGGATTACCAGGCCGAGCATCTGGCGGGTAAGGAAGCCACCTTCAAGGTCAAGGTGCATCAGGTCAGTGCTCAGCAGTTGCCGGAAATCGACGATGAATTCATCAAGCAGTTCGGTGTCGAAGAGGGTGACAAGGACAAGTTCCGTGCCGAGATACGCAAGAACATGGAGCGCGAGGTCAAGCAGGCCATCGATAACCGCGTCAAGCAGCAGGCGCTCGAAGCTCTCAAGGATGCCAATGACATCCCGGTGCCGGCATCGTTGATAGAGCAGGAGACCGAAGGCCTCAAGCGTCAGGCTGCCCAGCAGTTCGGCCTGGGCGAGGATTTCGATGTATCTCAACTGCCCAACGAACTCTTTGCCGAACAGGCCAAGAGCCGAGTGCAGATCGGGCTGCTACTGGCCGAAGTGATCAAGGCCAACGAGCTGGAAGCCAGTGATGACGAAATCAAGGCCAAGGTTGAAGAACTGGCCCAGCAGTATCAGCAGCCCGAGCAGGTCATTGAGTATTATCTCAAGGACGAGCAGATGAAAAATCAGGTCAAGTCTGCCGTGCTTGAAGAGAAGGCGGTTGATAAACTGTTGGAGCAAGCTCAGGTCAAGGACATCGAAATGACCTATGAGCAAGCGCTGAAGGCTGCTCAAGAGGGTAACAAGGAAGACGAGGATGCGGACGACGAAGACGCGTCCGTACAAGGCTGACTTCGAGCCAAGCAGCTATATGAACTAACCCGGCCACGGCCGGGTTGCTAGTCACTGGCGCTTTCCGAGTGCAAACTAGATATGATTTTCAAATCATTGGATTAGGGTGGTCACGCAATGGGCAACGAGTACGATATTCAAAACGCCGGCGGTCTGGTACCTATGGTCGTCGAGCAGAACGCGCGTGGGGAACGAGCCTACGACATCTACTCGCGACTGCTTAAGGAGCGTGTGATCTTCCTCGTTGGCCAGGTGGAAGACTACATGGCTAATCTGGTGGTAGCCCAGCTTCTGTTTCTCGAATCGGAGAATCCGGACAAGGATATTCATCTTTATATCAATTCACCGGGCGGTTCCGTGACGGCGGGTATGTCGATCTATGACACGATGCAGTTCATCAAGCCGGATGTCTCGACGGTATGTATCGGTCAGGCCGCCAGCATGGGTGCACTGCTGCTGGCCGGCGGTGCCAAGGACAAGCGTTTTTGCCTGCCCAACTCGCGGATGATGATTCACCAGCCACTAGGCGGTTACCAGGGACAGGCTTCGGATATCGAGATTCACACCAAGGAAATTCTCAGCATCCGCCATAAACTAAACCGGATTCTGGCCGATCATACAGGTCAGGACATCGAAACGATCGCTCGCGATACCGACCGTGACAATTTCATGAACGGAGCGCAGGCGGCTGAATACGGCCTCATCGACGCAGTGCTGGAAAAGCGTCCGGTCTCCTGATGATATAAACCCTATTTTTTGCATACTCTGGCGGTCGTTCCGGACCGCCTCAGCCAAGAGGTACGCTAATGGCCGACGGCAAAGGCAAAGACAAAGACGAGGGCAAACTGCTGTACTGCTCGTTCTGTGGCAAGAATCAGAATGAAGTCCGCAAATTGATTGCTGGTCCTTCCGTCTATATCTGCGACGAGTGTGTCGACCTGTGCAACGACATCATTCGCGAGGAGGTTCTCGAGGCCGACGCAGAAAGTGATGAGGATCGTCTGCCGGCGCCTCGCGATATTCGCAATACGCTCGATGACTACGTCATCGGTCAGGATCGCGCAAAAATGGTGCTGTCCGTAGCGGTCTACAATCACTACAAGCGTTTGCGGGTGGAATCAAAGACCGATGACGTTGAACTGGGCAAGTCCAATATCCTGTTGATTGGCCCGACCGGTAGCGGCAAGACGCTCCTCGCCGAGACCTTGGCGAGACTGCTCAACGTGCCCTTCACCATCGCGGATGCCACCACCCTCACCGAAGCTGGTTATGTTGGTGAGGATGTCGAGAACATCATTCAGAAACTGCTGCAGAAATGCGATTACGATGTAGAGAAAGCCCAGAGGGGCATTGTCTATATCGACGAGATCGACAAGATTTCGCGTAAATCCGACAATCCCTCCATTACCCGGGATGTGTCCGGGGAAGGCGTGCAGCAAGCGCTGCTCAAGCTGATCGAGGGCACTACTGCCTCGGTTCCCCCGCAAGGCGGGCGCAAGCACCCTCAACAGGAGTTCCTGCAGGTCGATACCGGTAACATCCTCTTCATCGTGGGTGGTGCCTTCGCCGGCCTGGACAAGGTGATCCGCGATCGGGCCGAGAAGGGCGGGATTGGTTTCAACGCCACGGTCAAGAGCAAGGATTCCAGCAAGGGCGTAGGCGATATACTGCTCGGTGTCGAACCGGAAGATCTGGTCAAGTTCGGTTTGATACCGGAGTTCGTCGGTCGTCTACCGGTCATCGCCACCTTGACCGAACTCAGCGAAGACGCCTTGGTCCAGATTCTGACCGAGCCCAAGAACTCGCTGATCAAGCAGTATGCCAAGCTGTTCGATATGGAGCACGTCGAACTCGATTTCCGTGAAGACGCACTGCGTGCAGTGGCACGCAAGGCCATGACGCGCAAGACCGGGGCCCGTGGACTACGCTCCATCCTCGAATCCGTGCTGCTGGATACCATGTATGAAGTACCTTCTCTGGACAGCGTCTCCAAAGTGGTAATAGACGAGTCGGTGATTGCCGGCGATAGCGAACCCTTGCTCATCTACTCCAGTCAGGAAGAGGGCAAGGTGGCAAATAAAGACGGTTGATCCAGCGTCATGCAAGAGGGGGCTAACCGCCCCCTTTTTCTTTTCATCGGCCACGTGCGTTCTACAGTCCGGTGTTGTAAAACGCGATTTCAGCCCCATCAATAGCGGTATTCAATCAGCGCTAATGGGCGCACCACCCCCCGATTCGTGAGGAACTTCTGCGATGCAGCAGAATGCCGAACAGACGTTTAGTTTGCCCCTTCTACCGCTGCGAGATGTCGTTGTCTATCCGCAGATGGTGATCCCCTTGTTCGTTGGTCGCGAGAAGTCGATTCAGGCACTCGAAGCTGCCATGGAAGTCGACAAGCGCGTCCTGTTGGTGGCGCAGCGCGAGGCGGGTCAGGACGATCCGGATACCCGTGATCTGTTTGCCGTTGGCACGGTTGCCGAGATCATGCAGTTGCTGAAGCTTCCGGATGGCACGGTCAAGGTACTGATCGAAGGCACTTCCCGTGCCGATGTTCACAAGGTAAGCGTTGTAGAAGAAGGCTATAGCGTTGCCGAAATCGCCCTGCGCGAGAGCGAACCCCTTTCCGAACGCGAGCAAGAGTCCTTGGTTCGCGTACTGCTCAACCAGTTCGAGCAATACGTGAAGCTTTCCAAGAAGGTACCCAACGAGGTGCTCAACTCCTTGCAAGGGATCGAGGACCCGAGTCGGCTCGTCGATACCATTTGCGCCCACTTGTCGTTGAAGATCGGTGACAAGCAGGAGTTGCTCGAGATGGATCGAGTGCGGGATCGCATCGAACATCTCATGGCATTGATCGAATCCGAGATCGATCTGTTGCAGGTGGAAAAACGCATCCGCTCCAGGGTCAAGGACCAGATGGAGAAATCCCAGCGCGAGTACTATCTCAACGAACAGATGAAGGCCATCCAGAAGGAGATGGGTGAGCTCGAGAATGTGCCCAACGAGGCAGAGAAGTACGAGCAGGCCATCAAGGACGCGGGCATGCCCAAGGAAGCCGCGGACAAGGCTACTCAGGAGCTGGGCAAGCTGAAGATGATGGCACCGACCTCCGCCGAGGCCACCGTGGTGCGTTCCTATCTCGATTGGTTGATTGCGGTGCCCTGGAAGAAGCGCACCCGGGTCAAGCACGATCTGACTCACGCCGTCACGGTACTCGATGAAGACCACTACGGTCTGGAAGAGGTCAAGGAGCGCATCCTTGAATACCTGGCCGTGCAAAAGCGTGTCAAGAAGCTCAAGGGGCCGGTTCTGTGTCTGGTTGGGCCGCCTGGGGTGGGCAAGACCTCCCTCGGGCAATCCATCGCCCGGGCAACCAATCGCAAGTACGTGCGTCTTGCCCTGGGTGGCGTGCGGGACGAATCCGAGATTCGCGGTCATCGCCGTACCTATATTGGCTCGCTGCCCGGCAAGATGATTCAGCGCATGAGCAAGGCAGGCGTGCGCAATCCGCTATTCCTGCTCGATGAAATCGACAAGATCGGCATGGATCATCGCGGCGATCCATCCTCTGCACTGCTCGAGGTGCTCGATCCGGAACAGAACAACTCCTTCAGCGATCACTATCTGGAGCTGGATTACGATCTCTCGGATGTCATGTTCATCTGCACCGCCAACTCGATGAACATTCCCGGCCCGCTGTTGGATCGCATGGAGATCATCCGTCTGCCGGGCTATACCGAAGACGAAAAGCTCGCCATCGCCAATCGCTATCTGGTACCCAAGCAGCTCAAGGCCAACGGCTTGAAAGAGGGTGAGTTGCGCTTTTCCGATGACGCTGTGATGGAGATCATTCGCTACTACACTCGGGAAGCCGGGGTGCGTGAGCTCGAGCGGCAGATTGCCAAGGTATGTCGTAAGGTATTGCGCGAGCGTGTCGAAGAAGAGAGCAAGGAGGGCGCTCTGGCGCCGAGAGTGCTGGCCGCCGCCGATATCGAGGCCTATGCAGGTGTGCGCCGCTATAGCTATGGCCTGGCGGACATGGAGCATCAGGTGGGGCGCGTTACGGGTTTGGCCTGGACCTCCGTCGGGGGTGAGCTGCTCAGCATCGAATCCGTGGTGATGCCAGGTAAGGGGCGAATACACAAGACCGGCTCCCTGGGCGATGTCATGAAAGAGTCGGTGGATGCGGCGCATACCGTCGTGCGGGCTCGGGCAGTGGCCATGGGGATCGATCCCGAGCGCTTCGAGAAGGAAGATCTGCATATCCACGTTCCCGAAGGGGCAACGCCCAAGGATGGCCCCAGCGCAGGTATTGCCATGGTTACCGCCATGGTATCCGCTTATACCGAGCAGCCGATTCGTTGTGATGTGGCAATGACTGGTGAGGTGAATCTGCGTGGCGAAGTCATGCCCATCGGAGGGCTGAAGGAGAAATTGCTGGCCGCTCGACGCGGTGGTATAAAGACGGTGCTCATTCCGGAAGAGAATCGTCGCGATCTGAAGGAAGTGCCGGACAATATCAAGAATGCGCTTGATATTCATCCAGTACGTTGGATCGACGAGGTTCTTGAGCTCGCACTGGTAAATAATACGAATGCTAACGGGGATGATAATCGTCCTGATGATACGGCAGCTTCCAGTTCGATAATAAGTACCCATTAGGTTGCATAATACAAATTATTATTTGTCAAACGTCGAAATGGCGCGGGTTTGCGCCTTATTTACTTGACACAACTTTCGCGGCATTGCTATAAATTGCGTTTTGCTGCGATCGTGCGAGCTGCCTGAAATGAAGCGCCGAATTACAGTAATTTCTGAAACAGTCAAGGGGTGAAATGTGAACAAATCTGAACTGATCGAAGCCATCGCTGCATCTGCCGATATTCCTAAAGCGGCGGCAGGTCGTGCCCTGGATGCGATGATCGATTCCGTTACCGACAGCTTGAAAAAAGGCGATTCAGTAGCCTTGGTTGGATTCGGAACGTTCAGTATCAAAGAGCGCGCTGCTCGCACTGGTCGCAATCCTCAAACAGGTAAGCCGATCAACATCAGCGCTGCTAAAGTTCCCAGCTTCAAGGCTGGCAAGGCACTCAAGGATTCGGTCAACTAAGCAAACGGTGTTCAGGTGTGAGCCCAGAATCTGGCAGTGATTCCATGGTGCCATCGATTCAATTCGTGGCAAGCGACATGCTCATTTCACCAACCGTTGTTTCTTGTGACCTCCAAGCTAGGCGTATCGTGTAAGCGATACGCTTTTTTATTATTCCGTCTACAGCATTCGAGGTTAGCATGCTGCAACAAATCCGCGACCGCTCCCAAAGTCTGATCGCCAAGATCATCGTGGGTGCTGTGGTCGTCGCCCTTGCGCTTTTCGGTATCGAATCCGTGGTAGGCCTGTTCACCAGCGGGGCTGATGACGTTGTCGAGGTCAACGGTGAGCCGATCACCCGGCAACAAATCGAAACGGAAGTCCAGCGTGGCATTCGTTCCGGTCAGGTTCCCCCGGAACAGGAGCGCCAGTTGCGCAATCAGGTTATCGAACAGTTGGTGACCCTCGAACTGCTCGACCAGTACATTGCCGAAGGTGGCATGCACGTCTCGGAGCAGCAGCTTGACCAGGTAATCGTCAATCGTGCCGAATTCCAGGATCAAAGCGGCAATTTTTCCACTGACCTATTCCGCAACCGTCTGGCCAGTGCAGGATATACGCCACTCTCGTTTCGCCAGCAGCTCAAGAACGACCTCATGCGCCAGCAGATGCAGCAGGGTCTGACCACCAGTGATTTTCTCCTGGATAGCGAGCGCCAACGACTCGCCCAGTTGCAAAACCAGACACGCAGCTTTCGCTATCATGTGCTCACGCCTGACGATGTCGACGCAGAGATCGATATCACCGATGCCGATTTGCAGTCCTATTACGATGCGCATCAGACGGAATTTCGCCGCCCCGAAGAAGTACGCTTGAACTATGTCGTTCTCGATCAGGCAGACATGGCCAAGGATGTCGAGGTCGACGATCAGGCGCTGCGCGAGGCTTATGCCAAGCGTCAAGGCAACGCGGAACGCCGTGTCTCGCACATCATGGTGACCTATGGCGACGATCGCACGGAGCAGGAGGCGCGTCAGCGCCTTGAAGAAGCTCGCCAGCGTTTGCAGCAAGGTGATGACTTTGCCGCGCTGGCAAGGGAGTACTCGGATGACGAGACGACCGCCGATGATCAGGGCGATTTAGGATTCATCAGCCGGGGGTTCTTCGACGAAGCTTTCGAAGAAGCCGCCTATTCCCTCACACCTGGCCAGGTATCGGAGATCGTCGAGACAGACAACGGGCTGCATCTCATCAAGGTGACGGAGCTGGATGTGCCGCCTTTCGAGGAGATGCGCGATACGCTGCAACAGGAGTTGGCGCTCGAACAGGCTGGCGATCGTTTCAATGACCAGGCGCAGCGCCTGATTGACGAGAGCTTTGCCGCGGATGATCTGGCAAGCGTTGCCGAGGATCTTGGACTCGAGCTACAGCAGAGCGACTGGGTATCTCGAAACTCTGCCGAGGGAGTGCTGACAGAGCCTGGTGTGATGGCGGCAGCCTTTGAACCCGATGTGCTGGAAAATGGCTACAACAGCGAAGTGATCGAGCTCGACGATCAGCGGCGCATGGTGCTGCGGGTTGCCGAGCATCGGGAGGCAACGACGCTACCGCTGGAAGAGGTGCGCGACCAGGTTCAAGAGCAGGTCAAGGCGAACAAGATCAAGGAGGCCTTGCGCGATCGCGCCAGAGAGCTGGCAGCGTCACTGCGCGATGGTGAGGCACCCGGCGTTGAGTGGCAGCAGGCCGATCGGGTGTCGCGTCAGGATGCAGGGCAAGGAAATAGAGATATTCCCGAGCCCGTGCTGAACACGGCTTTCAAACTGCCCAAGCCGGAGCAGGGCAGTGTCTACGGCCAAGCAGCGGTCGGTGATGGCGTTGCTCTGATTGCCTTGACCGCTGTCGGCGAGAGCGATCAAGCCGAGGATTCTCAGGCGGCCCGCTTTGCGAGCCAATTGACTCAGCGATCGCGCGCTCAGGCTGCCGTACAGGGCTTGCTCGAAGAGCTACGCGCCCAGGCGGACATCAAGCGGCTATAAACCTCCGCAGGCCACTCATTGCATCTTGATGAAGCGCGGCGTTTGCCGCGCTTTCTCGTATCCACCACCATCCTTCAGGTTGCCACCTCCAGGGCAGCGATTCGCTGGAGGGCCACGTCGCGATGATCGCCGCACAGTTCCCTATCGAAGTCGAAGCGTAGACACACCAGCGGCCGCCGAGGGTCACCGAACAGGCGGCATAGATTACGCTCATCGAGCTGTAGGCAGCGAACGCCCGCCGGTTTGCCCTTGGGCATGCCCGGAATGGCGGAACTGATCGATGGCGCAATGCAGCAGGCACCACAGCCCGGGCGGCAGCCGATGGATTCATCGTTTCCCGGTCTGGCGTGATCGCTCATGGGCTTGCCTCGGCGATGGCGCCCTTGCCGATGCCTTCGAAGGCCTGGACGCGTACGGTCTGGCCATGACTGCGGGCAATCTGCTCGGCCAGCCAGGCGGCGATATGCTCGATGCTTGTCGACACGGGAAGTACCTCGCAGCGTTCCCGGGGCAGGCGGAGTGAAAAACGGCCTTGTGCCGCACGATAGCCCAACGTCAGTCGATCACTCGATTGCCTGCCACCATCCTTCGCCAGATTTTCTACGATGTCGGCGGTATCCACCAGGTAGCGATCATTGAGGCGCTGTGTCCAGTGGGCTTCCAGTTCGGGTGCTCGTTTTCCATTGCACCAGATAAGTAATTTCGAACGGTGACCGTGCGCTATGCGCTGTCCATTGCCGGGATGATGCTTGAGGCCGTGACTATAGGTGTAGTAATACGACGTTTCTTCCATGCGCTCTTCATGCAGGTTCAATCGAATGCCATGGACGCGAGATGGCGGCAAGCGCGAGAGTGCATCGCTGTAATAGCTTGCCAGGCGTTCCAGAGTGATTTCGCCCCAGGGCAGGAGAGTGAACGCCTGGCGAGGCGCCTTTACTTCCATGCTGTAGGGTAACGTTGTCCGAATGCATAGTCCTTCGGCACATTCCTGCACGGTCAGATGAGGCGTCTGGGTAGGTACCAGAAGCGTATGATTCAAGTTCGCATTCAACCGCGACTCAACCCATGATGCCACTTCACCGGAATCAAACAGCAGCCCATCCTCATCGTCCTCGCCGGCAATCTCGACATCGACCTGCCAACTGGCGCCTGTCAGGCCGCGCTTCGGGCACCATAGCGAAACATCGAGGTTCGTCAGATCATTGACGAAAAGCATCATTGCGCGACCTCCAGGATTTCATGCGCCCCACCAATCCAAAAGCATCTCACACATCGATGGCGCCCGCTGTTTCAACATAGCGAATTGGATCGTCGACACCGTTTTTCTCGAAGGCGGCCAGGCGTTCGCGGCAACTGCCACACTCCCCGCAGGCCAGTTCATTCCCTTGATAGCAGGTCCAGGTCTGGGTGTAATCGAGTCCCATGGACAGACCATCGGCGAGAATCTCCGCCTTGTCGGCATGCAGGTAGGGCGCCTCTATTCGCACCGCCTCGAAATTGGCGATAGCGGCGACATCATTCATGCGTTCGACGAACTCGGGCCGGCAATCCGGATAGAGTACATGGTCTCCGCCATGTGCGCCGTAAAAGCATACCCTGGCGCCAATGTTGACTGCCTGGGCGATCGCCAGTGACAGCAGAATCATGTTGCGATTGGGCACGACCGTTGCAGCCATGCTGGCTTGATCATAATCGCCGCCTGGTAGTGGGCGGCTGGCGTCGGTCAACGCTGAATTGTCGATCAGGGCGTGCATGGCGCGAATATCGATCACCTGATGAGCGATGCCGAGAGCGCGACAGACTTCTGCGGCTATCGTGAGTTCGCGAGCATGCCGCTGGCCGTAGTGGAACGACAGCGCATGCACCTCATAGCCTTGTTGTAAGGCACGGTGTAACACGGTGTAGGAATCCATGCCGCCGGAGTAGACGACGATGGCCTTGGGGGCGCGATTGCCGTCACTGTCGTGATGTGTGTCAGTCATGTCATAACCTTCCGGAGAATTTATTGATAGCGCGATAGCGCGAGATGTACCACAGCCCGGGATCCGGATGTCCGGGAAATAAATCTGAAGTGGACATGATCGAATGGCGCCTCGATCACAGCGTATTGTAACGATTGAGCCTCGTACCGGCCAGATTGCGTGCGTAGGCAACAGCAGGGGGGGCATGCTTTTTCGAGGGTTCTGGTGATTCCTGTCGGCTGACGTTACTCTCGAGTCAGGGCCTGTTGACGTTTCATTCACGGCCGCGCTGGCGCCAGTTTTTATTCGGGGCAAGGCAGGAGGAGAGAAATTTGGTTATTCCAAATGAACGACGACTAACGCAGCAGCGGATAAAAACTGGCCCAGCCCTTCGGGTTGCGCATCAAAAAGCGCCATTCTGCGTTGCGAAACGTGAAAAGGGAATAACCCTTCCCTGCGTTTCGCGCCTTGACTGGCACTTTTTGATGCAGCAACGCGGTTCGCGATGAAACGTCAACAGGCCCTAGTCTTTCAATTGCCAATCAGGAGCGCGCATGGCAACCATTGAACATAGCGCGGTGTTATACGCGCCACCGGAGAACGTTTTTGTTTTGCTTGAGAAGGTCGAAAACTTTGTCGACTACTCCGATCATATCAAGGCGGTGGAGTCGTTGGGTGAGCGCCGCTATCGTTGGCATATTCATGCCGTAGGCATGGATTGGAGTTTTGATGTCAAGGTGACGGAGGTCAGGCCACCGGAGGTATTGGCCTGGGAATCGATAAATGGCGTGCGCAATAGTGGGCGCTATGAGCTGTTCCCCGTGCCCGAAGGCACACGCGTACGCTTGACCGTCGACTATCACATAGGCAATCGTCTGCTGGAAAAGGCGGTCAACAAGGCAGCGCGTCCGCTGATAAATCAGGTAAGCGAACAGATCCTCGATCGTGTAGAAGCGCGATTAAGAAATGGAACGTCCTGAGGTTGCCTTATCCTGGCCCTTTTACCTGGAAAGATACATACGCTGATCCGCGGGTCGCAGCATCCCGTCAGACGCGGTAAATAGGAAAAGGCGCTTATGCCCGGGAGGCGACGCTACCCAACCCACCCATGCGTGATTGCCCGTCCGGCCCGTAAAGTGCCTGTCCGGCCGCATTTCTGAGAAAGTCGAGAATGCGCTGGTTCTGCTTCATTCGTGCGCCTATCAACAACCCGTTGAACTGATTGAGTTGCTTTGCCTGCTGGGCGCGCTGACGAAACTCCAGCCACGTTTCCAGGCAGTTCGCATCCGCTGCGGCAGTCTCCGCTCCTTGATGGCCTTCGCCATAGCCCAGTTTGCGTTGGGCGACGAGACGCTGGGTTTCAAGCCGCTCAAGCTGCTGAATGAGTGCCTGCTTACGTCTGGCCTGTTCGGATAACTGCCGGCCATCTATCTGTGCAGAGGACAGACTTTCTCGCTCTGCCTCCAGCAGTTCGATGAAATCGTCGAGATGCTTGTGCTGACGAGCGATGTGTTGCGCCAGGCTCATGCTGGATGACCTCTGTGAAGTGCGTTATTCGGAACGCCCGAGCAGATCGCGGACGCTGTCGATCAAGCCATCGGCGATACGTTCCGGACGAATCTCCAGGCGTCCTTCACTGATTGCCTGACGGATTTCCGCAACCCGGGCGGCATCGACATCATGACTCGCGTCATTGACGCCACTGTTCAAATGCGACACCGACGCCTTTGATGGGGCAGATGTCTGACCAGCGTCGTTTTTCTGCTGTGCAGCAGTCTTCTTGGCGCCATCTTGTTGATGAACGGCGTGCAACGGCTGAGTGCTATCGATTTTCATGGGACATCCTTATGAGAGTGCGCTTTCCCAGTCTATCGACCATCCTACGCATAACTTTAAATGCACAGTAGAAAAAAATATGAATTTCCTTTTCAGGTGAACGTAAGAAAATCGCTAAAATGCGACTTCAAGACGTCCATGCCCCGTCACCGTAGCTCTGATCTGACCGCCGTCTGCAATATTCAAGCGCACCGCATCCCCAAGGCTACCGTTATCCAGCGCCTTCGCCTCCCGCCTCACGCTAAAGCCATTGCCCTTGGCAATCACCGTCACCCGGCTGCCCCGGGTGACCAGCCGTTGCTTGCGCAGATGATGAGACTGTAACAGCGCTCCCGTCCGTAACGGTCGAGTTGCGGTCAGCCCCAAGGCATCACCGAGCTCGAGCAGTGCATGGCGTGGCAACTTTTCCAAGCGCCCCTCGACAAGTTCCACATCGCCTGCACCGATCGTTGCGCCTGCCTCGATATCCCGGGCCACTACCACATGGTCCACCAGTACCGAGACATCCGCCTGCAAATAGCGGGTTTGACCGCTTTCACAGCGAATCCCTACCGAAACACGTCCATACAGGCGTTGCTCGGGGTTGGTCAGAAAGGGCTCCGGGTCGCGGCAGTTTGCAAGCCCAGCGCCCCCGAGATGAGAAGTGACCTTTATATCCCGGCCAAGATCCTGAGCCTGACCTTCAAGAAAGACCCGCACACGCTGTTCGAGCAGGCTTTCGCTATTCGCCAGCGCTTCGCTGCCAGCGAACAGAATCATCATCCAGCACAGTAGCACCCCCACCAGCCTAAAAGCGCCTCCGCGCAGGCCTGTCTCTGGACGACCCCTGGAGGTGAGATGTCCGCAAGCTATCTGCACTTGTTCTGCTGGCTGCATGGTGATCCTCCCATGATCGAATGCTGCTGATTCTAGGAGAGTGCGCAAAAACTCATGCGCGGAAATGACAGGCAAATCGTGGTTTGTTTTTTCCTTTGGGCGGACGACTGGGCGTCTATTCTCCACCCTGAATCTTTCCCCATCGATTTCCTATTGAACACCAAGGGGCCTTGACGATGTTGGATAAACTCGATGGCGCGTTACGCTTTCACCAGGAAGCCCTCAACCTGCGCGCCGAACGACAGAAAGTATTGGCCAGCAATATCGCCAATGCGGATACGCCAAATTACAAGGCGCGGGACATGGACTTCTCCGGCGAGCTCTCGCGGGTGATGAAGCAGGGTCGCGCCGATGGCAAGGGCCTGACGCTGGACACCACGTCAAGTCGCCATATTCCCGCGCAAGGGCCGGCATCGGCAGGACGCGACTTGCTCTATCGCGTGCCCGATCAGCCGAGCCTTGACGGCAATACCGTGGACATGGACCGGGAACGCTCGCAGTTTGCCGACAATACGGTGCGTTATCAAGCGAGCCTGACCTTCATGAACCGTAAGATCCAAGGCCTGAAGTCGGCCATGCAATCGGAGTAACGCTCGATGTCAATGTTCAGTGTGTTCGATATTTCCGGCTCCGCCATGAGTGCCCAGGCTCAGCGCATGAACGTTACCGCCAGCAACATGGCGAATGCGGACAGCGTAGCCGGCCCGGATGGTCAGGCCTATCGCGCCAAGCAGGTCATGTTCGAAACCCAGTCCCAGGCGGGAAACGGCGTGGGCGGGGTGCGCGTCACCAGCATCGTTGACGACCCCTCGCCGATGCGCCTGGAATATCGCCCCGAGCATCCCCTGGCCGATGAAGATGGCTATGTGACGATGCCCAACGTGGAACCGGTCAACGAGATGGTCAACATGATCGCCGCCTCCCGTTCCTACCAGGCCAATGTCGAGGTCATGAACACCAGCAAGACGCTGATGCTCAAGACCTTGACCTTGGGTGAAAACTGATCAAACGCCTTCAAGAGATAACCCATGGCCAATACGATCGATAGCAATGTTCTGAGTTCAATGAACCCTGCCGCGGCGGCCAAGCCGGCCCAGGGCAGCACCCAGGAGCTGAGTGACAGCTTCATGACATTGCTGGTGACCCAGCTCAAGAATCAAGACCCACTGAAGCCGATGGAAAACGCCGAGATGACCTCGCAACTGGCGCAGATCAACACGGTCAACGGCATTCAGGATCTCAACAAGACGCTTCAAGGCATTACCGGCCAGATCGATGCGGGCCAGACCCTGCAGGCGACGGCATTGATCGGTCAGGGCGTGCTGGTGCCGGGCAACCAGATACTCTCCGGCGGCGAGGGGGAGGGCGAGGCGATTGCGACCACGCCTTTCGGTGTCGAACTGGCGAGTTCCGCGGATAAGGTCACCATCACCGTCACCAACAGCAATGGTGAAGTCGTGCGGCAGTATTTGCCGGAGAAGATGGGCGCGCTGGATAAGGGCGTTCACTCGTTTTCCTGGGATGGCAAGCTGGCGGATGGGGCAGTGGCACCATCTGGAGCCTACCGTTTCACTGTCGAGGCAACCCAAGGGGATAAGCCGGTCAACGTGACGTCGCTCAACTATGCCCTGGTAAGCGGTGTAATCAAGTCAGACGATGGGGCACGTCTGGATCTGGGAGCCAGGATGGACTCCGCAAGCCTCGATGATGTGCGTCAAATTCTCTGAACGACCGTTTTTCGGCACTTATTCGAAGGATTCGATTCGCCTTAAAGGCATCATCATAAAAAAGAACGCATAACCAAATACGCGCAGGAGTAGCACAATGGGTTTTTCACAAGCACTCAGCGGTCTGAACGCCGCTTCGACCAATCTGGACGTGGTCGGTAACAACATTGCCAACTCGCAAACCGTGGGCTTCAAGAGCTCCGGGGTACAGTTTGCCGACGTCTATGCCGGTGCCAAGGTAGGTCTGGGCACGCGGGTTTCCGCGGTATTGCAGGACTTCAGCAACGGCACTCTGGAAAGCACCAACCGCAATCTGGATCTGGCGATCAGCGGCGGCGGCTTTTTCCGCATGTCCCAGAATGATCAGGTGGTGTACTCCCGTAACGGCCAGATGACCATGACCGCGGACGGCTATCTGGAAAATGCCCAGGGCGCGCGGCTGACCGGTTTCCCGGCAGGTGCGGGCGCCGGTGCGGAGCCTGTGGCGCTGCAGGTGCCTTCCGAAGCCCTGGCGGCCAACGCCACTACCGGTATAGATGCCAGCTTCGTACTTGACTCCTCGGTTAATGCAGTAGCTGGGGCCTTCGATCAAAACAATGCGGATAGTTACTCCTACGCCAATAGCGCCACGGTCTACGACTCGCAGGGCAACAGTCACAACGTGACGATGTACTTCAGTAAGGTCGGTAACAATAGTTGGGAAGTACGTCAGTCACTTGACGGTACGATGTCACCTAGTGGTGCTCAAAATATTGCCTTCGATACCAAAGGTCAGCTTACCCCTGGGGTGCCTCTGAATTTCAACTACGGGCTGCTGGGTAATGGTACCGATGCGCTGTCCATCGGCCTCGACCTGGCCGGCACCACTCAAACCGGGAACAACTTCTCCCTGGACTCCCTAAATCAGGACGGCTACGCCTCCGGCAATCTGGTGGGCATCGCCATCAATTCCGATGGCAGCATCATGGGCAATTACTCCAACGAGCAGTCCCAGAATTTGGGCACCATCAGCCTGGCCAACTTCCGCAATCCGGAAGGCCTGAAGCCGGTAGGTGACAACGCTTGGGTAGCCACCGGCGACTCCGGTCAACCGCTTGTAGGCCTAGCGGGTACCGGCATGCTGGGCAGCATCGAATCCGGCGTGGTGGAAACCTCCAACGTGGATCTTACCCGGGAACTGGTCGATCTGATCATCGCCCAGCGTAACTTCCAGGCCAACACCAACTCGGTACGTACCCAGTCCGAAGTGCTCGAAAGCGTCGTGAACCTGCGCTAATGGCAGTGCGCCTGCCGGGTATTGAGCCCGGCGGGCGGTCATGAATCGAGCTGAATCGATGTGAGCCAACCGAGCCGAATCAGGAGAGCCGGACCCCATGGATCGCCTTCTTTATACCGCGATGAGCGGCGCCAAGCAGAGCATGGATCTGCAGGCAGTCATCAATCACAACCTGGCCAATGTCGCAACGCCGGGCTTTCGTGCCGAGTTGCAGGCCCTGCGCTCCGTGCCGGTACAAGGGGACGGTCTGCCGACCCGTACCGTGGTCGCGGCCACCACTCCGGGCAGCGATTTCAGCCATGGTGCGATCAACACCACTGGCCGGGACCTTGACGTGGCCATCGACGGCGACGGCTGGATGGCGGTACAGACCGGGGATGGCGAAGCCTATACCCGCCGTGGCGATCTGCAGATCGATGCCAATGGCGTATTGACCAACATGGGCCGGCCGGTACAGGGCGACGGCGGGCCGATCATCGTGCCTCTGGGTTCCCAGATCAGTATCGGTAGCGACGGCACCTTGAGTGCACTGGTTGCCGGCGGCGAGCCCAATACCATGGGCCCGGTCGGGCAGATCAAGCTGGTCAACCCGGAGCGGGGCAGTCTGGTACGCGGTGAAGACGGGCTCTTTCGTCCCAAGGCCGGCCCCGGTGTGTTGCAGGCGGACGAAAACGTGCGGGTAATCAGCGGTGCGCTGGAAGGCAGTAACGTCAGTGCCACTGAGACAATGGTGGCGATGATCGACAGCGCACGACGCTACGACATGCAGATGAAGAGCATCGAGAGTGTCGATGAGAACGCTCAGCGGGCCAATAGTCTGCTATCTGCGAATTAACCATTTGGCACTCTTTTTGCGAGGAATTGAAACATGATCAGATCTCTTTGGACGGCCAAGACCGGCCTCGAGTCCCAGCAGCTGCAGATGGACGTCATCGCCAACAACCTGGCCAACGTCAGCACCAATGGCTTCAAGCGCTCCCGGGCGGTCTTCGAAGATCTGCTGTATCAGAACATGCGCCAGCCCGGCGCCCAGGCAACGGTGCAGGACAACCTGCCCTCGGGCCTGCAGATCGGTAGCGGTGTGCGTCCGGTGGCAACCGAGCGTCTGCATACCCAGGGTGGGCTGGAAAACACCCAGAATTCCAAGGACCTGGCGATCAGCGGCAAGGGCTTCTTCCAGGTCTTGCGCCCGGATGGAACGACTGCCTATACCCGGGATGGCAGCTTTCAGGTCAATCAGAACGGTCAGATGGTCACCGCCGGCGGCTACCCCGTGGAACCCGCGGTCTTCATTCCCGAGAATGCGCTGTCCGTCTCCATCAGCCAGGACGGTATCGTTTCCGTGACCCAGCCGGGCACTTCCCAGTCCAATCAGGTCGGTCAGCTGTTGCTCTCCACCTTCACCAACCCGACCGGACTCGAGAGCATCGGCGAGAATCTCTATCTCGAAACCAACGCCTCCGGCCCGCGCAATGACAGCGTGCCCGGACTCAACGGCGCCGGCACCCTGTATCAGGGGTATGTCGAGACCTCCAACGTCAACGTGGTGGAAGAGATGGTCAGCATGATCCAGACCCAGCGCGCCTACGAGATCAACAGCAAGGCCGTGCAGACCTCCGACGAGATGCTGGCCCGGCTGAGCCAGATGTGAGCGTAGATCCCATGAGCATCGAGCACCCCATGAAAACGCGACCCTCTTCTTTCATCAGCCAGGCGCTGCGCGTGTTGCTGGTGCTCGGGATTTTAGTGGTCATGGCCGGCTGCGCCCAGATTCCTCGAGCCTCCGTGGTCGGCGAGCAGGAAAAGCTCGTCCTGGTCGAGCCGCCGCCGGTGGTGGCCAACGGTTCGATCTTTCAGCCGGACCTGGGCTATCAGCCGCTGTTCGAGGATCGTCGTCCGCGCATGATCGGCGACATCCTGACCATCGTGCTGGACGAAGAGGTCAGCGCCAGCAAGAACTCTTCCGCCAATGCCGGTCGGGACGGTTCCGCAAGTCTCGAACTGACACAGCTACCCGAGAAGTTGGACAAGCTCCTCGAATATGGCTTCGACGTTTCCGGCAGCAATGACTTTTCCGGTAGCGGAGGCGCCAGGGCCACCAACTCCTTTACCGGCACCATCACCGTGACGGTGCTGGATGTTCTTTATAACGGCAACCTGCGGGTGCGCGGTGAAAAACAGATCGCCATCAATCAGGGCACCGAATTCATTCGCTTCTCCGGGGTGGTCAACCCGCGCACCATCAGCGGCCAGAACACCGTGCCCTCGACCCAGGTGGCGGATGCACGCATCGAGTATGTCGGCGATGGCTATATCAACGAGGCGCAGACCATGGGTTGGCTGCAGCGCTTCTTCCTCAACGTATCGCCTTTCTGATCGGCGACACATGAAATACAGGTCGATGAACATGATTCAACGCCACGGTTACCGCGCTTTCATCCTGCATTCGCTGCTTGCACTGCTGTTGGCGCTGTTCGTTGCTCAAACGGCCCAGGCCGAACGCCTGCGGGACCTGGCTTCTTTCGTCGGTGTGCGGGACAACGCCCTGGTGGGCTACGGCCTGGTGGTGGGACTCGACGGCAGCGGCGACCAGACCACCCAGGCACCGTTCACCACCCAGAGCCTGACCAATCTGCTTTCCCAACTGGGTATTACCGTGCCCCCGGGCACCAACATGCAGCTCAAGAACATTGCGGCAGTAATGATCACCGCGGACTTGCCGCCGTTCTCGCGCCAGGGGCAGAAGATCGACGTGGTGGTTTCTTCCGTTGCCAACTCGCGCAGTCTGCGCGGCGGTACCTTGTTGCTGTCACCGCTGAAGGGCGCGGATGGCCGTATCTACGCCATGGCTCAGGGCAACGTGCTGGTGGGCGGTGTCGGTGCCGAGGCCGGCGGCAGTAGCGTACAGATCAATCATCAAGCGGCAGGGCGTATCACCAACGGCGCCACGGTGGAGATGGAAGTGCCTCTGGTACTCGGTGCGGATGGCATCCTCGATCTGCAGCTCTATACCTACGATTTCGATACCGCTCAACGCGCCGTTACCGCGATCAACAGTGAATTCGGCGCCCCGGTGGCTGCCGCCCTGGATGGCCGCGTCATTCGTCTTAATGCACCCATCAACAGCAACGATCAGGTGCGTTTCATGGCTCGGGTGCAGAACGTCGATCTGACCCTGGGTGAAGGGCCGGCGAAAGTCATCATCAATTCCCGTACCGGGTCGGTGGTGCTGACAAGTGCAGTGACCCTGAATCGGGCTGCGGTAGCCCATGGCAACCTCTCGATCACCATCGATTCCAATCCTCAGGTCAGCCAGCCCAACCCCTTGGGTGGTGGCGACACCGTGGTGGTGCCCAATGCGGATATCAGTGTGGCTCAGGACGGGGGCGCCCTGCAGATGCTGGAGACAAGCGCCGATCTCGCGGAAGTAGTCCGTGCCCTCAATGCCCTCGGTGCCACGCCCCAGGATCTTATGTCGATTCTTCAAGCGCTGCAGGCGGCGGGGTCACTGCGCGCTGAACTGGAGATCATCTGATGAGTGCCGGCGATATCAGCAGTCAATTCGCGCTTGATCTACAAGGCTTGCAGCGGCTCAAGCACACTGCCAGTCGCGCTCCCGGCGAGGGCCTCAAGGCCGCGGCGGAGCAGTTCGAGTCGGTCTTCTTGCAGATGATGATCAAGAGCATGCGAGAAGCCATTCCCGAATCCGGTCTCATGGATAGTCAGCAGTCGCGCTTTTATACCGAAATGCTCGATAAACAGTGGGCTCAGCATCTGTCCGGCCAAGGGGTCGGTCTTGCGGAACAGTTGATCGACCAGCTCGAAGGGCGCGGATTGGTGCCGAAGGCTTCCAGTGCCAGCGAAAATCTGATCGCCGGTATACCTCGGGGTACGCCGCGATTGCTGCATGATGGTTTGAATAGCGGTTTGAATAGCGGATCGACTGGCAAGCCTGATGGCGATCCCGTTGGTACGACGGATAAGGCAACCAGTGCAAACCCGACTAATGGGCCGGTGAAACTGGCGGACGAGCTGGACCTCAGGCCCCGGAATCCAGCGGTTACGTCACCCGCAGGAATGGATGCCGAGCCGGTACATGAGCGTCCGGATCACGTGGCCCAGTTCCTGAGCAAACTCGAAGGCCCAGCAGAGCGGGCCAGTCGCACCACCGGAGTACCCGCCAAGCTGATTCTGGCCCAGGCGGCGCTGGAAACCGGCTGGGGGCGGCATGAGATTCCAACCGCCAGTGGCGGCAATAGCCACAACCTGTTCGGCATCAAGGCCGGCAGCCGTTGGCAGGGTGACACCACCGATATCACGACAACGGAATACAGAAACAACCGTCCGGTACAGCAGGTCGATCGTTTCCGCGTCTATGACTCCTTCGAGGATGCCTTCACTGATTACGCCCGGTTGATCGGCGACAATCCGCGCTACAGCGCGGTAGTCACCGCTGTGGATGCGCCCTCGGCGGCCCGGGCGCTTCAGCGTGGCGGCTACGCGACCGATCCGGCCTATGCCGATAAGCTGATCGCGGTGATGGATAGCTTCGAAACAACGGCTCCGATCGCCACGGCGAAGGCCGATGCTCAGCCGATGAGCGCATTCTGAGAAAAAACAACGGGGGAAACTTCCCCCCGGCTCAAGTCGGGATGACTCCGGCCGATAACCTTGATAATCGCTAACTCGGAACGGACCAATGAGCCTCTTTTCCATCGGCCTTAGTGGCCTGAACACAGCCCAGGCTGCCCTGCAGACCGCCAGCAGCAACGTCAGCAACGTCTTTACGCCGGGGTATAACCGCCAATTGACTCTGGTCGGGGAAAACTCCGTGGCCGGCGGCGTACAGGTCAACGACATACAACGCCAGTTCAACAAGTATGTCGCGGCGCAGCTCAACACCGCCAGCGGCAACAGCGCGGCCTTGAATGCCTACTCGAATCAGGTCAGCCAGATCGACAATCTACTGGCGGATCGGGATGCGGGCCTGGCGCCCTTGATGCAAAACTTCTTCTCCTCGCTGGAAGACTTGGCCGGAGCGCCCTCGGACCCTGCGGCGCGCCAGGGCGTGATCGGCACCGCCGACACCCTGACGGCCCAGTTCCGTTCCTTCGATAGCTATCTGGATGACATGCAGTCCGGCATCAACGGCAATATCCGCGACGAAGTCACACAGATCAACAACACTGCCAAGCAGGTGGCCACGCTCAACCGCGAGATCGCCCTGGCCAAGGCCAAGACCGGCGAAGCACCCAACAGCCTGCTCAACCAGCGCGATCACATGGTCGCCGAGCTCAGCAAGCGTATCGGCGTCGACCTGGTCAATCAGGATGGCGACAGCTACAACCTGACCATCGGCAATGGCCAGCCCCTGGTGGCCGGTAGGCAGAGCTTCAGTCTGGAAGCCGTCACCTCGCCGCTGGACCCATCGCGCACCGTGGTGGCTTATCGCGACGCTGGTGGCAACCTGATGTCTCTCGACGAGTCGACCTTCGAGAAGGGTACTCTCGGCGGGCTCATGACCTTCCGTCGCGAAACCCTGGACAAGACCCAGAACCAGATCGGCCAGATGGCTCTGACCCTGGCCAGTGAGTTCAATGCCCAGCACAGGCAGGGGCTCGATCTCAATGGTGATCCTGGTGAGGACTTCTTCGATATCGGCTCGCCCAAGGTACTCTTCCACGACAAGAATACCGGTGGTGCGACGCTTACAGCGGCCTATGTCGATAGCCAGAAGGTCAGTGCCAGCGATTACGATGTGCGCTTCGAAGGTCCAGGCACCACCGACTTCGTGGTTACCCGTCGCGCTACTGGCGAACAGATTCCCGCTGCCGACATCACAACCACCGCCACCACGTTGTCCTTCGATGGTCTGGAGTTGACCGTCTCGGGTACGCCCACGACAGGCGATCGTTTTCAGGTGCAGCCGACCCGGGATCTCGCCGGTAAGTTCAGAAATCTGATTAACGATACTGCCCAGATCGCCGCAGCCTTGCCTGACCCTGACGATGGCACTTTTGCCAGCGGCGACAACAGCAATGCCCTGCTGCTGCAGAATTTGCAGCACAAGAATATCGTCGGTGGCAAGGCCAGTATCAACGAAGCCTACGCCTCCATCGTCAGTGACGTGGGCAATCGTACCAACGTGGTCAAGGCCAACCTTTCGGCTCAGCAGGGGCTTACCGAACAGCTTACCGCGGTGCAGCAGTCCGAGTCCGGCGTGAATCTGGACGAGGAAGCCGCCAACCTGATTCGTTATCAGCAGTATTACCAAGCCAACGCCAAGGTCATCGAGACCGGCGGCACCCTGCTCGATACCATTCTCAACATGCGCTGAGTAATACCAATTTAGAGGCGACACCATGCGTATCAGTACCGTTACCATGTTCGATTCTGGCCTGGCGTCCATGAACCGTCAGCAAAGCAAGTTGATGCACGTCGATCAGCAGCTTGCCAGCGGACGTCGGGTAGTCAACCCGTCCGACGATCCCCAGGCAGCTTCCCGGGCCGTCAATGTGGCCCAGTCCATGGCGGTCAGTCAGCAGTACGCGGATGCCCGCATCAGCGCGAGCAATGCCCTGGCCCAGGGAGAGAGCGTGCTCAACAGCGTCAGCGACGGTATCGCCAGCGCCAAGACCCTGATCATCCAGGCCAGCAACGACACCCTGAGCGATGCGGACCGCGCCTCGGTGGCGACGGAACTCAAGGGTATCTACGAGAACCTGCTGGGTCTGGCCAATACCACCAACGGCAACGGCACCTATCTGTTCGGCGGCTACAAGGACGATGCTCCCCCCTTCGTCAAGGATGCCGCTGGCAACGTCGAGTATAAAGGTCATGACAATGTCAGAAAGCAACAGGTCGATGCCTCACGGCAGATGCCGGTAGGGGATAGCGGTTCGGCTATCTTCGAAAGCGTGCATAGCGGAGCGGGCTATGTATCGACTGCTGCTGGTGCCAACACCGGTAGCGTGACCTTTACCGGCCCGACGCGCGTGGATGCATCAGCAGCGGGATATGGCGAAGATTATACCGTTACCTTTTCCAATCCTAGTACCTATACCATCACGGATGGCGCGGGTAATGACGTGCCTGGTCATGTGAATGCCGCTTACACCCCAGGCGATAGTCTCGAGTTTGCTGGCTTGTCGATCACCCTTGAAGGCACGCCGGCGGCAGGCGACTCAATCTCCATGGCCAAGGCCGAAGATCGCAGCATCTTCTCTACCCTGGAAAGCGCCATTGCCGCGCTCGACACCTCGGCGGAAACGCCTGCCGCCAAGGCCGCCCGTCGCAATACCCTGTCCACGGTCAGCCGCGAACTCGACAACAGCTTGGACAACGTGCTCACCGTGCGTGCCTCGGTGGGTGCACGACTCAACGAACTCGATGTGCTCGACTCCGTGGGTAGCAATCGCTCGGTGAATTACGAGTCGACCCTGTCCGATCTGGTCGATCTCGACTACGGCCGCGCGATTACCGATTACAAGATTCGCCAGGTCGGCTTGCAGGCCGCCCAGAAGGTCTTTACCGAAATCCAGGGGATGTCGTTGTTCGATCGCTTGTAAAAGCTTTCACTCTTTTGAGGCCAGTCGGTTAAGCAGTCCGACTGGCTTTTTTTGTTTGAATGTAGCCAAATCCGGAGACAGCCACCGATAACAACATTCTTCGGAGTCACGATGAAACCTGAAACCATTGCCCTACACCATGGCTATACCGCCGACGATCAACATGCGGTGGCGGTACCCATCCATCAGACCACCTCGTTCTCCTTCGACAACGCCCAGCATGCGGCGGATCTCTTCGATCTCAAGGTCGAGGGTAATATCTATTCCCGCATCATGAACCCGACCTGCGCGGTGCTGGAGCAGCGCATAGCGGCCCTTGAAGGCGGTATCGCCGGACTGGCGATGGCCTCGGGCATGGCAGCGATCACCGCGGCGATTCAGACCGTTGCGGAAACCGGGGATAACATCGTCTCCATCAGCGAACTTTACGGCGGCACCTACAATCTGTTTGCCCACACCTTGCCACGCCAGGGCATTCAGGTGCGTTTCGCCGACAAGGACGATATCGCCGGCATCGAGGCGCTGATCGATGAGCGCACCAAGGCGGTGTTCTGCGAAAGTATCGGTAATCCCTCCGGTGGCGTGGTGGATATGGCCGCGCTGGCGGAGGTGGCGCATCGCCATGGGGTGCCACTGATGGTGGACAATACCGTCGCCACGCCGTTTCTATGGCGTCCCATCGAGCATGGTGCGGATATCGTCATTCACTCGGCGACCAAGTATATCGGCGGCCATGGCACCACCGTGGGTGGCGTGATCGTGGATTCCGGCAAGTTTCCCTGGGCGGATCACGCGAAGCGTTTCGCGCTGCTCAACGAGCCGGATGTTTCCTATCATGGCATCAGTTATACCCGGGACGTGGGAGACGCTGCGTTCATCGCTCGAGCGCGGGTAGTGCCGCTGCGCAACATGGGGGCGGCGCTTTCCGCTCAGGCCGCCTGGCAACTGCTGCAAGGACTTGAAACCCTGGCGCTGCGCATCGAGCGCATCTGCGCCAATACCCTCAAGGTGGCTCGCTATCTGGAAGCGCATCCCCAGGTCAACTGGGTCAACTATGCGGGGCTTGAAAGCCACAAGGATCACCCCCTGGCCAAGCGCTACATGAACGGTCATGCCTCGGGCATTTTGAGTTTCGGGATTCAGGGCGGTCTGGAGGCGGGCGCGAAATTCTACGACGCGCTGCAACTGATTCTGCGGCTGGTCAACATCGGCGATGCCAAGACCTGTTCCTCGATTCCCGCAGCCACCACCCATCGTCAGCTCAATGACGCGGAACTCAAGTCCGCGGGTGTAAGTGCCGACATGGTGCGGCTATCGATTGGTATCGAGCATATTGACGATATCATTGCCGATCTTGATCAGGCCTTATCGGCTGCTTGAGTTACCTGAAAAGTTGACGTGCGAAGCTCAGACAAGGCGGAAATCGGCGAGAGAGCGGAGTTTACGTGTTGTAAATGAGTATCTTGAGCCGATTTCCAACACAGTATGAGCGAGCGCAGACACTTTTCAACCAAGTGGCGCCATCATTGCGATCAACTCCTGCATAAACACGAAGCCGCGAGAAAACAGCCCTTCCAGATAGCGGCCCAGGTCCAGCATCAGCACCATCAGCAGGATCAGCCCCACGGTGAGGGTCATCGGGAAGCCGATCGAGAAGATGGTCAACTGAGGCGCGGCGCGGTTGAGGATGCCCAGGGACAGGTTGATGATCAAGAGCGAGGCGACCACCGGCAGGGCAAGCAGCAGGCCGGCGGAGAAGATCGTGCTGCCGTAGCGGGCCAGCATTACAAAGGCGTCGGGGTTGAAGCCGCCCATGCCGATGGGAAGGGTGGTGAAGGAGTTGGCCAGAATCTCGATCACGATCAAATGACCGTTGAAGGCCAACAGCAACAGCAAGGTGATCATATAGAGAAAGCGCGACAGGACCATGGAACTGGCACCAAGATCCGGCGCGAAGAAGGTGGCGAAGCCCAGGCCCATCTGCAGGCTGATATATTCCCCCGCGGCCATTACCACCGCCAGCACGACCCGCATGACCAGCCCGATCGCGATACCTATCAGCATCTGCTCCACCATGATGCCCAGGCTTGCCCAGGAAACGATGGGGACTGCGGGCAGCGGGGGCAGAGTCGGGGAGATCACAATGGCCAAGACCAAGGCTAAACTGATCTTGGCCTGTCTGGGCACGCTGGAGTGGCCCCAGAGCGGGGCGGCCATGAGAAAAGCCGTCAAACGGACGAAGGGCCAGAGGAAGGTGATGAGCCAGCCCTGCAGCTGGTCGAAGGTGACCTCGACCATGTCAGCCCAGCATCAAAGGAATGTTGCGAAACAGATCGATGGTGAAGTGGGTGATCAATTGGATCAGCCAGGGGCCGGCCAGTACCAGCGCGCCGAATACGCCAAGTATCTTGGGGATGAAGGACAGGGTCATTTCGTTGATCTGTGTGGCAGCCTGAAAAAGACTCACCAGCAGACCGATGAACAGTGCTGTGAGCAGCAGCGGTGCGGCCAGAAACAGCGTGACCTTCATGCCCTGGTAGGCCGTACTCATTACCATTTCCGGTGTCATGCAGCGCCTCGTAAACAGTGAATATCGAATAGAACCATCAAATGTAGAAACTCTCGGCCAGGGAGCCAATCAGCAGTTGCCAGCCATCCACCAGCACGAACAGCATCAGCTTGAAGGGCAGGGAGATGGTCGCCGGGGGCACCATCATCATCCCCAGGGCCATCAAGACGCTTGCCACGACCAGGTCGATGATCAAAAACGGAATGAAGATGGTGAAGCCGATCTGAAACGCGGTCTTGAGTTCGCTGGTGACGAAGGCGGGCAGCAGCACCCGCATGGGTACGTCCTCAGGACCCTGAAAGGTGCCGGCCTCCGCCAGACGTGCGAACAGCGCGATATCCGGCTCCCGGGTCTGTCCCATCATGAACTCCCGAAACGGCTCGCTGCCCAGACGCAGGAACTCATCGAAGTTGATTTGATCCGCGGAGAAGGGCAGCCAGGCAACTTCGTAGACCTGGTTGATCACCGGAGACATGACGAAGAAAGTCAGAAACAGCGCCAGCCCAAGCAATACCTGATTGGGGGGCGCGGACTGGGTGCCCATGGCGGTACGCAGCAGGCCCAGCACGATGATGATGCGGGTGAAGCCGGTCATCATCAGCAGCAAGGCTGGCAAGAAGGCCATGGAACTGAGCAGCAACAGCGTCTGCAGGCTCAGGGACCATTGCTGGCCACCATCCGCCAGGGGCTGACTGATCAGACCGGGGATGCTGGCCTGGGCCCAGCTTTGCTCGGGCCAGACGAGTACCAGGGCGATGAATAGCGGCAGCGCGAGCAGGCGTGGAGCTAGCAGTAATGAGGTAGGCATTATGCATCGCCCCCGGGCTTGCGGCTTTGCCCGCTAAAGCGTTCCTTGGTGTTATGACGCAACGCAGACGCAAAACGGGTGGCGAAGTTGTCGCTGCCCTGTCCAGCGCTCGATGGCGCCGATTCACTCGCAATCTCTTCCTCCGGCGCCGGCATCTGGTGCAGCTGGGTGACTTGACCGCCACCCACGCCAAGCACCAACCAGGTGCCTTGCACATCGACGATGACCACCCGCTCACGCTGACCCACGGCGGTACTGGCGACCATTTTCAGATGCTGACCGCTACCCTTGCGTCCCGGCCCCAGACGCTTGAGAAATGCGCTGCAGAGCAGGATGATGGCGATGACCACTGCCAGCGCCAGGGCTGTCTTGCCCAGGGTCGCCAGACCGATCAACGCATCGCTCTGGGCGCCGCTGACCGTATCCGCGACGCCCTGGGTCGCACTGGAGAGGGTTGCGTTGGGGGAAGAGGAAATCTGACTCATCGATTGAGCTTCTGTACTCGTTCTGAAGGGGTGACGATCTCGGTGATACGAATGCCGTACTTGTCATCCACAACGACGACTTCGCCCTGAGCGATCAGATAGCCGTTGATCAGGATATCCATGGGTTCCCCGGCCAGGCCGTCGAGTTCGATTACCGAACCCTGAGCCAGTTCAAGCAGTTGCTTGATGGTGATGCGGGTACGGCCCAGTTCCACGGTCAACTTGACCGGGATGTCCATGATCATTTCCAGATCCCGCGCGGCACCACTACTCATTGCGTTGTTCAAGGGTTTGAATACCTGATCGCCGGCGGCGGTGGCCGGTGTTGAATCCGTGCCTTGGGGCGTCTCGAACTCGTCTTCCGGCTCGGTTTCCGCTTGTTCGGCGAAGGCTGCCGCCCAGGGGTCATCTTCGTCCGCGGCGGCGTCGCTGCCGGACTCCTCCTCGGCGCTGGCATTTTCCTGCTCTGCCATGGCTTCGGCCCAGGGATCATCAGCACCGCCTTGTTCAAGATCGTTCTGATCAGGGCTGTCCAAATCGGGGCTGTTCTGGTCAGGATTGTTCTGGTCGGGATTTTTGGGGTCAGTCATTGTCGGTTTCCTTGGTGCCTGGCGTCAGACCGAGGGCGAACTTGTTGGTTTGGGCGACATGGTCGATCAGTTGGCGTACGCGTAGCGCGCGCTGGCCACTCTGACTGCCGAATTCACAGTTCATGACCGGTACGCCATCGACGCGGGCCGGCACGATATCGGGAAGTTCCATAGGCAGGACGTCGCCCATCTTCAGCGACATGACCTGACTGATACTGGCGGCGATCTCCACGAAATCCGCTATCAGCTCGATTTGCGAGTGCTTGATCTCACCGGCCATGCGCTGGCCCCACTGGCGATCCTCATCCGCATTGTTGTCCGTGAGCGGGCCGGAAAGGCGTTCGCGCATCGGCTCTATCATCGAGTAGGGCATGCAGATCTGGAATTCGCTGATGAGATTGCCGACCTCCAGATGAAAGGTGCTGGTCACCACGACTTCGTTGGGCGAGCTTGTGATATTGGCAAAACGCACCTGCATCTCCGAGCGCACGTAGTCGATTTCCAGCGGGAACACCGATTTCCAGGCGTCCTGATAGGAGTCGATGGCCAGATGCAGCAAGCGCTGTATGATGCGCTGTTCGGTATGAGTGAATTCCCGACCTTCGGATTTGGTCAGAAAACGCCCATCGCCGCCGAACAGGTTGTCCACCACCATGAACACCAGGTTGGGGGGGAATACCACCAGCGCGGTTCCCCTGAGCGGTTTCATGGTGATCAGGTTGACGTTAGTGGGTACCGGCAGATGCCGCGAGAATTCGCTGTAGCTCTGATAGCGCACGCTTTCCACGGTGATATCGGCGCTGCGCCGCAGGAGGTTGAAAAGACTCATGCGGAACTGACGAGCAAAACGCTCGTTGATGATATCCAGCGCATGCAGGCGCTCGCGGATAATGCGGTGTTGAGTCGCTGGATTGTAGGGGCGAATACGCGGCGCCGTCGATGAATCGCCGCCATCGCTGGCTTCTTCTTCGCCACTGACGCCCTTTAGAAGGGCGTCTATCTCATCCTGCGAAAGCAGATCGTCTTGAGACATGTTGTCCCTATTGCACGATGAAGTCGGTGTAGAGCACGTCAGCAATCGCAAGATCCGGCTGGGGATCGCTGAAAGGCTCATCGAATAGTGTCAAGATCTTGCCCGCCAGTGCTTCCTTGCCCTCAGGGCGAGTCAGCTCTTCTGCATACTGGTCGGAAAGCAATAGCAGAAGCCGGCTGCGAAGCTGGGGCATGTTCTGCGCGATCAGAGCAGCGGTCTCTTCGTTATCCACCTTGAAAGACAGGCCGATGTAGAGCAGGCGCTGCTCGTAGTTTTCACTTTGTACATTGACCGTGAACGGCGGGACGGTCGCGAAGATCGGCGCCGGCGCAACGATGGCATTCGCTTCTGGCACGCTATCGTCGGCGTTTACCGGGTTGTTCAAATCCAGCAGGTAATACACGCCGGCAGAGCTTGCCATCGAGATCGCTATGATCACGATACCGAGGAGCCACCAGGGCTTCCCGCCTTTTTTCTCAGACTGATTCTTGGCCATTGTGAGTGTTCGCCGTCGTTGATCGATGATTGCAAGAGGATTATGGCGGCAGTGGAGCGTTTGATATGGATGGAAAAGGCCGCCGATAGGTACTCAACTCAAGGTTTTGAGCTGACGCTCCACTCATGTATCGGCAAAACGCCCGGATCGTTGAGCACGAACCGGGCGTAGGAGGAAGAAAGACGTTGAGGCCTTGTTGAGAAGTCAGGCTGTGCGGTTTTTTCGGCTAAATTCTACGCGTAGAGATTGACCCGGCCATCCATCTCGATGCTTTGGGCCGTCATGACCGACGTTTCCGCGCCATCACCGGCTCCTGCTGAAGAATCCGCAAGCAGGGCGTCTCCACGCTCACCGGATTGATCGCCTTCACGCTGCTGGTTCTGCTGACCGACCATGGCTTCACCAAGCTGGATGCCGCTTTCCGCCAGGGCTTCGCGCAACTGCGGGATGGCCTGCTCGATGGCGGCGCGCACATGAGGATTGGCAGAGGTGAACTGTGCCTGAGCCAACTGGTCATCCATCTTCAAGCTGATGCTTACCGGACCCAGATCCGCCGGATGCAGGTAAAGTTCTACGCGCTGATTGCCGCGCTGATGCATCGATACCAGTTGCTGTCCAAGCCCTTGTTGCCACTGGGCGGAGGCCAGAGGTGCGCTCAAGGTCGCTTGTGTGATTCCTTGCGCCTGTCCGGCAGCCTGGGAAGATGCCCCGGTTGTACCCGCTCCCACTGCCAGCGCCCCTTGGCCAGCGAGTATCTCCGCACCGCCGCGACCGTTCAGAGCGCCATCGGTCCCGGCATTGGCGGCCATCGCATCCATGAAGGAGCCTGGAATGGCCAGGTTGCCAAGAGTACCGTTCTGCTGAGCGGTAGTGGTCATGTTCTCGGCACTCGCCATGTTCGCCTGGGCGAGCGCGCCGGACTGACCCTGGGCCGTCAATGCCTGATGCCGCAGGGCACCGCCGTCCGCCAGTTGCTGTGCTACTGCGTTGTCACCGAGCTTGCCAAGCGGCGCCACTGTCCGATCGCCTTGCGCGCCAGCCAAGGCGGCTTGCTGGGCCTGGGTCATCGGCGCCGTGGTATCACCGCGCTGGGCTTGAGCAATGAGATCCAGGCGCTGGCGAATGGCGTCAAGGCCGGATGGCGCACCTTGAGTCCTGGGAATTGCGGCGTCGGACTGGCGAACCTGGGCGCTACTCAGCAGGGCGCCGGCTGGGACTTGAGCGTCATTTCCTGCCAGCATGGCGATCTGCTGGGCCAGAGGGGTCATCTGCGTCGGCATTTGAGTCGTATCAGCCAAGCCGTCCAGCAACGTTGCCTCATCGTCCGAGAGTTCGATGCCGGCGTCGAGTTTGTCCAGAACCTTGGCGAGCGAGGTGTCGCCGTTTGCGCCAAGACGTTCTTTTCCGGTGGCACCGCCCGAGACAAGCGCCGATGAAGGCTCGCTGGTGGTCTTCGTCTCGGCAGAGGATTTGGCGTTCTGGCCGGCTTTTTGATAAAGCTGCGCGAACTTGTCGCCAGCACCGGATTCGCCCTTGGCATTCTGGGTCAGAGCGGGAGCTTGTTGAGACGCCCCCTTGGGTGCTAGCAGTTGTGAAATTTCCATGAAGCAAAGCCTCCCCTTGATGGGTAGAGTCGAAATTAGTGGCTGGAACCGGAATGATCGTGTTGGGCCTGACGCCGAAAGCGCATGCCGGCGCTCATTTCATCTGCCATACGCTGTTCGCGACGCGTGGCACGCTGATGTTCGGCAGTATTGCGGCGATCCACCAGGGTGTCGTAGGCGGAGAGCCGGCGCTGCTCCTGTTGCCAGCGCAACTGGCCCTGGGCTAGCTGCGCCTCGTGTGCCGAGAGCGCGTGTCGCGAGCCGGCGATCGCATCGTCCAGGCAGCGCAGGAACTGTTGGTAATTGCTCCAGCTGGCGGGGCCGATGCCGGACTCCATGGAAGTCTGCAGTTTCCGACGATACTCGTGGCGATACTGCAGGAGCGTATCGAGCTGAGCCTTGGATTCCTGCTGGGCACGACGCAGACCACTGAGCTCGATCCCGGCGTTATCCCGGGAATCCCGAGCGAGAGTGATCAAGGTGTCAAGTGGTGTGGATGTCGCCATCTGTCTCTTCCTTCTGCATAAATTCGTTCTTCAAGCGACGTGCATTTCGAGATGTCTTGCGCTTGAAGGTCTCGCTGACTGTCATCAAACCGGCAACAGCAGATCGAGAGCACGGTGCGTCTGTGGTATATCGGCACGCTCATCGATTGTCTGTTGTAAAAACTGCTCCAACTTGGGTTGCATCATCACCGCCTGATCGAGCTGCGGATCATGCCCCGGCGTATAGGCGCCGACGCTGATCAGATCCTGATTGCGCTGGTAGCGGGACATCATTTTCTTGAAACGCTGGGATTGGCGCTGCTGTTCGTTGCTCACGATGGCGGTCATGGCGCGGCTGATCGAGGCTTCGATATCGATGGCCGGGTAGTGGCCGCTTTCTGCCAGTGAGCGTGACAGCACGATATGGCCATCGAGAATCGCCCGGGCGGAATCCGCGATCGGGTCCTGCTGATCGTCGCCTTCCGTGAGTACCGTATAAAAAGCGGTGATCGAGCCGCCGCCCTTCATGCCATTGCCGGCGCGTTCCACCAGGCCAGGAAGCTTGGCGAACACGGAGGGTGGATAACCCTTGGTCGCTGGCGGCTCGCCGATGGCCAGAGCGATTTCCCGCTGGGCCATGGCGTAGCGGGTCAGTGAGTCCATGATCAGCAGCACATCCTGGCCCGCATCACGGAAACCTTCCGCCAGCCGGGTGGCATAGGCCGCCCCTTGCAGACGCTGCAGCGGCGAGGTGTCCGCCGGGGCGGCGACCACCACGGCACGCCGGCGTCCTTCCGCGCCTAGAATATTGTTGATGAAATCCTGTACTTCCCGGCCACGTTCACCGATCAGCCCGACCACGATCACATCCGCCTTGGTGTAGCGGGCCATCATCCCAAGCAGCACCGATTTACCCACACCGGAGCCTGCGAACAGGCCCATGCGCTGGCCCCGGCCGACACTCAAGAGTCCATTGATGGCGCGGATACCCACGTCTATTTGTGTTTCAATGGGGGCGCGATCCATGGGGTTGAGTGGCGTGGAGGCCAAGGGTGCGTGAGGCGCATCCGTCAGCGGTTCCAGCCCATCCAGCGGCCGGCCATTGCCATCCACCACGCGACCCAGCAGGCTTTCACCCAAGGGGAAGCGCCGAGCACTGCTGCCCGGGCCGCCTTCTCCAAGGGGAAATACCCGAGCGCCGGGAAGCAGGCCGCTGATCTCTTCCAGCGGCATCAGGAACAGTTTTTCCCCGGAGAAGCCGACGACTTCCGCTTCCGCAAAGCGCTCGTCGTTCGATAACGTGGAAGCGGATGTTAAAGAAGATGCCGCGGCTGACTTCAACGACGGTGGTGAAATCTCGATACGACAAGCGCTACCCAAGGGTACTCGCAAGCCGACCGCCTCGAGAACAAGACCTGTCGCCCGCACGATTCGCCCGCTGGTGCGATAAGGCGGAATGGTCTGTACGCGGCGCTGAATGCCTTCTAGCGCATTCTGCCAATGGCGCTGATGCGCGTTGCCTGGCTCCGCGACGACGCTCATGAAGCCTCTCCTGATGAGGCATCCTTGTTGTGGCGACGGCGTACCTTGCCGACGACCGTCTCCCAACGGGACTCGAAGGTGGCATCGAGTTCGCCGCTGGCACTGGTCGCTCTGCAACCGCCACGGGTAATCGTATCGTCCGGCTGCAACTGCCAGCCCGCCGCGTCGAACTCCGCCCCCAATTGCGCCTTGACCAGCAGCAGATCCGATGGGTGCAACCATAGCCGTGGGCGACCAGAAAGCGCCGGTTCCACGTGCAGAAGTTCCCGCACGATGGCAAGTATCTGTTCCGGCTTTTCTTCCAGTGCTTCGCCGGCAAGCTGACGCCCGGTGGTCAAGGCGAGATCCGCCAGGCGCTCGGCGATCTCGTCATCGAGGCTCGAAAGGGCGTCTTGAAACTGTTGCGCCAGGGAGAGCAGGGGTGCCAGGGTCTGTTCGATCTGGCGTTGCAGTTCCTGCTCACCGGACTGGCGGCCTTCTTCGAGCCCTTGCTCGAAGCCATCTTGTTTGCCTTGCTCCAAGCCTTCCGCATAGGCAGCATCGAATGCTTCCTTGCGCGCATTCTGGCGTTCTGCGTCGAGTTCGGCGCTACGCCGCAGGGCCTGCTGGCGAATCGCATTCTGACGAGAATACTCTTGAGAGGTTGTGTCCTGCTGTGCCGTATGGAGCTCTTCCATCTGCCAGCGACGCCACTCGTCGTTGTCCCGCGTGAGGGTGGCGGAGTGCTTAGACATAGCTGTCGTCCCCGCCGCCTAGCACGATCTCGCCGCTTTCTGCCAGGCGTCGCACCACCAGCAAGATGGCCTTCTGCTCGTTCTCGACCTGAGACATGCGAATCGGGCCGCGAGCTTCGAGATCTTCCGTGAGCAGTTGCGCCGCGCGCTGCGACATGTTGGAGGTGAACTTCTCGAGCAATTCGTTGGGCGCGCCCTTGAGTGCCACCACCAGAGAGTTGTTGTCGATCTCCTTGAGGATGAGCTGAATGCCGCGATTGTCGATATCGACGATGTTCTCGAACAGGAACATCTCATCGATGATCTTCTGTGCCAGATCTTCACTGTGAGCACGCACGTTTTCGATGATGGCCTCTTCCTGAGCCGAGCTCATCAGGTTGAGGATTTCCGCCGCGGTTCTCACGCCACCCATCTTGCTGCGCTTGAGGTTCTGGCCGTCGAGCATGCCACCGAGCACTTCCGTCAATTCCTGCAAGGCAGCGGGCTGCACGCCGCTGAAGGTCGCGATACGCAAGACCACATCGTTGCGCTGCTTGTCATTGAACAGCTCCAGAATGGCCGCCGCCTGATGGCGTTCGAGATGCACCAGGATGGTGGCGATGATCTGTGGATGCTCGTCGCGGATCATCTCCGCCACCATGGAGGCTTCCATCAGATTGAGCGAGTCGATACCCGAACTGGCGCCTCTGGCCTCGAGAATGTCCTCGATCAAACTCGTGGCGCGTTCACTGCCCAGCGCCTTGGTCAATACCGAGCGCAGGTGTTCGCTGGAATGCAGGTTGAGCGCGGCGAACTGCTCGGCTTCATCATGGAATTCTTCGAGTACCTTGCGCATCTCGTCATGGGAGATCTGGTCGAGATTAGACATCTCCTTGCCCAGCTCTTCGATATCCTGAGCGGGGAGAAGCTTGAATATCTCGGCGGCGCTGTCCTCATCCAGGGACAGCAGCAGAATGGCACTGCGGCGCATACCGCTCATCGTGGTTTTAGTCATTTTTGTTCATCCAACTCTTGACGATGATCGCGACCAGCTTCGGATCCTCAAGGGCCATCTCCCGCGCTGCCTTGAGATCCTGTTCGTAAGACGAGGCTCCACGGCGGCGGCGGCGTGGCTGCGGTGGTGTATCGTCTTCGTAGTCGCCGTCATCGCGATTATTCGGTGACAAGGCTGCAGCCATGTTCGGCGCGCTGGGTGCCGCTGCCGGCAAGGGCTGGCTGTGGCGCTTGATCAAGGGGCGTAGCACCATGAACCAGAGGAACAGAGCGGCCAGGGCGACGAGCAGATAGCGACCCAGAGTCAGTGCCAGATCGATGGCCTGGGCGGTTTGCCACCAAGGTAGAGGCTCAATGGCGTCATCACGCTGGGCAAAACTTGAGTTGACCACTTCGATGGCATCGCCTCGCGCCTCGGAGAAGCCCATGGCCTGGCGTACCAGTCGCTCGATCTGGGCCAGCTCGTTATCGCTCAAGGGCTCGCGAATCGCCAGGCCTTCCTCATCGAGACCATCCCGATAATTGATCACGACCGCTACCGATAGACGCTGAACGCTACCGCGACGGTACTGCACGTGCTCGACGCTGCGATCCACTTCGTAGTTGACCACGTCATCCCGATCCAGACGGCTTGGCGGCTTCTTCTCGTTGGTCTGGTCGACATTGCCTTCTTCGTCTTCATTCGCGGCGGTTTCAGCACCCTGGTCGATAGGGGAAGCCACGGTGCCGGGAGGCGTATTGGTTAGAGCGCCGGGAATGCCGCGACTCAGATCGTCGCCACCGGTGAAGGATTCGCTGGTCTGGCGACTGCGTACCGCTGCTTCGTTGGGCGGCTGATTGGGGCCATAGCGCTCTGCGGTCTGTTCCCGTGTGGAGAAATCGATCTGGGCCGCAACCTGGGCGCGCACATTGTCCGGGCCAAGAATAGGGGAGAGGATGCGTTCGATGCGCTGCTGATAGGAGCGCTCGACTTCCTGAATGTAGCTAAGTTGCGTACCGTCGAGATCTCCCAGGCTGCTGCCGCTGCGAGAGAGTAGGCGACCGTTCTGATCCACCACGGTGACCGCTTCCGAGGCAAGTTCCGGTACGCTACCGGCGACCATGTGCACGATGGCATTGATCTGGCCGTCGCCCAGTACGCGTCCGGGTTGTAGTGTCAATACCACGGATGCCTTGGCGGGCTCCCGCTCACGGACGAAGACCGATGACTTGGCCATGGCCAGGTGAATGCGTGCCGAAGCGACTGGCCCCAATGCTTCAATCGAGCGAATGAGCTCGCCTTCAAGGCCGCGCTGGTAGTTGAGTTGTTCCGTGAACTGGCTTACCCCGAAGGCCTGGGTGTCCATCAGCTCGAAGCCGACATTGCCACCCTGAGGCAGGCCTTGCTCCGCCAGTTGCAGACGCAGCGTATGCACCTGATCGCCGGGCACCAGCAGGGCACCGCCGCCATCATTGAAACGATAGGGGACCCCTCGTGTGTCAAGCTCATTGATGATGCGTCCGCCATCGGCATCGCTGAGATTGCTGTACAGCACGCGGTAATCCGGTGTGCTGGCCCAGAGCAGCATGGCCGCCACGATGGCGACCGCGGCGGCGCCGGCGATCAGCAAGGGGACCAGCGGGCTACTGCGTAGCTTGGTCAACATGTTTGCTGCCGATGATGCCTTGGCATTCTGAGTCGTTTGATTGGCCGAAGCGGCGTCACTCATGCTCGCCTCCCGGCGTTAAAGATAGTGCCTGTAAAGGCAATGTTGTTTGTGTCGGCCCGATAGCCGTGGGTCGGTCCAGATAACATGATGATGTCCGGCTCCAGCATCCGTCTCGATTCGTCGTTCCGACCAGGCCCGAATGCCTGATCCGAACGGTCGGGTGATGGAGGACATTATCCGCAACGATGGCAAGGCTAAAGGCAGGAAAAGGACGCGTTTGTTAGTTCATTTGCATGCATGAATAAGACGAAGGGGTTGATAGGCTTGCCATCACTATCAATCCATTATCAATGCGTGCAGGAGTTCGTCATGAGTGCACCCGCCATTCAGGCAGCACTGAGTCAGATGCAGAGTCTGGCGACCCAGGCCAGCGGCCAGGCCGCCAAGGGTCAGCAGCTATCCACCATGGTAGGACAGGGCGGTTTCGCCGGTGAGCTGCAGTCGTCGATACAACGTATCAACCGGCTGCAACAGACCGCCAACGCCAAGCTCAACGCCTTTCAAGCGGGCGCTCCCGGCGTGTCGTTGAACGATGTGATGGTGGACATGCAAAAAGCCAGCGTTGGCTTCCAGATGGGGGTGCAGGTGCGCAATCGCCTGGTGACCGCCTACAAGGACATCATGAACATGCAGGTCTAGCCAGGTTCAGCAGGGGAAAACCCGCGGCCGCCTCCTGGGCGCTACCGCGGGCAAGAAAGAGGTAATATGGCCACGATAGCGCAACGGGTAACGTTCGCTATCGTGGCCATCGTTCTTTATGCACCCAGGCAGGCTCCTGATGGCAGCCTATTTCTGACTGGACTGGATCAACAGCGCCGGCTCAGGTCTGCCCAGTAAATAGCCTTGAACCCGGTTGCAGCCGTGCTGGTGAAGAAAGTCCAGTTGTTCCTGGGTTTCGATGCCTTCGGAGCAGACTTCCCGCCCGAATCCGGCGCAAAGCGTCAGAAGCGATTCGACGATGGCACTGTCCTCTCTGGAGTGAGGCAGGCCGGCGATGAAGGACTTGTCGATCTTGATGGTATCGAAAGGGAATTGCTTTAGATGCGATAGCGACGAGAAGCCGGTACCGAAATCATCAAGCGCAATCCGCACGCCATGATCGTACAAGCATGCCAACTGCTGACCAATCCATTCCGGCGACTGAATAAGGGCGGTTTCCGTAATCTCGAGTTCCAGAGAATTCGTGGGCAACCCGCGTTGGTGAAGCGCATCCAGTACATTGGCCGCCAGATGGTCGTCGTCCATCAACTGAATAGCGCTGACGTTGACGCTGATGAAAAAGTCGGCGGGAAGCTGATCCCGAACCGCGATGAAGTCGTCCAGCGCTTGCTCGATGATCCATTTTCCCACCTCGATCATCATCCCGTTTTCCTCGAGGATAGGAATGAAGACATCCGGGCCGACGATGCCAAGCTTTTCATCATTCCATCGCAAGAGAACTTCCGCGCCCACCGGACGGGAGAGATCCGACAGGTGCCATTGGGGCTGAAACAGCAGGTATAAGTCATCTCGGGCAAAGGCGCCGGAGAGCCGCTGTTCTATGTTCTGATAATGGCTGGCTTGCTTGAGCATGCCCCTCATGTATTGCCGTGTCCGATTGCGCCCCTGCAGCTTGGCCTGTACCTGGGCGGCATTGGCACGGCGCAGCAGTTCCTCGGGTTTGATGTAGCCGCCAGTCGTGGTGGCAAGGCCGATACTGATGGTCAACTGCAACTCGCCGATTGTTGAAAAGCGATGCTGCTCCACCTGTTGACGCAAGCGATCCGCCAGCTCCAGCGCGTGCTTGTCGTCGATCAGATTGACCCCTATGGCAAATTCATCGCCTCCCAGACGCCCTAATAGGGCATCGGGGTGGTCGTCCAGCGCCGCAGCGAAAACAGCGGATAGCTCGCGCAGCACGTCATCCGCCATTGCCGTGCCGTGAGCATCGTTGATCCGCTTGAAGCGGTCGACGCCACACACCAGCACTGCCTGCCGGCGGGCTGCCGCGCGACGCAAGGGAATGTTTTTCGCCAGTGTCTGCAGGAATCCCTCACGATTGAGTTGCCGGGTCAAGGCATCGTGGTGGGTGATCCATTCGATCTCGCGCTGGGCTTCAAGCGACTCACGCAAATCTCTGGCGACGATGACATAGTTATAACGACCCGAGTTCTCGTGTCTTATTCGCTGTATGGTCGCCTGTACCGGAAAACGGTCGCCATTACGACAACGCAGATGAGTATTCAGGCGTACCGATTGATCGTCTCTTTTCAACATTGCGAGCTGATCCGGCGATGCCGTGTCACTGAAGCAGTCGATCAGATGAGCGGGGGATAGCATCTTGATTTCATCATTGTCGTAACCAAGCTGATCCATACCCCCCTGGTTGCAGTAGGTAAAACGCTGAGATTTCTCTTCGAAGATGAGAATCAGATCCAGGGTGGCGTCCAGTGTGGCGCGAAATTCTTCCAGGGTCGCGTAAAGAGCCGTTTGCTTTCGCTCCTCTTGCATCGATTCGAGCAGACGGCTACCAATATCCATCAGCGGCTTCAGCAGGCGTTGTGCCCGGGCTAGACTGAAGCCCCCCTCGCGATTGGCCACCAGCATCAGCCCGACGTTCTGTTGACCTACCACGAAGGGCACCATCAATGCGTTGTGCAGAGGCGGATGATTTTCCGGGAGAGAACTCGGTGAAATGGCGGCAAAATCGGTCTCGCAGAATACCTGGATTTCAGGAAGCTGAAAGCGACCGCCAATCAGGGCATTCATGCGATCGAGATTCAAACGGCGCCCACCATGAGTGAAAAAGGCATGCATCTTGTCGCTCATATCCCCCAGGGATATGCCGATCACATCGAGTACCAGGGCGCCGTCTTCCTTCGCAACCTCACCGACCAAACCGTATTGGCTCTTGCTCAGATGCAGGAAATCATCGAGTAACTCGAGCAGAATGAGCTTTGGTGGTGTACCGGCTCGGTAGCGCTGTTCTGCACGGGCGATAAGCGTCCCGACGATGGTTTCCACGCCGACTTCATCCGCGGGCAACTCGCTGGAAGTGACGGATTGACGCCCGTCGGCAATTGCGAAATTGACAAGATCCGCAAGGTGCTGAAGTGTTTCCAGTTCCTCTGAGCTGATTTTGCGAGGTACAGGATCGATGATGCAAAGTGTTCCCAAGGGGCTATCACCGAGGCCATAGATCGGCACCCCGGCATAAAAGCGGATATGAGGTGCTCCGGTCACCAAGGGGCTGTTCTGAAAGCGGGGGTCCAGGCTTGCATCCTCAACGATGACAGGCTTGTTCTCGCCGACGACACGAGCGCAAAAAGCATGCTCCACCGGCGTTTCGCGCACAGTGATGCCCTGCGCGGATTTGAACCATTGGCGCTTGTCATCAACCAGGCTTATCAATGCGATAGGCACCTTGAAGAGCCGGCAAGCGAGACGTGTCAGCACATCGTAGCGCCGCTCTGAAGGGGTATCCATCAGGCGTGTCGATTCCAACGACTCCAGACGCCCTGAATCCTCAACGCTCGGTGGTTGCTGTGGCAAGGAGCAACTGACGAAATGGTTCATTGTTCTGTTCGGTCCTCGAGACGTGTATGGGGCGATACCGATAGCACTGGATACGCCGTGTTATCCGCTGTTATCGGCAGTTATCCTGCGAACCTTAAGCTGCATTTCGATAGTCTAATGTGGCGGCGAGAATGTTAAACTTCGTGTTTGAACAGGCGGCCCTGCAATTGATCGAGTGAGTCGGCGATACGCAGTACCTCTTCGCTGGGAATCTGGCGAATCACATCGCCACTCGCGCGATCGACGATGCGGGTCACCACTCGACCTTCCTGGCGCTGTAGATCGAACTCGATGCCATAGCTGCGCATCACATCGTTGACCCTTTGCACCGGTTCCAGCAGTTCTTCAAGACTGATCGAATCGACGCTGCTGCCGATAGTCGGAATTGATGACGCTTGCCCATTGGGGGAGGGAAGCAGCGCCAGTGCTTTTTCAAGGCGCTGCCGTGATGGCAGTTCGCTGATAGACGATGTATGCGCAACAAAATTGAGATCGTAGATGGAAGGTGTCATATCGAATTCCAAAGCGCTCAGTGGGTAGAGAGTCAGGTGATGACCTCGACCTGACTGTTATCGATGTCGTCATCGACTCCGATACTCAACAGCAAGGCATGCTGATAGCCCAGCTGCTTCTTGTAGGCTTTCAGCTTCTTGATGTCTTGATGAGTGCTGAAGCGGTTGGTGCTTTTTGCGATCTCGATGGCCGCAAGATTCTCCGAGGTGCCTCGCCGATGAATGACGATATCCGGAAAGATGGTGCGCGCCTCGGTTGCCGCTGAGGTGGTGCCAGTAACGACATGCTTCATGTAATGGCAGGGCGTTTCCCAGCAGTTGTATTCACAGTCCACGTTCCACTCGGGCAGCAGCGTTTGAAGATGCATGGCCAGACGAAATGAAATCGCACGCTCGTTGGCGTGGGTCTTCAAGAGGAAGCGGTCCTGCTCTATCAAGGTTTTCAATGCCTGGTCGAGGGTTTCTCGAAACGCACTGTCTGGTTTAGTTTTCGAGACGGTTGATTGACTCATTGGGTTTCCTGCCTATCGGGTATGTGTTTATGTGTGTATAAATGTATCTTTGAAGTTTTATCGGCTAATGTGCGAAAAGATTTAAATTGCCCCAATAAGGCAGCTCGTTTAAACGATAAAGCCTCTTGCGTAACTAAATTTACTTTGTAATAAAGCCCCCGTTTTTGGATTAGCGCGCAGTTTTGAAGTCTTATCGAGCCTATGCGCCTGCAGTCATTGGGTGATGATTCGCGTTGATCCCATAGATTGACCAGGATGGCTGTGATGAGGGCGTCAATAAAAGTCGAAGCAGGTTTTCCCGCTGCTGCGCCAATTGAATATGCGGTTGGTAAAAATGTGCGTTTTGACAGGCTGGATTGTGCCGTAAACCACAGGCTTTCAACTGCCTATATCGACTTTCCGCGCTATTCCTTCGTCAAAAACGGTATTACCTGGCGCACTGGCTGGTTGAGTACCGAGACACATGCAGTAGCAGGTGAAGATTCGGGCAAGAACGGCTATGGGCGGTATCTGAGCGTATTGACGCAGGAGGCGCTATGAGCCTGTTTCAGTGGATCGATTTTCCGCCCTTGGGTGATGACCGTGGCTCTCTGGTGGCGCTGGAGGGTAATCAGACGGTTCCATTTGATGTTCGGCGCGTATATTACATTTTCGGCACGCAGACTGGAGTGGCAAGAGGGTTTCATGCTCATAAGGCTCTCAAGCAAGTAGCTGTCTGTGTCACCGGGAAATGCCGCATGGTGCTGGATAATGGCATTACTCGAGAAGACGCTTGGTTAGATAGCCCCACCAAAGGGCTGTATATCTCGGAAATGCTGTGGCGAGAAATGCATGACTTCAGCCCCGACTGTGTTTTATTGCTGCTGGCAAGTGAACACTACGACGAAGCGGATTATATTCGCGACTACAACGTGTTCTTGAAAGGCATCCATTATGAGCTATGTTCATCCGCTAGCTGATGTCAGGACGTGCACCCTGGGTAAGGGCACTCGCGTATGGCAGTTTGCCGTGGTTTTAGAGGGTGCCGAAATTGGTGAAGACTGTAACATATGTGCACATACTCTGATCGAAGGTGATGTGGTGATAGGGAATAGAGTAACCGTGAAGTCTGGGGTCTTCCTGTGGTCGGGTACCCGCATCGGGGACGATGTTTTTATTGGGCCAAATGCAACTTTTACCAATGATAAAAATCCACGCTCCAAAGTATATCCGGAAAGATTTCTAGGTATAAGAGTATCGCGTCATGCAAGTATTGGTGCCAATGCAACTATATTGCCCGGTATTGTAATAGGCGAATCAGCCATGGTCGGGGCAGGAGCTGTTGTTACGAAGGATGTTCCTGCTCATGCGGTAGTGTATGGTAACCCTGCAAGAGTGGTCAGGTATCTATAATAATGATTCCTTTTCTTGATCTTAAAATTACCAATTCTCAATATCGATCCGAGTTGCTAGAAGCCGCTACACGCGTCATTGATTCCGGCTGGTACATTCAAGGCGAGGAAGTCAGTTCTTTCGAACAGGAATTCGCCGCGTACAGTAATACTAACCACTGTGTTGGTGTTGCCAATGGGCTTGATGCGCTCACTCTCGTTCTACGTGCCTGGAAAGAGCAAGGCCGGCTGAAAGACGGCGATGAAATTATCGTGCCGGCCAATACCTTTATTGCCAGTATCCTTGCCATTAGTGAAAACAGCCTAGTGCCCGTATTGGTGGAACCTGACGAAAAAACTCACAACCTTTGTCCTTATAAAGTCGAAGCTGCGATTACCCCACGAACCAAGGTGATCCTGGCAGTTCACCTGTATGGTCAACTGGCAGATATGCCCGCTCTCATGGATATTGCCGAGCGTCACGGCTTGTTGGTATTGGAAGATGCTGCTCAGGCCCATGGAGCCAGTAGGCAAGGCCGCAAGGCCGGCAGCTGGGGAGATGCGGCGGGTTTCAGCTTCTACCCTGGCAAAAATCTTGGTGCTCTGGGGGATGCCGGGGCGGTTACCACCCAAGATGATGAGCTGGCTTGCATGGTTCGGACGCTTGGGAATTATGGTAGCCAAAGAAAATACAACCATACCGTCAAGGGTATAAACAGTCGTCTTGATGAAATGCAGGCGGCGTTTCTGCGAGTCAAATTACACAATCTCGATGTGGAGATAGCACAGCGTCAGCGCCTCGCTAGCATTTATCTCTCGAGCATCGATAATCGCCTGATTGATCTGCCGTTAGTGAGTGATATGCATGCTCATGTATTTCATCTTTTCGTAGTTCGTTGTTCTCGGCGCGAGGCTTTCATCGATCATTTGCAAGAGTCGGGAATCGGCACCATGGTGCATTATCCGCTGCCACCCCACAAACAGTTGGCCTACCGAGAGTTAGAGGCGCATTACCCGATTTGTGAGCGCTTAGCCAATGAAATCGTCAGTATTCCGCTCTATCCCGGCCTTGCTGACGAGCAGCAGACCTCTATCATCGATACCATCAACACATTTCGATAAATCAAGGTAAGAAAAACATGATCTATATTCACGTCGGGCTGCCCAAGACTGGGACGACGGCGCTACAGAAGCATTTTTTCCCAAACTTGAAAAACACTCGATATCTGGGGGTAGAGCAACCTCGAGATACTGCCAATTCGAATATATATAAGGTATTCCAGAGTTACTCAATCGGTGGAATAACTTATGAAGACGCGGCACGCGCCATCAGGCAGGAAGTAAAGGACCCTTCCGAAAGGCTGGCCTTGTCGGAAGAGATGTTCACTGTGTCCAGTCACGGGGTGACGTGGGTGGAGAAACTTGAGCGGGTGGGCGATCTTGCCAAGTTGTTTGACGACTTCAAGATAATCGTCACTACACGGGAGCCGGCGGAAGCAAGTCTTTCATATTACATTGAGTGTTACGATAAACTGCTCAAGGCGAATGAAACGACTTGGCCGCAGGCTGTCAAGCATTCTCTCGAAATGAAGATATACCATTACGATTATCTTATGGGTGCTTTGCAAGATTATTTCTATGCTGGGCAATTAATCGTATTAAAGTACGCCGATATATTTGATGAACAAAAAGACCCTATGGGTAAAATATTTGAAGAAAAGATAAAATTTATCTCTACAAAGGAAAATGTGACGGATAAAGAGCCGGGGATGATATGTACGAAGCAGGGAACGAAAATCCAGGCACCTAGCGAAGGCGAAATCAATGAAGTAAGAGCGTTTTTAGAGAGTGATTCAAGGGATTTTCGTGAGTTTATGAACAAGGCTTCGTAGATAAAAATTATTTTTATTAAAAAAGCAGCCCCTGGTGGGCTGCTTTTTAGTCATGGTGATTAATCATAGGTGTCGGGGCCCGTGTGATTAATTACACGTTTCCAAAATAAATCGGGGCGCTCTTGCTGCCACTGCTTCATGGCCTCG